>JAIYAX010000012.1 GCA_027488815.1 Cytophagaceae bacterium | reverse complement strand
CACCCACGCAGATAAAGTTAGCTGTGGGACTTAGCTTCTGTAGAGCTGCCGTGGGCAATGGGTTGACGGTGATATTGATCGCAGACCCGTTGGCCTCATTGATGCAGCCCTTGCCATCGTTCACTCGTGTAACAAAGTAGCTGTAGCTACCGGCAATAGTGATTGGGCGGCTGAAAACAAAAGGACTGCTATTGATGCCTGAAATGGTAATCGGTGTTCCGGCGCTATCAAGGGTAAGTGTCCAGGGAGCGGTGCCCGTAAGGCTGACTGAAAAATTCACCAACCCTCCCGAACAGATTGCCCCGGTCCCTCCTGTACGCACCATGTTGGCAGTTGGCAAAGGATTCACCCGAACGGTATCCCTTTGCCCTGCCGTTGTATTCTGACATCCGGTTTGGTCTTGCACATTTACCGAACGGAAAACATAAGTACCTGCCTGAGTTGCCAATCGCCGGTACTGAAAAACATTGCTTGTGAGACCGCTAAAGGTTTGAACCACTCCATTAGAATCCAATTGAACATTCCATGGCCCTGTTCCAATTAAGGAAATAGAATATCTGATCGAATCACCAACACATATCTCAGAACCCGTGAGACGGCTCAATGAAGCCGTAGGCAAGGGATTTACAACTATACTGATTGGGCTGCTATCTACCGTATCCTGACAACTATTGGCATCGGAGATGCTGAGCACCCGGTAAGTGTAGGTACCCGGCTGAGCATAGTTTCTGGTAATGGTCGTTGTAGGTGAGCTTAAATTTGACAGGGTTAAGGTGACGCCATTGGAATCTAACAAAACTGTCCAAGGAGCCCTGCCGGTAAGTTGCAAACTATATGAGGCTGAATTTCCCGGACATAAATTGCCACCTGTGTATTGAAGTGTTGCCTTCGGTAAGGGGTTGATAAACACCCTTACGGTATCTACCAATTGACACCCTACCGGTACCTGAGTAGTCCTTAGAAAAAGATCAACACTATCTCGCTGGGTAGCTGTTGTGGTAAATATTGGCTTTGCAGCAGTGCTATCGGAAACCGGCCTGGAGCCAAACCAACGGTAGGTAAAACCATTCACGCTGTCAAGTCCTAAAACGGTGCTTCCCCCTGAGCAAATCGTCTTGTCTGTGCCGGCAGCTTTTAAGGTGGGGATTACATTAACTCTAATGGAGTCACCCGTGATACAGCCAGGTACTACCGCCAGCGGATTGACCCGATACATCGTTGTGACTGTCGGGTTGGCTATAGGGTTAGCAATGGAAGTGGAAGAGAGACCTGTGGAAGGTGACCATGAAAATCCACTGGAGCCTGTGGCATTCAAAGTGATGTTACTCCCAAAGCATAGGTTCACTCCTGTATCTACGAGGTTTACCGTAGCAAAGTCAAACACCCTTCCGATCATTTGGACAGAGTCCTGACAACCTACTGACGAGGTCTCAATTAACTTAAGTGTTCCTGCGATGGCTGCGCTATCCCATCTTACATTTACGGTGTTTGTGCTGCTCGAAAGTATGGTTCCCCCACTTATTTTCCATTGAAAGCTTGATCCGGCTGTGCCGTTTACAAAATAGGTTTGGTTGCGGTTCGTGATACAAATACTGTCTGCTGCATTATTGATTTCTTTCGAAGCCTTACGTATTTTATCCGGGGCTTTGAAATTTTCAACGTTAATCAAATATGTCCTGTTGCTGGCTTTTGGTGGACAACCCAGATCCTGAGTTCTTACATTGACAGTAAAGGTGCCAGGGAAGTTACAGCCTGGGTTCCAATTGAAAGTAGTACTTATACTGTCAGTCCCTGAAACAGAGGGCATGGTTGCAAGAGGACCATTATAGCCTAACCCTCCTGTCAATAGATTAGAAGTGGCAGTGATAGTCATCGGGTCAGGATCAGTGGCTGAAACAGTGAATGAAACAGGTTGACCTTCTTTAACATTGATCACCACAGTACTTTGACTGCCCAGAGTGTCCGTATATACTGGTGTGGGATTAGGAGGACAGGTTTTAGAGATTAACTGAAGCTCTCTAATGGTAGTGCTTAGTAAGACATCAACACCATTGACATCTCTGAACTCTTTGATTTCTACGGCCACATTGTAAAAACCTTGCAAGGGTGCCCGGTAACGACTCAAGCCTGTGGCTGCATTGATTTCTGCAAAACCACCAGGTCCAAAGGGATTCAAAACGGAGTACCCTCCGGCAGTATTCAAAGAAATAAGAGGGGGCGGCGGGGTATAGTTAAGTGGAGGTACATTACCAGCGTCAGTAAAAGGATGGACAAAGCTATAGATCAGTTTATCGCCATCCGGGTCTACTGCATTGTTCACAATCGAAATAGTGTCGCCTGTACAGAGGGATGGAATAGCCAAATCGGTGAATTGAGGCGAGGTATTTCTGAAAATCGAAGGTGGTATAAAAGCTATAAAGCTGTTCCCTTCATTGAGTGAATTGACCACATTCAAAACACCTGTATTGCGACAACAAGCTTGCCACAACAAGAAAAAACCACTAAAGGATACGGGCAAATTGATGACAGAAGTGTAGGTATTTAGGGTGACATTGATGCTGTCTATACCCGGAATATTACAACCAGTGGGAAGAGGTGGGTCAACGTCTTGAGTAACAGGTTGAAGTATAAGCAACTGTATGCGCTGATTGTTTGCAGAATTGTAAACTCCGATCTGCAAATTATTTACCACTCCGGTAGGGAAATTTGAAGGTGGATTTCGATCGACATAAAGTGCCATTTTAATCCGGTAGCGAAAAGGTGCACTTACCGGCCCATTCTGATCCAGAAATTCATAGGTCAGCTCCCCTCCTACTACGTGAGTGGCTTTAAGGTCATTCTGAAATGCCAGACAAATAAAAAATCCCAGCAGTAGTATTCTGTAGTTCCTCATGTTGTTCGTATAGCGGTGTGCTTAATCCTTAACCATACGGGTTCGGTATACCTGGCTACCTGACTTACTGATGATGAAGTAAGTTCCTGAAGCCAAATGGCTAAGGTCAATGTTGGTTTGTTTACGTTCAGGCTCATTCACCTGTTTGCTGATCAATACTTTGCCTGAAAGATCTATCAACTCAATCTCCTGAATATCCAGAGCTTCCTCCCATGTGATGTTAACAACATCTCGTGCAGGGTTAGGGTACACAAGAACTTGACTTAATACACTTGGCTTTGAATTCAACCCGGAAACTGATCCTCTCACCAAAGTGAAGTCGATCGCATTGCCCAGATTAACTGCTGCACAAGCGTTGTCCGCCGGAACAGCGGTCTGATCAGCAATCAATCGAATGCGCATGTTACCCAGTTGGGAGCTGTTTGGGACGGTGATGTTTTGGCTCACTAGCCCCTGAACTCCTGACAATTGTAACACCCTCTCTGATGCTGTAAATGAGAGGTCCCTGTTGTAATCGATCCAAACTGAGAAATTTAATGGCTTACCGGTACCTAAATTGACTTGAAGACTGTAGACTGAGTCTGGCAAAATAGCACCACTAAATCCGCAGGTAAAGTCCTGGTATCCTGAGGCAGGCACTGTATCTGACCAGCTGGCTCCCGCAAAACTGAAGCTCTTGATGCCCACATCGCAGCAGGTTGAGCTAACGGTTGGAGCACAAAGGGATGCAGTCGGGGGTGTTATGTTGCTAGTAACCTGAACTAAGTTGGGCCTGATTAAAGTATCCTGCCCAAATCCATTGGCTGTGATCAGCCTCACTGAATATGAACCAGATGTAGAATAGATGGTAGTTGGATTAGCTATGGTTGAGCTTAGACTATTTCCAAAATCCCAGTTAAATCCGGTGGGTGTGTTGTTCGAGCTGTTTGCAAAATTGAGGGTTTCGCCTGCACAAGCAAACCTCTTGCTGACTGTAAAATTGGTTTGTGGTTTCGAAGACACATTAAGCACTAAAAGTGTATAATCTTCCACTTCAGCACTGCTTAACAGGTTGGTACAGGCATTGGTCGTAGCTGGCAGGTTTTTAAACCTTACCCTCATTCTGATTTCTGTATTGAGGGCAGTAGTCGGTATTCTGATGTTGGCAAAATACAGATCGGTGCCATTTCGTGTAAGTACTTTTTCATCTGCTGCAAAGACACCGTTTGCATTATAATCGATCCATACTTCAAGCACGCTTTGTTGGCCTGCAGGATTTACGGCATTTACTGTCAGACTGTAGTTGCTGCCTTTGACCACAGGTATCAATTGCCCGGTGTAATTTCCATACCCCTGAGGATCCTGCAAGGAGTTATTTGTAAATCCTGCAAACGAAACTGAGGTAATGAATCGCTGGGAGTTGTTATGCCCTGTACTGCTGCAATAAGTTGGGGGACAAGGGATCACATATCGGACAAAATTAGGCTTTGAAATACTGTCGCAACCAAAGCTGTTGCAAACCTTTAAACTAACAGTATAGATCCCTGTGAATGGATAGGTATAAGTAGGGTTAGCCAAAGTTGAGGTAGCACCATTGCCGAAATACCATAAATAGGATGTTGGCAAATTGGTAGAAGTACTGCCGAAGCTAAAGGCACCGGTGGTGCAATTCAAAGGATTGTTCACCGTAAAATTACTCACTGGAGCAGAACTGACTGGCTGAATGAAAACGCTGTAGTCTTCAAATTGACCAACCTGAATAGGTCCGCAAGGGCTAAGTGGAGTACCATCATTGAAATCACTTCCGACTCTCAGCCTGAGTTTCTTTCCGGTAATAGGCGCATTGCTGATACTGAAGGTTGCTGAGTACGATCCGGCAGAACTTATTCCGGAAGTCAGCAATTCATTGCTTTCAAAAACACCGTTATCATTAAAGTCAATCCACATGGCTACTTTCTCCGGAAAACCGGTACCCACACTCACCGACATACTAAAGCTTGAATTACTCAGACTCAAACTTGGGAAAGTAGCATTGCACGTTCGATCCTGATACCCCTCTGCGGCATTTGGACTAGTGAAAGTGAAGCTGCCTAATGTAAAAGAGGTAATGCCTACACCACAGCAATAGGCCACAGTGGCTGGTCGGCAGGAGGGTGCCTTAGGACCATCGGTTTGAGTGATGGAAAGTGCAGACTGTGTCGAGTCGCAACCGTTTCCGTTACATACCACCAACTTCACAATGAAAGTACCAGGGCCATTGTAAACATGGGTTGGGTTGATTTGTGAAGAAGTGTTTCCATCTCCAAAGGACCATAAGAACGTTTGCGGGTTTCGGATAGAAGTATTGGTAAATGAAACTGTTCCATTGCAAGTTGTTACGGATGGTAAACTGAATGAGGCCAAAGGAGGCAAGGTATTTGGACGTAAAATGATAGTGTAGTCTTCTGCCTGACCATTGCTAACTGTTCCACAAGGAGTTAACACACCTGCCGTACCGGATTGTCTGGAAACAATTCGCAATCGTAAAGGTATATTGGTCACTGCAAAGCCTGAAATAGTGAAGCTACCGGTATGGTTGACCTTGGCAGTACTTAAGAAAACCCGTTCAGTAGTATCCAGCAAAAGATCATTGTTCAGATCTATCCAAATGGCCAGGTCTTCCAAAATCGATGGATTGCTATTCTGAATGCTGACATTAATGGATTTGCCCAGAGTATCTGTAATGATCCTAGTACAGGTAAAGTCTCGGTTGCCTTCGAGGCCATTGCCACTGGTATTCTGCATATTACCGATCGTCACTGAAGCTATACCTACGCTGCAGCAGGAATACGAAACTCCCGAAAGGCATACAGGATAAGGTGGAGCCACGATAGGCGCCACATTGATGTAATTGGGTCTTGTTAATGTGCTGCAACCAAAATTGTTACAGGCCGTGAGGCTTACTGTATAAATTCCAGGGGTGGTGTAGTACTTAACCGGAACAGCCAATGTGCTACTGTCACCATCTCCAAAAAACCATTTGTAACTGCTAACATTTCCGAAAGTAGTATTTGTAAACCGTGCCCCTCCATTGCATGGGTTGAGATCGGTGGTAGCGAAATTCGGGATAGGTGGAATGTTGTTAGGCCGAATGATGATCCCATAGTCCTCCCCTTGCCCAAACTGTATAGTTCCGCAACCAATTGCGGTATTGATGGTATTGAATGAACTGACCACCCTTAGCCTGAGGAGTTGGTTCTTTACAGAAGTTGTTGATAAGGTGATGTTTCCCGTATGTATGGTAGATGCTGTAGAATTAAACACTTGCTCTGCCGAAAGGAAAGCCCCATCTCCATTGTAGTCGATCCAGGCTCTTACATTCTCAGGAAAATTTGGCCCGGTATTCACAATGATCTGATAACTCTGCCCTTCCACCATTTCTGTCAAAAAGCTGCAAACCTGATTGCTATAACCTTCTGTGGCCCCGGGGCTGGTACGATCGATAGTCCCAAACCTAAATCGGGTAATACCTACCCCGCCACTGGTGCCATTGGTGGTAGGCGTACAAGCTGCATTGGATACCGTGCCTGCAAAGGTGATCAGGTTAGCTTTGGTAATGCTATCGACTCCAAATGGGCTGGTTACAATTAAAGTTACTGAATAAGTACCCGGAGTTGTGTAGGTATACAATGGATCTTTAAGTGTAGAAGTATTTCCATCCCCAAACCTCCATAGATAGGAAGCTACTGCATTCACTGTAGTGTTGGTAAACTGTATTACCGGGTTACAGGCATTGTTGAAATTGCTTGTGAAATTGGCAATGGGAGCCGCCACATTTGGAGCAATGACCACAGTATAATCTTCGGCCTGACCATGTACTATACCGTTGCATGCTGTGTAAGAACTGCCCACAAAATCACTGATCACCCTAAGCCTCAATGGGGTATTGTAAACTATAGAAGTATCGCTGAACACCAGGTTACCGCTGGCGTTGATGGAGTTGGTTCGGGTAAAAACCAACTCATTTGCACTGAAAGCACCATTATTGTTGTAATCAATCCAAATTCGGGTGTCTGCCGCCAAGGTTCCTGTAGATATATTGACCGGGTAGTTTAATCCTTCGGTGACTGTGAGGGATTGCGCACAGGTAAAATTTCGGTAACCTTCAGAACCATTTCCTGAATTTCTGGAGAGTGTACTCAGGGTAAAATTGGTAATGCCATAGCCGCAGCAATAGTTAACAGTTGCAGGGGTACAAGTGGCAGCTATTGGGGCTTGGGAGTTGTAGCTGATGTAGTTGTTTCGGATTAGGGTATCTATCCCTTGGGTATTGGAAACAATAAGTCTCACGGTGTAAGGCCCTCCTGGCAAATACGTATGCAGGGGATTTTGCAATGTTGAGGTATTGCCATCGCCGAAGCTCCAATTCCAAGAAGTTGGTGTGTTAACTGTCTGATCGGTAAATTGTATCTGGCCGTTGCAGGTGATGGTATCGCTCGCTGTAAAAAGTGCCAAGGGAGGCTGTGTATTTGGAAGTGCTCTGACTCTGTAGTCTTCTACCTGGCTGTAAAGCGGGGTGTAGCATGGCTGCAAATTACTGGCAGGTGCATCTGGGGCTCCATTTACTTCGGCCATTACCCTCATCCTAAGGGCAGTATCCAATGCCGTGTTCGCTGGAAGAGTGATGTTTCCCGTATGAACAAAGGCGTTGTTAGAACTAAAAACCAGCTCTGTAGTGGCCCCAAACTGGCCGTCATTGTTTAGGTCAATCCATACCCTTACATTCTCCTGAACATTTGGATTGGTATTGATGGTGATGGTTGATGGCACCCCTACGATAATATTTGCACCTATGGTGCAGCTTATATCTTGGTAACCTTGGCTGGCTAGACCACTACTTCGGTTAATTGATCCAAAAATGACATTTGTGATACCGCAGCCAAATACTAGGTTAGCCGGCAAGGGTCCTCCTGGTGTGCACGAGGCTGGCTGGGGACATTGGGCAAGGCTCAATTGACCAACTAGAGAGCAGATTGCACAGCAAATAAAAAACAGTTTCTTAAACATATTGCTATGGTTTAACTGGTGTAAGGTTGGCAAAAAGACATGTAGCAATACACATTGTAATCGCCTTAGATAGAGGCAACTGATTTAAGCAGTCGTTCATGTTTTCAGTTCAGGTTTGTTTGGCTTAACAGATCCTCTTGCCGAAGATCGTTTGGCCGGCACAATTTAGCAAATGTAAGGTTTAAGATGAAAAGTTATGTGTCAAAAGAGGATTTTGGCCCTTAATTTATGGCAATTAAAGCTTAGAATGCTTACTTGGTGATTGGTTTAACACAACTAATCGGCATGCGCTGCATTGCTAAATTGTTGTAGGTTTGATAGCAAAATTTTAAATATGATGAAGGATAAAGTGGTCATCATCACCGGTGGCAGTGAAGGCATCGGAAAAGCCCTGGCTTTTATATTTGGGCGGAATGGCTCCAGAATTGTTATCACCGGACGGAACGCAGACACCCTGAATTCAAGCAAGCAGGAGCTTGAAGAAGTCGGCATTCAGGTTTTAGCTATCCAAGCTGATGTCAGTTGCAAAGAAGACAATGAGCGAATGGCACAGGAGACGATCCAACGATTTGGAAAAATTGATGTGTTGATCAATAACGCCGGCATTTCAATGCGTGGAAATTTTAAAACGGTGGATGTCGATGTGATCAGACAGGTGATGGACATTAATTTCTACGGTGTGGTATATGCGACCAAAGCTTGTTTGCCTTACCTTATCAATCAAAAAGGCTCCATAGTTGCTATTTCTTCTATCGCCGGCTTCAGGGGTCTCCCTGAGCGCTCGGGTTACTCTTCTTCCAAGTTTGCTTTGCATGGCTTTATGGAAGTGATCCGAACAGAATTACTTGAAGATGGAGTTCATGTGTTGATAGCCTGCCCCGGCTTTACCCGCACAGACATTCGCAAAAAATCACTGGTTGCTCCGGGTCAAATTCTGGGAGAGGCGCCACGTGATGAAAGCAAAATGATGAGCGCAGAGGAAGTAGCAGAAATCATCTATCATGCTACCCTAGCCCGCAAGCGTTACAGCGTCATGACTTTTTCAGGTAAAGTGATTGTCTGGCTCAACAAATGGTTTCCGGCCCTGGCTGACAGGCTGGTTTACAACAATTTTAAAAAGGAGAAAAACTCTAGCCTTGGACGCTAATAGACCGGCTGTAGGCAATAGGAGTTAATATATACTTCCTGATCCTGTAGCTTCACTTTCAACCATTTGTCTAAGGTCTGCACCACCACTACTCTTGTCCCCTGAGGCAGGGTTTTCAAAACTGAAGAAGCTCCTGAGGCTTCTTTGTAGGCAAAAGTTCTTTGGCTCATGATGATGGCATAGGATTGCTCCACCCCTCGGTTGAGAATGAAAGCCAGAGAAGCAACGATCACAAAGCTGAGCAACATAAGGGAAGGTGAAACCCCCTTTTGTTTCCACCTTCGGTAAGCAAGTACCAGCATACAAAGCAAGAGCAGACCTGCCATTGATTGGATCAATTCCCTTTCGTATTGACTGTAAAAGGTGAGTAAATAGTTCGTTTCCTTATATTCATAGCCTGCCAATTGATGCTTCTGTGCTAAGTCCGCCATCTTCTTCAGCACCTCATGATCCGGGCGGCTCAAGTAGTACTTATTCAGCATGTAAAGCGCCATGGTAGGTTTGGCCAACCCTTCATAAATCAATGCCATACGCAAGAGCATGGCCGGACTGGCTACCCGTTCCTTTGTGTATAAGGTTTCATACAAGGGCAAAGCCTGTGTGTACAAGCCTGCTTGAAACAAACTATCTGCTTGAGAAAGCATGTTTTTAGAAGCTGCAAAGCTTATGGATTGGCCCGAAATGAGCAGTATCCACAAACTCAGGATTATTTTTTTAATTCTGTTTTGCATTTGCGACAGAGTAACTACTTTTGCGTCCGCAATTTCAAAAGGCAGGGGTTCTTGCTTGCAGACGAAAGCGTAAAATTATTGATTCCGTAGCTCAGTTGGTAGAGCAATACACTTTTAATGTATGGGTCCTGGGTTCGAGTCCCAGCGGGATCACAAAAAACCCCTCCGAAAGGTGGGGTTTTTGTTTTTAAGGCCCCTGACAAATACCTTCAAATTTGATGATGAAAAGCAAGTGAGGATTTCCTCTTGATGGTTAACAATCCATTTTCTGCGTCGGATGTATAAGAATGGCGGTTGGTAATGATGAATTTGGTGCAATGAAGGCAGGTATGAGGTGCAGGTAATTGGTAGAAAAAGTGCTGGACTTTTAGCAAAGGATTAAAAAAGGAGAAACCTGAATCATCAATTCAGATTAATAAACGGTACAGTTGAGGTTAATCAATAGCCATTTAGTTCATAACTTACACTTCGCCCACCTTTGGGGCTTTGTAAAAGAATACCTTTATCAACTAAATCCTTAATATCTCTTAAGGCAGTGTCAGAAGATGTTTTGGTGATTTTTGCCCATTTGGAGGTCTGCAACTTGCCATCAAAGCCATCAAAAAGTTTATTCAGCATAAGTCGTTGTCGTTGGTTCATAGGAGTATTTTCGTGGCTTCTCCAGAACTCAGCTTTTTGCAATACCTTTTGTGTGGCACTTTCAGTTGCAAGCAAAGCATGGTGCAGACAGTTCAAAAACCAAACAAGCCAGTCTGTAATGTCACCGGAGCTATGTTGAACCTTCTGCAATACCTCATAGTATTGTTTACGTTCAATTGAAATCTGGCTTGACATACTGTAAAATCGCTCTTTACGGTTTTCAGATCGGGCCAACAACATATCTGTTATAGCTCTGGCAATTCTTCCATTCCCATCTTCAAATGGATGAATAATGATAAACCAAAAATGAGCAATGGCCGCTTTAAATACATTATCCAAGGAATGGTCATGATTAAGCCAATCCAAAAAAAGATCCATTTCTTTTTTTACGAATTCTGGCTTCACCGCATGATAATGCACTTTTTCTTTTCCCATTGCACCTGAGACAATCTGCATATCACCTGAGCGATACTTACCTACTTCAATTTTGTAAGGCCCGCTATAACCAGCAGGAAATAAAGCTGCCTGCCAACCCATTAAGCGTTCTTCAGTCAATGGCATTTGATAACGCTGGGTAGCATCCAGCAATACTTCTACAATTCCGTCAATTTGACGACTGCTTGTCACAAGTCCTGCTGTAGTAATCCCCAATCTTCTGGCAATAGATGAACGTACTTGCTCGAAATTAAACACCTGCCCTTCTATTTCTGAGGACTTAACTACATCTAACGTTAAGGCCGTCAGCTGGGCTTCTTCTTTTACAGTAAATCCTAAAGCAATCATTTGACCCATTAGCTTTCCCTGAACATGCCTCACAAGACCGAATAAAGCATTTACTTCATTGTCCCTCCATGAAAAGTCAGTCCAGTTACTGTGTTCATAAATGTACTTTGCCATAACTTGTAAGTTATTGTTGCGGCAAATATGCGGCATATTCGCCGCATTTTTGCGGTGATTATCTTGTTTTTTCACCGCAAAAATGGAGCAGGGGCGAATTGCAGCTACCAACAATTCATTATCGGTTGCTAAAGATTTGCTGATAAAGCTTTCAGTAACCTAATTAGTTATCATTTGCCTGTCTTGACCCCCTATTTGTTACCGGATGACATTTTACCGGAAAGTTCAATGAATTGGCAATAAAGCAAAGTTCGTTGGCCTTCTCATGAAGCTTGTTTGCCATTTCGACCATGGAAAGGTCAGCGACTGTTGCAACCGGATTTAGGACAACTTCCGTAAATCTACCTCCCCCATTGGCGGTTTCCTCCATAGTACCTTTGGCTTCATCCTGATAAGTTGTCACGATTACGCCGGCATTTGCACAGAGATGCAAAAACCAAAGCATGTGGCATGCTGAAATGGACGACACAAAAAGATCTTCAGGGTTGTGCTTATGACGATCGCCACGAAATGCAGGGTCAGAGGATCCTGATATCTCTGATTTATGCTCAATTGAAATGCGATGGTCCCGCTCATAAGCCGTGTAACCGCTGGTGCCCGTGCCATTGTTACCTGTCCACTTGATTGTGGCATGATAGACATGTATTTTCTCTTTACCTGATGTTGCCATATCGATGGATGAAAGCTTGAAAAGGGATAAGTTTTCGTATTTTGACTCTTTATTGCCTGTGAACTTAAATCCCAGACGATTTAACAATTGAATTGAGGACTCATTATCCGAAAGGGTGATGGCCATCAACTCGAGTTGATTTGACTGTTTAAAGAAAGTGTCCAAATAGTGCCTGCTTGCCTCAAAAGCAAACCCCTTACCCTGATGCTCAGTCAATAATGCAAAACCAAAATCAGGCAATGGTTGATCTTCACGTTTTAATAGCGAAATCAAACCTACGGAACTTTCAGACTCTCGTTCAACAAGTATATGATAAAAAGAGCTAGGGTTATTGAGTATCTTACGAATGTAATCAAGTGCATCGTTTCGAGAGTTAACCTTTCGGTCGCCTATGTATTTTAACCAGCCCTCAGAATTGAGCAATTGCAGTATAAATACATCATCCTCAGTTGCAATGGGCCTAATGATCAGCCGGGATGTTTGTAAGGATAGATACATTTAAAAGATTTAGAACAATGGTATGGGAAAGGAGGGAAAGCTACTGGCAGATGGAGATTATTGCTCTATGTTAACTTCATACTTATCCAAAAGTCCTGAAACACCCAATAGAGAAAACCTGGCATGTTTAATCCTATTTGCTTCCGGATCAATGGAATAGTTGTAAGAGGATCGAAAATCGGCTTTTTCAAGGATGGAGTGGTCAAAAATAGCCTGCGAAAGATTGCAATTCTCAAACACAGCACTTGTAAGGTCAGTTTCGGCAAAATCTACTTCCTTCAACTGCGAATTTTTGAATAGGGTCTTCTTGATTTTTATCTTGTAAAATGATGAGTGATCGAGTTGGCAACCATCAAACGAAAAAGAAAGGCCAAGTTCTTGACAAGTGTCAAACCGAAGGCCTAGCATCTTGCAGTCTTGAAAAGCCACGTCTTGAAAAGCTGTTCCGATGAGTTTTGTTAGGCTTAAATTGCATCCGTTAAATTGGCAGTTGATAAACTTATACTCTGACAGATTGCTCTCAGCAAAGTTGCAATGGTTGAAAATGCAGTTTTCGTATTCCCCTTTTGCCGGCAATTCGCTTTTACTAAAGGTTGTGTCTTGAAAATACTGCTCCTTCATTGATTAATTATCCAGTAAGTAAACTTAGTGCTTTCGTATGATGCATTGCCTAAACCTGTGGGCAATTTAATAGGTCAACTGTATTATCTGCTTTTGGTCTTTTCGCCTCGCTGAGACACTCCTTTAGCCAATAATTGTAAACTTCTGGTCTTTGCTTACCGCTGAGGCCTATACAAATTCCAAAGACTAAAGATAAAAATGTGAAATTCAGCGATGAAAACGGCCTGAGTTTTTTAAATCATGGTAAAACAAGCTGAAAAGAAGGTTCTTTTAACAGTACCTAAGACCAGGTGGGTCGCTTTTTCAAAGGGTGTAGAGACCAGAAGAAGAATTTCCTTAAATCATACTGGTTAACATGATCTTAGATCACTTAACTACTTTTTAGAAAGGTCAAGCCAGGGCTGCTTTATTTCATTTTTAAAATTTTCCTTAATCTTCAATCGGTCTTCGTATTTGTCAAAATCAGTAAAATCAAGAACAAATTTTTGGTTAGCCTTGTCGGTTACTTCGATAATCTCCAGTTGAATAGTCACTTTTTCAATCTGGCTGCGCTGAATGGTTACTGCTGAGGCTTCGTTTCTTAGTTTAAAGATAATGCAGTCCGCTGTCCATTCAATGAACTGACCCAAGCGTTGATTTGATTGCTTTATACTTCGGACCAACCAAAACGTTGGTAAAACACTTTGCATTAAAATGCCTATCCACCAACCGATACCTGACATTTTGGTTGAAGTTGCATTTGAAATCTTACTGATCGTAACGAGAACTAACCCAATTATGCAAAAAATCATGATCCGCTTCCACTTATCGATTTTGCGGCTTTCAAATCTTTCGGTAATGACCTTTTCTGCTGCTTCCATTGCTAACTCAGCTTATTTGCTTGATTATCAGTGATCCACCAAGAGGCTTCTATTCGTTCTTTAGGATCAACTAACATCTATTACGGGTTGACTAGACCAATTTTAATGCAATTCCTCAAATATATAAAAATAGGTGATTTGCTAGAAGCAGGAGTTTTTTTAAGATCTTTAAGTTAATAAATCTTCCTCATCTAAGGAATAGAAAAATTAATTGATAAGAAGCATCTCTCTAAAACCGTGATTGGAACCTCGAACGACTAAAATAACCAATAAACCTCATAACTCCCCTCCTCAAATCAATCCCATCCCCAGAGCTATAGCCATCAGCAGTAACAGGCTACCCAGCAGGCTTTTGAGCATCGGTAGGCTGGTCTTTTTTAACAGGGAAAAACCCAGCAGACTGCCTGCCAAAGCAGCAACCGTGCATAGGAGCATCAGTAACCATGCCTCTTGCAAATCTTTCATCCTTCCGGCATAAAGGCTAAGCCTGCTCAGGTCGATCAGCAAAGATACCGCTACCCCTGTCGCTACAAAGGCCTCTTTGCTCAAACCTGCCTTGCTTAAAAAAGCTGCCCTCAAAGCACCCTGATGCCCGGAAAGTCCACCAAAAAAGCCACTCAGTAAACCGCCAAGGGACAGCCAACCCTTCCCAAAGCGCAGGTTCTGAAGGGCAGGCAGCAGTTCCATCAAGGCAAAGAACAGCAAGAGTGTGCCCATTCCGATCTTCAGCGGCTGGGTCTCCAACTCGATGCCGGCAAGTGCATATGGGATAGGTTGAGTCAAATCTGATAGCCGTATCAAAGCCCAGGCTCCGGCAAAGGATGCCGCTATAGCTGGCAGTCCAAAGCCTAAAAAGACTCCACGGTCGATCTCCAATCGCAGCAGGCTGAATTTGTAGAGATTGTTTAGCAGATGCACCACGGCAGTGAGGGCAATCGCCTGCTCCACCGGGAAAAAGAGCATCAAGCCGGGAGCAAGCAAAGTGCCAAGCCCAAAGCCGGAAAAGAAGGTAAGGATGGCCAAGGCAAAGGCAAGCAATGGGATGAGCAGGTATTCCAAATAGCGGGTCTTTTGCCTAAATCTAAAGAAACAATAGCTCAAATCCTCTTCGCCTTCAAGATCAACTAACCTCTGATCGAAGCGGGCTCATCTTTGGCTTAAAAAAAAAGCACCTCCTATAAAGAGAGGTGCATCTTGACAAGTGCGAATCGGCTTATTGCTTTACCACCAGTCTCAGCAAACTGCCCTGAGATGTGCTGATCTTCAGCAGATAGGTACCGGTAGGTAACTCATGCAGAGAAAGTTGCACCGACTTGCGCTCGGAGAAGTCCAGTCTCCAATGTTTCAACGGCTTACCGCTCAGGTCACTTAAACTGATGTCCATGGCTGTTGAGGACGGGCTGCTAAACTGAAGGTTAAGCTCTCCTGTGGTTGGGTTGGGGAACAATCGCAGATCATCAGAAGTCAGGCTTGCTTCCGTTCCCAGCACTATGAAGGCTGCGGATAGCCTGCTGCAACCGTTTCGGGTAACCAGCACGGTATAGCTCCCTGCATTGGCAGCAGGCAGGCTAGGGCTGTTTGCTCCGGTGATGACTTGCCCTGCCAAAAACCATTGGTAACTTGTTCCTCCCGGGCTGGCCTGCAACACGCTGGTCAATGAGTCAAGACTGATGGCCGCTAAAGGTTTAGGGTTGATCGATACATCAAAGCCATTGTTAGCAGACCTCAGCAGAGGAGCCGTACTTCTTACCCTCACCCTGTAATTGCCGGATGGCAGAACAGGCACTAAATAGTTGATGCTATCGATGGAATTACTTGAGCTGCCTAGAACAACAGGTTGCAGGAACAGTCCTGCACTGTCAGAAAGCTCATACACAAAGCTATTACCACTGTCAAAAGGTCCAAATCCACGATGAGCCAGTCGCAGGGTGTCTCCTTCGCAGTAGGCGGTCAGGGGTAGCTTGGTCAGGCGGTTATAAACCACATCAGCAGCAGACCTGGGTTGTAGCAAATAATTTCCATTGAATGGCGCATTTAGCTTAAACTGTCCTCCGATACCTCTTAGGCTTAGTTCACCGGATGGAACTGGTGAAGTATAGGCTGCGCTAGCTTTGGGAACGAAAACTTGGAACGTGTCCAATGCATTGGCCGCCTCAATCTGGAAGCCATGATAGCCGGAATTGCTGGTCCACTGACTTGCGTCCAGCAGTCTCAATCCTTCGATGCGCAAAGGCAGCGACTCAAGGGAGTCAACCAATTGAGTAACAGCCATGGGAGCCATGAGACTTTGATTGGTCGCCAACACAGTAATGGTATCAGCAAGAATGCGTATCACTCCGTATTCCTGACGAATGCGTCCGGCAACTCGTATTTGATCACCCAAAGCCGGGTTGACACCGGGTAGGCTTTGAGAACTAAAGACCTGAATCCCCCATCCATTCTCTACGATCGGAATGTCCAGTCCTTGTATCGACATGTTGGGTCCATTCACTATCCCTTGCAGAGCACAGTATACCCCAGCTGAGTCGGCTCTTCCGGCGGTGTTCACTCGCCTCACTTGCCTTATGCTGTATTGTGGGATACTGCTAATAGGATTGGGATTATTTCCGGAACCTTGTGGTAATAAGAAATGACGTTCAACTCGTCCTACTGCGGTAGATGTGGTGTAGAAAGTATCGGCTGAAGCAGTCATCACTATACCTCTGAGATCTTGCCCATTGATAGCAGGCATAGGATATGTCCAGGATAGAATCTGACTGGTGTCACGCTCATCACGGTAAATGACACGTGAAGGCAATGGCCCTGAAGCATCATAAGCCGCAAAGTAACGTCCATTGGCTTCGCAAAAAATGGATTTACAGGCTCCCTGGGCACTGAACTCTGAAGCAAGGGTAAATTGCGTACCGTTGCTGCTGGTGAATTTCTGAATGCTCGACCGGCCCCCGACTGCAAGGTAAGGGATGTAAATCTCCCTACCGCTGGGTGAAATGGTAGATGCACGGGTGATGCTGCCAGCAGGTCTTTCAGCAAGATTAATCCTAAGGCTGTCGAAAGTTGTCCCGTTCTGGGTGAGCAACCAACTGATATTGCCCGTCACGGTTGTTACAAATATACGACCCATTGAGTCCGACTCGGGATTGGTTAAGCTGTTTGAGGTTTGTACCAGCAATCGTGCGAGAGGCTGACCTGTAATGCGGTCCAGCTTGTACACCCTGTTGCTAAAAGAAATGAGGATGTTTCCATCATGAGCACGGCCCATGCCCGTTACACTGCTCACCCGCTCACGAACTGACCCTAAAATCAGCGAGTCAACGAAAGGTGGGTTACCAATTACAGCAGAGTTACGGTATACTACTCCGGGATGGCTAAGTGTATAAGCACTGGAATTGGGATTGAAAACAGTGAAGCCACCCGAATTCGCACTTGCCCAAACTTTTCCATCAGAGTCTATGGCCAACCCCTGTCCGTTGTTGAAAGGTGTTCTTCCAAAAGGACCAATGCAATTGTCCTGCACATCCAGTCCTTGAGTACAGTCATAGACATAAGCAGGGGCGGGTACCTCTACCGGACCATCTACAGGGGCGCTGGTTTTGGCGAGCTTGAATAGGGTGGCAGGGCCAAAGACGATACCTCTTCCATCACTGCTGATCACCCGGTTGTACAAGGTAATATCGATGCTATCTGCTGCCTGGCCCAGCAAAGCATACCAGAAAGCCTGGGTTTTACGGGCTTCCGGAAGCCTTCCTGTACCTTCTTGATAAACAATGGTACTGAAACCGCTATCCGAAGCGACTTGATAGGTATAGGTAATCGGGTTCACCTCTGGATCACGTGGAGTAGTCCAGTTGATGGGCAAGAGGCCCGGAATATTGCGGACATACGTAGTGGTATTGGGTGCGAAGGTAGTGATTGCAGAAGCCGGAGGAGCCTGATTACCTGATTTGTACAATTGAGCTCTTACTTCTCCTGAAGGCACACTGTCTGTTTCGATGATAAGGTAGAAGGAGCCTGCACTAAGCAATTCTAAGTACTCGGTTGTAGCGGGTAACTCAGCTGTAAAGGTGCCGGAAAGCCCATTGGAGGAGAGCACGTTCATTTCTTTCACAATGCTTCCTTGATCGGCGTGGAGACCTCTGTACAAGCCAATGGCCGAGCGTGTAGCAGAAACCTTGCCTTTGAGGTTACTGAAGTTTCCGTTGATGAGCAGCTTGTTGCCTGACTGAACGACGTTGACCGCACCGGTTCCGTTGGAGTTGTTGGAAAATGGAACATGTAGCCCGCTGAACTGTCCCGTAGCTTGACCTGTCACTTTTACCCTACGGTTGAGGGTATAGCCATTGAAGCCCGGGATGATATCGGGCAAACGGGATTCGTTGAATACGGTCATGTCTTCCGCATTCTGATGTCTGATCTCAAAAGTGGTGTAAACGATGGTATCTTCAGCTGCGAAGAAGTCCATGATGGTGGCCGTGTTGGGTGAAGTTTCAGGGAGGGTGAGCCACTGCCTTGCTCCTGAACCTATCGCTCCGGCATTAAGCAATTCCACCTGCCCTCTTTTACCAGGGAAATAGGCATGGTGATGGCCGGAAACATAGGCGGTTACTCCGGCTTCTTCCAACATACTGCGCAAGGACTCAGGATTGGAAAGTATGTTACCTGGGCTATCCCGCTCAGCAGCAACCCCGTAAAGGGGCATGTGTCCTACGACTATTCTCCAACGGGCACTTTGGGCCTTGGGAGAAAGCAACTGGTTTCTTGCCCAGGTGATCTCCGCCTGTGACAGGTTAGCGTCAGATGCATCCCATGAAACGATATATACATCTCCGCTGTCTCTATCCATGAAGCTCATGTAGTAAGGATAATTGCTGGTATCGACAGGATGCCATCCGGGGAATTTGCCGGGCCTGTTCCAGTATTCCCTTGACCTTAGCCTGTCTTGCTGGATGCCTGTTGAAGCATCGTGGTTACCCATGGTGAAAGCAAAAGGGATATTGGCTGTTCTGAGAGGCTGGGCAACTTTTTGATCAAAAGCATTCCACATATTGGATACCTGAGTAGAGTCTAACGATGCGCTCTGCCCTGCCACCATGTCTCCTCCACAAATCACCATGTCTGGTGACCAGAGCCTTGGTATACGCTGAAAAATACTGTCCACTTGATATTCATAGCTTACTGAGCCAAAACTGGAGTTCATGTCGCTCACGGCAATCAGTCTAAAATCTCCCCTTTTCGGCACCACTTTGTAGAAATAGGTTCTGCTAAAGGTCTCGTTGTTGGCATCTGTGGCCTCTATTCTGAGCTGTACACTGGAGTTCACCGGCTCATCAACGGTGCGGCTCAGACTTAGTGTATCAGTAACGGCATTGATTGCAATGGGACCAAGCAATAAAGTTTCAGGTTGATTCTGGATGCTTCTAAAAATACGTACCGAACTCACGTTCACATTGCTTCTTCTGGAGTTGACGGAATAATCAAAAGTGAAGGAACGGTCAAATTGCTGACGGGTGTTGTTCGGGCTGAGGATAATGATCTGGGTTAGCGGAACTACCTGAAGGGTTAAGGTTCGGCTCAGGTTTCTGCCCAGGTTATCTTCCAGTTCAAACCTAAACACCACCGTACCCACCGGATTGGCAGCCAAATAGTTAAAAGCATAGTTGAATTGGTAGACGTTGCCAAGACTTGAGTCCGGTATGAACAAGGTTTCAGCTCCTGCGCCGATCTTTCTGAAGATGCGCAGCTTGCTCAGTCTAAATCCGGTATTGGGAGATGTCAAACTGAGCTGCATTTGGAATAAGCTGTCCCTGATGACTTCTACAGTTTCAACATTTGGTAAAAATTGCATCTGCGCCAGACTTTCCGCCACTTTGGTCAGGCGGATGGCGTCCGTTGTAATAAAATACGGAGCGGGTCCTGAGCCTACTGCGCCTACGGTACTGATAACAATAGAGTCTGCCGAACTGAGGTCATAAACACCCATCACATTGAAACGGTTGGCTCCACCCCCTGCCGTGGATTGGTTAAACCGTACTGTGACACTATCGCTCACTCCCGGTCTATGCAAAGTGTAAGGGGTATTTGTTGACCTGTTGGTAGCAACAGGCCACCAAGCGGACAGTTCATACCTGCCGGGTGTAATGCCTGTCAGGTAATAGGTCGCTGTAGACTGCAAGTTGTTTGTTTGGCAAATCCTCGCCTGAGAAGGAGGGAAAAATCCGGCCTGAGAGGTAGTTGACCATCCAGCACCACGCTCCACATATCTGCCTGACATTTGAGTGTCGTAAATCAGATTGGCTCTTTTGATCATCACCGCAGAAGCCACAGGGCGCAGGTTCCCAGCATCTGAAGGACGGTTAACCAATGTTCCGTTGGCTACCATGGCTGTTGAGCCTCCCCCGTCAAGGTTTAAGGCTTCCACACAGCCGAGGTCTTTCATGATCTGAGCGAGCTCTGCAAGGCTCAATCCTTCACTGGCCGGAGCGTTTCGGCCTTCTGCTACAAACAGGATCATCTTGCCAGTGGTGGTGTATCCTATGGCTGTGCGTGGCTCTCTGCCCCCATTGTTCACATCTATGAGTTCTTCTGAGGCAGAAATACGAATGGTGTCATTGGAGATCAGTACCGGTGAGCCGCCGATGGCTTCTCTTCTGTTCCATAATGTGGCACCTGCTGGGAAGGTATCGCTGGGAACCGGCTGAGGAGCTACGTTAAGCTGATTGGGGCTTGGAGCGGGGTATGAATAAGTCGTGTTTAATGCGCCTACATTATAAATCCATGCTACATCCATTTGTCGGATGGAGTCCATTCCTAAAGCTCCACGGGTAGGGAAGTAAGGGGTACTTACGCTATTGAAAGTTCTGTTCAATTGCTTTACGTTGGGCGACAATACTGTACTGCCTTGCATCACCAGACTGAGGCTGGAGTTGCCGGAGAAAAAGCCTCCATTGATGCAGACATACACAGGATCGGTTTCTCCTGCGATGTATTGCTGAGGGGTTTTGTTTGTGCCCCCATTCCCTACCGGCTTGAACTCCAGATTGGGGTCGTTCATATCGGCGATTACATACCAGGCTTTGAGAGGAATGTTACCGGGTAAGCTTGAGGTAGTTGAAAATACTTCCACCGTAGGAGGAAGTCCGTTGTTTAAGCCTGGATTTTTAACCCAAACCAATTGGGCTTGGCCTATAAAACCAAAAAAGCATAGAATAAATGATCCAAAAAGTCCTTGGTAGCGCATAGGGTCGTTAGTTCTGGTTGCTGCAAACCTAAGGCTGCGGTATTGCTGAATTGTTACCTGCGCATTAGCCTAATACCAACAATCCTAGCCAAATCGAAATAAGGCTAACAGAGATTTAACCTGCGCATAATGGAAGATTAAAAAATAGCATTGTTTGACTCCCCAATCTCAACGGATAGTTTTAGGCAGTGTTTCTGGCTCTTGTTTTGTATTAAAAGTGTGCCGAGGGTAATCCTTTTGTCTTTGCTATGAAGACCAGCTAACGCATTAAGATACCACCAAAGCAAGTTAGAAAGGCTATTGCAAAGGCAAGCAATGATATGAGCAGGTATTCGTGAACCATCTTTTCAAAAGTTAATTGATGAAAACTTATCTCCTCAAAAACGTCTGACGACCACAAAGGCACTCATAGATGAACTTGAAGAATAAAACCCCGCCTGCCTTTATGATTCAAGTTGATTACCAATGTACTTCATCTTATTTAAAAACAGGCTAAAGTAAACAACTCTGTTCCTTTTGTAATTTCTTCGCTATATTTGTCTTATGGCTAGCGCCCGAATATTCGCTTTTCTGTTTTTAGGCACCTTTCTGCTGCAACTGCCTCCTTCACAGGAGTTTTTGCGTCTGCCTTTGCTTTGGGAGCATTTTCAGGAGCATCAGTTGGAGCATCCCGGCCTTTCCTTTGCGGAATTCCTAAGCCTGCACTACAACACCGGCATCAACCATCACCATGAGGCTCATGATCAACTGCCTTTTAAATCCATCACTTTTTCAATGCTTAGCCTCAGTTTGATCGATTGGGGTATGCCGTTTGTCCTCCGCCAGCCGGATTGTATTTCCAGCCAACCTTTGGCTTCTTGGCTAATTGAGGGCCAAACCTTCCACAGGCCTTCAGGTGTGTGGCAGCCTCCACGGATTTCCTGATCCTTTCTGTTGATTGCCTTGCCTGAACGGGCAGCGGCCTTTTTTCCCATTTTTTCATTTTTCTTTTTCATTCCATGCTGGACAGGATCATCCTCTATTCCATCCGTCATAAACTCATCATAGGCTTACTCACCCTGACTTTGTTCTGCTGGGGCCTATATTCCTTGAGTCGCCTCCCGATTGATGCTGTTCCTGACATCACCAACAATCAGGTGCAGATCATCACCACTTCTCCAGCCCTTGCAGCGCAGGAAATGGAGCGCCTGGTTTCCTTTCCCATCGAGCAGGTGATGGCCACTATCCCTGACCTGGAGGAGGCCCGGAGCATCTCTCGTTTTGGGCTATCCGTCGTCACGCTGGTATTTGAGGAAGATGTGGACTTGTACTGGGCAAGGCAACAGGTGAATGAGCGACTTAGCCTCATCCGCAGCCAAATACCGGCAGGGCTTGGCGACCCCGAGCTAGGACCCTTATCTACAGGTCTGGGTGAAATCTACCAATACATCCTAAGAGCCAAACCCGGCTATGAAGATCAGTACGATGCCGTCGCCCTGCGCAGTATTCAGGACTGGATCGTTCGAAGGCAATTGCTGGGCACCCCGGGGGTTGCAGATGTGAGCTCATTCGGAGGCTTTGTAAAACAATATGAGGTGACCATAGATCCAAACAGGCTTCGCAGCTTTAACCTCAGCCTTTCAGATGTCTACTCGGCGTTGGAAGCCAACAACCAAAATACAGGAGGTGCCTATATCGACAAAAACCCCCGTGCCTATTTCATCCGCTCCGAAGGTCTGGTGAAAGATTTGGACGATATCCGAAACGTTGTTTTACGGTTAAGTCCTGAAGGCGTTCCTTTGCTCGTGGGGCAGGTGGCTGAAGTGCGCTTTGGGCAGGCTAACCGCTACGGGGCCATGACCTACAACGATCAGGGTGAGGTAGTAGGTGCATTGGTGCTGATGCTCAAGGGTGAAAACTCAGATGCTGTCGTAGAGCAGGTCAAAAAAAGGATCGAGCAAATCAAAACCTCCCTGCCTGAAGGAGTTACCATCGAGCCTTTTCTGGACCGAAGCGAACTGGTGGGCAGGGCTATCTCTACCGTGCAGACCAACCTGCTGGAAGGAGCGCTGATCGTCATTTTTGTGCTGGTGCTTTTTCTGGGCAACCTGAGAGCCGGGTTGATCGTGGCTTCGGTCATCCCGCTGGCCTTGCTCTTTGCCGTTTCACTGATGCAATTGTTTGGTGTATCGGGCAACCTCATGAGCCTAGGTGCCATTGATTTTGGATTGGTGGTGGACGGGGCCGTGATCGTGGTCGAGGCTACCCTCCATCACCTGGGCTTACGCAAGGCAGGAGGAATGCTAAGCCGTGAAAGCATGAATCAGGAAGTCTACAAATCTGCCTCAGGCATACGGAATTCAGCAGCGTTCGGGGAGATCATCATCCTGATCGTTTACCTGCCATTGCTGGCCCTGGTAGGGGTCGAGGGCAAAATGTTCCGACCGATGGCGCAGACGGTGGGTTTTGCCATTCTGGGCGCTTTCCTCCTTTCGATCACCTATGTGCCCATGATGTGCGCCCTGTGGCTGAGCCGAAAGCCGGGGCATCAGGAAAATTTTTCTGACCGAATGATGGCCTGGCTGCAAAAGCTTTACCGCCCCTCTCTGGAGCTGGCACTGAGAAAAAAATTCTGGGTGCTGGCCCTCAGCCTTGTGGCTTTCACACTGAGCCTGATTGCCTTCCTGCGAATGGGAGGTGAGTTTATCCCAACCTTGGAAGAGGGTGATTTTGCTGTGGAAACAAGGCTTTTGCCCGGCAGCAGCCTGCAACATACCGTAGATGTCACCCTCCGTGCTTCGTCCATTTTGCTCAAAGAATATCCGGATGAGGTTCGGGAAGTAGTTGGTAAAATCGGTGCGGCTGAAATACCGACTGACCCCATGCCAATGGAAGCCTGCGACCTGATGGTCCTGCTGCATCCTCCTGAGCGATGGAAGAAGGCGGAAAGCAGGGAAGAACTGGCTGAAAAAATGAGCGAGTCGCTGGAAGTGATACCGGGTGTCAATTTTGGATTCCTTCAACCCATACAAATGCGTTTCAATGAGCTCATGACCGGGGTAAAGCAAGACGTTGCCCTAAAGATTTTTGGAGAGGACCTGGACACCCTGAGCAGTTTAGCCCCTCAGGTGGCTGATCTTGTAGCCAGCGTTGAAGGAGTAAAAGACATGTACGTTGAAGAGGTTACCGGGATGAGCCAGATCGTAGCGAAGCTTGAAAGAAATAAGATGGCGAGATATGGCTTGAATGTGACGGAAGTAAATCAGGCCATTCATTCCGCTTTTGCAGGTCAGGTGGCCGGGCTGGTGTACGAGGGTGAAAAGCGGTATGAACTGGTCTTGAGGCTGGATGCCCGTTACCGTCAAAGCCTTGAAGACCTGAACCGTTTACCCCTTCGAAGCTCAAGCGGCAATCTTATCCCGCTTTCGGAGGTGGCAGAGGTTTCCTTGATCCCCGGACCCACACAGATACAAAGGGAGGATGCCAAGCGCAGAGCTATTGTTGGCTTTAACACCCGTGGGCGAGATGTGGAGTCGGTAGTGGAAGAGATCAAAAGCATCTTAAATAAAAAGTTGGTACTACCTGCGGGTTATTACATCACCTACGGTGGGCAATTTGAGAATTTAAAAAAGGCCAAGGAGCGTTTGATGGTGGCTGTGCCTATTGCCTTAAGTCTCATTTTTATCATGCTCTACTTTACGTTTCAGTCCTTCAGGCAGGCCTTACTCATCTTTACTGCCATACCCCTGGCAAGCATAGGCGGAGTGGCAGCACTTCTTCTCAGGGGTATGCCTTTTAGTATTTCTGCCGGGGTAGGTTTCATCGCCTTGTTTGGAGTGGCAGTGTTGAATGGCATTGTGCTGGTGGCTGAATTTAACCGGATTAAAAAAGAGGATCCCTTGAAAGAACTGATTCCCCTGCTTCTGGAGGGCACCAAAAATCGATTGAGGCCGGTGCTGATGACAGCAGCTGTAGCTTCTTTGGGTTTTTTGCCAATGGCCCTGGCAGTCAGCGCCGGAGCAGAGGTGCAGCGACCATTGGCTACGGTGGTCATCGGTGGGTTGCTTAGCTCTACCTTTCTTACCCTTATCGTATTGCCTTGTCTTTATGCTATGATCCAACCTAAAAAAACCAAAGAAAGCCATGGATCTTAATTTTCGTCATCTCTTGCTCATAGTCTTTTTGTTGGCCGCAACCCTGGCCACAGCGCAGAGGTCTGTCCGCTATGATGAGGCTTTGCAACTGGCAGAAACACAAAATGCCAGACTGATCTCCGCCCGACTGGAGACGGAGAGAAGTGGTCTACGACGTAAAACAGCCTTTGAATTAAACAAAACCCAGGTTACAGTGATGCAGGGACAATACAATAGCGGCGCACGTGAAGACCAAAACATTAGCATAAGTCAAGGAATGACCTTCCCAACGGCCTTTGTCTCTATCTCAAAATGGTATGAGCAAATACGTCGCAACAGTGCCAATGAGGAACAGTTGATCCGTTTGGAGGTGATCACATCAGTCAAGCTCAACCTTCAGGAGCAGATGGTCCAGCGGGAGAGGCTGGATTTGCTCAAGAAGCTCTCGGGTCTTTTTGACAGCCTGAGCAGGGCAGCGGATATACGCTACAGGGCGGGAGAAGGTACTCAGCTTGAACAACAACAGGCTGCCCTTCAGCAAATGGATCTGAAACAGCAGATAGAGAGAGCCCGGCAAGATCAGCAGATGCTGCAATGGCATTTGGGTGCCTTATTGGGTTTTGAAGAGCAACTTGCAGTTGCAGATAGCTCATGGAACCGCCTTGCTTTGAAAGTGGATACAGCAAGCATGCTGGCGTTGGAGAACCCGCATCTCAAAAAAGGCATGTTGCAAGTGGCAATGGCTCAGGAAGAAATCAAAGTGGAGCGCAGCAAATTTCTGCCTGACCTGCAAATTGGCTATTTCAACCAGACCCTAATCGGTGCCCCTATCGGGAACGGAGAACTGGCTAGCAGGGGCCAAAGATTTCAGGGATGGCAAGCAGGAGTGTCTATCCCGCTATGGTTTAGGCCTACTACCGTGAAGCTACAAATGGCAAAACTGCAAAAGCAAGGTAAAGAAATGGACCGTCTACAGGCAAAACGCCAATGGCAAGCGGACTGGGCTGTAGCGAAAACCGAGTTTTTAAAACAGCAAAAACTGCTTGAATTCTATGAAAAAAGTGCACTGCCGCTTGCACTCCAAATCAGGAGCAAGGCTGAGTTATCCTATCGAAAGGGAGAGCTTGACTTTCTGGGTGCGAGCATGGCCTTCCGGCAAGCCATTCAAACTGAGGAACAATACCTGCTCAGCATCTGGTACTATCATCAGTCCCTCATCAAATTGGAATTCTTAAGTGGAATGAACATAACCAACGAACCATGAAATCTATACCCAAGGTCTGGATCCTCCTTACGGGTCTTTTGTTCACAGCTTGCAGCAAAGAAGCAAAAGAGACAAAAGTCGAACTTGAAAGCAAGGCTATGATCAGCCTGAATGAGACACAAAAAGCAGGTATCTCGCTTCAGACGTCCATGTTCAGCTATCGGCTTTTGAAGCAGAAGATTAAGGTCAATGGCAAACTGGATGTTCCCCCTCAGCAAATGGTGAGCCTTTCCGTACCACTGGGTGGTTTTGTCAAATCGATCAAGGTGTTGCAGGGCAGCAGGGTAAAAAAGGGAGAGCTGCTGGCGGAATTCGAAAATCCGGAGTACATCAAGCTGCAGCAGGAATTTCTGGAGGCTAAAAATCAGGAGGAGCTGGCCCAACTGGAGTCAAATCGTCAGGAAACTCTGGCCCTGGATCAGGTAAATGCTGAAAAAACAAGGCAGCAGGCGATGGCCGGTTTACAACAGGCACGCATCAAAAGAAGAGCCCTTCAAGCCCGATTAAAAGCCCTGATGAATGATCCTGAAAACCTGAAACCGGAACAAATCAGTGGCCGATACGAGCTGAGGTCTCCTATCGATGGATACGTGGCTGAGATATTCAGCAGCCTTGGGCAATTTGTGTCGCCAACGGATATCGTTTTTGAACTGGTCGACACTGACCATTTGCATGTAGAGCTTTTTGTGTTTGAACAACACCTTAACCGACTGAAAGCGGGTCAAAAAATTCATTTTAAGTTGGGAAATGCTCCTGAGCTACATGAAGCCGAAATTTTCCTGATTGGCAGGAAGATTTCGGAGAGTCGTACCATAAGGGTGCATGGGCATCTTAAAAAAGAAAACCCGGCCTGGCTACCTGGTCAGTTTGTAGAAGCAGAGATCGAGACCGGTGCAGACTCAGTTCCTTGCCTGCCGGAAGAAGCATTTACCGAGTACAAAGGCATTACGTACCTCTTTGTGGAAAGACCTGCCGAAGAGAAAGATCAATCCAGATACGAGGCCATTGCTGTAAAGGCCGACCCTGTTGCAGATGGATTTCGCCAAGTAAGCCATTTGCCTCAGGAATTACAATCAGAACGGATTGTGGTAAAGGGAGCCTATTATCTATTGGCTAAGCTGAAAAACTCAGAAGAAGAGTGATAGGATTGCCTTGATGAAAAAGAGGTCTAGCTAAACTAAATATGTTAGAAAACGAAAAGCTAAGTCCCAGTCCCCATTTTTCAGGCATTGTGTAAAATAATACCGGCATCCTTTTACAAAGCATCGTTTCTCATAAGGTTTCTGGATTTGACTCTTTGCCCAGGTCAACACCTTGAGCACATCTTGCAACATGCGTCTTCGACCATGAGTAAGCTGCACCCGGCTATGGCTGCTGGCAACCTGTCTCCATGAGCTTAGGCATTCGTCCTGAAAGGCGTAGTGAAAACTTCTGGATGACCTCACCCAAAAATCAAAGTCCTCAAAGGAAAGGTTTTCGTCATAGCCTCCTAGCACTTCAAGAACCTCTCTTTTCATCATCATGGTAGGTGTTGGAATGAAGGTGCGCATAAGTAAGGGGCCAAATAAATCCCCACTTTGCCCATAAAAAGGTTTGCCTTTTAGCCATTCCTGAAGAGCCTTGCCTTCTTCATCGATACATAGAGCCCTGTGGTAAATCACCCCTACTTGAGAGCTTTGTTTTTGAAAAAAACTGACCTGCTTTGAGATTCGCTTCGGGTGTAGAAGGTCGTCGGCAGACAAATCAATGACATAAGTTCCTTTACACTGGGCAAAGGCCAGGTTAAATGCTTTGTTGTGTCCAAGATTTTGGTCATGAAGCATGGTTTTAAATCCAATCTGAAGGGCTTTTTGATCAATAATTTGGGGGCTGCTGTCATTTGAGCCATTATCTACCACGATAAGCTCCACATAGAGGTAGTCCTGCTTCAATACAGAGTCAATAGCCTCTGCTACAAATCGTTCATGGTTGAAGCAAATGCAAATGACGCTGACCAATGGTCTCTGTTCAGCGGGCATAGCGCTTGCAGAAATTCTGGATCAAGCGGGTGAACACCTGATCATGCATTAGCCCGGCCCCGCTTTGAATAGAACCTGTATTCAATATACCCTGCCTGGACTTTTCTAAAAGCACTATTTCTCCGCCTCCCTCAGAGTTCCAGTTAACCCCTACTTCAGGCCATATCAGCGGTTCATTTGTTCCTTGGGCTGGATTAAGTCCTTTGGCCAGCAGCTTAAATCCGGATGGGGTCCAAAAGCTCATCTTATCGGTTTCGTCCCCGCAAATCGGTAAGCCATTATAACCTGATTTACCAAACAGATCACCGTCCTTCACTTGGGTGCCCTCATAGATCCAATGGCTGTGGTCTGCCACCTGATAGGGAGCATAGGTGCCCATGCCTCTTTCGTCGAATGCTGCCCCCATCAGAGCTTCTTCTCTTTTCAATTGATGTTTCCAAAGTCCACCGATACCTCCGGCCCTGCTAAAGATCTTGCTATCTTTATGACACTCCAGAAGCTGATGATCCATGTCCCATTGCACTTTCCAGTAAAACTGATTCGCTCCCATAAACAACAGGGAATGACCCTTTTTCATCAAATCAAGTACAGTTTTGTACATCGCAGACGAGACATACTCCATGTGGTAAGCAAACACAATCAGTTTATAGTCTGAAAAAGCCTCATAGCCTTTCTCCAGAGCGTCATCAGGGAAAAGATCAGCGCCATACTCCTGTTCAAACCAATGGTAAATTCCCGCCTCAATGTGCATGTCATGAATGCTGAAGCGGTCTTTATATTCACAGGCTGTATTGGGTCGTTGGGTGGATACCTCGTTTACCTGACGATCATCTATAAAATTTTTATACAAGGACTGACCTCCATAGGGGTTGTAGGCTGTCCAGGTACTGGTAGGTGAGATAACGGCGATCTTTGCTTTGCTCCTTTTGCTGACCAGAAACGTAATATAGTGCTCCTGAAGAGCAGAAGAACACTTCAGTCTGTAATGTCCGGGAGCATCAGCGATTGTAGCAGTGGGTATCTCCAGAACGGGTAACCATCCACAACCTGTGGTGGCAGCGGTTTGGCTGTCCTTTTGGTTCTTGCCCTCAATGCTTAACTGATGCGTATCGACAAACCTCTGACTTCCCAATACCTGTTGAAATTGCAATAAAACCTTTCCTTCCGGTGCTTTGAGGTAAAGTTTAATGTTTTCTCCCTGCTGATAAGCCAGTTTGTCAACATAACCCTCAAGAATATGCTGGTCCATCTGGGGGATATGGACCGGATCCATCAGTCGTTTGAAGCGAAGCCTGGTGCGCCAAATCATTCCAGGCAGAAACAGAAAAAGTTCAAGTAACTGCTTCATCATTTCCTGCAAATAAAAATCCCATGTCCGTCATCGGGACGATACTTCTCTCTGGTTTCCGGGCTAAGGCTAGCTGCATAATTCAACCGTATTGCCCTAAAACCTGCCTCCTCTACCCTGCTCATAAAATCTTGTCCATAATCTCTGAAAAGGTCATCTCGTGAAAAAAACTGCTGCCTTTGTTCAAGGCTTGCGTTTGAAGGCAGTTCCCTGGTAGCCTGATGATCATGTACAAACTCCTGCAAGAGGAGCAATCCCCCCGGCTTAAGTACCCGATACATCTCGGAAAGGGCTTTGCGGTCATCCGGCACCACTGATAAAACGTGGCTATTAAGGATCAGTTCGAATTGATTGTCGGCAAATGGGAGCTGGTGAATGTCGGCAAACTGCATGGCCAATTCCGGATTGATGTCCACGGATAGATAATTCAGGCTGCTTTCTTCCCGAAAAAGCCTGCTTATGGAAGATTCAGGGGCAAAATGCAAGACCCGGCCTGACTTGAGGACAGGAAAGACCTCTCGGCGTAAATAAAATGCAAGCAAACGGGATCGCTCCAATGATCTGCAATGTGGACAGCAGGCTTCGGTTCTAAGCTCTTCAATCCCATAGGGTAAAAACTTGCTGAACCGTCGGATGCACAGGTTGCAGGTTCGTTTGTTGCCTATATACCACCATGAAGTAGATCGGTAAAACCACAGCCTAAGTGCCACTCTATGACGCTCGGAAATCCAATTCTTCAACCACTGCTTAAGCATATCGCAAACATACCCAAAAGCCTACCAAATTGCCGGATGCCGGGCAATACTTACCTTTGAAAATGGCCAGAATGCTGCAGAAGATCAAATCCTCAGAGTTTGTCCGCAATGTATTCCGACTGCTCGCCGGCAACAGTGCCGCACAGGCCATCAATATTCTGATTTCCCCATGGCTTACCCGACTGTATGCCCCGGAAGCTTTTGGGGTTTTTGCCCTTTTCATGGCCACTCTTACGTTGAGTGCCACGCTGACCACCGGTAAATATGAAACGGCCATTTTGCTGCCCCGACGTGACAGGCATGCCTGGCAGTTATTGATCCTAAGCTTCTTACTTACCATAGCAGGGGCTTTGTTGTTGTGGCTGACAGGCAACGGACTACTTCAATTCTTTCCCGGCAACTCCTGGCTAGGCTTGCTCTATTGGGTTGCGCCTGGCACTTTTCTTACAGCAGGCATCCTCATCTTTAGCTCCTGGCTCACCCGAAAAAAGCAGTTTCTGGAAATCTCTAAAGCCAAGATTGTTCAGGCCATAACCACCGCTTTGGTCAGCCTGGGGCTGGGTTATGTTCAGACCTCGCTGCTCAATGGACTGATCTGGGGGGCACTTGCAGGGCAATTGGCTGGATTTAGCTACCTGCTTTACATCAACCGCAAAGCCATCAGGCAATTACCCATCCATAGAAAGGTCTTTGTGGCGATCAGCCGAAAATACCTTGATTTCCCTGCCTTTGCTCTGTTTTCGGAAGGGGTTGGGGCGGCAGCTCGTGAATTGCCAAATTACCTGATTGCCTTGTTTTACGGAGAACGTATTCTTGGCTATTACAACCTGGCCCTGAGGGTGTTGCAATTGCCAAAAATCATCCTCAGCCTCACCATTGGAGAGGTGTATGTTCAAAAAGCAACTGAGCTGAGCCATAGCCAGGGAAATCGGCTCAGAGGGCTGACAGATCAGTTGATGCTGTTTTTGTTGCTTGCAGGTCTGCTCACCCTGCTTCCGGTGATTTTCTGGGGCGAGGCGATGTTTAGTTTCGCTTTTGGTAAGGCCTGGGTGCCATCAGCCCAAATGGCCAACTACTTTATCCCCTGGATGGTCGTTTGGTTTGCATCCAGCCCATTGGCTTACATTTTTTATGTCAAAAGGAAACTCCAACTTTTATTGGTCTTTCAGACGTTCTCATTGATCACCCGATTTATTTTGTTCATTTCCTTAGCTGAGCAGTTGGGTCATGAAACTTTCTTATTTGTCTATGGGTGGAGCAATGCAGCACTTGAGTTAATCTTACTGATTGCCATCCGGGAGGTTGCCGCTAAAAAGGGATTTGATCAGGCGGGCTTGAAAACATAGCTAAGTTGCGCTATTCGCTTCGCTCCCAGAGATAGCTTGAAATGTACCAAACCTAGTAGCTCCTTCCCATCATGTGCAGCAGTACCCAGATCAAGCCAAAGCAGCTTCATGTCGATAGCCTTCTGCAGTAATCCCCAATTACAAAGAACCAATGGGCTCCAGCTTCTAAAATCGGCAGCATCAGCCGGTTGGTAATGGTACATCACCCCCTCCGTTGCAAGCAAGGCTAAGCCAATGGCAGCAAGCTGGCCATCTTTCCAAACCCCTTCGATCTCATAAGGCTTTCCAAGTCTTTTAACAACTTCCTCTGCCATTGATGGGCTGAACAATTGCTGATGGCCCTCTCTTCTTCTGGCATCTGCAATAAAATCATGAAGAGCATTTGCCGCAGGTTGCCAGGAGCGAAGCTCAAACCCTTCACGCCTCATTTTTCTTAGCTTCCTGGATGCTGTCTCTCCCATTTGTGGGATTCCCTGCATGAGCGGCAAGGCATAGGTATACGATGTTGTCTGGTTGCTCCAGCCTTCCGCCAGATAAACAGAAGGATCAGCCAAGTCATAAAAAGCAGCTGAGGACCTGACCCATAGTTGTTTGATAGCCAACACCTTTAATATCTGACCAAGATCTTTTGAAAGCTGTTGAGGAGAAGGCCTAAAGTCTTTATCCCAGAACCAAAATCCTCCGAAGGGAGCTCTTGGAATTGAACTCCATTCATCCCCCATTCGGCAAACCAAAATAGCTCCGATGGCTTTTTGTTGCAGGAAGTAACACAGCCATATCGCTTCATCAGGCTTTACAAAAGTGTGGATGTAATCACTGGTAAAGTACCAGGGACGACTTATCTGCCCATGCAATCGGTCAAATTCGTTAAGACTTAAAACCTGAAACAAGGATAATTCTGAAGGGTAAGGAAAGGGAATGCTTAGCTTTGTGCAATCTAATGTAATATGCTCAACCTTTTGCTGGCAGCAGGTTTCACTGCCGGGCTGTTTATCTGCTTTCGACTTTTTGGCCGCTTTCATGTACCGGTGTTTCAAGCCATCATCGTCAACTATTTCACTTGTGTTCTCATCGGGCTTATGGTATCTGGTGGAGGCTTTCATAACGTAAATGATTTCTTCCATACTCCTTACCTGTATTTCACTATGGGTTTGGGCCTCTTGTTTGTTTCCACTTTTTATTTGGTTGGGTACACTGCACGATATGTGAGTGTCACGCTGAGCTCTGTGGCCAATAAGATGTCGATGGTGATCCCGATGATTGCCGCCGTTTGGATCGCCGATATCCCAACCGGAGCCTTGGATCTTTTTCAGTGGCTGGGCCTCCTATTGTCATTGTTAAGCATTGTTTTTAGCTCCATAAACCCACAGGGAAACAGTCAGGATCCATTGGTTTCTTCCTGGAAGATGGCCCTACTTCCGGTGGCCGTTTTTATCATGAGCGGTTTGGTAGATACCGGAATTAATTTGGGAAACTACCTGTACCTCAAGGAGGGTGATAAAAATGGTTTCATCATCTCCGTCTTCTTTTTCGCTGGTACGGCAGGGTTGATTGCTGCTCTGATCGGAAAACTTCCCTGGAGCTGGAAAGCCATTGCCGGAGGTATTTCATTGGGAACAGTCAATTACTTTAGCCTTATTTTGCTGTTAAAAGCTCTTGATGATTTTAACAATGATGCTGTTTTCGTTTTCCCGGCTTTAAACATTCTGACCATATTGATTGCCGGAACCGTTTCTGTATTTGCATTTGGTGAGCAATTGGGCAGGTACCGTCGGTGGGCCTTGTTTCTGTCGTTCGCAGCTATTCTTCTACTGTCTTACAAAGAATGGTTCAGGTTACTATTGGGATAAAAAAAAGGCCGGAAAAGTCCCGGCCTTTGCTTTTAGTTGAGTTTGGAAAACTCCATATCAAAAAGTTCAGCTCCAGCTTCTGTAAAGCTGAATTGCTGACGGATGTAAGCCAAAGTACGACGTTCAGTCTCCGTAACTCCTTTGCCATCCAACGCCGATTTTAACAATTCCATCACTTCATCTTTTGAAAGTTTCTCTTCACCTTTTCCGGTGGTGTGTTCGGTTGCCAGGTCGATAAGTTCTTTTTCGTACTCAACGCCTTCGATGCTGATGTAAGCCATAAAATAAAATGTTTAAGTGAGCTTCAATCTATGCCAGCAGCATCACCCCGAAGTAAAGCCATGATGAAGAAATCATGATGCTTCAGGGACAAAACTTGATCAAAAATTAATGAGGTCAAGGCAATAATTTCCTCCTGACAACACCTCGACTTTAGCTTAAAACTTTGAAAGAAAAACTAGGATGACCAGTCGTATTTTCTGCCAAAAAACCGAACAATCGCCCAAAGTAAGGACCCACCTATGAGAAAGATCATCCAGAAAGGTAAAGCCAGCGCAGAAGCCAATAAGCTGCACAGGATAGCCACACCACCAACTGTCATGGCATAGGGCATTTGGGTTTTTACATGCTGCAAATGGTTACAGTCAGACGCCAATGAGCTCATGATCGTGGTATCGGAGATTGGGCTGCAATGGTCTCCAAGAACCGAGCCCGCCAGAACTACCGAAGCCATGTGGTACATCAACTCCATCTGACTGGCAGAGTCTAGGCCGGAGACCTGTGCCAACTGCCATGCTGCCGGCAGGCTCAGCGGATATAAAATCGCCATTGTGCCCCAACTCGTGCCTGTTGCAAAAGCAATCAGACCTGCCAGCACAAAAGTAATGGCAGGAAGCAGCCAAACCGGCACATTACCGCTTACCAGTGAGGTGATGTAGTCAGCCGTATGCAGGTCTTCTGTAACTTTAGAAATAGACCAGGCAAGGGTAAGGATAAGCATGGCCATGAGCATGGTTCTGAACCCCGTCAGCATCACCTCAACGGCCTGATGAAGCTTCATTATTCCTCTCAAAACACTCAGCAACAAGGCCAGCAATAGCCCTGAAAAAGAAGCCCAAAGCAGCGAATTGTAGGCATCAGCATTTCCAATTACAATGCCCAACTTCCTGAACCACCCGGCTGGCCCTTCCTGACTTAAGAGACCCAGTTGTGCCCAGGTACTTTGTGACTCATTATAGCCAGCCATCACTTTGATTTGCTCCTGACTCACCTCCAGTCCCGTATAAATCAGGCCTACTATGGTTGCTACTACTACCAGTAAGACTGGTAAAAAAGCATTCCACCAGTTGATTTTCACACCGGGGATGGTTTCATAATCGCTGTTCTGACCACTTTGGCCGTCATCAAAGGCATGAGCAGAAGGGAGGTTAAGCACTCCGGTTTTGTAGGCTCTGTCCTCCGCTGTCCACATTGGACCATAATCTCTTCTCATCCAGATCAGCAGAAACATAAAAAAGATGGTAAAGAAAGGGTAGTAGGCGTACTGAAGCGAGTTCAGAAATATGGAGTAAGCACTTTCGCTAATGTTTAAATTGCTGACAGCATCTTTGATATACCCTAATTCTGCGCCGATCCAGGTTGTAACAAATGCAACAGCCGCTACAGGTGCAGCTGTACTATCGACCAGATAGGATAGCTTTTCTCTGGAGACTTTAAACCGGTCGGTCACTGGCCTCATGGTGTTTCCCACGATCAGTGTATTGGCATAGTCATCAAAGAAGATCGCAATGCCAAGTGCCCAGGTGATGAGCTGGCTTGATCTGCCGCTTTTGGCATAGGCTGAAAACTTATGGACAATTCCGGCCATTCCACCATTTCGGGAGACAAGAGCTACCATTCCACCTATCATGGTAGAGAACAGCACTACGGCCAAGTGGCCCCGGTCAAGCAAACTGCCAATGATGTAGGTATCAATCACCCTCAGGAACGCAATTCCAATCCCTTCAAAGCTGAGGCCTGTTAAAATAAATGCCCCGGCAAATATCCCTAGCAGCAACGAGGCGACCACTTCTTTGATCACCAGAGCCAGCACAATGGCGATTAGGGGCGGAAGGATGCTCAACCAGGCCGGAATAACTTTAACCTCGACCCGGAAAGAGTCAATACCCGGGATAAGAATGTCTTCTTTGCCTGAGGAACCAAGTTCAATTTTGGTCTTTGAAACGCCTTTCTCAAAAATGAGGGAACGCTCCTTCCCTTGAATGACCACTTTGGCTACACCTTCGATTTTCTCAGAAAACCTTCCGGCCATTGAAATGGCTCTGAATTCGACATCTACCGGGCCATTTCCCAGGCGAACCTTGTCATAGATTAATTCAACGGTTTTTAGTTGTTGATCCTGTTCGATCTCCACTGTGAAACTTTGGCCGTCACCAGACTCCTGTGCTGACAGTCCGCTGCCGAACGTCAGACTGATAACAAAGGCAAGAAAAAAAGGTATATTTCTCATAATTAAATTGTTCGAAGGATTGGTTCAAGGCATTTTTTCACCAGCTCACCGGCTTTGCCTGCAATGGCTACTCCCATTCCGCCCATTCGGACTGCAAGAGCTACCTGTGGGCTTTGGAGTCGGATAATGGGCATTTTGTCTTCACCAAAAGCCATCACACCGGACCATTCCATTTCCAGATCAAATGTACTTCCCGGCAAAAGGGTGTTTTCGACAAGTTCTATAAGCCTTTCTTTTATCAATGGGTTGATCCCGGGTTGCAAGGTAGCTTCATTTTCAAAATCAAGGTTACGTCCGCCGCCGATCAGCAGCCTGCCTTCAAGGTCTCTGAAGTAAAAATAGCCTTTGTCAACATGAAAAGTCCCTTTGAATGGGAGATTATCCATTGGTTTTGATAGCAGCACCAGTCCCCTGCCCGGTTTGATTTCATCCTGATCGATCAACTGGCTGGTAAATGCATTGGTACAAATGGCCATGGCTTTGGGGCTCAGCCTGATCCGTTGATGAGCCCAGTTGAAGGAAATCTCAGGTACCGGAGTTTTATTCATCTCCAAGACTTCAACGCCGGAAATGATCATCCCGCCCAGACTACTGACATAGGAGCTTAACTTCTTCATTAGCAATCCGGTATGCAAATGGCCTTCCAAGGGATTGAGGATCAAATGCTTGACCGCCTGTTGATTAAAACCGAATTTCTCAATGAATTCATCTGCCTGACGAAACACATCGATCGCAAAATAGTCATGAAGCAGATCGTTGAACTCAAGCATGCTGTCTAAAAGTCCATCATCCTCAACACCCAGCAACTCGTATCCTCCTACAGGACGATATTGTATGGCCTGATCACCAAGCCGCTTTCGGGTACGTTTTAGCCCTTCGACTCTCATGGTGACCAGTTCCAGCATTTTATCTGCGCCCAATACCATCAGATCCTCCTTAAGTTCACTTACACTGCCAAAGCAAGCAAATCCAGCATTCTTCCAGCTGGCACCATAGGGCAAAGAAGAGCGATCCAGGACAGTCAGTTTTATACCCGGAAACTCTTCCAAAATCTCCGCAGCTGCTGATAGCCCGACTAAGCCTGCCCCGATGATCAATACATCAGCATCCCAAACGGTACTTTGCTCCCAATAACTGAACATGTTTTAGAACGACTGATTTTTTGCGTTTAAATATGGCTGAAATTTTAAACAGATGAGGCTACAGGAGGTATATTTGGCATGAATAATGAAATTTAATTCTGGCTTAAAACTTCTAGACTTTATGACCCTTCATAAAAAATACCTGATACCTGCTACCCTCTTGTTTGCTTTATCCATTTTCTGGGCATGTAATGATTCAAGAGTGCTCGAAATTGCCAAAATGAAGCAAGAGGTGATGGCCGTCCACGACGAGATGATGCCCCGTATGGACGATCTGATGAAACTAAAATCCCAACTTAGAGAAACCATCGCCAAGGCAGACTCTGGTCTTAACAGTGCTGATAGTGCCATGCGTGCCCAAATACTCAATGAGGCTTTGATGGGACTTAATCAAGCCGACGAAGCTATGATGGTTTGGATGAGAAATTACCATGTGGAAGACTTCACTCAACTCGACAGTCTGGTGGGCTATCTGAATACAGAACTGCGCTCGGTAAAGGAAATGAAACAAAAAATGATTGATGGAATCACAAAAGCAGAGGAAGCACTTGCGAAATATTCTGCTCAATAGCCTTGCATTTGGACTGCTGCTCACAGCATGCAGTCGACTGTTTCCGGAAGAAGAAAAACTGCCTATTCTAGGCCCCCGAACCTGGGAAGTGCGGGAGTTGAATGGTCAAAAGATTACAGACACGATCTATCATCGAATTCCAGACTGGTCGTACCTTAATCAGGATAGCCAATGGGTACAAATGGCTGATTTTTCAGGGAAAATTGTGGTAACTGACTTTTTCTTTACCAGTTGTCGCACGATTTGCCCGATCATGAAAACCCAGATGCTGAGGGTTTATGAAAAATTCAACGCTGATCCAAAGGTACGTTTGGTTTCTTTCAGCATCGATCCTGAGCATGATAGCGTGGCCTTGCTGAGGGCTTATGCTGCGCAGCTAGAGGTATCAACCCCTTCCTGGCATATGCTCACCGGCAGCAAAGACAGCATCTATGCCCTTGGCCAAAAGCATTACATGGTGACAGCTTATGAAGATGAAAAAGAACCTGATGGAAGGGTTCATAGCGGTGCATTCATTTTGATTGATGGACAGCGACGGATCAGAGGCTATTACGATGGCACCCAGGAAAAATCAGTCAACGAACTCATGAAAGCAATTGAATTGCTAAAAAATGAGAACTAGGCTTGTGATTGTTTGCACATTTTTCATGTTGGCTCTTAATTCAGGTTGCAGCAATGAGGAAAGGGAACTTGAAATCAAGTTCACCAAATACATGCTGCATGGGAAACAGGTGTATGAAACATCGTGTGCCAACTGTCACCAAAAAGATGGCAGTGGATTGAAAGGCATTTATCCCTCACTTCGTGGAATTTACCTTTCAAAAAACATCAAACGAAGCACCTGCATGATTTTGAATGGCTCTGATCCTGAAAGTAAAGCCCTTGTTCGAATGCCCGCAATGGCTAAAATAAGCCCTTTGGAACTTGCAGCATTATTGACGTATACAGACAATAGCTGGGGTAAAAAGACCGGAATGGTCTCTATCGATCGTGCAAAGCCTGCAATCGCCCAGTGCAGGTAACTACTTTCTAAAGGTTAAGACTAATCTCCTGAAAGGGGCTGTTGTAGCTGTAAAATCCCATGTTGTGCCATTGTTCAGATAGAGGTTGTAGCTTCCATTCAACTCTGAATATACATCGGGAGTGCCGGAAAAAGTAATGGTGAAAACAAGGCTATCCGAGGAAATGGTGAAGTTACCGGTCCTGTTCAAGACCAATGAGCTGTCCAACACTTCGATTTTGCCGGTAGACACAAAATCAAATGCTTTACCCTGATAGCTAACTGCTTTGTTTACTCCGTTCACTTCAAACCGAGTGACACTTCTGCGGCTGTTGATTTGGCTTCTACTGATTTTCAGTCTCTTATCTACTGGTGGCGAGCTTGGGTTCGCTGGATCCTCTTCCTTACAACCAGAAAAGTTGATCACTAATAGCACCAACATACAATACCCTAGAGTTCTATTCTTCATTTTCACGTTCGTTTAACAAATCTAAAAATTCAGTGAGAGCTGCTAAATCCCCTTCATTCATTAGCAACCCCGGCTTACCTTCTGTGTAGAGCAAAGGATCGGGGGCCATGTTATGGCTGGCCAAATCTTGGGTGTAATGCTTAAGCAAAGGCTCCAATCCGGCAAACTGCCCGTTATGCCCGTAAGGGTAGGTGTACCTCCAGTTTCTTAAACTTGGGGTCTTGTATTTTCCACGATCACTTTCCTCTCCGCTAATTCTCATCCTTCCTGATCGAAAATTAAACTCTCCTCCTTCCAAAAGAGTATCAAATCCAGTATTGTGGTACTTAAAATCAGTGAAAAGCGGAGGAACATGACAGCCTGCACAATATTGATTAAAAATCTGCTCCCCTTTCTTCCGAGTTTCACTGATCTGGATTTTTCCTTCCTTGTAGGCATCGTAAGGTGTTTGGGTTTGTTGAATGGTTCTCATGTATTGCGCAAGTGCTTTAAGGACATAGGCCGTTACAATACTATCTGAGCCAAATACCTGCTTAAACTGTTTTTTATAATTCTCCTTTTGGCCCAGTTCCTGAACCATTTCTTTAAGGTCTTGTGCCATTTCACGATGGCCAATGAGTGGCGAAAGAGAAACAGACTCAAGATTTAGAGCTCCACCATCCCAGAAAAAAGCTGTCTGCCATGCCAGATTGATCAAGGCTGGCGTATGTCGCAGAGGTGCTTCCTGCCCTGGCAAGCTGCTTAACACTTTTCCCGGGTCTGCAAAGGAATGAGCAGGCTGATGGCATGTGGCACATGAAACTGTATTGCTTTTGGACAGTAAAGGCTCATTGAAAAGTCTTTCCCCTAGTTTTGCTCCTTGCTCTGACCAAAGATTTTCCTCTCCATCCATTTCGGATTTGGGAAAATGCCCGGGGACCCGACTTAGGGGATCTGTTCCGCAAGACATGAATGCCAAGCATAGGCCTGCAAAGGCAATCCCAGCCTGCAGTTTCATTCTAATGACCTTAAGGGTTCTGTGCCAAACTTACCGTAAAGGCAGTAGCATAGTTATTGGCAACAATCTGATCTTTAGGAGCCTCCATCACATTACTGGTGGTTTTCAGATTGATAACGGTTGGGTTATAAAACACCTTGTTCAGATCCATGGTCACATTCAGACGGGTTTTGCTGCCTGCCCCTACCTGATAGTTCAACGAATGCTCAAGCACTTTATAGTTTGGCAAGCGGCCGATATGAAACACTAGACTTTTTACAGCTGTATCACTGGCATCAATTTGCCTGCCTTCAATCACAAAATACTTGTATCCAATGCTCCATGGCCAGGTCATCAACCCGTTTGGATCAAGATCTCCAACTTTTGCTATATTGAAATTGCGTGAAGAGTCTACTCCAACACTAAATCTGAGCTTGGAATAGGTTCCCTGTGGGACACCTTGCAGGTCAACTACCAATCGGGTGTTCTGTCCAAACTTATCCGTTTGACGAATGAGATGATAGCTATTTGGCACTTTATATTCTGAGCCATTGGGCTGAACAAATGCGACATTGCTGATGTAATAGGCCAAATCATTGATGAGCAAGGTGTCTCCTTGGGAGGTCACCATATTGCTTTCATTGGTAAATGGGGTGTTTCCAACCATGTGCTTAAACTGGAGAGACACGGTTCCTGCGCTTTCAATAGTAGCTTGCTGCTCATCCTCCTGGCCACAGCCAAGCAGGGTAAAGGCGATAAAGCCGGGTAAAATAGATCGATAGAAGTTCATAGACAGAGTGTTATGGATTGGGATTGGAAAATGCGGGGTTGCTGATAAAGGTACTATCAGTCAAAGTATGTAAAAAAGCAATGATGGCGGCTCGCTCACTTGAGGTAAGCAACAACTCCAGTGAATTAGGGTCTGGATTGTTTGTACCTGACATTATTGGGTCAACGTTGGGATGTCGCTGTACATGCTCATTGTAATGCAACAAGACTTCCTGCAAGGTATTGAACCTGCCATCATGCATGTAAGGAGCTGTAAGGGCAATATTTCTCAAACTAGGGACTCTAAATTTTGCAATATGAGCTGGATTTCCGGTCACATTGTATAGTCCATTGTCCTGGTAAACAAGGTCAAGTCCATTATTTTTAAAGGTATGATCTGTTTGTAAAACACCTGAATGACAATCTCCGCAATTGCCCCCTCTCAGATTGGTGGTAAAAACAGGGTGGGTATAAAACAAATTACGTCCCAGCAATTCCTGTGGACTTAGGTTGATTTCTCCTCTCAGGTATTTATCGTAGCGGGAGTTTGATGAAACCATTGATCTTAAAAACTGACTCAAGGCCTTGGCAATCCGGCTTGTGTCTATTCCTGAAGTGCCGAAAGCTTTTTTAAACATGGGACCATACTCCGGTATTCCATTTAGTTTTTGAACCAAATCAGGCAGTTGAGAGTGCATCTCAATCGGATCCTGAATTGGGATAAGCACCTGGTTTTCAAGATTATCAGCTCTGCCATCCCAAAAGAAACGATCTACCCAGGCCATGTTGGTGAGTGTCATACTGTTTCGAAGGCCTTGTTGTCCATTGATCCCCAATGATTTAGGTGCAGGATCGCTGAAGGCTTTGTCCATACGATGGCAACTTGCACAAGAGATGGTGTTGTTCTTTGACAGCCGGACATCGTAAAACAGCATCCTGCCCAATTGTACTCCTTCAACCGTCATTTGCTTAACTGCCAAGGTATCAAAGGGTGCAGGAAAATAGGAAGGATACTCTAAAACGTAGGGTTTAGGGATGTATTCCTCCTGAGACTGATTAGGAATCTGTTCATCGGGCCTATTGCATGAAAACAGCCACAAGGCGAAGAAGAGAAGACAAATTACCTTTTTCATAGACAAATGTTCTGCTAAATTAAGAAAAAAGTTGATTTGATTCGGTACTATATGACACAAACGAATTGGCCGGAGTAAATATTTCACCCCGACCAATCGATTTTAAAGATGTACTTTAGACTACATCAGGTTCATTTTGTCAAGGGCATCCATCACCTCTTTGACATGTCCTCTTGAAACTTCCAGATCTGATTTCTCTTTTTCATTCAATTTCAGTTCGAGAATTTTTTCAACTCCGGCTTTTCCTAAAACTACCGGGGCTCCGAGGTAGCAATTCTTGATCCCATACTCTCCATCGAGCTGAATACATGCCGGGAAAATACGCTTTTGGTCACGTACGATGGACTCAACCATTTGGGCAGCAGCAGATCCGGGGGCATACCAGGCAGAGGTACCCATAAGTTTTACCAATTCTCCCCCTCCCACCTTGGTGCGCTCGATGATGGCATTGAGTTTTTCTTCAGAAATCAATTCTGTTACGGGGATTCCGGATACAGTGGTATACCTCGGCAATGGTACCATGGTATCGCCATGTCCGCCCATCAGCATAGCCTGTATGTCTTTTGGAGAGCAATTGAGGGCCTCGGCAAGAAAGGCTCTGTAGCGTGCAGTATCCAGTATTCCTGCCATCCCGATCACACGCTCTCTTGGGAATTTGCTGACTGCATGTGCGCAATAGGTCATAACATCCAAGGGGTTGGATACCACGATCAAGATGCAATTGGGAGAATATTTGATCACTTGCTCCGTCACAGATTTCACAATGCCGGCATTGGTTGAAATCAAATCGTCACGACTCATACCCGGCTTCCTTGGCAGACCTGAAGTGATCACCACCACATCAGAATTGGCCGTACGGGCGTAATCGTTCGTTACACCCACCGTGCGGGTATCATACAAATCAATAGGTGACTTTTGCCAGATGTCAAGTGCTTTGCCCTCGGCAAAACCTTCTTTGATGTCAAGTAGTACTACTTCGTTGGCTATTTCTTTATACGCCAGAACATCAGCACAGGTAGCACCTACATTTCCTGCTCCTACTACGGTTACTTTCATGGATTCTCGTGAGTTTTTAAATGGTCGTGAATACTTACTGCCTGCAAATTAATGACTAGTGCGTGAGAAAGAAATAGCTAAGCCATAACTATGCATTCGGCGGGATGATTGGTTGATTCATAGGGCTTTAATTTTACCTTTGATCTCGTCCCTGCTTTTGTGAAATTCAAGTATCCATTGGTCCTGGCCTACCTGCTGCTTCTGCTGTTGCCATTTATTTTCCTGCGGGACATTTTCCCTTTTATGCGAATGGGAATGTTTGCCATGCCCTACCGTAATGAGGCTAACAAAGAGGCGTTTAAGGTTACTTTCGGTAGCCGCCACAATCCTGACTCTATTTGGGAACTCAGTGAAGAAGAACTACAGTTGAACAAGGCGCATTGGCATTACCTGATGAGAAACCACCACTACCGAAATGAGCAACTAAGGCTCATGCAATCGATCGCTCCGCTTTTGGCAGACAGTGTTCAATTGATCAGATTTCACCGGTCGACGGATACAGCAGATCAGGTGCTGCTAACTTTAAACAGGCCTTTCAAATGAAGTTGAAGGTTGGATGGCTTGAGATTTTACTTCTGGCAGCAGTTCTGCTATTGTTTGTGTATGGCTTTTTTATTCGTCCAAGCCTTTCAAACTACCTAAGCGGTGAACCTTCAGCAGTTTTTGATTACCTGATCGGGAGCATTTACCCTCGTTTCTTAATCGAGTCTCATCGATACCCTGCGGATCAATTTATTGCATTAGCCGACCAAATCGTGGGTCGAGGATTTATGATTGCCTTGCTCTTGTTTGTATTCATCAAACTGCTTAAGAAATATCGATGGAAAAGACTTTGGGTAGGATACTGGAACGGCAAGGTGAGTAGGGATCAGTACAGAGGACTCAATTTTATATTCTTCCTGATGGTGGCCTACATCGCCTGGGATTTTCACACTGACTTACTGGCTCTTGAGCGATTAAGCCCGTTGTACAAGCCTGTCTCCTTTTTATGGCTGTTTGAAATTCCATTGCCCAATCCATTTTTCATCCGACTGTACACTTACAGTTTAATCGTTTTTTGCCTTTTGGCAGCAGTGGGGATAAAGCGTGGCTTTTTCAACCTGTACATCCTAAGCATATTCATTGTCCTTCAGGCTTTTGTTTTCAGCTTTGAGAAAACCGACCACCACCTGACAACGGTAACGTATGCCCTGATGCTGATGCCCTTTATGCATTTCCTTGACCGGGGCAAAGATCATTTACCCGATTGGCCTTTAAAACTAATTCAATTGACCATTGTAGGAGTTTACTTTCTGGCAGCTTTGGAAAAACTAAGTTTAAGCGGTTTCGATTGGCCTTCCGTAAGCCTTTGCAGGCATTTGGCTGACCTGGCTCCCGGGGTGTTTGTGAATGACCGGTTATGCCAACTGATCGGATACTCACTTCTGAGTTTGGAGTTCTTTTTTCCTTTGGCCCTTTTAGGTGGAAAATGGCGATGGGTTTTCCTTGCAGGGGGCTTAATTTTTCATTTAGGGAACTATGGGTTCACCGGCATTGGGGGCTGGGCTCATCCCTGGTGGCTCATGTATATGTTTTTTATCGATTGGAGTAGGCTCGGGGCTCTGCTTAAAAAAGGGCAAATACCCCTCCCTCTGCAATGGCAGTAAAAGCAAAAGCCAGAATACCGGGAAATAAAGACTTTGATAACGAAACAATGCTCCCTGATTGGGTGTGGCATATGCCAATATAAGTCCCAGCGCCATCGCCCAACTCAGCCAACAAATCGAAATAAATGAAGGTCTCAGGTTGATTTTTTTGCGAAAAGCCAAATACACTAAGAACATCAGGAGAGCAAGGAATGCCAGGCGCTCCATTCCTGCCAGCAAAAGAAAAAGAGAGCTTGCGCCAAAAGGCAAAGGTCCAAACCAGGCCAGATAAGCCGCCAATGGGAAGTTTGACAGATAAAACCCGCTTAGATTTCCATCAAGTGAGTTAAAAACCAGGCTACTGCCCTGAGCCTCTCTGCTGAGCATTACTTTATGGTTTTCACGCACCATCTCAAAAATCCGGCTTGCCTGAAGATTATGATGCAGCCAGGGCTGTAGTACAAAATATAGAATGGCCATTGAGCCCAGGGCGACAAAAGCCAGCCGCCATTTGCCATTTCTACTTTGCAAATCGATAAGAGTGGCAGCAATGATGAAGAGTCCTGAAAAAGCAATGTAGTACTTCAGTTTATACAGCACATAAGCCACTGCAAGCCAACACGAGGTCCAAAAGATACGATGTAAATAAGCTGCTTTGACCCATTTAAGGCTGATGAGCAGCCAAAGAACAAAAAGCCAGAAAGTAAGCGCCTCTTTGTAAAAACCCACATGCCAAAAACTAACCGAAGGAATTAGAATAAATACAAAAAGTAGCAATCCGGGCTCTAATCGATACTTTCTCACTAGCTCTGCACAGAAAGCAATTGATGTTAAGACATTAATCGATGCGATCACTAAAAAGCTCCCCGTCACCGATTGGCATATACCGGCGATCGGGCTAAAAAGCGCAGCAGCATATACCGCTCTGGGTGACTGTGCATAGTACAGCCCTATAGAAAACAGATGCTCAAAGCGACTATCAAATAATTCAAGAAGAAGCGCAGGCCTGCTGGTTGCCATCTGAGCCAAGATCAAAGCATCATGGTAAAGCCCCTGAAAGTCAGACATCGGATAATACCTGGTAAATATCAATGCCCCGGCCAAAGAATAAAGTAGGCTGAGTATCCAAATAGACAGGAACCAGGTCAAATGGCTTCCACGATCACTCAATAACTGCTTTAGCTGCCCAAAACTTATCCAAAGAGCAATCACAACCACTATAGCTGCGACGATCATTTCACTCTGGGGTATAAAATGGAAGTACCTATCTGGCAGTTTAGGCACTTTCTGGGTTGGCAATAGTATTTGAATAGTTGGATATAGGCCTGGCTATCAAAGGCATTGGAAGAATAAAGAGTTAGTTTTTGCCAATTCCGGATGATAGTGTTATCCTCTGTCGGCAGCTCTTCTAAAAAGCGGATGGCCCGGTCCATGTACCTCTGATCTGCTGTATAATGGCTGTAGGCCGCCAGAATAGGGCAAATGGTGTTAATGATCAATAAATGTCGGGTGGCTTTTCCAATTAACGCAGCGGGTTTCTTTACCTTACCGGAAGGCAAGTAGTTTTTTGACCAGAAGTCGCTAGCCCCGATTTTAAGGATTTCATCCCATTCAGTTGTTTTCTCAACCTCCCTGACATGCTGAAAAAGACTACCCTCCCTGATGAGCAGTTGACTAAGTTGTGCCATCTTTAAGGTAGGAAAATTGGGAGGTCTCATTCTCCCAAATTTCCAGGATTGAATAAGAGACACCTCTGTAAGGTTGTGTTTCTTTTTTAAAAACAGATACTCAGCTTTCAAGTCCCGGATGTATTGCTGCCCATCTGGAAATGCCTGAAGTAATCCCGAAATGCCAAACAACAAGGCTTCGACCTGTCGGGGCTGATCACGGTACTTCAATATCAAATGAAACGGAAGTGCGGTAGCCATCTGCTCAAATGGCTGTCTGTTAAGTTGAAAACCAAAAGCTCCCGAAATCAATCTAAATACGGTTTGTTCCCAATCACACTTGTGAAACTGAAAAAGCTCATTAACCCTCTCAGCCTTCATCTGTAGACGGTCAACCAATGCCCTTTCTTTCATGGAAAGTAAGGTAAGGCCTGACACTGATGGTAAATATGCTGCGCAGGGTATTGGACTTAGGGCTTCTTTCAGGGAACTGTATCTTTCCCAGAGCTGATCATCAATCCTGCTTTTCAGCTCCAGAACGGGGATGTGAGCAGGACCCAATCCATTGTATTGATACACCACATGCAGGACGACGTTTTCATATGATGGATCACGCTGATGTCCGTGGCTGTCCCAATCCTTATCCTGCACATGAATTTCAACCCTCCCTGCCCATTCCATGGTGCCAATCCTAACTCTTGCCAGTTCAAAGTCAGGACCTGAGTGGCTATTTAGATGGCCCGGATGGATGACTTGCACCTCCAAACCATCAACCGTTTTCAGATGTCGGAAATCAAAAAGCTGGTGCTGCCAGATAAACTGAAGAAACTCTTCATTCATTGCAGCAATTTAATGGTTCGTTTTAAGCCTTTGCGAGCATAGCCCTCATTTCTACTTGCATCTTCTGCGCCTCCTTTGCAGCCGCTTCAGCAAAATCAAGCCCTGAAGATGCATAAATGATGGATCTGGAGGCATTCACAAGTATGCCAACATCCTTGTTCATCAGCGCATGGCTCACTTCTTCAAGACTTCCCCCTTGTGCTCCCACGCCGGGTACCAGGAAAAAATGAGAAGGAGCGATGGCCCTTAATTTTTTAAGCTCATCTTTATGTGTCGCCCCTGCTACAAACATCAGTTGATCATCCTGAAAGGCAGCTGCCAGTCGACTTGTCACTTCCTCGAATAGCTTCTTACCATTTTGGAGCTCCAATTTTTGAAAATCAGCACTGCCCGGATTGGAAGTAAGGGCTAAAACGATCGCCCATTTGCCCGGTTCTTGTACAAATGGCTTTATCGAGTCAAGCCCCATGTAAGGCGACAACGTAATGGCATCTACTTTATATTGCTCAAAAAAGGCCTTGGCATATTGCTCTGCCGTATTTCCTATGTCGCCTCTCTTGGCATCTGCTATGACCAGATGCGTGGATGGAATAGCTGAAACAACCTGCTGGAAGAAATGCAAGCCTTCAGGCCCCATCGCTTCAAAAAAGGCCAAGTTGGGCTTAAATGCTACACAAAAAGGGGCGGTATGCTCAATGATTTCTTTGCAAAATCTAAAAACAGGATTTGGGTCTGTCTTTAAATGATCCGGCAACTTAGTTGGGTCAGGATCGAGCCCTACGCAGAGATAACTGCCTTTTTCCCGGATCTGTTGAACAAGCTGTGAACGATTCAAATTACCTTAAGTCAACTACCTGAACACCGGGATGTTTCGATTTATCCCATTTGAAAAACTGCTCAGTTACGGCATGGTTGGGGACAAATGATTTAATGTCATACGTATACCGGTTACCGTTCTTCTCGAAAATTTTCCAACGCTTTACTGTCTTGTCTTTCTTATGAATTGTAATCTTGATTTTAAAAAACTGTTTGTTTTTATCTTCAGGTACCAGATCTATGACATCATAGGCCTGACCTCCTTCTGTTACTTCTTCAGCATAGAGGTACTTAAAGCCCTTTTTGTACATGGTATAGATTTCGGTTGGAGTGATTTCACCTTCATCAGGCTCGTAGTTGGCAATGTTGACTTCATTGGTTTCTTTCAGATACGTGTACACCGTATTACCGTCATTGATGACCTCCTGCGTTCCCAGATTCAAATGAAATTTTTCATTTTTAACCACAATGCTCCCTTTGTACGTCTCGTTAATGCCACTCGCCGGGCTTTCGAGATTGTAGCTGAAATCCGCTTTAAAAGATCCCATTGCTTTATATTTTGAACTCATCGCATCCAAAATCTGAAGTGCCTTAGGGTCATACTGAGCGAAAACTAAGCTGGATACAGCAAAAACCAACAAAGAGGATAAAAGGTATCTAAACATTAAGGGGTAAAATTATTCGTTTTTGAGGCTATTCAATTTCTGTTCCAAACTATATTCGTCAAGGATCAACACTTCTCTGGCCTTACTACCTTCAAATGGGCCGACAATACCTGCTGACTCGAGCTGATCAATGAGTCTTCCTGCTCTGTTATATCCCAATTTAAGTTTACGCTGAATGAGGGAGGTGCTGCCTTGCTGGTGGGTTACAATCAACCGGGCAGCTTCCTCAAACATAGGGTCACGTTCTGAAAAATCAAAATCAGATACACCTTCTTCGTCATCTGAGACATACTCGGGTAATTGGTATGCCGTATCATAGCCTCTTTGCTGACCAATGAAATCGCAAACACGCTCTACCTCAGGGGTATCAACAAAAGCACATTGAATTCTCACCAAATCAGAGCCCATGCTGAGTAGCATATCGCCTTGTCCGATCAATTGCTCGGCCCCTCCGGTGTCAAGTATGGTTCTCGAGTCAATCTTTGAAGATACTTTAAATGAAAGCCGCACTGGAAAATTGGCCTTTATGATACCCGTGATCACATTAACTGATGGTCTTTGAGTAGCTACCACCAAATGTATTCCAATTGCTCTGGCAAGCTGGGCTAGCCTGGCGATAGGTGTTTCAACTTCTTTACCCGCTGTCATCATCAGGTCTGCAAGCTCGTCAATGACCAACACAATAAAAGGCAAAAAGCGGTGGCCTTTCTGAGGATTGAGCCTCCTTTCCACAAACTTGGTATTATACTCTTTCAGGCTTCGACATTGGGCATCCTTAAGCAGGTCATATCGTTCATCCATCTCGATGCAGAGGCTGTTGAGGGTGTTGACCACTTTACGAGTATCTGTGATAATGGCTTCAGGAGAACCCGGCAACTGTGCCAAAAAATGCCTTTCAATATGGTTAAACAAGGTCAGCTCAACCTTTTTGGGGTCGACCAGAACAAACTTGAGTTGAGAGGGATGCTTCTTGTAAATCAAAGAAGTCAGAATAACATTTAATCCAACTGACTTTCCTTGGCCTGTTGCACCTGCCATTAACAAATGAGGCATCTTAGCAAGGTCAGCAACAAACACTTCATTGGAAATGGTTTTGCCAAGCGCAACGGGTAAGTCCTTATCGGACTTGAGAAACTTCTCTGAAGACAACATGGACCTGATGGACACCATCTCCCGGCTTTTATTAGGCACTTCGATCCCGATGGTTCCTTTGCCCGGCATGGGTGCAATGATCCTGATGCCAAGAGCCGCTAGGTTCAATGCAATATCATCTACCAAGCCTTTTATTTTCGAGATTCGAACTCCTGCAGCAGGTATGATTTCGTATAGGGTTACCGTTGGACCAATAGTGGCTTCTATCTTGGCAATCTCAATATTGTAATGACTTAGTGTCTTTACGATATTCTCCATATTCGCTTCAAGCTCTCCTTTGGTCACTTGGACCTTGCTGTCATACTCGTTGAGAAGGTCAAGCGGAGGGTATTGATAGCTTGGCAGATCGAGCGTAGGGTCATAGTTAACCGATTGGGTTCCCTTGCTTTCTTCGGCAGGTAGGTTGACTACAAAATTCTCTTCCTCAAGGGGAGGATCAATAGATTTTTGGTCAGGAGCTTCGGTTTGCAGTTCCCTTCCATTAACGGTAAAATCAGGGATGGATGAGGGTGGACTTTGGGTAGGAGCATTTTCAACAACTTTCTCTTCCTGATGAAGGTCTTTGATCACCCAGGTATCTGTATCTTCCTCTAAAGGTTCTTCCTCTAAGAGCTCCTCAGCGTCAGTTTCATCGTTACCTACCAAGGGAGGAACCTCTTCATTAACAGGAATTGTAGAGGCTGGAGCAGTTTCCAAAAAGGAAAGTCTGGTAATGTTGAAGAAAAAAATGGCAAAAACGATGAGTAAGACAACAAGTAGCAAATAGGCTCCCCAGCCAAGAAACCCATGAGCCAGAATAGCAAGCTCGTAACCAATGGCTCCTGAGAGGTAGCTGTTGACTGCCTCTGTAGAAGTATTGTAAACCATTAGCCCTAAGGTTGTTGAAAGCCAGATAGCTGCAAAAGCTAAAAAAAGACTAAGTCTTCCAATAGGGAATAAATCTCGTTTAAACACCAGCCTGAAACCTATTCCAAACATGATAGGAGTAAACAAAATCGAACTTACCCCAAACAGAAAATACATCAAAAAGTGGGCAGCCCTTGCCCCTAACATTCCTAGCCAGTTCTGGACTTCTTTCCCTGATTCAGCAATCGGAAGTGAGTCATTGGTAATCAGTAGACTTTGGTCTTCAGGCCCGGTAAATAAGTAGGATAACATAGCTCCAAATAGAAAAATGGACAAAGCCATGAAAAGAAAACCCAGTGCCAAAAACAATCTAGGATCTTTGAGAAATTCAAACTTTGAAGAGGTCTGCTCTGCAACAGGGGCCTCTTTTTGTGAGGGTCTTCTTGGTGTATTCTGCTTGTAGGTGTTTTGCGCCATGGTTGAGCCTGAGCCTCAAAACCCGAAATTACGATAAAAACCGCTGAATGGCCTTTCGGATATCCACGATCAGCTCAGGTCCTCTATACACAAAACCTGAGTACACCTGAACCAATTCTGCGCCTAAGTTCAATTTGGTTACAGCATCCTCTCCATTCATAACTCCCCCGACTGCAACAACAGGCAGCTTGCCTTCCGTTTTTCTGATAATCAACCCGAGTACTTCATTAGATCGTTGTAACAAAGGCTTTCCACTTAATCCTCCTGAGCCTAACTGATCCAAATAAGTAACCGGATAGCTTAAGCCTTCTCTTGAAATGGTCGTGTTGGTCGCAATCAAACCATCAATTTTGGTCTCCTTAACGACTTCGATCACATCATCCAATTGGTTTTCGCTCAAATCAGGTGCAATTTTTAGCAACAATGGACGTGGATGTGGAAAAGTTGAGTTCAAAGTAGCCAAGGAGGACAGCAGATCCTTCAGAGGTTCCTTGTCCTGAAGGTTTCGAAGACCCGGGGTGTTTGGAGAGCTAATGTTGATGGTGAAGAAATCAACTACTGAATGCATGGATTGCATACAGTAGCGATAATCTTCTATTGCCTGCTCCTGAGGAGTGTATTTGTTTTTGCCAATATTGCCGCCAACGATCAGCCCTCTGGGGCGCTTCTTTAGTCTTTCCACGATGGCATCGCAGCCGTCATTGTTAAATCCCATTCTGTTGATCAATGCTTCATCGTTGACAAGCCTGAACAATCTGGGAGCATCGTTCCCTTTCTGAGGCTTTGGAGTAACTGTACCGATCTCGATAAACCCGAAGCCCAGTTGCTTCCAGACCTCCATTAGTTTAGCGTTTTTATCAAAGCCGGCTGCAAGTCCTAATCGGTTAGGAAATTTCAGCCCAAACAACTCTGTTTCCTCGGCTGGGCTAAGCGATTCAGTCTTAACAAACCACTTGATAGGAATCCTGAGCTTTACCAACCAGCCCAATAAAGAAAAAGTGATGCGATGGGCGGTCTCGGCGTCAAGTAGAAATAGTAAGGGCTTGAGTATGCTCAGATAAATCATAAAACAAAAAAAGGCGGAAAAGACCGCCTTTCAAAAGAAATGTTAATGTGATTACTGAACAATGAATTTGATACGCTCAAGCTCTCCGTTTCCACCTTCAACTTCAACCAATGCGTAGTAGATTCCAGAAGCCAGAGAAGGGCTTAACTGTATTTGAAGTTCTGTCTCAAAGAGCCCCGTCTCTGATTTACCAAGGTCAATCCTACGACCCATAGGATCTACAATTGAGTTAAGCCTGATGTTCGCTTTCCCTTCAAAGGACTTAATCGTAAGGTTTCCACCAGTAACTGGGTTAGGGAATAATGAAAGGTTAAAGCCTTTACCTGTTTCAAAATACAAGGAAACTACAGAGGATAGCCTTACATCTCCATTGTCTTCAATGGTTCTTAATCGGTAGTAATTCCAACCCGAAGCAGGAGATTGATCGACAAACCTATATTCTGCTGAAGATGACTTAAGGCTTGCTATACTAGTTATAGGGCTAAAACTTTTTCCATCGATACTGCGCTCAATCTGGTATTCTCTTACTTCCTGCTCCTCGGCTACTTTCCAGACGCTAATTGCTGTTGAGGCACTTTGGGTTACATTAAAGCTGATCAGATTGACCGGAAGGGGATTAAATATAAATCTTGCTACCGAGCCTAAAGTGAAAGGGCTAAACACATCCAGGGCAGCAGAGGTAGTTACCGTGCCATTAAGATTATTTCCCGTTCGATTGGGACCCCCAGGAGCAGGTCCACTATTGGCCCAAAAAGTACCGTTCCAGCGAGTTACGACTACTGAGTCAAAAGTACCAACACCCCCAGACACAATATCAACCCAAGAGAGCGTAACCTGTGCGGCAGAGTTGCCTCCACCAGCATTTACGATTCGGTCAAGGTTCCAATATTCTAAAACGCTAATGTTTCTTAAAGATGCATCTAGTGGGGCACCTACAGAGCCTTGGGGGAATGCACGAACATAATTTGCTGCAAACACGGTTGTCGCACTCGGAGGGGCTGAAATACCAATTGCCCTGTAAAACTGACCATTACCCACTGGGAAAGTAAAGGCATCATCTCCTTGTTTTCTTGCCCAACCAATGACGTGAGAAGCATTTCTTGGTGCATTTCCTCCGGTACCTACTGTGGCATTATCCTGGAAAAACAAATGGTTAACCGATGTTGCTACGATGTACCTATTGGTAAAATCAACCCGGGTACGTGAAATTACCGGAGTATTTAAGGTAACATTATTCCCAGTCTTATTAACTTGAATGATGTTGAAATCATGTTGGCTGGTTCCTGCAGCTATGGTTTGAGCGTTTCCACCTGACATGAGAACAGTTCCTCCTCTGGACTCGAATCGGGAATCCGTTTGCCCTACCCAATTGCCTCTTAAGTCAATTAAAAAGTTACCGGTAGTTACATCAAAAGAATTTCGATTCTCAATGGTCAGATTACCTCTTACGATGATATTCCCTATAAGTCGTTTATCCGCATAACTTCCTGTTGTTTCTGCAAAAACAGTAGGTGTGGCTCCAACTGCAAATCCACGATAAGCAAGCGATTTGCGGATGATAACGTTTCCGTAGCTGTTGTTTCCAGCTCCTGCTAATGATGCCACATCCTGAATGTTTGGACCTCCGGGAACACCGCTGTTGTACACCACGGTGCTGGTGGCGTCAAGATTCATATTAGCAGTTACAAAGTTCAATGGGAAAATAGTGCGTGAAGCAGCCCTACCCAATTGTAACTCAGAAAAAGCCTCCATAGTAAGGGCTGTTGAAGCGGAGAATGTTATCTGGAAGCCACTGTCAGCCAAATAGATACCGTTTAGTAGGATCAGCTGCCCAAAAATGGTCAAAGGTCCGGTTGCATACCTCATTCTTGGGCAAGTTGCACCACAAGGATTAGGGTTAAGGCACTCTAATATTCCATAATTAGGAACACCTGACACAGGCTGGAAACCATGTCTTCGGTAGATTACCCGACTATTTACTTCAAGGCTACATTGAGCGGTATTCCATCCGGTTGGAAAGGTGGTATTGTTAGTAGCTCCAACGCCTGGGGAACCTGCATTGCCAACTGTTCCATCATCGGTTCCCCCTGCCCAAGCACCTGAACGCCCTATATGTAAAGTTGCATTATTTGTGACCAGAAGAAGGCCTGTGCCTGTAGTATTACCTGATATCTGGAAAGCACCTTCATCAAATCCATTGCCCGCATCAGTAAGCTGTCCTCTCACCAATCGAAGGTCATTTCTAACTACAATAGCATTGTTTCTTATTTCGACGATCTCTCCTACATTGGTCTTGTTGACCGTCAAATTATAGAAATCATTCCCTCTTGTAATGATATCGACTCCTGAGGTTGCTCCAAAAAACTCTACAGTACTTATACCTGCTGTAAAGGAAGGGGCTGGCGCTGGGGCATTTGCTGGTTCTACAGTCCAAGAACCTTGCAATGCGATACGAACACCTGTGGTGTTGGCATTCACATTCCCCCTTCTTAAGGTGATGTTCCCATTAAATCCATTCCCAACGAAGAAATTACTGGTCATCAGCCAGTTACCAAATTGACTGTTAAATAATATCGGACCATTGAAGGTAACTCCATTTGTATTAATACGTTTTGTGCCTACTTCTGCTGAGCCAAATTGCGTTAAGCCAGCAAAAGTATTGGTCATCAAACCGCCTGGCATGGTAAGCTCACCATTGATGTTTAGAGTGTTTTGAGCAATTCCTTGCAATTCAGGTGCATTTGTGATTCCATTGGTCCAATTCATGCCTTTGCTGAATACATTGAGCAAATCGATCACTACAGTTCTTCTAGTTCCATTAAATGAATTGTTATCAAACACCACGCTGTCCACAGGTGAGGGGATACAAAGTCCTGCAGTTGGGCTGGTGGTGACACCACTGGTGAGAGACCAGTTGGTTGAGTCACTCCAAAGCTGGGTATTGTTTGTGCCTCTTACCCAAAAATAAGTTCTTGGAGTACGTGCGGAAGTAAAGGTGATGGCTCCTGTATTATTGACCAAATTGACCCCTGAGTTGATGGTCAATAAAGAGCCTGTACTATTAATGTCTTGGGCTACAAACTCATCAACAGTACTTGCAGTACCTAAATTAATAACAGTTTGTTGATTAGGCACATTGGTCCTGATGTAGTTCCATGACCCACAGGTGTTATTTCCTGTTATTCCATTGGTAATTGAATTTACTCCACCAAGGGAATTAAAGAAAACCGTAACGAATCTAGTGAAATTGATCGTGCGGAAGGTGTTGTTTATACCGTTGTTGTTAAAGATCACACGGGTAAAGGGCCCCAAATTAAAGTTGCGTATTGTATTTGCAGAGCCTGGGTTAAAGGTAACCACGCAGTTTACACCTAATCGCCAGAGGGCAGTAGTTGGGGCACTATTAAACTCAACTGCCCCTCCACTCGCATTTAGATTTACAGTACAATTATCCCCGAAGATCAAATTGGAGGCAAATTGACTAATTCGGGAAAAGTTGGCTGTGCAAGTATTTCCTAACCTAACTGTATCAAGGAAAGTAGAGGTGTTTGTGATAGCTGATCCCCCATCAATGGAATTGGTACTAAATACTGAGTTGTCCCCAATAATAAGAGTACCTGAAAATTGTACCCGCCGGTTGCTGATGATGTTGCTTCCTGATCCTATGGTCACATTACCCCTAAATCTTGAGAAAAGTGACCCAGGTGTGTTGGTTGATTGATCATTTATAATAATACTTCCATTGGTATTCCCAATGGTAAGTGAGCTATCAAAAAATACCGTTCGATTGAATTGAATCTGGGATGTACCTCCTGCAAAACTTACCTGCCCTGCGAAATAAGTAGAGTCGTTGTTGGTGCAAAATCTGATGTCACCTCCTGAACCTTTGGTGAACCTGCCTAAGAATCTACTCAAATGTCGAAAATACGCTGAACCACCTGTTCCAATCACTACATTACCCCTAATAACTGTTGACCTACCTCCAAAACCTGTTCCCGGGTCTGTCTCAGTGAAACGTAATGTTAAATTGTTGCCAGCTGTGAAGTTATCAAACATTTGGCTACCACGGCGGAATATGTACTGACCACCATTACCAATGATAACAGGCCCGTAAAAATAGCTGATATTTGGTGCATTTGCAGTTTCATTAAACCTAACATCAGGATTATTATCTCCAAAAACAAGAGCACTGTCAAATCTGACTTGTCGTTGAAAATAAACAAAGGTTTTGTTGCCTAAAAATTCTACTCTTCCCCTGAAATAAGCTGTATCACTTAATTCTGAGAATATTGCATTACCCGCATTTCCTTGAAAGTAGCGACCAAACACATAAACAAATCGACGCAACCTCACCTGAGAATTAGTGCCTATGGTAAGGTTTGAGAAAAAAGTAGATCTGCCGGCAGAATTGCAAAACTGGAAGGTTGTGTTGTTTCCAACTGTTACCGGGCTATAGAATTCAATGTCTCTCTGAGAGTCACAATTTCCAACTGCAATGTCATTCCCAACTGTAACCGGACCCAGAAATACAGTGCTAGTTCCAACTGTGTTTAAATTAGTAAATCGGGCAATAGAGCCGTTGCCAAGATTAAAATTAGTTTCAAAGGTATCTGTTCCAAAGAAAATAGCCGCCGGATCACTGGCGGTAAGGTCATTTTGAATATCAACAGCCCCTACAAAATAGCAGTTGTTTCTAAACTGTGCACGCCCACCATTAGAATTAAGGGTGACTGTGGAATTGAAGCGGGAGTTAAAAAACTGCACCCGGTCAGAAGCATTACTTGGACCAGCAACAGTTACAGATCCATTAAAAGTATTTGAGTTATTGAAAGCAACATTCCGAAGTGCATTTGTAATTGAGCCAATAGAAACGGTCCCATTTATTAAATTATTTGTTCCAAACAAAGTAAAATTTGAGTTAAGACCTGTTGTAACATTGTTGATGATTTTTCTTGAAGTAGATAAATCCGAAAAAAACCCATCTGATTGAATAACGATGTTATTGTAAGTATAAATTGTTGGAGAATTATCTGCTGTTATCGACATATTTCCAACAGAGGTAATTGTGACATCGAAAAGGGTTTTGTTTCCGTTTCGAAAATCAGTTTCAACAACGCCGAGGATCACAATATTTGACCCATTTAATAACAAGCCTGCCGTCAGATTTGTTGTTGCAAATGACAAATCAAATCCAGAAACTCCACCTGAAACATTTATTGTTGAATTTTGGAAATCTACAACTGACCCTCCAGGTGCGTCGGCCCTCAAGGTTTGAACGTTAAGTATATTTGAACTGGAATTAAATGAACCAGATGTTATTGTGAATGAGTTGGTCACATTTAGTGTAGAGCCCAATATTAAAGATCCAGTTGTTTTATTAATTACAGTTGGTGAATTAATAGTTGACAGATTTGGATTAAATACTCCTGATGCAACAGAAACAAAATTTAGTGAAGGGATATTCACAGATAATAAACCAGAAAAAATTGCACTCCTGTTGATATTCATAAGTGAAGCACCCGATATATTAACATTTTGAGTTATTGCACCTGCGTTGATATCCCTAATAGTTGCCGTCGCATTCAAATTCACCGTCCCGGCCGAACTAAAACTATTCGCATCAAAAACCACGCTATCCACAGTACCCGGAACGCACTCTCCTCCGGGACCACCTGAAAAAGTAGACCAGCGGTTCTGATCATTCCAGTTGCCGCTCCCCCCCACCCAATAAACTACCCTGGTATCAGATGCTGTACCGAAGGTGACATTGGTGTTGCCTCCCAGATTTACACTACCAAAACTTGCGATCAATGAGCCGGTCACATTCAAACTACCTATTCTAAGGTTGTACCAGGTTCTGGGGGTGGCAATATTTATAAATGCAGTGCCAGTCACTGCATTTACTGTTGGGTAAGTACCCACTGTCCCACACAGAGCAATTGATCTGAGTTCACTTGTAGCGGCGATATTTGACACACCGACATTGGAAAATCTCCAGATTACATTTTGGCCAAGTGTGATGTTCCCGTTGTAATTGTTTCCATTGTTTGAAAACGAGACAGTACCGACATTCTGAGTGATGGGTGCGGTGTTTGCAAATGTATTGGAACCTGAATTGTTAAAAGCGACGGTGGTCCCACCAAACGTAATCGGGCCATTAAAAGTGCCCGTCGTCATGCTGTTTGTAAAGGTGAGGCTGGAGGTGGCATTGGTTGTTAAACTTGCATTGAATATTGTCGTACCAACATTTGTGAAAGAGAAAACTGAACCCGTTGTAACTAAAAGACTGGCATCAAACTGCAAGTTCCGTCCTCCAAATGAAGCTGATGATGAATTAGGTACAGTAATGGTGCTTGAAAACAGCGAATTTCCGCCTCCTGTAAAGTTGAGTGTTGTTTTTACTGAAGAAATTGCTCTGAAAGTAGTTGTATTTCCAATTGTATTTGTCGGTTGAATAACCATTGAACTTCCCGGTGAAGTGGCATTCAGAATGGGCATGGTTTTGCTGCTGTTGCCACAGATGACAGTAATACCACCTGTTGTGGCCATGTTAACCGTAGCGGTACCCGGGTCGAACGTAAATGCGCCTAAGTTGTCGGTAAAATCAATGATGTTACCGCTACCGTTCAAAGTAACTAAGCTGGCACCCATTAGTAATGAGCGATCGAAATTGCCAGGGTCATTGGCGGAAATCGACTGTGCCGTTACAGGTCTATTATTCAAATTCAAGATGCCTCGAACCAACTGGATTGCTCCTACAGTACTTAAAGTTCCAGAAATGCATTGCCATCCTGCCCCATCAACATTGGCACTAACTCTGATTCCTCCGGCAAAGTTTTGGCCTGTAAAGTTGATATTGCTAGTGGTAAATGGCAGATTACCTGCTAAAACAAAAACTCCTGTAAACGTGGGGTTCCAATTGGCAACAGTAGTAACTGTGCTATGAACCGTTAATGAATTTACTCCGGCAAAAGTGGCAATCCCATCAGTGCCAGTAAAATTCAGTTGATTGACTACTGAAGGGACATCCAAAGTGACAGTAAAGGCCGCAGTACCGACACCGTTTGAATTTGCATCAAAGAACACATTGTCTGATTCTGTCGGTACTGATGCACCACCAGCCCCACCGCTACTGGTTGCCCATCTCGTAGTGTCACTCCAATTGCCAGACCCCCCTACCCAAAAACGTTGAGCATAAGCTGGCTGCAACAAAGAAAATAGCAATACAAAGACAGTCGCAGTGGTTAGTGTTGTTGGTTTCAACCTCATGGTTATGATATACTCCTGCTTTTAACGAATGATTGGTTATGTGGTTACAAAAGTAACAAATATTACATCTGCCTCATTTCATACTTTGCATTAAGTTTTCATAACCGTGAGGTCACAGGCAGATAAACTGTAACATTATCTTAAATATCTTACTTCAGCTAATCTAATTGTACACGTCCTGCTGCCCACTGAAGAGCAATGAGGTTCTTGGCATACTTCGCCCTGAGCTCGAAAAGCTTGATACGGCTATTCACTAAAGTTACGTCTCTGACATTAATAATGAACAAAGAACTCTCACCGTTGTCAAACCTACGTTGCTCGGCCTCTCTTAATGCCAGATTGTTTGCGACTATCTGAGTTTGAATAGCACTAATCCTGAATAAATTAACAAGTTCGTTAAAGGTCGTCTCTACATTGTTAAGCACTTGCCGATTGGTTTGTGACCTCTCAAACTCTGTTTCCTGAATTTTAATTTTGGCCAATTGATACTTAGCCCTTTCAGCTCTAAAGATGATTGGAATCTTATAATCCAAACCAAATTTTGCGCTGCGATCCCACTGAAATCCCCTTACTTCCTTCTGGGTGGGAAGGCTGTTTCCTGCGAAAAGTAAGTTGTAATTCAGGTCTAGTCTTGGCTTGAACTTTTCAATGGCCAGTTTTCGTTCAAACTGTAATTGCTCAAGTTTCCCTTCTATTTTAATCAACTCAGGGTGATTCAAGCTGGCAAATTGCATGAGCTCATTTAAATCAACTGTATCCGGCAGTTCTGCTACGGAATTATCCCAGGTAGGTAATACTCCATCGAGCAATTGCCCGGGAGCACCAGTGCTATCCCATAAATAGGTGGAAAGCATCAAGCCCATGTTACTAAAGTCAACCGAGGCTTGCTGAAGCTGAACATCAAAATTCTGCACTTGTAAATAGGCCTCAAGCGTATCTACATAGGCTGCATCACCTTGAATCGCTCTTTCTCTGATGGCACTGAATCTAAAAAAAGCAAGGCCATACGCCTCTGAAAGCAGATTAAGTCGCTCATAGGCAAAAGCCCAGTCCCAATAATCTTTGGCTGCAGAGAGCAGTAGTTTATTGATTAGTTTTATTCGTTCTGCTTCGGCAATGGACTGGAATGCTTTGGCTTGAAGGATGGCATTTCTACGTTCATCAATAACAAGCCCCTGTAGCACAGGTATGCTTAGCCCTAAATAAGACACCCCGCCATCCACTGTGAACCGGTCATTGCTTATGCGAGAACCGCTGTTTTGATCAAATCCCGCCTTTAAATCACCCAACCAAAAAGGTAACTCCAATGAAGTGCCGAAGTATTCATAGTACCTGCTGTCTTTATAATTTTTTGCTTCATAGTTGCCCTTAATGCTTGGATCCAGCCCACCACGAGTGAACCTAAGCTGTTGTTTAGCAAAGTCGCTTAACAGCCTGGCCTGAGAAGCTAAGGGATGATTATCGTATACGGCCTTAAGAAATTCTTTCTGAGTAAGGTATAGCGTATCTACAGCTTGTGCTTTGATTGTAAGCCCTATAAAGAAAAAAGAAAAGAATAAAAAGCTCCGGTTCATTCTTCCTTTGGTGCAGTTTCTTCTTTGCTTTCTTTTTTCATGCTTGGATTGTCATGATCCAAGGGCAGATCATTCACAAAGTCAGCTGGGAAGCCGTTAAGTTGTCGCCATAGCTCATACCAGATGGGTACATCCTGAAGTAAAGCCCAGCCAAACGCACCAGAGCCGACCCTGATTAAATCGGGCCAAGGATGTGGATCATCCGGATCAGGTTTTACCAATATCCTGTACTTACCCTGGCTATCGATGTTGTCAATCACAGCGACCAGCCCTCCAAAAGTTCCGAACGACACGTTTGGCCAACCTGAAAAGACCAGAGCAGGCCATCCGTCAAATTGCAAACGTACTTTTCTGCCCTTTGCCAGAAGGGGAACATCCATCGGCTTGACATACAATTCTATAGCTAACTCAGGTTTTAAAGGAATAATCGTGGCGATGGCCTCTTGTTCTTTGACCGTCTCCCCGATCCCGGCTTTCAACACCTTTACTAAAAATCCATCCTGAGGGGCAAGTATTTGGTAGAATGAGCTTCTGATTTCCAGATTCGCATATTCATTAATCATTTTGGCGATTTCCCCTTCTGTTTCAAACACATAGCCAAGGGCTGAATTCAAATCGGACTCAGCTTTTGAAATTTTATCGAGGTATTCTGCATTGATGGAGTTTAGCTCAATTCTGGCATTGACCAACTCATTTGCTGACGTAAGGTACTTGTTTTCAGCAGACACCAGTTTGGTTTGAGAAAGTTGTAGTTTTTGCTTACGGTCTTCCAACTCCGTCAACGACTTCAGCCCCTGATCATATAATCTCTTTTGTGCATCAAATTGGCGAATTGCGATCTGGTAATTGACCTGCTCCGTTACAAAGTCGATGCTGTCACTTTGGTTTTTAAGCTGAGCCTGAAGCACTTTGTTTCTAGCCTGCCGGATTTTAAACTCTCTACCATCATAAAGCGCATTAATCTGGGCCTGAAGAGCTTTGGCTTTCTGATTGGTCGCATCAAGTGATCCTTTTTTTGCATTGATCTGTTCTTGAATTCGGAGTAAAAGCTGAGGGTCAAAAAATTTGTCTTTTACTTCCGAGAGACTCACGATCGTGTCACCCTTCTTTACCTTTTGACCTTCAATGACATGCCATTTTTCAATCCTGCCGGGTATGGTAGCATTGATGGTTTGTGGTCGATCCTGTGGGCTAAATGTGGTAACAACGCCACGTGATCGGATATTCTGTGTCCACGGAAGAAAGGTAGTCAGCAACAAAATCGCCAAAACAACTGCCATTGTGTAGGCCATTCGCCGGTAAAGCCCTACCGTCTTGACCAGACTAGTTGCATAATATCGATCAGTCGCCTTTAACTCCTCTTCCTTTTCGTAATCTGCCATAGCTTAAAAGTGATTGAAGGCTTCGTCCTGAAAATTCATGTTCCTGGGATGTCCATCGTAGCTGATTTGACCAGAGTCTAGTAACACCACTCTGTTAAAAAGATTTATTACTCTTGTCTCTTTTGAAAGCAAGATAAATGTCCATTTGTCCTTCTGCTCGCTAAGTTTCCTGATGATATGAATGCGTTCATTCATATTAAATGAGAGCTTACTGTCATCAATTACAAGTAGTTCAGGCTGTTTAACAATGGCTCTTGCTAGAATTAATTTATCGCAAATGGTATCACTTAGCCAAAGCCTTCCTCCAATGATTTTTGTGTTTATTCCTTCTTTCAATTGGTCTATATAATCTTTCAGACCAACAGCAGAAACAGCATCAAAGACTTGTTGAACCGGGATAAACTCGTCACCCATGGTAATATTCTCCAGCAAAGATCCTTCAAAGATGTTCTCCCTGATCAGGTTGTCACCGGTACGCTTGAAAAGTGCGTTTTTGTTGTACTCTCTTAGGGATATGTAGTCGTATGAAATCACTCCGTCAAAATTGTCGGTATAACCCAGAATGATCTTGGCAAGTGTGCTTTTGCCTGATGAGTTATTTCCTGTAATACACAGGCTTTCACCATGTTCAATGTTCAGATCGATGCCTTTAAGTGCGAAATCAGGATTTCCTGAATGTTTGAATTGCAACTGTTTGACTTCTATTTTGATGCCTGTTTGCTCAAAACGATCACTAAAATTGATCCCTTTTTCGATCTTAATGGGTAGTTCGGTAACCTTAGCTATTTTAGTGATGCCTGTAAGAACATCATAAACAACTTCCAGATTGCCCATGATTTTCTCAACTGAGGAGATAATCAAGATGATAATGATTTCTGAGGCTACAAACTGCCCGATATTGATCTGTTGATTGATCACTAGAACAGCTCCAAGAATAAGTAAGCCTCCTGTGACGATGGTTTTAAATGCGACAAAAGAAAAATACTGCGTAATCAGTACCCTGAAATGCTGCTCTCTAGCAAACAGATACCCACTCAAATAGTCATCTGTCCGGTCTGTTGTTAAACGTGAATACCCCGAAGCCTTGAATGTGCTTAGGCTTCTGGCCAGCTCTTCAAACCATGCAACGATTTTGAATTTATAGTCCGACTCCCTAAGGCTACTCTTAAGCCCTTGAGGCCCAGTAAGAGCAAAGATCAAGACCAAAATGGCAATGAGCACTACTCCGAGAAAGATGAAATAAGGATGGTAAAAAGACAGAAGTAAAAGCCCAAAGAAAATTTGGAGTAAGGCTGCCGTAAAATCCAGCAATAACTTGGCAATTCCTTTTTGTACTGTTGGGACATCAAAAAATCGATTGATCAGTTCCGGAGGGTAGTACTTTCCATCTAGGTACTTAAGGTCCAGCTTTGGTATGCGAAAAGCAAAGGTAAAAGCTGTTCGTGCCATAATGCGGCGCTGCATCTGTTCCACCAGGCTGAGTTGGATCACATTTAACCCACCTGCAATGAGAGTACCTATCAATATAAAAATGATGAGGATGATAACCGATGTGGTCACCTGGCCACTTGTCACAAAGCCCATGATTGACTGAATACCCAAAGGCAGTGATAAACTGATCAGCCCGGTAATGATGGCATATATATAAAGGTGTCCAATCTCCGTCCGCTCCAGAGCCAGCATATCAAAAAGCCGTCTTAATGCTGTTATCTTCTCTTTGATTCCTACGTGTGGCCTTAACTTGAATTCTTCCTCAAGTGTAGTTTGAGCAAAATAGGTGGTTATAATCAACACCTGTTCCTCTTCATGACCAATATTGCTTTCAGGAGAAAAGAGCTTTGAAACATTTAGCTGAAGATCATCTTTGGACCAATACTTACCCTTGATATCTTCAAGATCAGTTAACTCAAATGCACCTGTTTCCTTTTTTGCTTCATTGAAGTAATGAAACATGGTTACCTGCTCTTCCCCTTTGTTCAAAAAGAATAAGAACGGAAACTCTGCCTTATTTAAAAATCGGGCAAAATCAGATTTGGGTATCCTGTTTAGAATATAGTTCAGGCTTATGGACTGCCCTGTCTCTGTGAGCAGTTGAATAAACTCTGAAATGCTTACTTCAGCCGGATTATGATACTCTTTAAATTCATTTAAAATCTCTTTCTTATTATGCTCCAGTTTCAACTGTTCAAGAAAAAGCTGATGAATTCTGGGTATTTGTTGCGTTTTCATTAATGGCCTATAGTAAAATTTGTTGGCTGCTGTGCCTCCGACTGTCCAGTTTGGTTTGAAGTACTCGGGCACACAGATCCCTTAAGAACAGATATAGCTCCTGGTCAACATTTGAACCGCTTTTAAGCTCTGTAAGTGATGGTAAGTGATCTGAAAAGTACCGTTCATTTAATGCTGTTTCAATTAAAGTACTTACCAAGGCACTTGGGTAGTTGTAATCAGCATTGACTGACCTTACCAACTCTGTCAATTCGTAGCAAAAGCGCTTGTAGGGCAGAAATAAACCCTTCCGGTTATTTTCGTCTACCTGAACAGTATGATAAGCTTTGGATGACTCTGCTACCACTATTCTCCTTAACTTGTCCGGGTGCAAAGAGGCCATAAACACCGGCCTGCCTGATACTCCTGAGATAAGTTGCAGTGCATAATCCAGCCCTTGCATACGATCTTTTGTAGATTTCAATTTTTCATCAAGCTCATGGTGCAATCCTTCCCAATAAGCAGACACCAGGTATAAAAGTAACTGATGTTTGTTTTCAAAATAGCGGTAGATGGACGCTTCTGCTGAGTCAATCTCAACTGCCAGTTTTTTAAATGTAAACTGTTCCAATCCCATCATCAACATCATATCCACTGAATGGTTGACGATTTTCAATCCCAATTGGGACCTAGATGGGTCTTTGACAAAGCGATGACTCAAATTCTATCGTTTAAGGTCTTGATAGTATTACTATCATCGTGCCAAAAAGTTTAAATCTTTCAATTATTTAATTTTGCTTCTGGGGTGAAACTCCATAATGACGCTACTAAGGTACTCTTTTGAAAGGTGGGTATAGATTTCTGTTGTCAAAATAGAGGAATGCCCCAACATTTCCTGTACAGCCCTCAAATCAGCCCCGCCCTCCACCAAATGTGTTGCAAAACTATGACGAAAAGTATGAGGACTAATGACTTTGTTAACTCCTGCTTGGGATGCAGCACTTCTGATGATGATAAACAGCATGACCCTGCTTAGGGCTGCTCCTCTTTTGTTGAGAAATAAATGATCTTCAAATCCTTTATTCTTCTGGAGTGAAGGCCATATCTCGCCTAAATAAATATCCAGATAATGTCTGGCTTGCGTTCCAATTGGCACCAAACGTTCTTTACTACCTTTTCCAATTATTCTAAGAAAGCCAATGTCTTTATAATAAGAGGATTTCTTCAAATTTGTAAGCTCTGAAGCCCGTAGACCTGAGCTATACAATATTTCGCACATGCACCGATTCCGATAGCCATCAGGGCTTGACAAGTCAAATGTTCCAAGCATGGCTTCTATTTCTTCTAGGCTTAGTACTTCCGGCATTTTACGCTTCAACTTAGGGCCTTCAATAGCTTCGGTCGGATTTTGCTGGGCATACCCTTCAAGACATATCCAACTATAAAACAAACGGAGGCCACTTAGTATTCTGGATTGGCTTGCTTCAGAAAGCCCGAGTTCAAACAAAAGGCCTAAAAAAGCACCGATATCTTCACGATCTATTTGTAATGGGCTAGGCTTTTGGAGGGTATTTACAGCAAATGACTGCAGTTTTGAAACATCCTGTAGGTAGGCCAGTCTGCTGTTCATCGAGAGTGATCTCTCTAGCTTAAGGTATGCATCGAACTGCTTTTGGTAACTCTCCCAGGACATACCCCAACTACCTAATTTTCTAAGGACTAGTATAATGTTTGCGCAATGATATTAATTTGTAAGGCAAATAAATCGAGATTGAAAATTGCAGTTCTAAATGGACCTAACCTTAACCTGACCGGTGTCAGGCAAAAGGAGATTTATGGGGCCACCTCTTTGCATCAGATTGAAGAGCAATTGACGAATCGTTTCCCAGATATCGACTGGTCATTTTATCAAAGCAATGTAGAGGGTGAGCTGATCAATGAGCTGCATCGTCTTAACAATCAATGTGATGGAATCATACTGAATGCTGGCGGATATACCCATACCTCCATCGCACTGGGTGATGCTGTTTCTGCCGTTGATACTCCGGTCATCGAAGTACATCTTTCCAATATTCTTGGTCGGGAAATATTCAGACAACATAGTTTTATAAGTCCATATGCCCTAGGGATCATTTCGGGATTTGGCGCAGCAGGTTATGAGTTGGCTGCTGTTCACTTTTTAAACCACCTCAAACCAACACACTAAACTAGCTATGATATCTTTCTACCCAGGCCCTTCAAAACTCAACAGCCATATCAAATCGTTTATGGCTGAAGCTGTAGACACAGGGCTCCTTTCAGTGAATCATCGTTCGGATACATTTATGCAAATGATGGCCGAAACCAAGAAAAATGTATCCACATACTTGAAATTGCCTAAAGGCTATGAAATCGTTTTTACTTCGTCAGCAACAGAGTGCTGGGAGATCGTTTCCAAGTCGCTGGTTAAGGGTCTTTCCATGCATATTTTCAATGGCTCCTTTGGTGAAAAGTGGTTTCAATTTGCCCATAAAATCAAGCGGGGCAGTGAGGAATATATCTTCAAGCTTCAAGAACCTCTGCCTGTGGACGAATTGCTCCTACCACTCATGACTGAGGTGGTTTGTATCACACAAAATGAAACATCAAACGGTACACAGGTAGCCCCTTCCATTTTTACTTATCTGCGTCAACAGTCCCCGGGTACGCTTATCGCCGTTGATGCGACCTCATCAATGGCAGGGATCAACCTGCCCTATGCGGATGCGGATGTATGGCTGGCCTCTGTGCAAAAGTGTTTTGGAATGCCATCTGGCTTGGGCATCATGATCCTGTCACCTAAAGCTATTGAAAGGGCTCGTGAGATCAATGAGAGGGATAGATACAACAGTTTGAGTCCAATGCTTGATTTTTCCATTCAAAACCAAACCCCTTATACGCCTAACGTCTTGAATATATTTCTTTTAGGCAAAGTCACAAGCCAAATGGGTACACAACAAGACAACAGTGATTTGATCAAAAAAAGGGCTGCAACGTTTTATTCATTTCTTGAGAATTCCAGCCTTTACAAACCTTTGATTCAAAATGCAGAGGTACGCTCTGATACCGTGATTGCAATCAAATCATCGGCCGATAAGGTTTCTTCGGCTCGAAAGCAAGCCGAGAAAGCCGGTTATCTATTAGGAAAAGGGTACGGGCGATGGGCAGAAGACACTTTCCGTATTGCCAACTTTCCTGCGCATACCACAGAGGAGTTGGATGAATTGATGCAACTTCTTCATGATATTGACCGTTGAGCGCCATTTATTTGTTTACGGATGGTGCTTGTAGCGGAAACCCTGGTCCCGGTGGATATGGTGTTTTGCTTAGGTATCTCCAACATGAAAAGTGCCTGTCGGGAGGCTTCCGGCTGACTACAAATAACCGAATGGAATTAATGGCTGTTATTGTGGGCCTCGAAGCCATCAAGGATGCAGGGAAAGTCGTCGAAGTGTATTCAGACTCCAGCTATGTAGTTGATGCCATCAATAAAAACTGGCTTGATGGCTGGAAAATGAAAGATTTTAAGGGCAAAAAAAACAAAGACCTTTGGATAAGGTACCTTAGAGTTGCCGCTAAACACCGCATTGCTTTTCACTGGATCAGGGGCCATGCCGGTCACCCGGAAAACGAAAAGTGTGACCGGCTGGCCGTTGCGGCTTCACAGCAACCTATCTTGTTGATTGACCAAGAGTTTGAATTGGAGCAAAACAATGGCAAGACCCAGGAATCCATATTTTAGTTTTAAGCAATTTCTCATCCGGCAGGAACACTCTGCTATGAAAGTTTGTACCGACACTTGCCTTTTTGGAGCCCTATTCAGCAGATGGGCCAGAGAACCTCAACGAATTCTTGATATTGGTACAGGTACCGGGATTTTGAGCCTCATGGCTGCTCAGCTCTTCCCCAATGCTCATATTGATGCGCTGGAAGTAGCATCAGGAGCCTGTGAAGATGCAAGAAGGAACTTCCTTGAGTCAAGATTTGCTGATCGTCTCAGATTAATTGAGACGCCTGTTCAGGAGTTTACACCAGCCGAGCAATACGACCTCGTGGTTTGTAATCCACCCTTTTTTGAAGAACACCTAAAAAGTTCAAAAGAGGAAAAAAATCAAGCCAAGCACAGCACTTCATTAAGTAAACTGGAGTTGGCACAAGCTATTGCCCGGTTGATGCATCCCAATGGTCAGGGGATGTTGTTGGCTTCTACTTCCGGCCATGAGTCTCTCGAAAAGGTATTGAATACCTCAGGGATTTCCATTAATCAGCGCTTACTGATGCTCAATTTTGAACTTGAAAAAGCCTTCCGGATCATCTACCTTGTTTCTTTTAACCAGCATAAAGAGCAAGATTGCCAATTGATCATTTACAACAAAGAGAAAGAATATAGCCCGGAAGCTATTTCTCTTCTGGAGCCATTCTATGCAAGCTTATAAGTAGCCTTCCTGCTCCTCTTCCAAAAACTGAACACCGTGTTGTTTCAAATCACTCAGCAGGGGTTCATAAATTTCTGGTAAGGTGGGAATCATCACTCCTGCCTTCCGGAGTTTTCCTTCCAAAATCAACAAAGTAGCCAGAGCGAGGGGTAATCCTACTGTTTTTGACATGGCCGTTTCACCATTCTTGTCTCCTTTCATCACCATGCTGGAAAACAACAATTTAACTTTGTTTTCTATTTGATATTCAAACTGATGTTGCATGACGATCATGTCTTTATCAGAAGGGCTCATTACCAGTTTTTGTTCAAGAAGATGCTGAATGACCATCGCAGGTGTGCCTCTTTTCAAACCTATCTTTGCACTTTCAAATAACCCAAGCCAGGATAGATTCTCCATGACCTGACTATTTTCATCTAATCCCAGGTAATCAGCCACTTTCTTCTCTACGGTGTCATTGGGCTTGTAAACCAGAAACATATTGATGAAGTCCCGGTAGGTCAGTTGTTCCAGCTCCTCCATTTCAAAACTGTCATCTGTAAGACCCATTTGAATGAGGGCATTCCAACTGCTGCAAAAGCCTGGTCTTCTGAGCGTTCCTCTTATGATGGTAGGTATATCCGTAAGTCCATATACTTCCCTGTATTGCAATGAATCCCTGTTAAAATATCCTTCAAAATCACCATAGCCTGGCACCACAACTTTTTCAAGTCTGGTAAACAACTTATGATAAGGCACATACTTTAGCAGGTTGTTTCTTTTGAACTTTGCAACACCCTGCCCGGCCAAAACTACGTTTCTGGGGTTCCAGGTGATTTTATAGTGCCAGGGATTGTTATCCGACTCCGGCGCCACCAGCCCTCCGGTGAATGATTTGAATGAGGTCAGTTTCCCCCCTTTATGCTTAATCCTGTGGATCACTTCCATCGCTGACATATGATCGATACCCGGATCTAAGCCGCATTCCATGATAAACGAAAGTCCAAGGGACTCTGCCTCCTGATGCAAAGAGGCCACTTCATCAGAGTTGTAGGAAGCTGTTACAAAGTGCTTTCGCTCCTGAATGCAAAGTCTGGCCACACCGGGATGAAGAGCAGGAGGCAAAAGTGAGATAACAAGGTATGCCTCTGCAACCAATTGCCTTAGCTGCTCAGTATTTCCTGCATCTAGTTGTCGGGCTTCTGCATTTGAGAATCCTTGAAGACGGCGGGTAACTGCGTTCAGATCAGCATCAGCAACTACAAGTCGAAAACCTGTCTTCGTGGAATGGGTTAACAGATGATGAATTAGTGCCCCGGCTGAACGCCCGGCGCCTAGTACCAATACTTTTTTCTCCGAGTTCATGGGGCGAATATGGTTGGATTATCGTTAACAAAATAGGCAGCCTCTATTCAAAAAGCAGTTGAGCGGTGGATCCATGAATTTGTTCAATAATGATCTTTTTGCCTGCTTTCATTTCAGTAAGCAGTGCAGAATGAACTCTTTTGATGGTAAGTAGATGCAGATTCAAGCGATGGCTGATGTTAAATTGTTTGGCCAGGTGCTGTTCAAGCAGGTTGAGTTTTTCATCACGGTGATCAATGACAACGGAAAAACTCAAGGCCGAACGCTGCATCAGATTGATCTTGAAATGCAAAGTATCCAGCGTGGTTAAAATCTGCCCTATCCCTCCTTCTCCTACAAAAGAAAGGTCTTTGCGGCTGAATGACACCAATACTTGCTGATCCTTGATAATGAATGCAGGGATATCAGGTACTTTTCCTAACGTGGAGATGCGAGTGCCGGCTGAGGAGGGGTCAATAAATGACCTTACGATCAGAGGTATGGATTTATTGGCTAAAGGCTTAATGGTTTTTGGATGGATAACTGTAGCTCCATAAAACGTCATCTCAGCAGCCTCTTCGTAGCTTAGTTCATCAAACAACCGCACTTCATTAAACCGCTTTGGGTCGGCGTTGAGCACCCCGGGGACATCTTTCCAAACTGTGACCGCTTCGGCATCCAGGACCGAGGCAAAGATTGCCGCTGAGTAATCGGAGCCTTCCCTACCAAGAGTTGTGGTATGCCCATCGACTGTTCCACCCAAAAATCCCTGAGTAAGAACAATTCCTTTCTCAAGCCAAAAAGGAATGTCATTTTTCACCAGAGAAGCCGTAAGCTCAAAATCAACCTTAGCATCTCTCCAGGTACTGTCTGTTCGGATGTAGTTTTTGGCTTCTATTAATCTCACGGGTATTGATTGCCTGATGAGGTACTCATAAGTGATTTTCGAGGAGATCACTTCCCCAAATGAAACTACCTTATCGTACCACTGATCTGCCTCCATTTCTGACTGCCCGGCCCTTAGTGAAACCATTAAATGATCCAGATAAAGTTGAATTTGATTGGCAATCAGCGGGCTGTCGTGCTCAAAAAGGTCCTCCACCAGCTTTTGATGGAAGTCAACCAGTTGCTGAAAACAAAATGCAACGTCCTCCTCCTTGGCCGACTTAGCCGCATTCAATAATTGCTCTAAAGCATTGGTCGTTTTCCCCATAGCTGAAACAACCACAATGCATCCGCTTTCTCCCCCGTAATCCTTGAGGATCTGCGCCATGTTTTTAATCGAGGCGGCGTCTTTCAGCGAGGCCCCTCCAAACTTAAATACGTTCAATTACAAGCTGAAATAAATAAATAACAATGATCTAGAAGGCCCTAAAGTACTATGGCCTTACCCAATTGTTACGCTGAGGGCGAAAATTTTTTGTTTAGGTTTGTAGTCCTATTCAATCTCTGACACATGGAATCATCACTTACTCTACCAATTGGTACCACTCTTGACCGCTTTATTATGAGGGGACAAGAAGAATTCCCGGGTGCTACTGGAGAGTTGAGTCAATTGCTGCGTGATCTTGCCCTTGCTGCAAAAGTGGTTCACCGTGAAGTAAATCGTGCCGGGTTGGCTGGAATTACCGGAGCTTTTGGGGCTCAGAATATTCAGGGAGAAGAGCAAATGAAATTGGATGTTGCCGCTAACATTCGCTTTATCCGAGCCTTGGCAAAAGGAGGAGAAGTATGTGCTGTGATTTCTGAGGAGGAGGAAAACATGATCCTGACCGGGAATCATCATGCAAAATATGTGGTTGCGATTGACCCACTTGATGGCTCAAGCAATATCGATATCGATGGACCGATTGGAACCATTTTTTCAGTTTACCGTCGGCTTTCAAGCCCTGGTTCTGAGCCTACCAGAGAAGATTTGCTTCAGCCGGGCCGCAAACAAGTGATTGCCGGGTATATTCTTTACGGTTCTTCCACCATGTTGGTCTATACCGCCGGCAAAGGCGTTCATGGTTTCACCTATGAGCAGTCCCTTGGCGAGTTCTTTTTATCTCATCCTATGGCATCATTGCCAGCAGACGGTAAAATATATTCATGCAATGAAGGTGTCTCCAATACCTTCCCGGCAAAAGTAAATGAGTACTTAAGTTTGTGTAAAGAGCGAGGTTATTCTTCCAGGTATTTTGGAGCATTGGTTGCAGATTTTCACAGGTCACTATTGGTTGGAGGGGTTTATCTATATCCTGCTACTGCAAAAGCCCCCAAAGGCAAACTGAGGCTTATGTTGGAGTGTAATGCCCTTGCTATGATAGCTGAGCAATCTGGAGGAAAAGCTTCTGATGGGACACAGAATATTCTTGATATTCAGCCTCTTGACTTTCATCAACGAGTACCCTTTTACATAGGTTCAAAAAAAATGGTTGACGAAATCGAGTCAATGCACCGGTCTTAACCTCGGTTTCCGTAATAGGCTTTCCAGTGGTTTCTTTGTTTAACTTTATGAATGATTTCTTTGGCCAGAAGGATTCCTGGGTCTTCTAGATGTTTGCCAGATAAAATTGACTTTAGCTTTTGTTCGTCCAGATCAAGGCGGTAACAAACACCAAAAAAATAATCCCTGTTTTGGTTCAATAGCCTATGGATTTGAGCCGCAAGCCACTCGATCAGTTCCTCTTCAGAGTAAGATTGATGAGGAGTAGGAATGATGTCAAGCTGATTTGCTATATATTCGCCTGTCCCTGAAAAGTTGTCACGAAAGGGATGATCCATGATTGAAATATATACAGATAACATGACCCCTGTGAAAAAACGATTGCTGCTGACCCTGATTTTTATGTGTCTGTGTCAGGAAATGATCGCACAAGAATTCAAGCCTGTGATTGTCATCGGGATCAATGGATCCCAAATAGATGGCGATAAAATTTGGGGCTATGACAAAGGCGGAATGAATGCCGGAGCAGGTGTCATATATAATGCGGGAAAAAAGAACTGGGAGCTTGAATTTGACATTTCCTACAGCCAAAAGGGTGCAAGAAGTAGCCGTGATGATGCCTTTTTCATGCTTTACCGTCTCAATTACATCGCCATGCCATTGGTCATTAGTTATGTAAGCCAAAAAAGCCATGTAAAAGCACAGGCAGGCATTGGCACCAGTATTCTTGTAGGGCAGTATTTTGATGACAATGGGTTTGTAACACGTCAGTTTGCTTCACCTGTCAAACCGACGGATCATACGATTATTGCTGGATTGGAAGTACCTCTTACCCCTCGCTTAGGGCTCAATCTGCGATTCAATTATTCGATCATTGCCGTAGTGGAACGACCCGTTTTCTTTAACAATTACCTAAGCTTCTGCTTAAGGTATTATCCTTCCAAATCGTATTAAGCTTTTGCTGATTTTGGCCCTTTTTTAGGGGCAGAGGCTTTCTTTACTTTGACAGGTTCAGCCGGTTCGGTCTCTGGTGCAGGTGCTGCTTCGTCCGCTTTTGTTAGCAACTCCGGGAACTGCGAAGAAATAATCATGTACCAGGAGATCAACTTTCGAATATCAGAGGTATAGACTTTTTCCCGATCAAAATTGTCAACTATTTCTCCAAGAAATGAAGTGAGATCGTTGCCATCGGAGCGCTGATCAACAGGCAATTGGTTACCATACTTTTGATGCATGGTGTAGAACACTTCCTCAATGCTGATGACCCCTTCTTCGCTGGTGGTAAATATTGAAACCTCCTGAAGCACGGAGATACGCAAATTCATTCCGGCAATAAAACGCTTCTTTTGCTCGTCGAGGCTTTCGAGGATGACGCCGTTTCGGGTAGGCTTTACTATCCTGTAAATTCCCGGCTTACCCGAAACTGCGGCGATGTCTTTGTATGTCATTGCTTACTTGATAACGAAGTTGACCGGGATACTGTAAATGGCACTATATCCGGGCGCATTGAATTGAAGCAAACGAACTACTCTAAGTGCTTCCTCTCCGCATCCTCCACCAATATTTTTTACCAGGTTCAGATCAGACATTTTGCCAAACTCATCCAATTTCAGCTTAACAATGCATGCACCCTGAATTCTATTACGCTTGGCCATGACCGGGTAAACTAGTTTTTCATTGATAAATGCCACCAAAGAGTCCTCTCCACCCTGATAATGCTGGGCTATGGGAATGGTAATTTGCTTGCCTGAACCCGTTTGAGCCTGAGCTAAAAAGGCAGATCCGCAAAGTAAACACAGGGTTAGAATGAACGTTTTCATAGGAATATCGAAGAGGTGAATCATGCAAAAATAATAGAATTAAAGCCCCTCACAAACTTTGGCCTTCATAGCTATCCACCAACTGTGCGATGTACTGGCGCATTTCATCAATTCCCTGACCTCTTTCAGCAGAAGTAACAAATACAGGAGGCAATGTAGACCATTGCTTCAAAAGCACTTTTTTGTAGGCTGCTGCTGCTGACTGGGCTTTGGTGTAGCCCAATTTATCTGCCTTGGTAAAAACCAGAAAAAACGGAATTTCATTTTGCCCAAGCCATACCAGAAAATCCAGATCGATTTGCTGAGGCTCTAACCTGCTATCAATCAGAACACCTAGGCAAACCAAATTGGGTCTGTTTAACAGGTATTCCATGTTCATGCTTTTCAACTTCTGCTGCTGAACCTTGCTTACTTTAGCAAATCCATAGCCGGGCAAATCCACCATGAACCATTTCTGGTTGACAATAAAATGATTGATAAGCAAGGTTTTACCAGGCCTTGAAGAAGTCTTGGCTAAGCCCTTCTGCCCCAAAAAAGCGTTGATGAGGGTTGATTTGCCAACATTTGACCTACCGATCAGAGCAAACTCCGGATAGGCAGGTTCAGGGCATTCTGCCAGCTTTGAAGCACTTTTTACAAAAGAAACTTGGAACATTTAATGCACGAATAAAACATACCTCACCTGTCATATGCAACTTTCTAAATGAAAATAGATGTAATTGTTCAGGATTTAGACAATTTACGTAGTTTTGTGGAACCTATAGTAGTTTCCATAAGCTACTTGAAAGTAAACCTAACCTCATGCAGCGCCTGTTTATTTTACTAAGTGCTTTCTTTCTTACATCGACATTCTACATGTCCGATGCCTATGGACAGTTAGATCCGAAGGATTTTAAACGTATAGAGAAGGAAGCTAATGGTCATTTTGATATCGATGAATTCTATCTTGCACTACCTCTTTATAAGAAACTAGATAGCCTTCAACCCAACAATTCCTTTTATAACTTGAGGTTGGGTATTTGTTATCTTCAAACTCAAAGTCGCAAAAAAGCTTTGCCTTATCTTCAAAAAGTAACTGACGCTGAAGTTGCAAAGAACGAATACTTCTTCTACCTCGGCAGAGCCTTGCACCTTGGCCATGAATTCACCTCTGCCCAAACGCAATATGTCAAGTTTAGGCAAGCATTAGAAAGTGATAAAAGTCTGGAGAAGTTTTGTACTTTGACAGAACTTGACCGGTACATCAAGAATTGCGAAAACGCAAAGCTCATGGTGGCCAACCCTATTCCTGAGTTTTATATTGAAAATCTTGGAGAGCCAATTAACTCCCCTTATCCTGATTTCGTTCCGGTAGTCTCTGCCGATGAGACCGAACTCATCTTTACGTCCAAAAGACCGGATACCAACGGAGGAGGTAAAGACCCTGAAGATGGTCAGTATTTTGAGGACCTGTATGTTTCAACCCGCAATGATCCAACCGAGCCATGGAGTGTTCCTCAAAACATGGGACCCACCATTAATCAGGCTGGGCATGATGCCTCTGTTGCGCTTTCAGCTGATGGTCTCGAACTGTTCATTTATCGTAACTCGACCTCAAAATTTGGGGAGCTGTTTGCCGGAGACATTTATCAAAGTGAAAAAAGAAGCGGGGTATGGAAAGAGCCGGTGAAGATGAAAACCGGAATCAATTCTGAAAGCTGGGAGCCTCACGCCTCCATCAGCTCAGATGAGAAAGTGCTGTATTTCACCAGCAACAGATCCGGTGGATATGGAGGTCTTGATATTTACCGGGTACGAAGGCTGCCAAATGGTGACTGGGCTCTCCCTGAGAACCTAGGCCCTTCGATCAACACACCTTTTGATGAAGATGCACCTTTCATCCACCCTGATGCCAATAACAACACTTTGTATTTCAGCTCCAAAGGTCATAACAGCATGGGAGGCTATGATGTGTTTCGAACCTCTTACAGCCCATTGACGAATGAGTGGACTTCACCTGAAAACATCGGTTACCCTATCAATAGTGCCGACGATGATATTTACTTCGTTTGGAGTGCCGACGGAACAAGAGCGTATTTCTCTTCAGTAAGAGATGACAGCTACGGTGATTTAGATATTTACGTTGTGAACCTGCCAGAGAAAAGCTCCAGTGTAATGCTTGTGAAGGGTCGAATTCTGGATGATGAAACAGAAGAACCAGTACCTGCAGTGATCACGGTAAGAGACAACGAAACCAGTGAGATTGTAGGTATTTACAACCCGGATGTAACTAATGGTAGTTACAAAATATTGCTGCCACTTGGCAAAAACTACGGATTATCCATTGATGCTGAGAACTATTTGTTCTACTCAGAGAACATCAATATCCCTAATGACCTGATTTATACACAAGTGATCAAGGATATCAGGCTAAGCCACATTTTGGTTGGGAAACAGTCAATCCTTAGGAATGTATTCTTTGATTTTAACAAGGCTATCTTACGAAAGGAGTCTGAGCCAGAGCTCGACAAAGTGTTTCAACTGCTAAAAGACAATCCCAGGCTAATCGTAGAGATTGGAGGCCACACCGATAACATAGGTTCTGCTGAGTCTAATAAAAAAATATCTGAAGACAGAGCAAAATCAGTTGTGGCTTACCTTGTAAATAAAGGAATTGACTCAACTCGTATGTTTCCTTTTGGGTATGGCTTTGACTTCCCACTTGTAGAGAACATAGATGAGTCTTCCAGACAGCTGAACAGAAGAACTGAGCTCATCATTCTGGATAGCCGAAGAGCTGAAGAACTGTTAAGACGAAATAAAGGATATTACAATGAGATGAAGGAACAAGACTCCAGCTTTACGCTTATCGGCTCTGTTCAAGCCATGAAAATAGTTAAAGGAAGGGCCTTACAATACAAGAAAAGAGGTCAGGATGGTGTGGTAGAGCTTGTCAATCAGGCGGAAGAAGAAGAAAAAGAAGAGGCAAAATCAAAAGCTGCCGCAGAAAAGAAAGCAGCAAAAGATACTGAAAACCTCGTAAAAAAAGAAAGGGAGAAAGCAGTTGCAGACTCCATCGCTTCTTTGGAATCCTCCAAAAAGAAGGCTATTGAAAAATTAAAGTCCGGTGAGGTGGCTGATGAAACTCCAAGGTCAGTATTGGCCTTTGCATTTGACAAGTACGATATCACCCGAACCAACGCCCTTATTCTGGACTCTCTTGCTTCGGTTTTAAAAAGCAATCCAGACCTCAAACTGCATTTTGAAGGCTTTACTGACAACATCGGAGATCCAACGTACAACAAACAACTCTCTCTGCTACGAGCCAAAGCCTGTAAAAACTATCTTGTATCAAAAGGAATTGAAAAGGATAGGATGATCACTGAAGGGTTGGGAACTGAAAATCCAAGGTATAGTAATAGTACTATGGAGGGCAGAAGAAAAAACAGAAGGGTTGAATCCTTTTTCAAATAACTAAACCAACAAAAGAATAGAACAAGGCTGCCAATAGGTGGCCTTTTTCATTTGTTAACTATTCGTCCAAAATCATACATCGTGAGAAAAGAGGCTTTCAGATAACTCAGTAATGCTATGATTGCCATTGATTGTTCTCTCATTTCATCATTCAGAAGCAAAAAATGAAGATGAACTTGAAAGACTAATAAGGAGAGGTCAACCATTTTTTTAGTCTGCAACAACTTCAGCTATTGCCAAAAGTTGGCTTTTTATCGTTTCTGGCCATTTATTCCTGTCTTTATTGAAGAGTCCTCCAGTCAGGTTAAACTGGGTACTGAAATCAGGTATTGAAAAACGACAATTTGATCTTGCAGATTTCATTTCAAATAGTCAACTTCCGAAATAATTGTCCCCCACGGGCGTACATGAATGTAAGTTTTAGACACACTTTTTGCCTTTTTCTCGCAGTACTTTGCTTGCCGGTGATCAGTTTTGCACAAGCTGATCAGGATCTTGTAATCATTGCAGATGAGACCTACAATTTTGGTGACAAGGTTGATGCGCTGGATCAGTACAAACTAGCGGTAGACCTTAACCCCAATAACTTAAGGGCCAACCTGATGGCAGGTGTTGTCTATCTGGAAACGATAAACAAAGACCAATCTTTAAAATACCTCAAAAAAGCCTATGAATTGGATAGCAATTGTAGGCCGGATATTTTGTACTTGATAGCGCAGGCCTATCACTATGGAGTGCAGTTTGATGATGCAGTCAATTTTTACAACCAATACACCAATAAAATAACAAAAGGAGGTACTAAAAAAGCCGACCCGAAAATCACCAAACAAATTGACTTGAGAATTGCACAATGTGGCTATGCCAAGATACTGATGCGTATTCCTAAAAATGTTGAAATTGAGAATTTAGGAAAAAGTGTAAACACCTACTACCCTGACTATGGCCCGGCCATATCAGCTGACGAAACTAAATTAATTTTTACATCAAAGCGAAATGGAGGAATCACCAACAACAAAGACGTAACCAACGAGTATTTTGAAGACATCTACATCTCTTACTTTAATGATGGAGTATGGAGCAAGGCAAAGAATGTAGGTGATGTCATCAATACAGCAGGCCATGATGCGACTATTGGTTTGTCACCGGATGGAAAGCGACTGTTTATTTACAAAGACACCCGGGCAGGAGACATCTATTTTTCAGATTTGCAAGCTGACAGCAGCTGGAGTAAGCCCTTGCCTATGGGGGGCAACATCAATTCCAGTTATGCTGAAACTTCAGTCTCTATAAGTGTTGATGGCAATACCTTGTACTTCTCCTCAAATCGGGAAGGAGGTCGGGGCGGATTTGATATTTACACAGCTACAAAAGATAAAAAAGGCAATTGGACAAGTCCTAAAAACCTCGGTGAGGCTATCAATACAGAGTTTGACGAGGAATCTCCCTTCATTTCGACAGACGGGAAGACCTTGTTTTTCAGCTCCCGAGGGCATGAAGGAATGGGCGGCTATGATATCTTCAAATCCACTTATGATGAAAAAGTAAAAAAATGGAGTAAGCCTCAAAACATAGGCTATCCGATCAACACGGTAGATGATGACATCTATTATGTATTAGCGGCGGATGGCATAAACGCCTATTACTCGTCCATCAAAGACAGTGGGATTGGGGAAAAAGATATTTTCAAAATCATCATGGATCCTCAGGCTGCAGAGCAGAAAAAAATGGAAAAGCTTAAGCGTGAAAACAAAGACAGCAGCCTTACCAAAAATGAGACAGCCCAAACCCCTGAGCCCATTTTACCTATTGAACCGGTAGAAGAGCCATCTGCCAAACTCTCCAACAGCGTTGACACTAGTGCCCTACAAAGTGCCGCAACGAAAACACCTGAAAAAGTTGAGAAAAAGCCTGAACTAAAGCCTACGCTTATTCAAGCCGTCCTTGAAGATGAGCAAGGAAATCCGATTGAGGGGAAGTTAACCATTGCCACCGCTCAGGGACAAAACCAGCTCCGGTTAACAAAAAACTCACAGGGAAATTATGAAATCAGTTTCCAGCCTGATCTAAACAAAAAGTACACCCTCTCGGCAGAGTCTGAAGGTTACCTATATAAAACTGTGCCTTTGAATCTAAACTCAGGTGAAGTTGTGAAACTTAGGCTCAAGAAGCTGGAAAGAGGTTATTCGGCCACTTTACGAAATATTTACTTCGACTTTGATCAGGTCACCTTAAAAGAAAGTTCTCAAAACGAGATAAGTAAACTGGAGCGGATGCTTAAGGAGAACAATGGAATGAAAATCGAAATCTCTGGACATACAGACAAAATAGGGTCAGCGGCTTACAACAAACAACTGAGTCTGAGACGAGCCGAATCGGTCGTGCAAGCCTTGATTGCAAAAGGGATAGATGCAAGTAGGCTCATTGCGGTAGGCTATGGAAAGGAGCGGCCGCTGGTCTCCAATGATGATGAGTCCGATGGCAGAGAGATCAACCGAAGGACAGAGTTTGTCATCCTGGAAAAATAAGAGGAACCCCAAGCCTGCATAATTGTTAACTATGCAAAGCGAACCCATCGGTTTCATCATGAGCATAGTACCCTATAAAGACAGCCCCACCACCAAAAAAGAACAGGTGGCGGCCATGTTTGACCAGATTTCTCCTAAGTATGATTTGCTAAATCACGCCCTCAGTCTGGGAATTGACATACTATGGCGCCGTAAAGCAATACGGTTGCTAGAGCCCTATCATCCAAAATCAATACTTGATATTGCAACAGGCACTGCAGACTTAGCGATAGAAGCGAGTCGCTTAAAACCAGAAGAAATTGTCGGAATTGATATTTCGGCAGGTATGCTGGATTTGGGCAAAGTCAAACTGAAAAAGCTCAACTTAAATCACATCAGTTTGATGCAAGCTGACTCTGAGCAACTGCCATTTGAGAACCAACGATTTGATTGTGTGATGGCCTCTTTTGGAGTCCGAAACTTTGAGAATCTGGAACTTGGACTATCTGAAATGCACCGTGTATTAAAAAGCGGAGGCGTCACCATGATCCTGGAGTTTTCGCAGCCTGAGCGCTGGCCCTTTAAGCAACTTTATCAGTTTTACTTTAACTCGATACTTCCAAACCTCGGTCGCTGGGTGAGCAAGGATAAAAGTGCCTACACTTATCTGCCAGAGTCAGTGCGTGAATTTCCCTATGGGCAGCGATTTGCCAATATTTTAGATAACTTGGGCTTCAAAAACATACGATGCATTCCGCTTACTTTTGGAATAAGCACAATTTACTTGGCAGAAAAGTAGTCTTTACCCTGATTCTTTTCATTTTGGCAGCGCTTTCAACCGCTGAAGCCCAAAATAAAAAGCCAAAAAATTTGCCCAATTATGATGATAAAACCCTGCACTTCGGGTTTTATGTGGCCCCCCAATTTTCCATTTTCAGAGTCAAGTACAGCAGCTTTTTTCAAAGAAATCTGGATACTGTTTTTGCAGCAAGGCCCAAAGGTTCTCCAGGGTTTTCAACCGGATTCTTAATAAGTCTAAGGCTGAATGACTACTGGAATTTCAGATTTCTCCCTGGCGTAAGCTTTTATGAACGAGGTATTTTTTACCGTTTCAAAGATGCACCGGAGGACCGGCAGGTAATTGAGTCAACGTTTATCGAACTGCCCTTTATGCTGAAATTCAAATCAGAAAGAAGACAGAACGTGCGCATGTACATGACCGGTGGGATCAAAGCGGGCTTCGAAGTGGGTGCAAAGAGAAAGGAGCGAACCGACCGTCAACTCAGGACCAACAACAGAGATCTTTCTATCGAGTATGGGATCGGGCTGGAGCTTTTTTACCCCTTGTTCAAGTTCGCTCCTGAAATAAGATTTTCGCTGGGAGTAAACAACATGTTAGAGCCTGACAATAACATCTATGCCAACACGATATCAAGAATGTATACCAATTCAGTAACGCTATTCCTCAACTTTGAGTAATGATTGTATTGATTACAGGGGCTACCTCTGGCATTGGTAAAGCGACCGCATACAAACTCGCACAAGAAGGAAAGAAACTGATTTTACTTGGTCGTCGGGCGGAGCGACTTGAGGCTTTGAAAAATGAACTCTCTGCCATCACCGAGGTCATGACAATTGCTGCAGACGTTCGTAATTGGGAACAACTTCAAAAAAAACTTACCCTCCCCGCTCCCTGGTCTCAGATTGATGTATTGATCAACAATGCAGGGAATGCCTATGGGCTGGCACCGATCCATGAAGGAGAACTAAGTGATTGGAATGCTATGCTGGATATCAATGTGAAAGGCATCCTACATGTCTCCAAACTTGTGCTTCCGGGAATGATCGAACGAGGGAGCGGAATGGTGATCAACATTGGCTCCATTGCAGGCAAGGAGTCTTATCCGAATGGAAATGTATACTGCGCAAGCAAAGCCGCAGTTGATGCACTTACGCAAGGAATGCGTATGGATCTCTTCAAAAAAGGAATTAGGGTTGGTGCCATTCACCCGGGGCTGGTGGAGACCGAATTTTCTTTGGTGAGGTTCCAAGGTGACGAAGAGCGAGCGGCCCAGGTTTACAAAGGGTACACCCCGCTCCACCCTGAAGACATTGCCGATTGCATATCCTTCATGCTCAGCAGGCCCAAACATGTTCAAATTGCTGACCTGTTAATCCTTCCAAGTGATCAGGCTTCTGCCACTTTGGTCAATAAACAAAGCTAAGCCTTGCAAGCCCGTGTAAAAATTCTGCTGTTGACTTCACTTCTCGGATGGGCTTCCATGGTGATCATGGTTGTCTCATGCAGTGATGAAGAAAAAAAGGAAAATACAAACAAGCAATCTTCAGAAAATCAATTAAAGGCTGAATACATAGGAGCTAAGGCTTGTGGTGGCTGCCATCAAGATATTTACAAAAGCTATCTGGAAACAGGCAAAGGGAAGGCCTTTCATGCTATTGCCAACACGACGTTTGTGGAAGACTTTAGAAATGCTAAAGTATTCGATAAGCATAATAAACTTTGGTACCGAATGGATACCCTCAAGGGGGAGCTGTTGGTGACTGAGTATAGAGTCAAGGGCGTTGATACAACCCATCTTTTGGTGTTTAAAGCTGACTATGTGATTGGCTCAGGGAATAAAACAAGAACTTATCTCTATGAAGAAAACAACTTTGTCTATGAAATACCGGTCACCTGGTATGTAGAAAAAAAACTATGGGACTTGAGCCCTGGGTATGAGGGTGGGAACAATTCCCGCTTCGACAGGCCGATCACTTTGCTTTGCATGAGTTGCCACAACAGCGACTTTCAGCATGTTGGGCAAACTGTCAACAAGTTTACATCACTGGGTGATGGAATAGGATGTGAAAAATGCCATGGACCAGGCTCTGTTCACCAGATGAAAATGAAGGAAGACCCCGGTCAGCAGACTGATCCGGGAATTATTAATCCATCAAAACTTCCTATCGCTCTTCAGTTTGATGTTTGCCGTCAATGTCATCTCGAAGGAATAAACATCGATCATCCCGGGAAGAATCTGGCGAATTTCCGACCCGGCCAGCCTTTGGACTTCTATACCACGATACTGATACCAACCAACAACTCCACCGAAGACTATGGTTTTGCCTCTCATGCGGAGCGGCTTCAGCAGAGCAAATGCTTCATTGCTTCAAATGAAAAGTTAACCTGTGTCTCCTGCCATGATCCTCATAAAAAACTGGATCAAACGCCATTAACTGCTTACAATCAAAAATGCCTCAACTGCCATGAGAGCACCAAAGCCTGTAGCCATCATGAAGTGCACCAAAACCCCAATCTTTCCTGCGTAACTTGTCATATGCCCAAAAACGGTACAACTGATATCCCACATGTTTCGACCTCTGACCATTTTATCAGAATTCCTGAAAAATCAACTGAAAGCAAACCCGCAGTTAATGGTACATCTGTCCCTCAAATGCGAAACTTTACCGGGAAGTCTACACCCATAGAAACGCTTGCAAAGGCCTACTTGAGCCATTTTGAACATCAATCTCGTTCAGCTTTGCTGCTCGATACCGTCAAGCGAATGTTGAACAAACTCGATCTGGTCACCAAGGTGCGATATTTCTACCTCAGTAAGGAGCTACCGGATCAGCCATTCCTTCAGGAGCTTAAAAAGGAAAAAATAAACGATGCTCGCATCTTGTATCAGATTGCCGATATACATTACCGCAATGCACTGGATCCTTTCCCATGGTTTGAAAAAGCTTACGCTTTAGACCCGGATGATTTAAACTTTGTATCTCTGTATGCTGAGGCTTTACAAAAGAAAAATCGTTTTGGTGAGGCCCGCAACCTGCTTCAAACCCTGTTAGAGAAAAAACCAGGACATCGTGAAGCCCTTTCAAATCTTGGTTTTGACTATTTAATTCACGGAGATTTGGAGAAAGCTGAATATTACACCCGAAAAGCCCTTCGCTACCACCCCGACCATGTCCTTGCAAAAGAAAACATCGTCAATATCTATTTACAAAAGGGTCTTTATGATAAAGCCTTGAAACAACTTAATGAGCTACAGCAGGATTATCCGCAGGACCAACGATATCAAAAACTGAAAATGGAGCTTAAAAAACTTCAATCGCAAGCGGCTACGTCAGGATAAGTTCCTTGAGAACCTCGGTCTGCACTTCATGCTGACCATTAAAAACTACAATCCTTGAATTCTTCCTATTATGAACGAGCTCTTGAGCCATTTCAATATAGTGATCATTGAGCAATGGATCGCTCTTTCCGTAAACGATATACAAGTCTGTTGCTACGGAATAGGCTGCTATTTGATCTAATTGATACTCTGACGGGAGACTTCCTGCCCAGCATATCAGCTTTTTTACTAGTGGTGACCGGCCTGAAAGCCACCAACGCATAGCCGTAGTGGCCCCCTGCGAGAAACCCAAAAGGTTTAGTCCACCGGGGTTCACTTTCACATCTTCAAGATCAACTACCTGGCTTAAATAGTGGTGTATGTTTTCAATATCAGCAAGCCGATCTTCAGAGGTCATCCAATTGGCACCCACTTTACCCCCAAGACCCTTTACATAAAACCGATTGAACCCTTCCGGGACCAACAGTTTGTGATGTGGAGTAAAGGCAGGATAAATGGTTTGATAAAACTCTGAGGCTAGTGAGCCATATCCGTGTAAGGCTAGCCATATCTCATCAGCTCCAGCAACAACCGGACTTGAAAATACCCTACAAGTACGGGCAATCTCTATTTTAATTGTGTCCATAGAAAAGCCCCGCTCAAAAAGCGAGGCCTTAAATATAGGGTTACAACACTACTAATAACTTAACCCTATTTGTGTTCAGTGGTATTTATAAATAACAGAAGGCAAAGTGGAAATGTACAATACATCAATTATTGAAGTGTCCACTTGTTGCATTACCCTACTATCAGAAGTTAGTTCACTAGTAAAGAACACCCTGGGAAGGTGGTACTGACGGTCTATCTCTTCAGCCAATAACAATACCTGATCTTTTTGATTGGTACAAGTATCCATGATCAATACATCCGGAGACCAGTACTCAATGTTTGCCTGAATTGCTTCCTTGTTTCTCTTCACAAAATTGTACTCTATGCCTGCTTTGTTTAGGACAGAGCCTATCATCAACTTAAGAACCTGATCTTCGTAGATGATGAGTGCTTTCATGGATATTGATTAAAATGAGTCAAGATCTATATCGCCGGGTCCTGTATATCCGGGTGCATATGTTTCAATGTATTCGGCTTCTCTTGCAGGTTCATATTGTTCTGGTGATGCAATTACATTTAAGTTAATGAGAAGGGTAATGAGCCAAAGCATAGGTCTTTAATTTAGGTTACAACTGATGGTACAAAGGTGTGGCAAGTGTTCCTTGAATAAAAAGACACATTATGGTAGTATTTTGTTTGTATTTTATATATTTTATTTTGCATATTACCAATACATGCTATTCCAATTCATTGGAAACGGGTATTCTCACTTTCAGAACAGCTCACGTTTTGATAAAAAAGTTACAATTCAAAAATTCTTTTTGGGATTTGATTGCCTGACGTGACAGTTGCAAATGATCAGAAATTAGATTTATAGTGTTGTATATCAAATATTTACAACTTATTCTGCTAAACTGATCAATGTTCTACTTAGCAGCAATCACTTGTGTAATTCCTTCTTGTTAAATTCTTACCTTAAAGTCAGTCAATCTTATTTCTATATTTGGAATGGAAGAATGAGGACAATTAGACCTCTGTTAAGCTTGCAAGAGTATGAATCTTATCCCATTATTAAGGTTGGTGGCATCGAGGGTTGAGACTCACCAGCTTGTTCATGAACTTATCCGCATCAAAGTTGGCGGGCCCAAAGCCATTGAGATGTATGAAGGTTTTGTGAACAATACGTTTACGACCGAAGAAGAAGCTGCTAAGGCTCTGTTTAATAGCGATACAGAAAACAAGTTTTACATCCGGGTCCGGTCAGCCCTGCGCAATGCTCTATTGAGTGCATTCTTTCATTTTGATTATCGCAAAGATCAGTTTCCGGAAATGTGGAAAGCGGAATATGATTGCAACAAGCTTCTGTTTCAAGCGAAAATATTTATTCGGGAAGGAGAACGGCAATATGGGGTTAACCTGCTTGAAAGGGTCGTCACTGATGCAGAACCCTATTCATTTACAAATATCCTGATGGAGGCCTATGGTCTATTAAGGAGCCACAGTGGCATCAATGGCAAAGTCGCTTTGGTGGATTTTTATTCAAAAAAGTTGGAGATTCTTTATGAACAGCACAATGCTGAAAACGAAATAAATAAGATAACCCACGAAGCACAAGCCAATACGCTGAAATCTGCAAAAAACAGAAAGTTGTATATGGCCACTTTTTACAAAAACCTGAAAAGGGCTGAAGAGATTAAAAACCAATTTGATACTCCTTTTGTCAACAATGCATACTTCTTCCTTAGCTCTACCTTCAATTACTATGTAGGTAACTTTTCCAGAAATCTAGTAGTTTGTAACCAAATGGAGGAGAAGTACGAAACCCTTGAAGGTTTCAGAAACTCAATGAGGTATACTGATGTGATCATCAATAAGGCCGGGGCATTGCTAAGGCTTGGTAGATACAAAGAGGGAATTGGTTACATCAATCAAAAACTAAATCACTTTGTATCAGGCTCTCCTAACTGGTACCTCATTTTGGAGGAAAAATTTATGATGGCGATGTACTCTGGAGATTATCTGGAAGCAGCAGATTTGCTTCGCAGCGTGGCCCCCTGGAGAAAAGAACTCAGAATGACTGAACTCACCCGTGAGCGCTGGATTTTGATGGCCGCCTACCTCAGTTTAGTTCAAGAACTGCCCAGCCACTATCAGTTTTACACCAAGTATTTCACAGAAAACGTAGAAATCAGTAAGGATAAAATGGGCTATAATCTGGCCATTCTGATCCTTCAAATCGTTCACAAACTCAAAAAGCGAGACCTTGATGGAGCAACTTATGCCATACAGGCACTGAACAAATTACTCCTCAGAGCAAAAAATCATCTAGACAAGCCGAGATTAAATTGTTTTATGCAGTTGCTCACACGCCTTTCTCAATATGGGCACGATGCCGCAGAGTTGGAGGAGCAAACCAAGCGAAGCCTGAAAAAGCTTTACCTAACTCAGCCGTTCAACAATGCCTATTCTGAAAATGAGGTGATTCCTTATGAGCATCTTTGGGAGTTGGTAAAGGACAGCTACCTGTCCACTTCGATGGGAGTAGCCCGCTAAATTTCAAGAAAAACCAATTTCTTGGTTTCAAAGAAAGGCTCCTTAAACCAGTCAGAGATGTTTCGTTCAAGGCAACTCTGACCGGTTCTAGCGATTTCTTCGCTCAAGTCACCTCCTTTGAGGAATATGATCCCATGAGGGGATTTCCAGTTCGTTGTTTTACGAATTTTATTCCCTACCCAGTGCTTTATTTCAGACATGGGAGCGACGCCTCGTGTGATGATAAAGTCAAATTTACCTTTTGCCTGCTCGGCTCTTCCATGAATGGCTGTTACGTTGGTCAACTTTAATTGCTGAACAACATCCTCCACGACTTTTATCTTTTTGCCAATCGAGTCAATCAAGGTGAATTTTGTTTGAGGAAACAAAATAGCCAGGGGAATACCTGGGAATCCACCTCCTGTTCCCAGATCCAGGATAAGGTCAGCCTCTTCAAACTCAAACAATCGGGCAATGGCCAGCGAATGGAGCACATGGTGAATGTAAAATGCTTCCATATCCTTTCGGCTGATCACATTCACTTTCTGATTCCAATCCTCATACAAAGGCAGTAACTCAGCAAATTGTTGCTTTTGAAGGTCGCTAAGCTCCGGAAAATACTGGTAAATGAGCGACACACCAAGCTCGCTCATATATGGCTTTTGTTGTCTTTCACCATGTCATAGAGCAGTTCACGGGCACGATGCAATTGCGCCTTGACAGTACCCAAAGGAAGTTCAAGCTCCTGAGCAATCTCCTCATAAGCCAACTCATCAAAATACCTCAGCCTGATGAGGGTTTGGTACCTGGGTGGAAGCTTGTTCACGATGTACTGCATGATCATGATCTTTTGACCTTTTATCGCTTCTTCCTGAGGGTTTAAATTATTGTCTCTCAGATCAATCGATACCTGAGTGCCATCAGAGTCCACATAGGCTGAATGAATGCTGGTGGTATCAATCTTCTTTTTACGGATAAAATCAATGCAGTTGTTGGTGGCAATTCTAAACAACCATGTACTGAAAGTGTACTCAGGATTGAATTTATGCAAATTTCGGAACGCCTTGGCAAATGCCTCAATAGTAAGGTCTTCAGCGTCATCCACATTGCGAATCATTTTAAGGATGGTATGGAAAACAGCTTTCTTATACCGGCGCATAAGCTCCGCATAAGCCTTCTGGTCCTTATCCTGAACGGCCCGCTCAACAAGCCGAAAATCTTCTTTGGCCTTCTGTGAAAACTCCCGGTCTTCTATCTCCATGAAATCGTTGACTTCAAAGCGACCTGAATAGATACATACGCTTTTACTACAGGCAAAATAATTTCAAATGCCGGAACATACCAAATCTGTTTCTGATTTAAGAACAATCGCTTGTGTGCCATACCTGTAAATACTCCAAGTCCAAAGAAGGTCAATAAAAAAATGAAAGAAGACCAAAACGAATTAAAAAAAGCCAACAGCAGACAACTGATCAGGAAAGCCGGAGCCAAAAAGCCGATGGCCCAAAGTAGGAATATCAAAGTCGCCGAATAATATTTTCCGCTAAACTGGTGTCTGCTTTTTTGTTTCAACCATTCGCTCCAGGTCGATTTTGCCTTGGACTGAGTTTGAGTACTTTTCTCCAAGGTATAACTTATTTTGTGTCCAGCAGCCTTAAACTTTTGAATCATCAGGTCATCATCGCCTCCCTGAAAATGATCAATTCTACTAAAACCTCCTGCCTTCTCAAAAGCCGATTTACGATAGGCAAGATTACGTCCGGTAGCATAATAACTGAGGCCAATTTGATGAAAAACCAATCCTGTAAGGAAACTCTGTATGGCTTCCCACTGGTTAAGCATCTTCAGGAATTCCTGTGAAGGTTCAAATCCTGAGAATCCAACAACTGCCTCATTTCCCTCCAGATGATAGATCATTCGCTTAGCCCAACTCCGATCTAACGGGACACAGTCAGCATCCAAAAGCAAAAGAGCATCTGTAGTTGCTTGAGAAATGGCCATCTCAATTCCCTTCTTTTTACCTGAACTCGAACTCAATACCTCAACATAACTTAGTGCTTTGGATCTTATGACTTCCAATGAGTCATCTTCTGTATCGTCCAGCACGATGATGCACTTCTGGGGTAAACAGGTTTGCTCATTAACATAGGATAATAAGCGGGTGAATTGGCCGGCCTCATTTTTAGCCACAACGATCAGGGTGTAAGGCTCAGGAGTACTTTCCTTACATGTTGTAGACTGACTGTACTTTCTGACCAGAAGATATTCACTGAAACTGAGTAAAAAATATACGATCAGGGAGCCAAGACTAAAATATAACAGAAACAGAGTCATCGGGTTTCAGGACAAAGATAGATTAGTATCTGTGGGCTTTTTGAAAGAGAATCGAAATATGACGACCTTTGAACATCCGATGAGTTCTTTTACCCTGCTTCATACAGCCTCCGGCTCAAAATCACGTGCCGGCATCTTTGAAACGGCACACGGATCGATCGAGACACCCATTTTTATGCCGGTTGGTACCGCTGGAACGGTAAAAGCAGTAGAGCAAAGGGTCTTAAAAAATGAAATTCGTGCACAAATCATCCTTGGAAATACGTACCACCTTTACCTAAGGCCGGGGACTGAACTATTGGAGGCTGCCGGAGGATTGCATGGTTTTATTCAATGGAACAAGCCCCTTCTGACGGATAGTGGTGGCTATCAGGTGTATTCATTGGGCGAAAACAGAAAAATTTCAGAGGAAGGTGTCACCTTCAAATCACATATCGATGGTTCTTCTCACCTGTTCACTCCAGAGTCGGTCATGGGGATTCAGCGATCCATCGGGGCTGACATCATCATGGCTTTTGATGAATGTACCCCCTACCCTTGTGAGCATGGGTACGCCAAAAAATCTCTTGACTTAACCCATCGTTGGCTACAGCGGTGCAGAACTGCCTTTGAGGCCGGAAGCGGCATGTATGGCTATCCGCAATGTCTTTTTCCTATTGTTCAAGGGTCGGTCTACCCAGAATTGCGTGTGCAATCGGCAGAGCACATTGCAGCCATGGAATGGGAAGGCATAGCAATCGGCGGACTGAGTGTAGGGGAACCGGTTGAAGATTTATACCAGATGACAGATCTTGTCACAGATATCCTGCCTCAAGAAAAAGCAAGATACCTGATGGGGGTGGGTACACCTGCCAACCTGATCGAATGTATCGATCGGGGAATAGATTTTTTTGATTGCGTCATGCCAACACGAAACGCACGAAATGGAATGCTATTCACCTCACAAGGAATCATCAACATACGAAATGAAAGATGGAAAAACGACCTGAGCCCTATTGACCCTGGTCTAACACAATACAATTCCAATACCTACAGCAAAGCCTATCTGAGGCACTTGGTGAATTCCGGTGAAATTTTGGGCGCAATGATTGCATCAGAGCAAAACCTTAGCTTCTATCTTTGGCTGGTTCAGGAAGCCAGAAAGCATATTCTGGACGATACTTTTACATCCTGGAAGGAGCAAATAATCCCTGTCATCAGCCGCAAAATCAGCTAATCATGCGTTTCAAACCCTATTTGCTTGACAGATACATTTTCGGCAAACTACTGACCACTTATATTTTCGTTGTACTGATCTTACTGGCAGTACTATGTGTGATTGAGTTCACTGAGCGAAACGGAGATTTCATCAAGAACAAAGCACCGGGAAATGAAATCCTAGACTATTTCATTTCATACCTGCCTTACTGGGCTAATCAACTCAGCCCTTTAATGATCTTCATTTCAACCGTATTTGTGACCTCCAGAATGGCCGCACATACGGAAGTGGTAGCGATTCTAAGCAGCGGAGTAAGCTTTGTAAGGTTTCTGGCTCCCTTCTTTGTGGGCTCAGTGGTGGTAGCCGTAATCATTTACTTCCTGGTGGGATGGGTCATCCCAAATACCAATGTCACCCGAATAGAATTTGAACGGAAATATGTGAAGCAGCCCTATAGTTTCGAAGGGCGCAATGTGCACCTTAGAATAGCCCAAGATACCTATGCCTATCTGGAGAGCTATTCAAATACCGTAAAATCAGGATACCGATTTACCCTGGAGACACTTCAAGATACTGAGCTCAAATCAAAGCTGAGTGCCACCCGCATCAGTTGGAATGAAGATCAGCAAAACTGGAGGTTGGACAACTGTGTGGTTCGTACCATCGAAGGGACAAAAGAAACTTTTGCCTACCTCCCTTTTGTTGACACTACGATCAATTTGTTGCCAAAGGATTTTGAAAACGAATATAAGTTGAATGAGATGCTCACCAACGATGCCCTTGAAGCTAAAATTTCAGAGATGAAGCTGAGAGGAACAGATGGAATTGAGCTCTATATCATCGAGCGCTATGAACGAGATGCCTATCCTTTTGCCATTCTTATCCTCACCATTATTGGGGTGATCTTATCAGCAAGAAAGGTACGAGGGGGCGCCAGTATTCAGATTGCCTTCGGCTTTGTACTCGCATTCATTTATATCTTTTTTGTGATGGTTAGTAAAAACATCGCCATGGCAGGTGACCTGCCTCCTTTGCTGGCGGTGTGGCTCCCAAATCTGATATTTGGCAGCATTGGTCTTACACTTTACAAAACCATTCCTCAATAAAGACTATGCGCAGACAAACCCTTCGGGACTATGCCGAACTTCATTTCATTGTCTTCATTTGGGGATTTACAGCCATACTTGGAGTACTGATTTCCACTAGCCCCACCGTTTTGGTGATGTGGCGCACTTTATTGGCCGGCTTTCTTTTGGGTCTGCTGCTGCTTTTAAAAAAAACAGACCTAACGCTACCGGTGGCAGATGTACTCAAGCTGTTGGGTACCGGAGTGATCATTGCTTTTCACTGGATCTTTTTCTTCCAGGCTGCACGAATTTCCAACGTTTCCGTCTGCCTGGCAGGTCTCTCTACAGTTTCACTTTGGACATCGTTCATGGAGCCGATGATCAACAAAAGGCCCTTTAAAAAGACAGAGATCATCCTGGGCTTTACTGTTATCATTGGCATTTATGCGATTTTCTATTTCCAGGGAAATTATTGGCTGGGATTACTGGTCGCAATATTTTCTGCATTGCTTTCGGCCTTGTTCTCCGTAATCAATTCCCGATTGGTCAAAAGGATTGAGGCCTACAAAATCACGTTTTACGAAATGTGGGCGGCATTTTTTACCACTTTGGTTTATTTTGCCTTTCAAGTGGCTTTGGGTCAGGAACAATGGGCCAACGCCTCAGTGAGCAGCATGGATCTCCTGTGGCTGAGTATTCTGGCCTTTTTATGTACTGTATATCCTTTTGCCGCTTCTACTGAGTTAATGAAACGACTAAGTGCATTTACGGTGAACCTGACCGTAAACCTCGAACCGGTGTACGGCATTGTGATGGCGATAGTGTTTTTTGGCGAAGACAAAGCGCTGAGTCTGGGATTTTATGCAGGCACAGCCATCGTTTTGGGCTCTGTCATTGCACATCCGTTTTTAACCAACCGTAAAGCTGCAAATGCTGCCTGAACTATCCGAGGAAAAGCTGTTGCCTTATATCAGTCTTCAATTTTCGAGAAGCGGGGGTGCAGGCGGACAGAACGTGAACAAAGTCAGCACCAAAGTCACCTTGCACTTTGATCTTGACCAATTCCCGGATTTTAGTCCGGATGAAAAAGATCGAATCAGATTAAAACTTAAGCGCTTCATCCATGCTGATGGTATTTTAAGCCTCAACGAAGAAAGCGGTCGATCACAATGGTCAAACAGGAAAAAGGCAGTCTTGAAATTGAAACACCTGCTGAGTGCTGCCCTTGTTGTCAAAAAGAAAAGGTTGGCCACAAAACCAGGGAAAGCGGCGATTCAAAGCAGACTTAGAATGAAGGAGAGACAAAGTGAGAAAAAACGGTTGCGCAGAGGCCCTCAGTCCGATCCTTCCTCCGTTTGAATGAACCAGGAATAGTGTGAGGGCAGTTGCAATAGCTCTATCGCTGGAGTTTTCTTAAACAAACCGAAGACCGCCGATCCGGAGCCGGACATGGCCGCATATAGGGCCCCGTTTTTATACAGCTTTTCTTTCAGTTCCTTTACCTCAGGGTACTTCCGAAAGATCCCTTCTTCAAAATCATTTGCTACCACTCCTTTCCAATACTCCGGTAATAAGTCGGGAAGATATGCAAGGTTGTACTTCGCCGGTTGAGGTTTGATGTTTTGATAAGCCTCTGCTGTACTGCTGATGATTCCCGGATGGATCACTACTAGGCTGTAGGCATTTAGGTTGAGGGCAATGGGATGGAGTAGTTCTCCTTTTCCGGATGCAAAGCATGGGATAGACTCAATGAAAAATGCACAATCACTCCCTAAGCCTGAAGCTATCGAACGGCGCTCTTCAGCTATTAACCCAAGAGCAAATTGATGATCTATGAGGTTGATTATGGCAGCGGCATTGGCTGATCCTCCTCCCAAACCGGCACCCATAGGTACCACTTTATGTAGGTACATTGCAACAGGCCCAATCTTGAAAAGATCATCCATTTTTTGCCAGGCTCTGTACATCAGGTTGGATTCAATGGATCCGGGAACCTCACGCCCACTGATTTCCAGGCTGGTTTGGTCGGATGGAACAAGCTCTACTGCATCAGTCCACCGGATAGGATAGAAAACTGATTCTAGTGAATGATAGCCATCGGCTCTTTTTTCAGTCACCCATAAACCCAGATTGATCTTTGCCCCAGGAAACGATATCATGCAGCCGGATTAAAGCTTTTGCTTACCAATGAGTATTTCAAAGAATAGCTTGAAATCTGAGCCCAGGCTATAGAGTGGGTATTGAAAAGTGGCCGGTTTGTTTTTCTCAAAGAAATAATGACCTACCCATGCAAAGCCATAACCCAGCACAGGAATTGCCAACCAAAGCCACCATTTCCCATAAACCAGCGCAAGTGCCAACGCCACAAAAACAAGTCCGGTACCTACAAAATGCAACTTTCTGCTTACCGGGTGCTGATGCTCCGTCAGGTAAAAGGGGTAAAATTCTTTGAAGGATTGAAATCTTTGTTCCATAAACTTCGATCGAAACGAAGCCTCAAGTTAACAGAAGGTCTTGAAAAGAGAAAAGCGGACAATCTGCCCGCTCTTCATCACCGCTAACGTATGAGAAAAATCAATTACTTGATGATCAGCTTTTTGATCATAGTTTCTTCACCTGACTGAATGCTGCAGATGTACTGTCCTTTTTGGAGACCGTCAAGCTCAAGGAACAACTGATGGTAACCACTGTCCTGAAGACCACGGTCAAATACACGCACCACCTTGCCGCTCATATCAATCAGTTTGATGTTAAGAATTTGCTTTTTCAAGGTTGTAAGGTTGAGCATCACAAACTCAGTTGCCGGGTTCGGGAACATATTCAGCACTTCAAGAGTATTGGTCCTGTTGCCCAATCCTAAAGGACCTCCAAAAGCCGAAGGAGCTTGCAATGCTTGTGTAGATTTAGGACCAGTGGCCAGAGTGTTTCTTCTTACTCTGTTCTCCAGATGTCTGGTTGTTGCGCCAATTCCGCCAAATGATTCTGTGCTGTTCTGAGTCAATACATTTTGAACAAAATAGAAGTCAGCTTGTACAGAGTCTTGTTTCACGTCCAGCAGGATGTATCCGTGACGATCAAGGTCTACATACTTCAGATGAGGATTGTAATTTGCTCCGCCTAACAGTGGCTGAGGATTATTGATCGCCAATTCAAAACCTGCAGCAGTAGCCGCACCGACTGCCTCATCGAAGTTTTGTGAAGAAATAGAAGGTGTGCCATACTCCACAGCCCATGAGCCTGCACCTGTTGAAGCCGTATACCCTTCTCTGGTCACCGTGTCATAAGTATTTGGTTGTGGAATGTTGTTGAACAAAGCAACAGGATATCTGACAGGCTGCTTGGTCACATCAAATGCCCAGCTTGCATGAGAGTCTCCGGTCACAAATACCACATTGTTGATGTTGTTGTTTCTCAGCGTATCAATGATGCGGTTACGTTGCACAGGATAAGATTCCCAGTTGTCAATGAATAAGTTCTCTACTGACTTTATTGAGTCAATATTGGTAACTGCACCGGAAGGTGCTGCAAAACCCACATTGGTAGTTGAGAAAAGGATCTGGTTGCCGATGATCTTCCAGCGGGCAGTTGAGTTTTTCAAATTCTGAGTAAACCAATTGAATTGGGTGGAACCTAACATGGTTCTTGGCAAAGTATCAGGGTCGTTAAAGTTCACCGGAGGCTGCATTCTGCCTTCAAGACGAGTATCTATCATGATAAGCTCTGCTAAATTACCGTATGATATTTTGCGATAGATGCTGGTATCCACTGTATTTCTGATAGGCATCCACTCGAAATACACCCTTTTACTTACTGCCTTTCTCACAAACCAATTCCCTTCGGTGGCTGGTTGGTGATTCTCCGCTCCGTCTTTGTAGCTGTCATTGGTAGACTCGTGATCATCCCAGATCGTGATGAAGCTTTGCTGACGATGAACTTCTCTTAGGTCAGGATCGAGGCGGTAGAGCGAATACCTTGTGCGGTAATCAGCCAGGCTTACAATTTCATTGGATGGAATGTTGAATCTGTTGGTAGGCAGTCCGGAGTTGCGGTAACCTATTGAGTCATATTCATAGATATAGTCTCCCAAGTGGATAACGGCATCAACATCATTTCTGGAAGCAATTCTTCTGAATGCGCTGAAATATCCTCCGTTGTAGTTATTACAAGAAACAATGGCAAACTTCAAATGATTGGATTGTGTACCTGTTGGAGCTGTCTTAGCTCTTCCAGCGATGGAATTCGTGTTTAGAGCCCTGAAATAATAGTAGTAATACGTGTTGGGCTGCAATCCGGTCACATCCACCTTTACCGTATAATCTCTTGCTGTATCGGTGTTCAACTGTCCTGTAGCGACAATGGTTGTGAAATTGGTATCTGTGGAAACGAAATAAGTAACACTGATGGTTGTGTCGTTGCCGGGAGGAGTTACCCGGGTCCAGATGATTACACGATCACTTAGCGGGTCGCCGGAAGCAACTCCATGATAAAAAGGAGCAAGAGCCGGGTTCAAAGGTAAACTTGAACTACCAGCGATGCGGCCAATCCTTAGGTGATGAGTATCTTGAGCATTTGAATTCTGCTGAATAAAGAGGAAGAACAGCAGTACTGGCAGTAATTTTAAAATGAGTTTCATACGTTTTGTTTGCAGTACAAATAAAGCTCTACTACAAAATGCGTCTGAGTCCCTAGTTTTAAGTTTAGGTTAATCTTTAGCCCTGCTTGTGAACAAATGGTAAACTATTTTCGGTTGTCTTCTCCGGCTATCATGCTCAGATAGCTGTTGTAACGCTCTGGGGCTATTTCTCCCTTGTCAACGGCTGTTTGTATCCTGCAGTCGGGTTCATTGAGGTGACGGCAGTTGTGAAACTTGCATTGGTTGAGAAACATGCGCATTTCAGGAAAGTAATGTGAAAGCTCCTCTTCTCCTACTTCCATCAGGCCAAGCTCCTTGATACCCGGTGTGTCGATTATTCGGGTACCCTCTCCAAGGTCGAACATCTCTGCGAAAGTGGTGGTGTGAATACCTTTCTGGGCAAAATTAGATACCTCTCCAGTCCGTAATCTTAGATCGGGAGCTATTGCATTGATCAGGGAACTTTTGCCTACTCCTGAATGGCCGGAAATAAGGGTTATCTTTCCTTTTAAGAATTCTTTCACCTTTCCTAATTCGATCCCCTGAAGGGCAGACACTTCCGCTGTAGGATACCCAATGCTTTCATAGATGGATTTGACATGCTGTAAATAGGCCAATCCTTCCTCATCCAGCAGATCGACTTTATTGATCACGAGCATGGTCGGAATCCGAAACGTTTCAACAGAAACAAGAAACCGGTCAATGAATCCCAGAGATGTGCGTGGATAGACCAATGTTGCCAATAAAAGACATTGATCCAGGTTGCTTGCAATAAGGTGTGCTTGTGCTGAGCGATGCGTTGACTTGCGCACCAGGTAATTGGTTCGGGGCACAACTTCTGTGATAAGCCACTCTTTTGAGTCACCCTGTGCCAATTGAACCCAGTCCCCTACAGCCACAGGATTGTTAACGTCTTTAATGCTAAGTCTCAGTTTGCCTTTAAGTCTTGCTTTGATCTGCCCCTCATCCGTATTGACGTCATACCATGAGCCCGTGCTTCTTACGACCAGACCTTTCATCTGGCAGAATTGCTCAAAAGCTGCATCACTTTCTCTGTTGCCCCTGTTTGTTCCGAAATAAACGTACCTGCACGCTTGCCATAACCAGCGTCAGCTAACATCAATTTCATCGACTCCAAGCAATCCTTCGGGTCGGAAACGATCTTTGCTGCTCCAGCTTTTATCATTTCCATTGCTTCCGGGTATTTGTCGATAAGGGGGCCAAATAGCACCGGCTTCGAAAAGGCTGCAGGCTCAAGAATATTATGCAATCCCTGTTTAAAGGCTCCGCCCACATAAGCAACTGATGCATAGGCATAAGCTGAATTGAGCTTACCTATGCTGTCGATGATGCAGATTCTTGAATCGGTCGAAAACCGGCTGAACAGTGTGTACTTATTCCCTTTCAGTTGAGTGATCAACTGATGAATGGAAGCCTCGCTTACATCGTGGGGGGCAATAATGATCCGGGAGAAAAGAGTAGAATCCTCAAACACAAGCTGCAATGCGTCAATATCCTGAGGCCAGCTACTGCCTACTACCAAGGTGGGTTGTTCCTTTGTCCATGTCGCCAGTTCAGGCAGTGGAGCTACTGAGACTGGCAACATGGCCACCCGGTCAAATCGGGTGTCACCGGTGATGTGATAATTGCTCAGACCTGCCTTTGACAGCACATCGGATGAGGCCTGATTTTGAAGCATGAGCAAATCAAAATCCATTAACATTCTCTTGTAAACCAATGCCCAGGGACGAAAATAAACATGTGAAGGATGAAAAGTGGCTGAAAGGCAATACAGCTTAGCCCCATTGGCTTTGGCAGAGGCCAGGTGATTTATCCAAAAGTCATACTTCACAAAAAACACCACTTGCGCTTTCATTTCTCGATGGTAGGCCTGGGTAATCCATGGCAAGTCAGGGGGCAGATAGCTGATCAGGTCAGCTACCGGTGTATTTTTCCGAATTTCATAACCACTGGGCGAGAAAAAAGTAAGCACTACTTTCCATTGAGGGAAGGCCGCTTTGTAAGCTTCGATCACCGGCCGTGCTTGCTCGAACTCACCTAATGATGCAGCGTGAAACCAAACTACCGGGATGTTGGGATGTGTCAATCTCCAATTGGAAAGCTGCGCCATGGCTCGGGCACTTCCTCTGAACAAGAGTCTTGCTTTCTTATTGAACAAAGAAGCAAAGGCCAGGCCCAGCCAGATGAAACAGACTGCGATGTGGTATAAAAGTTTTTGAAAAAGGATCATGAACCAGGCTCAAATAAACCTAAATAATCGAACAGAAGTAGCCTTTGTATAGCTATTTTCGACATGTTCCGCAGTTGACTTGACGGCTGGATCTTGAATTCAGCTTGTGGAAAATGGAAGGCTATGGTGAGGTAATGTAAAAAAAGGACAGTTCAACTGGTTTAAGCTTCCAAAACAGGAATTCGAAACAGGGTTGGGTGGGAGTAAAATAGTTGCGCCGGCCCTCCGGGCCGGCGCAACACATCCTTAAATAATCTTCGAGTTAATGCTTGGAAAGATACTCAGCTACACCTTCACGAGTCGCCTTCATCGCATCCTGTCCTGCTTCCCAGTCCGCCGGGCAAACTTCTCCATATTTCTGTACATACTGCCATGCATCCACAGTACGTAGCTCTTCATCAATGCTACGACCAATAGGGAAGAAATTCACTACTTCGTGACGTACAACACCTTCTTTATCGATCAAAAAAGTACCTCTGAAAGCAATAGGGGCACCATTGAACTCCAGATTTCCTTCTTCGTCATAGCTGTAATCTCCGCCCAGCACACCAAAATTTGTGGCGATGGTTTTGGAAGTATCAGCAACAATAGGGTAAGTAACACCCTCGATTCCTCCTTTGTCTTTGGCAGTCATCAACCAGGCCAGGTGGGTTTCCTCCGTATCGGTAGAGCAGCCTACTACGGCTACATTGCGCTTTTCAAACTCAGCAAGCTTGCTTTGGAAGGCAAGTATCTCAGTAGGACACACAAAAGTGAAATCCTTAGGGTAGAAAAAGAAAACAACTTCTTTTTTCCCGATAAACTGTTCCAATGAGAAGTTCTCAACGATCTCTTCTCCATTGATGACAGCAGGTGCATTAAACAAGGGGGCTTTTTTTCCAACGAGTGACATAAAATGTTCAGGGGTTTTATTGATTATCTTTATTTGACTTCAATTTGTTTCAAAGGATCTTCTTTCCAGCCTGTAATGTGCAGACTAACAGAACGAATGGATAAATTGTTGATGTGCTTCTTTGCCAGGAAAGTTTTGATCACCTCATTCAGTTCCTCATCTTCAAAATCCATGATTTCTCCGGTGTTCGCACAAAAGATATGATGGTGGTCATGCGTTTTGGCATCGTAGCGAAGTTGACCATCGGTTGTTTCCATTTTACGAAGCAGCCCTACTTCTTCCAGGGAAGCAAGAGTTTTGTACACCGTGCCTAAGGAAAGGGAAGGGTGGTCTTGCTTGAGTGCTTCATACACCCACTCTGCAGAGGGATGAACCTCACAATTCAAAGCAGCCTGATAAATGACCAAACGCTGATGGGTAGCTTTTAATCCTTTGGACTGTAGTTGATCACGCAGGTGAAGCATTAGTTCGTAATAATTATCACTTAATAATTCTTACGCAAAAGTAACTATTCCCCTTCAGTTTTCAAGCCTATGAAGAAAAAAAAATATCCTGCTAGTTGGGATAAACAAAGATGATTTGCCCGGCACCTTCAAGCTTTGGCTGAAAAGCCATTAGTTGAGCCCTAAGTTTGGCCGCTTTAATCCCATCTGTTGCATAAAAACTAACCTCATCATCCCCGCAGATGAAGTTCCGTTCAAGTCTGTGTTCTGCTACTTTAACCCAACTTTCGGGTATTTGATTGTAAAACCAGCTATCGTATATCATGATTAAATCAGGTTTTCTGGATGCAGTGATATACTCTGTCCATTTGCTGTCCTGATTCTGTCCTGATTTCACCAGCCGTGATACTTCAACATCTGCCAAGCCTACCAGATCGGTAAGTATTGGGTCGGTGTAATAAGATACTGCTCCGATATCGTTCAACACAATCGAACTTCCCTTGTAATACGTTTCTGCAAATCTGGTCATCTGGATTTGCTGACTGAAGATGTTATTGCTGGATTTGATTTGAATGGTATGTCCTTTCACCATTCTTGATAATATAGGGCTCAAAAACAAAGCTAAAGGCACCAACAGGAGCAACCATTTTGATTTCAGCACATTCAACCATTGCTGATGATATCGGGAAAACACCTCCAGTGCCGGTATTGATAGAAGCACAAAAAGATAAGACTCGTATCGGTAGGCCGTACCTACATTGGCAAAGTGTAAATGAAGCATCATTGCAGCGATGGGAAAAAACAGCCAAAGCCGATCTGCTTTTCTGGAACTGAAGTAGAGACCCAGCCCGATCAGAAATAACAAGGGAAATGCTTCAGGGATTCCATAGAGTTTCCAGATGCTCACCATTGGAGACTTGCCAAATGGCCAAAGTGATAAAGGTTCGATTGTTCCTATTTTCATCAAAATGGAATTAGGCAGAAAATTCCAGCCAAGGCTAATGGAATAAAGCCCAAAAAGTACAGGAAACAGCCAGGCCAAGAGCCCCAGAACGATCGCTTGCCACCATGATTTGTTCAGAAGCAACATCAGGCAAGCTGCTGCCACTAAAAACAAACTCTCGTATCGTATGGCAGGACCTAGTATAGCCAATAGTAAAGTGAGCAAAAAGCTCTTCTTCTCAAAGATCAAATTCCTGAATGACCAGACAAAGGCCAAAGCCCATACACAATGCCAGGCATGTTCCATACCCATCACCGCCATACCTGCCATCGGAATCAACAGCACTACAGCCATCGCTGACACACAAGCTCCTAACATAGGCAACTTAAATTGCTGCACCTGCCAGGAGAGCAAGAGACAGCAAGCCAGTCCTGCCAACAGGTTAAGCACCAATGGCCAATAGTCGGAAACACCCCAAAAACCATAAAAAAGAGACAATACTATCGTGAACAACGGGCCACTGGAAGTATTGGTAAAGCCATGCGAAGTCATGCCCCAAATGCCATGTTGAGCAAAGTTTTTGGCTATAGACATGTGGATATAGGTATCATCAAGTGGATACACCCAAAGCCCGCCGTTGATTTTGCTCGCTTTGTAAATAATCAAACTTGAAAGGAGCAAAAACACGCCAAAGGCACCTAGAAATGTAAACCAAAAACTTCTGGACATGTAGGTCATGTAAGGGATATGCAAGGTATATTTAAGCCCTCAATATTTCATTATGCCCTTAAACATAGGTGATCAGGCACCGGACTTCACTTTGCCAAGCACAGAAGGCAGTTCTTTGCAGCTTTCGAAACAATTGGCCGGGAAGTCCTGCATTCTTTATTTCTACCCCAAAGATTTCACTCAAGGGTGCACAGCAGAAAGCTGCGATTTTCGAGATCACTGGCCGGTTTTTGAAGGGCTGTCCATACCTGTTTACGGCATCAGCAGAGATGGAATGGAGAGTCATCATCGATTTAGGGCGGAACATAAGCTGCCATTCCATTTGTTAAGTGATCAAAAAGGCGATACCATTCGGGCTTACAAAGCCATGCTTCCTTTGGTGGGTATTCCTAATCGTGTAACTTACCTGCTTGACTCTGAGCATCGCATCAAAGCTGTTTATGAAAGCCTGTTTGGGGCACGAAACCATATCAAAGAGATGCTTCAGCAAATTGGGGTGCCTTCGTCAGGGTCAATTCAACACCAGTAAAACATGCTTACCTGGAACGATGTCATTCAGCTAGCCACAAAAGGCAATCTTAAGCCGACCCGTGAAATCAACCATACTGAGGAGGAATGGAAAAGATTACTCACTGCGGAACAATATTATATCACCCGTCAAAAAGGAACCGAGCGACCTTTCAGCGGAGAACTTTGCCATGCGCACAGCCCCGGTAGGTATCGCTGTATTTGTTGTGATGAATTGCTTTTTGACTCAACTGAAAAGTTTGAAAGTAGTAGTGGATGGCCCAGCTTTACCCAACCTGCGCATGCGCAAGCTATTCAATACGTCAAAGACACTTCACATGGGATGATCCGGGTAGAGGTCTTGTGCAATGTATGCAAAGCTCATTTAGGCCATGTGTTTCAAGATGGTCCGCCTCCATCTGGCCTGCGGTACTGCATCAATTCCGTCTCGATCAGGTTGGAAGAGGAAAAGCTCTCCTGAAGTAAGTAATTACCTGCCTTTAAAATCCGGATTTCGTTTTTCGACGAATGCCTTCATTCCCTCTTTTTGGTCTTCAGAAGCAAAGGCCAGGTAAAAGTTTTTGCGCTCAAAGTGAAGGCCTTCATCCAATTGGGTTTCAAAAGAACGGTTTACGGCTTCTTTTGCCAGCCGAGTAGCTACCGGAGACATTGCGGCAATCCTGGATGCCAGCTTAATCGCCTCTTCTAGGAATAGTTCTTCAGGCACTACCCTGCTCACCAGGCCACGCATGAGTGCCTCCTGAGCATCAATAAAATCACCTGTAAGTACCAATTCCATAGCTCTTGATTTTCCAATCGCTTTGGTAAGTCGCTGGGTACCACCCGCACCGGGCATAACTCCTATTTTGATTTCAGGCTGCCCGAATTTGGCTGTTTCTGATGCAATGATGATATCACAGGTCATGGCCATTTCACATCCTCCTCCAAGTGCAAATCCTGAAACGGCTGCAATGAGCGGTTTCCGAAACTTGCGAATCTGATCCCATGTGCTGAACTGATCAATTAAAAACATGTCAACAGCGGTTTTGTCTGCCATCTGTTTGATGTCAGCCCCTGCAGCAAAGGCCTTTTCGTTGCCACTGATCACGACTACTCTGATATCATCCTTTTGGTCAAGCTCTTTTAATGTATCCCTAACTTCTGCCATAAGCTCTAAATTGAGCGCATTAAGCTCTTTGGGCCTGTTTAATTGAATATGAGCCACATAAGGGGCTACCTGGTCATGTAGAAGAATAAAATTCATTACTTTTGTTTACCTGTTTTACCTTTCAAAGATATACAAAGGCACACGCCAACGATCATGAAAACACGATCTCTTTTTTTAGCCCTGAGCTTATTTGTCTCCACGAACCTTTTTGCTCAAATCACCCTTACAAGTGCTGACGTGGGCAGTGTAGGGGATATGGTGTTTGTCAGAAATGACACCACCTTTGCGGGCAGCACTACCGTTGGAAACCCCGGTATTAACCTCACCTGGAATTTTCAAAACCTATCAGGCATTCTCCAGGACACCATTTTCTACATTTCACCGGCTGCGGCACCTTCAGGAGCATCCTTCCCAAATGCCAATCTGGTCTCGAAAGATGGTGCCCAGTTTTTCTATTTCAATAAATCAACATCAGGGCTTTTCATCCAAGGACTCACCATTGACTTTGACACCCTTTTTGGTTCAGATGCAATCCCCGTTAATCCTCCCCTGAAGTTTATCGGGTTCCCGTCCACATTTGGCACCAATTTTACTTCAACGTCCAACTCGGCGATTCGATTTGCGGTTCAAGATACTATCGCCATAGACACCGCCACTTCTTTCTATGTTGATAGCATTAGAATTAGCTTGGCGATCAGTGTAGTAGACAGCATCAATGGCTGGGGAACACTTCAGATGCCGGGAAACATCAACCTTCCGGCGCTCAGGCAATCCAATTTGCAAACCATCACCCCCAATATTGAGCTCAGAATTCAAAACCCGCTATGGGCTCCCAATTTTCCATTTAATCTCCTACCTCGCTGGATATGGATCCCCCTGCCTGCAGGTATCATCCCCAGCACATCATTTGATACCAGAACGATCAGTTACTACACCAATGGTCGTAAGTACCCCATTCTGGCACATACCCTCGATAGTGCGGGAACCATTCTCAACTCCCAATTTCAGACAACGGCTTCCATCGTACAGGGGCTAGCCCAGGAAGCAACGATTAGTGCAGAATTGCAGGCATTCCCCAACCCTAGTGCAGATGGTATGTATCGACTTTCAAGACCTTCCGATTTCAGGATTTTTAATATGGCAGGTCAGGAAGTCTTACGTGGAAGGCTTACAGAAACGATTGACCTCAGCAAGCAACCCTCAGGAAACTATCTGCTGCTCAGCGATCAGGGGCAATGGCAAAAACTGGTGAGGGAGTAAGGACTTAGTAGCCTGCTTTACATTTCCGCTTTAAGCTCAAATTAATTTACCTCGCAATCGCTGCCACCAGGTCAGCCTGTGTGATGATGTGGACTTTGTTGTGATCATCACGCACCAACACAGCTTTGTAGTCTTTGCTCAAGGCTGAAGAAAGTACATCAGCGGTATTGTCAAGGCCTACAAATGGGAAGGGTTTTTCCATATACTCCGCTACCGGCTTGTCTTTGGCTGTTGGGTCCTGGATGATGCAACGCAAGAGATACGAGTCAGACAGACTTCCAACAAAATGCCCGTTTTCGGCTACAGGGATTTGCGAAATTCCCTTTTCCGACATTTTCTTGATGGCTGTACCCAGGGTATCCTCTTTTTGAACGGTCACCAAAATTTCATAGCTTTTTCTACGGCCGATGATATCCCTTGCTGTATCAAACTCCTTGTCTTCCAAAAACCCTCGCTCTCTCATCCAGTCATCGTTGTAGATTTTACCGATGTAGCGTGTGCCATGGTCAGGCAGGATCACCACCATTACATCGCCTTCTTTGAGGTTTTCACGTGCATACTCCAGAGCTCCATGCATGGCAGAGCCGCAGCTCCAGCCTACGAACAAGCCTTCCTCACGGGCAAGCCTGCGGGTCATGATGGCTCCGTCTTTATCGGTCACTTTTACAAAATGGTCGATCATATCCATATCGACATTTTTCGGGAGAATGTCCTCTCCTATTCCTTCTGTCAGGTACGGATAGATTTCGTTTTCGTCGAAAATGCCCGTTTCCTTTAATTTTTTGAAGACCGATCCATAGGTGTCAATGCCAACACTGATCAAGGAGGGATTTTGCTCTTTCAAATATTTTGCAGTGCCGCACATGGATCCTCCTGTGCCCACTCCTGCTGCATAATGCGTCACTTTACCATCCGTCTGATCCCAGATTTCGGGACCGGTGGTTTCGTAATGTGCCTGTGTATTGCTGAGGTTATCGTACTGATTTGGGTAAAATGAGTTAGGGATTTCGGAATTCAGCTTTCTGGCTACGGAGTAGTATGAACGAGGATCATCTGGCTCCACATTGGTCGGGCAAACCACTACCTCGGCTCCCATCGCCCTTAGAATATCTATTTTTTCTTTGGACTGCTTATCGCTCATGGTGAAAATGCACTTGTAGCCTTTAGCGACCGCTGCCAACGCAAGACCCATCCCAGTGTTTCCGGAAGTACCTTCAATGATCGTCCCCCCTGGCTTAAGTATACCTGCCTTTTCAGCATCTTCCACCATCTTGATGGCCATGCGGTCTTTCATCGAGTTACCCGGATTGAAATACTCAACTTTGGCAAGGACGGTGCCCTTGATGCCTTTTGACAGTCTATTGATCCTGATCATAGGTGTGTTGCCTATGGTTTCGATGATCGATTGATACACTTTCATGTTGGGGGAGATTTGAGTTGCAAGATAGTAATTAGGCCGGAGCAGGCAGCTCAAAAATTGATGAAAACCTGATTTACAGGATTTTAGTTGTTGCCGGCGAGGAGATATAACACAGCCATTCGAACCGCTACTCCGTTTTCAACCTGCTCTAAAATAACGCTTTGACTGCTGTCAGCGGCGTCGGAACTCAATTCCACTCCTCTGTTGATCGGCCCGGGATGCATTACCATGATTCTTTTGTCAAGGGAGTCCAACATGGCTTTGTTAATCCCGAAAAACTGGGTGTACTCTCTTAAAGAAGGGAAGTACCTGGTATCCTGTCGCTCCAATTGAATGCGAAGCACATTGGCAACATCACACCAGTTAAGGGCTACTTTTACACTTAATTCTTTTTTAACACCCAGACTTTCTATATGTCTTGGGATCAGGGTGTTTGGACCACAGACCATCACCTCCGCTCCCATTTTCTTCAACAAAAAGATATTCGATAATGCTACCCGACTGTGCAGGATATCTCCTATGATCGCCACCTTTACTCCTTTGAGGCTTCCATACTTTTGTAGGATGGTAAATGCATCCAGCAAAGCTTGTGTTGGATGCTCGTGGGTGCCATCACCTGCGTTGATGATATTGGCTTTGGTACGTGCTGCCAGAAAATGAGGTGCCCCCGGACTGGAATGTCGAACGACAACCATATCCACCTTCATGGCCAGTACATTGTTGACCGTGTCGAGTAAGGTCTCCCCTTTTTTGACACTGCTGTTTGAAGAAGAAAAGTTGATGACATCTGCGGAAAGCCTCTTCTCCGCCAGTTCAAACGAAAGCCTCGTGCGGGTAGAGTTCTCAAAAAACATATTGGCCACCGTAATATCTCTTAGAGATGGCACTTTTTTAATGGGACGATTGATGACTTCTTTAAAGGTGGATGATGTATCAAAAATGAGTTGGATGTCCTCCGGAAGAAGGTCTTTTATCCCCAACAGATGTTTAACACTTAATTTTGACATCAGCTTTTCTTGTCCGTTTGATCCAATAGCCATACCTGGCCCTGATTCTCTTCCCATTCCACCAGTACCCTTTGGGAGGCAATGGTATTCACTTTAATGCCCGTGTAGCTGGCTTCAATGGGTAACTCCCGGGTGTGCATGCGATCTACCAACACCAACAACTCGACGGAAACTGGCCGACCATAGGCAGCCATGGCGTCAAGAGCAGCCCTCACGGAACGCCCAGTAAACAATACATCATCAATAAGTACCACCCGTTTATTTTCAATGATAAAGGGCATACGGGTTTCATTGGCTTTGAGTGGCTCTTGTCTGCGCCTGAAGTCATCACGAAAAAAAGTGATGTCTAAATGACCTACTGGAGGGAGTTGATTCTGAAGTTCAGCGAGAGAACTTACCAGTCGGTCAGCAAGATATATCCCTCTGGGCTGCAAGCCTACAAAAACCGTATCCTGAAAATCCCCATAGTTTTCAATCAACTGCCTGCAAAGCCGCTGAAGGGTAAGGTGTAACCTTGGTGGGTCTAAAATTAATCGCCTGGACATACTCCAAGCGCCAAAGATAGAAGATGCAAGCTAATATGCCAGATCAGGGTTTCTTGGCAGGTGCAGCTATTGAGGCATTGACTGATCTGATGAAGCTGTCAAGGGCTTCGTCCAGGCTGGGGTATCCGTTGTTGCTTATATTGAACTTGTCATCATTCTTACTGTCCCGGAGATAGTAATAATAAAAGGTGGTAAAGCCTTTGTTGCCTTTTCCGTCATCACCAAAAACCACCTCATTGAATGGCTCAATCAGGTACCGATAGCCCTGGTTTTTGTATTCGTCTATCTGATTTTTTCTGATTTCCACATAAGGCAGGGTGAAATTCTTATTCATGATGTCCAGATTCTTCTTGTTGTGTTCTGCCCAGTCAGGTGTATCGAATCTATCCAGCTTGATGAACATGAATTTTTCTTTACTCAATTCTTTAGGGAGGTCAGCATAGATACTCCCTCTGTTTTTTGCCACAGGATGAAACTCAGGAATGTACATTTCAGTCTCAAAATACAAGGGCTCCTTCTTTTTTATGTCGTTTACTTCTTTGGCAAAAAGCTCCATCATTTCTTCAAAATTGCCGTTTTCATCCAGCACGTAAGAGCCTTCTCTTACAGTAGAATAGGTAAAGTCGTGGGTATACAAACCGATGTGCAGCGAGGCCTCGCTATAGGCTTTCAGTTTTTTGAATTGGCTGGCACTTGGGGGTAGCCTGCGGGCAGTGAGTACGATTAGGTAATTGACCTTGTCTTCCTGCAACTCCTTATTCAAATTGGAAAACCAAAAGTCATTTTTCAATTCGATGTTATGGTAGCTGAGAGGCTTGATGCCCAATGTATTCAGCTGAGTTTTTACCTGCTCCAGCACGATCTGATAAAGGCTACGGCTCAGCTCGCTTGGGTTTTCACCTAGTTGAATGATAACTGCCGGTCGTGCATTATTAGCAAACAGATAAGTTGGCACCTCTCTTTTTGCAAAAGCAGGCTGCAAAAAGATTAAACAACCGATAAACGATAAGTAAAGTGAACGTAGTGCAAGCATAGTTTAGTTGATCTTAAATTAAAACTGGGTTCCTGAAAGTTCTATGACACGATCAAATTCCTCCGGTCGTACAGGGCATACGGACAGCCTTGACTGCCGTACCAACTCCATGTGTTGAAGGATAGGATCTTGTTTTATCGTTGAAAGTGATATCGGCTGCTGTAATTCTGAAACGGCAGCCACACGCACTGCCAGCCAGCGTGGGTCGGTAGCTGTAGGATCGGGAAATGCTTCCGAAGACACTTTGGCCAGCCCAACTACAGCCCGCTCCCCATTGGAATGATAGTAGAGACATAAATCTCCGGTTTTCATCAATGCCAGGTTATTTCTAGCCTGAAAATTCCTTATCCCATCCCACTGGGTACTCTTTTCGTTCAAGAGGTTATGAAAAGGGTAGACGGATGGCTCTGACTTTATTAACCAGTAGTTCATTTCAAGGTACTAGTTTGAGGAGCATTCGATCTTCTGTTTGGCTAAGTATCCGGAATACCATCTTTAAACCATTATCAAAAGTCAAATATAATTCGTCTTTCTGCGATGAAAAAGTCCATTTACCGAAAATTTGATCAAGCCCATCTGTAGGTGCAATTTTGTAATAGGTCACTTTCTCTCCTTCAAATTCATATCGTTCCCTTCCTCTTGAAGGAGGAAAAGGATAGTTGGGCCTTCTGTAAACATAGACTCCATCGCCTGAGTTCTCTTCCTGGCTTTTTATCCATACTCCTTTGAATTGAAATTCAGCTTTTTGCTTTGATTCTGTCTGATTTCCCTGAACCTGAGTACTACGGCATGCCATCAATGCAGTGAAAGACAAAAAAATGAACCATGTCTTAGCGCTTATTTTCATTAACATTGGGTGATGGTTTCGTTGTCTAATCGCAATTGTCAAATATCATGCAAAAAGCGGTAATTACCGGGATGAGCAACAGGGATGTGAGTAACTATTTAAAGCTCACTGCTGATCTCATGGACCTTCATGAAGAAAACTCCTTTAAAGTCAGGGCATATCAGTCAGCTGCTTTTAGCATTGAGCGAATGGAAGCTACCGCATTTGACCTCGGCGAATCCGAACTTCAGGCAGTCAATGGCATTGGAAAAAGTCTGGCTAAAGAATTGACCCAGTGGTTTCAATCAGGAACATTTAGCCCCTATGAAAGCCTGATTGCACAAACTCCGGCCGGGGTAGTGACTATGTTGGAACTAAAAGGACTAGGACCAAAAAAGGTCAAAGTACTTTGGAAAGAGCTTCAGATCACAGGAATTGATGAACTTCTCGATGCCTGCAAATCGCATAAGATCGCTTCCGTGAAAGGGTTTGGGCCCAAAACGGAAGAGGCCATACTAAAAGCCATTGAGGAAAAGTCAGCATTCAGCTCATGGTTGCTCTATGCCGATGCGGAACAACTGGCCAAAAGGCTGACAGCTGAGCTCAACAAAACTGATTTTTTTGACAGAATTGAACCCAGTGGACCACTACGTCGAAAATCAGAAGTGATGGACGCATTAGCTTTACAGGTATTGCCTTCCAAAAGTTATTCAGCTCCCAAGCTGGCCGATTTCTTAAAAGTACACTATCAACATGAGCAAAGCGGCCCTAGAAATCATCGCTTCAACCTCAGTACAGGGCAGCAACTGGAGCTACAGATTTCAAATGCCAGCCGCTGGGGCAGTGATGCCTGCCTGAATACAGGCTCTGAAGCACATATTTACCATGCATTGCCATCGGGATCAATCAGGACCAAGGTTCTTTCAAAAGCCTATGAGCGTGAGGAAGAAGTTTACGCTGCTCTTGGGCTGCCTTGTTTTGAACCTGAATGCAGGGAGGGATTTGCGGAATTTGAGAAGCATCAGAAAGGCACTCTGGATCGCAGTATCGCCTATGGTGATCTGAAGGGGATCATTCATAACCACTCCACCTACAGTGATGGGGCTGACACAGTTCAAGCTATGGCCGAGGCCTGTCGGGCTTTGGGAATGCAGTATTTTGGGATTGCTGACCATTCAAAAAGTGCATTCTATGCCAGAGGACTGGACGAAAACAGGGTAATGCAACAGTGGGCCGAAATTGACCAACTCAATACGGCCTATTCAGATTTTAAAATTTTTAAAGGTATTGAGTCCGATATTCTTGCAGACGGAAGTCTCGACTATGCTGAAGATATGCTTAAGGAATTTGACTATGTCGTTGCTTCCATCCATTCAAATTTGCGAATGGATATTGAAAAAGCGACAGCGAGGTTGATAAAAGCGATTGAAAACCCCTACACAACACTTTTGGGACACATGACTGGCCGGTTATTGCTCAGAAGAGAAGGATACCCCTTGCATGTCGATAAAGTGCTGGATGCCTGTGTGGCAAATGGAGTGATCGTTGAACTTAATGCCGACCCCTGGCGTCTCGATATAGACTGGAGGTATCTGGATAAAGTTGAGCAAAAGGGATTGATGATCAGTATCAATCCTGACGCTCATGAAACTGCCGGACTTCAAAACATGGTTTATGGATATTATTGCGCCAAAAAGGCTTGTTTCCCAAAGGACCTGGTTTTCAATACCAAAACCCTTGAGGAAGTAGCTGCTTACTTTAAATCCCGACATGGCAAGTCCTAAAGCACCAAGAAAAATACTTATTTTGCGTTTTTCGTCGATAGGCGATATAGTTCTGACAACTCCTGTACTGAGATGTTTGAAACATCAGCTTCCTGCATCAGAAATTCACTATTGCACCAAATCTCAGTTTTCCTTTCTCCTGGAGGAGAATCCTTATGTGGATCGTATCTGGACATTGGAGGGAAGTTTGTGGAATTTAGCATTAGCGTTAAGAAAAGAGCGGTTTGATGTAGTGATTGACCTACATCACAACCTGAGAACATTATGCCTCAAGATCTTACTGGGGGCGGTTTCCTACTCCTTCCCCAAGCTGAACATTGAGAAATTTCTTTATGTCCACTTCAAAATCGATCGGATGCCAAATAAGCATATCGTTGATCGCTACATGCAAACCGTTGAAGCATTGGGTGTAAAGAATGATGGCAATGGGTTGGATTATTTTATTCCGGACAGAGATCAGGTAGAAAGAGCCTGGCTACCGGAAAGCCATCAAAAATCTTTTGTAGCCGTTGTGATTGGGGCACAGCATGGGACAAAGAAATTACCAAAAGAGAAACTGATCGAACTCTGCGACAAGATTAATAAACCCATCGTTTTGCTTGGGGGGCCTGATGAAGCAGAAATGGCTGAAACGATAGTTCGCTTTTTTGATAGGCCACCGGAACATGCTGATTATGAACCGGGGCTTAAGGAACTGAATAAAAAAACACAGATTTTTAATGGCTGTGGCAAGTTCAATTTTAACCAGTCAGCCTCATTGGTTAAGCAATCGATGGTGGTTTTTAGTCACGATACTGGATTGATGCATGTGGCTGCGGCGTTTAAAAAGCAGGTTTATTCTATTTGGGGTAATACCAGCCCCAAATTCGGGATGTACCCTTACGAAACCAGATTTGTAGTTTTTGAAAACAACCGGATTTCCTGTCGGCCCTGTTCAAAAATCGGATATAAAATTTGCCCTAAAGGTCATTTTAAATGTATGCGTGATCTTAACTTTGAATTCTACCTTCCGTAGAATAGCTTTGTCAATACCTATAAATCTCAAATACATGAAGCATGTAGCTTTTTCAATCCTGATCGTTTTTCTTTTTTGTTCATTCAACTCATCGCCAACGAGCTCCTATGAGGGAATGATCCGCTTCTCGGTAAAAATATCAGGAAAGGAGGCCACTAAAGTTTCCGGCATGATGCCTACTTCGTATACCATCTGGATCAAAGGAAACAATAGCCTGATCAAAACAGAAGGTGGTATTTCCATGATGACCGGCGACTTACTTTTTCTTGGTGCCCAGCAAAAAAGCTACCTGATCAATCATGGCCAAAAGACAGTTTTTAGCCTTGAGTCTACTTCCTCTGCTCCGCAAGAAAACATTACCATAGAAAAGACTGCTGAGAAAAAGATGATTTTAGGTTACAACTGCCTTAAATATGTGCTCAAAGAAAAAGAAGGCTCAGCAACACAAACCTATACCATATGGGCAACGAAAGACCTCGCACTGCCCAAGGCAAGTAACAGCACAGGAATAGGCTTTGGCTCTTTTTCATTCCAGGGAGTTGATGGCTTGCCCTTACAAGTTTTAACTAACATGGGTGATATGAGCATGGAAATCATGGCCATGCAGGTGGAGAAGAAATCTTTGCCTGAAACCCATTTTCAATTACCGGCAAACTATGCGGTAAAAGTGTTTGATCCTGCTGCTATGGGTGGCGTTCCTACTCAGCGTTAAAAGTCGATACCGATTGCGAACAGCATTCTGAATGCGAAGCCCGTGGTATATCGGTTAACAATCGGTGTCTCGATAAATCTGGCCTGACTGCCGTTGATTGATGAAACAAAAAGCAAACTCAAAGAGAAATCTAAAAATACATTTTGTCTTAAGTATTGCCTGGTTCCTGTACCCCCATGAAGATAAGCTGCTGAAGCAAATTGGACTGTTTTAACAACATTGGGCTGATTGATCCAATAATTGAATTCCACATTGCGATAAGATTTGTAACCAGCCCCAAAGGTCATATACCTGTATCCTGAGTTAAATATTCTCTTATTAAATTTTTTGTAGGAACCTTCAAATCGATATCCTTCCCAGTAGCCTTCATTTGAAAATGCTGTGTTTCTGCCATTAAAGTAGTATCCTCCCGTTAATGCATACGAAGTCAAATTTCTGGTTTTCAGCTCGTAAGTTAGTTCAGTACCTCTAACAACAATAGGCAACAGCTGAATATGTAATGAACTCATCAGCCAGCTTTTCCAGGTTATTTTTTCAATTCGTGAAATCTGATCAGGGTCTTCATTTATTCGCTTGCTGGGGTCATAATTTAAGCTGTTGGGATCATCGGTTTTAACAGGATCAACATTTCCTGTGCCCAATGACTGCCTATTTTGGAATGTCTGCCTGTTCTTGATATCCTTCCTCTTCTGATCTACCTGAAGGCTATCCCAAGTTTGAGCATGAAGATGAGAATCTATACCAAACAGAATAAAAGCTAAAAAAATTAACTTTTTCACTTGCGCTCTAATTTTTCAACCAAATTAAGTAGTTCTTCCTGAATGTCCAAATACTTGTTTCGGGCGTACCAAACTTGAACTTGCTCCATAGCCTCCTGTTTACTGATCTCCGGCTGCTTTTTCAGTTCTTTTACCAGGCTTTGGGCTGCCTGGGGTCTGGGACCCCAAATCCCTAAATCCTTGCCTGACGCATCACGGATGATCAGCATAGGGATGGATCGGCCTCCGTCAGTAAGGTATTGATTCATAAGTTCCAGGTTTCGATCTCTAAGCAAAATTTCCAGTTCAACCAGAGGATTAAGCTCAGCCATGCGTGCAATCAAAGGCACACTATGGGCAGCATCACCACACCAGGGCTCTGTAATCAACAGCCATCGTTGACTGAAACTCAATTCCTGAACGGCTTTGACCAACCTTGGGTCGAGTGGTTGATGATCAAAGATTCTTGTGCTTCGGTGGTTATTTAACTTGATGTATTGAAACAGTTCATGAGCATAGTCTACGGTGCCCCCACTTTCAAACAGTTCCAACTGATGCCTGCTGTAGGCCACATAGGCTGTATAGTTCATGTTGGCAAATATCAACATACTAAAACAAAAAAAGAGGAGCCATTTGACTCCTCTCTTTGGTTTGTATTGAGAAAATTTATTTGCGCTTTAGAGAAGGCAATAATTGTACCACTAAAGCCCTGCCAAACAGTTCTTAAGAAGGAATTGACCTAAGTCCCTAAAAAACAATACATTAAAATTATTTAAGCCTTGATCGAAGATCAGCGATAAAATCCTCCATGAGGTTTTCATCATCTTCATCTACCCCGGCACTAAGCTTACTGAGGGCTTCAAGTACTTGTAGGAGAAAGTGGAACTCCGGATCAGGCTTATTCTCTTTGATGTAGTTCATCACTTTGTAGTAAGCGGAGACAATACTGATCTCCTCTTTCACTTTACGGTTAAGTGACTCATCGACAAAGGGCATCATGGCATGGTCTCCAATGATCTTGCGTATGGCATTTTTCTCTTCTTCTTGAAGAATACCGTCTGCCATTGCGATAGCATAGATCAGGTCACCAAATGATCGATATAAATCTGACTTATCCTGCTCGGCCATAAGCTTTTTAGAATGAGCAAATGTAGGATGCAGGTTGTATCAAAACAAATAGATGTTTCTTCCCTGAGTGTTCAAATTACTGAATTACAAAGCTTACGATTTGCTCCAAACCTTTCTCATTGATCACTTTTAGTCGATAGTTTCCTTCAGGGGCTGCAATTTTCATTTGATGTGGCATCCGATGAGTTGAGCCCAGATAACGATCATTCAAATGCCAATACAACAGCTCCGCCCTGTCTCCGGGAATGGCCTCAGCAATAAAAAATGTCTCCTTGTAATGCTTTGGAATAGAAAGTACTACTCGTCCTCTGGGATAAAGAAAAACTGGAGCTGACTTTCGATCTTCAGTCTGGGAATTTGAATTGATAAAGTCAAACAATCCAGCTTTACCTGTGTAGTAGCTTAGTAGCGGGCTCATGTTTAAACTGACAGCCTCCACAGGTTCTCCGGATGCATGACTTAAAGTTCCAGCTGATTTTACATGGTACCTGCATACGCCCATGCTCAACTGTTTGGCATCGGTCAAGACCTGCTTTGATTTTGGGCAATACGGCCCTTTAGGAAAACCAGTTAATCCACAGGTAGAAACCTGCTTACTTCCCGGTGGGAGCATCTCTGATTCCAACTCTGCCTGAGCCTCTAATCGGTTAATCAGCTCAAAAAATAGAGGTGCTGCGGAATGCAAACCAGATAATCCGGGCCTGCCAAGTCCGCTGGCATTACCTAGCCAAACCAATACCACATGGCTCTTGCTAAAACCTGCACACCAGGCATCTCGGGCTCCAAAGCTTGTTCCCGTTTTCCAGGAAACCATAGTGCCTGAGCCATGTTGAACCCATTCACCTTGCTCATTGGGTCGGCGGCTTTCTGTCAAAGCCATGTGGGTATAGTAGGCAGCACTAGGGCTCAATTTAGAGAGGGAAAATTTCCATTCCTTCAAACCGGTGTTCATGTTGACCTCTTTGCCCTCATTTGCCAGACTGAGGTACAAGCCTGCAATTTGTGAGGGTCTTACCTCTCCCCCACCCAGAATTATAGAAAGCCCATAATGGCCTGCGGGTTGAGTAAGGTCTGTAAGGCCTGCCTCCCTGCAAAGCAAATGAAAGCGCTCATAACCAAATTGGTACAGCCAGTCCACAGCGGTGACATTCAAAGAGCCGGCAAGGGCAGCCGAAGCCGGAAGCAGACCTACATGTCTGCCGGAGGCGTTTTTAGGATGATAGGATCCAAACTGCCTGGGCAGATCTTCAACCCACTGATGAGGCAGAAGCAGACCTTCCGAAAGGCAAAAACCATATAAAAAAGGCTTTAACAAACTGCCGTAACTTCTAGGCTTATCCAGCATATCAATACTTTGGCCATCCACAGACTTTGACGTATTTCCTACCCATGCCAATACTTCATGACTTTCTCTTCCTATTACCATCACAGCTCCGTTTGAGACTTGCTGAGAAGAGAGCCGATTCATATACTCTTCCAATTTACTCAATGCTAAGCCCTGAACTTTATGATCAATCGTAGTGTAGAAATCACCCCCTTTGGGCTCCTGCTTTACACAGGCATCGACAAAATGTGGAGCTAATTCTTTGATCAACAGTTTCCCAACGGGCAATGGTTCTTGCAAAGCAGCAGGAAGAAATTGGGCTGGCATTTCACCTGCCTGAGCCAATCCAACTAAAAGCCGATTGCGTCTGCCCAGCAAACGATCCATATTCCTGCCCGGGTAAATGTGGCCTGGATGATTGGGCAACAGGGTGAGCAATGCCGATTGAGCATAAGTCAAATGCTCTGCTCTGTTTCCAAAATACAACTGGCTCCCGGCTTTAAGGCCAACCACATTACTACCCATAGGTACCATTGAGGTGTAGTGCTGTAAAATTTCATTTTTAGAATGCCTGGCCTCCAGACAGAGGGAAATCCAGATTTCCCGAAACTTGTTCCACAAACTTCTTTTGCGGTTTCTGAGGAGCATTCTGGAAAGCTGCATGGTCAAAGTGCTTCCTCCTTGTTTCACTTTTCCTGCTTTTAAATTGACCCAGGTTGCCCGGATTAATGAAATCGGATTAATGCCGGGATGGTAAAAAAAATACCGGTCTTCCTGCCAGATCAGCGTTTTGAGATAAGTGTCCGGAAGCTGTTTAGCGCTCTTAAACCTCCACTCCCCTTCCTTGCTCAAACGGTAACCCAATAGCGCAGAGTCATTGCTGTAAACTCTAAGACCATAACTGTCCGGAAACGAAGGAATGGGGAACCACCAAAAAGCACTGATCAACAAGGCAATCAAGACGAGCCATACCCGTTTCCAAGAAATATACCTCACTCCAAAGCCCTTTTATTATACAGCAAGAGCCCCACATGAAAAATCACCCCAAGCCGGTTTTCTCGGGCAATGTTGTCGTAATAGTTTAAACTTCCTGCCAGCGGGCCAAAAGATGTGTTCCAGACCAAGGAGGCTGACCCAACAAAACCTGTGATAGATCTATCCGAAACGGAGGCTCTGCTATCAACCAGGTTGATGTTTTTAAGTTCAATGATTGGCCTGAGGTTGGTAAATCCATAGACTTCCAGCCGGGCATGAAAATTACCGGAGAAAACGATGATGTTTTTAAAACCATAAGCCAGGTAGTTGAAGCTTCTGAAATCTCTTAAAAAATTGGCCCTGCTGTCTTGCAAAGGCAAAAATGCAGGAGCGTAAATAACCGTAGAGATATAGTTTAAAAACACCGGTTGATTGGATAGCAAAGCCTCCCCTAAAAATCCAACTTTGTAATTTTTAGAAAGATTCAGGTACACTTCAGCAAATCCTTTCAAACGTAGCCATTCATGACGCTGTCGAGAGAAATCCCCTTGTTTTTGCCGGCCTGTGAATGTACCGGGTTCGAAATCTTCTGTACCATTGATGTACTTGCCTTCCAAGGAGAACTGTTTACCTTTTGTGGGATACTGCTTGAAATTGAGTGAGTTGTGTTCAAACTGAACACCTAAGGACGATCCACCAAAATGGGTAACATTGAATGTGTCTAGGCTGGATATCACGGAAAGAGGGCTGTATTTGTCCTCGTGAATAAAACGTCTATAGGACAACTTCACCAATCCCCTTTGCTCAAGGATGGTGCCTAAGGTAATCCCTGCGGAGAGTTCATTGTTGACGATATAAGATTGCTCACGGCTGGTTGGTAGCACCAGCTCACTGACGGCAAGCCAGTCAAATCGATTAAATAAAATCTCGGGCTCAATGTAAAAGGGATGTTCAGTTGGCAAATCAAATCGGCTTAGCACTTTCACAGAGTTGTAAAAGGGGCCGCTGTATGCATTGGCGTAAAAATTATATGGCAATCTGCCAAAAGACTTGTACTCGACTGAAGCAAATACCTGGGCGATGTTTCGTGTAGAGATCACTCCTCCAAGACCTATTTTCAACTTACGAGAATAGCGGCCATCGAGGTTGAACGTAAATTGACCTGAGGTGCTATCGTAATCGAAAGATGGATAGAGCTCATCAAGAACTTCTGACTGCGATAGTCTAAAAAAGCTATCCTTGACTTCATCCAACTCTATGTGCCTCTCATTTCCCCTGCTGCCAAATAACCGTTGAATGTGGCGGTAGCCTTTGTTCTGAGGCAAGCCAGTGATCCTGGATTGACTGATCACCAAGTTTGGCTTGCGGGCATTGAATTTACTTCTTCGCTCGTACACCTCCTCTGCATATCTCCGTGATTTGATCTTGTTGAGTATTTCTGGAAGTTTAGTCATGGCCGCTGTGTAGCCTGCATAAACGAACTCATCCAGCTTGCTAAAGTCAAACGCAGTTAAGCTCCCGTCCTCCGGCTGAATATATATATCCTGGGGCCTGAGCATGGTAGAGTCACTCTTGGCAATGGCGATGTATCGCAGTATTTCAGTAGGCTCCGGCTTGCGTTGCTGACTTGGGTATGCTGTGAACGTAAATTCGGAAACGTTTACCCCGATGATCACGTCAGGATTAAACTCTTCTATTGCTCTGTTAACAGCAAAATTGTTGTAGATGCCTCCGTCATAGTGGTACTTACCCTTGATCTTAACCGGGTCAAAAAACAGAGGGACGCTCATGGTGGCCCGTGCTGCATCCCCAAGCCTTCCTTCTTTAAGTACCACTTCTTGTTGGGTAAAAATTTCAGCGGCAATCGCACGAAAGGGCACCATTAGGCTATCGAAGTGGTAGCCTGAGGCGGCATCTGCCGGGCTGAATGTTTCTGCAAATGCCATATTTATTGGAGCATCATTAATCACCCTGGGCTGAAAGCTACTTTGAAGCATAGTATCTAAATCCAGCCGGAGATTCACCACGCCTGCATCTCGTCTTGGTGAGTAAATTTCATAGCTGTACTTTCCTTCAATCGTTCCATTTACCCAGTTTTGAAACTTGGTGGTTCTGGCCAGCTTCTCCATGTACTCAACGGAGTATCCACCTGCATAAAAAGCCCCAATCACCCCACCCATAGAAGTGCCGATGACATAATCGATGGGAATGTTATGCTCTTCAAGCACTTTTAATACGCCCAAATGAGCTAATCCTTTGGCACCACCTCCACTAAGCACGAGTGCCACTTTCTGCCCGAAGGAAGTGGGTGAAACTAAAATCACCGCAGAAAGGATTAACAGAATTCGTTTTAAAAACATGAGTCTTTAGGGAATTTGATCAGCAGGTTTTATCCAACGTGCCGGCTCCAATGCAATGATACCGGGTGAATACATGCTCTCAGCTACTATCGCAGGCCAATACAGCTTGCCTTGATGGGTGCAGGTGATTCGCTGACTGATGGTCTTGCTTTTTCCTGAAGAAAGGTTGAAGTAACAACGCAGTTCCTGATCCCTTAAGTCGATATGATCCAGCCCTTGACTCTGACCCAACAATCGATCGTTACGTAACTCATAACCATTTGGAACAGGCAAGGTAAGTGCAATCTGTTCTGTTTTATTCTCCTGATTAAGGTTAGAGACTGTCACACTCACCAGCAGCTCATCTCCTGGCTTCACTTTGCTTAAGTCCACTTCCCTGCCATCGCTATGGAATTGGATGTTGACCTTAAGTGAAAGGCCTTGTGCAAGACGCTCCATAGCGGCCTCGGAACGCAGCTTACCTGTGTAATGCAGTTGAAGGTATAGTTTTCCGCCAGAGGTGTTCTTTATCTTCCAGGAAGGAGACCTGGGCTCCATGCCTAAAGTTGCAGATGGTAAAGAGGTGCTGACCGGAAGTGGTTTATTGTTTTGTAACAATTCAAACTGGCATTTCTGATTTGACCTAGCATGGCTACGGTCAATGTAATTCATCAAAGCCATCAGCATCCATGAAGTCTCATGAGTGTTGTACAATGTCTCGCTGCTCATGGCCTGACTTAGCTCAATGGCTAGCTTTTCAGCCTCTGCCGTTTGCTTCAAAAGGATATGATTGTAAAGCCTTAATGCTTTTGACCTCGTCACTGAATAGAGCACTTCCCAGGTGTCTGCGATGGATGTAGACGATGAGCCGGTGCCCTCTCTGAGAATTTGCTGGGCTGTAGCCTCATTGCCAGACAGAGCATAAGCCGCTGCAAGTAGCAAAGTAGGATCACCCTGAGGTTTGTACTGCTCCAACAATTGGTTTTGTGCCGTGTATGCAGGTTGACCTGCCAGACTCAACAGCATAAGGCGATAGGCTTGTACTTCAATACTTTGAAACTTACCGGCTTTCCATTCCCCGGCTTTTCGGCTTTGGGTTTGAATCCAATCTTTCAATAAAGTACCCGGCAGGGAAAGGCCTTTCGAAGAGGCCTCAATCATAAAATGCCCGGCATATAGAGCTGACCATTCATGATAATATGAAGCACCCGGCCAATAGCTAAGTTCTCCGGATGAGCTTTGAAAAGTTTCAAGCTTTCGTAAGGCAGTGTTTAAAAAGTACTGTCGATCTTGTTCATCCTCCGTTGATAATGAACTCAGCCCGGGAAGGTAAAGCAATGGGAAAGCGGTAGAAACTGTTTGTTCTAAGCAACCATGAGGGTAGCGCATCAGATCATTGATCCTTCCTTGCAAATTTGGAAGCTGAAATACAGACGCTTGCAGTTGCATCTCCCTGATCTGGTACAAAGGGAGCTCATCAGATTTGAGGGTCCATTCTTCTTTTTCATTTAATTGTTTTTCAATCCTTCTGCTGACTATTGGGCTGCGATCGGTGATTTCCAGGGTAAATCGTTCAGTGGCTTTGTCGGTGCCTGAGCTGATGGCCAGATTCAAATAGCCTTTGCCGGAAGCCGTTGCTTTTAGCTTAACATAGGCCAGCTGACTGCCTTGCCCCCCTACTGTCAGTTGGATTGCTGAACTGCTCATGGATTGAAGCACGCCCTCCGTTTTGATGGTCATTTGAACACTTCTGGGCTCTTTTCTCTGGTTGAAAACATTCACCGGAACAAGAATTTCCTCTCCTTCAGAGATCATTCTGGGCAGAGAAACCAACATGCTCAGGGGTTGTGACACTTTCAGTTTTTGTTCCACCTGACCAAAGGCCCCCTGGTACCCGGCCACCAGCATAACCCTTGCCTCTCCGTTGAACGAAGGAATTTGAACAAAATGCTCAGCGGTCTGCCCGCTCTTCAGGAAAAATGGACCTTTTACATGCACCCAGCTTTTGAGGTGCCGCTCCGGATCAGGCTGAAGTACAGGCAACTCGCCATCACCGCCTATTGACAATAATCTTCCAAACTGTCCACTATAAGTGCCAATGACATAGGGATACAAATCCCAGGAATGAACCCCCAGTGCTTCCCTGGCATAAAAGGCATCATGCGGATCAGGTGTTTTGAACCTGTTAAGTGCTAGCAAGCCTTCATCCACAATCGCCAGCGTGTAAGCCATGGCTTTGCTGTTTTGTTCTTTTACCTTGATACTTAACTTTTGACCGGGACGTGCTTCAGCCGTATAGATCAATTGTGGGAGCAAGCGGGTAGAAGGGTCTTCCACAGGAAGATACAAATAGCCATAGCGCCTCAGGGGCTGCCCGCTTTGAACGGCTTCATGAGGTAGAATCAAAGAAATACATGCATAAATGCCCGGCGCTGCTCCACTCTCAATTGGGTAACTAATGGAATTCCTGCCTTCATTTACTTCATGCCATCGGCTATGAAGAATATCAGATCCGTTCTCAATGGTCAATAAGGCCATCCCTTTCATGGGTGACTCAAAAAGGATGTTCGCTTGTTCCCCCGGGGCATCAAGTTGTCGATCGGATAGCAGAGAAAGATACTCCGCACCTGATCGGGCTGACCCATCGTTAACACGACCTTCAGGCCAGTCGAAATACAGGATAAGGGAGGAAAAGTGCCCGGAAACGGGGTCTTTAACCTGAACAAGATATCGTCCCCAGTCGCTCTGTTTTGTACTCAGCCGGAAACTGCCCTTCCCCCCAGAGGTACTCACCTCCTCTTCGAGCAAGGCTCTTTGATAGTTTAACTGTTCGTACTGAATGTTTTCACCGTAGTCTTCCCACCACCATCTCCAATCCAGTTTGTGCACATTTACGATGAGTTTGCCTTGCGCAGGACTACCATCTGCATTGACATGAGCCAGTTGAACGGTATGGCTTTTCCCAGCCTCAAGCATACCGGCCCAGCCTTTGGCTTCAGGCTTGAGTATACCAGCAAACCTGCTATACCTACGGCATGGCAAGGAAACTGCATCGATGCTGAAATCTCCTCCGGGCTCAAATACTTTTCCGGTAAACAATGCCTTGTACGTAGGGAAGGGATGGTTTTCAGCTGGGAGGCTTACGATGACTTTTGCCTCACCTTTGGTATCCAGAAATCCTTCAAAAACAGTCGTTGACTGTGGCGATGGCTGTATGCCCAAGGGATCAAATTCATAATTATCATACCCTTTAAAAGTTGTTTTGGAAGGTGTGAGGTTAAGCTCATAGCTTGCTTTGAAACCGGCTGCAGGACCCCCGTTGTACCATCTGGCCTTTAAAGGGATTTGAAGTGGCCCCTTGCTGAGTTGCCATATTTCACCGGGTTCAAACTCGATATGGATGCGGTTAGGTTTTATCGACTCGATCTGAAATCGTTTCTCAAATACTGCTCCTCCTACTTTTACCCTTGCCTGATAGAAACCTGTAGCATCAGTGGTCTGAGTTGGAATAGGAAAATGATAAAGACCACCCACGCTGGCCAAAGTGGTATTCTCATACTTTTTGATGCCGGAGGGGTCCCTCCATTCTATTTTAACAGGATGTTGGTCGGGTAGTGGGTTGCCGAGTGATTGCAGCATGAATGAGACGAAAACAGTGTCCCCAGGTCGCCAGACACCACGTTCTCCATACAAAAATCCCTTCATTGCCTTCTGGACAGAAACCCCTCCTACATCAAAGGTGCTGATGGATAGAGCCGAGGCCTCTTCTACTTTCAGAAAGGCCTTCTCTTTGTCTTTAGTTGCCAGCACCAGAAAAGGCCTCCGTTTGCCCAACAGTTTTACACTTCCCTCCGAATCAGTCTTCCCCTGAGCCAAAAGCTGAAGCTGAAAATCCAGGAGTTTTATTTCCACTCCCGCTAAAGGCCGTGCCGAACTTAGCTCGGTTGCATAAACATGGAGTTCATTTCCTGTACCTCTCTTTGCAATAAGTCCGATATTACTTACCAGCAGGTTTCTGATAAGTAGGCGGTCCCAATCGTAGTAGGCAGGATTACAGGGGTTTTCACGCTGCTGCCAATCATACTCCGGGTCATTGTAATAATCCATGTACCCTTCGTCGTAGCCATAAGGGCTATCATAAGCAACATCATAAGCGTCGGCATCAAATGGCTCCTGTGCTATTGTTTCGCTTGAAGATGCTGCCTTGCTTTCCCCACAGGAATAAAGGATATCGTTCTTATCAAAGCTTAGCACTACCTGATACAATGCTCCTTTTTCCTGACTTACAAGCTTGTTCATGTCTAATGAAAATCGGGTCCATTTCCCTGACTCATAGGCACCCAGGCTGGCAAGGGGAATTGTTTTGCGAATGATTGGCCGACCCACTCTTCTGAACTCGCTTTTGCCATCAAGTTCATTGGCTTGAAGGAAGAAACCCATATTGCTTTCATACACCTTAAGCACCGTGAGTTGTACGGATCGCAGACTGATCGCCTCAAATGGAACCACCCAATTAGAAGTAGAAGGCAGAATTACCCCTTCTCCCACCGCTCTCAAGGCTGGCTTAAGTGATTCAAAAACGACAGGATATTGGTAAGCAACTTTCAGGTTGCTTCCCTCATTGTTTTTCAAATTAGGATGTATGAGCAGATTATAGGTTCCCGATTGCCTTACCGGAGGGAAAATGGATATCTTATTGGCATTCAATTCCATTTTGCACCCGGGTACTCCTTCCAGTGTGACTAAACCATCCAGGGCCTGTTTAGGATCAATTGCTTTGGAAAAGTAAACCTCTATGGCTTGGTTTGGATATTGTATGACCTGATGCTCCAGAACGATAAACTCAGTGTTTGCAGGGATCCTGACCTCTATTCTTCCTTTTTGCTCTGCTTCAATGGCCTCACCTGAGTAGTTCAGTTCCAGAGTTGTTGCCTCCGAAGAAACAGAGATAGGTCCAATAACAAACTGCTTCTCCTGTGCCAGTACGCCTGAAAATTTGATGGGAATTGCCTGATCTTCTAGTTTCGCCTGAAGCAATTGATCGAGCACAGCTTTCGAAACCTGATCTGCAAAAAACAAACTACCACGAAGTTCATAGCCGGAGCCATCAGCCAGGAGCATTAGTCCGCTACGCTGTAATTCGAGTTGTTGTTTGATGGTCTGAAAAGTGAACTGAAACTTCTTGAAGCCGGCCTCTTCCACTTTAAAAAGCTTGTCAAGTGCCAAAGTGAGTAGGTATTCTTGCCCGGGTTTCCATTGTTCCAGCGGTTCAATCAGCAGTTGGCGCTCATCCGGTCGGCTGACCTTTACCTTAACTCCCGGCTCCAGACTGACCAATTCATCTAACGAAAGGTCAGCCCATGCAGGAATTTGTGAAAACAAGATACTCACTCCTGCCTTGGAGCTGAGCACTCCGGCTGAATATCCTGAAATAAACTGCTGGAAATAAGGATCTTGTGGAGAGACTGCAGGTTTATTGCTGTCCTTGCAGGAAAAGACCAAAACGCTGGTCAATAGAAGGGAGTGGAGTAGGTTTAAAGTTCGTATAGAGTTCATACCCATCAAAAAGAAATTAAAAAAAGCATATCAGTTCTGTGTCAGCAAGATAATTCCGATGACCCGATATTCAGCCGATCAGGTTTCTTTTTTTCCATTGGTATAAATACTTGCCATTCAGTCAACTGCATCTGGCAAATTGGCCCTATGAAAAAAATTCTCTGGCTTTTAATTCTGATGAACGGTAGTGCCTGGGCACAAACTAGTACGCCGACATTGCCTATGGGTTGTGACACCCTGATCAAAGATTTGTATGAAGTTATTTCCGGACCTGCCGGGCCAAGGGACTGGGAGCGCTTCAGGAAGCTATTTCATCCCAAAGCGCAAATGGGAGCCTATAGCCCGGGCCAAAATGGCCAACCTGAACAGTTGGTTCTCTTCAGCCCGCAGGAATACATTCAAAGAAACGGGCCCAGGTTTGAAAAAATGGAGTTTTATGAAAAAGAGCTGGGGCGGCAGACACAGCAGTTCGGAAAGCTATGGCAAATACTCAGCAGCTATGAATGGCACTCAGGAGAACTCAGGCAGCGAGGGGTAAACGCCCTTATGCTGGTCAAAGATCAAAACCAATGGCTTATTATGAGCATCCTTTGGGAGTCTGAAAGCAAGGAAAGTCCTATCCCCAAACCACTCCTCAATAAGACCTATTGACTATTTGTTGATCATCAATTTGCGGGTTTCGGTAGACTTGCCATCGGTGAACCTGATCAGATAAAGACCTTGATCAAGATTCAATGGCAAACTGTGGGTACCCTGACTTAGGAGAAGCTTATCAACTACCTGTCCATTCAGACTTATGATTTCAGTCTGCCATAAACCAGCCGCAGGAATACTGATAAATAGCTGATCATTAGCCGGATTTGGATAAATGTCTACCGTACGAATGGTTGTCATGGCTTCATTTTCAATTTCGTCAATCCCTAAAATAGAAGGCATACTTACCACTGCAAAATTAGGTCTGTATTGGTCTCCGATGAATTCGAAATTGCCGCCGATGAAGAGTTTATCTCCCTTTATCATCAGATCATTCACTTGGGGTGAGTTGTTATAAGGCAAAGGCGGATAATGTAAATCTAATTGTAACCCTACATTAACTAGTTGTTGGTTACTTAGGTCAAAGACACCAATTCCCCTGCAAAAGACACCATTAAGTGAGTCAAATTTTCCTCCAAGGAATAGGTAGTTATTCCTTACAGCAATTGAGTTCAATCTTATAGCATTACTACTACTAGTAGAGTTTGTAAATGAAAAAGACAAAGGGAGTAAAGATTGGTTCACTAGATTAATGGCTGCAAAATGTTGCCGAGGTTGCCCTCCCACCTGAGAAAAATTACCTACTACATACAAAATAGTGTCAACAACCAATAAATCTTTCACAGTTCCATTTACACCAACATTAAGGGTCCCTAAGCTTCCTGAAAGCGTGTTTACCATAGCTAGATTTGATCTTGATTGATTATTAACGCTACTAAAACTACCCCCAAAAATCAGACTTGAATTATATGGCTTAACCACAGTTACAATTCCATTTACATTAGGTCCCCAATTGGTAGGGGCACCAGTTGCTGTGTCTAAAGCGGCTAATCGATTTCTAGGCAATGAAGAGATCGAGATAAATGATCCACCCACAAATAGGCTTGTTCCGATTAAAGTTCCGGAGTAATATTCTCCATAACCAAACCTAGAAGGATAAATAGGAATACCAGTATTGATATCGAAGACCCTTAAGGAATGAGAAAAGTAATCATCAAACATATAAACTTCATTATTATAAATAAACGCAAACTTATCTACAAATGTAGGTGAAGAAAAACTTGAGTAAAATCCTGTTATTTTTTTCGAAAAATATTTTACTGAAGAAAAATTAGTCATGTACTGACTACCTGAAAGTTTAAAGTCTCCTCCAAAATAACAGTAACCATTTGCATCAATATAGCTGGAAACAGTTTGAAAAGGAACATATATATTCGTTATTAATCCGGAGTTCCAATTCAGTTCCTGCAATGTGGATGGGTCTACTTCCGAAGCTATTACTTTTCTGTAAATATTGAAATTTGTAATACTATCATAAGTTACTTTAGTTATATCTCCGGAAATAATTAAAGAATTCGACTTTTTGCTTATTGAAGTGATAGAATTAAAGGTATATATATCTTGACTAATAATTTGCGAGCTGTTTTTATCAATTACTACAAATGCTGGATGTCTTTGATTATTTACAGTATCAAAACTACCTCCAATAAAAATTCTACTTCCATTAGTTTCAATGTCATAAACAAAATCATTGCAATTTATTTGCAAATTTTCTAGTTGATTATTGGTCAAATTAATAGCAGCCATACGGTTTCTACTACTCGTACCTATGCTATTGAACATTCCACCTATAAATAATTTATTACCATCGACTTTTATCGTAAGTACCTCATTGTTTATACTTTGACTTAAAGGTGTTAGCGTTCCGTTACTCAAATTAAATGCAGCAAGCCGATTTCGTGTTTGCCCGCCTATTTCGGTAAATCCACCTGCTACAATAAGTTGATTGTTCCAGATTTCGAAATCATGAACTAACCAGTTTGGGTCAGGATTGAAAGGCAGCAGATTTCCACTTCCAGTATCCAACGCCGCTAGATAATTCCTTGTATGACCATTTGCTTGATTGAAATACCCACCCACATAAAGCTGTCCATTAACTATTTTTAAAACATTGACAACACTGTCAAAAGATGCACTCCATGTGTGCAAAGAGCCATCTGCCTTGATCCTTGCGATTCGGTTCCGGCTTGATAAACCTACCTTAGTGAAACTACCTCCAATATAAATTCCACCGTTTCCGTCTGAGATAATGGTTCTCACGACTCCGTTGGTATACCAATTGTCAAATCTTGGAACCGAATCGGGGTATTGATATCGAATTAGTCCTTTCCCATTTACACCTACTTGGTTAAATGACCCGCCGAGTAATACTTTATCTGAAGTCTCTTCTATGCTGTTAACTTCATAATTCGGTGACCACCATCCGCTCTCAATGGTGACTTGCTGAGCGAATGATGACCCTTGGATAAAAAACAGGAAAAACAAACAGGGTACTATTAGTACTATTGAGGGCTTTCTATTTGGTAACATAACCAATCCGTTTAATTTGTTAGTAAATATTCAAAATATTTAAAACTAATTGTTACCAAACAAACATAAATAACAATTTGATAACACTCTTTACATGCTCCTAACGCTGAATAGCCCATCCCCTCTTTCATTTTATTACCTTTGTACCGATGAATTCCTTTTTCTCAGCAATCATTCTGGGTCTGGTGCGTGTTTACCAATGGGGCATTTCCCCATTGCTGGGCACCAACTGCCGATATGCACCTTCCTGCTCTGCCTACATGACTGAGGCTGTTGCAGAGTGGGGAGCCTGGAAAGGCCTCCTGCTTGGCTTGAAGAGAATTTCATCCTGCCACCCCTGGGGAGGCAGCGGCTTCGATCCTGTACCTAAAAACCCTGCCCGTTCTGCTCATGCATCCTAAAATAGATATGCATAGCCACATCATGCCTGAGCGCCTACCCGACTGGGCAGACAAGTTTGGCTATGATGGATTCATTCATCTGGTACATCATAAACCCGGCTTTGCCCGCATGATGCAGGGCGAAAAGTTTTTCCGTGAGATCGCCTCCAACTGCTGGGAGCCTGGCCTCCGTATTCGTGAATACGACACCCATGGCACTCAGGTACAAGTTGTTTGCACGATACCTGTGCTGTTCAGTTACTGGGCCAAGCCGGCTGACGGTCTGGATATCTCCATGTTCCTGAATGACCACCTGGCTGAAATCTGTAGCCTCTACCCCAGGCATTACATCGGACTGGCCACCGTACCTATGCAAGACACTGACCTGGCTATTCAGGAATTGGAGCGTTGCAAAAAACTAGGATTACCCGGTATACAGATCGGTTCCAATATCAATAACAAAAACCTGAGCGAGCCTGAGTTTATGCCCATCTATGAGGCTTGTGAGTCCCTTGGCCTGGCCATTATGGTTCACCCATGGAACATGATGGGCAAAGGGGATATGGAAAAATACTGGTTACCCTGGCTGGTGGGGATGCCTGCAGAGACCTCCCGTGCGGCCTGTTCCATGATTTTCTCCGGAGTGTTTGAAAAATACCCACGACTTAGGGTTTGTTTCAGTCATGCAGGAGGTTCCTTTTTACCAACTATAGGCCGAATTGCACATGGCTATGAGTGTCGCCCCGACCTGGTTGCTGTTGACAATCCTGTGCATCCCAGAAGCTACCTCGGTAAATTTTGGGTTGACAGCATCACCCATGACCCATTGCTGTTGGAATATGTGTTGAAGCTACAGGGCTCAAAAAGGGTATGCCTGGGCTCTGACTACCCATTCCCACTCGGCGATCTGGACATCGGGAAATTTATTGAGGAGATGGATCTGCCCTCAAACGTGAAAGAAGATATTTTTGTAAATGCCACCCTTGAGTGGCTGGACCTCAAGGCCGAAGATTTTTTTGAGTCAAAGCATGAAGAAAGAAGCGATCGAAAAAGTATTGCACAACAAAGTGAACGGTGAGGAACTCAAAGCCCGCCTGCTGGCAAGCCCTGAACCTCGCATCACATTATCATTTTACAAGTACCACCACATTGGAAACCCACAAGTACTTAGGGATCACCTGTTTATCATGTGGAACCGAAGGGGAGTATTGGGGAGAATTTATGTCTCTTTTGAAGGTATCAACGCTCAGTTAAGCGTACCTGAGGAACACTGGGAGGCATTTAAATCAGATCTGGAGACCATTACTTTTCTTCAAAACATCCGACTCAACATTGCTGTGGAAGATGATGGAAAATCCTTTTTCAAACTGAAGGTGAAAGTGAGAAAAAAGATCGTTGCTGACGGGCTGAACGATGCAAGCTTTGATGTGACCAATATCGGCACCCATTTGAATGTAGAGGAGTTTAATCGGGTTACTGACGATCCGCAAGCCATTGTAATTGACATGCGCAATCACTACGAAAGTGAAGTCGGTCATTTTGAAAAGGCCTGGTGCCCTGATGTAGACACATTCCGTGAAGCACTGCCGCTGGTGCTGAAACAACTGGAAGACAAAAAAGAAAAGCCAATCGTGATGTATTGCACCGGAGGCATTCGTTGCGAAAAAGCAAGTGCATTCCTCAAACACCATGATTTCAAACAGGTTTACCAATTAGAGGGCGGGATCATCAAATATGCTCAGGATGCCAAAGCCAAGGGTTTAAAAAACAAGTTCATAGGCAAAAACTTTGTGTTTGATGAACGGCTTGGAGAACGGATTTCAGATGAGGTCATTGCCCACTGCCACCAATGCGGAGCCTTGTGCGACACCCATGTGAACTGTACCAATCAAGCCTGTAACCTCTTGTTCATTCAATGTGAGGAATGCGCTAAACGAATGGAGGGCTGTTGCAGTGAAGCCTGTGTGGAAGTCATTCACCTGCCTGAGGAGCAGCGGGCTGAGCAGCGTAAACATTATGACTCCGGCATTCGGATTTTCAGCAAAGGCCGTTTTAAAAGACTTCAGACACAAGAATAAAAAAATGCTGCCCCGAAAACAGAGCAGCATAGGTGGTGGAGTCGGAGGGAATTGAACCCTCGTCCGAACAAGGCATACGATGAGCCTTCTACATGTTTAGTTTCCGATTGATTTTCGATTGCCTGCAGGCTGGAAACGGCCAACAGTCAACTTATTCGTTTGAGTTTCGCAGGGCCGGCACGACGACAACCCTACTAGTCCTAAATTTCGATGCCTCGATTACAGCCCTTAAAGGACGGAAAGACTGCGAGACACTCTCTGTTTAATCCTTGATTAAGCAGCGAGGGCGTAATTAGATTCGCCAGTTGTGTTTTGAAATACTTTTTGACAGGAGGGCATTTCGTCTCCCGACATGCTTATACTCACATATACTCCAGCCGTCAAAACCAGTCGACCCCAAAGTAGGCAACAAAGATAGCAAAAAACAGGCCGAAAGGCTCAGATATGAAGCCCGATCTAGTCGGCATACTGATGTGGATGGTTCGCTTTTGAAATGATCCCTCAGCCTCTTACTTTGCAGTGATGGAACAGTTTGTCGTATCAGCACGGAAATACCGCCCTAAAGACTTTGATGAGGTCATTGGCCAGGAGCATATCACCACCACTCTGGTAAATGCGATTAAAAGTAACCACCTGGCGCAGGCCTTTTTGTTCTGCGGACCCAGAGGTGTTGGCAAAACGACCTGTGCACGTATCGTGGCCCGCATGATCAACTCCTTCGACGAGGCGCAAGAGCAGGCTTTGATTGGTGGAGTGCCGGGGCATATGAACATCTATGAACTGGATGCCGCTTCCAACAACTCGGTTGACGACATCAGGGCGCTTGTTGACCAGGTGCGCTACCCGCCTCAATATGGTAAATATAAGGTGTATATCATCGATGAGGTGCACATGCTTTCCAATTCGGCCTTCAATGCCTTTTTAAAAACGCTGGAGGAGCCACCGCCTTATGCTATTTTTATTCTGGCAACGACTGAAAAACACAAAGTCATTCCCACGATACTTTCAAGGTGTCAGATTTTTGATTTCAAACGGATTCAGCAGGATGACATCGTAAATCACCTGATCAAAGTAGCTGCAAAGGAGCATATCCATGCCGAGCCGGAGGCACTCAATTTCATTGCTCAAAAAGCTGACGGGGCCATGAGGGATGCGCTCTCCTTGTTCGATCTTATTTCAACTTTTTCCTCAGACCGCTCCATCACCTACAAGCTTACCATTGATACCCTTCACATCCTCGATCATGACTATTACTTCAAAGCGGTAACCTATATCCTTAAAAGTGACAGTGCTGCTATGTTGCTTTTGTATGATGAGGTGCTGAGGTATGGATTTGATGCTCATCAATTTTTAGTAGGATTTTCTGAGCATTTGCGAAACCTGATGGTATGCAAAGACCCTCAGACAGCCAAGCTGTTGCCACTCACGGGCACCTTGCAACAACGGTACATTGATCAGTCTTCAACCATTGACCTGTCGACGCTGGTGTCTGCACTGCAACTCCTTTCCGATTGTGAGCTTCAGTACCGAATAAGCAAAAACCAGAGACTGCATGTCGAATTGACCTTGATTAAACTCAGCTACCTGAAACAAGTATTGCAGATCGAGCAAGAAAAAAAGATAACTGCAGCACTTAAAACGGCTCCCGTCATTCGGGTCAAAGATGAATTTCAAAGCTCAAACTCAGTGGCTAAAAGTCGAATGAACTTAAGTCCTGTTTCAGCCTCTCCAAAACTACCCAGTATCGATGGCCTGAAAAGCCTGGTGCAAAAGGAACAAAGTGTAGGTCAGGTACATGAAGAGCAGAAACCTCTTCAGGGAGTTCAGCCAAGCCAAAACATGCTTAATGAACTGTGGAAAGATCTTGCAGAGCTAAAGAAAATGGAGGGACGCCTTACTGAACAATTGTTTTTTCAGCATACAAAACCGGAGCTTGAAAATGAAAATCTGCTTTGGGTAGTCACCGACTCAGAAGTGGAGATCAAACAACTTTCTTCCATGACCGATAGCCTGAGAGCCTATTTCAAGGCCAAAAAAATACTTGGGCTGGATCAAATCAAAGCCAAAAGGATAGGTCAGATTGTGGTAGGTAAATCGATGATGAGCACTAAGGAAAAGTTGCAAGCCTTAAGTCAGGAATACCCCTTGCTGGATGAGCTGAGAACCCGTTTAAGCCTGGATATTGATTAGTACACGTAAACAGGCAAAGTAGCCAGAGCTTCTGTGCTTAGAGGCTTGGTAATGAAACGGATGACGTAAGGATTTTCCATGATCCTCTTGACATCTGACTTGTTGTTGGAGGAAGAAAGAACAGCAACTTTACACTTTTCCTTGACAGACGAAGGAAACTTGTCAAACTCATACAAAAACACAAACCCATCAACTACGGGCATGTTGATGTCTAAAAAAATCAAATCAGGGAGTTGATCAGGATGATTTTTCTCCCTCTCAAGGTATTCCAGGGCCTTCTTACCGGATGACATCATTTCCACCCGGTCACAAAAGCCAGCTATCTCAATGATCTTTCTACTGATAAAATTATCAGTATCGTTATCATCGACCAGCATCACCAATTTTATTCGCTCACTTCGCATGTACTAGCCTTAGGTCGTTGGTGGCTATCAAAAAAAATGCTTGAATAACCGTTACAAAAGTAGGTATCTGAGACCGGGCAAAAGTGTTTTCAAGTCCTTAAAAACAGGTCATGTAAGATTAAACCTCATTTTGTCAAGTCGAAAAACTGAACGGGGAAACTCCAAACACTGCTTCGTTTGTAATCCCTTGAATCGGATACAATTGTGGAAAACTACTTATAGGTAAGTCATCATTTTAAATGAATTTTCAACACCTCTCCTACTGTAAGAGTATAGTCTGATTTTCCATTCAATTGTTGCAATTCCTGTACAGGAATGTTGTACATCTTGGAAATACGGTACATTGTTTCACCCGGCTGTACTTTGTGAAGGATGAATTCAGCAGGTACTGACTGTACACTCTTTTTTACCCTGAGCACCTGTCCAATCCGAATGGATTCATTCTCAAGTCCATTCAAGGTTTTAATCTCTGCCAGGCTTAATCCAAATCGCTTACTGATGGAGAAAAGGGTCTCACCCTTCTCAACCAAATAAAATTCCGCAACCTCAGGTTTCCTTACAAGACTATCTGTTTTAGGCTCCTCGGCAGGTTTGTTTGCGGCTTCAGGCACGTCATTTTCCAAAGGTGCTTCTTCCAATTTGGGTTGATGAGTGACTACCGGGAACTGAGTATCCGCATTTTCTTCCTGAGCTCGCTCAAGGCTAATGATTTCAGGAGGCAAGTGGTTAGGCCTTCTTTTACGAAGCCATAGTTTTGTTCCAACAGGAGGAGTCTGCCCTTCTTCCATTCGGTTCAGCCAATAAATCCGCTTCAGTTTTATGCCGTACTTCTGTGATACTTCCCAAAGGCTTTCGTTTTTACCCAGCACATGGAAAGGCAGCAAGGCTTTTCGCTTCTTAGCTTTGAGGTAATACAGTTGCCCTTCCACCAGCTTGTCCGCCAGGCTCAGATCATTGTACTTCAGGAAGGCTGACTTCTCCACACCACCAAAAAAAGCCAACTCCTGTACGGAACTGTTTTTGGTTGCTAGTACTGCCGGAATTCCGTTCCATTCAATACTGATGGTGAAAGGCCCTTGTTTTTCCTTCACTGCCTTGCGCCGTTCCCGATGTGTATCAGGGGTATGAGGCTGCGACCTGGTTTTGGAAGGTTCTGCTTTTTGTTGATCAGCCAAAGGTCCCTGGGGCTCCTGCACACCTGCCTGCAATGGCAAAATAGCTGCATACTCCCGGTCTGTGGGCACTTTGAAGGCTTTTAGCCATCTGTTAAACGATTTGAGCAGGTCTACTTCTGTACGGGTATAGCTTGCGATCTCCTTCATGGTCATGTTGCCGCATCGGGTATACTCCACCAGCCGATAGGGGGCTTGCACTTGGTCAATGCTAGCTGAACCATAAGCCACCAAATGTGCCAGAAATTTGAGGACATACCAATGAGTCTTACCATCAATTACCATCTTATCAGACCCTACATATTTTTCATTGAGTAATGGGCGGGCTCCTCCCAAACCTGTGTAGTAAGACATCAAAGCATATATCCAGTTCTTGGTGTATTGATTGTTTCGTTTGAGATATTTAGCTGCTCCCCTACTGCTGCTGGTGATGTGCATGCGCTCATCAACCAGATCATCTATCCTTAAACCCAACTCGGTTGCTGATTCCTTTTTGAACTGCCAAAAACCAACTGCATTGCTGGTTGATACTGCATCGCTCACAAGACCGCTTTCCTGCATGGCCAGGTACTTGAATTGCTCTGGCAGGCCTTCTTCAGCAAACACCCGATCTACGATAGGAAAAAACATGGCCATGCGCTCCAACCTTTTCTGAAAATACTTTTCATTGATCATGAGCTGATCCACACTCTCCTGGATTTTCCTTCTTGCATCGGGCTCAATCTGTAGATCCATTCCGGCAAACTGCAATCTGGAGGGCACCAAAGTACCAGCCTCCACTCCCCAATTGAGGAGGCAAAAAATGAAAATCAGGGCCTTTCTCATCACTTTTTTTGCATGATCATCAATCCATCTCTGATAGGTAGAAGCAGCGGAATAATCTGCTCTTCTTTACAGACCTTTTCATTGAAGGCATGCAATGCCTGGGTATCCTTATCCTTGACCAATGAGTCCTGCTCGACCACTTTACCACTCCATAGCACGTTATCTGCTATCATGAGTCCTCCGGACCTCATTTTAGGCAGAAGGAGATCAAAATACAGCGAATAGTTTTGTTTATCTGCATCAATAAATGCCAGATCAACAGGCCCTTGCAAAGAGGGAAGAAATTCGGCTGCATCAGCACAGATCATTTCCAGTTGCTGCCCGTATGGGCTCTGTTGAAAGTAATTTTTTACTCTTTGCTCCAACTCTTTGTTTTTGTCAATGGTGATCAATCGCCCATGGGGTGCCAAACCTTCTGCCAGACATAATGCCGAATATCCGGTATACGTGCCCACCTCAACAATGAGATTTGGCTGCATAAGTCGGGAAATCATCGATAGAAACCGTCCTTGCAAATGCCCTGAAAGCATGCGAGGCATATTGACTTCCAAATGTGTCTCCCTGCTGATTTTTTTTAACAAGTCGGTCTCCGGGCTGCTATGTTGCTCAGCATATGCAGAAATTAAAGGAGGTAAAAATTCCATTTTAGGGTTTATAAATCAATGTAGAAAGACGTTCAGCAGGTAAATACCGTGCTGCGGTGTATTGAAGTACTGGTGCGGTAATCTGGTCAATTTCATCAAATAGCGCTTGGAGGCTTTCAATCCGTCCGGAATCCAGCAGGCTTTTACCCATCATTAGCATAAAGTTGACATTGCTTTCTTCTGCCATTGCCAGTTGTCCTTTAAGCTGTCGCCGGGCATGGTGCAATTGTAGACTACCCAAAGGCTGATCAATAAGCTTTTTGATTTCCCTTTCCATGATTTCAAAACACCTGGACTGGTTCTGAGGCTCACTTGCGAAATAAATCGAGAAACTGCCGGTATCCAGGTAAGGAGTATAATTGCTTTCAACGGAATAAACCAAACCGTACTTCTCCCTCAGACTCAAGTTAAGCCTTGAGTTCATCCCTACCCCTGCCAAAAGGTTGACCAGCATAAAATAAGGGAGCCTGTCTTTGTCATTTACAGAAGGAGCTTCTGCCCCGGCTATGGTATGTGATAGTAAGCCCTCCCTTTGGCGCTCCACCTGCCTTGGGCGGTAGCCGGTAAATCTCTCCCGTTTACGAAGGGGAAATACACCCGGTACTTCAGCAAGAAACCGCTCTGCCAGTTGTTTTACTTTTCGGAAATCAACAGGGCCTACCACTGCAACTACTATACGACCTGTATTCAAATGCTCAGAAATAAACCGTAAAAAGTCCTCCCGGTTAAAACGTTCCACTTGACTTCGATGCCCAAGGATATTGGTACCCAGAGGATGTGAGCCAAAAATAATTTCGTCAAATTCATCATGGATGGCATCTTCAGGGTTATCTTCATACAAGCTCATCTCCTCCAGAATTACACTCCTCTCCTTATCGATTTCACGCTCCGGAAAGATGGAATGAAACGTGATATCCGCTAAAAGCTCAAAAGCACGGGGAAAATAGCTGGATAGAACAGAAGCATAAAAACACACCTTTTCTTTAGTGGTGTAGGCATTAAGCTCCCCTCCAACTGACTCCAGCGACTGGATGATATGAAATGATTTACGGGTGCGTGTGCCCTTGAAGGCCATGTGTTCCCAAAAATGAGCCATACCCTCCTGACCCGGCTGCTCATCACGGCTGCCGATATCAAGAACAAATCCAACATGAGCGATCTTAGTATGCGGTACCTGCCGGTGTACGATGGTAATCCCATTGGACAGCTGATAACGCTGAATTTCCTCTCGATCGGTCATAGGTCAGCTACAAAGATAATCGTTTCAAACGCATGCAGGGATAAGCCTTCTGCAGGTGTTTTTTTTACGTTATTTGAGGCCTGATAGCGATGGAGTTAAAAAGCGTACTGGTCATTCAGACTGCCTTTATAGGTGATGTAATTCTTGCCACCGCCGTGTTGGAAAAACTGCACCAGGTGTATCCACAGGCCAAAATCGACCTGCTTCTTCGCAAAGGGAATGAAAGTTTGTTTGAAGGCCATCCCTGGTTAAACAAAGTCATCATTTGGGACAAAAAGAAGAGTAAGCTTTTCAACTTAGTAAAAATCTGCAACCAGGTGCGGGCCAACAGGTATGATGCCGTAATCAACCTGCACCGGCACACCTCCAGTGGTCTTTTTACAGTAACTTCAGGAGCAAAGATTAAAAGTGGGTTTGCCGTTAACCCCTTCTCTTTGTTTTTCAGTCATCGTTATCCACATGTGATTCAACAAGGCACCCATGAAACTGACCGCAACCAATTATTGATCTCCAGTTGGACAGGTACCACGCCTGCCATGCCAAGGCTTTACCCCACCGGTCAGGACGATGAGACGGTTCAGAAGTACAAGCATTCTCCTTATATATGCCTTGCACCCGGAAGTGTATGGGCAAGCAAACAATTGCCTTTAGCACAGTGGGGAACCTGGTTAAGTTCATTGCCAAAGGACCTTTATGTTTATTTGATTGGCGCAACAACAGATCAATTGGCCTGTGAGCAATTGCTAGGTATCAGGCCATTAAATGCAGTGAACCTGGCCGGAAAGCTTAGCCTTCTTCAGTCTGCATCTTTGATCAGAGATGCTTTGCTTACTTATGCAAATGACTCAGCTCCATTACACCTGGCTTCTGCTATGAATGCACCCGTAGCTGCCGTGTTTTGCTCTACCTCAACGGATTTTGGATTCGGGCCGTTAAGCACGAAAAAGTTTGTTATCGAAAGCCATGAAAAACTTCCTTGCAGGCCATGTGGCCTCGCTGGTAAACCTGAATGTCCATTGGGACATTTTAAATGTGGAACTACTATTCAAAACGAACAACTGCTTCATCCGTTGAATTCTTTAAACCATTAATTGCAATTATTACATTTTTTATTTACTTATAATTTTTATTATTAGCCATATAAAAGGATTCTTTTGTAATCATCGTATCAAATGACGAATTTTCCGCCAAGACATTTGCCATGAAATACGCTCCAATTCCAAAGGATCTCTTTATAGAAAACCGCAAGCGTTTCCAATCAGCACTCAAGCCTGGAAGTATCGCTGTCTTTCACTCAAATGATATCATGCCCACCAATGCTGATGGGGCAATGCCTTTCAGGCAGAACAATGACTTGTTTTACCTCAGCGGCATAGATCAGGAAGAAACGGTTTTGTTGATTTGCCCTGACTATTTCGATCCTGCCTTAAGGGAAATTCTCTTTGTACGGGAGACCAATGACTACATCAAAGTATGGGAGGGAAAAAAACTGACGAAAGAAGAAGCCAAAGAAGCCTCTGGGATCCCGAAAGTGATGTGGACCTCTGAGTTTCAGAAGGTCTTTCAAATCATGGTTACCGATTGCCAACACATTTACCTCAACACTAACGAACATGTAAGAAGTACCACTGAAGTAGAAAGTCGTGACCAGCGCTTCATTGACTGGGTCAAAAGCCGCTTTCCCTTGCACACTTATGAGCGTAGTGCCGTCATCATGAATGCACTCCGATCCATCAAGTCACGAACCGAGATTGAACTTATCCAAAAAGCCTGTAGTATCACCAGAAAAGCTTTCCTGCGCATTTTACCTATGGTGAAACCGGGTGTAAGTGAACATGAAATAGAAGCTGAAATCTGGCATGAATTCCTCATGAACCGCTCCCGAGGGCCTGCCTACTACCCTATCATAGCTTCCGGTGCTGGCAGTTGTATACTGCACTACAATGATAATGACAAAATATGTCGGGAAGGGGAAGTACTGCTGCTTGACTTTGGTTGTGAATACGCCAATTATGCCTCTGATCTGAGCCGCACCATTCCCGTTTCAGGGAAATTCAATCCTAGGCAGTTGGCCATTTATCAGGCTGTGTTGAGGGTGATGCGTGCTGCTACCGGTATGCTGGTGCCTGGCAACACCTTGGACAAATACCACGAAGCTGTGGGCTTTCTGATGGAAGAAGAATTGATCAAGCTAGGTCTACTGGATGGAGAAGAAGTGAAAAAGCAAAACCCTGATGCACCGCTTTACAAAAAGTACTTCATGCATGGCACCTCCCACCATCTCGGCCTTGATGTGCATGATGTAGGACGGCGACCGGTATCGTTTGCCCCAGGCATGGTGTACACCTGCGAGCCGGGCATTTATGTCCCAAAAGAGGAAATTGGGATCCGAATTGAGAATGATATTCTGATTACTGAAAATGGCCCTGTAGATTTAATGGCAGATATTCCTATCGAAGCATCTGATATTGAGCATCTTATGAATTCAGATAAAAAAATGATCTGATTTTGTCGGCTAAGGCACCTCGTTTGTCGCTAAATATCTGATTATGATTAACTGCAAATTGTTTTTCTTTACGATGTAAGATTACTGCAGAAAGCGTTGTATCAAAAAAACACCTTGTATCGTTAAAGAACCTAAGATTAAAAACTAAACACGTGACTCAAAGAACTAATCTCGTTGTACTTCTGGCTGTTTTCTTTCTCCTTGCTTCCGGCAGCTCGCAAAGTGATGCAAAGTTGTATTTTGAAAACGGAATGAACAGCCTAAAAAAGAAAGACTACATCCGTGCGATAGGTGATTTCACTAACGCTATTGGGATCAAGCCTGATTTTGGGGATGCTTATTTCCAGCGTGCCAGCGCCAAAAATCTGCTTGCTGACCAGATGGGCTTTAGCAGCAATGAGTCCTGTTATGACATGGTTAAAGCACTTTCTCTGGGGATCAAAGAAGCCAGCGGGCCCATAGAAAAGAATTGCATGAGCGAATGCTTTAACATCAAAAACGCCCTTTCTGATCCTGAAGCCGTATTATGCGCAGATTTCAGCTCCAAGCTGCTTTATGACTTACCTGAGAATGCCGACAAGATGAAAAATGTCGTTCGTCTGAGTTTGTTCAACAATCGCCTGACGGCACTGACGCCTAAATTTGAGAAACTAGGTAGCTTGGTGCATCTGGATCTGAGCTCGAATAAAATTGAAGATTTGGGTGTAAGCATTGCAGCTCTTAAAAATCTGACAGAAATACAGCTTAACAAAAACGAAATTTCAGAGCTTCCTTATGAGTTTGGCAATCTGGACAATTTGAATGCCCTCTACCTACGTAACAATCAGATCACCAATATGCCCAAGTCCATTGCAAGACTTAAAAACCTTCAGCGTCTAGATCTGGCCTTTAACAAAATCACGGCATTACCTCTGGAAATCGCTAACCTCAAACAGTTAAAAGAACTTACCCTGGTAGGGAATGAAATATCCAACCGTGAGCAGGCCAAAATCAAGGCACTTGTTCCGCCTACTTGTAAGGTGTATTTCGAATAATCCATGTCTGATCACTCAGCGGCCATCAACTCCGGCAAGGCTCCTGAGCCAGTAGGTGCCTACCCTCACGCACGCAGGGTGGGCAATTTGCTTTTTTTATCAGGTGTTGGCCCCAGAGAGCGGGGAACCAAAAAAATACCCGGGGTAACCCTGAATGACAAAGGAGAAATTGTTTCTTACGACATCGAAACCCAGGTAAGATCCGTATTTCAGAATGTAAGGTTTATCCTCGAAGATGCAGGAGCAACATGGGAAAGTCTGGTGGATGTAACGGTGTACCTTACCAATATGAAGGACGATTTCCCCACTTACAACAGGCTTTGGGCGGAGTACTTTCCTCAAAATCCACCCTGCCGCACCACTCTGGAGATCAACTGCCTGCCCACCCCAATAGCCATAGAGCTGAAGTGCATAGCGGTGGTGGAGTGAGACTATTTCATCCAAGATCGGTTAAGATTAAAACAAAAAAGCCCCATTTCCGGGGCTTTTCTTTTAAATGCATTGCGTATGGCTATGCCTTTTGCTTTTGCTTTTTCACTTTGATGGTCAGCGTTTCGGAGCTTCCATCATAGTCAGCCAACAAGATGTCATTGGGCTGTATTTCGCCTTTTAAAATCTCCTCAGCAACCGGGTCTTCGAGGTACTTCTGCACGGCACGGTTAAGCGGTCGGGCTCCATACTGCGGGTCGTACCCCTTTTCGCTTAGAAAATCCTTTGCCTTGTCAGTCAACTCAATGGTATAACCCAAAGAAAGGATACGGCCAAAAAGTTTCTTCAAAGAGATATCAATGATCTGATGGATATGCTCACGACTCAGCGAGTTAAAGACTATCACATCATCCAGGCGATTGAGGAACTCTGGTGAAAAAGTCTTTTTCAACGCATTTTGAATAGTACTCTTGATAATCTCATCCTGGTTGTCTTGCTTGGCTGATGTGCTAAAGCCTATGCCTGTTCCGAAATCTTTCAGGTCACGGACACCAATATTGGAAGTCATGATGATGATGGTGTTTCTGAAATCGACTCTACGCCCAAGGCCATCGGTCAGAATTCCGTCATCCAGCACTTGAAGAAGGAGATTGAATACGTCCGGGTGAGCTTTCTCGATCTCATCCAACAGAACTACGCTGTAAGGCTTGCGTCGTATCTTTTCGGTAAGTTGTCCACCTTCCTCATAGCCCACGTAGCCGGGAGGCGCTCCCACGAGCCTGGAGATGCTGAACTTCTCCATGTACTCGCTCATATCAATACGTACGAGAGCATCTTCTTTATCGAACAAATAGGTTGCCAGCACCTTTGCCAGCTCAGTCTTTCCAACTCCGGTAGGCCCTAAGAAAACAAAGCTACCAATCGGTTTCTTGGGATCTTTTAGCCCCACACGTGTACGCTGAATGGCTTTTACCAATTTCTTAATCGCCTCTTCCTGACCAATCACCTTACCTTTAAGCTCTTCGCCCATGTTAAGGAGTTTTTGGCCTTCGTTCTGAGCGATACGGCTTACCGGTATGCCTGTCATCATAGCGATGACCTCTGCAACGTTCTCTTCATTGACCGTATACCTTTTTTGGCGGGTCTCCTGCTCCCAGGCGGCCTTGGCTTTATCGAGTTGATCGAGCAGCTTTTTCTCACTGTCTCTCAGGCGGGCGGCCTCTTCGTATTTTTGGCTCTTTACGACCTGATTCTTCTCTTTCTTTACTTCTTCGATCTGATCTTCAAGCGCAACGATGTCTTTGGGTACATGGATGTTGTTGATATGCACTCTGGCACCTGCCTCATCCAACACATCAATGGCTTTGTCCGGTAGAAAGCGATCGGAGATGTACCTGTCACTCATTTTCACGCAGGCAGCTATCGCCTCAGGGGTGTAGTTGACATGGTGGTGATCTTCATATTTATCCTTGATGTTGTGTAGGATTTCGATGGTTTCTTCCGGGGTGGTAGCATCGACCATGACGATCTGAAAACGACGGGCAAGTGCACCATCTTTTTCGATGTACTGTCGGTACTCGTCCAGTGTTGTTGCACCGATACATTGTATATCTCCTCTTGCCAGAGCAGGTTTGAACATATTGGAGGCATCAAGCGAGCCTGAGGCACCACCGGCACCTACAATGGTATGCAACTCATCGATGAACAGAATAACTTCAGGGGATTTCTCCAACTCATTCATGACGGCCTTCATCCGCTCTTCAAACTGACCACGGTATTTGGTGCCTGCGACAAGAGAAGCCAGATCAAGGGTCACCACACGCTTTCCGAAGAGCACTCTGGATACTTTCTTCTGGATGATCTTGAGGGCAAGCCCTTCAGCGATGGCAGTCTTTCCCACACCGGGCTCACCGATGAGGATGGGGTTGTTTTTCTTGCGTCGGCTAAGAATTTGAGCCACACGCTCTATTTCTTTCTCTCTGCCTACAATAGGATCCAACTTGCCTTCTTCGGCATACTTGGTGAGGTCTCTGCCGAAGTTATCTAAAACGGGAGTTCTTGATTTCTCAGCCTGCCCTTTAGGTGCGCCTTCCTTACCAGAGCCTGATGAGGAGAACATCCTGGAGCTGTCCTCGTCGCTATCGTCTGTATCAGACGAGGCTGTTGGGTTATGGGAATGATACTCTAGCATTTCTTTGATCACTTCATAGTTTACATCAAACTTATCCAGAATTTGAGTGGCGATATTGTCTTTATCTCTGAGTATGGAAAGCAGAAGATGCTCGGTACCGATCAGTTCACTTTTAAATATTTTAGCCTCAAGGTACGTGATCTTGAGTACCTTTTCGGATTGACGGGTGAGAGGTATGCTCGCCAGATTTTTGACGTTGCCGGTTGCAGTGCCTTTGGTGGCTTGCTCGATGGATAGGCGAAGCTCATCCAGAGAGACACCTAACTTTTTTAACAAGCTGATGGCCACTCCTTCACCCTCCCTGATCATGCCGAGCAGCAGATGCTCGGTACCGATATAATCATGCCCAAGCCGTAAAGCTTCTTCCCTGCTTAGGGAGATGACCTCTTTTACCCGGTTAGAAAATTTTGCTTCCATAATGTCGAATGTCAAAGCATGTTAGTCGAAAAGTAGAAAAATATTCTTACAATCATATGGTCCGGACAAGTTTAATCATCCACATGCAAGGATATTTTGATGGTATAACGCTACCGGCCTATATAAAGTTGAATGAATCTCTACCTTTATAAAACAAGAGGTGATAAACCGAGAGGGTTGATGCAAAATCATTGCCAGTATTAAAGTCCGCTATTTTGTCAGTATGCAACGTTTTCTGCTGCATTCGCAGGATGTCTTCAGGCTGCCAAATCTGCCACTCCTGTTCTTTATGTGATGGGTAGACATACAGTTCAGGCCTCCACAATCCCAGCACTTGTAAAGCAGGTTGTAGAGTTGCCTCCTGTAAACTGAAAAGCGTTTCATGAGGCTTGATAATGGCCTCTTCCAGCAATGGAAACAAGGCTTCAAAAAAGGGTGCCTTGCCATAGCAGGCCTTTATGGCGCCAAGGTGATCCTTTTTCCAGCTTTGGGTGTGGTCAAGCAATGCTGATCTCAACGTAGTGCCTCGTTGATGTTTAACTGAAACAGACAGGCGAATGACCTGATGATTGCCCATCAGATAGCATCTTTGTTGCAATGATTTGGGCACAAAAGGCAAGTCAATGGTAAATCCTTTGAACCATGGGCTCTTTAATGCCCTGAAAAAGCGCACATCGGGCAGGTAGCAAAGAGGCATCAAAAAAGGAACCTGAGGGCTCAACATTTGTTTGTCGTGTGTAAATAAACTAGTTTAGCTTAATTAATCCGCTATATGAGAACTTCTTATCGTTTTTACATACTGGTTCTAAGCAGCTTCTTCTGCTTAAACACTTCAGTTTGCTCACAGACTATTCAGGGCACCATCGATTATCATGTCTTTCCAAGAAGTGAGCAACAGGCACTTACAGAGTTATACATCACCATCCAGAGTGAAAGTTTGCAGTTTAAGTCATTTACTGAAGGAGTGAAGGCATCTGTCCTGATTACCACGGTTATCACCAATGAAGAAGGCAAGATGTTTCATGCGGAGAAGATTCAACTTCAAAGCCCGGTTCAAAATGACAGCCAACAAAGGGTGCCGGTTCTTTATGAGCAGAAGCAAGTCATGTTACCCTATGGAAAGTACCAACTGGACATCAGAATGAAAGACGAATTTGCTGTGGATAGTGGCATTTCTGCCCAGGTAAAGTTAAATGTAAATGTTCCTGACACCGGAGTTTATTTTTCAGATGTAGAACTCATTACCTCTTACAGCCAGATGAGTGAAAGCGGACCAAGGGTAAAGAACAATTACCTTCTTGAGCATCGTGTAAGTAATTTCTTCCCAAAAGAAATCAGTAACCTTAAGTTTTATACAGAGTTATACCATACTGAAAAAGTATTGGGGTCAGGGGAGCCTTTCGTCTTGTTTTACAAATTTGTTAATGCAGATAACGGTTATACCCTTTACAAAGAACAGAGTTTCACTAAGCATAAATCGGCAGAAGTAGTGCCCATTTTGGCTGACATGATCATTGAAAGAGTGCCGGCAGGTAATTACTATTTGGTAATTGAGTTGAGGGATAAATTAAACCAGCCCAAAGCACGCACCCGAAAATACTTTCAGCGGAGCAATTACAAAGAAGTCAATGAAGAGGCGAAAAAGCGTCAGGAGATGGAAATGCCTGAATCGATCGCAGGCACCTTCGTTGAAAACATGCCTGACACCCTTTTGAACCGAATGCTAAAGGCCATAAGACCAACTTCTACGGAGCAGGAGATCAATATGGCCAAAGCCTTGGTAAAGGAAAGTACTGCGGACCAAAAGCGCAGTTATCTGTTGTTTTTTTGGAGAAAGCGCAATCCTGAGCAACCCGAGCAAGCTTACAAAGACTATGTGCAAAGGCTAAAAACAGCAGAGGCAAAGTACGCTACCCGAACCTTCAGGGCGTATGAAACTGACCGTGGGAGGGTGTTTTTGCAGTATGGTATCCCCAACCGGATTGAAAACGAAATCACAGATTTTGCACGTACTGCCTCAAGAAACTCAAATCCAATCCCTCTGGAGATTTGGAGTTACTACAACATACCACAGGAGATCACGCATATTGCACAAACCAACAGGGTGTTTGTGTTCTTAGAGGACAATCGGGGAAACAATGCCTGGCGTTTGGTGCACTCAGATGCGATTGGAGAACTCAATAACCCGAACTGGAGGGAAAATTTGCCCCGAACCTACATGAATGTTGACGAGTTGCCGGGAAGTACAGATCGTATTAATCCCCGCTAAAGATAGTCGTCAAGGTTACCTAAGCCCTCACGGATGATTTGAGGCTCCTCATCGGTATAATCGACAATGGTTGAGGGGATATGCTGGCCGATACCCCCGTCAATTACAAGGTCAACCAACTTTTGCATACGCTCAAAGATGAGTTCAGGGTCCGTGGAATATTCAATGCCCTCATCCTGCTCTTGTAAAGACGTCGTAATAATCGGGTTTCCTAAAGCATCGACCAGAGCTCTGGGTATTGCATGATCGGGAACACGTATCCCGATGGTTTTCTTTTTTACCTCAAGGAGCTTTGGTATTTTATGGGTTGCAGGAAGAACGAACGTAAAAGGACCCGGCAATGCCCTTTTCATCAGTTTAAAAGCTGGATTTGACAGTTTAGCATACTCAGCGATATTGCTGAGATTACTACAGATGATGGAAAAATTGGATTTGCCCGGTTTGATCCCCTTCAACTGGTAGACTCGCTCAAGAGCTTTTGAATTGAACATGTCACAGCCCATTCCATACACGGTATCTGTAGGATAGATCACAACCCCACCCTTCCTCATGACTTCGACCACTTCTTTGATTCGGGATTCCTGAGGGTTGTCCGGATGAATGCTGATTAATTTTGACACGGCCGCAAAGGTACACAATAGGCAATGCCTAAAAACAGGCAGGCCGGGCTTCGCCCGGCCTGCCATGACCTAATCGATATGTTGAAAAAGATTACTTTCTGATGATCAGCTTGCGTACTGCAACGCCTCTGTCAGTAGCTATACGAACCATATAAGTACCATCTGCAAGGTCGTTGAGCTCTACGGTGTGGTTTCCGATGCTTTTCACACCCATATCCATCACTTGCTCACCAAGTAGGTTGAATAACTTAACCTCCTTAAGCTCTCCAAACTGGTTGTCGATCAGCAATGAAGAAGAAGCAGGGTTAGGATAAAGCTGCAACTGACTGCCAAGAATATCGGTTGGCACGCTTAGTACTCCACGTGTAATGGTAATCTGGAATACCGTGGTTGACAAACGTGTCAATGCACCGCTGTTAGCTCTAACTCTCCAGAACAGAGTAACTGAACCACCTACAGGGATAGATGCCGCATTCAAAATAGAGTCTACAGCCTGGTAAGTAAGGGTAAGCACAGTATCTTGTCCATTGTTATTGGCAGGAACTGAAAGCGCAGGTGTTACGAAATTACCAATTGGATCGCCTAACCAAGTGTAAGTTACCGTTGGGCTAGTCACATTTGGAGTAGAGCGTTGCCATCTGATGGTCAACAACGTTGTAGGAGCACCTGAGATGGTTACAGAGGTGTTGTTTACAGGAAGCAGGTTATTAAACAGGCTTAGTGCAGCAACAAATGGGAACACACTGTCATTTCTTGCATTCAACAATTGAATGCGATTGTCCAAATTTAACGGTGTCTCTGCCACATTATATGCTGTGCTGAAGAAGCGATTCCTAATGTACTCTGCAAAAGCATCCTGCTCAGAACCCGGTACACTGAAGGTAGCCAAGCCAGGAGCCTGACCAGGGAGAGTATCCAACTTCAGTACATTGCTGGTTACTGCAGGGAATGGGTAGCCATCGCCACCTACCTGTGAACCCGGTGCTGAAGGGTTTGCAAGGAAGTTAAGAGTTACAATTTTCACAACTCGTGAAGTATCTCCAAAAAGGACTCCATTGAATACGATTGTATCGAGGATGTTTAGAGCACTATCAACAATAGCCAGGTTGCGGATCTTATTTCCTGCAGTCAGGGTGGTGTCATAGCTGAACTTCAAACCAGCTACCTGTGGGAACTGTCCAGGAGTAGCACCCGGCCTTGTAGCACTGATGCCATGTTCCATTAGGCGACGAAGACCTGAAGCCGTAGTTGTTACTACCCAAAGTCTGTTGTTGAAACGAAGTGAGTTTTCAATATCCAGTTGAGATACATCACCTGCCTGCTTGTTAGCTGCTGGGTTGGCCTGAGGAGGCAGTAGCGATACGTTTGAGCCAACGGCAAATACTTCACCAATCTGACTGCGGATACCGCCACCATTCTTGATAGATACCCGTACTTGAGGATCAACACTGCGGGCAAACCAAAGGTTAGCATCGGCGGTGATATTACCAAGATTGGATTCCTGAGTACGTACAGCACCTCGGCGACCTTCAAGGAACACGTTGGTCTTACCAAAGATGTTACCGTCTTTGCTGATAATTACCGTACGAATGGCATCGCAAAGAACTTTTACTCTTTCGCCTTTGGTGCCTGCTGCAAAAGCATTGTTGAAGTTACCCCAGGTTCTTACCACTCCCAATGAGTCAGTAGAGTAAGCTCCATTGATGGCTGGGTCAAGATAACCCACAATGATTTCACCACTTGCATCAAAATCCATTACCAAACGACCTACATAGCGGTAGTTAGCATCTGTGTTTACGATTACTGTATTCTTACCATCTTGACCTTTGGTCAGTAGTGGGTAGTTTCTGATTGGCTGATCACCTGCACGTAATCTGTCGTTGGCATCAGCTAGTAGTGTATGAGAACCTCCTGCAACGATCACGTCAACTCCACGAAGTAAAGTAGCCAGTTGCTCTTCGAGGTTCAACTGCTGTAAGTGAGAAAGCACAATGATCTTGTTGATACCCTCGGCAATGATCAAGCTGTCAATCAAAGGTTGAAGAATGCCGGCAAGTGCTGGCATGTCATTCGACGTAGGACCTACTACAGATGTTGGTGAAGGGTTTGATATGGTTTGCAATACCTGAGTAGTTGCCCCTACGATACCAATCTTCACTCCGTTTACAATGGCAATGGCTGATGGGGCAAGACCACGCTTCTGATTGTTGTTGGTAATACCCGTGTCAGTTCTAAACTGAGTTACGTTTAACCTTTGATTGGTAAACAAGTAGTTTAGATTCACATCAGCAGAGAAGTTCAGGTTAGCCGAGAGGTAAGGGAACTGAGCTCCGATCCATCTTTTATCAGCGCCTGAGCTGCGAATGTCTACACCAATCTGGCTATTTAGTTCTGAAGTACCGAGGTCAAACTCATGGTTACCCAATGCCGAGGCCTGAAATCCGATGATGTTCATGATGGCAATGTCAGAACGACCAATGGCTGCTCTGATCTGGCCTGAATTTCCACCCCAATAAGAAGAAGCCGTTTGACGCAAAGGTGTTTGAAGGCTAGGGTCTTCACTTGCGCTTAGGAATGGGCCAGGGATAAAGTTATCACCTGAAGAAAGTGTCAGCGAGTTTGGATAAGTATGTTCCAATGTATCGATCACTGCAGCAAAGCGAGGAGCATCAACAGTTGCTTCAAGTCCACCTTCCAAATCAGAAGCATGTAGCAACTGAAGCTTGTAGTCAGGAATAGCCAAACCAAAAACACTAACCATATCGTGACGTAAAGTGCTGGTACCTGCAAATGAAGAAGTTGTAGTTGCCGCAGTATATGCACCAGTTGCAGGATCAACAACGGTAACCAATCTAAATCTAAAATTAGGGTTGTTGTTGGCACTGTCTATGCCACTGAGATCTGCCATGCGGTTGTTAAACCAGGTATCTCCGGCTGTTGCTTTGTACAAACCGGCACTATCGGTACCTGCACCTGTGTAATTGATGTAATTCGTACCATCAAGCGAGTACTGGAATTGTATCCAACGGCTGCTGGTATTGCTGTGACGTTGATCCCAGCGAACAATAATGTTGCGATATCCAGTAGTAGGAACCACAAATTGAGCTCCTGCAGTGCCTGAGCTAGCTGAAGCGGTTGGGAAGCTGGAAACATTCCATCCAAAGTTAGTTGCCCCTAGCGTAGTATCAGAAGAACCACCACTTGCTGTTCCTGATGCGAATGTAGCTGTAGTACCTCCTATGAGTGACGCAGTGCCGTTTCCTAAGAATGTTGTTGGAGCATTAGTTCCACCCGGTACAGTTGTGCTGCTTGGACCATTGAAGTTCCATAACGTAAAAGGAAGAGAGTATTCTATCACCAACTCAGGTGCTAAATCTCTTCTGTTGTGATCGCCAGTCGCACCTTCAAATGACTCTACTTCACGAGTGCCATCACCTGAGATGACAAATGAAAGTGCATTTCCTGAAATCCAGCCTCTTCTGTTGATGATTCGCTGGATCAAACGAGCGATGTTTGTGGTGCGCTCATCTACGCCTTTTCCATGCACAGGAACAGTGGCATTGGACGACCAAGATACTGGAGACCAAGTTACACTATCATTTAGTGTTGGACGAAGAGCTATGTTTCTAAAAGTGGTATCATATGCTGGGGCATTGATGGTATCATGGATGCGTATTACCAGATTGATCGGATCAAGGTTTTTGGTATTGTCCTTAGCAAATTGGATGAAGGCTCTGGTGATCATGGCTCCTTGAGGGATGAAGACATTGCGGAAGCGTAAGCCTACAATCTGACGAGTATTTGGCGTGCCTGTACTTTCACGTACCAATTCCAGATCACTTGAATTCCAGTCCTGACGACCAAAATTGGTGAAGGTTGAATCAGCGTATTCCTCCATATCGTCAAACGGATGGCTGACGAAAGTGGAGACCTTGTATACCTGCGCATAAGCAGCAGAAACACACATAATGGAGCCAAGCAGTAAGAGCATGGCCATTGCTCGCATTTGTTTCATGGTAAATCTTCTATTCATGAGTTGATTTTTTATGGCGGAAAGGTAGTCGTGTAAGATTGCTCAAGAGATTCGATAAGATTAAGGAACTGTTAAATCAGAAGGTGACATTTCATGATTCCCTAATATTCAGGCAAAGCTCAGGAAACATGGGCCCATGAAGCGGTAAAAGAGGCGGTAGAGATTACCTTTGCAGCAAAGTGTAACTGAATGGCAAAACGTGCAGAAAGTAACAAACGAAATACCCTTTACGGGGGATTGTTCATCCTATTTGGGGTAGTGCTTGCGTCCACTACTTTTTACTTCTATCAGGTTTTTTATACTCCCAACGTGTTGGTGCTGCAGGGCAAAATGAGGCTAAAAATTCCAACCGGAGCCAGTTTCAATGCTGTCATGGATAGTCTTATGAAAGCCAGAGCACTTACAGACCCTCTTTCTTTTGGCTTTGTTGCTCGATGGATGGGATACCAGGATCATATCAAGCCGGGGCTTTACCTTCTTCAATCGGATATGAGCAATAGGGATGCTGTAAGGTTACTTCAGAAAGGTGAACAATTACCGATCAATATTACCTTAAGCACAGCCAGACTTAAATCTGAGCTGCCCGAAAAACTTTGCGGCCCATTGGAAGCAAAACCTGCTGAATTTGAAGCCCTCCTCAACAACGAACAGGCCTGTGCCGAGGCAGGATTCAGCAAAGAGACTATTTTATGCATGTTTCTGCCCAACACATATGAGGTTTACTGGACCTACACGGCTGAAAAATTATTCAATCGCTTTAAGAAAGAATACGATAAGTACTGGACTCAAGACAGATTACAAAAAGCTAAGCTTCTGGAACTAAGCCCCATTCAGGTGAGCATACTGGCTTCCATTGTTGAGGCTGAAACACAGAAACCCGATGAGCGCCCCAGAGTGGCGGGTGTTTACCTCAATCGATTAAAAAGAGGTATCCCTTTGCAAGCCGACCCTACGGTGGTGTTTGCAGTCAATGATTTTTCCATCAGACGAGTATTGGATATTCATCTCCAAACCGAAAGCCCTTACAATACCTACAAATACAAAGGGCTTCCTCCAGGGCCTATCAATTTACCTAGTCTTTCCTCTATCGAAGCGGTCTTGAATGCCGAGAAGCATTCGTACCTGTTTTTCTGTGCGAGGGAAGACTTGTCTGGCTACCATAATTTTGCGGAAAACGGAGCCCAACATCAGGCAAACGCTGAAAAATACAGAAGGGCCTTGAATAAAATGAAAATCTACCGATAAGATGTACATCAATGAAACCAGCATAAGGGTAAGGTATGCCGAAACGGACAAAATGGGCTATGTGTACTATGGCAATTATGCAACTTACTTTGAAGTTGCCCGTGTGGAGTGGTTACGATCGCTGGGACTTACCTACAAGGGAATGGAAGAAGGCGGGGTCATGATGCCCGTGCTGGAGTGCTTCATGAAATACATCAGACCTGCCCGCTATGATGAAGTGCTGACCATAAAAACGTTCGTTCCTGAATTACCCAACATACGAATGAAGTTTTTTCATGAAATCCTGAATGAAAAAGGTGAATTGATTCATAAAGGAGAGACTACTCTGGTATTTGTTGATATGGCAAGCGGAAAGCCCAGAACGGCCCCGGAATATCTGCTCGAGAAAGCACGAATTGCCTTGGAGTCATGATGAGCCAGATGCTCAAACGTTTAGGAGCCTCCTCCATGTACCGGTGGGTTAACCGTAAATTGCTGAGCATGCACTATGGAGATAAACAAGTATCCATGCATGAAACCGTTTTGCTGCTTCTCCATCACCTGAGAAGTGAGGATATTGATACCAAAGCTACTTCAGTAGCATTTAAATTCACCCTTGCCTTGTTTCCGGCCACTATTTTTCTTTTTACCCTGGTACCGTATGTGCCGGTAGAAAATCTATCCGTACAGGTATTGGACTTTATCGAGCGCAGTATCCCCAGCCAGTTTTATGATGCTTTGTTCCCCACCTTGCAAGACATTGCCACTCGAAAAAGAGGAGGTTTACTAAGCTTTGGTTTTTTTCTGGCCTTGTATTTCTCAACCAGCGGCATGGTTGGCTTGATGGTGGCTTTTAATAACCGCTCACATGAAGTTGAAAGTCGAAACTGGTGGCAGGTGCGGGTGACGGCAACCTTGCTTACTGTCATGTTGGCTGTTGTGTTTCTGTTGATCGTTTTTGTATTGGTGCTTGGAACTCTCATTCTGGACTTTCTTGCTGAACATACTTTTCTGACAACGGGTATTACAGGCTTTTTGGTACTTATTCTCCGCTATCTCCTGGTGGCTTTGCTCTTTTTCATAAGCATATCCTCTGTTTATTTTTTTGCCCCTACCGTGCGCAGGCAGTGGAAATTTCTTTCACCGGGAGCAGTCATCGCAACCTGCCTGTGTTTGCTTGCCTCAGGACTATACTCCTACTACCTCAATCACTTTTTTGCCAATGATCGCCTATATGGTTCATTGGCGGCCTTTATTGGGCTCATGCTGTGGTTTTACATCGTTTCCCTTTTGCTCATCATCGGTTTTGAAATCAACATGAGCATAAGCAAGGCTTATCAGCACTCCAAGAAGAACTTCTTTAAACGGGGAACATAAATTGCGGTCAGGCTTTTTGCAAAAAAGAAAAAGACCTATTTTTGCATCCGCCTTTCCAAGAGGGATGGCAGAGCGGTCGATTGCGGCGGTCTTGAAAACCGTTGAACCGAGAGGTTCCGGGGGTTCGAATCCCTCTCCCTCTGCATGAAAAAACCGGCTTATGGTCGGTTTTTCTTTTTATTCATTTAACTCCCTTAAGTCAAAATCTTTCCCTTTACCGTATCGGGTGAGTTCTTCAAGTAGAAAAACTTCCAGGGTTAGCAGGTTTTTTGCTTTGATGCGTCCATTTTCACCCATGTCTATGATTTCAAAATCCGTTTTCTCTCCGAAATTAATCAATCGGTATCGGTGCATTACCCTTAAAGAACTCAGCGCTATTGGCATATGATCATTTGTTCCCAATTTAGGCAGGCATGAAGAATTACAATGGAAATTTCTTTGAAGATGTGTATGAAGTAGTAAAGCTCATTCCAAGAGGAAGATTGAGCAGCTACGGAGCTATTGCTGCTTACCTTGGTGCCAAGTCATCCTCAAGAATGGTGGGTTGGGCCATGAATGCCAGCCACTCGATGCCGGATGTACCTGCCCACAGAGTGCTCAACAGAAATGGGGTATTGACCGGTAAAATGCACTTTGCACCTCCAGATCTTATGCAGCAGTTGCTCGAAGCTGAGGGTGTAATCGTGGTAAACGACCAGGTTAAGGACTGGCAAATGCTATTCTGGGATCCGGCTAAAGAGCTTTGAATTTTGTGTAAAAGCCGATTTCCCTTAGGTTTGAACCTGCATGTCTGAAGCGAATTTTTTCCGTCAGGGCGCAGTTCCTATCTCGGCTATTGTCATTACCAAAGACGAAGAAGCTAATATTGGCCGCTGTCTATCTTCACTTTATTGGGTTGCAGAGGTCATTGTGGTGGATTGTGGGTCAACAGACCGCACAAGGGAGTTAGCTATGGGCTTTGCCAATGTGAAACTGATCGATCATGAGTGGGAAGGCTATTCAGCTAACAAGCGGGTGGCGGTTTCCTTCACCAGGCACAAGTGGGTTCTTTGGCTCGATGCTGATGAAGAAGTGACTTATGACTTACAGCATGAGATTTTAAGTCTTCCTGGCAATCAGTTTAGTTTATTTGATGCTTTTGAAGTTTGTCGAAAGACCTATTTTCTGGGTAGTCCTTCATCAACCCTGTACCCTTCTCGAACTGCCCGCCTTTTCAACAAGGACAAAGTAGATTTTAACAACAAGATCCTGCACGAGGGATTGCATATCACAGATAAGAAACGACTAGGCAGGCTACAGTTTTCTTTGAATCATTACAGTTTTCGATCCCTTGATCAGTTCTTTAACAAAATGAACACCTACGGTCGATATGGAGGCCTGGAACTGTTGCGAAAAAGAAAATTGATGGGAAAATGGAGGCTGGTGCTAAGCCCAATATTTACTTTTTTCAAATACTACTTTCTCAATGGTGGAATTCTGGATCGAAAGCATGGTCTGATGATGAGCCTTGGGAGTAGCTATGCCAATTACATCAAGTACAGCCACTACTATTACCTCTTGCAGGAAGATAGGAGAAGCTTACTGCGTGAGCGACTGAAAGGCAAAGCCATCATCGTGAGCCGAACAGATAACATAGGAGATGTAATTCTGACTCTTCCCCTCGTTGTTTTGATTAAAAAACATATACCAGGAACAAAAGTCATCTTTTTAGGGAAGAGGTATACCGAGTCAATTATTGATGCCTTTCCCTCTGTAGACAGCTTTATTGCGGTTGAGGATCTCATGGAAGGCAAAAAGAAATTATCAGCCACTGGAGCGGAGGCTATTTTGTTTGCGTTTCCAGACCGAAGCCTCTCAAAGCTGGCCTTTGAGGCTGGTATTCCACTCCGAGTAGGCACTTCCCGCAGATGGTTTCATTTAATATATGGTAATCGCAACATCTGGTTCACAAGAAAAAACTCGGACTTGCATGAGGCTCAGCTCAACCTAAACCTGCTTCACCCATTAGGTATTCACGATGGTTTAAGCCTTCCGGCAATGGGCAGAATGTACCAACTAGAGCCCAAGGAAAACTTACCTTCTGATCTCAATGAGCTTCTGCTGGATAGCAGGTTTAAGCTTATTTGCCATCCCAAGTCAAGAGGTAGTGCAAGAGAATGGCCACTTAGCCATTATGCTCTGCTTTGCTCCCGACTTCCGGCTGATAAATTTTTAATATTGATAACCGGCACAAAAGAAGAAGGCGATCTTATCCGAAATTCTGGTTTTTGGGGAAAAGCACCTTCCCATGTGAAAGACCTTACCGGAAGCATGAGTTTAGCTCAGTTTTTGAGTTTTATCTCAAAAGCCGATGGGCTGCTGGCTTGCAGTACAGGCCCATTGCATATGGCTTCTGCTCTGGGAAAGCCAGCTCTTGGATTATATCCGCCCATGCATCCTATTCATGCCGGGCGCTGGGCTCCTCTGGGACCCAAAGCAAGGTATATTACCCTGCGAAAAAACTGTAATGATTGTAGAAAGGGAGGCCCTTGTGCCTGCATCGAAGCAATTGAGGTAAATGAAGTACAGGCGATCATTGAAAAATGGTAGAACTGCAAGGCCCATGAACAAAAGTATTTCTGTTGTCATCCCCAATTACAATGGGGTTCATTTGCTTGGAAAAAATCTCCCATTGCTTCTGGAAGCATTACAGCTGAGCACTGATCGGTTTGAAATCATCATCAGTGACGATTGCTCAACTGATGATTCCATTGCTTTTTTACTGAAAGAGTACCCCTATGTTAAATGTCTTCAAAGTTCAAAAAACGAAGGGTTCTCATCAACAATTAACAAGGGGATTGCCAAAGCGACTTACGAATTGGTTTTCCTGCTCAACTCTGATGTGGCACTGTTCCCTGATTTTTTCATTCCTATGTTCAAGTATTTTGAGCAAGAGAGCACCTTTGGAGTGATGGGGAAAATAATTGGTTTGGAAGATGCTCAAATTCAAGATGGAGCAAAATACCCAATGCTCAAAGGTTCAAAACTTTATACTACCATTAACTACAGTCCGGCTAAAGCTTCGGCCAAATCGCAATGGTGGCCCAGCCTTTTTCTCTCCGGTGCAAATGCGCTTGTTCATCGTGAAAAATTGCAGCTCTTAGGTGGATTTGATGTTTTGTTCAGTCCCTTTTACATGGAGGATGCAGATCTGGGGCTCAGGGCCTGGCGCATGGGTTGGAAATGCTATTACGAACCGGACTCAATCTGTCGTCACCCTGCATCGACCACAATTGGGCACTACCACAAAAAAAGAGAAATCGAAAAAGTATCGGTCAGAAACAGGGCATTTTTCCACCATATCCATCATTCACAAAAGGGGCTATGGTCTTGGAAAGTGAAGATGCGTTTTACACAGATGATCCAATCACTAATGCCCTCCTCAGCAAAAAAGGATGGGATAAATGCCTATTTTGAGCTTCAGAATCTGGCTCAGCAATCAAGAGAAGACTTTCTGGCATTGCAGAAGGCACAAAAGAAGCCGGAAAAATACCTGCAAGATGTTGTCAAAGAACTGAAATCAGAGATTAACAGCTCCCTGATTGAACGTTTTTAATCCTGCTGGCGCAGAATTAGTTCTATTTTTGCAGGCCTCATGCAATTCGGTTTATACCCTCTCCCTATTTTATGAAACTCTATTTCCGGATGTTGGCTTATGCCAGACCTATTAGCAGGTATACGATACCGTATGTCATCGTTACTCTACTTTCTATAGTGTTTGGCTTGATCAACTTTGCCATGATCATTCCGGTGCTCAATGTGCTCTTTCTTGAGGGAGCTGATAAGGCCAAGGATTACACTCAAATTCCTGAGTTCAACCTAAGTGCCGGCTATGTTCTGGACCTGTTCAACTATCACTTTTATAGGATCATGGACAGCTATGGTCGAATGGGGGCCTTACAGTTTGTGATTGTGATACTCATCATTTCTGTTTTCCTGACTAATCTATTCAGGTATCTGAGCTCCAGAATAATGGAAAATTTCAAGTATCATACATTGCTTAATCTTCGTCAGGCGGTGTATAATAAAGTTCTCCATTTAGATCTAGGTTACTTTTCAAACGAACGGAAAGGAAGCATTATGGGCAAGATCACCCAGGATGTTGAGGTCATTCAAACCAGTATCACCAGTACTTTGGGGGTATTCTTCAAAGCCCCGGCGGAAATCATCGGATACTTCATTGTATTATTTTACATGTCGGTTCAACTCACTTTTTTCACTATAATCGTAATCCCAGTTTCAGGATTGATCATAGGAAGGATTGTGCGAAGCATAAGGCTAAAGGCAAACAATGCACAGGGCTCTTTTGGCATAATGATCAGCTACCTCGACGAAACCTTGGGAGGTATGCGAGTGATCAAAGCATTTAGAGCTGAAAAAGATGCTCAGGATAAGTTTTTGAAAGAAAACACTAAATACACTGAAATACTTAAATCTATTGCTCGTCGACAAGAGTTGGCCCCTCCGGTGTCAGAGTTTTTAGGAGTAATACTTGTGAGCATTATCGTCCTTTATGGTGGTTCTTTGGTGTTATCCGAAAGTAGCGAACTAACTGCCAATGAGTTCATCACCTATATCGCCATTTTTTCTCAAGCGTCAAGACCCATAAAGTCACTTTCAGGCTCATGGGGAGCTATTCAACATGGTTTGGCTTCAGGAACACGTGTATTTGAATTGATTGACACACCAAATGTGATAAAAGACAAATCGAATGCTACAGAGCTGAAAGACTTTAACGAAAGCATCCGATTTGAGAATGTGCACTTTAGTTATGGCAGTGTAGCGGTTCTAAAGGACGTTAGTTTTGAATTGTACAAGGGTAAAACTATCGCCTTAGTAGGGCCTTCAGGAGGTGGGAAATCCACTATTTCAGACTTAATTCCTCGCTTTTATGACCCTCAGAAAGGAGGCATCCTCATAGACGGTGTCGATCTGCGAGATTGCAAAGTACACTCTTTGAGGGGTTTGATGGGTATTGTGAATCAGGAGGCGATTTTGTTTAATGATAGCATTTTCAACAACATTTCCTTTGGTATGCCAAATGCCAGCAAAGAGCAGGTGATTCAGGCAGCCAAGGTTGCCAATGCACATGACTTCATCAGTGCATCGGAACATGGCTATGACACTATAATCGGTGATAGAGGAGTAAAATTGAGTGGTGGGCAAAAACAACGCATATCAATTGCAAGGGCAGTTCTAAAAAACCCACCTATTCTATTGCTAGATGAAGCAACATCAGCACTTGATACTGAATCTGAAAAGCTTGTGCAGGATGCGCTGAATAAATTGATGCAAAACCGAACCTCTCTGGTTATTGCTCATAGGTTAAGCACCATTCAATCAGCCGATCTAATAATTGTGGTGAGCAAAGGGGAGATCGTGGAGAGGGGTACCCACGATGAATTGATCAAAATCACGGGAGGTGTCTACCGAAAGCTAAAGGAAATGCAGAGAATTGAAGATCAGTCAGATGTCTAAACAGCTCTATTGCAGGTATTTTCTTTCAAACCAAAAAGGACCAAATGGTATAAGCCCGGCTACAAAAGCTAAAACAACTTTCCCAAAGGTCCAGTTTTCAACTATCCAGACCTGCAATAGCAAAACCAAATAAGCTGTAAACAATACTCCATGAGCCCAACCTACCCAGGTGACTGCAAGTGGGTAAGCAAAAAGATACTTTAATGGCATGGCAATGAAAAGCAAAAGGATGAATGAAACCCCCTCTGCAAATGCTGTAATTTTAAACCAATTCAATGATTTTCTTTGTTGGGTCATGTTTCTCTTTGAGTAAACGGTCAGTGACTATCGAAAATCATGCAAAACTCTTAGTAGCAGCAAGATTCTTTACAAATACTTATGGAACCAAGCTAAATGCTGACTTGCTATCCCAAATCACATCAGTTTAATTAGTGACTTAAAGTATCGGGAAATAGGCAAATATTGATGTTTGGATTTTCATAAATACTTTAACAACAACCCATTAAGATATGGTTTGCAAACAACTTATGAAAATATAGGCTATTGAAATTCTTAAGAAAAAGGTAATTTTGCGAGTTGAAAGTAGTTTTGAAACTAACGGAATAATTACTCAATCATACGGTTTTAACACCTTATTCATTGTTATGTGTTTCATATATAACATTTCTATATGATTAAAATTGGTGATCAGATCGATCAGTACAACTATTCCATTTGCACATTGGTTACAAGAATGGATGAGTATATTGAAATGAAATCATCATTTCAGAATGCTGGATTTAATGCTGAACAATGTGAGTATCTATTTATTGACAATACTCAAGACAATACATTTGATGGCTACTCTGGATTAAATCGTTTTCTGATAGATGCAAAAGGAACCTACATAATTTTTTGTCACCAGGATATCCTTCTAAGCTTTGACAATAGAGCTAAATTAGAGACATTAATTGATGAGATAGAAAAAAAAGACTCCAATTGGGCTGTAATTTCAAATGCCGGAGCTTTAGGAATTAAAAATATTATCTATAGAGTAACAGAACCTGGAAACGAATATGCTATCAGGGGAACGGTTCCTTCCAGAGTGCAGACTGTAGATGAAAGCTTTATTGTTATTAAAAGAAGTGCTAACTTATCAGTGTCTCGTGATCTGAGTGGATTCCATTTATATGGAACTGACTTATGTCTGATCGCCAGTTTGCTTGGCTATTCTTCATGGGTTGTGGATTTCAATCTTATTCATAAATCGAAGGGAAATGTGAATAAATCCTTTAGAAAAATAAAAGTAGACTTGATATCGAAGTACAATTATTTCATGAGACCTCGCTATATTCAAACAACCAATACAAATTTTCTTTTAAGCTCAAATCTACTACTACATGCTCTCGATCATCTTCCGCTTTATCGATTTTTTGTAAGGCAGTATTTTAAATGGAAATTTAGAAAAGTAAGTACGAATGAAACCAGAACCATTATTGGTAAATGAGAGTATAGGGGTTGGACTTATCACATGTAACTCGGTGAGTAAGTTTCAACAATCAGCGCATTTAATAACTGATTGTATTGACTTCTTTGTAGTTGTTAACGATGGTAAACCTTACCCAGAGGATGTCTATCCCAAAAATGCAGTACTTATTCAACATTCGGAGAACAAAGGAGTAGCTGTAAGCAAAAATGATGCATTGAAATTTCTTATGAGAAATAATTGTACTCATTTATTCCTTATTGAAGATGATGTGTTGATTAAAAATCCTTTAGTGTTTGAAGCGTATATCAAAGCCTCTAAAGTTTCAGGATTGCGACATTTGAATTATGCGTTACAAGGTCCACACAACAGAGTTCAAGATAATCCTTCGATCTTAAAACCATTAAACCCGTTCAAAATAGCTCTAAATCAAATATATAAGTTATTTTTTAGGTCTAAACTATTTCATCCTAAACTAAGAAGAATTAGTCATGAAGAACGACATCTGCTAAACGAAAATGGTCCTCCTGACCCAAGGATAGTAATTCCTTATTCTGAAAATGTAGAAATAGCTTTGTATCGACATTGTGTTGGAGCATTTTCCTATTACCATAGATCTGTAATTGAGGAAGTAGGCTATATGGATGAAAATTTTTACAATGCATGGGAACATGTTGAACACACTTATCAAATTGCCGAAAAAGGGCTTACGTCACCTTTTTGGTGGTTCGCAGACCTTGCAGATAGTGAAAACTATATAGACAACATTTCTGAATGTATGAAAAACAGTACAATTGCAAATTCATCATCCTGGTCAATGAATGTAGCACATGGTGAAAACTATTTTAAATCAAAAGAAGGAATAACTTTTAGTGAGATACCAGCACCTGACAAAAAGGCTGTGTTATCAATTTTAAATCAGATACAACTTAATAAGTAAAATAAATGTTCTTAATCAACTTAATTAAGATATTTTTAAGACCGCAATATTGGCTTATATTTTTTAAAGGTATTACTAAGTTGCAAAGCATCAAGTCGAGACAATACGATATTATATTCTTTTTTCCATTTTATCATATCGGTGGTGCTGAAAGAGTACATATTGATATTCTGCATGCAATTCCTGAAGCAAGAAAACTCATCATATTTACTAACATCTCCAGGAACAATAAACTACTTGAAGAATTTTCTTCAAAATCAGCGATACTTGATCTTGGATTTTGTTTAAGTAAAAAATATTTGAATTTTTTTGTAGTGAACCTATTAGTTTCAACTGTAAATAAGTTAAACCCAATATACGTATTTGGTTGCAACTCAAAACTGTATTACCAAATCCTTCCTGCTATAAATCCCTCAATTCTCAAGTTTGACCTAATTCATGCTTTCTCTGATAACATTGAAGCTGCTGAACATTGGAGCCTGCCTGTGGTCAAATACCTAGACAAAAGGGCATTAATTAGTCACAAAGCAATACAAGAATTATCTGAGTTATATATATCAAATAGTATCCCTGAAGAATACATTAAAAATATAGTTTTTATTTCCAATGGAATAAATGTACCCAGTACCTTAATTGAAAAAAAATATTCTAACGAAAGACTTGATGTCATTTACATTGGAAGAGCCTCGCCAGAAAAAAGAATAAAAATAATTGAAAAGGTCTCAAGTAAACTCAGTAATCATGATATCTTCTTTACCTATGTTGGCTTTATCCCAGATGAAGTAAATACATTAAGTTCGAATTCAAACTATCTTGGAGAGATTAATGATCAAGATGCATTAAGAGAATTGTATACAAATTCAGATGTTCTAATACTATCATCCTGTAGGGAGGGCTTTCCAATGGTAATTATGGAAGCAATGTCCTATGGCTGCATTCCATTGTGTACAGCAGTTGGCGATATACCAAACAGGCTTGAAAATAATAAAAATGCTTTATTGATTAATTCAAATAATGAATTAGAAATAATCGAACTATTCTCTCATAAACTTATTCAGTTAAAGAAAGATATATTACTTAGGAAAGAGTTATCTTTAAATGCCTATGAGCAATCGAAGGCATTTGATATTAAAACATTTAATGAAAGCTATCGGGATCTTTTCAAAATAGCTTAAAAAATCAATCAGAATAATTTACTCCTATAGAAAATAGATCTTAAGAACATGATAAGTTCGGCACCTAGAATTAGCGTTTTGTTACCTGTACACAACGCAGAATTGTATATTCAAGAGTCAATAGAATCCATTTTAAATCAAACTTTTGAAGACTTCGAATTAATAATTATAGATGATGGATCTAGCGACCAATCTTTGAATAAAATTAAATCATATAATGATAATCGCATTTTCTTGATTAAAAATGAAAAGAATATTGGTATTATTGATAGTTTGAATAAGGGAATTGAAGTAAGTCGAGGAAAGTATATCGCAAGAATGGATGCCGATGATATTTGTGTGCATGAAAGATTGGCACTACAATATGATTTGATGGAAAACAATCCTGATTTGGCAGTAATTGGAAGCTGGTATAAACACTTCCCCGAAGGGCTTATTGTCAAACTACCTGCGGATCATGAGTCGCTTTGTTTAATGATATTTGATCATACACCGATAGCGCATCCCACCGCATTTATGAGGAAATCATTTATTGACAAACATAATATCCGTTATAACTCCTCATACCGCCATGCCGAAGATTTTCAAATGTGGACTAAAGTAATTTTACAAGGAGGCAGACTTAGTAATCTTCAAAAAGTGCTTTTAAACTATCGCATACATCAGCAACAAATTTCTTCAGTAAGAAAAGAAGCTCAGGAAAGAATCACATCATTCATTAGGTACGAATACTTATCAGGTATTTTTAATTGTCTTTCGGCCTACCCTTCTTCCTTAACGATTAAGTTGTTTAATGAAGACAAAGTGAAAGGACAGGAATTTAGTGAGCTTATTAAAATATTGAGTGCGCTAATGAAGGAGAATAATGATATACTATATTTTGATATGACTAATTTCAAGATTCTTTTGCAAAATTTATACATTAGATTGTTACACCGAACCAATTCAGGTGTTCACGTTTTAAAGTCATTTATTTTTGACTATTCTTCACTTACCTTTTTAAAAACAAGACATAAAATAAAGAGTCTAAAAATAGGAATTAAATGGTTGTTCATATCAAAAGATCTTTAAACATATTTCAAATCATTTGCTCAATAGCCTTGCACATTGTTTCATGGCCGTATCTATGAACAGCCATTTCTTTGGCTAATAATGCTCTACGCTCCCATTCTGGCTTGTGTTCAATATAATCTATCAGTGCATTCTCAATGGAACTTGAATTTGCAACTTGTATCATATACCCATATTTACCATTCTCTAATATCTCTTTAGGGCCTAAATTTTCAGTACCCATTACAGGAATTCCAGCAACAATAGCTTCAACTGTAACCATTCCAAATGTCTCTTCTAATGAAGCCATAACAAAAACATCCATAGCTCTATAGGCAATAGCTGGATCAGGCTGAAAGGGTTTAAAGAAAATATCGTGATCTAAAATTAGCCCCAAATCTTCAGAGAGCTTCTCCATCTCTAATCCATAATCATCTTCGTAAAGGCCTTTAAGTCCAACAATTAAGCCAACAACACTTATACTTCTTTTCTTAAGACTAGCCAAAGCTTCAATAAAAAAACGATGACCTTTTCCCGGATCTGGCCTTGATACCATTCCTGCTATTACAGCATTGCTTGGTACTCCCAATTCCAATCTTGCTTTAACAGTATTTATAGCGGAGGATTCAAACTTTTCGATATCAATACTTAAGGGTATAACTTTTACTTTATCCTGATTAATACGAGTCTTTGTTAACAACTCAGCTTTTAAAACATCCAATGGTGTAATCCAGGCATCAAGCTGTGAATAAAGCAAAGTATGGAATAGATCTCTTTTCGTAATACCTATAGTCATTTGCTGCAGATAGAATATCTTAAATTTATTATTAGAAAATAATCTAGATAATACAGATAGATTAATGTCTTTTGACATTCCTACAATGACACAATCAAGTTGATGTTCACTTGCTGAAACACCCAACGCTCTGGCAGCTCTGAAATCTAAATACTTTCTCTTAACAGGGATAATAGCAGTCGTAAGTCCGGCTTCTTGAGCTCGAGGTACACCTCGACTATGCTCGACACTATAATAAACAATATGATTCCCACGCTGTGCTAACCAAACACCGAGCTTGACCAAATTGATTTCTAAACCACCCCAAGCCACAGATAGTGATAGAATACCAATTCTTTTTCCAGATTCCGCAGAATATTCACGACTGATCATGGCTCAAATATTAAACAAATTAAATTATCTTGCTAGTGATTTATGATTTACGACGGCTTCGCATTCTTTAATGAACTTGAGCTTCTTGAAATTAGGCTGAATGTTCTTGATCAGGTAGTAGACAAATTCATTTTGGTAGAAAGTAGGCAAACATTTACAAAAAAGCCGAAACCCCTGTATTTTGAAGAAAACAAAATGCGTTTTGCACCCTTTCTTCACAAAATAGAGCATATCATCATTGAAAAATTTCCTTCTTGGCGTTGGGATAAATTTCGAGTTCCACATGCTTGGGATTGTGGTAATTATCAAAAAGAACAAATAACCAGAGGTTTGAAAAACTTCAAAAGGGGGGATGTACTTATCGTCTCTGATGTTGATGAAATTCCTAACCCCGATAAAGTCAGATCAGAAGCAGGCAAACCTGGTATTCATGTTTTTGAGCAATTATATGCAAACTATTTTCTCAATACTTTCTCGGTTATCGGACCAAATGACTCTCCAAACTGGTGGTATGGCAGCGTTATGCTCAACTACTCAGACTTTAGTTCAATTAAAAAAACAAGACTTTATCGAGGTAAAAGAGAAAAAGGAATCATTGTTCATCCAAACGGTGGTTGGCATTTTTCTTTTCTAGGAGATTGGAAAAAAATAGTTGAAAAACTAGGAGCATTCGAACACACCGAATTTGATACCGATTACCATAAAAATCCGGAAAGGGTTCAAAAGATCATTGAGGAAGGCGGAGACCTATTTGACTCTGGTAGTCGGTTTAAGTCTTTTGATCCTTTCATTTATCTACCGGAGTACGTTGCCAAAAACATTAATCTTTATTCAGACTTAATAAACAAGAATATAGTAAAGTCTTAATAATGTAATTTTTAACTTTGAATATATGAGATACACTCTATTTGAGCTATTTAGATTGACTTGCTTCAATTCCGTATCCTCTCTTACAAGTTTACACTTTTAAACCTTTCAATATGACTTTTGACCGTAGAAGCTACTTTCAGATTGATTTAAACATAAAGGATGTTTTGCTAAATACATTCAAGGAATCCGATAGTCTCATCATATTTGATATTGGAGCATGTGAGGGTGAAGACTCAATAAAGTATAGTAATCTATTTGAAAATGCAATAGTATTTACTTTTGAACCTAGAGATGACAACTTTAAACTGGTCATTGAAAATATTAGCCAATTTAAAAAAGACAACAAAATAAAACCATATAAACTAGCCTTATCAAATGAGGATGGTGAAGCTACTTTTTATATAAGCTCAGGCAGACCAGAGGATAGACCAAGTGATCTAGATTGGGACTTTGGAAATAAATCTAGCTCACTTCTACCACCTTCCTCTGAGATAAAAAAAGCAACTCCCTGGCTGGAATTTAAAGAAGAGATTTCAGTAAAAACTCAACGGTTGGATAATTTCATGAATTTGAATGGGCTGAATCAAATAGATTTTATTCATTTGGATGTACAAGGAGCGGAATTATTGGTCTTGGAAGGATGTGGAGAAAAAATGAAAAACATAAAGGCTGTATGGATGGAAGTTGAGGTAGTAGAACTATATAAAGGTCAGCCGCTTAAAAATGACATCGAACAGTTTATGAATAAAAATGATTTCGTTTGCATCAAAAGTGACATTGACCATGTTTCAGGAGACCAATTATACCTCAACCGTCAGCACTTTTCGGAAAAGCAAATAAGATCAATTTCAATGATCGAAAGAAAATCCTTAAGCAAACGCTTCAAGCTATTTATCAAAAGGTTACTTAAATGGTAATTGTAAAAATAATGGGTGGTCTTGGCAATCAGATGTTCCAATTTGCTGCCGGATTTGCTACTTCTAAAAAGCTAAATACCAAGCTGTTCCTTGATTTATCATGGTTTAATCAGTCTTTAAATCAAAACAATATCACGTCAAGAAAATTTGAACTTGATAAATTTGAATTAGGCGATTTTATACTTTATGACCTAAACATCCTCAAATGGGTTGAAAACAAAGAGAACAAGTTAAAATACGTTCTTAATCATCTGCTAGGTCGCAGTATACATAAAGTCACGGAAAAGCATATTGAATATACAGAAATAACCGGAAATAAAAAGAAACATTTGTATTTAGAAGGGTATTGGCAAAGCCACAAATATTTCCTAGGCAATGAGCATGAAATTAAATCACTATTTTTAAAACCAGTGGATTACTTTAATAATGAAAATAGAACTATTGCCGATAGAATGAGGTCAAAAAATTCAATCGCTATTCATATAAGAAGGGGAGACTATGTGAGAAATATTCATGCTAATTCATTTCATGGCTTATGCTCCATGGATTATTATCTTAATGCAATTGACTATTTAGTTAAAAACAACTACGCAAATCCAAATTCTGAACTCTTTATATTTTCTGATGAAATCGAGTGGGTGAAAAATAATTTAAAAGTCGACTACAATACTTACTATGTAAATCATAACAGCAGTGAGCAAGCCCATTTGGACCTGTTACTTATGTCCCAATGCGAACACCATATATTGGCAAATAGTAGTTTCAGTTGGTGGGGAGCCTACCTATCAACATCAAAAGGCAAAAAAATTGCTCCTAAATCATGGTATGCTGGTAGTTCAAAAGACACTTCCTTTATGTTTCCTGAAGCTTGGATTAGACTATAGTTTGTTTAATATAAGACCAAATAATCTGTCTTTTCAAAATCAATTTCAGTTTAAAATTTCAAACAAAAGCATCGACAGAGTAAAATAGAAATCAACCAAAATTCAATATAACTTTTAAATGCTTTATAACTTTTTCAATGGTTTCCTGTTTATGAACCGCAGAGCATGTAAGACTAATCTGTTCGTTTGCTACTTTACATGCAACAGGGTAGTCTTTTGAAATGAATTTACCCTTAAAAACCGGCTGCAAAGCTGAAACATAAGAGTAGTGTTGGGCTGTTTCAATTCCTAACTCCAGTAATTGCTGAGTAAGTCTATTTCTGTTTGAAGATAAAACCGGAAAAACATGTTGTGCATCCTTAGCCTCTACTACTTTTTTAGGCAATTCAAGACCTATCTCGATCAACTGATCTAAATAGAGTCTGGCATGTGTATTTCGTTTCTCTACCCACTCCATCCAATACGGCCATTTGGCAAGAAGAATTGCAGCTTGAATAGTATCCATTCTGTAATTTCCTGTTAAAAAAGAATAAGGACCTCGTGTGAAAGAACCATACTCTCGAGCCTTTTTTATATACTCAGCCCATTCGGAATTGCTGGTAACTGCTGCACCGGCATCACCTAAGGCCCCGAGGTGCTTAGTAGGGTAAAAACTAAAAGCTGCTGCATCACCGAAACTGCCAACAGGCTTCCCCTTCCATAGTGCTCCTTGGGCTTGGGCACAATCTTCAAGTAAGTATGCACCATCACGCTCACAAAGCAACTTTAGTCGATCAAGTTCGCATACATGACCGTACAGATGCACAGCAATCAATGCCAATACCTTATCATTCATTGCAGCATCTGCCAAATCAGGATCTATCGTATATCGACCAAAAGAAACATCAACGAAAATTGGCTCACACCCAGCTTCAACAACCGCTGCCACCACAGGCATGCACACCATAGCAGGTAAAACTACCATTCGTCGGTCATTTTGCTCCTTCATCGCCTTAAGCAAAAGCGTAAGTGCAGCTGTTCCTGAACTAAGCCCAATGGCATAATCTCGATAAGTAGATTCAGAAAGCTTTTGCTCAAAAGCCTCTACTTCTTCTCCAAGAATGAACTGACCCTTTTTAATTGATTTCCTAAATGCCTCTTCAATTAAAGGTTGAATTGGTTCATGCAATTGGCTAAGGTCTTCATAAAGGATAGGTGGAGTGCTCATTTCTTATCCAATCATTTAAGCCTGACTTTTGGAGCAAAAAAAACCCAAGAAATACTCCAAAACCTTAATCAGCTTCATAATTGTCCAATCAATCATAAGCCTGTTCAATCTTGTTAAGTTCAAGCCCTCCCCAGGCCCTTGAATTGCAAAGTATTCCGATATTCACCTGTCCAAAGTATAGCCGGGTGTAAAGCTACACAGCCAGACCTAAAAACCTTCCTTTATGAAACCATTGCTGATCAAAGAAACCTGCCTATACCATCGTGACCTGGAGCTGGCTGAAAATTTCTACTCTCAAACACTTGGGTTTGACTTGTACGGTAAAGTGGCGGGGAGGCATGTATTCTATCGCCTAAAAGATGGTCACATGCTGCTGTTGTTCAATCCCGAGGCAACAGCACTGGATCAACGCTTGCCTTATCATTATGCTTCCGGCAGGCAACACATCGCCTTTGAAGTAGAAGACTATGAAAGCTGGAAAAAGAGGCTATCCGGTCTTGGAATTGTGATCCTGACAGAACAGATATGGACCACTGGTAAAAAGTCGTTTTACTTTCATGACCCTTCCGGACATGTACTCGAAATCGCCGAACAGGGTATCTGGCCTTAGATCGTTCCTCTTTTGAGAGGAGTTAATTTATGATCAAACAGGTTGATGATGATGATTTCCGGGATATGCTCAGAGGTGACAATCTTGTATGTTTTATCGGTTGGCAGATGCTCGAATACCAAACTACCATCCTCTTCGGTATACTCCTTTTTCAAAATACTGCCATCGTGCTCAATGTGAAATTCAAGATTGCTCATTGCCTTACCAGTAGTGAGGTCAATGGCTTTGAGCCTAAGACTTATCTCATGTAGCCCTTCATCGCTGTACTGTTGTTGAATGCTGAGAGGGCTTGTTTCAAAGCCCCATTCAGGATGCCACTGAACCGACTTTACAGATAAGCCTCGCTCTCCGGCTGAAGCCAGATAATAGCTCTGCTTGCACTCCAATGACTTAAAGATGACGGTACCTGAAGCATCCGCAGCAAGTGAACGAATAGGCAGGCGGTCTTGATTTAGCAGGATAATTTCAATACCTTCGGAAGAACCACCTTCAGAAACAAGTCGCACAATGAGGCCGGCAGATTGAAGATCCAGAGGTGCCTTGACTTCAGAGAAAATATGTAGGTAGCATTCTGCATCAAGCTTTAATTCTTTCAATTGAACGGCCTGAGCATAGGCAACTGAGCTAATGATCCCTTGGAAAACGAAGAATGCTGATAATATGAGTAATCGGAATTTCATTTGTTGTAAAATTACATAGTTTGGCTAAGGTACAGCATGCCTAGAAACGATTTTTTTTCCTCAGGGTTACCCGGTATTTACCGGCTAAGCACGAAAACAGCCCAGAAATTGTTGTGAGATGGAAAATATTTTGATAACCGACCGTCTGGACCTTTTTGCCACATCTATTCCTTGTGGAAACATGAGAGGGTTGAGCATTAATGCTCAACGGTATGTATTGGTGCATAGTAAAAATGACCGATGGTATCTGGTCAAAGAAGAATGCCCTCATTCAGGAGCCAAGCTGCAGGCCGGTGCTGTGAATGACCAGCATGAATTGGTTTGTCCTATGCATGCTTACGCTTTTAGCTTGCACGATGGGCGTGAGGCAAGAGGGCGTTGTGCAGACTTATGGGTAGTGAAGCTATGGGTCAGCGGCAATGAACTTTGGTGGAAAGATTGAATTCCTGAGGGGCTGCTTTTACCTTCACATAAAAATGAGGTAATTTTCGACCCAGTAAGAAAAGCAAGTGGAGCAACCTAAACGTGTTTACGACGACTTCAATCAGTTTGTCGGAAACTACAGAGATATTCATAACCAGAACATCCGGCTCACCGGAGGCAACTCTGACTACTTCAGCGAATACCGGATCAAGGAGATATTCGATCGAGAGTCAGGAAATGAGATCAGAAGAATTTTAGATGTAGGCTGCGGAGATGGTAATGCTGCCAGATTTTTCAGGAAGTATTTCCCCAAAGCTGAAATAATAGGTATCGATATCAGTGAAGAAATCGTCGCCAATGCAACATCACGAGGCATAACTAATGCGGAGTTTATCGTCTACGACGGTGCCAATATGCCTTTTCCTGACAATCATTTTGATTTGGTTTTCATGGTGGGCACGCTGCATCATGTCAACTTTGCCTTACATGAAAGCTTGCTAAAAGAAACCTGTCGTGTATTGGCACAGGGAGGTGTATTTTACAATTTTGAACACAACCCCTATAACCCAGTGACCAGAAGGATTGTAAGAGATTGTGTGTTCGACAAAGATGCCGTTCTGCTTACACCCGGCTACCTGATGACCCTCACTGAAAAGTCAGGATTCAAAAATGCATTAAAGCGTTTTACCCTGTTTTTCCCCAGGCATCGTATTTTCCGGCCCTTGTTTTTTCTGGAGCCTTTCTTTTCATTTTTGCCCATTGGAGGGCAGTATTATGTCAAGTCTAGCAAATGAGTGCTGTTGATTTAAAGTTATCTGTGGTGATCCCTTGCTTCAATGAGGAGGAAGTGATCGGCCATACGTATCAAAGAATTTCCGCAGTTTTTAATGCTGGCTGGATCAGAGATTACGAATTGATCTTCATCAATGACGGTAGCAGGGACAAGACCCTTTTTCATTTACAAGAGATGTCTCTTAGGGATGCAAAGGTGAAAATATTGAGTTTCTCCAGGAATTTCGGCCATCAGGCTGCAGTTGCTGCCGGACTGAAAAATTGCTCAGGTGACATAGCCATCATCATTGATGCAGACTTACAAGACCCCCCAGAACTTTTTCCTGAGATGGTGCAGGTCTACATCAAAGAGCAATGCAATGTGGTTTATGGGGTCCGTAAGTCAAGACAAGGCGAAACCTGGTTCAAAAAGTGGACGGCCAAAGCTTTCTACCGCTTTCTAAATTATATTTCAGAAGTAAACCTTTATGTAGATACCGGTGATTTCCGGCTTGTGGACCGTAAAGTGATTGATTGCTTCAACGGATTGAAGGAAAAGAATAAGTACATCCGTGGCCTGATCAGTTGGATGGGCTTCCAACAAGTGCCTTTTATGTACGACAGGCAGGCAAGGGAATATGGAGAAACCAAATACCCTTTGCGCAAAATGCTGCGATTTGCCTCCATTGCCATGTTTTACTTTTCTAAAAAACCTTTAAAACTGGCATTGTTCCTTGGATTTGTCTCGATCCTTATCGGTTTGGTTTTGGGCATTTCAGCCGTGATCGCCTATTATTCTCCCAACTCTCAAACCACTCCGGGCTGGGCCTCTTTAATTATCTCTGTTATCTTTTTTGGAGGTGTACAGCTCACCACATTGGGTGTATTGGGTGAATACATCGGTAACATATTCGACGAAGTCAAAGACAGGCCGGAATACATCATAGACCACAAAATAAATTTCTAAACATGTTTCTTGCTGAACTCCCTTTGTATAAGAAGCTTTCAGGAAAACGCTCCAGAGTACTGGCAGAGGCTGTTTTGCCCTTGTTGCCGGAGAATGGCTCCATACTTGATTTTGGCTGTGGGAATATGTTCACAGCAAAGCACTTGATTGATTTAAATCCAAACCTGAAAATCACAGGTATGGATGTAATCGAAGATCAAAACCTTGACAAAAAAATACTTGACCATCCTGCTTTGAGCTTTAAACAAATCAACAGCAGAGAAATCCCATTTCATGATCATACTTTTGATACTACTATGGTGATTTCAACACTCCACCATACGCCTGAGCCTGAATACTACATCCAGGAATTGAAGCGAGTTACTAAGCCAGGAGGCAATCTGATCGTAGTGGAAGAGATGTATCTCAATACGGTTGACAAAATCTGGACTTCCGGCCAGGATTGGGTGCTCAATAAAATGAAAAAAGGAGTCCCTGTTCCCCTCAACTTCAGGCCTTACCGACATTATCTGCAAGTGTTCAGGGATCAACATCTTACCATTAGGAAAGAAACATTTATCAGGATGCCCATAACCCTGATGCATCACTATATTTTTCAACTGCAAGTTCCCCAAGTATGAAGGCAAATAAACCGGGCAAAGTAGGCCCATCAGCGCCGGTGGTTTCTTCTGGTAAAAAAATCAGTATTCTGGTGAAGGCTAAAGCTCTGGATGATGTTGCTCTGGGCAATGCCATCAGCAAGTCAAAAGATGTTCAGTGGGTAGTCTATGGTGATGCTTCATTACTTAAGAGTCAAAGCCAAGCTGAACAGAACCAGGTGCTTTATGTGGAAGGCGACTTACCAGAGGCTGCGGCGGCAGCAGAAAACGAATGGGTGCTGCCTTTGTTTTCAAACCTTGTTTTTTCGATAGCCGAGATTCAGCAAAAAATCCAATCTGAAAAAAAGATCAACGATCATGATGTCTGGTGTTTTACCCGCAACGGAAGCCAGGAAGAGGCACATAAAGTTACCGGAATGCCTGCCTTGCTCCTCGGGAAGTTTCGATTTTTTTCAGGTCTGCTTAGCCCCGTAAAAACAAAAGATGCTGCTCTTGAGGCTGCGGTTTTTCAAAAGGAGTTTTTGCTTGGCCTAAGCAAGGAGCGTTCATGTAAATCAACACTGGAATTGCTTTGGCTTTCGAGACTGGCAGGCCGGTCCATAGGTCAAATTCAAGCACCTGTACTAGCTGATGAAATAAAGACAGGTCGGCTGATTCATCAGCTTCTTCTTTTGCTAAGATTAGCCTTTAGCCTTCGATTTTATTGGTTCTTTGCCCTTCCCATCAAGGCTTTACAGTCTAGAGCCTCTGACCTGATGGTGCCTGAGAAGAGTTGGTTTGACCCCGGCTTTCCCGCTTATCGAATGATTTTTGCTGCACTTTTCCTGCTCTTTTTGATCGGCATGCCTATGTTAAGTTTTGACTATGGCATCACCTGGGATGAACGTATTCAACGTGATTACGGCAAAGACATTTACAAATACCTAAGCACGTTTGGTGAAGACAAATCTGTATTTGACATGTCAAAAGCCATGTACGATAACATGATCTACTATGGCAGCTTCTTTGACACCTTCACTACTTTCTTCAACGAGAATTTTCCGCTATTTGGCGAATATGAAACCCGTCACTTTTTCAATGCACTATTAGGTTTTTTAGCTATGGTGCTTGTTGGCATTGTGGCTAAAGAGATCGCCGGCTGGAGGGCCGGACTTTTGGCATTTGTGTTTATGCTGATCTCACCTCACTTTTTTGGCCATTCTATGAACAATCCCAAGGACATCCCTTTTGCCTTTGGGTTCATAGCGTCCTTTTTGTGCATTCTCAGAGTGGTCAAAGAAATGCCTCAACCCAGCCTGTCTACTATGACATTGGCCATGTTAAGCTTGTGGTTTACCAACTCTATCCGGATAGGAGGCTTGCTGCTCTTTGGGTACCTGGGATTGTTTTTATTGGTCAAATGGGTGGGTATCGTCAGGAGCCAGTCATTTAAGACCGGTATTCAGCTGATCTGGCCTTATGCCAAAGTGGTGTTGGTTTTGTTTGTCATTTCTTATGCGATGGTGCTTGCTGTCTGGCCTTATGGGCAGCAGGATCCTATAACCAATACCCTCAATGCGCTTAAGGGTTTTAGTAATGTGAACTATGTGGTTTCCTACGAACTGTTCAATGGTAAGAAAATCAACATGCAGGAGGTGCCACCTTACTATTCACCGTTGTTTATGGCCATTACGAACCCGGTGCCGGTCGTTATTGGATTTATTCTTGGAGCAATCGGGATCCTTTATCTTGTGAAAGAGAAGCGCTATGTCAGTTGGATGCTTTGGGCTGTTTTGTTTGCCTATGTTTTTCCATTGGCCTATATCGCCTATAAAAAATCACTGCTGTTGAATGGCTGGCGGCACACCATTTTTGTTTATTTGTTTGCTGTAATTCTTTCAGCTGTATTTTGGGACTATCTGGTGACCCATTTGCGAAAGAAAGCAATAGCCATTATTGTGGCAGTTCTGCTTTTGGCCTATACTGGCAAAACAGTAGAATGGATGGTTCGCAATCACCCCAATCAATATGTGTACTTCAATGAACTAATCGGAGGAGTTGATGGTGCCTATGGGAAGTTTGAAACGGACTATTATGGCAACAGTATGAGGGCAGGAGTAGACTGGATCTTTGAAAATTATCCTGAGTTCAAAAAAGGGCCGGGTCTCATTACCATGACGGCAGAGACCAACTGTGCGAACTACTACACCCGAAAAGTAAATGACAGCATTGTCGTCACCTGGAGCCGTGACTATGAGAAGTACAAGCAAAACTGGGATTTTGCCCTCATCTCAACCAGGACGATGTCAAAAGCTCAAATCGAAAGTGGGATATTCCCACCGAAGGGCACTGTTCACTCCATTATGGTTGATGGCACTCCAATCCTGGCGATCGTAAAACGTCCCAATGACTTTATGCAAAAGGGATATGTCCATATGGAGCAAAATGCATTCGACTCAGCGGCTCTTGAGTTCAGCAAATACCTCGACTATGACAGTCTCTGTGAGGAAGCCTGGTATCAGCTTGGCTTTTGCTATTTAAATCTGGGCCAATACGATGAAGCGGAAAGCGCTCTCAAAAGCTCCTTGAAACTTTACCCTGAAAACTACATTTCCTGGAATTACCTGGGCTACTGCCGACAATCAAAAAATGATCTGAATGGGGCGTATGAGGCCTTCAAACGATCTACGGAGCTTAGGATCAACTACTCCTCCTCCTGGGTCAACCTGGGCAGAGTTCAAGGACAATTGGCTCGGTACCCGGAAGCCTTAAAAACGCTGGAGCAAGCCATGAACGCTACTCAGGGACAAAGCCCGGAGGTGTACAATGAAATAGCCAAAGTGCTGATCATGCAAGGCATGTCAAATAACTACATGAGGCAGGGCAATATGAATACAGCCTTGCAATACCTTGGCAAAGCAATTGAGTTATACCCTAACTACGGTGAGGCCTACCGAAACATGGCTTATGCGTATAGCCAACTAGGCAACAGCAGCATGGCTGAGCAAGCTATGCAAAGAGCCAGGCAACTAGGAGTCCAATAAGTCTAAGAAGCCCTATTTGGACTTCTTAGGCTTGGCAGGTGTCTCAATATGGTGGAGTTTCACCTTTAATTGACCAACTTCGTTGGCAAGGCGTTCCATCATATCTTTCATCTCTTCCTCTGGAGTAGCACCTGGAGGTACATCGTTGTATCTCCCGAAGTTTCCTCGGGTGATCATATCACCTTCACCAAGCAGCAACCAGCGGCAGTTGAGCTCTGGAAATTCATAAAGGATTCTTTGGGCCTTATCAATCCCAAAAGAGATCTTGTTTTTAATGATTTTGCCTAAAAACCCGTTGGAAAAACCCAACCTAGAGCAAAAAGCGGATTCTGACATTCCCGTGTACTGAACAAAAGTCCAGAGACGTGTATGAACATCTTCTATTTCGTTTCCCATGATTAGAAAATTAGCTATTTATTTGTTGTACAGAAAGACAGTCAAACTAATGTACCCAAATAAGGAACAAAGTAAAACAATTGGTTCAAATTCTCCAAAACTTTCTTCTAGCGACATGCATCTGATGGCTAGAGAGTTAAGTTGTGATGTAAAAACCATTCAATTGGTATTGACCGGCAAACGAGGAAAGCGCAATACAGAGCTGCAAGTAAACATTCGCACCCTTGCAGAGTACCGCCTCTCCCAAAACAAGGCCTTTGAGACCATGTGTAAGAAATTTGCTAAAAATCAATGACCGAAAGAACGTTGAACAAAAGTACAACATATTTTAATATGTTAGCATTCAAAGAAAGAATTGTATCAAATAGCCTATAGGGCATTTAGATTCATCTCATCCAAAAAGCGGTACAGTGGCTGTAAATCAGTGCTTCCGTCATAATTTATCGATACATAAAAGCGGTCTTTGATACACAATGTCAAGGCACAATTTCCACCTGTACCTTCTGCAGCATAACTGATCGATTCCAACAATCTGTTTGATTTATAGGACTTAGTTTCGCTTTTCCCCTCATCGTTTTCAAAACTGATATTCATATTCAATGGGGTACAGAGGGCGGAGTAGCTCTGCTTATCGGTCACATAATCAGCTATCTGAATCGAGATGCTTTTGGTCTCAGCCTGATAGTTGACAGAAGCCAAACTTACGGAAAGTGTTGCCTGATCGGTTGACATGTTCATGCTTGAGGTGCTGGGCTTCTCTCGGGTAAAGCCACTTAGGCTGCTTTTAGGCAATAGAGCTTCTAGCTCTTTGGCAGGTCGTGCTTTGTTTTGTGCCTGAGCAAAAGAAATAACAGTCATCAGGCAGAACAGGGTCAAGGTTTGTTTCATAATTCTTACATGTATTTCTTACAGCAATTTAGCTATTTCCAGCTAAAACCCTACCTGACAAAAAGAAAAGTGTACCGGGGCTGAGAAGTTGAAATTTGGCCCTATAAATGGCTTTCAAGAAAAACCTTTTGCCAATAACCGATCGCCTCCAGATGTAAAACCTAAAAAGCAACTGAAGACTTACATGAGGTTTTGAGCGAATCTGAAAAATAGTCAACCTGCTGTTTTACAAAAGGTTAACCTGCTATACTTTTACAAAAACTAACAGCAAATATGGAACTATTCAAGACCGATTATTTAACCATTCAGTATCGCCCCGAAGACAATTACCTGCAAATGAATTGGACGACTACTCCAAGCTCATCTGAGTTTCGCAAGGGAATGAATGAATTGATTGAAGCCATGAAAAGCAAAAACTGTGGCAAAGTGCTTACAGATACCCGAAAACTGGGTGCCATCTCTCCTGAAGATCAGGAATGGTCATCAAGTGAGTGGGCGACTGAAGCTGCCGGAGCAGGATTTAAGCGCCTGGCCATCTTAATGCCTGAGGACATTTTTGGGATGATGTCGGTAGAGGATGTAATGAGTAATGTAGACCAAGAGCAAGTTGCCACCCATGCCTTCTTCAAGTCAGAACTTGATGCTGAAGGCTGGTTGAGAAACCAAAACTAATCTGCAACTCAAATGCAAATACAAAAATGGCAGCTAAAGCTGCCGTTTTTGTTTATCAATAATCATGACTGCCTTTTGAGAAACTAGCTAAAAATTCTTTAAAGCGAATGAGGCAAACAAATCGTTTCATTTAAACTTATTGTGACATGAAGATTTTGCTTTTAACAATCCTGTTAATTCATTCGCTCGCAGGGCTCGCAGGCACTAATTCCATGACAGAGCTACGGTTTCTATTGGATGCCAGGCACTTACCCGAAGGAACAAAAGTCGGCTTGCGTGGAAATGTGGAACCTCTGAGTTGGTTCAAAAGCATGGAAATGAAACCATCAGGTACCGAAATGGGTAAGTTTGAACTTATCGTGCCCTTTCAACATGCTTCAGATCAGTGGCTGGAATTTAAGTTTGTCATTGAAGGGAAGCCGGTCACCTTTGAAAATCTAAAAGACAATAGGGTGGCTTTTCTTGATCAGCAAAGTCAGGTAGTTGAGTCTGTATGGAACTTGCAGCAAAACATACTTTCACTTCATGTACCTCCACTTAATGCCTATGCTGTATCTCAGGAGATGGACCTTTTGGTTGATGCCTTAAAATCGCTCCATCCCGGGCTATACCGTTACCGATCGGCCGACCAGATGGACAGTATGATCACCTCCATTAAAGAAAGTCTTTCCGAACAGGTTAGATACAGCGATCTGTTTCTATACTACTCTAAACTCACCGCTTTCTTTCAATGTGGGCATACCTTCCCTAGCTTTTTCAACCAAAAGGCTTTGATCAATCAACTCATCATCCGAAGCCCTGATAAACTTCCATTCAGCTTCAAAGTGGTTGAGGATCGTATGCTTCTCCGGCAAAGTGCATTCTTTACTGACAGGCTGAAACCCGGAACTGAAATTCTGCAAATCAATCAGGTACCAGTTTCTGAAATACTTGAAAATGTCTCAAAGCTGATAAAATCGGATGGTGGCAATCCCTACAAAATTAAAGCTGATCTAAACCTTTGGGCTGATGGTTCGGCGGAAGCATTTGATGTGTATTTCCCTTTGTTATATCCCAATACCAAAGGCCAATTTCTCATTTCCTATCAAACAGAAATAGGCAAAACTGAAGAGGAAATCGTGGTTGCAGCACTGACACCTCTGGAAAGAAAGCGACTCATCGAACTGAACTATCCTAATCAGGAGACCCAAACATCCCGCAGGAGTCTTTCATTTGAAAACGAAAATACAGCTTATCTGCGCATGTCGACCTTTGATGGTTTTATACTGGGTATTGATTGGAAGGCCTATTTGAAAAAAACATTCAAGCAAATTCATAGTAAGAAAGTAAGTACGTTGATCCTTGACCTTCGGGGGAATGAGGGCGGACAGGATGAGATCATTTTGTATTTGGGTAAATGTCTGAACAAAAACACGATGCAATTACCGGTAAAAGAAACCAAAACCCGATTTGAACGGGTACCTGATCGCTTTAGACCTTATATCAGTACCTGGGATACTTCCTTCTATGACCTGAGAAACCAAACCGAACGAATCGACAGTACATTTTACCGACTGAAACAAAGTACCATCCAGAAAGTAAAACCCTGGCCATTTGCATTTGATGGAAAGCTTTATGTGCTGGTGGATGGGAGTAACAGCTCTGCTTCACTTATACTGGCTGAGGCCATAAAGGAAAACAATATGGGAACACTTGTGGGAGAACCAACAGGGGGAAGTTTGAAAGGACTGAATTCCGGGATCATATTCTTTCTAAGGCTTCCGTACTCAAAAATAGAAGTCGATCTGCCGATTTTGGGAACCTTTACCCCAAATGCCCCCAAGGGAGGCCTTATTCCTGAAATTCGAATTGACCAAAATGTAGAAGATACCCGAAAAGGAATTGATACTCAACTAGAAGGTTTGAAAAAACGTTTAAAAAGACTATAAACAAAACACCCCGATAAACCATCGGGGTGTGTGTGAAAAACCTAACCCTATGAACTACTCTTTAAACTCTACGGGCACCTTAAAAAATCTGCCGCTGAAATCATAAACATCATTGACTTGTGTACCTTCCAATTGTCTTTTGACTACTGCAATAATTTGGGAGTCTTCACAAGTGATGTCAAGGATATGAAGTTTATTGCCTTGAAGGATTTTGATATGCAAGATCGCCTGAGTGCCTTCGGGCCGGAACTTTTGTAGCTCCGGATGACTTAACGCTTTTTCAACTGTCTTGCACACGCTTACTGAAGCTCTTTTTAACAATTCAGCCTCATCATCAATACCGGCTGCTGACAAGGTATAGCTCAGGCCAAAAAGTACTAAAGACAAGATTAACTTTTTCATGATTTCCTTTGGTTTAGGCTCAGCTCTTAATTATTCAGGTGGAGAGGCACACGAATAAGTTGATCCCTGATGATTTCAGTGCCGCTCAAGGACATTCCATGTACAGACTCAATCAATAAAGTACGTAATTCCGGGTTACTGCAGCTTAAGCCACGAACTTGTAGCTGGTCTTGTTCGTCAATGATAAAGCTGATCATGACGTTGTTTTCTTCTTTCATAAATCGGGAAAGTCCCGCTTCTGAAATTTTACTGGTCAATTGCTCTGAAGTAGAGCGAAGTGCAACTTCTCTTGCTGAAGGGCTCTCCTTACCTTCTGCAAACGAAAAGTAAGAGAAGCTTAAAATAGTCATTACTAGAATAATACGTGCTTTCATGAGTTCCTGAAGTCTTGGTTTGTTTTCTGTCCATAAGATGTTCAGGTGCCCCGCTGCGTTAAACAATTTTGTTTGACGGAGCATTAAGAATTACAAAAGGCGTAAAGTGGTGATGAGTTATGTGGAGCTGCCTAAGCGGCGCAACGACTTCCATACGATCTCAATATCTTTTCCGGGATGGTAGTCTCTGGCATATAAAAAATCCAGCCGTCTCAGGACAGCTTCATCCTGCATCGCTGTACCCAATGTGCTTCCGGTATTTAAGATGCCCGGCAATAAAGCGGGAAGTTTAATTTCATGATCTGCTGTTGATTTGACGGCATAGCCAACCCAACTTGCTTTCGCTCCCAACACTCGCAATGCATTAAAAAACGCCTGAAACGGACGGAGTAGAAACCAACCTATGAGAGGGAAAAGTAAAATCAACAGAAAACTAAAAGCCAAATCAAAAAGCCGCTTGTTTCTACGGGCTGAGGCCATCAACAAATTTAATCTGATGTGCAGGGTGTAAACATCTCCCTGGGTTTTGCTTGATGCACTTCCTATGGCATAACTCTCCCCCTCCGGCACAATTTTATATTCTTTCACCTGATTGGCATGGAGACTCATAACTGCTATCACCTGCTCCAGACTCATGTCTTTGAGGCAAAAAATAAGCTCATCCGGCTGGTAAACATTTAAAAGTTCTGACAGCCCCTCTACAGGGCCGAGATAGGTATGGTCATCATCATGTGTTGAATGAAAGTAGCCCAGCATCTGAGCTTTAAGGCCTGTGCCTTCAATCACTTTGTTGATGCGCTCAAACTCCGCTTTGCTACCCACGATGGCGATACGTTTTTGCTGATTGGGCCATCTGAACAACTTTCCGCTCCCGGCTAAAAGGTTTAGCCACCGGCTGAACATCATGGCTAAAATGGCATAAAATCCACCTAGAATAATAAGTGCTCTGGAGAAGCGATACTCCGGCAGAAAATTGGTTACTGCAGAGATGAGCAATGTACCGAACAATACTGCCCTTACAATCCGATGAAACTTGAAAGGCCTGTCATAACCACCACTGAAAAAGGTGCTGATCATCCAAACCGCAACGTAAGCCGGTACAGCAATTTGCCGGACCGTGTCAGGAAAAAAGCCTTTCTGGTATTTGTAATTGAGCTCCCAAAAGTCGACCAGCCAGATCATCCCCCCAAAAAGCAAGACAAAATCTAAAATGGGGAGAAAAAGCCTGCGTACCCAATACTTTAAAAAAGTAAGCACCATCAAGGCCAAAGAGGTAAGTCGAACTGACCATTGAAAAAGGGTGTTTTCAGGGAAGTGCTTTCGAACAAACACATTCATTGCCCCATAAAATATGCTTATGTATTCAGGGGTATCTTTACGGGTGCTTTCCCCTTTGTAGTGAATGATGGTCGTTTCAGGGAAGTAGATGTTTTTATAACCGGCCTGAGTAATCCTGTAAGATAAATCTGTATCCTCCCAGAACATAAAAAACTGTTCATCCAGCAATCCTACTTTATCCAGTACACTCTTTCGAAGCAGCAAAAATGCTCCCACGAGTATATCGACCTCGTTGGTCTGATTTTCTGGCAGGTAGCCTAAGTAATATCGGTCAAACCTCTTGGAACCCGGAAACCATTTATGAAGGCGGAGTACTTTATATAAAGACACCAAAGGGCCTGGAAACCCTCGCTTGGACTCAGGCAGGAAATTCCCCTTGCCATCGACCATGCGAACACCCAAAGCGCCTGCTTCCGGGTGAGCCTCCATGTACTCCAGTGACTTTCTGAAGCCATCGGGCTGCACAACAGTGTCCGGATTAAGCAGTAAAACATACTTACCTCGTGAAGAGCGGATCCCCTGATTGTTTGCCTTGGAGTAGCCAATGTTAACCTTATTCTCAACCAGAGTAAACTGAGAGAACTTCTCTTTGACCAGTTTTGGAGATCCGTCTGCGGAGCAGTTATCAATGATAATTACCTCTCCGTCAATACCCTGCATCGCCTGAGACACTGCTGCAAGGCAATGGTCAAGAAAATGGTAGGCATTGTAAGAAACGATGATGACGGATAAGAGCATCAGAGTACTTAATCAAATTGTACAGAAGTTCTGGTCACAATACTTCTGCCTAAGGTAACTTCATCCGCATACTCGAGCTCCCCACCAATAGGCACTCCCCTAGCAAGGCTGCTGATTTTTAAAGGTTTATCTTTCAATTTTTTGTACAGGTAGAACGAAGTTGTATCCCCTTCCATGGTTGGACTTAAGGCCAGAATGATCTCTTTGATACTTCCTGCCTCTACTCTATCCATCAATGATTTGATATTCAACTCCTCCGGCCCAAGTCCCTGCATGGGTGAAATCACTCCACCGAGAACATGGTACAATCCTTTGTATTGGCCTGTGTTCTCCAAAGCGATGACATCACGGCTGTCTTCCACCACGCAAACCAAGGTTCGATCCCTCATGGCAGATTGGCAAATCTGGCAGCGATCAGAGTCACTGATGTTGTTGCAATCAAGGCAATAGGTGATGTTATTTCTCAGATTGTCAAGTGCCAGCGTCAGGGATGAGGTATAGGACTTGTCCTGCTTGATCAGGTGTAATGCAAGTCTCATGGCTGTTTTCTTACCAATACCCGGAAGTTTGGCAATCTCTGAAACGGCCTCTTCAATCAAACGGGAAGGGAATAGCATGCAGGATTATTCGATTTCAGCAGAAATACCTCTGTCGGTTATACCCGTACGAAAAGATTGCAATTCAGAGAAAGTACCCTCTTTTACTGCGCACTTACCTTTAAAGTGTATGATCCAGGTACATTGTTCTGCCTGTTCAGGAGTATGCCGGCAAACTTTAATCAGGGTGTCAATCACATGATCAAAGGTGTTTACATCGTCATTATACACAATAAGTTTTTTACCTAACTCAATGCCAATATCTTCCAGAACTTCGTCTAGTACTTCAGGACTTGCGATTTGTTGAGAATGCATTGGTGATAACATGCGATAAATGAGTGTTGATCATCAAGTGTACATGCAAAATTAAGATTTTTTTTACTCACTTGCGGACTATTCCCCATCCCTGATGAGCCCATATCTGGCTTTTTTAATCCTTTCAGCTTACTTTCTCATGCTGATCCTGTTTGCCATTTTTACATCAAAGGGCAGCAGCAACAGTGATTTCTTTCAGGCAGGTAAGCATTCGCCCTGGTACCTGGTAGCCTTTGGGATGATTGGTGCTTCACTTTCAGGGGTCACCTATATTTCAATTCCCGGCTACGTAGGACAGGCTGGCTGGTCCTATTTCATCATGGTGATCGGTTATTGGTTTGGTTACTGGGTGATACGCAAATACTTGCTTCCGCTGTATTATGAGCAAGGTCTGGTTTCAATTTATGGTTATTTAAAAAATCGTTTTGGACAAAGCACCTATTTTACCGGAGCCTTCTTCTTTTTGCTTTCCAGAAGCATTGGTTCCGCCTTCAGGCTGTTTTTAGTAGCGATCGTGTTGCAACTGGCTGTCTTCGAACCTCTTGGTTTACCATTTGAGCTGGCGGTGATCTGCACGGTATTCCTGATTTGGGTCTACACCTTTAAGGGAGGCATTAAAACCATTGTTCTCACCGATACTTTACAAACCATTGCGATGTTGGTGGCGGTCATTCTTACCATTTATATGATTGGGGACGCCTTGCAGTTGAAAGGAATGGACCTGATCCAACATATCATCGATAGCCCCAAAAGCCAGATCATTTATACCGACCCTCTTGATGCACGATTTTTCTTAAAAAACCTGGTAGCCGGCATGCTGATCACCATTGTGATGACTGGCCTTGATCAGGATATGATGCAAAAAAACCTGACTTGCCGGACACTGGCGGAGTCTCAAAAGAACATGCTTTGGTTTTCCTGGATACTTATCGTCGTCAACCTCATGTTTTTAAGCCTTGGTACTTTGCTTTATAGCTATGCCGATGCAACGGGCTTCCCTATCCCTCAAAAATCCGATGACTTGTTCCCTGCCCTTGCCTTTGGCCCTTTGGGAACAGCAGCAGGTATTGTGTTTCTGATTGGGGTGACTGCTGCTGCTTACTCTTCAGCTGACTCGGCACTCGCCGCCCTTACAACCTCCTTTTGTGTGGATATACTCGCTATGAATCAAGAAGAAAGCAGAAAAAACAGGCGCACGAGGATGAGGGTACATTTAGGCTTTACCCTTCTGATTGCTTTAATGGTCATTGCCTTCAAATGGATCAATGATCAAAGTGTCGTAAGTGCTGTTTTTACGGCTGCGGGCTATACCTATGGGCCCCTGCTTGGCCTTTTTGCATTTGGTTTGTTTCACAAAACCCAACCCTCTGACAGAAGGATACCCCTTGTTTGCCTGGCATCTCCTTTCCTCACCTGGTTGGCAAGTCATTATTCACCAGTCTTTTTGGGAGGATATCGCTTTGGATTTGAATTGGTACTTTTAAATGGGCTGATCACCTATTTCGGGCTTTGGTTGCTGGTGATTGTTTTTGGAAGACAGATTTCCAATCAGAACCCAGTCTCCTGATTTTTAACTCTACCTTTGCAGCAGAATCACCACATCATGCTGCTCCGAACCCTAGTTTCCTTTTCACTGGTACTCGTTTTAACACTTCCGGGTTGGTCACAATCAAATGATACCCTTACTGTGATTCACTATAACTTGTTGTACTACGGCAACATTAACCCTCCGCCAAATTGTACCAACACCAACAACAACACCCAGAGTAAAAACGGCTGGCTGAACACCATCATCACACATGTACAGCCTGATTTGTTTACCGCAAATGAAATAACTAGCACCACAGCCGGGGGGCTGATAGGTCTTAATGTTCTCAACATCCGAAATCAGGCGCTGAACATCAATGGAGAAACAAAATGGGAATATGTGGACCCTACGAATAATGCCTCTTCTGGCATCATCAATGGCATTTTTTACAACAAGAACAAACTAGGTTATCTTAGCCAGCAGGTCATCAGCCATTCCCTCAGAGATGTTAATCTAGTCAGGTTTTACTACAAATCCCCTCAACTGGCCCTTGGAGCTGACACCGTTAAACTGAATGTAATCACTGTGCACCTGAAAGCCGGAAGCACCGCTACTGATGCAAGTGACAGACTCTCTCAAACCAATGCCATCATGGCTGCGGTAGCCACTCAACCCAATGGCAACTTCATTTTGAGTGGTGACTTTAACATTCCCAGCAGCAATGAGGCCTCCTATCAGGCCTTGATCAACAATAGCAACGTTGCCATTCGATTTAGAGATCCCGTCAATTTTAATGGTACATGGAACAATAGCTCATTATTTGCACCACTCCATACTCAATCTACAGCAGTCTCTGGCTCTTGTAAAGCCGGAGGTGGGATGGATGACCGATTTGATTTCATATTGGCCGATCGAAGGGTGATGGGCGACAGTATGGGAGTCGGATACATTCCCGGCAGCTATCTTGCCTTGGGACAGGATGGTCTACGGTTGAACAATTCCATCAATTCTCCTACAAATACAAGTGTTCCGGCTGCTGTTGTTAATGCCCTCGCTGAAATGTCAGACCATCTGCCGGTGGTGCTAAAGTTAAAAGTAACTCAGCCTGTCGTTCAAAGCCTCGAGACAGCTTCTCAGGAAGCGAACTGGCTTCAATCGGTTAACTTTGAAAACGATTATTTGAAATTGAGTTTTTATAGTACGGAAAGACTTGCCATGATCCTTCATGACCTTCAGGGCCTGGTAATAGATCAGTTCGAATTATCCCCGTCTCAGCAACTCCAAACCATTGAAAGGCATCATTCGGGCCTTCCTGATGGACTTTACCTCCTCAAAGTGTCGAATAGCAGGGGTGAACAGCAAGTAAAAAAACTGTTGAAAAGATAATTTTCCGGTAACATTACCCCCCTGAATGAGTTGTATTTTTGCAGCCCATGTTGAGAAAGTCCCTCTTTCTGACCCTTTGCTTTTGCACCTATAGTATTGGGGTTTTTGCCCAGTCCACCTATCAGGAAAAAGTGACCAGTGTTTCAAATATTGGCATGACCATTTCGAATATCGGATTAGTGGGAAATGCTTTTCGTGGAAGTTTTAACCTCAACAACCAGCCTTCAGTGGAGTATCCTGTTAATTCAGGGATCGAATGTGCCTTTCAGGGAGGGCTTTGGGTCGGAGCCCGTGTCAACGGAGCAGATTTCCGGGTAAGTACAGGATACAACGACAGCCCCAGCGGCTACAGCACAGGAGCCAATAATTTTGAATTCACTTCAAATCCCGGTCTGGTTTATCAGGAGCTTTCCAGCCTGTTGAACAGCCCAAACTTCAACCCTACTGCGGTTTCACATCAGGATTTTCGCTCGACTTTCACAGACCGCAACATCATCGTACCAGGCACGAGCATTCCAGTGTCAGGGCATACACCGATGGGTATTGATGTGGACATGGAGACCTACAACTGGAATTTCGATTTCGCCAACTTCTTCGTTGTGGCCAAGTTCACCATTCGTAATGTTGGAAATAATGTACTCGACAGTGTGTTTGTGGGTTACCTGACCAACGGCGTTGTACGAAACAACAACTTCACCCCTGCCGGGCAGGGTGGCACTGCCTATTTTGACAAAGGTGGAAATGCCTTTATCGACACCCTGAACATGTCCTATGACTTTGATGCGACAGGAGATGTAGGCTTTACCAATGTGTACTTTGCTCAAAAATTTCTAGGTGCAGAAGACAAAACAGGTTTCCGTCATCCCAAAATAGATCCGGGTTTTAAGAATTTTTACCAGTGTTGGCAGTTTCAGAGCACCGCCAACCTCTTTTTTGGTTTCCCTGGCACGGAGCAGCTGAGGTATGACAAGTTGAGTTCCGGGCTTAATTTCAACAACTGTTGGAACGGCATCGGATTTCCTGGATGCGCCAATGCAACGGTGGGCACCTTCCAGCAGCAGCTTAACCGGGCAGGTAACCGCTCCAACCTGAACAGCGTGGGTCCTTTTGCCACTATGAACCCCGGTGATCAGATCGTTTTTTATTATGCCTTTATTTTTGCTCCTTATTTAAAAAACCCATCCGCCTCAACGACCGTCAACGACAACCGGCTTGAAGAGCGACTCAAGCTAATAGAAAATGCGGAATGGGTTCAGACTGCTTTTTACGGCAATGACCGAAATGGCAATGGAATACTTGAGCCAGATGAAGACGATGGCAGCGGCAGGATCAAACGTTTTATCCTGCCCTCTCCTCCTGATATCCCAAAAACCAAAGTAATTCCAACGGAAAACAAAATTGAGATTTACTGGACAGACAATTCACTTAAGTCCATTGACCCTATTTCTCAGGTAAAGGATTTTGAAGGCTTCAGGCTCTATCTGACCAAGGTAGGATTTGACGTGGAAGGTGCCCAAAACCTGGAAGAGTCGCTTACCCTGCTTGCTTCGTACGACAGTACCGGCAACAAAATCTTTTTTGACAATGGCTTTGATGCCATCAGACTTGCGCAACCGGTTCAGTTTGAGGGTGACACTAATGTGTATCAATTTAAGTACACCCTGAACAACATACAAAGTGGCTGGCAGCATGTTGTTTCACTTACCTCATTTGACCGTGGTGATCCTGAAAACAATGTAGGTTCACTTGAGTCTTCCAAGCTATCCAATCTGTATCGGGTGTTCCCGGGTAAGCCAGCGAATGGCTCTATTGACAAGAATAAACCCTTTGTGTACCCCAATCCCTACTATGGAGGGGCATCCTGGGAGGGACAAAGCATTTTTGCGGAAGATCGTAAGCTTATGTTTGCCAACCTGCCTGCTCGTTGTAAGATCAAGGTATTCACCACCAACGGGGCTATGGTAGATGAGTTTGAGCATTTTGAAGGCTACAACGGAACAGGAAGCCGCTGGTTTGAAACCTTTTCCAATACCAAAGAAACCATTTTTGCAGGTGGGGAACATGCCTGGGACCTGCTTTCAAAAAATCAGCAGATCATCGCCAGAGGCATTTACCTTTTTACAGTCGAAGACCTCGAGTCTGGCGAGGCCGCCACCGGACAATTTGCCATCATTAAATAATTTAAAGATTAAACAACCCAAATCCACAAACCATGAATAAACTATTACTCAGTCTTGGAATGCTGGCTATCGCAGCCTCCGTTTCATTTGGCCAGGGGACAGCAAACCCGCTGGTGACCATTACCCAGGTACAGCAAGTACCTCAGGACTCATTGATAGCTGTACCACCTAGAGACCGCTCTATGAGACATGGCGATACGGTGCGAGTACGTGGCCGATTGGTAACCTTGCCGGGACAAGCCTACTCGACCAGTGATGGTCGATCAGCCCGCTGGGTATGGATCCAAAGCGGTACAGGACCTTGGAGCGGTATCAATTACCGTCCAAATCAATATACAGGTGCCTCTGCTGGTACTTATGATTTCGCAAACGGTATCCCTGGAGACTCTGTAGAGGTCGTAGGTATAGTGAACGCTTTCGGAAACTACAGTGGAAACGAAACTCAATTGGAAATATGGACCAACTTCCCTGGAGGTTATGTGACTCGTTTCCCAGTGCCAAGAGTGGCTCCTGCTCCTGTAGTCATCAATGCCTGTGAATTGAATGATGCCAACCGTAACTGGCAGGCAGCTACCGGTGAAAAGTGGGAAGGTGTTTATGGAGAAATCCAAAATGCAACTGTAGTGGATGTTCCTCCAATTCGTTCAGCCAATCGTCAGGATTTCGTTATCGAAAGCAATGGGTGCAGGGTAACTGTATATGCTACCTTTAACGTGATGAGAACCAATGCCTCAACTCTTACAAACACTGTAATGGGCCCTAGCCTCACGGTATATCCCAACTTCGTGCCTCCTTTGGTAGGTGAATTCTATACCAGCATCAAAGGAATGATCAATTTCGTAGGGACAGACGGTTACACCATCTCTCCATGGGATACGTCACAGTTTACCAAAGGAGTAACAGTTGCTCCTCAAATTGTATCGGTAAGCAGAAGCATTCTGGCGCCAACCCCTACTCAAAGTGTAACGGTTACTGCCAATGTAAACTTCACTCAAGGTACCCCAACTGTTCGCTTGGTTTGGGCTAAAGGCCTTTTCAACCCCACTTGGGACTCAGTGACCATGACTGCATCAGCAGGTAGCTATACAGCAACAATTCCAGCTGTGGCCGACTCAGCCTATGTGAAATACTTCGTAAGAGCTGTGGGTAGTGTTCCAAGTCAGTTTGCATTAAGCCCGACCAACGCCCCCAACGAGTACACTTTTTATCGTGTAAGCACAAATGGATTGCAAATCCAAGACCTACAGTTTACGCCATTTGCAAATGGAAACAGCCCTTACAGAAACCAGATTGTAACGGTTACCGGAGTAGTAACAGCTTCACAGAATGATCTGGAGCGCATTTTCATACAACAGGAAGGTGTAAACCAGTGGGCTGGTCTTGAAGTAACCGGAAACCTTGCTTTGGCTACCCTTTCTTTAGGTAATCGAGTGACAATAACCGGTACTTGTCAGGAAAACTTTGGCTTTACCCGCATTGGCAATGTAACCAGTGTGGTTTCAGCCGGTACAGGAACCATCACTCCTGTAGCACTTGAGCCTCAACTATTTGCTACTACAAGCCCTGCTGCTGAAGTGTATGAAGGCATGTTGGTGAGAATACAAAACAATGATCCTGCTCCTAATGACAGTTTGTACATCATTCAAACCAATGCAGATGGTACTTCCAACTTTGGTGAGTTCAGAATTGGTAAAAGCGTTGCTGCTCCAACTGTAGGTATCCGTGTAAAAACCGGCCGATATGCTTCTGAGCCAGCTTCGCCAAATGTCTCTTTGATCACTCCTCAAACAAGCCCTGGTCTTTTGAACGATACTGCAAGTGCTGTGGTAGTGACTCTTGGCCGTGGCTTCAAGTCAATGACAGGTCTCTTGTTCTGGTCATTCAGTAACTACAAGCTGTATCCACGTAACAATGCTGATGTGGTTGGTTATACAGGACTTGTACTTGGAGTAGAGAATGAACAAAAGGATTTTAACATCACCTTTTTCCCTAACCCTGCCAATACAGAGGTTGCTGTTCGTGTTGATGGCAGAGAGTTTACCAGTTTCCGTCTTCTCGACCTTGCCGGCAGAGAGTTGCTAAATGAAAAGCTCTCAGGACAATTCAATGTGGTGAACATCGCTCACCTGCCTTCAGGTACTTACCTGACTCAGGTCGTTGATAACCTCAACTCTGCTATTTTACAGCGTAGCAAACTGATTATCACCAAGTAAATCAAAGCAGAGGAGGTCAGAATCATCTGACCTCCTTTTTCTTTTTGATCCTGATGACCTTCCAACGATCTCTTCTTTTTTTCATCCTGCTTTTAGGGATTACTTCGGCTTGTAAAAAGGGCTTTGAGCTCGAAAACGAGGCCCCTGAAACGCAGCTTGCCCTTAATTCCATTAAGTTGGATGGCCCAGACCGACTCACCAGCCTGGTTAGTTTGCAATGGTTTGGGTTTGACAGAGATGGTTTTGTAACAGGTTTTGAATACTCTACGGATCAGATCTCCTGGAAATTCACCACCACTCAGGATACAACATTTCGGTTTCGTACTACCGGTGGCGACACCAGTGATATCACTTTTTACATCCGGTCAATAGATAATGATGGCAATAAAGACCTCAGTCCTGCCTTTTTAAAAATACCCATTCGCAACTCCCCTCCTACTGTTGCCTTTGATGATACCTATTTCAGGCCAGATACGCTCCAATTGGTCGCCTGCTTTCAATGGATTGCCAACGATCCGGATGGTGAAGAAACCATCGACAGTCTGTTTATTAAAATCAACCAGGGGCCTTGGACAGCCATCAATCGAAGGGCAAACATGGTTCGTATCGTGCCGGATAACCTGACAGGACAAGGAAACATGTCCGCTACCCTCTTCTCCGGTGTTGCGGCTTTCCCTGACTTCCGCATTACATCCCCCCGCACGGAGCCTAACACACTTCCGGGACTTAACCTGAATGGAACAAATGTACTTTATGTAAAAGTGAAGGACCAGTCCGGAGCTGAAAGCAATACCGATACCACCAAACTATTTTATTTAAGAAAAGCCTCAAGCAATCTGTTACTGGCACATGCGCATAATGATGCTCAGGCCGATCAAATTTATCAAAGTACGTTCAGCTCAGCAGGCCAGACATATGATGTGGTACAGGTAGCAAACTATCAAGCCGCAACACAAATACGCTTTTGGCAATACGACTTTGACATTCTGATCAGCCAATACCAAAAGCTGTTTTGGTATTCGTCGGGAAGCAATAGTTTTTACTTAGAAGTTACGGCACCCTTGTTTGAGAACTATTTGAGCAAAGGGAAAAAGCTCATGATGAGTACACAATTGACCGGAAGACTTTCAAACTCGTCACGACTGTTTTTTTATACCCCTATGGACAGCATCCGAAACAGCACACAGCAGACGAGTGCAGATGTTTATCCAGGTTTCAGGGCTTTCCCATCCAATACGGCTGAGTTTGATACCCTATTGTACAATGCAGGTGGATTTGTGGATGCAGCACCATTTTTTGTCAAACCTAGTGCTCAGGCGATTTACCGAGCCGAACTTGATGTGTTTGGCAACTGGAATCCACCCAGAACCATTGGCGCAAAAGCTTTCTTTGGCAACGGGCAAACGAACATGGTCTTTTTCAGCGTGGATCTATACGGTTATAATGGAAATCCTCAGGCTTTGAGGCAGTTGTTTAACAGGGTGATGAACAATGAATTTAACTGGTAAAAACGTTCTTATCGGGTTGTTATGCCTTTGTTCCGGCTGGACAATGGGCCAGGGGATTCTCAAGGGAGTCGTGACCGATGCCGGTAACAAGGAGCCTTTAATCGGAGCCAGTGTTTCAGTGGTCGGCACTTATAAAGGTGTCGCTACCAATATCGATGGATTTTATCAACTGACTGAGCTCAAGCAAGGGGATTATACCATCAGGGTAAATTACTTGGGGTACACTGAAAAGATTTTCAACGGTATACGGATCAAAAACAACGATGTCACCACCTTGAATATAGAACTGGTGGAGTTGGGCAAAACACTTGAGACAGTAGTCGTTGTTGGAGAGAAAAATCTGGTGGATATCGAGGCAGCTGCTTCTGTGGTAAAGATCAGCAGTACTGAAATCAAGCAGATGAATGTGAACAATGTGCAGGAAGTGGTCGCCATGCAGGCAGGTGTCAGCCAGTCACCGGATGGATTACAAATCAGGGGAGGCAGGGTGTATGAGACCCAATTTGTGATTGATGGGGTTTCCGCAACTGATCCTCTCGCAGGTACAGGATTTGGGGTAGGCCTGGGATCCAATTCAATAGGATCAGTGGAAGTGCTTACCGGTGGTGCAGGAGCAGAGTACGGTGATGCCACCAGCGGTGTGATCCTGACCCAAATCAAAGAAGGTACTAATCAATACATCACTACAGGTACCTGGCAAAGGGACAATCTTGGCTTCAGGGTAAATTCAGGCCCATCATGGAACACCGACATCGTGGATGTAGCCACTTCCGGGCCCATGCCTTTCACCAAAAACAAACTCACCTACTTTACAGCCCTGAATGCCAACCTCACGGATACCTATTTCAGGTTCAAAGCTGACCAACTACAAAGTTCAATCCTTCCTGATAGGACCAGATTTGCTCCCCGGCAGGACAACAACTTTTCCCATACGCTGAAACTCAGCTATAACCTGAGGAAAAACATCAAAATCACCATCACCAATCAGCACAGCATCAGCGTAAGCCAAAACACCCGTTTGTTACAGGTGGTTGGGAATGACCAAATCCTGCAACCCGGCCTACAGTATCGTTTTTCACTCGATATGGACAAGGCCAACACGTTCACCAACCGCACCAATCTGACTGCAATTAATTACAGCCATACGTTCAGGGAAAGGCTGCGCTTGCAAACCACTCTTGGCCGACTGTTTGTAAATGTGCGCTCTGATGCCAATGGGCGTGAGTTCAGGCCTTCGGCACTTGACCAGGCGGTATACGATCCTTCCTCCATTGTAAGCGACCCCATCAGCGTTTTTAATCCGAACGATAACCTTGTCTTCGTACTTCCCGGCCCCGGCCTTTTTAACAACGGAGGTATTGGCAGCGATTGGCATGACCACTATGTGGACCAGTATTCTATCAAATCAAAGCTGACGTACTTCAGCAAAAGCAATGTTCACTTTTACACATTGGGTTTTGAGCATAAAGAGCAACAATTCCAGTGGATCGATGTCGAGCGCCCTTGGGTAGGAGCCCCTATCCGCATCAACGATACCTTGACGACCACCCTGCGTTCGATAGGATCAAGCAGTGATGTATGGAAAGTAAGCCCTGCTGAAGGAAGCCTTTTTGCGGAGGATGAGATAAGGTACAAAGGAATTATTGCCAGGGTTGGTCTTATGTTTAAGTATTGGGCTCCCGGACGGTTTGTGGATGATGCCATTGCCAATCCGGCCACCACTATCCTGCAGCAGACCAGAGATGACTATGAGCGAAAAACGGTAGGTGTGTTTGGCAGAAACTACAAAGCCAGACTGCTGCCTAAAATCAATGTTTCCTTCCCTGTAACGGATAACAATGTCCTCTACTTTAACTACGGACACTCGATGCGCATTGCCCACCCCCGTTTTGTGTATCAAGGGCTTGATCCTGTTTTCCAGGATCGTTCCTTCCTTTCCAGCCTGGGTAACCCTGACATTGACCCCGAGGTTTCAGTCAGCTATGAGCTAGGCTACAAAACACAGATCACCCGTGACTTAGGATTTAGCTTCACTGCCTTTTACAAAGACATGTTTGACTACATTGTTTCCCGCAGAATTATCATTGCTGATCCAACGGGAAGATTTGTCGAAAAGACCTTTTTCATAAACCAGGACTACGCACGAATCAGAGGAGTTGAAATCAGCTACAACCAACGCCTGGGTAAAATTTTCCGTGTGAATGCATCCTTCTCCTATCAGGCTGCAACAGGTAAATCAAATACTGCTGCCGAGTCAGAGTTGCAGATCAGGCAAAATGGTTTCGTAAATGCCACCAAGGAGCAGTTTTTGGCCTGGGACAGACCTTTTGAAGCAAAGGGAGGCATTACGTTCCTTCCAGACTCCAGCATTCGTATCGGAAACTACAGTTTAAAGAACTGGAGGGTATTTATTTTTACCAATTGGAGAAGTGGATTAAGGTACACACCTCATGAGCAAACTGGCGTAGCCGACAATGGGCGCCCGATTTACCAACCAATCGAAGACCAGCCGTTTGCTAAAGTAGGCTCCAATTGGTTTTGGACGGATATCAGGCTCACGTATGACTTTCCCATCAAAGCCCGCAGGCTGTTGGGCAAGAAAATACTAAGCTTCAGTTTTGAAGTCAGAAACGTGTTCAACAACAAGAATGCTCAAATCATCAATCCGGTGACAGGCAGGGGCTATGAATTGGGTGATCCTTTGCCGATCAACGATCGGGATCCGTCATTTATCGATCCTCAGAATAACGGTGAGCCCCCTTTCAATCCAGCTAGGTACCTCAACCCCAGACAAATCATGTTCGGTGTAGCCTTTCAGTTTTAAGCCATGTTGAAAAAAATCATTTTCTTCCTCTGCTGTTGGCTGTTGCTGCATTTCGAAACGGAGGCGCAACTTTTCCCTAATCTGGGTGGACAAAGGGTAGGGATTTCTGCATTAACTTTTCTGAACAATGACATCAGCCCAAGATCAGTAGGACTTGCCGGCTACAACATTACGCTCAACGGTGATGCCTACTCGATGCAGACCAACCCGGCGGCAATGTCTGACCTGAAAGGTTTGCAAGTGGCCAGTTCGAATATGGTGCTCCTGCGTGACATCAATCATCAGTTTTTTGCGGTAACCATGCCCACTAAAAACGACGGAGCATTTGGGTTAAGCGTTACCAACCTTGCCACCAGCAGGATGGAGAAACGTACCGAGTTTCAACCTGATGGCACCGGGGAATTCTTTTATGCTGCCAACACAGCGGTAGGATTAGGCTATGCCAAGAAGCTTTCGAGAATGTTCAGTTTTGGATTGAACCTCAAATATGTTTATGAGCAACTGGCTGAATTCAGGGAGCATACGGCTGTAACTGATTTGGGCTTTTTATACCGAACAGATTATAAGGATCTTCGATTTGCAGCCTCGGTTCAAAACTTTGGGTTTAACTCCAACTTATCCGGAGACCAGAACGCCATCCCTGTGCGATACAACCGCAGAACTTTTTCCTTGGAGCGTAATCCGGCGGCTACCGTTTTCCGTTTTGGCGTTTCAATTGTGCCTTACAAAGACGAAAACCATCAGTTAATGGTAGGCACTCAACTTAATCACCCCAACGACGATTCGGAAAACATTCGACTGGGCATTGAATACCAATTCCGCTCCCTTCTCTTTTTAAGAACAGGGATCAAAGCCAATGTGGCAGGAGAACAATTCCCTACAGGTGGCTTTGGCATTCAGATACCGGCTGGGAGGCATTCTTTGCTTTTGGAATACGGTGTAAATCCAACAGTTCATCTGGGACTGCTGCATTCGATTGGGTTATCTTTCAGACTTAACAGGGACGAGCGTGAATAGAATCAAAATACTCCTGGGCATAGCCCTCCTCCCCTGGCTTTTGAGCTCATGCGAGGGCTTTTTTGGAAAGAAAATCACAACCGACTTCCTTGGGGTGCCTGTTTTTGAGGTGCGTCCTGTAGCTTATATTCCTATTCAGCCGGTACTTTCCGGGTATCTGGATCCTACGGATGTAATGGCCGGTTTTGATGAACTGCTTTATGTGGTGGATAAAGGAGCCCAGCAGGTGATCTGTTATGACCAAGGATTCAGGGAATTGGGAAGACTCAATGTTCCTGGAGCAAAAGCCATCGCTCAGGACCTAAGGCTGGATCTGCTCGTACTCGGCACAGTGGATACCGTTGTAAACAGTGTTTCCTACCGCCTGAATGCCATCTATCGCATCGGGCTGAAAAGTGGTACCAATTATGGGATACCCTATGCTTCCATTAAAAAACTTATTGTCCATCCTTTTTATGTAACTGCTAATCTGAGCAAGGGGCCTCTGCTTGAGCAAGTGGTATTTAACAAGATAGCCGTGCTGGCGGATAACTTTTACTATGTGACACGCAATGGGCCGGTGAACACCACCACGCAGTTTGGAGGGCCGGATGATGGGGTGATCCTGTTTGATGATCAGGACAGGTACCGATCAAACATTGAGATCTTTTCGCAGGAGTTTGGCAATATCAGGGACTATTTCAAAAAGCCCTTTGGTCTGGTCACATTTGTTCAACCTCCTCAGCGGGTCAATCCCAGCACTTCCAGAGACTTTTTTGTTACTTCACTAGGAGATGGGGTTGCCCTTCGAACCCAATTGATAGGCTACACCCAAACGGAGGACAATGCATTTTATTCCGTGCGTACCCTTGCTGTTGGTGACACCACAAAATCCACTCGTTTCTTGTATGACCCCCTGAGGTTTGCTAAACCTACCGGGCTGGCGATCACTGGCGATGGCACTAACTATCTTTTTGTTGTTGATTCAGAGAAAGACAGTCTCTTTCAGTTCACCAACGCCGGTGCAGAAGGGGTAGTTCCTCCTCCAGGTTCTCAGGAAACAAGAAATATCATCGCCTCTTTTGGCGGAAGGGGAAACGCACTTAATCAGTTTTTTGAGCCCAGAGCTGTGGCCTATTTCCGCAGGGTAGTGATGGTGGTTGATGGTGGCAACAAGAGGATATTGCTTTATCGTCTCTCCACAGATTTTCAATAATTACTTAATTGCCTGTAACAATTCTTAATCAGGGAGGTTATCCTAACAATGTGCGCCGCCCGCTAAGCTAAGATGAGTTCAGGCATCGGAAAAAACCAGCAAAAAATACAAAAAGACGAAGCCTTCCTCAAGGAGTTTATGCCCTTGATGAAGCCGCTTTACAACTTCGCTCTAAAGCTCACTCAGGACGAAGATGAGGCCAATGATCTGGTTCAGGAGAGCTACCTGAAAGCCTATCGTTTCTTTTCTTCCTATTCAGAAGGAACCAATGCTAAAGCATGGATGTTCAGGATAATGAAAAACACCTTCATCAATGACTTCCGGAAAAAATCCAAGGAGCCTGGTAAGGTGGACTACAATGAGCTTGAAAGTTTTTACAATTCTGAAGAAGCAGAACACAAAGTAAACAGTGACTTGCGTCTAGACCTGATGCAGGATAAACTGGGAGATGAAGTAGCCAACGCCCTAAATGCCTTACCCGTGGATTTCCGAACAGCGATCATTCTATGCGATCTTGAACAATTCACCTACGAAGAGATGTCAAAGATCCTTGATATTCCAATAGGAACGGTGCGTTCAAGGCTACATCGTGCCCGTAATTTACTGAAAGACATGCTGTTGGAGTATGCCCGCACACAAGGATTTGGAACTATTCAAATTGATCAAAGCCATGAATAGTACGCTTCCTTCAAAAATAAACAATACCGATTACTGCGAAAGGATCAGCACTTGTAAGGAGGAGCATCAGCTAATGGTGGATGGAACAGCTGCACCCTCAGCCTATGAATTTTATGACCAAATCGGTCAGTATTGTAAGCCTTGCAGGCAACATTTTGAAGACCTAAGTGCTTTGAAAGGCTTGGTACAACATAATATTCTCTATATTGACCCACCAGAAAGCTTAAAACAGCATATTTCTGAACTGATCCGTAAATCTACCTGAATGTCCGGTCGTCTAGTCATCTTCTCAGCCCCCTCTGGCTCAGGCAAGACGACTATAGTACGCACCTTACTCAAGACCGACCCTCGATTTGGCTTTTCTATTTCAGCCTGCACCCGCTCTCCCAGGGGAAATGAAATACATGGTAAAGACTATTACTTTTTATCCGTAGCTGAGTTTGAAGCGAGGGTAGCGAAAGGTGATTTTGTAGAGTGGGAAGAGGTTTATCCGGGGTATTACTACGGCACCTTGAAATCTGAAATTGAGCGGCTGTGGTCAGAAGACAAAGTGATCTTGTTTGATGTTGACGTAAAGGGAGGCTTGAGCATCAAAAAAGAATTCGGGCCAAAAGCCCTGGCGGTTTTTGTAAAGGTGACCGATATCGAAGTACTCAAAAGCCGGCTATCCAAAAGAGAGACCGATTCGGAAGAAAGTATTGCCAAAAGGCTAGCTAAAGCAACTTATGAAATGAGTTTTGCTGATCAGTTTGATGTGATCCTTATCAATGAAGTCCTCGAACTGACACTGGTTGAGGCAAAACTGATCATTGATCGATTTATAGAATCAGAGACAAAATGAAGGTAGGCTTGTTTTTCGGGTCATTCAACCCGATACATGTGGGCCATCTGATCATTGCCCAAACCATGCTTGACTCCACTGATCTCGATCAGGTTTGGTTTGTCGTAAGTCCTCAAAACCCATTCAAGAAAAGCCAGAACCTGCTCCATGAGCATGACCGATTCCACATGGTGGAGCTGTCCATTAATGATAATCCCGGATTTAAGGCTTGCGATATAGAGTTGCGAATGCCGAGGCCAAGTTACACAGCTGACACCCTTGCCTGGCTTCATGATAAGTATCCGGCAAATGAATTTGTGCTGATCATCGGTGCCGACAATTTGGAAAGCTTTCCCCGCTGGAAAAACGCTGAGACCCTATTGCAACACCACCAACTCTATGTTTATCCCCGGCCGGAGGCTGGTCCGGCAAGTCTGGAGAAACACCCCTCTGTACGCTGGGTACTAGCTCCATTACTCGATATCTCAGCAACTTTTATTCGGGAGGCTATCCAACATCAAAGAAGCATTCGTTACCTGGTAACCCCTGAAGTAGAAGGATACATCCGCCTCAAAAAATTCTTTTCCTAAAAAGAACAAAAAAATATCCTATATCCCTCTTTTTCGTTCGCTCTGGCATTGGGATTGAATAGTCAAATTGAAAACCCAAAAACGATGAGAACAATTGTATTCATAACCGCAGCCATGATCGGATTTTCCGCCAGTAGCTGTATCAAAGTGGTGCGCCAAGGCGAGGTCGGAGTGAAAAGAACCCTTGGAAAATTAAAACCAAAAGAGTTGCCTTCAGGCTCCTACCTGATAAATCCCTTTCTCACAAGGGTCATCAAGGTACCGGTTCGTACCATTAACCTGCCGGTCACACTGGAGTCTTTACCCAGCAGAGAAGGACTTAATGTGCAGGCTGAATTTTCTGTTTTGTTTCATATCAGGCCTGAGTCGGCAGTTAAAATCGTAGAGACTTTGGGTGTGGACGAGGGGGAAGAAGTGATACGCAACGTACTAAGGTCCGCCGCTGCAAATGTGACCGCACGACACGATGCAAAAGACCTGCATACCGCTCAGCGGGATGAAATCGGTAGGGATATCGCAAAAATCATGACGGAATTACTAGGTGATCGTGGACTTGTGGTAGAGGCGATTTTGCTAAAGAGCATCCGCTTACCGGATGGGCTATACCAGTCGATTGAGCAAAAAATGCAGGCTGAGCAAGAAGCCCAGAGAATGGAATATGTCTTGCAAAAGGAGCGTAAAGAGGCAGAGCGTAAAATCATCGAGGCACAGGGGATCAACACTGCTCAAAAGATCATCAATGAAAACCTGAATGAGATTTTAATTCGCTACAAAGGTATCGAGGCAATGCGTGAGCTATCTAAATCGCAAAACTCAAAAGTGATCATCACCAATGGCAATATGCCTTTCATCATGCAGGATGAGGAGTAGATCAGGGATAGATCAGGGATTTGTTGGGCACGCCTTCGGCGTGCCCACTATTTTTCAGCCATTTTTTGCTGGAGTATACGCTCGTAGTACTGCTCATATTGAGGCAATATAAACTCAATGTCAAACTCCTGGGCCCTTTTGAGTGCATTGGCCTTGAACCTGGGTAAGTTGGCATCTTCCAGCACTTCAAGACTCTGAGCTACCATGCTGTCAATATCCCCTACCTCGCTCATAAAGCCTGTCACTCCATGAATGTTCAACTCCGGCAACCCTCCAGTATTGGTGGATACCACAGGCACTTCGCAGGCCATGGCTTCCAAAGCGGCGAGACCAAAACTTTCCTTCTCAGAAGGCATCAAAAACAGGTCACACACACTGAGCACATCTTCTACTGCGTCAAGCTTTCCGAGGAACCGAACATCATTGCAACTACCCAAATCACGGCATAGCTTCTCCATGTTTACCCTCTCTGGGCCATCTCCCACCAAAAGCAGTTTGCTGGGGATCCTGTGCCTGATACGGTCAAAAATGAGAATAACATCCTGAACCCTTTTTACCTTCCTGAAATTGGAGGTGTGCACCAGTAATTTTTCATTGTTTGGACAAATGGCTTTCTTGAAATGATCCATCTTACGCTTACGAAAGCGTTCCAGGTCGATGAAGTTAGGAATGACTTCTATTTCACGATTGATGTTAAACAGTTGAAGTGTATCTTTTCGTAGGTCAGCCGATACAGCGGTAACGCCATCCGACTGGTTGATGGAAAATGTCACCACAGGCTCAAAAGATGGATCCTTGCCTACCAGAGTAATATCTGTGCCGTGCAAGGTGGTCACTACAGGCAGGTAGATCCCTTCGGTGAGCAAAATCTGTCGGGCCATATAGGCTGCCGAAGCGTGAGGGATTGCATAATGCACATGCAAAAGATCAAGCTTTTCATACTTTACCACATTTACAATTTTACCCGCAAGGGCTAACTCATAAGGCTGAAACTGAAAGAGTGGATAAGAAGAAATGCTTACTTCATGATAAAAAACCCGCTCATGAAAAAAATCAAGCCTGACAGGTTGAGTATAGGTGATAAAATGAATCTCATGCCCTTTTTTGGCAAGTGCTTTTCCCAACTCAGTGGCTACTACCCCGCTTCCGCCAAACGTCGGATAACATACAATTCCTATTCTCATCAATCTGAAGATTTAGTTTCGGTAGACATGACTGCTCTATAGATAACATCCTGAATTCGGGTACGAATGTTTTGCTGAATCAAAGAAGGGTTGACAGCAGGATTAACCCGGTTGGACAAAAAGATGTAAATCAACTCATACTTCGGGTCGACCCAAACCGCTGTACCGGTAAATCCTGTATGACCATAACATGCATCTGATGCCAGATTGGAGGTTGGACCATTGGTATTTTCACGATCAGGCTTATCCCATAAGTACCCCCTTCGGTTTCCTTTGACATGAGTAGTACTAAAGCGTTCCAAAGTTTCCGGCTTATAGAAGTAATAGCTTCCTCCGTAATACCCTTTTTGTAAATTCATCTGCATCAGCTTTGCCAAATCGTTCGCATTGGAGAAAAGACCTGCATGCCCCGCTACCCCACCGGACATGGCAGCCCCGGGATCGTGTACTGTTGCTTTTACAAGGCTATTCCGGAATTTCAAATCAAGTTCTGTAGGTGCCACATTGAGTGTATCTGCCCAATCCAGTGGCCTGTAGCCCATTCGGTAGGCACCTAAAGGAGCATAAAAAACCTCTTCCATAAATGCGTCCAGAGCCATTCCCGTTTTCTTCTCAATGATTCGTTGCAGGAAATAAAATCCCAAATCTGAATACTTATAGGCATGCTTCTTCTCTCCTTCTGGCTTTGTTTCCAAAGGAGTTTGGATCACCCAGTTATACAGACTATCCTGTAAAAGCTTCTTAGCGAATAGTTGTTCAGAGACTTGCAATGGATACTGCTCAGAATAGATAATATCGTACCAGGCTGTGTCAAGCCTCCCTTGCATCAAGGTTCGTTCGTAAAAGTGGACATAAGGTTTAAGTCCGGCCTGATGAAGCATAAGGTCTTCAAGGCGAATATCACCTTTATCAGTTCCTGAAAGTTCAGGAAGGTAATAACTAAGTTTTTTGCGTACATCGATCATTCCCCTGTCGCTCAGCCACATCATGGCCTGAGCGGTAGAGGCGACTTTTGTAATGGAGGCCAGATCGTAAATGCTCTCCCGGTTGACCTGAATGCTATCATTGTACTGTAATCGACCGTATGCTTTGTTCCAGATCACCATGCCTGATTTTGCAATAAGCACCTGAGCACCCGGCGTAGCCCCGCTTCCAAGAGCTTGATCCATGATCTTGTCGATGCTATCTAGCTTTTGCTCATCAATGCCCAACCAACCAGGCATTCCATAACGTAGTCTGCCTAATTTTGGACTTAAATGGCTCAACCCCAATGGCAAAGTGCCTGCTGTGACAGGCAGTACTCCAGAACTGCCTACTGCTCCAAAAATGGCTGATGCCCCTAGACTTCTGGTAAATTCATTGTCTTGATTCAGGCAAACAATTGTGCTCAGATTGGCCAGTGGACCGGCTGCATAACTAACTCCCAAAAGAACCACCACCAATCTGCCAGAACTGTCTAGCCGATTGAGCAAGCTAAGCATAGGCTCCGTGTAGCCATAGTTGCTGCGGGGCCGGTTGTTGATTTCATGAAGACCAACAGTGACTGTATGATAGTGCCGAAGCTGCTCAAACAGGCTATCTGATATTGCCCAACTAATGGAGCGAATGTTGATAGCAAACCTATCTACCTTTCGGTAGTTGCTGCATGTTTTGGCAAATAGCCCATCGGCTGAGTCGTTAATGCTCAAAACGGCCATACTGCCCATATCCGGCTGACGGAAGGGAATGAGACGTTTCTTGTTGTTCAGCATCACGATGGATGATTGATATAATTCAAAAATGAGTTGTTGCTTTTCAACCGAGTTAAGATCCTCAGTAAGGTTATCCGTTTCCACCGGCAGGTAGGCATCGAGCCCAGCCTGATATTTTGCCAAAAGAATTTTTCTCACACTATACTCTACTCGCTGCCAATCGAGCTCGCCATCCTGTAAGGCTTGTTTGATCCGGTAAAAGGCTGCCGGCACGTCTTCCGGAAAAAGCAAGACGTCATTACCTGCAAGCAACGCCATCAACTCCCGATCCCCTTTGCGGTACCAGGTAGTGACCGCTTTCATGTTGAGCGCATCAGTAAATATCAAACCCTGAAAACCAAGGCTATCCTTTAGCAATCCGGTAACGATGGGTTTTGAAAGTGTGCTTGGCAAATCCATCGTTGAGTCAAGTGATGGGATGCTGAGGTGCGCCACCATCACAGAGGCCAGGCCCTCCTTTTGCAATTGCCGGAATGGCTCCAGTTCGACGGAATAAATGGCTTCTTTTGACCGGTTCACCTTGGGCAAGGCGTAATGGGAGTCGGTATCTGTGTCACCATGCCCTGGAAAATGCTTTGCATTGGCAAGCACTCCCTCTTCATGTAGCCCTTTCATATAAGCAATGCCCATTTCACTTACCCGATCCACCTCTTCTCCAAAGGAGCGGCTGCCAATCACCGGGTTGGTAGGGTTGCTGTTCACATCTACAACAGGGGCAAAATTCACATGAACCCCCATTCTCCTGCATTCTTGCCCGATTTTGCGGGCCATTTGATAGACCAGGTCTGCACGGCAGGAGGCTGCCACGGTCAATTGTCTTGGGAAGGCTGCCACACTATCCAGCCGCATGGCAAGTCCCCACTCTGCGTCCATGCCGATCAGCAAGGGTACTTTTGACACTTCCTGACATCGGTTGCTCAGAACCGCCTGTTTATAGGGGCTTCCCTGAAAAAAAATTAACCCGCCAATGTGAAACTCTCTGATCAGCGTGATGAGCATGTCCCGATGGCTGTCATCTCGATTGGAATAGGCAGAGACCATGAAAAGTTGTCCGATCATTTCATCGCCTGACAGGCTTTTCATCATGGCATTGACCCATGCCTGAGCCTTGGCATCTTTCTGCCCGATTTTTGAGGAATAAGGAGGAGTGTCTGACCCGGCTAATGTGCAGAGGCTAACCGAAAGGCAGCAAAGCGCAGTGACAAAGCGCAGGGCGAAAACAGAATGACTCAACTGAAAAACTTTTACGAACATTGGGGCGTTGTTTCCCAAGGCAAAGCAACAAAACAGGCGATACAGAAGAAATTGTTTCAATGTTAAGATTTTCTCTTTTTAAAACTTCCCGTCACAAAACTTTTCAATACGAACCCAGGTTTTACGACCCGGAAAAAGAGGAACGTCAAAAACGAATGGAACGTCTGAGTGCTGAGGGTGAAGGTACGCAAATCGGTAGAGAGGATCGCATTCGTTCAGCATTTAAAGACAACCGCAAAGTATCCAAAAGAAATATAGGTCTTTCTCAACTGATGCTCATCGCATTATTGGGCTGTACCGCCTGGCTCTTTTTTTATAAACCCTCTCTTAGTCTTTATTTGCTGATCGTGGGTCTGGGAGCTTACTACCTGTTTAAGCGCAAAGGCACTTTCTAACTTTTTTAATGCCCGACATCATCAAATTGCTGCCTGACAGCATTGCCAATAAAATTGCCGCCGGTGAAGTGGTTCAAAGGCCTGCCTCTGTCGTGAAGGAGCTTTTGGAAAATTCTTTGGATGCCGGCAGCAGCCAGATCACCTTAATCGTCAAGGAGGCAGGCAAAACGTTGATTCAGGTGGTTGACAATGGCAGCGGGATGACCGGAACAGATGCCCGGATGTGTTTTGAGCGACATGCCACTTCCAAAATTGAGGCTGCTGAAGATTTATTCAGGCTGAAAACCATGGGCTTCAGGGGTGAGGCAATGGCTTCCATCGCTGCTGTGGCACAGGTTGAACTGAAAACCCGTCGGCATGAAGATGAGTTAGGGACATTGGTACTGATTGACGGGGCTGAGTTCAAAGAAACACACCCTATCTCAACACCCGCCGGAACGAGCATTACAGTCAAAAATCTGTTTTATAACATTCCTGCCCGCCGCAACTTCCTCAAATCCAATCCCATAGAGCTAAGGCATATTTTAGAGGAGTTCCAGCGCATCGCACTCTCCAGACCGGAAATAACTTTTAGGCTGTTTCAAAACGATCTCGAGACTTATCATTTGCCGGCCACCAATCTTAGTCAACGAATTGTAGGCCTTTTTGGAGATGCTTACCGTGCTGAAATGGCTGTATGCAAGGAAGAAAACGATTACGTCCGAATTAATGGCTTACTGGGGACACCTGAAACAGCCAAAAAAACAAGGGGTGAGCAATACCTTTATGCCAACCAACGGTTTATAAAGCATGGCTATTTGCACCATGCTATTGTGCAGGCATATCAGCATTTACTGGGTCCGGAAATGCACCCTTTTTATGTATTGTTTCTTGAGATCGACCCTTCCCGAATCGATGTAAATGTGCATCCTACCAAAACAGAGGTAAAGTTTGATGACGAAAGGGGCTTGTATGCCCTGGTGCAATCAGCCATCAAAAGGGCACTCAATGAAAATCAAATGCTTCCTGCCATCGATTTTGAACGGGATGTAAACTTTTTCGATCGAATGCAAGGCAATATGCCTGAGGAGCGAAGAGTCCTTTCAAGAGCATGGGCCAATGCCGAAACCGGCTCAAGCTCCGTTGATAAAGCAATGGTTTGGCCTTTCAAAAAAGAACACATACCGGCAGGATGGGAAAAAGCCTACACATCTTCAGAGACTGAAAATGCCATTCCTCAGGCCAGCATTGGCGACAAACAAGAACTCTTTCAACAAAGGGAGTCACAGGAAAGAAACACGTTTCAGGTACATGACCGGTACATCATCACCCAAATTCGCTCAGGAGTGGTGATCATTGATCAACATTTAGCACACCAAAGAGTTCTTTACGAAAAGTTTTTGGGCCTTCTTGAAAAACGTTTTACGGCCTCTCAGCAATTCCTCTTCCCGCAAACGATTGAACTCAATGCCGCTGATTTTGAGTTAATCATGGAAATGGAGCAAGAACTCAGGCACTTGGGTTTTGTGTTTAGCCACTTTGGTAAAAACACCATTGTGGTGAATGGAATTCCTTCAGACCTGAGTTTGCGACCCGGCCATGAAAAAGATATTTTTGAAGGGCTGATTGAGCAATACAAAACCCAACAACAGCAACTCAAAGTGAATAAAAAGGATGCACTGGCACGCTCCCTGGCAAAAAAGGCTGCCTTAAAGCCCGGCAGCAGGTTAAGTGTGGCAGAAATGAACAGCCTGATTGATCAATTGTTTGCCTGCCAGTCGCCGCAGTTTGCACCTGGAGGTCAACCGACGGTTCGCACCATTAGTCTGGATCAGCTAAGTGCTTTTTTTGAAAAAAAATCGACAGATGGGATTTAACCTCACCCCGGTAGTACGCAATTTATTGCTGATCAATGTTTTGATCTTTGTGCTACAATACTTCATGCGCCTGGATCTGGTCAATTGGCTTGGCATGAGGTATTTTTTGGCCGCCACATTTGCACCCTATCAGCTCATTACTCACATGTTTGTGCATGCAAACTTTAGCCACTTGCTATCCAACATGCTTGGGCTTTTCGTTTTTGGCCCCATGCTGGAACATTTCTGGGGCAGCAAACGGTTTTTTATCTTTTATATGATCTGTGGCGTGGGTGCCGGCTTGCTATACAGCGGTGTGAACTTTTATGAAATCTATACGCTGGGTCAGGCGGCAGATACCTATATATCAAGCCCTTCTCCTGAGGCACTTGATGCTTTTTTTCGAGATCATGCCCGAATTTACGAAGGTGAATACCTCAGTTTCATCAATGAATTTCATAATCAACCTGATAATGGCAGCCTTATTAAGGACTCTAAACTACTGGTTAGGTCAATTTATGATATTCAATCGAACATCCCTATGGTAGGTGCCTCAGGAGCCATATTTGGTATCTTAATGGCATTCGGACTCCTTTTCCCCAACACTGTCTTGATGTTGTTATTTCCGCCGATCCCGATCAAGGCGAAATTTATGGTTGCTTTTTATGGTATCTATGCCTTTTTTGGAGCTATTCAAAATCAACCCGGTGACAATGTGGCACACTATGCCCACCTTGGAGGTATGTTAATTGCGTTTATTCTCATTAAATTTATCTGGCAGAACGACCGCAATCGTTTCTATTGATCATGAACAGTTTGTTTAACGACCTCAAAAACACCTTCAGCCAAAGAGATAACGGGCTGGTTCAGATCATCTTGATCAATGTGATCGTATTTCTGGTCATGCTGGTCCTCAAAGTGGTGCTGGTATTGGCACAAAGCAAAGGCCTTTATGAAACCGTCAGCGGTTTTTTGATGATGCCAGCAGACCCTTTGACCTTTATAAAGAGACCCTGGACTTTGGTCACTTATTTCTTTTTTCATGAGGACATCTTCCACATTCTGTTCAACATGTTGTTTTTGTATTGGTTTGGCATCATTGTACAGCAATTGGTAGGAGATCGCAGGGTGGTAAATTTGTACCTTCTGGGCGGGCTCGTTGGGGGTGGGTTTTATCTGCTTATCTACAACCTGATCCCTTTTTACCATTCAAAAGTGATGACTTCGGCCATGCTGGGTGCTTCCGCTGGTGTATATGCTGTTGTGGTTGGCGCAGCAACCCTTGCTCCCAACTATACCTTGCATCTGCTGCTGCTCGGACCGGTAAAAATCAAATGGATTGCCTTGTTTTATCTGGTGCTCTCCTTTGCCGGTATTATCGGCACCAATGCCGGGGGTAATATTGCACATCTTGGAGGAGCGATGCTGGGCTATCTGTTTGTCATTAGTCTTAAATCAGGATCTGACTGGGGAAAGCCACTGGATGCCGTACTTCTGGGGATTAAGCGATTTGTTACGGCCAAACCCAAACCTAAAGTAAAGGTAAGCTACAGGGCTGACCCTAAAGAAAAATCTGCAAAGCCTGCTTCACCGGGTTATCCCAATCAGGACGAAATAGATGCCATACTTGACAAAATCTCCCAATCGGGCTATGAGAGCCTTTCCAAAGAGGAGAAGCAAAAGCTCTTCAGTGCAAGTCAGAAAAATTAGTTTCTAGATTTGCCTTTTCAACCGTTGACAACACACCCTTACATTCATGAACACCTACACCCAACTGCTGATGGAAGTCAGTCAGCAAATTTGTACCATTACCATCAACAGAACTGAAAAACTCAATGCTTTAAATGTAGCCCTGCTCGAAGAACTGAGGGTAGCTCTCAGGGAGGTATATGATCGGGAGGATATCGCCGGAGTGATCCTCACTGGCTCTGGTGAAAAAGCCTTTGCAGCAGGTGCTGATATTGCAGAAATAGCTACCCTCAATGAATTGAATGCCCGCAAGTTTGCCGAAAATGGGCAAGAGATTTTTGCCATGATTGAAAATTGCCCCAAGCCTGTGCTGGCTGCGGTTAATGGCTTTGCTCTCGGAGGTGGATGCGAGCTTGCGATGTCATGCCACTTTCGTCTGGCATTGAAAACTGCCAGATTCGGACAACCGGAAGTTAATCTTGGCTTGATTCCGGGCTATGGAGGTACTCAGCGTCTTTCTCATCTGATCGGGAAAGGCAAAGCGATGGAGTACATGATGACAGGGGATATGATTCAAGCCGAACAAGCTATGGGCTGGGGATTGGTTAATCAACTCTATGAAAGCAAAGAGGAGATGTTGGCAGACGCACAAAGAATACTGCAAAAAATCTTTACCAAAGCCCCTCTGGCCATCGGGCAGGTAATTGCCTGTGTCAATGGAGCATTCGATCCCAAAACCGATGGTTACCAACTGGAGGCAAACAGCTTTAGTCATTTATGTAAATCAGCCGACTTCAGAGAGGGAACCTCAGCCTTTTTGGAAAAAAGACAGGCACAGTTTAGCGGGAAATAAACCGTAGGTATGGGCGGTCTCAATAAGTTACTCGGGCAGATCGCAACTTATGGGCTTAGCTCGGTGCTCATTCGAGCTGTTAATTTCCTACTGGTTCCTTTATATACAGCCTTTCTGCTGCCTGAGCAATATGGTCAAATCAGCTACCTCTATGCCTGGGCGGCCTTTCTCAATGTCATTCTGAGTCTGGGGATAGATACTGCTTACTTCAGGTATGGCAGTGCACAACCAGCAGACGAAAAGAGCACGTATACCACTGCACTTCAGCTCATAGTGGTTTGGTCCGTTTTGGTTCTGGGCCTCATTGGACTTTCCTTGTATTTACCTTTTTGGAGCGGCAGCATGGTAAGCCCTTTTCAAGTCCATTTGCTGTTGCAAATACTGGGTACAGATGCTCTCCTGCTGTTGCCGTTTGCCCGGCTTAGGCTGCTGGGAAAAACGTTTAGGTTTGTCATGCTCAAGTCAGGTCAGGTGCTATTGACACTGGTACTAAACCTGTGGTGGATTTATATGCCGGGTAGCGGGGTGGCACAACTTCCAACCTTCCTGCCTTCTGATCCGGTGGCTCTCGTTCTATTGGCCAACCTTTTTGCCAATGTGCTGATCCTGTTGGTTTTCTTGCCTGACTATCGTACGCTGGCAAGCCCCTGGGTCAAAGAACACGCTAGTCGACTTATCAAATATGGCTGGCCATTGATGCTAATGGGCTTCGCCGGGATGATCAATGAAGTGCTGGACAGGTTGCTGCTCGAATTTTGGCTGCCCGAAGGATTTTATTCTGGCCTTAGCACGCCGGCCGTTATCGGGATTTACAGCGGATGTTACAAACTGGCTATCCTGATTACACTTGGCATTCAGGCATTTAGATATGCAGTGGAACCCTTTTTTTTCAATGAGTTCAAAAACCAGGGCGCTCTTGAAAAGTACAGTCATGTGATGCACCTCTACATCATCTCTGCTTGCTTGGCCATGTTGTTTATTGAAACCAATCTTGACCTGCTCAAATTATTGTTGAGAAACGACATCTACTATCTGGGATTGGAGGTTGTCCCCTACTTGCTGCTCGCTAATGTGCTTCTGGGAGTGTTTTTTAACTTGTCAGCCTGGTATAAGCTTAAGGACAAAACCATGGCAGGCACATGGCTTACCATGATGGGCGCCCTGATAACCATTGTGGCCAATTTTCTTTTAATCCCTGTTTTAGGTATGAAAGGCGCTGCCATCAGTACCCTTTTGTGTTATTCAGGTATGGTATTGCTAAGTTATGTGTGGGGTAAAAACCAACTTAATGTGCCTTATCGTCTTGTTTCAGGTCTGCTATACCTCAGTATCAGCGCAGGAATTACCTTTTGGCTGGCGCTCTGGCCCTTTAGCTGGCAATATGGCCGACTGGTTTTTGGCTGGCTGGCCATTCTTGGGATGGGTGTGTGGATTCTTATGGCTGAAAAACCTTTTTCAAAGCGTGGCATAAATTAATTTCTAATTTTGAATTTTGAGGCGATGACTATTCGAGTTGTAAACCATTCCCATCATCCTCTTCCTGCCTATCAGACGATCATGTCTGCAGGAATGGATTTAAGGGCTCATCTTGGCGAACCTTTTTTGTTGAAAGCGGGTACCTACAGTTTGATCCCCACAGGTCTGTTCATTGAGTTGCCTTCCGGATTTGAGGCACAGGTAAGACCAAGGAGCGGCCTCGCTCTCAAGCATGGTATTACCCTTCTAAACAGTCCGGGCACTATTGACGCTGACTACCGGGGAGAAGTTAAAGTTCTGTTGATCAACCACTCTCATGATGATTTTTTAATCAATGATGGAGAAAGGATCGCCCAAATGGTGGTTGCCAGGCATGAAACTATACAATGGGAACTTGTGGAGCAACTCACAGATACCGAGCGCTCGGCCAGCGGGTTTGGAAGCACGGGAAAACACTAATCTAGTTCACAGAAATCAAGTATCTAAACAGATATGAACATCATTATCCCTATGGCAGGTATGGGCAAGCGCATGAGGCCTCATACCTTAACAATTCCAAAGCCGCTCATCCCCATTGCCGGAAAACCCATCGTGCAGCGATTGGTGGAGGATATTGCAAAAGTTTGTGGTAAACCAATTCATGAGATAGCGTTTATTATTGGCCGATTTGGACCTGAAGTGGAAGCACACCTCATTCAGGTAGCTGCTGAAGTAGGTGCCAAGGGAAGGATTTTTTACCAGGATGAGGCTCTTGGGACGGCTCACGCTGTTCAGTGCGCCAAAGAATGCCTGAATGGAGAAGTGGTGGTCGCTTTTGCAGACACTTTGTTCAAAGCAGATTTTACCATTGATACCAGCAAAGATGGGGTCATCTTTGTGCAGCAAGTTGCCGATCCTACTGCTTTTGGAGTTGTGACCATCGGTAGTGATGGGCATATCGAAGGCTTCGTTGAAAAACCCAAGACTTTTGTCTCTGACCTGGCGATCATCGGAATTTATTATTTCAAAGATGGAGGCTACCTGAAAAATGAAATCCAATACCTGTTGGATAACAACATCAGGGATAAAGGAGAGTACCAGATCACCAACGCACTGGAAAATATGAAGAACAAGGGAACCAGATTTTTTCCCGGTTCAGTAAGCGAATGGCTCGATTGTGGCAATAGTGATGCAACGGTGTACACCAATACAAGATATTTGAGTTATCTGGAAGGACAAAACCTCATGGCTTCAGATGTGGTTTTGGAACATTCGGTCGTGATACAACCTAGTTATGTTGGGAAGGGAGTTAAAATAACCCGCTCTGTTGTAGGCCCTTACGCCTCTATCGGTGACGGCAGCCAAATCACTGACAGCAGAATAAAAGAAACTATCGTGCTAAAAAACAGTTCGATTAAAAATAGCATGATCAGCGGCTCGATGGTAGGGAATCACACCTCAGTCGAAGGCAAAATGAACAAACTCAGTCTGGGTGATTATTCTACTCTGGCAGAATAAATGAATTAAACTTGAAAAAAGCAGCGCTTCTTTACCTGATACTCATTGGCTTGTTATGCTTTTCGGAAGCATTTGCTCAGGCTAAAAAAAGCAAAAAACAACTCAATGGAGAGCAGCAGGGTGAAGAGTCGCCCGCTGTACAGGCTGCCTTTGCCGATGGTGTACGGCTGTTTATGATTGAGCAGTACCCTGCTGCACTAATTCAATTCGAGAAAGCTCTTTCTGCCGATCCTCAAAATAGTGGTATCCTTTACAAGACTGCTGAGACACTTCAGAAGCTAAATAAAACTGCTGAAGCCATATCCTTTGCTGAAAAAGCTGTTTTGGGTGATCAAAAAAACAAATACTACTATCTGCTGTTGATCGAGCTCTATCGCAAAGAGCTTAAGCTTGACCTGGCCACCAAAACTTACCTTCAAATGCTGGAAGAAGTTCCGGGTACAAAAGAGTACCACTATGAGCTGGCTTCTCTTTATCTGTACATGGGCAAATACAAAGAGTCGCTGGAGCAACTCAATAAATTTGAACAGGTCTTTGGGCTAAATGAAGAAGTTGTCAAGCAAAAACAGTATATCTATTTGCGTCAGAATAAGCTGGACAAAGCACTTGAAGAAGGCCAAAGATTGATTTCTTCAAATCCTGATGAGCCAAGGTTTTTAATTAACCAGGCCGAGATACTTAATTCCAACAACAGAAATAAGGAGGCCAAAGCACTCATGGAAGACCTGCTTAAGAAGAAACCCGGTTTCTCCATGGCCCACCTGATGCTTCACAACATTTATAAATCTGAAGGAAAAAATGCAGAAGCCGAACAACAATTAAGAATGGCTTTTAAAGACCCTGATTTGTCTGCCGAGCAAAAGATCAACATCATCGCCGGCTACCTTAATCTCCCCGGGCAGGACCATCTGTCATTTGCAAAGGAGCTTACACAGCTTACCCTTGATACACACCCTAACGATGCCAGGGCCTATGCGCTCATGGGAGACATCCGCTATACCCAGCAGGATAAAGTCGAGGCCTTATTGGCCTATCGCAAGTCCATTAGCCTTGATCCTTCCAATTTTAGTGCATGGAGACAGTTGATCATCGTGGAGTATGAACTTACTTACTATGACTCGATGGTTTCTCATGCCTCAGAAGCTGTTGAACTTTTCCCAAGTCAGGGTTTGATATGGTTTTTTAAAGGCACAGGAGAGCTGTTGTTGAAAAAGTACTCCGCAGCAGCCCTTAGCCTGGAGCAAGCCAAAACCCTCAACAAGGCACAACAGGAAATTTACTTACAGGTACTTGCACAGCTTGGGGACACCTACCACTATTTGAAAGAGCACGAGAAATCTGATGCCTCTTATGAAGAAGTCTTGAAAAAAGACCCTGAAAATGCCATCGCCAGAAACAACTATGCCTATTTCCTATCCTTACGTGGTGTCAATCTGAACAAAGCCAAAGATCTCGTTGCCGGTCTTGTCGATAAAGAACCCAACAATTCTACCTATCTGGATACATATGCCTGGGTTTTGTATAAACTGGGTGAGTTTGAAAACGCAAGAAAATACCTCGAAAAAGCAGTGGAGAACGATAGTGGCAACGGAGTGATACTGGAGCATTTGGGAGATGCCTGGTACCAAACCGGAAATGCAGAAAAAGCTCTAGAGTTTTGGAAAAAGGCAAAGGAAAAAGGAGAAACCTCAACCCTGATCGACAAAAAGATTTTAGATAAAAAGCTCTATGAATAAGTCGGTTCTTTTTATTCTGCTTTTTTCAGCCTTGTTGCAAGTTGCCTGCAGCAGAAAAACAGTGATTATCACCAACTCACCAGATGAAGAGGAATTTAAAGTTCCAGAAATCGATTTCCAGTACTTCACGGCCAGGTCCAAAATCGAATATAGCGATGGTCAGGATGTGATTAAAGGCAAGATGACCATTCGCATGAAAAAGGATAGCATCATTTGGCTGTCCATTATGGGCACAGCATTGAACATTGAAGCTATGCGCTGCCTTATCACCCGTGACAGTATTTATATTTCAGACCAGATCAATCAAAAGTTTGCTGCATATGATTTTAAAACATTGAGTAAGCGCATCAATTTCAACCTTGATTTTGAATTAGCTCAAAACATGATCATTGGGAATATGCCCCGTAAGAAACGGAGACAGGATAAATTCAGCAGGGGTACGGATTACTTTTTGATCAATCAACGGGATGATTTCACCTTTATCGATAACTACTTCGGCTCCATTTCAAACAAACTAGAGAAAGTTAAAATTGTCAACGAGCCTACGAAATCATCAGTAGTCGTTTCCTACAGTGACTTCAGCCCAATCGAAGGACAAAGCACTGTCTTTGCTTATTCAAGCAATCTCAATATCGAGTATAAGGACAAAGACAAAACCTACTACACCATACTTCGGATTAAACATAGCAAGGCTGAGACTGTTTCCGATCCGCTTACTTTCCCTTTCAAAATGCCCAAACCCTAAAGCCCGATGCTGAGGTGGACGAGCATACTTTTACTTCTTTTTTGGATGGTACAGGCTCATGCTCAAAAAAGTCGCACAGAGCTTGAGAGAGAAAAGCAACGAAACCGAAAAAAGCTCGAAGAGACCAGTAAAATCCTTAATGAAACGAAGGAAAAACAGCAAGCTACACTTGGGCAACTCAGTGCGCTTAATGAAAAAATCAGCCTTCAGGAAGCCAAAATCCGCAACATAGGATCAGAACTCCGTTTGCTGGATGCCGATATTCTTGAAAACAATGAGGTGGTTGAAGCGATGGAAGAAGATCTGAAAATGCTAAAAAAAGAGTACGGGGCGATGGTGTATGCCACTTCAAAGGTGAAATATTCAGATCGATTTGTGGTATTTCTCTTTACAGCTGAAACTTTCAAGCAACTCCATCGAAGGTTGAACTATCTCAGGTTTTATGCAGAAGCCAGGAGAAAACAGGTAACTGAGATTAAAAAAGTCACAGAAGCTTTGCTGGGTCAGCAAAAGGAACTGAACTCCAAAAGGCTCGCAAAGAAGACACTGCTCAATAGTGAATACATGGAAAACACTACCCTGCAAGGTATGCGTACTGAGCAAGCAGAATTGGTGCAGAAGCTAAAGAAGAAAGAAAAAGAGCTGAATGATGAAATCAAAGCCATTCGCAAAGCCAATTCGGCTCTTGAAAAGTTGATTGCAGATTTGATCAAATCAGAGATTCGCAAGAGTACAAAGGTTAGAAATGCCGATAAAATAAGCCTTACTCCAGAAGCTGGACTGGTTTCACGTTCGTTCTCAGGCAATAAGTCCAAACTGATTTGGCCCGTAGAGAATGGGTTTATCAGTTCCAGATTTGGGAAACAACCTCATCCGGTACTTCGAAATGTGGTGATCGACAATCTGGGAGTAAAAATTCAAACCAATAAAGGCGAGAAAGTCAGGGCAGTTTTCGATGGTGTGGTTGGCTCAATTGCCTCCATTCAAGGCTCAAACCTCGTCACCATTCAGCATGGAGACTATTTCACGGTGTATTCAAATCTCAAGGGCATTCAGGTCAAAGCCGGACAAAAAATCAAAATGAAAGAAGTCATCGGTGAGGTGCAGGACCATGATGGCATTGCTGAGGTGCAGTTCCAGATTTGGAACAACATGGAAAGGCTTGACCCCCAATCCTGGCTATTGGGTAAATAAAAAAGCTGCCATCTTTCGATGGCAGCCAACGTTGATTGGGGTTAGGTTATCGATGTGATGTCTTTATCTCTTCAAAAGCCTAACTTTCTTCTGGTTAAGTCCCCGTATTACTCAGAGACAATACCCTATAAGGAAACACCGTGCCGTAAGGCAAAAATTCCCTTTGAGCCTTTCTGAGGCACATCACGCCATGCCAAACACTGATTTCCATCCCTCTGGAGGATTTTTCTTCCAATTTTGGGAAAACAGCTTCGGATGATGCTGCTAAATGATTTGCTATATTTGCTTTTTAGAAAAAGCACATCATGCTACAACTCTTATTTCTCGGAGGTATAGGCGGTTGGGAAGTCCTCCTTATTATCCTTATTTTCCTTTTGCTGTTTGGCGCTAAAAAGATACCTGAACTTGCCAGAGGCCTTGGTCGTGGTATCCGTGAGTTCAAAGACGCCACAAATGAAATAAAAGACGAAATCGAAAAAGGTAGTAAAGAAACGCCAAAGATTAAAGAGTAGTCTCGTTGGAAAGACGTGCATATGCTCCGTTCAGAGAGGCTGTAGAAAAAGGCCAAACGTCTGCACTTGCAGAGGTGAATGCCTGTCTGTCAGCAATTGAAAACAATAAAAACCTGAACGCTTTTCTTTCAGTGTATGCTGAGGAAGCCAAAATTGCCGCAAAAAGTGCAGACGAACGCTTTGCCAATGGCAATGCAAGGGCGCTTGAGGGCTTGATACTATCCGTCAAAGATGTGATCGCCTATAAGGACCACCCTTTGCAGGCCTCATCAAAAATTCTCAATGGTTATATTTCTCCTTTTCACGCCACTGTGCTGCAAAGGCTTGTGGAAGCGGGTGCAATTGTGATCGGAAGGGTGTCTTGTGATGAGTTTGCAATGGGCTCTTCCAATCAAAGTTCAGCCTTTGGCCCGGTTAAAAATCCAGTTAATCCGGATCTTGTTCCGGGAGGGTCGTCTGGAGGATCCGCAGCATCAGTGGCCGCTGGCACTTGCCATGCTTCGCTGGGCTCTGATACAGGAGGTTCTGTACGTCAGCCTGCAGCTTTTTGCGGGCTTGTGGGACTAAAGCCTAGCTACTCCAGACTATCCCGCTATGGGCTGATCGCTTATGCTTCCTCCTTTGACTGTATAGGAATTCTTGCCAATACCATTGAAGATACTGCGCTCATTTTAGAGCTCTGTGCCGGAGAAGATGAATTAGACGCCACCTCATCCTCAGCACCAACTATGGCCTACAGCAGGATTCCTAAACTCGATCAGGCACTCAAAGTGGCCGTGATCAGAGACACCATCGCTCATGAAGGCATCCAGAAAGAAATTGTTGAAGCAACTGAGGCAACTATTGAGCTGCTTAAATCTCAAGGGCATACAGTCACTTTGGTCGATTTTCCATTACTGGATTACATATTGCCGGTCTACTACATTTTAACCACCGCTGAAGCAAGCTCTAATTTATCCAGATTCGATGGAGTTCGCTATGGCTACAGGAGTTCTGCCAATGCATCATTGCATGACCTTTATTCAAAATCAAGGTCTGAAGGCTTTGGCCCTGAAGTGAAGCGAAGAATTCTTTTAGGCACTTTTGTGCTCAGTGCTTCTTACTATGATGCCTATTATACTCAGGCTCAGAAGGTAAGAAGGTTGGTTCGTGATAAAACATTGGAAATTCTAGGGGAACATGACTGCATTCTGACACCAACTACCCCTACCACTGCTTTTGAACTCAATAAATCGTTCTCCAATCCCGTTGAATCATATTTAGCAGACCTTTTTACCGTACAGGCCTCAGTTGCCGGACTTCCGGCAATCAGCATACCAGTTGGGAATGACCACCAGGGTTTACCTATAGGACTACAACTGGTGACCGGAAATATGGAAGAAGGCAAGCTGCTTCAAATTGCTCAGGCATTTATGCAATTGCAACAAGTTCAGGTATGAAAAAACTGCTCCTAATTTTATTACTGATTTCAGTTCATTACCGACTGCTTGCTCAACAATTGGATGAGGCATCGGCTGAACTTGAGCCAATCGAGGCAGCAGAGGATAGTTCCCTGATTACCTCTAAAATCTTTGCAGCAAGTCCGGTCGACAGTATTCCACGGTTTTCAGAAGAGGTAATTGAGAACAGGCTAAAACAAATCGAGAAAACGATCCCACTTACCTATAACAACATTACCAAAGGGTTTATCGATTATTTCACCGTCCGGAACAGGGAATATTCCAAGCTGATGATTCAGCGAAAGGAGGTCTACTTCCCCATGTTTGTCGAAGCACTCAAGAGACATGGAATGCCGGAAGAGCTTAAATACCTGGCGGTAGTGGAATCAGGCTTACACCCAAGAGCCTTATCAAGAGTTGGTGCAGCAGGGTTATGGCAGTTTATGCCCTATACAGGCAAGCAGTTTGCCTTGAACCAGACCGACTATATCGATGAGCGGCTTGACCCATACAAGGCAACAGAGGCAGCCTGTCTTTACCTGAAGCAGCTTCATCACATTTTTAACGACTGGGAGTTGGCAATTGCCTCCTACAATTGCGGGCCTGGTAATGTGCGTAAAGCCATCAGAAGATCAGGGGGAAAGAGAAATTTTTGGAGAGTTTACAATCATCTACCCAGAGAGACCCGCTCCTACCTGCCACAGTTCATAGCCTTGGCCTATACACTTGAGCATTATGAACCTCATTTGCTTCATCCTGGAGGCTTTGATCTGCCACAATCTCTAGACACACTTCACACTCATCATCCGGTCAATCTTTTGGCGCTATCTCTTGCCACCGGTGTGTGTATGGAAGACCTGCTTCATTACAACCCATCATTACGCAGAGGCTACCTGCCTGGCAACAGCAATTATTCCATCAGACTCCCTCAGCATGTAATGCCGGCTGTTCATGCCAACTATTTCTGCTTGTTTGATACCCTGAATTGCTTTGCCCCATTTGAGGTCGATTTTCTAATTCAGAGAGGTCGATCCTCTTCAACCCAGTCCGTTTACTACAGTCCCAAAGGCTCCAAAACTGTTTATAAAGTAAAAAATGGGGAAGTGCTGGGAAGCATCGCCCGAAAATTTAGCGTTTCAGTTGCTCAAATCAAGCAATGGAACCGTCTCAACCGGAATACCATCTATGTAGGCCAAAAGCTTGTCCTTTACCCAAAGTCAAGTTCAGCCCGCATCACAGCAGCCGCACCTGTCACTAAAGGGAAAACATCAATCCAGAAAACAACCGATAATCGCACCTATTCTGTTCAATATGGTGATACCCTTTGGAGCATAGCCCAATCTCATTCCATAAGTATTGAGCAGCTCAAAAAACTTAATCACCTGAAAGGGAATACCATTAAAACCGGAATGAAGTTAAAAGTCAGCTGATGAATCGTTCTGACTTTTGCAAAACTTGCTCTTTTGTTTTCATCCTGAGCACTTTGCTGCTTGTATCCTGTAGTCCTTCTGATAAGGATACTAAAGACTCTAACCCAATTTTACCTAACAGCCTGGGCAAATCAGGGGAAATGCTTGTAGTGATGGATACCTTACTCTGGCAGTCTGAATTAGGCGACAGCCTTCGAAAAATTATCCTTAGTCCCTATCCGGGTATTTTACAGGAGGAACCCTACTTCAAAGTCAGAAACGTCAATCCATTGCGGATGATCCCCACCCTGGAGAAGTTCAGAAACGTGGTGTATGTAATCACTTTTGACAACCAAACAGCCGCTGGTAAGGTAATGAACCGGTACCTTTCAAAAGAAACTAAACTCAAATCAGCAGGTAATAACGATTTGTTTATGCTTCTTCGAAGGAATGCAGATGCTGAAAACCAAATGATTTTATTGCTATTCGCCCCAACAATAGCCCAATTGAAAGAGAACCTAAGCAAGCATCAGGGGTACTTAAGAAATATACTGGAGCAGGAAGCAGTAGTTCAGGCCATGTATGACCTCAGCAAAACTTTAGACACCAAGCTGGCGGAGCAGGTAGCGGAGATTACCGGTCTTAAGATGGATATTCCAAAAGGGTTTCAAATCGTAAAAAATCAAGATAACTTCCTTTGGATCAGAGAAATCAAGGACCCTTATGACCATAGCCTGGTGATCTCACATGAGCCCTATATTTCTACCGGGCAGTTTACCCTGACAGATATGTTAGCCACACGTGATCTGATCATGAAGCCCAATCTGACCGGATCAGGATTGAAAGATACAGTCTCTTACATGCTTACAGAAACACTGATTCAGCCGGATTACAAGGTCATCAGCAACTCTCCCTATACCACTGAAATGCGAGGGCTATGGAGGCTTAAGAACAATTCAAGAGGTGGATCATTCATTGCCCGTCAAATTTTGGATACGATAAGTCAGAAAGTGTACTATGTGGAAAGCTTTTTATATGCTCCCGGCCAAGGAAAAAGAGACAAACTGAGAGAGTACACAGCGCTATTGAATAGCATTAAATTTCAGACGGTCAAATCAAACTAGACTGTTCATTTTTTTAAGACAACCCATCAACACCATGTCGATAAAAATCAGAAGGGAAGATGCTCTTCAATACCATGAGCAAGGCAAGCCAGGAAAAATAGAAGTGGTTCCCACCAAGATGCTCAGCAGCCAGATGGATCTTGCGCTTGCCTACTCTCCCGGTGTTGCAGAGCCTTGCAAAGAAATCGCTGCTGATATCGAAAAAGTGTACAATTACACAGCCAAAGGAAATTTGGTAGGTGTTATTTCCAATGGCACAGCGGTACTTGGGCTAGGGAATATTGGCCCGGAAGCTTCAAAGCCTGTAATGGAAGGTAAAGGTGTGCTTTTTAAAAAATTTGCAGGCATAGATGTGTTCGACATCGAGATTAACTGTGAAGAGCCTGAGCAGTTTATTCGCATTGTAAAATCCCTGGAGCCAACGTTTGGCGGCATCAACCTGGAAGATATTAAGGCGCCGGAGAGCTTTATCATTGAAGCGGCATTGCGTGAGCAAATGAGCATCCCCGTCATGCATGATGACCAGCATGGCACAGCCATCATTTCAGCGGCAGCTTTACTCAATGCGCTTGAACTGGTTAAAAAAGACATCGATAAGATTCTGCTTGTTGTAAATGGCGCCGGAGCATCTGCCATTGCCTGCACCAAACTCTATTTTTCACTAGGTGTCAGTCGGGAAAACGTCATCATGGTCGACCGGGAAGGGGTGATCAGAAAAGACCGTGAAGGGTTGGACAAATTCAAAAGTGAGTTTGCTACCGACAGAGATGTCTATACCCTCGAGCAGGCAATAGAAGGAGCAGACATGTTTTTAGGGCTCTCTGCTGCAAATGTGCTTAGCCCGGCGATGTTATTAAAAATGGCCACAAACCCTATTGTCTTTGCTTTGGCCAACCCAGACCCGGAAATCGAATATGAATTGGCTTTGGCCACACGCTCTGATGCTTTGATTGCAACAGGCAGATCAGACCATCCCAATCAGGTGAACAACGTATTGGGGTTCCCTTATATCTTCAGAGGTGCTTTGGATGTGAGAGCGACACAGATCAATGAGACTATGAAGCTGGCCGCAGTTAAAGCTCTGGCAGAGCTCACAAAACAAGCGGTCCCAGACATTGTGAGCAAAGCCTATGGGGATAAAAAACTTAGTTTCGGGAAAGAGTATCTTATTCCAAAACCCCTTGACCCAAGACTGATCACCAGTATTTCTCCTGCTGTTGCAAAAGCCGCAATGGAAAGCGGAGTGGCCAAAAAGCCTATTTCAAATTGGGAACAATACGAGGTTGAGCTTCATCAGCGCCTGGGCATCGATCAAAAATTGATGGCAAGAGTGATCAACCGGGCAAAGAAGTTCCCCAAAAAGGTCGTTTTTGCAGAGGCTGACAATGAAAAGACTCTCAAAGCCATTCAGATTGTGCTTGATGAAAAAATAGCTGAACCGATATTACTGGGTAACAAAGCCAAAATTGAGAACCTCATCAGGGAGCATAACCTTGAAATAGGGGACTGCCCCATTTTAGATCCTTTCGAGGAGGAAAATCGCATGTCAGCCTATGCTGAATTGCTCTACAAAAAGAGGCAGAGAAAAGGAGTTACGCCTTATGAAGCCAAAAAGCTGATGAGGGACCGAAACTATTTTGGAGCCATGATGCTCGCAGAAGGAGAAGTAGATGTCATGATCTCTGGCCTTACGAAAGATTACCCCAAAACCATTCGTCCTGCTTTGCAAGTAATCGGAGTACATCCCAACAACAAAGTAGTGGCGGGAATGTACATCATCAATACTTCAAAAGGCACTTACTTTTTTGCAGACACCTCTGTAAATCAAGACCCGACTGTCGAGCAACTGGTTGATATCATCGGCCAGACTGCCAGAACGGTTCGTTTTTTTGATACGGAGCCAAGGATGGCGGTGCTCTCCTATTCAAACTTTGGATCTAGCAGAGGCGAAGTGCCCGCCAAGGCCGCACACGCTGCTCAGCTAGCCCGTGAGCGCTTTCCAGGTTTGGTAATCGACGGCGATATCCAGGCCAATATCGCCCTGAACCCTAAACTGTTACAAGAAAACTTTCCATTCAGTCACCTCGCAGGAGAAGGAGCCAACACGTTTATCTTCCCTAACTTGGCCTCAGGAAACATTTCCTACAAATTGTTGCAGGAAATCGGAGGCGCAGAACTGATCGGTCCGGTACTGATGGGTATGAACAAGCCTGTTCACATATTGCAGTTAGGCAGCTCTGTGCGTGACATTGTGAACATGGTGGCCATTGGCGTGATTGATGCTCAGAATTATCACCAACTTAAAGGAAAATGATTGCTCAACTAAACGGCAAACTACTGCATAAGGAGCCCGGGCTGATCATCATTGATTGTCAGGGAGTAGGCTATGAAGTAAGGGTGTCTATGAACACGTACAGCAGACTTCCGGATACGGAGCATTGCAGAATTCACACCATACTGATTGTGCGTGAAGATGCTCACCTGCTTTATGGGTTTGCAGATGTGCTCGAAAAAAGCCTTTTCCAGTTGTTGATCAGTATTTCGGGTGTAGGGCCAAATACTGCCCTCATGGTCTTATCTTCACTAAGCCCGGACGAATTGCAGCAAGCCATACTGGAAGGCAATGAAGTGTTGATTAGAAGCATAAAAGGCGTAGGGCCTAAAACTGCTCAAAGAATCATTTTAGAATTGAAGGATAAGGTTCAAAAAACCAATACATCGACCATTTCCTTATCAAAAACTGTTGGCTCACACACTAAAGCCAGTCAGGAAGCGTTAAGTGCTTTGATGATGCTGGGTATTGCAAGAAATGTAGCCCAGCAGAGCATTGAGAAAATACTTAAAGCCGAAGGTGAACAACTATCTGTAGAAGAGATCATTAAAAAGGCGTTAAAAACGCCCTAAGACCCTGTTTTTTTGCTGAGTTCCAAAAAGAAATATCCAGTATTCTCTTTAGGGATCCTATTGTCGCTATGTAGCTTGATATGGGCATCCCCGAATTCATACTGGGTAAATTCTGAGATCAGCCTTCAAAAACTGGCAGCCTCTGACACTACAGAGGAAGAAGAAGAAGAGGAAGAAGATGAAGACAACCCCTTCGCTCCCAAGAAAAAGAAGTCGACCCAAAAATACCAACCTTCAAAGTTTCCCACCTACCAGTTGCAGGACAGGATGGGCGACCCTCTTTACAATAAGCCCAGTAAGTCCCCCCTAATTCTTGGTTTGCCTTCGAATATCAAGACTTCTGTGGAGTTGGATACCAGCATGCAGTATTATTCTGTATATGAGCAAGTGGGCAATTTTGACTATCGTCCGTCGACCACTCTCACTTTTGATGAATACGTCAAGTACCGAAACGAACAAATCAACAGAGACTATCTGCGAACTAAAACAGAAGCTGCCGGAGGGCAAAGCGCAGTTACTGGCAAAGGACTAATCCCTAAGATTTACATAAGTCCTGTGTTTGACCGGATTTTTGGAGGAAACTTTGTCGACATCCGGCCCAATGGAAATGTAAGTCTGCAAGTTGGAGGAAGGTGGCAGCGAACGGACAACCCTTCCATTCCCATACGCCAGCAACGAAACGGAGCATTTGACTTTGATCAGCAGATCAGCCTCAACCTGATTGGTAAGATTGGTGAAAAGCTAAAAATCACTGCCAACTGGGATACCAAGGCTAGTTTTGATTTTGAAAACAACATCAGGATCGAATACACTGGTTTTCCTGAGGAGATCATAAAAAAAATAGAGGCAGGTAATGTGAGCATGCCGATCCCCAGTACCCTCATCACGGGTGCTCAGAACTTATTTGGTATCAAAACCCAGCTTCAGTTTGGACGATTGTCTGTAAGCACTATCGCTTCACAGCAAAGAGGCAAGTCAGAAAGTATCACATTGCAGGGTGGAGTGCAAAGGCGGCCTTTTGAAGTGAGAGCTTCAGACTATGAAGAAAACAGGCACTTTTTTCTTTCCCACTACCATAGGTCAAAGTATGAAGATGCGCTGAAAGGCCTCCCGGCTATCACCTCCGGAGTAACGGTTACCAGAGTTGAGGTATATGTTACCAACCGGCAAAACAATACCAATGCCCTCAGAAACATAGTTGGATTTATGGATTTGGGGGAGTCACAACCCTACCGACCACAGTGGCAAAGCAATGCCCCAGCTTTTGCTGATAACAATGCCAATACGCTTTTTGGTCAATATTTAGCCAATACACCAGTATTTCGTGACCCGGATAATGTAGCTGCCTCCCTCACCGGACCACCCTACAATATGGTAAGGGGAGAAGACTTTGAAATCATACGAGGTGCCCGAAAGCTAACCGATCGTGAATTTACTTTTCACCCTGAGCTGGGTTATATCTCCTTAAATATTCCCATGCGGGCCGATGAAGTGTTGGCAGTATCCTACCAGTACTCTGATCGTGGGGTAACCCATAAAGTCGGTGAAATGGTCGAAGACTATGCCAACCGAAGTGAGGGCCAAAACATCGTTCTGAAGCTTTTAAGGCCTACCAACATCCAAACCAGGTTACCCATTTGGGACCTGATGATGAAGAATGTCTATTCCCTTTCTGCAAGCCAGATTACCCGTCAAAACTTCCAGTTGAGGGTTATTTACAAAGATGATGCTTCTGGAATTGACAATCCTTCCCTTCACGAGGGTCAACGACTGAGGGATATTCCTTTGGTGCAGATTACTAACCTGGACCGATTAAACCCAAATGGCGATCCTCCTGCGGATGGCAACTTTGACTTTATTGAAGGAACAACCATTGATGTACGAAATGGCCGTATCATTTTCCCCGTACTTGAACCCTTCGGAAAGCATTTGCTTACCTTTTTCGATCCGGCAATTGAGAATGGTTTGATCCAAAAATACGTGTATTCCGAATTGTATGACTCTACCCGGGCAGATGCTCAGCAATTATCGAATAAAAACAAATTCTTCTTAAGTGGGTCATTTGCATCCGGAGGTAGTGGGGCAATTCAGCTACCCGGTCTTAATATCGCACCCGGCTCAGTGCAGATTTCCGCAGGATCAATCCCCCTTCAGGAAGGTACGGATTATACAGTTGACTATGGATCCGGTCAGGTGAATATCATCAACGAAGGAATCAGTGCCTCCGGCAGGGAAATACGGATCAGTTATGAAAAGGCTGACCTTTTCAACTTTCAGGCAAAAACGCTGCTGGGGATGCGGGCTGATTATCGGGTGAGCCGTGATGTAAATATCGGAGGTACCCTCATGCACCTTAGCGAAAGGCCTTTGATTTCAAGGGTTTCGATCGGTGATGAGCCTGTGCGTAACTCGATTTACGGGCTTGATGTCAGTCTAAAAAAGGACAGTCGCTTCATCACCAAAATGGTCGACAAACTGCCTCTCATACAAACCAAAGCGCCTTCAACTGTGCAATTGACAGCAGAATTTGCCCAACTGATCCCGGGAAATGCAAGGCTGCTGGGAAGAAATGGGGTTTCCTTTATCGACGATTTTGAAGGTGCAGAGACCCCCTACGATTTCACCCGTGTACCTCAACGTTGGAGGCTTGGCTCAACCCCTCAGGGCATCCCGGGTGCGGAGCTTTTTGACCCTCAGTTTGCCTACAAAAGAGCTAAGCTGTCCTGGTACAGTATCGACAATATTTTCTACCGCTCACAAGGTCGTTCAAGACCTACTAACATCAATGAGCAGGACATGAAAAATCATTATGTAAGGGCAATAGGATTTAATGAAGTATTACGCAACAGAGACCCTACGGTCATCAACAACAACGAGTTCACCTTTGACCTTGCCTATTACCCGGAGGAAAGAGGAATGTACAACTACAATCCTGACCTTACTTCAGATGGAAAGCTAAAAAACCCAAAAGGCAACTATGCAGCCATCACCAGAGCAATTAATTTCGAAACAGACTTTGATAATGCCAATGTCGAGTATATCGAGTTCTGGTTATTGAACCCCTTTATTCAAGGCCCTGATGGCGTGGTACTCGATGGTGTACGCAATACGAACAACGACACAGGTGGAGAGCTGTTTTTTAACCTGGGAAGCGTTTCAGAAGATGTGATGAGAGACGGAAGGCATGCTTTTGAAAATGGACTTCCAATTGATGGGAATTTTAACAATACCGATCTAAATAACTGGGGCAGGGTCACCAGGCAGCAGTACCTTACCAATGCTTTTGATAATATACCCGGAGCCAGAAGCAATCAGGATGTGGGCCTTGATGGGTTGAAAAGTGCGGATGAGCCAGGCTTTTATAGTAACTTTGTTCAGGCTGTAAATACCGTTGTTACCGATGGCAATGCTAAACAAAAAATCCTGAGTGACCCTTCAGCTGATGACTTCAAATACTACCTCGGTAATGATCAGGATAACCAAAACCTGAAAGTACTCCAACGCTACAAGGATTTTTCAGGTGCTGAAGCCAACTCCCCAGAATCGAGTGGAAACCTACCCTTTATTCCTTCTAGCAGTACCTTACCGGACAATGAAGACCTCAACCAGGACCTTACCGTTTCTGATCAGGAAAGTTACTTCGAATACAGAGTACCTCTGAGACCGGGATTGCGCAAAGGCCAAGGTTACATTGTTGATGAAACAACACCCGATCCTGCCGGACCTACCTGGTATCAATTCAGAATTCCTATTCGTGAGTTCAATAGAACAGTGGGTAACATCACCAATTTCAAGTCGATCCGCTTCATGAGGATGTTTGTAACTGGCTGGGATAAACCTGTGGTGCTGCGCTTTGTAAATCTGCAGTTGGTGGCAAGCCAATGGCGTCGCTATCTCTTTAACCTACTTGAACCGGGTCTATACTTGCCCCCAGAGCCTTACAAAGCCGGATTTACCATAGGCACAGTTAATATCGAGGAAAACGGAACCGTAGGTACGGGCAAAATACCTTATGTTTTGCCTCCGGGTATTAACCGTGACAGGGACAATTTTTCCCAGGTAAGCCGGAGACTCAACGAGCAATCCCTTCAGCTTTGTGTGGAAGACTTACAGGATAAAGATGCAAGAGCGGTATTCAAAAATGTCAATATGAATTTTATCGTGTATAAACGGGTCAAAATGTTTATCCATGCGCAGAGTTCCAATCCCAACACTAGAGATGGTCAAATGAGTGTTTTTATTAGGATGGGAACAGACTTTAATGAAAACTACTATGAAATAGAAGTCCCATTGCGCATCACTCCCAACGGAACCACAGATCCTGGTACGATCTGGCCATTAGAAAATGAGATAGACATTGCATTGAATGATCTCACCGGAACGAAATCAAACCGAAACCGACTAAGAGGTGACCTGAGGGTGCCGTTCACCCGTGAAGGGCTGGGTGAAGATGGAAGACATACGGTCACGGTGCTTGGCAACCCTGATCTAAGTGCCGTTCGAACCATCATGATCGGGATCAAAAACAGAAGTACTGTCAATGATGATCTGGAGCCCAAGACCATGTGTATTTGGGTGAATGAGTTGAGGATGACGGATTTTGACAAAGAACCGGGTTGGGCTGCAACAGGCCGACTAAATACCAAATTGGCTGATTTGGCTACAGTTTCTGCATCAGGCAGGTATACTACAATAGGTTTTGGCGGATTGCAGCAACGGATAGCAGAGCGTAGCAGAGCAACGACCACTCAATACGATATTCAAACCAACATCACGTTGGATAAATTCTTCCCAGAAAAGTGGGGGATACGTCTGCCTTTGTTCCTCAGCTATGAGAATGTCAAAATCAGGCCTCAGTTCTCACCCATTGATCCTGATGTGCCCTTAGAAGCCGCTCTGGATGCGATTGAAGATAAGGACGAGCGAAGGGATTATGAACGGAAGTTGCTTGATCTCTCAACCCGAAGGAGCTTGAATTTCGCAAACATTCAAAAGATAAAGACCAAGCAAGGCGCTAAGAGTCGGATCTGGGACATTGAAAATTTCTCTGTTAATTATGCTTACAACGACGTGATGACCAGCAATTTCCAGACTGCATCCTATTTGCTTCGAAATCAACGGGGTGGTCTAGCCTGGAATTACACGTCTCAGGGTTTGAGTTTTGAACCCTTGAAAAACAGCAAAATGTTGTCTTCCAAATACCTGGCTCTGGTCAAAGATTTCAACATCAATTTTTTTCCTTCAGCGCTTGGATTTCGTGCCGATCTGGATCGCAGGTTTGTTCGAACTCAACTCCGAAATGCTCAACTGGGCACAGAAGGTATTATCCCTACCTGGGAAAAAGCCTTTTTGTTTAACAGGACCTATACCATGCGCTGGAACCTAACCAAAGCACTAGCCATCGATTACAATGCCAATGTAAATGCCATCATTGATGAACCGGAAGGTGATCTTGACACTCAAGTAAAACGAGACTCCGTTATAAAAAACCTACAAAACCTTGGGCGTATGAAGCTCTACAACCAGCTTCTGGGCGTGAACTATACTTTGCCACTCGACAAAATTCCATTGCTGAACTGGATGGGAGGTGATGTTCGATATTCGGCAGGCTATACCTGGACAGCAGGCTCACTCAGGGTAGCCGACTCTCTTGGTAACAATGTACAAAACACGAGAGAAATCGCAGTGAACGGACGTATCAACCTATTGAATTTGTACAACAAGAGTCCTTTTCTCAAAAGGATCAATAGTCCTACGGGAGGCGGGGGCCAGGGAAGGAATGAGCGTACCCGGGCCGGCTCAGGTAAAGCAGGGTCTGCCGATGCAAACGCACAAAAAGATACCACTAACGCCAAAAAACCTCCGGAACTAAAAGTCATAAAAGCGGTTCTTCGCTCACTTATGACCATAAGAACCATAAATCTGAACTATAGCCTTCAAGAAGGGACAATGCTGGCCGGCTACCTGAGAGGGGTAAACTATTTTGGTCTATCCGATCTTGATGGAGCTCCGGGCATCCCCTTTGTGCTGGGTGATCAAAACACTTCAATAAAAAGAAATGCTGCACAAAACGGTTGGATCAGCAACAGCCAGTCATTGAACACTCCTTTTTCCCAAAGCCGAAACATCACTTTGGGTCTTAGGACATCTTTTGAGCCCGTTCGTGATTTCAAAATTACTGCAGATGCTAAAAAGACTGCCAATCAAACCTACTCTGAGATATTTAGATTTAGCGGCCAAAACCAGCGATTTGAAACGAATAACCCTTTAAAGTCAGGGAGTTATACCATCAGCATCATCAGTATACGGACGGCCTTCATCCGAAGTAATGAAAAAAATGAAAGTCCTGTATTCCAAAATTTTGTGCAAAACCGCAGCATCATCAGACAACGCCTGGAGGATGAAAACCTAACGCCAGGTGGAAACTATGGGATCAACTCTCCTGATGTTTTAATCAATTCCTTCTATGCTGCTTACACAGGCACTGACCCCACTAAGAACCCACTGACACCTTTTCCTGCCATCCCATTACCCAATTGGCGAATTGATTATGCGGGACTCAACAGGGTTGGTTTTTTCAAAAAGTACTTCAATTCGATCAATATCACCCATAACTACTCCAGTACTTATGCAGTGGGTACCTTCAACTCTTCAGCAGACTATGGGGCTTCGTTTGTTCAGCTAAGTGATTTCGCTTTTTATCCCAACCCAACCCTTACCAATGCGGACGGAGAGTTTATCCCGGTCTATGTCATTGGCAACGTACTCATTACAGAACGATTTGCACCACTGCTGGGAGTAAACATGAGAACCAAGTCCAACATCACCATCAATATGCAATACAAAAGAGATCGAAGTCTAAGCCTAAACGTTAACAACTCTGAAGTCACTGAAGTGTCCGGTGCTGATGTTGTGACAGAGCTTGGTTTTGCAAAATCAAACCTAAAAGTACCCTTCAGGGTGCAAGGCAGGGTTGTTTCACTAAAAAATGAACTGAATGCCCGAATGAGCTTCACAGTAAGAGACACCCGCACCGTTCAAAGAAAGATTGAAGATGTACAGACGGTAACTGCAGGTACCCTGATCATCCAAATCCGGCCCAACATCTCCTATCAGTTCAATCAACGACTGAACTTGCAGGCTTACTTCGAGCGCAATGTGACCACCCCAAGAATTTCGAGCTCCTTTAAGACCGCTAATACTTCATTTGGAATTCAAGCACGATTTAGCCTTTCAAACTAGAATCAGCATGAGGGTAAAACTGTATCTTTGAACCAAAAAAATAGTCAAATGAACATTCCCAGCCACTTAAAGTACACAGCCGACCATGAATGGATCTTGGTAGATGGCAATACCGCTACTGTAGGAATTACCGATTTTGCCCAAGGCGAATTGGGTGACATTGTTTATGTCGATATCAATACCGTTGGACAAAAAGTAGCCAAAGGGGCCATTTTTGGCACAGTGGAGGCTGTTAAAACGGTGTCTGACCTTTACAGCCCTATCACAGGTACGGTAAAGGAAAAAAACAACGGTTTGGACGGAACACCTGAGCAAGTGAACTCCAATCCTTATGAGGCTGGTTGGATGATCAAGATGGAGGTCGAAAACCCGGCAGAACTAGATGGCTTGCTGACTGCGGAAGCCTACAAAAAACTAATCGGAGCTGCTTAGTCATATGTTTTGGAGGTTCAATGCCTTTGGCATCAGTTGGAGCCTTCTGGTGATTTCTTTCTCATTGATACCCGGCGATGCCCTGCCGGGTATTTCTTTTGGAGTTATTCCCATTGATTTAGTAGTTCATGTATTGCTTTATTGGATCCTATGCCTGTTGGTAGTGGTTGGCCTTTTGAAACAAACCAATTATCTGATTGCAAAAATTAATGCTGTCCCTCTAACATTGCTTTACAGCAATATTCTGGGCCTAATCCTTGAAGTTTGTCAGCTATTAATCAATGGGAGGACCTTTGATGTGGTTGATCTTATTGCAAACCTCACTGGGGCATTATTGGGAATTCTGACTTATTACATACTTTACAAGTGGTAGAATAAAGAAAATATTCTTCCAAAAAACTTCATTCCAGACCATATTGTGTATCTCACTTTCCATTGAGCACAATTATTGTGTATGAATTGACGTTAGTACCCAAAAAAACCATAGTATTTTGTATTTTTGACCTCTAATTCATTTTGAGTTATGGAACCTAAAAAAGCACCGGAAAAAGACCTGAATCGATTTACAGGTTTATTTTTCAACATCGGATTGGTCATTACCCTGATCGTTACCATCACCGCTTTCGAGTGGAAAAAATATGATGAGAGCGACATTAAAGATTTGGGAGTTGCGGAAGTGGTAACGGAAGAAGTAATCGATATCCCATTAACGGTACAACCACCACCGCCCCCTCCTGTGATCCAGCAGCCAGAAATCATTGAAGTACCCGATGAGCAGGAAATTGAGCAGACGGTAGATGTAAATCTAGACGTTGAGGTAAACGAAAACACCAGAGTTGAAGAAGTAGTACCTGTAACAGACGTTGTAGAAGAGGAAACAGAAGAAATCTTCACCATTGCTGAAACTCAGCCTTCGCCTCCAGGAGGAATGGAAGCATTCCTTGGTTATCTAGGAAAAAATATAGTTTATCCTGAGCAAGCCCGACGCATGGGAATGGAAGGAAAGGTATTCGTTGAGTTTATCGTTGACAAAAACGGTAACCTGACAGACATCAGAGCGATCAAAGGCATTGGAGGTGGTTGTGATGAAGAAGCCGTTCGTGTATTGAAATCCGCCCCGGCATGGAGCCCCGGAAAACAAAGAGGAAGAGCCGTAAAAGTTAAAATGGTCGTGCCTGTGTTTTTCAAACTTGGTGGCTAAAAATCATCAGCTGATGCTCATCAAAACAAAAAACAGGCTTTATGCCTGTTTTTTGTTTTTAGCGATTTCTGTTTCTGCAACCTGGGGTCAAACTGTCATTCAGGCTAGAAATGACATAAAAACCCTGTGCTCCAAACGGTTTTATGGAAGGGGGTACATTTTTACAGGTAATCAAAAAGCGGCTAAGTTCCTGGCAAACGTTTGGGAAAAGTCAGGCCTGACACCATTCAAAGGCCAATTTTTGCACCCATTGCCTACCCCTGCCATTTGTAGAGTTGACCGGAAACCTAAAGTCACCCTAAATGGCACAAAACTTAAAGCTGGGACAGACTATCTGATCTATCCGGCATCCGGAAGCGGAACAGGCAATACAAGTCAAAATTTCGTAAAAGTTCATTTTCAAAAGGCACCGTATCTGCCTTCAGAAATCAGCTATCAAAGCCATCAGTGCTTGATCTATCTGGAAAAGAACCTTACCGCTTCGCTTTCTTTTGATCGTTTACCGATTCCAGTCATTCAATTAAAACGAGACACTTTCCTGACGACGGATGAATTGGCTTATTCAGTCTCAACAACACTGATAAGAGAGAGAAATGAAGTCTACAATGTTTGTGGCTATTTAAAAGGGAAGGACACCACTTCTTGGCTGATCATAGCAGCCCATTACGATCATCTGGGTGGCTATCCAGGCGGCACCTATTTTCCCGGAGCAAGTGATAATGCAAGCGGCATGGCTTTGCTTATGGCCGTTTTAAGAACATTGACACAAAAAGCAGCTCCTCCTCCTTGCAATGTGCTGTTCCTTGCGTTCACTGGCGAAGAGGTAGGACTTTGGGGTTCAGCGCATTTTGTGAAGGAAAATGAGCGATTGTTACCTTCTATTCAATGCCTTCTCAACTTAGATATTTGCAGCACTGGAGATGAAGGAATAACGGTAGTGAATGCCACTATTTTTAAAGAAGAATTTGATCGGCTGAACAAAATCAACAAAGAGGAGAACCTATTGCCTAAAGTGATAGTAAGGGGGAAGGCACCGATTTCTGATCACCATTATTTCACTGAAGCCGGTGTCCCTTCTTTATATCTTTATACCCAAAGTAAGTCAACTCATTACTACCACGATGTCAGAGACCAACCCAAAACGATTTCGTTATCACATTTTGAAGCTCTCCATCGCCTCATCATACGTTTTGTAACTGAGTAGTCTAATGAGCAATCATCACCTTTGCATGTTGAACTGCTCCTTGAGCTTCAATTTTCAAAATTAAAAGTTGAGGTGCTATCTCAGGCAGTTTGAATGTCCAAGAGTCTGAAAGCTGTTCAATAGGTGTCAACTCACTGATCAACAGCTTACCTGAAGTTGTAATTAAGCTTACAACCGGTGCCTGATCTATGGCTTGTGAAGAGTTGATGTTGAGGATTTCTTTTACTGGATTAGGATAAACTGAAAACCTAACAGCAGGCTTATTTGGCAAATCAGTGCCAATGCCAAGGTTATCTAACCATAGCGCCCCTCCACCATCATTCACAAATCGAATTCTAAATGACACCTTAGAAACCAGTTCCGGAAGATCGATGCCAATAGCTCTCCAATCAGACCTTCTGGAAGCATTCAAGTCTTGAGTGATGGAACGTTGAGATGTTCGGAGGTTGGATCCGAACATTTTTTTAAGAACATTGAAGTTTTGTCCACAATCCGTTGAATAGTCCACGATCAGCGTATCGTTATTCTCAGAGCTATTGTAATACAAATAGGCGTAGTCAAAAGTTAATACTGCTTTTGGCTGGTTTGTGAAATCTATAGAAGGGCTGATCAACTCATCAACCTGACCATAGGTCTGTATTGCTGAACCAAAAGACCGAATCAACAAACTATGTTCCCCTTCTGAAAAGCCTGACTCATTGCCAATTTCGAATGTCAAGTCATCTAAACTATCAGGGTTATTTACTTTCCAGTTCAATAGTTTCTCAGTTTCCAGATTTTCTCTAGCTATCGTTTTAGGGAACAATGCAGTGTCTCCGGAGCTTGAGTAGCTAAACCTGATTGGAAACGAATCGACAACTTGAACTCCATTCACCTGCGACAAGGCAATTTCTGCGGAAAAGAAACCTCTTTGGCTAATGTTGGATGAGGCTGTGATCTGGGAGCTTTTACCTGGTGGAATGAAAGCAAAAGGATCTATGGTAAAAGCAAAACCAGGGCTTTGCAGACCCAGAGCTTTGATGGTATCTGATCCTCTGTTAAACAGATCAATAGTTAACCTGATTGCTCCGCATTCAAATAAATTTGGCTGCTTAACATTTGAGATAACTGCATAAGGACCATTTACTAAAGGTGGTTGATCCAGACCATGTGTCCCCAAAGTGGCTCTAAAAGTTGAAACGGTTTGCAACATCCTTCCTTTTTGGCCTTCCGTAAACATTACCATACAGCGGTCGTCAGTATAATCCATAAAATTAACAAACAGGTCTCCCGAGTTATTGCAGGAAACTCTTGGATGTTGAGGGCAGCCCGTGGTTGAGTTATTCTGTACCGGAGTATCCGCTATACTGTCAGAAGCAGTGCAGCCTGGCTGATCGCCCCAGATATGGTATAAGTTGAAATAGTGCCCCAACTCATGTGTGAGTGTGCGACCAAGGTTAAACTCCCTAAAACGCTCTTCAACCTTACCAAATGCCATAAAGTCAACGACAACCCCATCATTTTGTGGGTTTTCTCCCGGAAATGACGAATACCCAAGAACAGGGCTTTGCATATTGCAAACCCAAATATTTAAGTACCGATCAGATGGCCAGGCATCAGAACCTCCTTCAATCGTTTTCTTAACCCTGTCGTCAAAACTAAAAGAAGCAACATTAGTTTGAATGCGCTGTATCCCGGAGCACGCTCTTCCCTGTGGGTCAGTCTTGGCCAGGGCAAATTGAATTTGAACATTTCCTTTCAAGGATTGGTAAATGTTTGGTACCAAAACGGTGTCTGCATTCTTGAGATTAAAATCACGGTTGATTACGTCTAATTGGGACAATACCTTTCGGTCTGAAATGTTTTGATCCTGATTTTGGTAAACAACATGAACTATCACGGGAATAATTCTTGTCTGCTGAATTCTTGAGAACTGATGCCCACCCAAAAACACAGGAGGTTGGAAGCCCATTGCTTTGGCTCTTTCAGTGGTAGCGCATCTTCCTATCGATTGCGATAAAACCCACTCATGCGATAGTAAAAGAATTGAGATGATGAACAGAATTCGCATAAGCAAAGATACTTTGAAATGAATAAAAAAAGGGCAGCCTTTAGGGCCACCCTTTTTCAAATTTATGAAAGTCAATTACTCAATCACCAATTTCTTATTGATGACTTGATCATTAACCAAAATTCTGGCGAAGTAAATGCCTGGGCTCAAGTTTGAAAGGTCAAGATCGATTTGCTCCTGACTTACAACACCAAAAGATTTGGTCATCAACTCTGCTCCTACGGCATTTACAAGTTTGAACTGAAGCAATGATGATTTATCCAGATCAACATGTAGTTGCACTTTACCTTTAGAAGGATTGGGGAATAGGTCGATACCGCTCTCGATTGCCTCAATGGAAATACCAGTGGTACCCACTCTTAGCCGATAGTCTTCTACATCTCCAAACGTAACTTCGCATGGTCTAACTAAACCTGAGTTATCTCCTCCGATTACCCTCATTCGATAGGATGTGTTTATTGGTGTTCCAGTAGGTATAGTGACAGAGCCAACCAGAAGAGCTCCGTTCACTGAGTCAAGTACCGTTGGGGTGTAGTATCCTTCGCCAAGTGAGTCAAACCTGTTGTTATTATTCCAATCAACCATAACTGCACCAAAATAAGAAAATGGTGAAGCATTCATCCTGATCGAGAAAGGTATCGGGTTCCCAGGATTATGTGCAGTTGAGTCGGTAGATGAAAAATCCAGATACTGTGTTGGAGTATTTCTTCCGGTAGTTTTATTGATCTGACCCATGTTGAAGATATTGATAAAGTCAACATTATTAGCTGTGTTGTTTGGCGTGCATAGCGTGTAAACCAAATTGCCTGGAACAAGTCTGATTTTAAAAGTGTCCTGAGCTAACTTCCTTGTAGCGCAAGAACGAGCTTCTGCAATCCAAAACATATCCAACGAATCAGCCTGTAACGCCAAAACGAGATCCAATGCATCTTGATAACTTAGTGCAAAAGAGGTATCAAGACCATCATTATTGGAAAACTCCTCGATCAATGGATTTGTAAAATCTGGAGGTGTACCAAAGTCAACATCTGCCTTAAACCGGTAGCTTGGAGCATTGCCACCCGGGTTGTTTGATCGTGTCCAGCGGAAATTGATGTTTTGAGACCCTGCACCCTGAAGAACAACTCTGGTCGGGGTAGCAGGTGCTGCTAGGTTGAAGTTGGTCAAAGCTACTGGGGTAGTTGGATCACAAGAAACAGCCTCTACCATCAAACGAATGCCTTCATCAAAAAGGTCTCCTGCAGGATCGAGAGCGGAACCACCTCCACCCACAGCGTAAAAAGTACTGTCACGGTTAGGGTCTTCATTTTGCCCTGGACCTCCACCCCAAATATTGGTTCCTGCAATTTGCTTCACTCCAATGAAATAAACACCTGGACCTACTTGAGGAGTATTGGGGACAAACATTTCAACATAGGTTCCTAAATCCGCTGCGGTTATTACTCTAGGGTTAGATTCCCCGGCAATGGTACCGTTAGCATTATAAACAATACCAGTTATTGCCTCACCGACAGCTGTTGTAGTGTTTCTTACAAATGCCCTCACATTGGTGATAATTCTGGGTGTAGTACTTCTGTATTTTATCGCCCATGAGCCGGTACCCGGGCCTGCTCCACCACCTACAGTCCAAACAAATCCGTTCACTTCATTAGGGCCATCAGCTGCCAGTCTTTGACGGTCATTGGTTACTTCCATTACCCAGGTTGTACTGTTGTTGGCATTGTTTTGATCGTTGCTAAGGGTAATGATGATGGTATCAAAACCCAGATTAGACGGAGTAAAACTATTAATCAGGTTGAGCCTAACACCTGAACCCGATGAAATAGCCGGCACAGCAATGGAGTCTAAGGCACGAGGATTGGCACCATTCACCCTAAATCTGGCAAACTTTCCTGATGAAGCGGCCGAGCCAATGTTGTTGACACGAATTGCAAGAGATTGCGCTTGGTTTCTAAGTACCTTACCTGCTGAGTAGACTGCATTGAGCCTCAAATCGTCGCTAACAACAGAATTAATAAAAATAAAGAAGGTACCGTTACCATTGCCCCAAGGATCAACCTGAACATAATAGGTTTCGCCCGGAGTCAAACCTGTGGCTGTAATTCTGGATAAAAAGTTAGAGCCCGAAATATCATCATTACAGGAAACAACAGTTCTCGTACCTGTGCAAGTGCTTGCAGGAGTTGTCCTGATCAACTGTAGCTGAGTGTCATTGTTTGTACCTGCTTGTGTTTCGATAATCACGGCCCCTACTGCGGGAGCTACAAAAGAATACCAAACATCACGTATAGGTACTCCGAGGTCACTTGGGATTGCGCAATTGATATTGGGCCCATCTGGAGTAGCATCTACAAAAGTACCTTGAATTGCAGGGGCATTCAATACAATTGGAACTGCAGTGCAAATGGTATCATTTGCAGGTTGTGCAATAGCTCCTACCATTGCGCCAAGCAGAAAAAGGAAAGCGGTGTAAAATTGTTTCATGATTCTTGATTTTGAAGTCTAAAAATGATTGAATTCAAAGCAAAGAAATAAAAAAAGGAGGGCTTTTAGGCCCCCCTTTTTAAATGAAAGCAATACTATTTATTCTACAATCAGTTTTTGTATCGTATTCACTCCATCCACTGTTGCCCTGACGAAGTAAACACCTGAAGTTAAATTCTCAACTGATAAATCAATTTGACCATCAATAAGATCAGAATACTGCTGACTAAACACTGTAGCTCCTACACTATTCATAATAGTAAGCTGCATGTTGCTTGGTTTGTCATAAGTATAGGTTAACCTCACTTTGTCCTGAGCAGGATTGGGGAATAAAAAGAAACTGTTCTCAAATTTCTCAACACTCTTTATACCCACAATTGGACCAACAGTGATCTTATAATCTTCTACATCTCCAAACTGTACCTGACATGGCTGAATAACACCGGATACATCTCCAGCAATCACACGCATTCTGTATGGTCCATTCGCCTGCCCTGGTGGCACTGTAATTGAACCTGTCAAAACTGCGGGCTGGAACAACACGGTATCACCTGAAGCGGTGTTGGTAGAGCGCCCTTCATCAACTATGCTAAATCCATTGTTATTGTTCCAGTCAATGATTGCAAACCCTGTATAGGTAAATGCGCCTACAAGGGTATTACCAGGTCCTCCAATACCCATGGTAATGGTAAATGGATAGGACGTGTTAGGTAGCAAACTTACATTTGTAGAGTCGTACAAATTCCTGTACTGTGTTGGTGTATTTCTACCAGTTACTCTGTTTATACTGGTTGCCGTAGCCCCATTCAATACAAAGCTGTTAATAAAGTCATTGGAGTTGTTGGTTGATGAAGGTGTACACAATTGGAACTGAACCAATCCACGGGTAAGGGTGAGTGTAAAGGTATCAGAAGCGAACCTAAAGTTAGCACCGGAGCTAGCCACTACTGACCATTCAAAAGCGAAAGGAGTTCCGGAAGGTACCTGGAACAGTTCAAGCAAAGAGTCCAGTGCGCCATAAGTGAGGGTCAAAGATGGGTTCAACCCGCCACCATTTGAGGGTATCTGAGTTGCACTGCTAAGACCAAAACCACCGGCAATATCCAACAAGAAGGTATATGAAATAGGACCTGTAGCTGCCGGGTCAGTAGCTGCGTTCCATGAAATATTTACGGCAGTTGCAGCTGGTCCTACAAGAGTAAGCGAAGTATTGTTTGCTGGAGCTACCAAAGCAAAGTTTGTGATGGTATTTGGAGCATTCGCATTTACAACTTCTGCAGTGATCTGGTAAATCCAAGGCGTTGTACCTGCACTAGGTGCTCCTGCTATACCCGATGCCCTAAATGAAGGGGTTCCAGTAGGTCGAATTGGATCTTCAGTCTGGAAACCAATTGGGAATGCAGCAGCACCTGTAGGTTTGCTATACATTACTCCAGCAAAAATCGCCTGGTTAGGGCCAAAAGGCGCAGCAGTAAGATCACGAACTATGTTAAACTCTACAGTAGTTCCTGCATCTGCCGCAGTCAACACACGTTCAGCTGACTGACCAACTACAGCACCTGAGGCTGTTTTTACAACTCCTCTCATCCGAATGCCTGGAATGGTCGCTCCTGTTCCTATCTGCACAAGTACTTTAGTCACAAAAGCCGAAGCTGTGTCATTTAGAAAAAAGCGATTTAAAAACAACTCATCATCTATGGCATTGGTGGTATTAAAACCTACGAAACTGGTTGCTGAGGAACCTACCTGATGGTAATGCCATTCTTTAGTAGTAATCTGCTGAATGAAGGTAGCAATATTGTTGCTGTTGTTGCCATCGCTTGGAATACTTACTCTAACAGTATCAAATCCGGCAACAGTTGGTTTATAACCAGGGAAAGTCACGGTAGCTGTTGCTCCGGCACTTACAGCTATGTTAGTTGAAATGGATCTTGGGTTAGCCCCGGTTACAGTCAACGTCACAGGTAGGCTTGTTGCAGTCGGTCCCACCAAATTTCTAACTCTGGCAAACATTTGAACGCTATCGGTTCCATAACCACGAGGTATCCTTCCTGAACCAAACACTGTCAGAACTGACAAGTCAGGAGGCACGTTTCCTGATTGGATAACAGCCTCAAGTGCAAGACGCTCAAGATCTGTCCTTTCAGATGGTGCACCACCTGTTGCAGGAACAGTATAAAAAGCACCGGCTCTACCGGGGACTTCAGCTTGATACGTGAATGGGAACCATCCTGGGCTACCAGTAATTCTTTCGGCAAACATTCCGACTAAGAAAGTAGAATCAGCGACATTGACTGGACTAGGGAAGTTCAAAGTCAGGGTTGTACCTAAATCAGCAGCTTGTACCGTGTAGTCTGGGCCTTGTCCAATGATATTGCCTGTATTGTCACAAACTACAGCTCTTAAAATTCGACCAGTCGCCCCTGAAGTTGCAGTAATAGGGAGACGAACTCCAACTACTTGCGTAACATTTGTACCAACTGGTTTGCTTGCAGTTACTCTAATGGCTCCAATCACAGACCCGTTAAATCCCCATGAACTTGCAAATGCCGTTGTTGTATCAGAATAGCTGTAAATACCATTTGTATTAAATCTTTGTGCAATAGTTCTTGAATTATTTGCAGGATTTTGGTCTGTTGGTACACTTACAGATATTACGTTTACCCCTGGAGTAGTTGGATTGAAAGCGCTAAAGGCTACTGTATTCACTGCACCTGAAGCCAGGTTATTTACTAAAACAGAGTCAACTCTTGTATTTGCTCCTGAAATATTAAGCCTTACAAAAAAACTAGTCTGTGGGTTTGTTCCGATATTGGCCACTCTGGCTCTAATAATCTGGGGGAAAGTAAGGTTAACCGGAGCACTTCCAAGACCTTCTATCACTGTTACGGCTAAGTCATTGGCCACATTGGGGATAAAGGTAAGGGTTCTTCCGGCATCAGGTGCAGGTCTAGCAGGGGGATTACCAAAATTCAAACGATTACCTGCCAATGGAGCAGCAGAAACAAATGTTGTAGTTGAAAACGCTGCCGCTGAACCTTTAGTTGTCGATATAAAGTTGCCTGTGGTGTACGAGCTACCTTTTATACCTGCTGCTGCGGCCTTAAACTGTGAAGTATTTGTAGTTGCTGTCCATGGCCCAAAAACAACTTCAATACGGTTAGTTGTTTCAAATAGCCTGATTTGAAACTGAATGTTAGAAAACTGGACATCAGCGAAAACAGCATTTGGGTTGTTACCAGCTTTGTCTCTAACGCCTTTGTATTGTATCGTAGTTATCCTGTTAGGAGCCGTACCTGTAGTTGCTATTCTGTACTCTGCACCTCCTGGGCCAGCTTCAAGATCATGGCAAAAACCCGCAATCAGGTTGACGTCAAGTGGATCTGTGCTTTCAATTGGACCTAACAAGTTTGGGGCAACTCCTGTGTAAGACAATGATGGACTGGAGGGAGCTACTGTTCCAAGTTTGATATATCCATTTGTGTTAAGGATAAAGTCATTAAAGTTTTGCCCATTAAAACTGAAGGCAAATCCAATTGGAGTAGCTGCTGAGTTAGCATCGTCCTGGTTAGCTGTGGTGATTACAGTTCCGGAAGTACCAAGATCAGTATATGTACCAAGGGTGTTGGTAGCATTACTTACCTGATAATTCAGCTGTGCATTTACCGAGGCTGCCGATAGAAGCAGGATCGATAGGGAAAGCAGGTAAATTTTTTTCATAACGTTTTGCAAAATAGTGAGCCGCAAAACTAACAGCACCATTCACTAAGTCCAAAAAAAATTTGGTGAACGGTAGGAAATGGAACAAAATATTGGCTTTTGGTACAAAAAAACAAAAGGGCCGAAGCAAAGCTCCGGCCCCTCGGTCATAGGTTTAGCTTAATTACTCGATCACAAGTCTGCGGCTAAGTACACCTTCGGCGGTAGTCATACGCACCATGTATACTCCTTTTGCAAGTCCTGCAATATTTAGATTGACTTGGTTGCTTGTCATTCCTTTTTCATTCTGAACAAGTACTCGAGCACCAACCGAACTAAATACAGCCAATTGAACGTCAGTTGGTTTCTCAAAAGCAAAGTGGATGTTTACAAAACCACTGGCTGGGTTCGGGAAGAGTTCAACTTCGCCTTCTGTCCATTCAGAAATACTGATACCAGTAGGATCAACGAAAAGTTTATAATCTTCCACATCACCAAAATCAACGGCACAAGAAGTTAGCAATCCGGTAACATCACCACCAACAATTCTTAAACGATAAGCACCTGTTTGAGTACCGACAGGAACTGTAATGTTACCAGTAAGCAATGCACCGGTCGTTGAAGTACTTGGCAACGTATCTGTAGTAAAGCGTCCGTTTGCTTCATCAAAGCGATTGTTTTTGTTCCAATCCACAAAAGCAATAGCTTGGTGCGTGAATGGGCCCTGACCGGCAGGTAAAGTACCCATTCGCACCCGGAACTGCTGAGTTTGTCCAGATAACATGACCAAACCAAAAGCTGTAGTGTCATACCAATTGCGGTATTGGGAAGGCAAATTTCTGCCAGATTTAAACCTAATAAAAGTACCAAGTGCTCCGGTTATTGATACACTATCAATAAAGTCATTGGTGTTGGCTGCATTGCCAGGAGTACATAGTGTATAAAGTAGTCCGCAGCGTCTGAAGTTAATTCCAAATGTATCAGAAGCAAATCTGAAGTTGGCACCTGCAATTGCACGAACTGTCCAGTCCAAAGGAATATCAGTTGAGCAGCTTATGGTGGTAAAGCCAAGGGCATCCAATTGGTCATCTATTGTCACATAACGCACAGTAAGTGTTGTATCAGCTCCACCATTGTTGGATGGCAAAGTGATGGCCGGTGCGTTAAAGTCTGCTCCTACAGCCGCAAGCCACTGATAACCAACTGATAATCCTCCTCCATCAACTGCTCTTCTCCAACGAATAGTAGCAGTAGTTGTATCCTGTCCTTGTAATGAAACTGTTGCATTATTAGCAGGGGTCAATAGATTGAACGTACTTATCTGATTAGGAGCAGTTGGGTCAACTGTAACAGCCTCGATCATCCAAACTCTGTCATCTCCAATTGCAGAAGGCGTACCGCCTACACCATTGAAATAACTTACAGCAGGGCCCAATCTTGAAGGGTTTTCAACAATATTGGACATAGGGAACGCTTGTACACCTGTTGAGTTATGCACCATACCCACGAAGAAAGCTGAATTGGTGAAGAAAGGTAATGGGAATGTAGAGTAGTTTATGGTGAACTCAACATACGTACCTAAATCTGTAGTTTGTAATACACGATTGGCTGATTGTCCTAAAATGACCCCTTGTGCATTGGTAACCACTCCATAGACTGTTTGTCCGACGTTTGGAGCTGTATTGAAAATAAATACCCTCACCTTATTGATTAAAGCAGGCGCACTTGCCACATAACGGTTTGAAAACAGACCTGTTCCACCTGAAGTTGCTCCTGTTGCGCTTATTGCAGGCTGACCTACCCTCGCATAGCTGTAAGTATCAGCATTCACTTGCTGACTGTACAACAGAGTGTCGTTATCACGGTTATCATCAGCATTGACAAAAACACGGATGTTGTTTGTTCCGTTTGTTGTTGAAGCAAAACTATCAAACTGAACAACTGTTGAAGCATTTGGGGCTAGATTTGCAATGGTTTTTGTGTTTGTAAAGGAGTTTGCTCCGGTGATTTGCAAGGTAACAGTTACGGCTGTCTGAGTATTCAAACCTGCATTCGTAATGGCTGCTTGTGTAGCCACCGGATTACCTTGTGGCCTTGGCAATCTTCCCAAACTATAGATACCTCTTACTCCTAGGTCATTTGCTTTAATCTGATTGAAGCGGAAGGTTCTACCCGGGACGTCAGGATACCCACCTGCAGGTCTCATATTAAAGATGTTTTGGGTTGTAGAGGTCTGAAAGCTAGCTACACTCCAAGCACCTGCGGATATTTTTTGAACAAAACGGATTTGATCAGCGGTAGCATTTCTGCCTACAATGCCAATCTCTACAGTTTTTATAACATTTGCTGGTGCAGGGCTTGCTACCGTAAATGTGTCATAAACCAATTCAATTCTGTTTGAAGTTTCATACAATTTAATCTGAAACCTCATGTTGGCGTAGTAGTTTGGCAAAGCTAGTCCTACTGCGATGTCGGCTCCGCCAGATATAGTCGGCTTATCTTTCAAATTCTTAAACTGAATCACACAAATCCTGTTAGGAGCTGTTCCTGAAGTTTGAACTCTAAATTCTGCCGGGCCACCCAAGCCTTCATGCAAGTCATGACCATAAGCAGCAATAATCGCAGAGTCGCCGGTTGTACCACGGAAAAGTGCCCCTCCTATTTCACCAGCAGTATTGGCAAGTCCATTGCCATACCTACGGAAAAGGGTATCGGTTGAAGGCGCAAGAGCTCCCAGCTTGATGAAGCCATTGGTGTTCAAACGGAACTGGGTATAGTTGGCATTGTCAAAGCTGAAAGTAAAACCGATGGGTTGAGCAGCTGATGTGGCATTGTCATTGTTTGCTACTGTGATTACGCTACCATTTGTGCCAAGATCAGTGTAGTTAGTAACTAAATTCTGTGCAATAGCCGCAGGGTAATTCAATGGAGGAGGTGGTTGCACAAAAGAGGCCGTAATTCCAAAAGTTCCAGAGTCTCCATCCCAGCCATCCACTTGAACGAAATAGGTTTCACCGGCATTCAAATTAGCTACATTGATGTTTACCTGAGACATGAAGTTTGTACCAGAAATATCATCATTACATCCTCCCACTACTACTGCCAGTGTTCCTGTACACGAAGAAGCCGGTGTTGAACGCCAAACTTGAATTTGTGAGTCTGTCATACCTCCAGCGGTAGTGGTAATTCTGAGAACTCCTGCTGTTTGTGCAGGAGCAACAAAGGAGAACCATACATCTTTCTGATTGGTACCCACGGGTGGTGTTCCGGGTCCATCTGTCCAACAAGTGCCGGTTGGTATTGCAGGTGAACCAGTTGTTGTTGCACCTAGGTTGGTGCCTGTCGCAGGGGTGCCCAGGGTAAGGGCAGTGGCATTACAAATCAAGTTGTTCGCCGGCTGTGCTGCGAGTTTTGGGGCTGCAAAGGCGAAGATTATCAGCGCAATAGCCCCAAAGGGAGTAAAAATTTTTCTCATGCTGTAGTTAAATTAAAGTGAGTAGTTAAGTAAAACCAATGGTGAAGGTCGCAAAATGTTCAATCAAAAACAAAACAAATGCTTCTATATTTTTTTTCACTGATCACTTTTATCAACCGTTTATACGGCATTTGCCGTAGTTTGCCAAAGATGATTTGGCGGCATTATGGTCTCAGCCCACGGGTCATTTCACGCTTACCGGGCGGACCCTCCAATCGTATACTTACAAATCCTGCTTCCTTTAAATTCCTTCTAAACTGCCCCTGAGCACAATAAGTCACAAGGAAAGAACCTGGTTTACACAGTTCATAAAACGTCTTAAATACAGCTATATCCCAAAGCTCCGATTGTTTATTTGGCGCAAATGCATCAAAAAAAATAACATCAACTGCGGCTGCACATTGTTTTAGCTTAGTAAATTCAAGCGCATCCAACTTGTGCTTCTCCAATACAAACCATGGGTTTATACTCTCTGATTTGTTCCAATCAGCCTCATGTATCTGGTTAAACCAATGTTTCCAATCCCCACGCAAATTTTCCTCCATCCTATTGGCATAGTTGAGCTCACTTACTAGTTCAACAGGCAATGGATACCTCTCTAATGTGGTGTACGTTATTCTAGTCTTATGCTCTTCTGCCCAGCCCATTGCAAGCAATGCATTTAAGCCGGTCCCAAATCCAAGCTCCAATACACGATACTCGTTGAAACCATGTTCCAGATGATAGGCATCCAACCCATTTTTGATAAATACATGTCTGGCTTCAGTTAAGGCCCCGTGGATACTGTGGTAATGTTCATTTAACTCAGGTAGGAATACACTATGTGATTGATCACGAGTAGTAATGAGGTGATACCTTGGAGACCCGTCTGACATACCTATTGCCTGAAAATCAATGCAACCGCATAGGCATCTGCTCCTTGCAAGGCTCCAACATATCCCAACTTCTCATTGGTAGTTGCTTTGATTGCAATTCTGGAAATTTCAATCCCCACACATTGGGACATCACTAACTTCATTTCATCAATATGGGAACTGATCTTGGGTTTTTCCATCACCAGAGTCGCATCGATATTGCAAATTTCCCAACCTTGTTCTCTGATCAATGAACATACCTTTGCCAGTAGTTGCTTTGAGTCAGCTCCCTTCCAGTTTTCATCCGTATTGGGAAAGTAATGACCGATATCTCTTAGCCCTGCCGCTCCAAGTAATGCATCACAGATGGCATGCAAAAGCACATCTGCATCGGAATGGCCTAATAATCCTTGCTCATCCTTAACCTTAATCCCTCCCAGCCACAGAGGTCGGTCAACTGCTATCTGGTGTACGTCAAATCCAAATCCTACTCTGATATCCATGTGGTAAAACTGCAAAAACTGCTCAAATAAGCCATCAAGCATTAGTTAATGTATACCAATAGTTCTGGTTGAAAGCGTATTTTTGCAGGATATTGATACCTCATGCAATTTAACAGGAGAAATTACGATGATCAAACGCTGATCCATTTATACACTGAGCTCGTCAAACCCAGACTTATCGAAGAGAAGATGCTTATTCTTCTCCGGCAAGGCAAAGTGTCTAAGTGGTTCTCCGGTATTGGACAGGAAGCGATCTCAGTTGGTCTAACGATGGCTATGGAGCCTGACGAATACATTCTTCCTCTCCATCGTAATTTGGGGATATTTACGGCACGCAAACTCCCACTTGACCGACTGTTTGCCCAATGGCAAGGCAAATTGCACGGGTTTACGAAAGGTCGTGACCGCTCCTTTCACTTTGGTACCAATGAGCATCATATCGTCGGGATGATTTCACATTTAGGCCCACAGATGGCCGTCGCTGACGGTATTGCCCTTGCACATGTTCTTAAAAATGAAAAAAAGATTAGCGTAGCTTTCAGTGGTGATGGCGGTGCCAGCGAAGGCGATTTTCACGAAGCATTAAATGTGGCTGCTGTTTGGGAATTGCCGGTCATCTTTATTGTAGAAGCAAATGGATATGGATTATCCACTCCCAGCAATGAGCAGTTTAGGTGCAAAAGTTTTGTAGACAAAGGCATCGGATATGGTATCGAGGCCATACAGGTGGATGGAAACAATATTTTGGAGGTATTCCATACGGTAAAGACTGTGGCGACCAAAATGCGCAAAAAACCAGCTCCTGTACTCATTGAAGCAGTTACTTTCAGAATGAGAGGACATGAGGAAGCTTCAGGCACCAAGTATGTCCCGAAAAACCTCTTTGAAGAATGGGCCAAAAAAGATCCTGTTGAAAACTATGAGCAATACCTCCTGAGCATCGGTGTCCTTAATGAGCAGTCGGTAAAGAACATTCGGGCAGGGATTAAAAAAGAAATTGATAAAGGAATAGAGATCGCTTTTAATGAGCCCGATCCGGTTGCCGATTTGCAAACTGAACTCGGAGATATGTACAAACCCTTTGAAAGCACCCCTACCCTTCAGGTACAAGGCTCCGCTTCTGAAAAAAGGTTTGTTGATGCGATCTCTGATGGGCTTAAACAAAGTATGGAACGCTTTCCGGAGCTGGTACTGATGGGTCAGGACATTGCAGAATACGGTGGTGTTTTTAAAATCACGGAAGGCTTCGTTGAGAAGTTTGGAAAGCCAAGGGTAAGGAACACCCCACTTTGTGAGTCTGCTATCGTTGGTTGCGGGCTAGGGCTTTCCATAAAAGGAATGAAAAGTATGGTTGAAATGCAGTTTGCGGACTTTGTGACTTGTGGCTTTAACCAGATCATTAATAACCTGGCGAAATCGCATTACCGTTGGGGACAAAATGCTGATGTTGTCGTGCGGATGCCGACTGGGGCCGGAACTGCAGCAGGGCCTTTTCACTCTCAATCCAATGAGGCCTGGTTTTTCCATACTCCCGGGCTTAAAGTAGTTTATCCATCTACACCTTACGATGCCAAAGGCTTGCTCTGTGCAGCAATTGAAGACCCAAACCCTGTCATCTATTTTGAGCATAAACTCCTTTACCGTTCCATCAGTGGTCAGGTGCCAGACGCATTTTACACGTTGCCAATAGGTAAAGCAAGATGGGTAAGTAAAGGAACTGATCTCACCATTATAACTTATGGTGCCTGTGTATCCTGGGTTGAAGAAATTATTCAAAGCAAACCGCACCTTAGCTGTACTGTGCTAGACTTACGGAGTTTATTGCCATGGGATCAGGAGGCAGTGGCTGAAGCTGTACGAATGACTGGAAAAGTGCTTGTCGCACATGAAGATTGCCTGACAGGAGGTATAGCAGGGGAGATCGCTTCATGGATATCAGAGAACTGCTTTGAATGGCTTGATGCTCCTGTTATGAGAGAAGGTTCACTCGATACGGCCGTTCCATTTGCTCCAAGCCTTGAAGCACAGTTTCTACCTAAAAAGCGGATATCTGAAAAGATTGACAAACTTCATTCGTATTAAAAGACTCTTCCCTCATATTGTTTTTTTAGTTGGCCTACTGCTGTTAAATGGCTGTAGCGCCCGCACGTATCCCTGCCCTGAAGAAGGAGGCGGCCACTCCAAAAATACCGTTAAGCTGGATGCCTCAGGATCAACCATGACCACTTACAAAGTGCAGAAAAACAAAAAAGGTTTGTTAAAAAAATCTAGCCCTTCACGAATCAAGCGTAAAAGCATATGAAGGCAGGTTTTTTGATTTTCCTCATTTGTTGCTGCACCGTTCTTATGTTTCGATATGAAACAGGATTTGCGCAGGAGTTTGAACACCCATACAGTAATAGAGTGAGAAACACTCCTATTAAAACCATTGGGCCGGTGAAAGGACCTTCAAAAAAAGGGTCTGATAAGCGTGTCAAAAAGCTCGGCAGTCAATTTGGACGCTATTCAGGGGATGGTGAGCCAAAGGAATCGCCCGGATACAACCCTGTAATCAGTATGCCCTGGCTTCAGGGAATTGACCCTAAAACAAAATTTGCTCCGACTCAACAACTGATTAATCAAAAAAACATGGGCATCGACCCACAGGACAAAGATGCTATGTTCGGAAGATATGGTAGCTACTCCGGGGACATCGATCTCAAAACGTTTAAGAAACAAAAAGACTTCAAAAGCCGGGACTTGAATGCCTACAGTGGAGATCTCCGAATGGCGGATATCAGGAAACAGGAGCGTGCTCTTAAGGCAAAAGCCAAAAAAATGGATGGTATTGGCAATCAGGAAATCACCATCATCAGCAAAGGTAAAAACATGCACCCCAGCATCGCTGCTAAAGGTTCGAAAACCCGTACACAGGCTCAAACCCAGCGTTTCCGGGCATGGCATCGGTTTAAAAACAAATGGCTGAAATGGAGAGATTTACCTCCGGCTGAAAACAAAAAGGAAAAGAAACCAGGCTATGATAGCCGTGAGTCAGAGATTTGGAACTAGAAAATGAGATGAACTGGAATACCATTCAATCAGAGGCTGACCTTGATCAGATTGATAAAGATTCATTTTCAAGCCCGCAACTTATCTTCAAACACAGCACCCGCTGTAGTATCTCCTCGGCTGCACTTGACCGTATGGAGCGTTTATGGCCAAAAGACCAGGTTTTCAGGACACACTTTCTGGACCTGCTATCTTACAGGCCAATAAGTAATGCCATTTCTCATAGGTATCAGGTTGAACATGAGTCCCCACAGGCCTTGCTGATTATAAATGGTACGTGCCTACTGCACCAATCGCATTTGCAGATTAAGCCACTTACGCTTTCCGAAGTTAAGCTTTCCGGATCGTAAGGTTAACTTTAATATCCGGATGAATGCTCTTGGCTACCGGGCAGGCCTCCGCTTTTCTTCTCATCACGGTCATTTGCTTGTCATCCAGCTCCAGGCCTTGTGGCAGAGTCATCTCTATGTCAATGGCACCAATTCTTCTGGGCTCCTCCAACATATGTTTTTGAATTTTAGCGCTCGTTCCTGCAAGCGCAATACCTTCATCCATGGCCCAAATCCCCATGATGGTAAGCATGCAACAAGCTAGTGAAGTGCAGGTAAGGTCGGTTGGAGAAAATGACTGCCCTTTGCCCCTGTTATCAAGAGGGGCATCTGAAATGATCTGTACTCCAGATCGCTCATGAACGGACTGGACCCGGAGCTCCCCTAAATAAACTGCAGAAGAAGTTGCCATATCTTAAACTTTAGCTTTTTGTTGTACGTTTTAGTGTAAATTGCTTCTTCGTTGGTCTTAGTTTGAAAAAGCTCATAAACATACGGATTGTCCTTGTTTTGGTCTTGATGCTGCCCTGCCTTTCAGGCTTAGCACAGGATGGATTTGATGATGAATATAGTTCAGAAATGACTTATGGAATCAACTTCAATACCAATGCCGGACTTATTGGAGGGTTTTCGATAAAATACTCAAGGTTATACCGATCCAGATTATTTTACACCATTGGCTTAGAAGCGACAAATGTAAAGCATGACAAAGAGCTTAGGGTGGTTAATCGTTCCACTGAGGGCAGATTTATATTAGGTAAAGAAAATTATTTGTTTCCTGTAAGACCACAATTCGGGTTTGAGTACATTTTATTCCGAAAGGCTCCAGATCAGGGCATTCAGATTAATTCCGTATTTGCAGCAGGCCCGAGCATTGGTATAGAAAAACCTTACTTCATCTTGTACAATTACCCTGGCGAGGTCGAGCGCTTAGAGCCCTATGACCCTGCTGTTCACACTGATCTTAACTCAATCTTGGGCTCAGGAGGCTACACAAGTGGTTTTGATAAAGCAAGTTTCATCCCTGGTGGGCACGTAAAGGCGGGCTTAAGTTTTGAGTATGGCAAAATAAATGAAGAGGTCGTAGGGATGGAAGTAGGCTTTGTCTATGAAGCGTATAGCAGAGATATTGAGATACTTTCCAACGAGCTAGATTTCAACCGAAAGCAGTTCACCTCAGCTTACATTACACTTTACGTAGGACGTAAACGCTAAATCGAAATGATTGAACTTCCTGTTCTAGCAACAGAAACAACAACAAGAGTTAAAAAACCAGATTGGCTCAGAGTGAAATTGCCGGTAGGTCCTGAGTATGCCAAAGTTCGAAAGCTGGTTGACCAATATAAACTGCATACGATCTGTGAAAGTGGCAATTGCCCAAACATGGGTGAGTGCTGGGGTGCCGGAACGGCCACTTTTATGATCCTTGGTAATGTATGCACCCGAAGCTGTAGCTTTTGCGCTGTAGCTACCGGCAGACCCAATGAATACGATACCGATGAGCCTCGCAGAGTTGCCGAAGCTATCCAGCTGATGGGAGTGAAACATGCCGTGATCACCTCTGTGAACCGTGATGAACTTAAAGACCGTGGGGCTTCTATATGGCACGAGACAGTAGTTCAGGTAAAATTGCTAAACCCAGACACTACAATTGAAACCCTGATCCCTGATGTAAAAGCCAACTGGGAGGCACTTTATACCATGATTAGCCCGGGCCAGGAAGTTGTTTCGCATAACATGGAAACGGTGAAACGTTTGTATAGAAATGTACGGCCTCAAGCGAAGTATGAACGCAGTCTCGAGCAAATAAGGCTTACTAAAGACTATGGTAAACGTACCAAATCCGGCATTATGCTTGGGCTTGGAGAGAGCCAGGATGAGGTGTTTGAAGCCATGGACCATCTGGTAGAAAGTGGCCTTGACATTTTAACACTCGGCCAATACCTGCAGCCCACTAAAATGCACCATGAAGTCATTGAGTTTATTCATCCCGATACTTTTGAAATGTACAAAGAACAAGGGCTGAAGAGAGGCTTAAAATATGTAGAGGCTGGCCCTCTTGTGCGCTCAAGCTACCATGCTGAGCGGCATGTGCATGTTTGAACCTGTTTCTGGACTTCTTAATAAACCCCTGAATTAAAACTCTGCGTTTTTAGGTGTACGTGGGAATGCTATCACATCTCTCACATTACCCATGCCGGTCACAAACATGATAAGGCGTTCAAAACCCAGCCCAAAGCCACTGTGAGGGCAGGTACCGAATTTACGGGTTTCAAGATACCACCACAATTCTTCCTCAGGAATATGCATGGCCTTCATTCGGTTTTGCAAGTGTTGCAGCCTTTCTTCTCTTTGTGATCCACCTACGATTTCACCTATGCCGGGGAAGAGGATATCCATCGCACGAACCGTCTTTCCATCGTCATTCATCCGCATGTAAAAGGCCTTGATTTGTGCCGGATAATCTGTGAGAATGACGGGTTTCTGGAAGTGCTTCTCAACAAGATAACGCTCATGCTCAGACTGTAAATCGATGCCCCAACCCTCTACCGGGTATTTGAATTTACCTTTTTTGTTGGTGTTGGAGTTTTTCAAAATTTCGACGGCCTCAGTATAGGTGATTCTGGCAAAAGGCTGGTCTGTCACAAATCGAAGCTTCTCAAGCAGCGGCATAGCGTTTCGTTCTTCCTGAGGCTTTGTTTTGTCTTCCTCAACTAACCTTTGTTGTAAAAATTCAAGGTCGTCAGCGCAATGGTCCATGGCAAACCGGATGCAATACTTGAGTAAGTCCTCAGCAAGATCCATGTTGTCATCCAATTCATTGAAGGCAACTTCCGGCTCAATCATCCAAAACTCGGCAAGATGCCTGGAGGTATTTGAGTTTTCCGCTCTGAAGGTAGGTCCAAATGTGTACACCTCTCCCAAAGCCAGTGCTGCAAGCTCTGCTTCGAGCTGTCCACTCACCGTGAGGTTGGTAGCCTTTCCAAAGAAGTCATCCTGAAAGTTGACCTGTCCATTTTCCTTGTTGAAAGGTATCTGAAGCAATGGAAGAGTAGTCACCTGAAACATTTCACCTGCCCCTTCAGCATCAGATCCGGTGATGATGGGTGTATGGATGTAGTAAAATCCTCTCTGATGAAAAAAGGAATGAATGGCATAGGCAAGCGCATGCCTGACTCTAAATACTGCTCCAAAAGTGTTCGTACGAAATCTGAGGTGGGCGATTTCTCTCAAAAATTCAAGGCTATGCTTTTTGGGCTGAAGGGGAAAAACTTCTGCATCACTTTCCCCCAGGAGCTGGAGTTCAGTTGCTTTCAGTTCTGCAGACTGGCCTTTTGCAGGAGAAGCCACTAATGTTCCTTTTGCAGAAACACAAGCTCCGGTACTTAGTTTTTTAAGAATGGCTTCATCCATACGCTGAAAATCAACAACCACCTGAAGGTTTTTAATCGTTGAGCCATCATTCAATGCCAAAAATTGGTTGTTGCGAAAAGTCCTCACCCATCCTTTGACAAGAAGCTCTTGCCCCTGTGGTTCAAACGTTAGCAGCTCAGCAATTTTCGTTCGTTTCATGTTAATTCAGCCTTGTATTTAAATTACCTATATCAGAATGCTTATTTCTAGCATGAAAAATGCAAAGCCAGAAATGCGAATGCCAAAATTAGTATAAATTTGAAGGCCTAGGGCCGGAAAAACAAGGATGCAAAAACTCGGATTACATCAGATTCAAACACAGAAGCTGTCCCCTCAGCAGATCCAATTTATCAAGCTATTGCAGGTACCAACGGCTGAGTTGGAAACACGGATCGAAGAAGAGCTCGAACTTAATCCAGCGTTGGAAGAAGGAAAAGAAAATCTCGAACCTGAAGACCTCAAGAGCGACTCTGAGAGTGAACAAGCTGAAGATGATTTCGATGGAAATGAACAGTCGGATGGAGATCTGAACCTTGACGAATATTTGCATAGTGATGAGATAGCAGGATATAAAATGCAGGGCGATGGCCCAGGCGATGAAGAAGATCGTGAAACACCGATCGCTTCTTCAAGTACCCTAATTGACAGCCTTTTTACTCAACTTGGTTTTTTAAGGTTGGATGAGCGCCAAACCCTTATCGGAAGACAGCTCATCGGAAGCATCGATAGTGATGGGTATATCCGGCGTGAACTTGAAGCCATTGTAAACGACCTGGCTTTTTCAGCCAATGTGAACACCAGTCTGGAAGAGTTGGAAGAATTGTTGAAAAAAATACAGGCTTTTGACCCTGCCGGAATTGGAGCACGGGATCTCAGGGAATGTATTTTACTCCAGCTAGAGCGAAAGGATCAGCATAACCCTGCTGTGGTAATGGCGCTCAGAATCATCGATGATTACTTTGATGAGTTCACCCGCAAGCACTATGACAAAATATTAAAACGTCTTGGAAGTGATGACGATGAACTTCTCAAAGAAGCGGTAAAAATCATCACCAAGTGCAACCCAAAGCCGGGCGGAAGTGGTTCAGGAGATGTCAAAACTCAGTTTTTGATCCCCGACTTTATGCTGGTGAACAACAGTGGCAAGCTTGAGTTAAGCCTCAACAGCCGGAATGCCCCTGAGCTTAAGATCTCCAGGGCTTATTCTGAAATGCTCGACACCTATGATAAAGGTTCCAAGAAAGATAAAAAACTAAAAGAGGCTGCCACATTTGTGAAGCAAAAGCTAGATGCGGCCAAATGGTTTATTGATGCGATCAAGCAACGACAACAGACCTTGCTCAAAACCATGAATGCCATCATTGAATACCAGTACGACTATTTTCTGGAAGGGGAAGAAAGTAAATTGAAGCCGATGATCCTCAAGGACATAGCCGAAAGAATAGACATGGATATCAGCACAGTTTCAAGAGTGGCCAATTCAAAATCCATTCAAACCGAGTTTGGCATTTTTCCATTGAAATACTTTTTCTCTGAAGGGATTGCTACGGATGCAGGTGAGGATGTCAGCAGCAGAGAAGTCAAGTCCATACTTAAAGAATTCATTGAATCTGAGGACAAGAGAAAGCCACTCTCTGATGATAAGCTGGAAAAACTACTCAATATCAAAGGGTACAATATCGCCCGAAGAACGGTAGCCAAATACCGGGAGCAGCTTAACATTCCGGTTGCACGACTACGCAAAGAGCTTTGAGAATCCCTTTTTTCTTATCAAAAGCAGTTTCCATCATCGGTCATCCTTTGCTGATGCCGAGTTACATTTTTGTATTTATTGGCTCCTATCTGGGTTTCATGCTGAATCCGGTTCAATCTGAGAGCTTCCTGCAATTCTATCTGTTGATTTTTATCCTCACCGCTTTATTGCCCTCGGCATTCACTGTGCTTCTAAAGTCAATGGGATTCATCAGCAATTTGGAGCTCTCCAATCCTAAAGAACGGCTTTGGCCTATGGTGCTAACCGCAGTCATTTATGCAGCAGGGACTGTTTATTTTCATTTTAAAATTCACTTATCATCCGCCATCATAGCTGTGATGGGTGGAATGGCAGTGGCCATCATGATAACGGCCATTATTACCTATTTCTGGAAAATCAGCGCCCATGCTGTAGGTGCTGCAGGGTCATGGGGCTTTGTATTTCAAATGGTGCTTAGGTATCATGATCGCATGTTGTTATACCCATTACTTGCATTTACATTGCTTTGCGGCATGGTACTTAGTGCCAGACTTTATTTGGGAGCTCATAATCCATATCAAATTGGTGCAGGTTGGCTGCTGGGCTTTTTAGTAAGTTTGCTTTTGGTTTTGATATAAACGATGACAGAATTTACCTCTCTCCTTTTTCAGGTACAAAATGGTATTTGCACCATTACCCTCAACAGGCCTGAAGTCTACAATGCGTTCAATGATGATCTTAGTTTTCAGCTCCAGGATGCCTTAAAGCAAGCAAGCAAAGATAATTCCATCAGGGTGGTTGTGCTTACAGGAGCGGGCAAAGCATTCTGCTCGGGTCAGGATTTGAAGGCTTCATCAGGGGTAAAAAACAGGTCACTTTCTGATTCAATCCATCGCCGATACAACCCTATCATCAGGCTGATCAGGCAAATGCCTAAGCCGGTGATTTGCCGGTTAAATGGGGTTGCCGCAGGAGCAGGTTGCTCTTTAGCCCTGGCCTGTGATTTGATTTTTGCGGCAGAAGAAGCTACTCTGATAGAAATATTCGTCAACATCGGACTGGTGCTCGACTCTGGATCATCTTATTTTCTACCCAGATCTGTTACTTATCAGAAAGCTTTTGAATGGTCTACACTGGCTTCACGGGTTTCTGCAACTGAAGCAGCGCAATTGGGTATTGTCAATAAAGTAGTCCCTTTGGATCAACTTGATGAGTTGGTTGCCGGCTACGCAAACCAATATGCACAGGCACCCACAAAAGCCATAGGATTAATGAAGAAAATGCTCAACAAAGCGGCCACTTCAAGTCTGGATGAGATGCTTGATTATGAGGCGTATTGCCAGGAAATTGCAGGCAGAAGCCAGGACCATCAGGAGGGAGTAAAGGCCTTTAGCGAAAAAAGAAAACCCAGTTTTGAAGGTAAATAATTTAACAGAATGATTACTTTTGTGCCCCATTACGGACCCGTAGCTTAATTGGATAGAGCATCTGACTACGGATCAGAAGGTTGGGAGTTCGACTCTCTCCGGGTTCACCAGGCGGCAGCGACAAACTGCCGCTTTTTTATTTCTTCCTACTGATATCCTTAAGGGAATTTACGAGCACATCTAGCTCAGAAATTGAAGTGCTTAAATGAGGTGTAATTCTTATCCCTTTAATAGCAGGATGCACTACTGCCACTGTAAAAATCTTGCTTCGATCCCAGAGTGCTGCCGTCAGTTGCTCGGCAGTCATACCATCCATCGCAATATTGGCGATTGCTCCGCTCCTTTCCTGACTTAAGGGCGTTTGGATTTGTACGCCCGGTACGTCCATCAGCTTTTCTGCCCAGTAGTTCTTTAGATAATACAATCGGGCAGCCTTATTCCGCAGGGAACCAAACATTGCTTGTGACTTGATGGCTTCAACCAATCCCAAATGTGCCTGAATAGGCCTTGTGCCCTGATGCTCAAACCTTCTGATGTCTGTTTTAGCTATACTCCTGTCAGCCATCAAAGGCCAAAACAATGAGATATGTTCCTTTCTGATTTTTAAGAAACCGATTCCAATAGGTGCACACATCCACTTATGCAGACTCCCCGCAACCACATCGGCGTCACAATCTTTCCATGAATATGAAATATGTGCTACACTGTGGGCAGCATCGACCACAATAAGCATCCGCTCTTTTTGAAGCAATGCCCTTGCTTTTCGAATGATCTTATCCAACGGAATCACCTGCCCGCTCAGATTGATCATGTGGGTGAGATGCAGCATTCTGGTTCTTTCATTAACCAGGCTTAAGTAGGCATTTATGGTCTGGTCATCATTCTCCGGAATTAAGGGAATAGTCGCATACCTAATTACGATCCCATAGCGCTCTGATGCCTGCTGAAAACTCTCGGTCATGGAGCCATAGTCTTGCTGACCGATGACAACTTCATCTCCTGCTTTCCATGGATAGCCTTGAATGATCGTATTCAGGCTTTCGGTTGTGTTTCGGGTAAGTGCCAGAGTTTCTTTATCCCATCCAAAATACACAGCAAGTGCTGCTCGAGCTTGTTCAATTGACTGCACTTGCTCCCTTCTCATAAAAAAGGAGGAATTGCTTTGGATGTTAAGCTCCTGACTGTGTTGAAACTGGAGTACCTGCTGGAGTGCATGTGAAAAGTAGCCATGCTCTAACTGAATGAAGCCTTTCGGTTTTGGGAACTGGCCAGCAATCTTTTTCCAGGCTTCTTCATCTGCTGCATTCTCAAGACCCTCTGATAGTCCTGTCTCCCACGCAAGGTTATTGGCAGACCATCCCCAGGAGGGTAAGCCGACTGCTCCGGCCAGCAAGGCGGCCTGAGAAATGAAGTAACGCCTTTCCATGCTTTTTTTTGGAAAGATAAAAAATCAGTTTCTAACCTTTGATATCGATCAGCTCCAGCCATCTGATCTCGGCCTGAGCTAGTTCATCCTTAAATAATGCATATTGAGAGGACCATTCTGCAAAATCACTAGCAGTACCCTCCCCTGCTGACATTTGTTCCGACAATTTCTCCATTCGTTTTTCTAGTTCTGGAAGCTTTTTCTCCAGTTGTTCCAGCTCTTGTTGCTCGGCAAAACTCAGCTTTCGCTTTTGTCTGGTCGGGGGAACTTCCTGCACTACTGGCTTTGTCTCCTGAGTAAAGCTAACTCTCTGCCTTCCGCTCTCACGATAATCAGTATAATTCCCCGGGAAGTCAACCAGCTTACCTTCGCCTTCAAAGACCCAGAGGTGATCTACCAGCCGATCCATAAAATATCGATCATGAGAAACAACCATGAGACAACCCTGGTATTGCTCCAGAAAGTCCTCAAGAATGTTTAAGGTATGAATATCAAGATCATTGGTAGGCTCATCCAGCAAGATAAAGTTGGGGTTCAACATCAACACCTGCAACAATTGAAGCCTGCGTTTTTCACCGCCACTAAGCTTTTCCACCAGATCGTACTGCTGCTTGGGAGGAAACAAAAACCTGTTAAGAAGTTGAGAAGCTGAGATTTGTGAACCATCACTCAAACTAATGTACTCGGCTACTTTTGTGACAATATCGATCACACGTGTGCCTGGGCTTGCTGTCAACTCTTGCTGCCTGTAATAGCCAAAAACGGTATTGTTTCCTTTGTCGATAACACCAGAATCAGGACTTAACTGCCCACTAATGAGTTGAAGAAGAGTTGACTTGCCGGCACCATTTGCACCAACAATTCCAATTCGCTCCCCCTTTTGAAAAACATGGCTAAAATTGCTCAGGATGCAGCGATCACCCCATGATTTGTTGATATGGTGCAGTTCCAGAATTTTACTTCCCTGTCGGGTCAACTTCGTATCCAGTTGGATTAGGTCTTTTTTAAGGTTTTGAGAGGCCTTTTCTTTTAAATCTTCGAATGCATCAACCCGGTACTTGGCTTTGGTACCTCTGGCTTTGGGTTGCCTGCGAATCCAATCCAGCTCTTTTCGCATCAGATTGCGGGCCTTTTCCACCTCCTGATTTGCTACTTGCTCTCTTAATTCCTTAAGCTCTAAAAACTTGGTATATCGGCCATCGACTCTAAAAAGTTGGCCTCCGTCCAGTTCAAAAATTACATTGCAGACCTGATCAAGAAAATACCTGTCGTGGGTAACCATCAAAAGGGTAATCTTTTGACTGGACAGATAGCCTTCCAGCCATTCGATCACTTCCAGATCAAGGTGATTGGTGGGCTCATCAAGCAGAAGGAGTTCCGGCTCTTCCAGCAATACTTTTGCCAGTGCAACTCGCTTTTTCTGTCCACCAGACATGGAGGCTAAAGGCTGCTGAAGATCATAAATCCCCATTTGGCCAAGTATCTGCCTTACCTTACTTTCAAGATCCCAGGCATTGAGTCGATCCATCTCCTGCATCAACCTGTCGAGTTCAACAGCTCCCTTTTCGTGATCTTCAGTAGACAGAATCAGTGCCTTTTCATAATCCCTTAACAGCTTGAGGGTGGGATTTCCGCTGTTAAAAATAGCCTCCAGCGCATTGAGCCCCTGAGGAAACTGAGGGTTCTGATCCAGATAACCTACTCTGAGGTCTTTTCTAAAGGCAACTATTCCTGAATCTGCATCCTCACGCCCGGCTATGATCTGAAGCATAGTGGTTTTACCGCTTCCATTTTGGCCAATCAAGGCGGCCTTTTCCCCCTGTGCAAGGCCAAAAGTGAGTTCTTTAAAAAGAACCCGTTGACCCAATGATTTGGTCAGGGTATCGACAGAGAGCAGATTCATCAGCTGGGTTGAGAGTGAAAAATTAAAAATGAAAACCCCCGGTTTACATTCCGGGGGTCAATAGATGTAGGAAAAAATAACTTAAGAAACGGCTTCCTCTTTTACCTGGTAGGCTTCTATCGGCAAGCAACTGCAAACCAGATTTCGGTCGCCATAGGCACTGTCAATCCGGCTTACTGTAGGCCAAAACTTAGCCCTCCGCACAAAAGTCGCAGGGAATGCAGCTTTTTCTCGTCCATAAGGTTTATTCCATTGGTCAGATAAAACGACCTGTGCAGTATGAGGTGCATTCTTCAACACGTTTTCAACTCGGTCGGCCAGGCCTTGTTCCACCTCTTCTATTTCTTTTCTGATTGAGATGAGTGCTTCACAAAACTTATCCAGCTCAGCTTTGCTCTCACTTTCAGTTGGTTCGATCATCATCGTTCCTGCCACAGGGAAAGAAACAGTTGGTGCATGATAACCGTAGTCCATCAGTCGCTTGGCGATATCTTCCACTTCTATACCTACTTGCTTGAAGCTACGACAGTCAATGATCATTTCATGTGCACATCTGCCTTTTGAGCCTGTGTACAGGATGGGGTAATGCTGCTCAATCCTTTGTTTGATGTAGTTGGCATTAAGGATGGCCATTTTGGTTGCATTGGTCAGGCCTTCCCCTCCCATCATGGCGATGTAGGCATAGGAGATGACGAGAATACTGGCGCTTCCAAAAGGAGCGGCTGAAATTGCTGGAATAGCCAATTGGCCTCCTGTGCTCACTTGGGTATGTCCGGGAAGGTAAGGGGCGAGATCTTTGGTCACACCGATAGGTCCCATGCCCGGGCCACCGCCACCATGCGGGATGCAAAAGGTTTTGTGGAGGTTCAGGTGGCAAACATCGGCTCCGATGCGTGCAGGACTGGTAAGACCTACCTGAGCGTTCATATTGGCGCCATCCATGTAAACCTTTCCTCCATGTCGATGAATGATCTCACAGATTTCGATAATTCCCTCTTCAAACACCCCGTGTGTGGAAGGATACGTCACCATCAAAGCCGAAAGCTGAGCTGAATGCTCTTCGGCCTTGGATTTAAGATCTGCGATATCGATGTTGCCTCTTTCATCGCATTTGACAATTACAACCTGCATTCCGGCCATTACCGCACTTGCCGGGTTTGTGCCGTGAGCTGAAGAAGGTATAAGGGCAATGTTACGGTGATGATCTCCTCTTGCCTGATGGTAAGCACGTATCACCATCAAACCGGCGTATTCTCCCTGAGCCCCAGAGTTAGGCTGTAAAGACATGGCATCAAATCCCGTCACTTCACAAAGCCACTGACTTAGCTCTGTAAATAGTAATTCGTAGCCTTTCACCTGATCTGCCGGAGCAAAAGGGTGTATTTGTCCAAATTCCGGCCAGGTAACTGGGATCATTTCGGTGGTAGCGTTCAGTTTCATGGTACATGAACCTAATGAAATCATCGAATGAACCATCGAGAGGTCTTTATTCTCCAAAGACTTGATATATCTCAGCATTTCATGCTCAGCATGGTAGCTTTGAAAAACCGGATGGCTGAGAAATGCTGACTTACGGATTAACCTCTCCGGCCAATTGAGCTTTAAATCCTGGGTGTAAGTGGAAATGTCTGAGACACTTTTGCCTAATCCTTCTGCAATGACATTCAGAATATCCTCTACATCGCTCAGGCTGCTCGTTTCATCAAGAGAAATTCTGACTTCGTCCTGATGGAAATAAAAATTCATTTCTCTGCTTAATGCTGACTTACTTATAGCCGCATGCTTAGAATTTTCAATCGATAAGCTGAGGGTATCGAAATAATGCTCATGGTTGAGTTTCACACCTATGGCTTTCAGTCCTTTAGCAAGAACCTGAGTGAGCCCATGGGTACGGGCAGCGATCTTCTTAAGCCCTTGGGGACCATGATAAACTGCATAACTTCCGGCAATCACTGCTAAGAGCACCTGGGCGGTACAGATATTAGAAGTGGCCTTCTCTCTGCGGATATGTTGTTCACGGGTTTGCAAAGCCATACGATACGCCGGCCTACCCTCTCGGTCAACTGAGGCTCCAATAATTCTTCCGGGCAGTAATCGCTTGTAATGCTCTTTCGTTGCAAAATAGGCTGAATGAGGACCTCCGTATCCCATTGGCACCCCGAAGCGCTGACTTGTACCTACTACGACATCAGCCCCCATCTCACCTGGAGGGGTTAGCATTGTAAGAGCTAGGAGATCGGCTGCCACAGCAACCTGAATTTGCTGCTCTTTAAGTGTTGCGATAAGGTCATGATAATCAAATACTTCACCACTCGCAGCGGGGTACTGTAGCAACACAGCAAAGACCTCTCCGGTACTAAAGTCGAATGATCGATGATCTCCAATGACTAATTTAATACCAATAGGCTCCGAGCGGGTCTTGAGTACATCAATGGTTTGAGGAAGGCAATGAGAGGAAACAAAAAAGACGTTCGAGTCCTTCTTTTCCGCTGGTCTGCTGTGATAAAGCATTGCCATGGCTTCAGAGGCAGAAGTTCCTTCATCAAGCAAAGAGGCATTGGCGATCTCCATACCAGTAAGGTCAGAGACCATCGTTTGATAATTGATCAGTGCTTCAAGCCTACCCTGAGCAATTTCTGCCTGGTAAGGTGTGTAGGCAGTGTACCAGCCCGGATTTTCAAGAATGTTCCTTAAAATGACGGTTGGCGTGAAGGTGTTGTAATACCCCATGCCGATGAATGACCGGAAAACTTTATTGGAAGAAGCCATTTTTTTGAAATCTTTCAGAAAAGTCGCTTCGTCTTTGGGAGCCGGAAGCTGCAACGGGCGCTTCAGGCGAATAGCAGCGGGTACCGTCTGATCGATCAATTGATCAATTGATGAAATCCCCAGAAATTCAAGCATTTGAGCGGTCTCATTAGCTGATGGGGCATTATGCCTGCTCTCGAAAGCAGTGTGGAAATGAATGTCTAAATTCATGAATACGAGTTAATTAGAAGGTCATACAGTCAGGAGTGAAATCGTACTGAAAAGCTCCCAATTGCTGCTGTATGTATTGAACACAAAATTAGGAGAAATTGTCTCATTTAAGAGTATCCTCCCTCTAACATGCCCATCCTCCGAATGTGTAATATATTTAGCCTGAGAAAGTAGAATGTATCTATTTTTGCCTTTTCACTAATGGACCTCATGAGAAAAATTTCACTGATATGCTTTGCTGTATTTTGTCCTTTTGTCCTTCTTGCTCAGAACACAGACTTCAACCAGATCAAAGAGATGGCCTCTGTGATCAAATCGGAAAATCTTAAAAAGCACTTAAGTATACTGGCTTCCGATTCTCTGGAAGGCAGAGACACGGGAAAACCAGGACAAAAAAAGGCAGCAGAATATATTTTCAATCATTTCAAGTCCATCGGATTGGAAAGTTTGCCTCAAAACGGAAATTCAAACCCCTATCTCCAGCCCTTTACTCTTTATAAAGTGATGGCTGAGGAAATGACCCTGAGCGTTGGCAAAAAGCAGTTCAAATATGCCGACCACTTCTTTTGCCTGAGCATTCCGGATTTTCCTGAGCCAAAAAACGCAACTGTTTTCTGGGCGGGTAATGCTTCAGAATGGCTGAAAGACGAGGCATCACTTAAATCTAAAACCTACAAAGGGAACTGGATTTTGACGATGGTTGATCAGGATTACGAGAAGAGTCTCAAAGGCTCAGAACGATCAAACAAGCTTACCGAATTGGCAACAAAACACGAAGCACTTGGCTTGATCATCGCCAGTGAGGACAAAGATTTCGAACGAAATCAAAAGAACTTCAGGTATTATGCAGAAAACCCATCCTTGAGTTTATCCATGCCCAAAGAAACAACTCCAGTGATGTATACCAGCATCAAAACCGCTTCAGTGCTTAGTGGAATTTCTTCAGGCAAACTGAAAAATGCCAAATCAAATAAGAAAGTCCTTAAGCCTAAGGCTGGCAAAGCCAGTCGTTTTTTATCCATACGAAAAGTTGAGCAGTTGGTGTCTGAAAATGTAATTGGATATGTGAAAGGCAGTACTTTCCCTGATGAGTACATCGTCATTACGGCACATTACGACCATGTTGGAGTAAACAAAAACAAGGAAGTTTTTAACGGGGCTGATGACGATGGATCCGGCACTGTGGCGGTGATGGAAATAGCCCGGGCTTTTAAAACAGCAGTAGATGCCGGAAAACACCCAAAAAGATCGGTGATCTTCATGACTGTTAGCGGGGAAGAAAAAGGCCTTCTGGGTTCCAAATATTATGTAAGTAAGCCTTTAGTTCCTCTGGATCAAACTATTACGAACCTTAACATTGACATGATCGGTCGGCAGGATGAAAAATATGCAAACAACCCGAACTATGTTTACCTCATTGGCTCTGATAAACTTTCAAAAGACCTCCACAGAGTAAGCGAAACTGTCAATAAAAACACTGAGAACTTAACGCTTGACTACACCTACAACAGTGAAGACGATCCGAACCAGTTTTACTACCGTTCAGATCATTACAATTTTGCCAAAAACAATATCCCCGTGATTTTCTACTTCAATGGAACGCATCCTGACTACCACCGTGTTACTGATGATGTGGATAAAATCAACTTTCCAAAAATTGAAAAAATAGCTCGTTTGGTGTTTTCCACTGCATGGGAGATTGCCACCCGTGAGCAAAAAATTACCCCAGACCAATAAGCCCGATGGACCAGCAAAGCAAGTTTGTACAAAACACATCGATTGCTTTTGATCTGGAGCATCGCCGGAAAATTAATTTCAACATTGAAAAATATGACCGTGCGGTAGCTGAGGGTAAAACTCAATACAGGGACCATGAGCTTGCCCGATTGAGGGCTTCCTATCTCAAAACTCAGGTGATGGAAAACCTCGACAAGTATTTACTTGAGTTTGAGAGCAATTTCATCAAAAACGGAGGTAAAGTAATTTGGGCGGCTGACAAGCAAACCGCCTTGAGCGAAATCGTAAAAATATTCGAGGCCAAAGGAGCAAAAAGTGTGGTTAAATCTAAGTCGATGACCACCGAGGAGCTTGATTTGAATGAACACCTGGAGCACCATGGAGTAGAAGTTGTTGAGACCGATTTAGGAGAATTTATCGTACAGTTGGCCGGTCAAAAGCCCTACCATATCGTCACGCCGGCGATGCACATGAGCATATCTGATGTATCTAAGCTGTTTAACGAAAAGCTGAAAACTCCTCTTACCGACGATGCTACAGAGCTGGCTCTTACTGCACGGAGACTTCTCAGAGAAAAGTATACTCAGGCAGATATTGGTATCACCGGTGCTAACTTTATCCTGCCAGATATTGGTGGCATTGCGATTACAGAAAACGAAGGAAACGGTCGTCTGTCCTTTACCTTTCCAAAAGTGCATATCGCTGTAGTGGGCATCGAAAAGATCATCCCAAGTGTGGAAGACCTTGACCTATTTTGGCCATTACTAGCTACCAGCGGCACAGGACAAGTTGTAACCGTTTACAATACGCTAATTACTGGCCCACAAAAAACGGGAGAAGCAGATGGCCCTGCTGAGATGGTGGTCATTTTATTGGACAATGGCCGAACACGCCTGCTTAAAGAGCAAGACAAACGCAATGCCCTCAATTGCATACGCTGCGGTGCTTGTTTAAATGCATGCCCGGTCTACAAAAACATTGGTGGACATGCTTATGAAACCACGTACAGTGGCCCCATTGGATCAGTCATCACTCCCCATTTATCAGGTCTTGAAGAATATAAACACTTAAGCTATGCAAGTTCTTTGTGTGGAGCCTGCACCTCGGTTTGTCCTGTAAAAATTGACATTCATAACTTACTTCTTCAGAATCGGCGTAAGAGCGTGAAGGAGAAGCTTTTTACAAAATCGGAATCTTTTGTCTGGAAACTATGGCTAAGGGCAATGAAAAGTCGAAGGCTTATGAATTTGGCTCCTGCCTGGCTTAAAAATCAGGTGCTGTCTATGGCTATAAAAGAAACTTGGGGCCGCCGGAGGACATTACCCCGACTTGCCCCAAGATCATTTAACCAGCTATGGAAAGAAAACCATCACAAAGAATGATGGGTTCAGTAACATAAAAAAACAAACCAAAACATCATGAACTATGGCGAAAGATATAGACCGATCATTTATCTTCCAAACATTAGGCTCATATAATTTGGTATTGTTGTTTTTTGCTAGCTGATTATTTTCCCCTAACCCCCTTTTGCCTCTTTTTATTTGGAGACGTCGTTCTGTTACGATTACCGGATTTGACCTCTGTAAAACTGATATTAGGGCTTGACTTGTAGGTCTTTGCAGTTTTGTTCTTTCTCTTTTTCTGATGAAATGCTCCTTTAAACTCGGTGTCATTTCTTCTTTTCTGCTCATCGATCTCCATCGCCATCTTTCTGGCTTCAGCAGGACTTGTTTCTTCGACTCTCAGCTCCTCAGGCAGTAATTCTTCCTTAATTCCTGACTTAATGAGTTCCTGTATTTGCTCGATTCTGATCTCATCATTCGGACTTACAAAGGTGACTGCCTCTCCGGTTTTTCCTGCCCTTCCGGTTCTGCCAATACGGTGAACATAGTCTTCAGGCTTGAGTGGGGCGTCCAGATTGATTACCAGATCAACTCCCTGAACATCGATACCCCTTGCTGCAAGGTCTGTAGCAACTAAATATTGTAGTTCGTTTTGTTTGAACCCTTCCATGGCATTTATCCGGCTGCTCTGAGCTTTGTTTCCATGAATTGCTCTTGTCGATTCGGATATCTTTCGGCTGATGAAATGATTAACTTCTTCTGCTGTCTTTTTTGAACGGGCAAAAATCAACACCTTTTGCTGATCTCTTCCCGTAAGTATGAAATCCAGCAATCGAATTTTTGTGAGGTAATTGGGTACCCTATAGAAACGATGATCAATTGTAACCGCAACTGTTGCCTGAGGTGAGGCCTCAATTCGCTCTGGAAAATCAATGAACTCAGCAATCAGCCTTTCGACTTTTTCGGGCAGTGTCGCTGAAAAAAGCAAATTCTGACGCTTGGGCGGCAGTACTTCAAACAGCTTGCGCAATTGAGGCATAAATCCCATGTCCATCATTCGGTCAGCTTCATCGATGACCAGATGACGGATCAATTTTACGGGCAACTCGCCCTTCAGGTACAATTCCATAAAGCGTCCCGGAGTAGCCACCACCACATCCACTCCTTTAGCTATTGCCTCAGCTTGTGCTTTGGGCCCTACCCCTCCATATGCCATCAATACCCGCAAGTCGGTTTGGGAACATAGCGAAACAGCTACTTGATGCACCTGTTGTACCAATTCTCGTGTCGGAACAAAAATCAGCAGCCTTGGTGAGTTGCCTTGGGCATGGCTAAGCTTGCGGAAAAGCGGAAGCAGATAAGCGATGGTCTTCCCTGTTCCTGTTGGGGCCACTCCTACGACATGGGCCCCATTTTCAATCGATCGATACGTTTTCTCTTGAATTGGGGTGGGCTGATCAATACCCATTTGCTCCAATGCCTCAATCCACTGCCTTGTTAGTTTAAAATCTGAAAATGCTTGATTACTTTGCTCTGCCATTTTAAATGATAACTCAAATAACCGAATTCCGAATGAATAAATACATCATCCGTAATGCAACACTTGTCAATGAAGGCATAATAAGAGTATCAGATGTGCTGATCAATGGAGATAGAATCGAATTGATTGCCCCACAGATCACGCATCAATCCAAAGTAGAAGAAATCAATGCGGAAGGCCTGTACCTTTTTCCGGGCTTAATTGATGACCAGGTTCATTTCAGGGAGCCTGGCCTTACCCACAAAGGTGACCTGTATACCGAACCGAAAGCTGCGGTAGCCGGCGGTATTACCAGTTTTATGGAGATGCCAAATACAGTACCCGGAGCCACCACATTGGAACGGCTGGAAGAAAAGTTTAGCCTTGCCAAAGGCAGGTCTCTTGCCAACTATTCCTTTTTTATGGGAACCACTCCTGACAATCTCAGTGAATTGCTCAAGGTAAATCCCAAAAATTGTTGTGGCATTAAGATTTTCATGGGCTCCTCTACGGGTAATATGTTGGTTGATGACCCTCAGATTCTAGAAAATATTTTCAGCCGGGTATCCCACATCATCGCTCTGCATTGCGAAGATGATCCTACTATTCACCAAAACTTACACGCTTTTAAAGAAAAGTACGGCGATGATATCCCTGTTCGCTTTCATCCGCAAATAAGGAGCAGAGAAGCATGCCTCAAATCGTCAAGCTTTGCAGTTTCTCTCGCAAAAAAACATGGAACCAGACTGCATATTCTTCACATTTCAACTGAAGAAGAGCTTGCTCTTTTTGACCAAAAAACTCCTTTGGAGCAGAAAAAAATAACTTCTGAGGCATGCATTCATCATTTATGGTTTACAGATGAAGATTATGAGACCAAGGGAAATCTGATCAAATGGAATCCTGCCATTAAATCATCATCAGACCGTGCCGCCTTGCGCAAGGCTTTGCTCAATGGCCAAATTGATGTCATTGCCACTGACCATGCTCCACATACATTGGAAGAAAAATCCAGACCCTACACTTCTGCACCTTCCGGAGGGCCTTTGGTTCAGCATAGTCTTTTGGCTTTATATGACCTTAGTTTGCAGGGAGTTTTTAATGTAACAGATATCGCCAGACTTGCCGCTCATCATCCTGCATTACTTTTTAAAGTGGCCGAAAGGGGATTTATTCGAGAGGGCTACAAAGCTGATTTGGTACTACTTAATCCCAAAGGCAAAACCCCTGTAGAAAGAGGCCATGTGCTATACAAATGCGGCTGGTCCCCCTTTGAAGGTCATACTTTTCAATCAGCAGTGACAGCAACATTTGTCAATGGTCACCTCATTTACCGGAACGGCCTCTTTGATGAGAGTCATACCGGAGATAGACTGGTATTTAACAACTGACCATATTTGGCATTTGCCAAGTGTAATTGTACCTTTGTGACCTGTTTTTTTTATGGAGATTGTAGCTCAGCAGGTTAGAGCGCTAGTTTGTGGCACTAGAGGCCGCGGGTTCGAATCCCGTCTTTCTCCCTTTCTTGAGTTGTACTATCGCAAGAGCAGACTCCCGGAGTGTATCCGGGATTTTTTTTGCATAAAAAAAGGAGGCAAAATGCCTCCTGATTTATTTTTATTTAGTAGCGGGAGCAGGACTCGAACCTGCGGCCTTTGGGTTATGAGCCCAACGAGCTACCAACTGCTCCATCCCGCGGATTAGGTTGCAAAGATACGAACAAAAGCATCGAAATCAATTAGCTTTGCAAAAAATTAAGGTGAGTCACAGAGCTGGATTTGTTAGTATAATCGGATTACCCAATGCTGGGAAATCTACTCTGATGAACGAGTTGGTAGGGGAACGATTGTCAATCATTACCCCTAAAGCTCAAACCACAAGACATCGAATTCTCGGAATTAAAACAGGGGACGGATATCAGATTGTCTACTCAGACACCCCGGGCATGATGGAGCCTCACTATGCCTTGCACGAGGCGATGGTGCGCTTTATCAAAGCTTCGCTAGAGGATGCAGACCTTGTCGTATGGGTCGTGGATGCCAGCCTAAGCACCGAAGAACAGGGAGCGATACCGGAATTATTGCAGCAGTCTGCCGCTCAGTTGATCATTGTTTTGAATAAGATTGATTTGCTTCCCCAATCAGCGATTGCTGAAGCAGGTCAATATTGGAGAAGTAAATTTCCGCAAGCCAAAAGCATCATCGGACTTTCAGCACTCAATAAGTTTAATGTATCGACATTGGAGCAGGAAATCATCGCTCTGTTACCTGAACATCCCGCCTACTACGAGGCAGATGAGCTTACCGATAAGACCGAACGGTTTCTGGCAGCTGAACTCATTCGTGAGCAGATATTCTACCGATACAAGCAGGAAATCCCTTATTCCTGTCAGGTAGAAGTGGTTTCATTCAAGCCTAGCCATCGCCTGCTGAGCATTTCAGCAGTGATTTATGTGGAGAGAGAGTCGCAGAAAGGGATATTGATCGGAGAAGGAGGAAAAGCACTAAAGCAAGTGGCGACCAGCGCACGTAAAGTATTGGAGAATTATTTTGGGAAAAAGGTTTTCCTTGAAACCACCGTGAAAGTGGAAGAAAACTGGAGAACAGACCCCAGAAAACTCGATAGAATGGGTTTTCAATAAATTAAGCAAATCAAATGGCAAACATCATTGCAATTGTTGGCAGACCTAATGTCGGCAAATCAACTCTATTCAATCGACTGGTTGAGAGCCGTGAGGCCATCATGGACGATCAAAGTGGAGTAACAAGAGACAGACACTATGGGCATGGGGAATGGTCAGGATATTACTTTACAGTGATCGATACAGGCGGGTATGTGAGTGGAAGCGAGGACGTATTTGAGGAGGCTATTCGTCAGCAGGTAAAAATTGCGATTAACGAGGCTGATGTCATACTGTTCATGGTAGACCTGAGCTCAGGATTGACAGGACTTGATGAAGATTTTGCCAGAGTACTTCGTAAATCAAAGAAGCCGGTCAAAGTGATTGTAAATAAAGCAGATGAGCCGGGAAAGATGAATTATGCCGGCGAGTTTTATCGGCTGGGCTTTGATGAAGTCCTTCCCATCAGCGCAGCTAATGGTTCCGGAACAGGTGAGTTGCTTGACTCGGTCATTGCCAGTTTCAAAGAACCGGGAGAAAAAGACCCCTTTGCGCACCTGCCAAAGATCGCCATTATGGGTAGGCCCAATGTAGGAAAATCATCGCTGCTCAATGTGTTGCTGGGGGAAAATCGAAGCATTGTGACAGACATTGCAGGCACAACCCGTGACTCAGTAAACAGTTTTTACAAGGGCTTTGGGCATGAACTACTGCTTATGGATACGGCAGGGCTTCGGAAAAAAAGTAAAGTAAGCGATGACATAGAATTCTATTCTGTGCTTCGATCTGTAAAAGCCCTGGAGGATAGTGATGTGTGTATCGTCATGATCGATGCTACCCGTGGCTTTGAGGCTCAAGATATGTCCATCATAAGTCTGGCTGAGCGAAACAAAAAAGGAATTCTGATTTTGGTTAACAAATGGGACTTGGTCGGAGACAAATCAGTAAATCTTGCTGCCAAAATGGAGAAGGAGATTCGTGAAAAAATGGCCCCTATCGACTATGTTCCCATCATGTTTGTATCTGTGCTTGAAAAGCAACGAATCATAAAAGCATTGGAAAAAGCAGTAAACATCTATGAAAAGAGGAAGAAACGAATTTCTACTGCCCAACTCAACCAGGCTTTATTGCCTGAAATTGAGCGCTCCCCTCCTCCTGTGACCAAAGGGAAAAACATCAACATTAAGTTCATTATGCAGCTGCCTACCCATACCCCGGTTTTTGCATTTTTTTGCAACCTGCCACAATATGTCAAAGCCCCCTATGAACGCTTTCTTGAGAATAAATTACGTGAACATTTTGACCTTGAAGGGGTGCCCGTAAAAATTGTTTTCAGAAATAAGTAAATCATTTGCAAAATTCACTTAATCCCCTCTACCTTTGTGTCCAAATTAAAACCCCATATCTAAAAATGAGAAAGTTATTTGCACTTTTCCTTGTAGGCTCATTCTTCGCCTTCACAGCTTGTGAGAAAAAAGCTGAGTCAACTGAAGAAACTAAAACTGAAGAGACTGCTCCTGTAGAAGAAGCACCTGCTGTAGAAGAAGCACCTGCTGATACTACTGCTGCTGCTCCTGCTGATACAACAGCTGCTGCTACACCAGCTCAATAAGTTTTTGAGAACTGAAAATCCAATGGTCCCGGCAATGCCGGGACTTTTTTTTTGCCATGAGTGCCGCACAAATCAAAATTGTTCTCGGTAGATACTTACCCCCCAATACCCTGGACTATTGCGTTCAACTTTGGGTTCAGCATCCATTTCACTTCACTGTCACCAAGAAAAGGAGCTCCCGCTACGGAGATTATACCTTCAATAGCTTAAAAAAAGAGCATAGCATCACCGTTAATGGTGATCTCAATCCCTACGCTTTTCTGATTACCTATCTTCATGAATACGCCCATTTGCTTACCAGCATAGAGTACGGGCCTCATGTCTCCTCTCATGGTCAGGAATGGAAATCTACCTTCCGAAATGTGATGCAAGCCATGCTACAGCAGGGTCTTTTACCTGATGAATTAAGGACGGTACTCCTCAAACACATGAAAAATCCCAAAGCAAGCTCGAGCGGAGATACGCATTTGGTGCTTGCTTTAAGAAAATACGATAAAAACAACTTTGCCATCCCACTGATGATGGTGAATAAAGGCAGTTCGTTCAGCTTCAATGAACGTATCTACCAATTCATGGAGAAGCGACGCACAAGAGTGCTTTGCAAAGAACAAAGTGAGGGCAAACTCTATCTCATTCACAAGGCTGCACTTGTGGAAATCATCAGTACTGAAGGCTGATCCTTGAGCAAAGGAGTACGGCTCAAATGATTAAATTGCACCCCGGATTGCTCATTCATCAACATTAAAACTCCCCTTTCAAGGTGCCCAAAGACTCCAGCATATCATCCGTACTTATCATAGGGAGCGGACCGATCATTATTGGCCAGGCTTGTGAATTTGATTACGCTGGCTCCCAAGCTGCCCGTTCACTTAAAGAAGAAGGTATAAAGGTCATCCTGATCAATAGCAACCCCGCTACCATTATGACCGATCCGGTAGTGGCTGACCATATTTATCTCAAGCCTCTTGAGAAAAAAACCATCATCGAAATCCTTGAAGAACATCAGATTGATGCCGTTTTACCCACCATGGGAGGTCAGACTGCTCTTAATCTGGCCATCGAATGTGAAAAGGCAGGGGTTTGGAAAAAGTATGGAGTAAAAGTGATCGGGGTTGATTTCAAAGCCATTGAAACCACTGAAGACCGGGAGCAATTCAGACTGAAGATGCTTGAATTAGGGGTGAATGTATGCAAAGGCTCAACAGCTAAATCCTTCCTTGAAGGCAAGGCGATCGCACAGGAAATTGGCTTCCCGCTGGTGATAAGACCCAGCTACACCCTTGGAGGTACAGGAGGAGGCTTTGTAACCGACCCCAGTGAGTTTGATAAAGCCCTGACCAACGGGCTGCATGCCAGCCCAATTCATGAAGTTTTGGTGGAGCAAAGCATCATGGGCTGGAAAGAATATGAACTCGAACTGTTAAGAGACAGCACAGGCAACATCATCATCATCTGCTCGATTGAAAATTTTGATCCCATGGGCATTCATACTGGCGACTCCATCACGGTAGCCCCAGCCCTTACCCTGCCCGATACGATCTACCAGCAGATGCGTGACCTTGCCATCAAAATGATGAATGGAATCGGTCAGTTTGCCGGAGGCTGCAATGTTCAGTTTGCATTAAATCCTGTTGATGATACCATTGTAGGTATCGAAATCAATCCAAGGGTATCCCGCTCCTCTGCCCTGGCAAGCAAAGCTACCGGCTACCCCATCGCCAAGATTGCAGCCAAACTAGCCATTGGCTACCGCCTTGATGAATTGAATAATGCCATTACCAAGACCACGAGCGCTTTTTTCGAGCCGGCACTTGACTATGTGATCGTTAAAATTCCCCGCTGGAACTTTGACAAATTCAAAGGCTCAGACCGCCGGCTGGGTTTACAAATGAAGTCGGTAGGTGAGGTGATGGGAATAGGCCGTAACTTTCAGGAAGCATTGCAAAAAGCCTGTCAGTCTCTGGAAATCAAAAGAAATGGCATAGGTGCCGATGGACGTGAGCTGACTAATCAGGAGCAAATACTTCACAGTCTTGAAAATCCAAGCTGGAACCGCCTGTTTCATATTTATGACGCCTTCAAACTAGGAATTCCGCTTAAAACCATCCAAAAATTAACGAAGATTGACCGTTGGTTTTTAGCTCAGATCGAAGACTTACTACATACCGAACGTAAAATTCAACAATATAGCCTGGAAACGATCCCGGCGGAGCTGTTACTTGAAGCCAAGAAAAAAGGATATGCCGATCGTCAGATTGCGCATCTATTTCGCTGCCTTGAAAGTGAAGTGTTCCACCGAAGGATAGAACTTGGCATTCGCAGGGTGTACAAAATGGTTGATACCTGTGCTGCGGAATTCGAGGCCGGAACTCCCTACTACTACTCTACTTTCGAAGGTGAAAATGAAAGTACGGTAAGCGATCGAAAAAAAGTAATTGTGCTTGGTTCAGGGCCTAACCGAATCGGACAAGGGATTGAATTTGACTACAGTTGTGTGCATGGAGTTTTAGCAGCCAAAGAATGTGGCTATGAAGCGATCATGATCAATTGCAACCCCGAAACGGTATCTACCGATTTTGATATAGCGGACAAGCTTTATTTTGAACCCGTTTTTTGGGAGCATATTTATGAGATCATTTTACATGAAAAACCGGTAGGGGTAATTGTTCAGCTTGGTGGACAAACCGCTTTGAAGCTCGCTGAAAAACTTGACAGATACGGTATCAAAATTCTTGGCACCACTTTCAAAGCTCTTGATTTGGCCGAAGACAGGGGCAGTTTCTCCACCCTTTTGAAACAAAACGACATACCTTACCCAAGATTTGGGGTTATTCAGGATGCTGAGCAGGCTCTGGAGCTTTCTAAAACTTTGGGATTCCCGCTGCTGGTAAGACCTTCCTATGTGCTGGGTGGACAAAGCATGAAAATCGTAATTAACGATCAGGAGCTGGAAGAACATGTGGTGAACATTCTGAAAGACATCCCTGAAAACCGGGTGCTCCTTGATCATTTTCTTGATGGTGCGATAGAAGCTGAAGCAGATGCAATTTGTGATGCAACCGATGTTTATATCATTGGCATCATGCAACATATTGAGCCTGCCGGTATACATTCAGGTGACTCCTATGCGGTATTGCCACCCTACAACCTGGGCGATCTGATCATTACCCAGATTGAGAACTATACCCGTCGTATCGCTTTGGCACTGGAAACTGTAGGCCTAATCAACATACAATTCGCCATCAAAAACGACAAAGTTTACATCATCGAAGCAAATCCAAGAGCTTCAAGGACTGTGCCTTTTATCTGTAAGGCGTATAAGGAACCTTATGTGAACTATGCCACCAAGATCATGCTGGGAGAGAAAAAGCTGAAAGACTTTGATTTCAAGCCTACCAAAAAAGGATATGCCATTAAAATTCCTGTTTTTTCCTTCAACAAGTTCCCCAATGTGAACAAAGAACTGGGCCCTGAAATGAAATCCACCGGTGAGGCGATCTACTTCATCGATGACCTCAACGATGATTTTTTTGTCAAAATCTATTCGGAACGAAACTTGTATCTAAGCCGCTAGTTTTATCGGCATGTTTATTCTCAAGTTCATTTTCATCCTTCTTCTCGTATTCTTCCTGTTAGGGAGAGTCGGATGGTTTATTTTAAAAACCCTGATCCGAGGTGTTCCCGGCAGTCGTTCCTATACTGAAAGGCAGCAAAAGCAACAGCAACGTTCCGGTGATATACACATTGACTACATCCCTGAGAGTGAAATGAAAAGGCGCAGAAAAGCCAAAGAGCAAGGGGGTGACTATGTGGATTTTGAAGAACTGAAATAGAAACTCCTTTACAAAGTGATGAAGACCCATGTTCCTTTGGTCTGTGGGTAAAAAGGCCGGTTGTCAGGGGCGAGGCTGTTGAATAATAGCTATATTTGAGCCCTTTTTGAACAAAAGCTTTCTCAATTTCAAGGCTATGTCACTTTCTAAAATCACGGAATTACTAGGCAAAGACGCTGATTTTCTGCTTAATCATACCAGCAAAACGATTTCAAAAGAGGCCTTGCACCTCCCAGGCCCTCACCATGTAGATGAGGTATTTGTACAGTCAAACCGTAGCCCTCAGGTTCTCAGAAACCTTCAGGTCATGTACAACACCGGACGGCTTGCAGGTACAGGTTTCCTTTCCATACTTCCGGTAGATCAGGGCATAGAGCATAGTGCAGGTGCTTCCTTTGCCAAGAACCCGATCTATTTTGATCCTGAAAACATCATAAAACTGGCTATCGAAGGTGGCTGTAATGCCGTAGCTACCACTTTTGGAGGGCTGGCCATGCTTTCCAGAAAGTATGCACATAAAATACCCTTGATTGTAAAGATAAATCATAACGAACTGCTGACTTACCCTAACAAGGCGGATCAAATCATGTACGGATCGGTTGAAGATGCCTGGAATCTAGGAGCAGCTGCGATAGGTGCGACCATCTATTTTGGATCAGACAACTCTACCAGACAAATTGAGGAAGTTTCAGCAGCATTCGAGCGTGCACATGACTTGGGTATGGCCACTATACTTTGGTGCTATCTCAGAAACTCAGCATTCAAAAAAGATGGTATCGATTACCATGTTTCAGCAGACCTAACCGGGCAAGCCAACCATTTGGGTGTTACCATTCAGGCGGACATCATCAAACAAAAGCTGGCTGAAAACAACGGAGGCTATAAAGCTCTCAACACTGGAGGCAGCTCTTATGGCAAGCTTGACGAACGCATATATACTGAACTGACAAGTGATCACCCCATAGATCTTTGCCGCTATCAGGTAGCGAACTGCTACATGGGTCGTGCCGGTTTGATCAACTCAGGCGGAGACTCCAAAGGAGCCTCAGATATGGCCGATGCAGTACGTACTGCTGTCATCAACAAAAGAGCAGGAGGCATGGGCTTGATTTCTGGCAGAAAGGCATTCCAGCGCCCTATGAAAGAAGGCATCGCCCTACTGAATGCTATACAGGACGTGTACGCCGAAAAAAGTGTAACCATCGCTTAAGTCAACACCATTCACCGCTAATCACCAAAAGAGAAGAAGCAAACTATGTCTTCATGGTTTAAACGCAGCAGTACCGGCATACAAACCCCTACTGAAGAGAAAAAAGATGTTCCGGATGGGCTTTGGTATAAATGTCCGAGCTGCAAAGCTGTGCATCATACAAGGGAGCATCGGGATCAGGCCTGGGTATGCCTTAACTGTAATTACCACGCAAGGATAGGATCGGAGGAATATTTCGAACTGCTTTTTGATCACAATGAGTTTGTTGAGATGGATGCAGATATGACTTCTGCAGACCCTCTTGAATTCAATGACTCCATCGATTACCCAAATCGAATCATCCAATCCCAGAAAAAATCAGGGCTCAAAGACGCTGTACGGACTGCTCATGGAAAGCTCAACGGCAAGGCTCTTGTAATCGCCTGCATGGACTTTGGCTTTATAGGAGGCTCAATGGGTTCTGTAGTAGGTGAAAAAATTGCACGGGCCATCGATTATGCCCGTGAGAGTCGCAGCCCCTTGCTCATCATCTCCAAAAGTGGTGGAGCCCGTATGATGGAAGCTGGCTTTTCGCTCATGCAAATGGCAAAAACCTCAGCTCGGCTTGCGCTTCTTTCGGAGGCGGGAGTGCCCTATATTTCCCTGATGACTGACCCAACCACCGGTGGGGTAACTGCATCCTATGCTATGCTGGGTGATTTTAACATTGCAGAGCCAGGCGCACTTATTGGTTTTGCCGGCCCAAGGGTCATTCGTGAAACGATTGGTAAAGACCTGCCCAAAGGCTTTCAGAGTGCTGAGTTCCTTCTGGAGCATGGATTCTTGGATTTTATTATCGACCGCAGGGAGTTGCCCCAGCGTTTGTTTACCCTGATTCAAATGCTGGAGCAATAAAAAAGCTACAGGCACTTTTTCAAAGTCGTTCATGTTTGAATTTTAAGTGAATTATACGTGTGCACATCTTTTCGGAATTCTATATTTGCATTCGGTACAAACCCTCATTAATTAAGAATAAACCCTCATGATTATTCTCTCGTCCATTGCAGCATTTACAATCGTCATTGTACTACTGGTGCTGCTGCTGCTTTTTGCCCAAGCCAAACTCGTACAGTCTGGTGATGTTAAAATCATCATAAATGGCGATGAGGCCAACCCCATCGTTGTACCGGCTGGAAGTACCCTGCTCTCTACTCTTTCCAACCAAAAGCTCTTTTTGCCCTCAGCTTGTGGTGGAGGCGGTACCTGCGCCATGTGCAAATGTCAGATTTTAGAAGGTGGAGGAGATATATTACCAACTGAAATAGGCCACCTTACCAGAGCCGAACAGCAAGACCACGTAAGGCTTTCCTGCCAGGTAAAGGTGAAAAACGATATGAAAATCCATATCCATGAGGAGATATTTGGAATAAAGAAGTGGGAGTGCGAAGTGGTCTCCAACTACAATGTGTCCACTTTTATTAAAGAGTTTGTTGTGAAACTACCTCCTGGTGAAACCCTTCATTTTGAAGCAGGAGGATATATTCAGATCGATGTTCCCCCAATTACGGTTGATTTCAAAAACATGGAGATTGATCCGCATCCTGAACTGGGTCATAGCTCTAAAGATGTGTTTAGAGGTGACTGGGATAAGTTTAAGCTGTGGGATCTGAAAATGAAAAATGAGGAGCCCATCTTCCGTGCTTACTCCATGGCCAACCATCCTGCTGAAGGAAACATCATCATGCTCAATATCCGTATCGCCACTCCGCCATGGGACAGAGCTAACAACAAATGGATGGATGTAAATCCAGGAATTTGCTCCTCCTATGTTTTCGATAGAAAACCAGGTGATAAAGTAACCATCTCAGGACCTTACGGTGAGTTTAAAATCAACCCTACCCAGAGAGAAATGGTGTATATAGGTGGTGGAGCAGGAATGGCCCCACTCAGAGCTCAAATATTTCATCTTTTCCATACAGAAAAGTCGAACAGAAAAGTAAGCTACTGGTATGGAGGCCGCTCAAAGAAAGAACTGTTTTATGTTGAGCACTTTAGAAACATCGAAAAAGACTTCCCTAACTTCAAGTTTTACATTGGCTTGTCAGAGCCTCTGCCTGAAGACAACTGGAAAGTAAAAGAGAAACTGGAAGATGATGCCGACGGATATGTTGGTTTCATTCATAAAGTATTGTGGGATAACTACTTGAGCAAGCACTCAGAGCCTGAAGACATCGAGTACTACCTCTGCGGCCCTCCATTGATGAACGCTGCAGTGCTCAAGATGCTCGATGAAATGGGCGTTCCTCCTGAAAACATCCGATTTGATGATTTTGGTGGATAAACCAACCACTCTTTAAGAAAAATCCCGGCCAATACCGGGATTTTTCATTTGTGACAGGGGATCAATCGGAAAGATATTTTCTAGATTTGAAGCCCACCCGTTATTGCCTATGGTATTGCTGGAAAATTTACTTAGCCCTCCGATCCTGTTTTTCTTCCTTGGGATGTTGGCTGTAGCGGTTCGATCTGATCTGGAAATACCCCAACCCCTACCCCGGCTTTTTTCTCTGTACCTTTTGCTCGCCATTGGTTTCAAAGGTGGAGTTGAATTGGGTCATAGTCAGTGGACAGCAGAAATCGCAACTGAACTGGGTCTATCTGTGCTAATGGCCTTTTTAACACCGATTTGGGTCTTTTTCCTACTCAAAAAACAAATCGGGGTGTTTGATGCCGGAGCATTGGCAGCTACTTATGGATCGATTTCAGCGGTTACATTTATCACTGCGGGCTCATTTTTGGAGGCAAGAGAACTAAGCTCAGGAGGGCATATGGTAGCTGCAATGGCACTCATGGAAAGCCCTGCCATCATTATGGGGGTATTGTTGGTGCGCCTATTTGCCCCCGCAGATGATCAGCAACCTGCCACACATTGGGGACATCTCATAAAAGAAGCCGTCACCAATGCTTCAGTTTTTTTGATCTTAGGGAGCATGGCTGTAGGCTGGCTAAGTGGTGCTTCAGGCAAGGCAAAGCTGGAACCTTTTGTTTACCATATCTTTAATGGAATGCTTGCCTTTTTCCTGCTAGATATGGGCCTTGTGGCTGCCAAAAGGCTGAGAGCCTTACGTAAAGCCGGGTTCAGACTGGTGCTTATGGGCGTGATTATTCCCTTGCTCAATGCCACAGCAGCGATGGCCATTGCGGTCAGCCTCGACTTTTCTCTTGGTAACGCATTCTTGTTTACAGTGCTATGTGCATCAGCTTCTTACATCGCCGTACCTGCAGCAATACGTATCGCTATACCGCAAGCAAGCCCCGGCCTCTACGTGCCTATGTCGCTGGCGATTACGTTTCCTTTCAACATATTATTCGGCTTGCCGCTTTATTTTGACCTGCTCAATCGTTATTTAAACTGACCTATGCAAAGTGGATTAAAACTGGAAATCATTGTAGATCAGTTACATGTACCTACAGTGATACGCATCTTGGAAAAAACGAAAGTAGAAGGATACACCATCATCAGAGGGTTGACCGGCTCCGGTGACAGAGGTGAGAAAGATGGTGAAGGTCTTACCGGATTGTTTTCCAATGCTATGATCATAGTGGCTTGTGAACAAAGTGACTATGATGACATTCAGGAGGATTTACGTAAACTGTTTCGAACTATTGGCGGCATCTGCATGATCCAACCCATACAATGGCTTTCATGAAACAACTACTACTACTGACCATCCTTATCGGCCTAATAAGCTGCAATCCTTCCGGTGAGCCAAGCCTGGATGAAAAAGCAAACAAAGCCGTTCAGAAGCTTGATACCCTTCTCAAGCTGGATGAATCACAAAAATCTCAGGTGAAGCAACTCGCCCTGATCAGTGCTGAACTACTCAAACAGGCAGAGGAGGAGCAAAAGGACAATCCAAAAAAATTTATGGCTTTGAAACAATCCATAGGAAAATCCTTTGATCAAGAATTGATGGAGGTGCTACGGGCGGATCAAGCGCAAATCTATACCCAATACAAAGACAGGCTAAGGGAACAACAATTGGCCAAACTTCAGAAGAGCATGAAGAAAAAGAACTTGTTTAAAGCCGATACCTCTCAGGCAAAATAGCGCCTGTGTTTCTCTGAAATTTACTAAATCTGTTCTATGCCTTAAATTGGCTTTGATCAGGCAGCTATATTTGAACGATTTTGGCACAAACAACCGCAGATTAAACGAACAAACCCATGTTGAATATTGTACTTTTTGGCCCTCCGGGGGCAGGCAAAGGCACACAAAGTGAGAAAATCATAGCCCGCTATGAACTGAACCATATCTCGACCGGCGACTTGTTTCGCAAACATCTCAATGAGGGTACCGAGTTGGGCCTTTTGGCAAAAAAGTACATGAATGAAGGCAACCTGGTGCCGGACTCGGTGGTCATCGGTATGGTGGATGAAAAAATCAAATCCACACCGGGAGTGAAGGGATTTATTTTTGATGGGTTTCCACGCACTGTCCCTCAGGCTGAAGCACTGGATGCGCTCCTGTCAAGCAAGGGTACCCCCATCAGCGGCATGGTAGCTCTTGATGTGCCGGAGAACGAGCTTTTTAAACGAATAAAGGAACGTGGCAAAACTTCAGGCAGGGCAGATGATCAGGATAATGACAAGGTGATGAACCGCATCAAAGTGTACAATGATGAAACTTTGCCGGTAGCAGCCTATTACAAAAAGCAAGGAAAGTATGCCGAGATCTATGGAATTGGAGAAATAGACGAAATCTTCAACAAAATTTGTGTTGAAATTGATCGCTGGAAGTAAGGTCTTCCTGACCTGTTAAGAGAAGAAGCCTGGTAAACTGCCAGGCTTTTTTTGTCAATAACGACTCGATAGGCAAATCAAGGCAATCGATTGTTGAATCAAATTTCAATTCATGACCATTATCATGGAAATTAAAAAAGGATCAGGCTTCATTTGTATCAACGATAAAACGACCACGACCATGAAACAAAGAGAGCCTATCACACATATCATGACCAAAAATGTAAAAACGGTAAATCTTAGCGATAACCTCTTTACAGCAAGGGATATGATGATAGATAACCATTTCAGACATGTACCTGTCATGAATGGCAGTAAGTTGGTAGGAATTTTAAGTAAGACAGACATCATGAGGCTTTCTTTTGGATCTGTGTTTGCCAATCAGGAGTCAGCTGATGAAGCTGTTTTGGAAATGCTGACCATTGAGCAAGTGATGAGATCAAGCATAAGGACCATCAATGCCGATGCGACCATAAAAGAGGCAGCAGAGATTTTCGCTTCTGAAGAGTTTCACGCATTGCCGGTTATCGAAGGTGACAAGCTGGTAGGCATTGTGACCACCACCGACATCATCAACTACCTGCTCGAGCAGTATTGATGCATTTTTTAACCTGTTGAACAAGGCCGCAGATGCGGCCTTGTTTTTTTAAAACGCTTCCCCAAAAGAAATATAAAAGCCACTATTGCCCTGGCTGCCGATGGCATAGTCAAGACGTAAATGGGTTCGCTCCTTTGGGTCAACCACATAGCGTATCCCCAGACCAGTGTTCCATTTCAGGCTTAGTGAACTAATATCGGCAGGGTGTTGCCCCAGGCTTCCCAGCCCTCCAAAAAAAGTACATCCCCACTTTCGATAAACCTCAAGCCGGCATTCCGTCTGCCAGGTGCTTAGCTGAGCTGCACGGTAACGACCAAAAAAGAAACCTCTCACAATGGCATCACCCCCATACAAGGCCAGGTCAAAAAAAGGTGCTGACCCCCAAACCTGCTCCAGGTACAAACGGTTGGCCCAAGTCGCTTTACCCAATCGATGGTACGTGCGGGCATCCGCCTGGAATCGCTCATGAAACTGATGAACCACAAACTGAGTAAAAAAATAACGCCCATACTCCGGCCTCAACAAGCTATTTCGGCTGTCCACCAATAGTGCGACACCAAGGCCTTGAATTTCAGCATCCCTAAGCTCCGGATAAATTCGGGCATTCGTTAAGGCCTTCAGATCTGAGTAACGGATATATCTCAAAACAGGACCAGCAAACCAGAAGGGTCTTACTTTCAGGAATGCGCTTAACTCTGCAATCTGTCGGGTGCTTTCAAATCCCGTCTTACCAACCTTAGGGCTGTTGACCCCAATGCCAAAATACTGGTCGGGATAAAGGCTATAGCCCAGCCTCCCTTTGATAAACCAGCGCTCATGCGGGGAGAAAAGGTTCCATTCAGCAATAAAGATCGACTGTCGGTTTTGGCTGTAATTAAACTCCAGCTTGGCATTGGATGACCTGACAAGCGTATCAACAGGGCTGTAAGTCAACAAGGCAACAGCGCCAACATACGTCCGGGTTTCAGGGCTGAAGCCTATGGCTGGCAGTGGCAATACACCCATTCTACCTGATTTCTCTTTGCTTTGAGCAAAAACCAAAGACGAACAAAGCAGCCCTATCCCAACCAGGGCTATAAAACTAACTTTGATATAAGTTGCTTTGATCAGCTCTTTAATTTTTCTTGAAGGTCAACAAATCCGTGCCCCCGTTGCCTCCACTCACATCCTGCAACTCCACTTTGACTCCGGTATGTGACTTGAAATCCCAATCGTCATTTAACTCCACCCAGGTAGCGTTGCTGCTGAAGTTGAGGTTAAAATCCATGTCGTTCAGGCTGTCATCATTGCTGTTGCTGTCCGTAATGCTCCATGTACCGCTTATGCTTTCAGCGCCTTTCTGGGCAATGACAGTGCCATTGGAGTTGAACGTAATCGTGTAACCGCTGTAGTCATTGGTTTTGTCAGTTCCGGAGTCATTGTACAGACTAATGCGCCAGATGCCTGAAGTCATTGAATTGAGCACCTCCTGACGGGTGACATCTGTGGGGCGGGGATCCTCCTTTTTCTTTTCGCAGAAGGTCAAAGCAAAAAAGCAAAGCATCAACATGCTCATCACAAAGGTTCTCAAACGTTGTGTGGTTTTATTGAACCAAACTACAGAAAGCTTAGGAATTTAGCAAGGACAGGTTGATGAGTCCCGGGGAAAGTTCTAATGGGGTTTGACTTTTTCTGAACAGTCGAGCGGTAAGCGGACCTTTGAGCAGCATCTGCCCTTCTTTGACCTGAATGAAACTACCTTCCCGTAGCCCTACCACCGGTATAGTGGAAAAGGAATGGAACTCCATGATACGGGTCTCCCGGGTTTCGCCCATGTGGGTTGAACCCTCCACAGGATCAAGATAGTGTGGGTTGAAGTTGAAGGGTACAAGACCCAGGGCGTTCAAATCTTCCGGCCATACAATCGGCATGTCGTTGGTATTGTTAATCGTTTGCCCTGCCAGATTGGTGCCGGCACTCGACCCCATATAAATCGTTTTGCCTGAATTAACTTGTTCCCGGATCAAAGAAAGCAAGTTCATCTCCTGAAGGGTTTTTAGAAGCAGGAACGTATTGCCTCCCCCGGTAAAAATGGCCTGAGCTTTTCGTATTGCCTCCTCTGCCTGATGATACTGGTGCAAACCTTTGACCTGAATGCCTATTTGCTCAAAAAAGCCTGCTACCCTCGAGGTATAGGCCTCATGGGTGATCCCGGAAGGGCGTGCAAAAGGGATGAAAAGGAGTTCGCTGACTCCCTTCAACTGATCAATGATCTCTTCTCTGGCATATTGCAAGTATTCCCCTCCATGTAATGTAGAGGTGCTTAGCAATAACAGGTTTGCCGACTTAGAAAAAGAGACTTCGGGCATACTCATGCCCTGTTTTGACCATAAGGATTTGGCCTTCCGGAAATTTCATTTGAAGGAGGGAGCTTGTTTAAGCCCTCAATCAATTGATTTAGTTTATCAATATGAAGCTCTGCCTGCTTCACCAACAATTCCGGTCTGGCAGAGCTAAAACTGCGGTCACCCCTCATTTGCTCCAGATACTGAACATCGGAAGCTAAAAGACCAACAAGATAATATTCCATTCCCGTGTAAATGTCCATTAAATACGCTAAGTCCCCAAATGTTGTTTTACGATGAAAAGAGTAGTTTTCCACAATCATGCCTCGGAGCTTAATCGGGCATTGTGATACACATTTTGTACATCTTCATCTTCTTCAAACTTGTCAATCAGTTTGATGATTTCTGCTTCCTGATCCGGGCTCAACTCTTTGGGGTCGGCCAGATTGATACGCTCAAAGTCCGCAGATTTGATCTCTATCCCGTGGTCTTCCAGCCATTTCTGTATTGCGCCGAATTCAGTGAAAGCTCCATAAATCATAATGCCTTCTTCTGATTCAAACACTTCATCAACCCCAAAGTCAATTAACTCTAGCTCAAGGTCTTCCAGTCCCATACCCTCTTTCGGGCTGATCGTAAAAACACTTTTACGCTCAAAGAGGAAGTCCAATGAGCCGCTTGTGCCCAAACTGCCATTGGCTCTGGTGAAATAGCTTCTGATATTGGCCACTGTGCGGTTGATGTTATCGGTCGTACATTCCACCAGGATGGCTATTCCAAAAGGCCCATATCCTTCGTAAACCACCTCTTTGTAGTCTTCCTGCTCCTTGCTGCTTGCCTTTTTGATGGCACGCTCCACATTATCCTTGGGCATGTTGACTGCCTTCGCATTCTGAATGACCGCCCTGAGTTTGCTGTTGGTCATGGGGTCAGGGCCAGCTTGCTTCACGGCCATGGCGATGTCTTTGCCTAGCTTGGTAAATGTTTTCGCCATTTTGGAATAGCGCTTAAACATCTTGTGTTTGCGGGTCTCAAATATCCTTCCCATGATGATGTGCAGATTTAATGAAAAGGCTGCAATTTCTTAAAAAAACAGCTCTCTGCCTGCCTAAACAGCAAAATAGCTTTCGAGCTCTCTGAGGGTGCTTTCTGAAGTCGGAAAATCACGGATCACTTTCCCTTTTTCCATGATGATGGTACGCTTGCAAACCTCAGTCACATGGTTGAGGTCATGGCTGGAGATAAACATGGAGATCCCTTGCTCATGTGCAGCTTCGCTTAGCATCTTTTTGAGCCGGATCTGAGAGGTAGGATCAAGATTGGCAAATGGCTCATCAAGTAGCAAAAAGGAGGGATTGTTCATCATGGCAGCGGCGATACCTACCTTCTTTTGGTTTCCTTTGGAAAGGTCCCTGATGTATTTTTTCTTTTTCCCCAGGATTTCATCATTGAAAAGTGGCTCCCAACGCTTAAGGAAGGCCTCCAGTGCTTCCGGGGAAAGGTCATATAGTTTTGCCAAAAAGCGGAAATACTCCTCCGGACTGAGGTAGTCGATTAAAAAACCTTCATCTATAAATGCTCCTGTGCTATTTTTCCAATGCTCTGAAGCCCTCACATTGTGTCCAAACAAATGAACCTCTCCTGAACTGGCTTCGATCAGGTCAAGTATCAAACGGAAGAGGGTGGTTTTGCCAGCGCCGTTGTTTCCAATCAGTCCAACGGTTTCCCCCTGATTAATCTGAAGCTGGTCCAGATCCAAAACTGTTGTTTGGTTGTAGACTTTACTGAGGCCAATGGCTTTGAGTATGGGTTTTTCCATGTGATTAGAATTGATTAGTTTTCTCTAAATCCTGAAAGAGTTGCATATTTTCTGTTGGTAATGTTCTCGGCTATCATGCCCAGCCAGAACTTATAAAACAGAAGGCTGAGTAAGCCTATGCCCGAAATCACGTACAGACCCGTATTCGGCGCATCGAACAACGAGAAAGGCAGGTAAATAAGGACAGGTAAGCCAATTACAGGAAGGCCCACCAGCCATTGTGCTGCTCCTACCCCCTGCCATGAAAATGATGATCCTTTGCTCAGATCAATTCTCTTCTTGTTGTAACTGGCCGCCGTCATCATCACAAATGTGTTCATGCCCAGGTTAAAAATAGCAGCCGCTGCGTTGATTTTGACTACGCTGAGGCCAAAGTAACCCATTGGCAAGGTGATGATGAACATGATCCCAACACTGATCGCCATCATCAGCCATTTGGACTGAAGATATTGCCGGATGTTCAGTGGCCTGGAGTGAATACCATCCATAAACGCACTTTCCCAACACATTAAAAACTGACCATACTGAATTAAAAATGAACCTGTTGTAAAAATACCGGCGAAAAGAAACATGGTCGAATACTCCGAATAAAGGCTTTTCTGAATGTAGAAAACCGCTCCATACACTCCGAAAAGCATACTGATAATGAGTACATTTTTAGGCCGCTTGTTTCTGAGGATGAGGAGCAACTCCATACCGGCAAACAGCAAGATCTTTGAACTGGACTTAAACTGACCGATCCCCTCAGCCAGAATACTTCTTTTTTGTGTTGTCTGCTGATAAGCCTCCGGATAAAGTTCATGTCGGAGATAGCGGAAGTTGAAGTAGTACAACAGTCCCAGAAGACCAAAGGAAATCAGTAAAGGAAAAGCAGATCCTGTGGCAGCCCAATCATAGACAATACTTGACCAGCTTAGCCAGGGTATCCAGTTCAAATAGGCGCTTAAACCCAATGCCACCAAAGCAGCCAATCCAAGCCATTGCATCCTGGAGTTGGTCATTGCTGAACGCTTGTAGAATGAAACCAGCAGGTTTGTAATAGATAACGAAGCAAGTATCACCAGCAGCCATGCAGCTGCTCCCCAGGTGCCCTGAGTCGGAATCGCTGTCCTGAAGTAAAATGGGAGTAAAAGCGAAAGTGGTAACAGGTTAACTGTACTGAACAGGGTACGAAACAGAAGGTTATGAACTAAAAAATCTCTCTTCACAGGTAGGTGTAGGTAAGGAGCAACCTTCAATACAGGTAAGGATTGCAGAAACAATCGGGAAAGCAGATCAGCCAGTAAGTAATAGAAAAGATAGCCGTTGAAAACACTTACCGGACTGCGCTTGGGATCAAGGTATTCGAACAGATCCTGCAGCATATAGCCCATCGCAGCAAAGACCACCACAAAATACAGCATGAAAAAGATCATCAAGGCATTCAGCACGATGTTCCTTTGCCAGATTGCTGAGCGGAAAAAGGCCTTGTTCTGATGTTGAAACAAATACCAGAATAGCATCATAAGCAGTAATTAGGTGAGCCAAAGTAACGTGAAGAAGCCTTTGAGCCTGATCGGAAATTCTATGAAAGGGAGTTGATTTGTACCAGTGGCTTACAAAGAGGATAAAAATTTGCTGCCATTATGGCCAGAATTAAAAGCCAGAAATGGGAATTTGGTGTCAAAATGGCAATGATTCAGCATCGTTGATCCACAAGTCCGGTCGGCCTAGGGCTTGGGTTTTGCTGGCGGTATTTTTGCAGCCAGATCAGGCGAAATACTACATATCCATATATCAGATGAACTTCAATCAATACACCATTAAGGCACAGGAAGCCATTCAGAAAGCCTCTGAATTGGCCCTGGGCAATCAAAATCAGGTCATCGAAACGGGGCATATTCTAAAAGCCATAGAGCAAACTGACGAAAATGTATTCGGTTTTATAAGTAAAAAACTAGGCATCAACAGGTCTATTCTTCAAAGCAAATCTGAAGAGTTGATAGCCAGCTACCCCAAGAGCAATGCGCAAGAACCCTATCTATCCAATGATGCTGCCGCCGCTTTGCGAAAAGCCACCAATTACCTCAAAGAGTTTAAAGATGAGTTTATTACCATAGAGCACATTTTACTGGGCTTGCTTGGCGGCAGTGACAAGGTTGCTGGACTAATGAAAGACAGTGGATTTACTGAAAAAGAGCTCAAAAAGGCCATTCATGAGCTGCGTGGAGGCAACACAGTCAAAGACCAAAACGCAGAGGCAAAATACAAATCGCTAGAGCGCTACTCCAAAAACCTAAATGAAATGGCCCGTGCCGGCAAAATTGACCCAGTGATCGGCAGGGATGAGGAAATCAGGAGAGTGCTTCAGATCCTTTCCAGAAGAACTAAAAACAATCCCATTCTGCTCGGTGAGCCCGGTGTGGGTAAAACAGCCATCGTGGAAGGTCTTGCGCAGCGAATTGTAGCGGGCGATGTGCCTGAAAACCTCAAGTCCAAAACCCTCATTTCCCTTGACATGGGCTTGCTGGTAGCAGGAGCCAAATACAAAGGAGAGTTTGAAGAGCGACTCAAAGCGGTGATCAAAGAAGTGACCGACAGTGAAGGAGAGATCATCCTTTTCATCGATGAAATCCACACCCTCATCGGTGCCGGAGGGGGAGGAGAGGGAGCTATGGATGCTGCCAACCTCTTAAAACCTGCCCTGGCCAGAGGTGAGCTGCACGCCATCGGTGCCACCACATTCAAAGAGTATCAAAAATACATCGAGAAAGACAAAGCCCTTGAGCGCAGGTTTCAGGCGGTGATGGTGGATGAGCCCGATCAGGCAGATGCCATCTCCATTTTGCGTGGATTGAAGGAAAAATACGAACTCCACCACGGAGTGCGCATCAAAGACGAAGCCATCATCGCTTCGGTGGAGCTTTCTACCCGATATATCTCCGATCGTTTTCTTCCCGACAAAGCCATCGACCTGATGGATGAAGCCGCCGCAAAACTACGGATAGAGATCGACTCCCTGCCCGAAGAGCTTGATGAGGTGCAGCGCAAAATCATGCAACTGGAGATCGAGCGGGAGGCCATCCGTAGGGAAAATGACAAGGACAAGGAAGCTATGCTCTCCAAAGAGATCGCAGACCTCAGCAGTATCCGTGATGACCTGAGGGCCAAATGGCAGAATGAGAAAGGTGTAATCGAAGGGATTCAAAAAGAGAAAGAAAAGATCGAACAACTCAAGCTGGAAGCCGAGCAGGCCGAAAGGGCAGGCGACTACGGACGAGTGGCTGAGATCCGCTATGGAAAAATCAAGGAGTCTGAAGCCTCTTTAACCGTATTGCAGGAGCAAATGACCGCCATGCATGGAGAAAATGCCATGCTCAAAGAAGAAGTTACTGCCGATGACATTGCTGAGATTGTGGCCAAATGGACAGGCATACCGGTTAGCAAAATGCTGCAAAGCGAGCGGGAGAAGCTACTCCAGTTGGAAGACGAGTTGGGCAAGCGAGTGGCAGGACAGCAGGAAGCCATTCAGGCCGTCTCCGATGCTGTGCGCCGCAGCAGGGCAGGCATGCAGGATCCTAAGAAACCAATAGGATCGTTCATCTTCCTCGGCACCACAGGGGTGGGAAAGACCGAACTCGCCCGTGCCCTGGCCGAGTACCTGTTTGACGATGAAAACGCCATGATCCGCATCGATATGAGCGAATACCAGGAGCGCCATGCCGTAAGCCGCATGGTGGGCTCCCCTCCCGGCTATGTGGGCTATGATGAGGGAGGGCAGTTAACCGAGGCTGTGCGCAGGAAGCCCTACTCCGTGGTGCTGTTTGACGAAATAGAAAAAGCACACCCAGATGTGTTCAACATCCTCTTGCAGGTGCTGGACGACGGGAGGCTCACCGACAACAAAGGCCGTACGGTAAACTTTAAGAACACCATCATCATCATGACCTCCAACATTGGTTCTCACCTGATACGTGAGCGGTTTGAAGGTTATGAACACAAAGACGTGTTTGCCCAATTGGATACCATCGACCAGGCCAAAGAAGAAGTGCTGGAACTGATGAAGCAAACCATCAGGCCGGAGTTTCTGAACCGGATCGATGAGATTATCATGTTCAAGCCCTTGATGAAAGCCGAGATACGCAGGATTGTGGAGATACAGTTTGGCTTGATCCGCAAGAGGCTCGAGGAAGCCGGAATAGCCTTGGATGCGACTGCCGAAGCCCTTGATTTCCTCGGTGAGAAAGGCTTTGACCCTGTCTTTGGTGCAAGGCCACTCAAGCGGGTGCTGCAAAGGCTGGTGCTGAACGAATTGAGCAAGGCGATCTTAAGCGGCAGCATCAAAAAAGACAGTGCCGTGCTGATTGAGTACCGGGGTGGAGAACTGGTGTTTGCGAATGTGGTGAAGGTGGAGGAGGTGGGGTAATACATGATCCTAGCCAACGGTTTAAACCGTTGGCTAGGAGATTGGGAAACAGATTGCAAATCCTACGATACGCCTTCGGGATTGCAAATCCCGAAGAGCGGGTTTAAACCGTTGGCTGGGAGTATACAAAGCGGATTGAAAAATCGGGATAGCTGAGGTTTAAAATTTTGATAGATTGAAATTAAGATTTACCTTGGTCCTTAAAGGGACGCTTCGATTACTCTACTTTTCCAAAACAAGGGTAATAAGAATTTAACTTTTGAACATTATTAATTCAACCTTCAGCATAAAAAAAAGAACTTGGAATGAGAAATAAACAGATTTTATCCGTAATGCTTCTGCTCATCGGATTTGTGGTAAACAGTTATGCACAGCATGATTTAAAGTTTGAGATTAATCGTGTTTTACCATTTGTGTCCATTCAAGAAAGTAAATTGAATACTATAAGTACACTTTCCGACATAAATCCCCGCTATCCTTCTTCTTGGATTAGCGAATTTATTTCTGTAGAAGTCTCTGCCTACAAAAATGGAGAACAAACCAGGGTCTTGGGTGTAAGTGATGTGTTGAATCAAAATCAAAAAGAACTGATTCGTCAGGCCGACCGCAATAGAGAGATTGCAGTAGTTGTTAAATATATTCCTGAAAATACTTTAAAAAATAATAAGGAACAATTGCTGGAATTCAACGTCAGCATTATACCAACTAGCAAGGCAACCTATGGTGAAGATGATGCTCAATTGATGCAGTACTTTAAAGACAATTATATCTCAAAAATTGATCCTAGTAGTTTTACAGGTTACGACCTGACTGCTATTAAATTTACCATTACAGAACATGGGCAGATTTCAGATCTACAGGTTTCTATGCCTTCAAGAGATCCAAAGACTGACGAAATGCTGGTTGCAGCCATTAAAAGTATGCAAGGCTGGAAGGCAGCGGAGTTTTCTAATGGAGTAAAAGTTAGCCAAAGCTTCGTTTTGATGATCGGAAATATGGACAATTGCATGGCCAATCTTTTGAATGCCCAGCAGAGTGAGTAAAAGAAGGTTTGATATAGTTTAACTTTCGGCCTAGCGAGTCGACGCTCTTTATATTTTCAACATTTGTAAAGCAACTCCCGCTTGCTGTTGCGAGTTTTTAGCTCGTACACAGTAATCAAACTCTCTGGGGAGGGTTGTAAAATAGATTAACATCTGTGAATTTTCTATCCGCCTTCTAGCTTACAAAGAGGTCACATAATCATTTCATCCCCCCTAGCCCAGGGTTTAAACCTTGGGCTAGGGGGGATTTGTAATGCTATTGGTCTCAGCGAGACACAAAGACAAGGCTGAGGAAAATTCATTATCTTTGATTAAGGAGCGAAAGAATGCTGAAAGAATTCCACGACATGCGCCAATATCTTCAAAACCTTGGGCTTGTATTGACGGAAATTGAGTGGGAAACCCTTTATAGTGCGTGGCATCTGAAGGAATTCAAAAGAAAAACCTTGATCACCACATCCTCTGAGATTGAAATCTATCTGTATTTTGTTTTGGAGGGAGTCCAAAGGGTGTATTACCAAAATGAAGATGAGCGAGAAGCCACATTGGTTTTTACTTACCCATATTCATTTGCAGGTGTGCTTGACTCCTTTCTGTTGCAGGCACCTTCAAACTATTATTTCGAAGCACTTACCAACAGTAGGATGTTGAAAATCAGCCATGAGGACTTTCAAAATTTATCCCATAGTATCCCTGCTTTTGATCATTTTGCCCGGAAGTTGGTGCATTCCACTGTGAGTGGCTTGCTTCAGCGAATGGTTGAGCTTCAATGTTTTACATCAAAAGAAAAGTTTTTGGTAATGTTGAAACGAAGTCCTCAGGTTCTTCAGTTGGTTCCTCATAAATATCTGGCAAACTATCTGGGGATTGATCCCACTGCGTTTAGTAAGCTGTTAAATAGTGAAAGGATTTAAATCTTGTTTTTTACTAAGATTTGAAAAGAAAGATGTTGGCAGAATTGCATCAAAAAGAAAAATCTATGTCAACTTCAAAATTTGTGACCCATTTTTATTTGGGTATTTCGTTTCTTGGACTGCTAATGGTTAGTCTAATGTCGATCCATAACCCTCAAGCAACTATGGACCTAGTCCAGGTTAAACTTGACAACAACGATGCTATAAGTTCTATCAGAGGAATCTATGGGGGCGTTGGTTTATCCATTTTGGTAAGCCTTGTCTATGGCTATTTTAAACTTGGATTGCGTGTATTGCTTGCATTTTTTACTATGTTTTGGGGCTTTTATGCCTTATCACGCTTACTTACACTGACAATCAATGGCCCACTCGCCAGCTTTGGGCAACAATGGCTTATTACGGAAAGCTTCCTCTGCATAGTGGGTATGGCTCTATTATGGGTAAGCACGAAAAATGAAACTAGATCAAAAAAACCTGTTTGAGGAGTGCAATAAAGAAATTTGGTATCAGCTGGTTTTTTTGGAAAGCCGGCTGGTTCTTTTGAATGAGGATCAACTTATGCGAAAGCCTGGGGCAGGAGGCTGGTCAATCGCAGAGTGTCTTGAGCACCTAAACTCTTACCTATATTACTACTTACCCTACTTACAGAAAAGTTTTAATAACACTAATCTACATACCGAAACAAAGCATTTTACACCAAGTATTCCTGGTAGTCTAATGTTTTATTTAATTGATCCCAAGAGAAAGCCGAAGAAATGGAATGCGCATCCTAAGCATCATCCCAATGTCATTTCAGGAAAGAAATCATTAATGAGTCACATAAAGTTGCAAAACGAGTTTAAACAACTCATTGACGATTATAAATCCATTTCAACTAATCAAAAAAATATTCCTTTGTCTTTAGCCCCATTTGTTAAACTGAATAGCGGTGATATTATTCAGTTTATCACGTTCCATAATCAAAGACATTACAAGCAAATAGTACAAATGATGGAGTTGGGGTAATACATGATCCCAGCCAACGGTTTAAACCGTTGGCTAGTAGATTGGAAAACGGATTGCAAATCCTACGATACGCCTTAGGAATTGCAAATCCCGAAGAGCGGGTTTACCCCCATAGCCCAGGGTTTAAACCCTGGGCTATGGGGTAAACTAGGCATTACAAATCCTACGGGATGGTTGCAGGATTTCGAGCCCTAGGTATTTGTAATGATACTGGTCTTAGCGAGACGCAAAGCTGAGGATATTCTTTAATCCTTCTGCTGTTCTACATGTTCACTTCCACCTGCTGTTCGACTCATGTAGTGCTGTTCGACATTTGCAATGTCGAACCAGCATCATAGGATTTTAAATCCCGAGGGACTGGTGGGGACACCTGCCACGGATGTGAGATTGTAAAGCCCAAAGATCAACTAAAAGCCTTGAGCACAATGAGAAAGTGGGAAGGTAGCAGAAATTAGCAATACATTTAGACCAATGAATTTGCTGTTCAACACAGTAAAAGAAATTTAGCAGAAATTAAACTGATGAAAAAAACGACAACACTGGGACACAGCTCACTTCAGGTGAACAGAATAGGCCTTGGCTGTATGGGCATGTCTGAGTTTTATGGATCATTCAACGAGGAAGAATCCATTCATACCCTGCATAAAGCCATTGATTTGGGAGTTAATTTTTTTGACACTGCCGATATGTATGGGAGCGGTGCAAACGAAAAATTAATTGGCAAAGCCTTCAAAGACAAATGGGATAAGGTTGTTTTGGCAACAAAATTTGCAGTAATGAGAGGCCCAAATGGAGAATGGTTGGGGCTAAATGGTCAGCCTGAGTATATTAAAAAAGCATGTGATCAGAGCCTATCGAATTTGGGAACAGAGTCTATTGATCTGTACTTTATGCACCGCCAGGCACCTGATGTAGAGATTGAAGTGATTGTGGGTGCAATGTCTGACTTGGTCAAACAAGGAAAGGTAAAGTACATTGGCCTCTCAGAAGTAAATGCTGAAACAATCAGAAGAGCGCACAAGGTACATCCCATCAGCGCATTGCAGACTGAATATTCATTATGGAGCCGTGAGCCAGAACAAGAGTTGTTTGAGGTATGTAAAGACTTGGGAATAACCTTTGTATCATACAGTCCTCTGGGCAGGGGCTTTTTGACAGGGGCATTTAAAAGTCGGGCTGACTTTGAGGCAGGTGATTTCAGATTGAACAACCCACGGTTTACTGAAGAAGCTTTCAAAGAAAACATCAAGTTTGTCGAGGTTATTGACCAAATGGCAAAAGACAAAGGGGCAACCAAAGCACAAATAGCTTTAGCTTGGATATTGAGTCAGAACGATGAGATTACAGCAATACCCGGCACTAGAAAGATACACCGATTAGAAGAAAATTTAGGTGCATTTGACATTGTGTTGACCCAAGCAGATCTTAGGCTTATCAATGAATCAATTCCTTCTGAAACTAAAGGAAATCGTTATTAACTGATACTTTTTGTTCTTGAACAATTGAGCATTATCCTCATCGATGGGGATAATGAAAGCTTGAGATATGTCCATAAATCTTGAAAGATTGTCAAAATTTAACAATGGCTTAATTATTTGAACATACAACCTACTTAACTTTACATAGATCATTAACCCTTTTCGACTCATGAAAAAAATCTTACTTCTTACCTTACTTACGCTTTCAGTTTTTGCCACTCAGGCTCAAACTTCAAAGCATCATAAGCCTTTGTTTGCAAAAAAGGCTCACCCACAAGCCTCTAATCAGGCTGCCCCCTCAACTAACATGGAAAGCCAAGGAAAAATCGCTCAGTTTGGCTTTGCTCGATCCACTGGCTTTTCGTGGAATGGTACGCAATGGATAAACTTTGATACTGCTCAGTATGTATATATGAACGGAAGGCTCCGCAGCGAAACAATGTCTTTTTTAGGCTTCCCTCTTGCAAGAACCTTTTACTCCTATAATGCAGCCGGTAGGCAAACAGGAGTTACCAACCAAGAATGGGCAGGTTCAGCATGGCTAAATGAGACTCGTGATACAATGGCTTTTAACTCAAATGGTGATTTAATATTAGAAGCCTCTTTGGAATGGAACTCCTTAACCTCACAATGGGACAGTATCAACAGAACAAGGGTGGTCATCACCTACAATGCGAGCAATCAGCCATTGTTGGAAACTACTGTTTTTAAAGATTTTGACACATCCGTGGAAACTACAGATCGAAATCAGTATTTCTATGGCTCAGGTAGGCTTATTGGTCTCACTTACAGCTTTTTTGACACCTTATCCTCAAGTTTTGATAAAATTGATAGCACATTTTATAGTTACGGAACCAACAATCAATTAAATCAATCAACTACTTTTGAATTTTTTGGAACTCTAGTAACTCCGGTTGAAAGATTTACCAATATCGTATGGAATGTATGGAATGGAAATATCTTTACTTCCCTTCCCTCATCCTACACTTATCAGGAACACAATGGAACGACTTTCGTGACCACCAGCAACTTTACTTTTCAGTACCTTGGATTTGGAAGTTCACTAATGACGGAAGATTTCGTAGATCCTCTGACAAATGATGCGAGGTATTGGGAGTACTATGACTCACAATACAACTACAGAGGCAATAAATCTGAGGAAAGATCCGGCTCCAACTGGGTGATTGACAATCAAGACTCCACAAGCATTACCTACGATGCACAAAATAGGATCACTGAAACAATTTCAATCTTTTGGAATCCATTGAACAATCAACTAACGAACTCGCTCCGTAGGGTATACTTCGGTACTTACACACAAATACTGGGCACGGATGAACCCATCAGTTTGAATACTGACATATCCCTATACCCCAACCCGGCAAAGGATGTTCTGCATCTGAAAACAGACTCAGAATTCGTTTCAATTGATGTGTTTGACACACAAGGCAGAAAGGTTTTGCAATCAGGCAATGGCTTACCCCTTGACATCAGTAGGCTACAGCCAGGCCTGTATCTAGTGCTGGTACAGACAAATCACTACACTAAAAACTTGAACTTTATCAAGGAATAGAATTCCATATCTCATTAGAAAAAGCCGTACATTTTGTATGGCTTTTTTTATTTCAAAGCAATTACAAACTACCGGTTTCTCGTTTCTGCTATTCAAAGCAGCTGGTTCTAAAGAGTTGGAAAGGATTTAACAAAGAAAGGCACTTCACTTAATCATGATTGTTCCTTTACTGACTGATTGTGAATCTCTTCACGTTCTCAGAGAACGACAATCCCGCAAGAGCGGATCAATCTTTCTATTTTTGTCGAACCCAATTGGCCATATCTTTTATAGTTCAAAATGGAACAAACGAAAAACACAGTCCCTAAATGGCTGCAAAACCTACAGGAAAATTCTTGGGAAATAGAGCTATTGATCTCCGGCGGTGCCGTTTTTACCCTACTTCAGTTTCCTGAGCATTTTGTTAACTTTATTCAACAGGCAAAAATCACTTCTGATATTGCGGGAACGAATATCATGATGGTGATGGGTATGGCAGGCATTAAAATTCTGACCAATGGATTCATTCTACATTTGCTTCTGCGTGCTTTTTGGTTGGCGATGGTTTGCATCAACTTTACTTTCCCGCAAGGAATAGAGCCTCAAAGAATGAAGCGTGCTTTCCCATTTAAGTCCCGCCATTTGGAAGGCGATCTTCGGGAGCAAATCATGAAAGTGGATCGACTTTCGGGCTTGGTTATTTTTATGACCATTATTTCAACTTTGGTTTTAGCCGGCCTTGCTTTTGGCATTATGGTATTGATCACATCAATTAGTTTCCTATTCCAATATGGGTTAATGTTTCAGGCGATTGACGATTTCATTGGATATTCACTTTTAATTTACTTTATCGATTTGCTGCTGATAGGATTTTTTAGAAAAATACGCCTTCTCTCTTGGGTGTTATTTCCCTTTTTCTGGTTGTACGATACCATCACATTTCGTTCGTTTTATAACCGGCCCCTTGCCTTGTTTAGCAGTAATATCAACAGACCTGCCTTTTTCTCAGGGGCGTTTATTTTCATCCTTTTGACAGGCATCGTGACCTATGTTGCCCTTGCACAAACCATGCACTGGCCAAGGCTGTTTGATGCCAGGGAGTACAGGGAACAACTGACTACTTCCAACAAAGCCCTTGTGAGCAGGTTTTATGCCGACCAAAGCGCACCGGCTCTACGAGGCTTGGTTTTTATCCCATCTTACTTGATTGAGCACAACCTTTTGCAAGTCAACCTTCGCTACGACCGCTGGATGGACGAATTGATTGACCACAGTAACCCTGATCCTAAGGCACGCTATCTATCCAACATCATTGAGCTGTCAATTGACGACAGCCTGTATACACAGGTGGAATGGATGGAGTCAAAGGAAAGTATGGATAGCCAATTGGGCCTTGTCGCTATGGTTGATATCTCAGGCATTGGCAATGGAGCTCACAAAGTTAAGGTTCAATCAAAGCAGCTTGATGATCCCAAATACCGTGAAATACGTGCTAATACCATCGAAGAAGTATCTATTGGGTTTTGGAAGGATGTACATTAAATTCAAGACACCTGCGGTGATCCTACTGCTCGGCAATTGAAATGTCGAGCTAGCTATTATTGGATTGGCAATACGGTACTATTATTTTCCCTTAGTCGCTCGGCTGTGCAGAGTGACCAATAGGGCATCAAGACTCTGGCTTATGTTGTCATTCTTATTGATGCGCAAACTATGTTGACTGTGATTTTCTTAGATAATGCTGGGGTAAAAATGTAAGAGTCAACAGGGCAAAAAACCTATATGATAGGCGTCACTCGGCACAGCCGAGCGAATATGGGAATCCCAGAAAAACAAAACCACCCCCCTATGCGGGAGGTGGTTGGTAATCAGGTCAAGGGTTAGTTTATTTTACTTTAGAGAGCTTATGTCGGCTGGTTCCTTTGGCGTTTTGCAGCTCCAATACGTAGGCTCCGTTGCGTAGCTCGCTCAGATCCAGTTGCATCAAGGTCTCGGAGCTTTGCTCGCTGCTAAGGATCATGTGCCCTTGCAGGTCATACACTTTCATCCACACCTTGCTGCCTTCATCCCACTGGTTTTGAATGTACAACACATCGCCAACCGGCATGGGATGCAAAGCAGGTGCCGTGTATTCAGGGGGAGCCTCTAAGCCAGTGATGATCACGGGCAGGCAGACTGAGGAATCAACACACCCTCCAAGAAACATATTCACGAAATAGCTTCCACTTACAGAAGGGTTGAAACTCTGGTTGATTGCATTTAAAATAGGGAGGTTGGTAGCACAATCGTACCATTGATATGCTGCTCCAGATTGGGTTGCCATCAACGTCTGCCCATTTAAGGTAACCGTTTTATTAATTGTTTGGACGGTAAGTATGGCCTGAGCACTATTTAACACAGGCGAGCATGTACCTGACAACACACAACGGAAGGGGCGGCTGTTCAATGTGCTGCTTGCTCCTGTTATGTTCAAAATAGCTGTGTTTACTCCGGAATAGGGCGGCATATTGCTCAAGTTTACAAACCCTGCCCCTAAGTTTGCTTGCCACTGGTAGGTTAACCCTGCCCCTGTAGCTGATACTTCAAAAGTCGCATTTCCTCCGAGGCATACCGTATCTCTTGCTGGTTGCGATACTATTGCAGGTGCAGCATTTACAAACAATGTAGCCGGGAATGACATTATTGTGGGTGTGCATGCCCCTACGACACATCTGAACTGATGCCCATTCATTGCTACTGTAGCTCCGCTCAATGTCAGTGTAGTATTCAATGCTCCACTATATGGGCTTAGATTGCTCAGATTCACAAAACCTCCCCCTGAGTCTATCTGCCATTGAAAGCTTAGCCCTGACACCGCACTGGCGTTTATACTGAAAGTAGAGCTTGAACTACCTGCACAACGGGTGACATCCACGGGATGTGACACGATAGAAGGGGTACTATATACATACAAAGGTGCACTCCCTGAATTGATCAGACACCCTCCTGTTCCAATCACCACACACCTGAATATATGGTTGTTGCTTGATACTCCCACATTCGTGATCCTTAGGGTATCGCTATTCACTCCTGAGACAGCGCCACCGTTACTCAGATTAGTAAACGGACCTGGGCTAACAAATCGCTGCCACTGGTAAGAAATGCCGGAACCACTTGCATTGATGGTATACATCGCATTTCCCGAGATACAAAAACTATTTGTCACAGGTTGGATATTAACTACAGGATTAGGCAATACTGTAAGATTTACCACATTACTGATTATTGCGGGAGGACAAGAATTGCTGACCACACAGCGAAATGAGGTTCCATTTGCTCCCAATCCAACAGAAAGTACAGTCATATTAGAAGTCGTGACTCCGGTATACGTGGATCCGTTAGTTAGATTTACCCATACACCCCCCGAATCAACTTGCCATTGGTGTGAGTTTCCTGTTCCACTCAAAGAAAATACCGCAGAACTACCGACACATGCTGTATCTCTTATCGGCTGCATAGTGATCAAAGGAGGCGCTGAGATAAACAACAGCGCATTTGAAGACATGGTCATGCATCCATTGCTACCGGTCACCATAGTACGAAACAAATAATTGTGCATACTTGCTGTAGGGCCCAAAACAATCAATGTATCGTTACCTGTTCCGGAGTATAACCCTACAGAATCAAAGATATTTACAAAACCACTTCCGGCATTCACCTGCCATCGGAAGGTTGCCCCCGGATCGTTGGTATTGACAACGAACATGGCATTGCTTCCAGTACATACCACTTGAGTAAAAGGCTGTACTGTAATCACAGGTAGAGCCAATACAGTCAACATACCTGTCGATGAAGTATCAGGAGCTCCACATAAGCCACTTGCAATACACCTGTAAGTGTACCCATTCATTCCGGAGGAAGTCCCACTTATGGCAAGTGTGGCCGATGTTGTACCTGAATATATTCCACTATTTGTCAGGTTCCCAAATCCAGACCCAGAATTTACCTGCCACTGGTATGAGACACAGCTACCTGATGCAACGATACTAAAGTTAGTACCTATGCCCGGGCACACCGACCTGGCGGGTGGATCAACAATCACAATGGGAGCTTGACAGGAACTATATCGTGCCAAGTATGAGTTGCCATTCCCTCCTCCGCCATTTAATTCATACAAACAAGGGTGCGGATCGAAATCCATAACACTTGCAAAATTTCCGAATGAATATACACCTCCAATCCCATCTGGTATCACTCCATAAGGCCTTTCAATAAAAGAGCCCCCCACCCGAAAACCCCAAAGATATCCTCCCGAAGAAGTATATTTTGCCATCACAATATCATAGCTGCCTAAGGATGAAAAAATTGCAACTCCTGGCCCCGGATCATAATCCCCATCTCCCATTCCTCCCACGGTCAAATAAAAATCGCCTGTACCATCTACTGCAAGCAATGCCCCCCCACCCGAAAGAATCCCATCCTGGCCCAAGTTTGTGGCAAAAACATAGGTTCCATTGGTTGTGTATCCGGCTAGGAATACTGCCCGGCTGTTGCTAAAAACACCACTGCTAAGCATGGCCGTTCCTGGCCCCGGGTCAAAGTCAACAGAAAGCCCTCCTGTGTTAAAAACACCCGAAACCATCACACTCCCTTGTTTGTTTACCGCTATGGAGGATGCATTATCATTGTCAAAAGTAGCCGTGCCCCCCAAACGGAAAGCCCAACTGTAATTGCCGCTGCTATTGAACTTTAATACGAACACATCCTTTGAACCCACAGAAGTAAGATTGGACACCCCGGCCCCGGGGTCGAAATCTACTGTCCCAGAAAAATTACCTGTAGCATATATGGTGTTTAAGCTATCCAATGCTACAGACACTGCCCTTTCATCTCCGCTGGCCCCACCAATACCTTTTGCCCAAACAAGATTGCCTAGAGATGTATACTTCGCAATAAACAAGTCAGTCCCCCCAGAAGCAGTCAGGTTGCTAGTGCCTGCTCCGGGATCAAAATCAACGATAGATGAGAAAGCCCCGCCCAACACAATATTGCCCATACCATCCACCGCAATCGAATTTCCCGAAGAGCCTCCGCTGAGCCCCTTCGCCCAGATAAGACTCCCGCTAACATTGTACTTTGCCATAAACGCATCCGATCCCAGTGAGGTAAGATTGCTCACCCCTGCCCCTGGATCGAAATCGACTGTCCCAGAAAACAATCCTGTAACCACAATATCCCCGTTGGCGTCTATAGCTATAGACTGTCCTTGATCCGTTCCCGTACTCCCAAGCCTGAAGGCCCAAATAAAATTCCCGTTCTGGCCGTATTTGGCTACAAACATATCATCTCCCCCTAAAGAGGAAATAATAGAATCCCCTGTACTAAAGTTCATATCTGCGGAGTTGACAAACCGTCCTGTAACAAACAAATCCCCGGCCCCATTTCTCGCCATCATTTTATCAGAGGAGAAAGCCCCTTGTGCCGTAAAGCCACCAGCCCATCTTAAGTATTGAGTTTGCGCAAAACATAACCCTATACTGGCAAAGTAACACATGAGAAAAATTATCTTGAACTTCATAGGTTAAAAAATTAAAGGTTAAAAAATAAAATCCAAATAATTATCCAAATGTAACTTTAAAATGTTAAATCAGTCTATCCCTGATGTTCGTCTTTTCAAATGCTGTACTGCCTATCGAAGCATTTGCTAACTCCTGTATTACAAGCCCCTATCCCGCCCCACTTCATTCAATATCAATAGTATAGCTCTGGCTGATTTTAAATATTAGATAGAAAACCCTAAAATGCTAAGTTGACTTATGAGGAAACACACGACACAGTAAAACCACCCCCTTTTCCGGGAGGTGTTTTACAAACAGGTTAAGACTTGGTTTATCGTATTTTAGAAAGCTTATGTCGGCTGGTTCCTTTGGTGTTTTGCAACTCCAACACGTAGGCTCCGTTGCGTTGCTCGCTCAAATCCAGTTGCATCAAGGTCTCGGAGCTTTGCTCGCTGCTAAGGATCATGTGCCCTTGCAGGTCATACACTTTCATCCACACCTTACTACCTTCTTCCTACTGGTTTTGGATGTACAACACATCGCCAGGCTGAGCTAGCTTTTAGCTCCTACCACAAAATTTAATCTCTTTGCGGAGGTTTGTAAGATAGATTAACACCTGTTGTAGGATTTTCTATCCGCCTCCTAGTTTACAAAGAGGGCACATAATCATTTCATTACCCTAGCCCAGGGTTTAAACCCTAGGCTAGGGGGCATTTGTAATGCTATTGGTATCAGCGAGACGCTAAGATCAGGCTGGGCTCAATTGAGAAAAAATATCAAAAAGAGGTTTGGCCGTTTAACCCCTAACCCCAACCCTCCCAACCTTCTGCACTCCCACATCCGCACAAAACAATTTACTTTGCCGACCACCGTTGTATCGACTGAATTGAGCTTTACGCTGATTGATGATTGTCTTTCTGTATAGATCCTTTAGCACCATCTACCTTTTAACCAAAAACATGTACCACTTCCCCTATTTCAAAGAAAAAAACGAAGCAACCCTGTTGCAATTTATTGAGCAACACCCCTTTGCCTTTTTAACAGGCAGCACCCTTTCAGGGAAACAGGTAGCCACTCAAATCCCTATTTTGCTGGAAGAAAGGGATGGGGAAATGGTGTTTCAAGGCCATTTCATGCGAAATACTGATCACCACAAAGCCTTTATTGAAAACGCTCAGGCTCTGGCAGTTTTCACCGGACCCAATACCTACGTGAGCGCATCCTGGTACAGCAATCCCCAGATTGGCTCTACCTGGAACTACATGTCCGTGCATGTGTATGGTGAAATACAGTTCATGTCACAGGAACAGTTGATCCAGCTGATGCGCAAACTCACCTTGAAGTTCGAGCAGGGAAATGCCCGGTCGGCTACTTTCTATGATAACCTGCCGGAATCCTTCCTAAGTAAAATGCTTCCTGCCATCGTAGGTTTTGAGTTGAAAGCGGAGCGGATAGAGAATGTCTTCAAACTTAGCCAAAACAGGGATGAATGGAGTTATCAAAACATCATTTCAAAACTTGAGGAACAGGGAGGAGATGCTGCGCTGATTGCTCATGAAATGAAGAAAAGAAAAACAGAGTTATTCCCTGAGGGTGCTGTTTGGGATGCTTCCAGATTTGATTCTTAATCAAACGAATTGATAAAAAAGGCCTCCAACAAGAATATGGAAATAAGGAAAGTCAATGCTGAGGAAACAGAAGACTTCATTGAGCTTCTACGGATTTTCAGGGTGGTTTTCGAGCATGATTCGGAACTCCCGGGAGAAGCCTATTTAAGAAAAATGCTCAACCAGCCGGAATTCATCGTTTTTGTGGTAAAGCAAAAAGAAGAGGTGATAGGCGGCTTGACCATACATGTTTTGCAGAGCTATTATATTGAAAAGCCTGTCGCCTATATCTACGATGTGGCAATAAGGCCTGAGAATCAGGGTAAAGGAGTTGGGAAAGCCCTAATAGCAGAAGTGTGCAGGTATTTAAAAGATCTGGGCTTTCAGGAAATGTATGTAGAAGCGGAAGCTGAAGATATTGAAGCCCTTAGTTTCTACCGACAGACTGGATGCTCTGCTGAGCTGAATGCCATACACTTTACATATGACCTCTCAGATCCGCACAAGGCTATATGAATTTAGCTTAAGAATAATTTTATTCATTGTTTACAAAGTTGCTTCCAACTTAAAATGGCTACTTCAAGTCTCCACCAAGCCTTGTTCAAGGGGGATGCGCACTTCAAATACAGCCCCGGCTTCTTTTTCATCCAACAACCTGATCTCACCACCAAGTTGCGTGACCATCCGTTTGACAATAGCTAAGCCTAGCCCAGTGCTGCTCTCCTGACTTGTTGGCTTGGCTGACAGCCTTGCAAATTTCTTGAAAATGCCCTTTCGGTCTTCTAATGAAAAACCAGGGCCCTCGTCCTTAAGGTAAATAAGTGCATCATTGCCTTGTCGCCTTAGTTTTACCATAATGTTCTTACCCACTGGGGAAAACTTTACGGCATTATTAATCAAGTTATCCATGATTCGGTGGAGGACGTCCGAGTCAGCGTAGAGCAACATTTCCTCTGAGGCAGGAAAAAACTGGAGTGCAATATCTTTTTTCACCGCTTCCTGGGCATAGCTCTCCACCAGCTTATTCAGGTCTTGGTTTAAGTCAATCCATTCCGGTTGCAATTGGTCTGGTCCTTCCAGAAAGAGCAAGTCATTGATCATTTTAATGCAATTCTTGATCTGAGTCTGCATCTTTTCGATAAGTACTTTTTGGTCCGGGTTTAAGATGCCTTCCCGTCCCAGCATCGTGGACAAATTGAGGGTTCGGTGAAGCGGAGAGCGAAGGTCATGCACTATAATGCCAGCCATCTCTTTGTTTTCATTCAGCACCTGCTCCAGCGTATGGTTTGCCTCTTCCAATTTTTGCTTCTTCAGCTCTAGCTTCAATGAGAGATGTCTACTTTTTTGAAAACCTCGCACCACCCAAAAGAGCAAAATGGCCATCAGAAATATCCCTGCAAAAGCAGCCAGGGTAAGCCATCGTTGGAATGACAATGCAGTGGCTCTTTCTTTCGCTTCGTTTTTCAGAATATCATTCTCTTTTACTCTTTTCTCGACCTCAAACCTGTTCAATTGCTCGTTCAAGGCTTTCTGGGCCTTCTCTCCACTGATTGAGTCATCCAATGCTTTAAATCGCTCATGGTAGTAAAGTGATTTTTCAAAATCCTTAAGTTCTTTGTAGGTAAGCCAAAGTCGTTTGTATGAGGATATTTCAAAGTCTTTGGATTGTGTAGCCAATGCCATTTTAAGTCCCTCCAGGCTGTAATCAAGAGACTTTTTAAGTTGACCAGCAGCCAGGTAATTATCAGCCATATTACCAATTGTACTTGCAACCCCCCGAAGGTCATTTAGATCTCTTTTAATGGCAAGCGATCTATTGTAATACTCTATACTTTCTTGCAATCGACCCTGATCTTCCAGCGTAACTCCAATGTTGTTGTACAGCTTTGCCAATAATCTTTTGCTTCCGCCCAGCTCACTGATGAGCTTGACTGCATAGTTAAATCTGTTTCTGGCCAGATCATACTCATTTTTACGCATGGCGACCAGACCCATTCCATTGAAAGCCCTGGCAACTGCCAATGAGTCACCAACAAATCGGGCGACATCAAGCGATTTACCGAAGTAAACAAAAGAGGTGTCGTAATTGAAATGAGAATAAAAAACAAAGCCTATGTTGTAAAGTGCATCTCCTGAAAGTGATCGATTTTGGTGACGGTCAGCCCATTCCAGAGATTTCAGAAAAAGCTGCAATGAGCTTTCCAGATCACCCTGTTGTAAGTAAACATGACCCCTTTCCATCCATAAGACCGTCTTCCATTGCTTTTGACTAAGGATGGGTAAAAGTTTCTCGGCCCTGGCAATCCAAGTTCCTGCTGAGTCATACTGCACTTCCAACCGGCAAATTCTTGCCATCCGGTAGCAGCCATAGGCCTCCGCCATGGAGTCATTTCTTTGCCTTGCAAGGTTCATCACCTCAATCCCCAACGATCGGCAGCCTATAGGATCATGATCTTCGAGCCTGTCAAACAAAGGCTTTAGCATATTGATCTGGTTGAGACCTCTCTGAGTTGACCAATGAGGACTAGCCAATGCGAGAATTGAGCTAAAAAGAAAAAGAACTATTAAGTATTTTCTCATTTCCAATGTAAATAAACTAAAAGTTACAGATCAGTAGTAGCCCATTTCAGAGCTCGGGATCATATACTGCATGCAATAGCTATTGCTTTGTGGTTTGAGGTTGCCCCATCTGAAGTATATCTTTGTATTTGACTGACTTTAACCGACTTTATAAAACAAGAATCGTGTTCAAAACAATCTTTTCCCTCACTCTGAGTACTTTTTTGATCTCAGTTAATGGCTTTACTCAAGGTTATCACGAATCGTCACTAATTAATGACAAAGGCTACTTCATCGATTTAAAAGGTGACACAATCTCAGCTGTCTATAAAAAAGGGTTTAAACCTTGTGGCATCACCAAGGTAACCTTTGCAATTACGGATGAAAGCAACCAACAAACAGTAGCCACCTTTACCCCACAAATGATCAAGGGCTATGGAGATGGTAAAAACCATTACTTGTCAGCCGGATTTTATCAAAAAGACAATAAGCTGTACATTCCTAATATAACCGAACAAAATACTAAAGAGATATTTGCCAAAGTATATTATCTGGGTGAGCGCAGCCTTGTAGCCCATCATGTTTTGGTTCAAAGAACTACAGTTGTTCCTGGCCCATATGGAGCTTTACCGGTCAATACAATGGCATGTGAGGAGAAAGCGTTTCTAAAAGGGAGTGGGAATCAATTTAACATCATCACTAATTTTAAGAGAAATCTGGAAATTGAGGCCATGCACGATCCGATCATTCTGGAGTACATCAAACCACAAATAAGAATAACGATTGATGAAGCTGCTGATCTGTTTTATCGACTTGACATGCATAAGAAAGGGGTATACTTTGAAGATGAAAAAGCCCTATTTGAGAAGCATAAAGCACTCATTGAAACTAAAAAAGCTGAAAACGAGGTGCTAGATCTTCTCTATTCTGAACTCAAAACCCTTTTAACATCAGATGGCGAAATCCTTTGCCGTAGAACCGCACATGAAAACACCCAAACGCTCATGAGATTTGGACAGGAAACATACACCCATTTCAAAACTGTAGAGCGATATCTTCAAAAAGGAATGAAACTGTACCAGTCTGATAGCCTGACTTATGAATTCAAGGATTACATTCCCTACATCAAAAAAGGCATTGAGTATTTAAACGCTAATCTTACTGAGCTTAACACCAGCTATTACCAAAATGAGCTGATGTTTTATGAAGCCTATCTGCTCGAACGTAAAGACTAAGTCGACACTCCTCTCTATACCTAAAAAGTAAATATCAAGGCAGCCCTGTAAAAAATCTTGCAATGTGAGCCGATTAGGCATTTTCAATGTTCTGAGTTTATCTGATTGGATCTACCCGCATTTGCCAATTAATTCCTCAAAAGTATATTTGAAGGATAATTAAAATCAGCTTTAAAAATATCAAAATGTTAGAATATAAGGTAGGGGCAATTGCTATTCTCCTTTTGCTGGCAAAGCTTTCCATCGCTCAAACACCCGTTAAATTGGGCTATAAGCAACGAGAGGGTTATTACGTTTCATTGGATGGAGATACGATTGATGCCATTATCAAAAAAGATCCCCCATGTGAATTGGCTAAAAAAGTAGTTATAATTCTGGATGATGGCTCCGGGCAATTGGTCCAACAAGTGCTCAATCCACAACTTATAAGAGGTTTTGGTTTTGAAAACTCCCACTATGTTTCGGCAGGCTATGAAAGTTCATTGGAAAAAATCCATATCCTAAGCCATCCTATGAACGATCACTTGAAAGTGTTTGCCAAGGTATATTACAATGAAGGCTATGAATTAATTTCTTACTCAGAGTTTGCAACCAGAATGGTATACAATCCTTATGGAGCTTTTCCGGTAACCGGGTGTCATGAGGTTGGCTTTTTAAAGGGGAGTGACAATGTTTTCCGCTCCTTTAAAAATTTAAAGGTTGAAGTTGAGCAGCTTTCTCGACATGACCCAGTAGTGACTGAGTTGATTAAAGGGCGGCTTAGAATAGGGTTAGAGGAGGCAGCTGAGTTCTTGTTTCGATTGGATCAGCATAAAAAAGGAATATACCTGGAAGATGAAATCCAGCTTTATGAAAAGTACAAATCGGACATTGAAAAGATAAAAAGTAGAAAACAAGTCGCAGACTTATTGCTGTCTGAGCTCAAACCTTTAAACACATCAGACGGGGTTATTCTTTGCCGAAGGACACTTCACGAGGATACAAAAGCGCTGATGCCCTACGGACAGGAAGCCTATTCAAATTTCCGGACAGTTGAACGGTATCTCAGCAAAGGAATGCAAATGTACCTTGCTGATAGCTTAGATGCCGGTTTTAAGGACTACATCCCCCACATCAGAAATGGAATCAACTACATACGAAAAAAATTCCCTGATCTGGATGCCAGCTATTATCAAAACGAGTTGCAGTTCTATGAAATGGTGCTTTCTACCCGAAAAGAAGAGTAATACACCTTTTCCTAGGCCTCCTCATTTGTTCTGATCTGGTTAAGCTTGTTGCACTATTCCGGCCGAACCTGAAAGCCGGGCCATTTGTTGTTTGTGTAAACTGACGCCCAAAAGACTAAACAAATCGTTTTTACGACCAGCTCTACCCTCTTTCTTGGCATGAACAAAAACGGCCCAATCTAAAATTTTCCATAACGAAAGAAGGCTTTTGCAATACTCTGTTTGGCTTTTTTAAAAAAAATCAAAATTTTTTTGAACCTTTTGATACATCGAATGTTTGAGATATAATGTTCAATCTCTAAACAAAACAAAGTATGAATCAATTACTGCTTGACGTAATGACCATCCCAAAAGATGATCCCATTGCTTTTACCTTCTTTACTGGCTACATGGCCATGTTAGCCGCTTCTGTGTTTTTCTTTTTCGAAAGAGGCTCTGTTGACGAAAAGTGGAAAATTTCTCTTCTCGTATCAGGTTTGATCACCGGTATTGCAGCCGTTCACTATTACTACATGAGAGATTACTATGTCTCTACAGGTTCAAACCCTACCGCCCTGCGCTACATTGACTGGACTCTGACTGTTCCATTGATGTGTGTGGAGTTTTACCTGCTTCTTCGTCCTGCAGGTGCCAAAATTAGTTTCATGTGGAAACTGATAGGTGCAGCTGTGCTAATGCTAGTAACTGGATACATTGGTGAAGCATTTGTTCCTTTAAATGCTGATGGAACAGCAGCTGAGGGAGCTACCTCCCATAGTGTGATGTGGGGCGTGATTTCCACTATCGGCTATGCCTATATTTTGTACTCAGCGTGGTTTGGTGAAGCAAAGCAACTGGCTGCAAACTCAAACAGCACAGCGGTTCAAAGTGGTATTCAGGCACTTGCATGGTTTGTATTGGTAGGCTGGGCTATCTATCCTATCGGTTACATGTGTATGCCAGGAGGTTGGTTAAACACTGGTCTGGGTTGGCAATCTGCTAATGTAGATTTGTTTTACAACATTGCTGATGCGGTAAACAAAATCGGTTTTGGATTGGTGGTGTATTCTATCGCCAAAGCTGAAAGTGGAAAAAGTACTGCTAAAGCTTAATTCATTCCTTTAGTATTCAAGCCGGTGCCTATCACAGGTACCGGCTTTTTTTTCATCCCAAACCAAGTACAATGAAACCTTTCTATCAAGAAACAGAGTTGTTGTTCACTTTCGTATCCAAACATGATTTTGACACATTGGCTGACTTATGCGATGATGACTTCGGTATTATTGACCTTGACCCGCAGGGGAAAAATGTAGTGGTACACGACAGAGCAGGATGGGAAAACTGGTTCCGAACGCTTTTGAAAAACTAAGCAGCATGCAAGCCCATACCTACACCGAAATCAGAGATTAATCAGGCTTTACAACATGAAACCCTGGGATACAGCGAGGTTAACTTTGACCAGTTTCTGAAAGTTGGAGGTCAAAAACTACGATTCAACTGCGTTACAACCATCATCTGGAAAAAAGTAGGGAGCCGATGGAAAGAATCCCGCTGGCATGTATCCCTGATTGACGGACCACATCCTGTGATCTAAAGACGCATAAAAAAACCCCGTTTCCGGGGTTCTTTTTTTATTTCATCGCTGCAGCATATCGTTTACCTACTTCTGCCCAGTTAACTATATTCCAAAAAGCCGCAATATAGTCAGGCCTTCGGTTTTGGTACTTAAGGTAGTAGGCATGCTCCCATACATCCAATCCTAATATTGGGGTTCCATTGCAGTCAGTCACAACGTCCATCAAAGGATTGTCCTGATTAGGTGTGGAGCAAATTTTCAGTTCTCCATTCTCGACACAAAGCCATGCCCATCCAGATCCGAATCGGGTAGTAGCAGCCTTGTTAAACTCTTCTTTCATTGCTTCAAAAGAGCCGAATTTCTTATTGATTGCAGCAGCAAGTGCAGCATCTGGCTGGCCTGATACAGGGCTCAGAATGGACCAGAACAAGCTGTGGTTGAAGTGTCCACCGCCGTTGTTTCGTAAGACCATCGGATACTTGCTAATGTTTTTGCAAATTTCTTCAATGCTCAGCTTTTCGGTTTCTGTTCCGGCTACAGCATTATTCAAATTGGTCACATATGCATTATGATGTTTCCCATGATGAATTTCCATGGTTTGTTTGTCAAAATGCGGCTCCAGAGCTTCTGGTGCATAAGGAAGTTTGGGTAATTCAAAAGCCATAATTATTTGTGTTTAAAATTGGTGGGGGTTATTCATTTGTTCTTAGTCGCTTGAAAAATTGCTTCATCAGGTCCGTACTTTCCTGCTCCATCAAGGAGGATTTCAATTGTGTCTTTGGGTGCAGCATCTGATGTGAAAACACAGTATACCCTTTTTTGTTATCAGCGGCTCCATAAACCAGCCTGCCAATCTGAGCCCAGGCTAGTGCTCCGGCACACATCGCACAAGGTTCAAGGCTTACATAAATTGTGCATTCATTGAGCACTTTGGCTCCTAAAAAATGCTGTGCTGCCGTGAGGGCAATCATTTCTGCATGGGCAGTACAATCATTCAGCCGCTCGCATTGATTATACCCTTTGCCTATCACTTTTTGGCCCAACACAACCAATGCTCCCACAGGTACCTCACCTGCATCGTAAGCTTCCCTTGCCAAACTGAGTGCCTGCCTCATGAAATGCTCGTCCTGATCAACGGCTGACATAAGCAGTCTGCATAAATTTACGGGCCTCAGGCTGCCACTTATCTTTAAAGCTGATCGGGACGATCAAAGTGAAAATGTGAATCTTACGCTTGACAACGATGTAAACCTGGTAATGGTACTTGCTCACACTGCCACGTTTGTCGCTCATGGTACTTACATACTCGAGTACCCCTTGCTGTTGCCTGGTTTTGCTGTTTTCGATGACCTGCTCCATGAGAAAATCCACTTTGGTATGCATCGACACAATGCTGGATTTATTGAACTTCAATAGCAAGCTGATGTCTTTGTCCTGCCACTCATTGGCGGCAATGTTGTAAAAAAAGTCATTTGCCCGCTCCTGATCGGTATAAGAAGCGATGGGCATTTTAGTGCTGAGGTATTTCTCCCGATAATCCTGTTCGGTCATAGGGTAAAAACCTTCGGGCAGTTTGATACTTGCTTTTTCACCCAGTTTGACCTTTTGATACGAGCCTGGAGCAGCCAGAAGCAAAAGAGAAAGAACGATGGATTGGATCAAAAACATGAAGAATTGTGTTTGACACAAAGGTAATGGACATTACGTAGCTGGAAAACAAAAAGCTCCCTGAGGGGAGCCTCTCTAAAAAATAGTTAATGACTTTATACCCCTGTGACTAAGCCGGTACTGTAGCTAAATACTCTTTGGAGTTTGTTTAAAAATTCCATCCAGGGATTTTTGGGCTGTAGAGTAGGTTTGACTTCCTGTTCAGAGCTTGATTTCTCTGTCGCTTTGGTTTGGAGCTGATGTTGGATCACCCTGCGCTCTGTCTGAGGGTCAGAGGAGGTCAGATCATGAATGGCAAGCTTCTTCTTTGGGGTTGAAAGCTGGCTTAACATGGCAGTATCACTCAGGTTAAACATGCTGTTCTCCACCTGCGAACAAACATAAAGTCCTTTGCGACTGAATTCTGAAGGTACTTTGGGAGTTACCGCTTTGCATTCTGATTTGATAACTGCGCTGTGTGCCGTGTTAGGGGTACCCGGGTTGCCATCCCCGTTGCTTGCAATTACATCTGAAGTCCAGCTAACGAAAGCCAAAAAGGCATACATAAAAAGAAACTGACTGAGCTGCTTCATGGTGCAGGGTTAAGGTTTAAGGTTGTTGCCTCATTGGTTCACAGCCATAAGATGATCAACTGCGTGAAAAGGTTGCATTCGGTCAAAAAAAATTTTGAACTAAATAAGGCCAAAGAAAAAAAGCGGGACAACAACTTCTTGTTGACCCGCCTAATTTAGTTATAAATGGTCTAAATCTGCGATGGACCTAAGTACTTTTAGCTCACATTGACCGCAAGCAGGGGCACCTCAGTGTAATATGCCATACGCTTGGTGATGCTTGGCTCTAGTATTGAACTGAGCAACGACCTGCGATAAGTAGCTGTTACTAAAATACTTGGGTGTTCAGTTTTGATGAAATTCTCAACTCCTTCATAAACTGAGTCTGCCAGAAGTTTATGAAAGCTTAATTTTGCATAGGGTATTTTTTCTTTTACCAGGTCACGATACCCACGGAAACGAAGGTCCTCAGTGAAGCTATTGCTTTCATTTACGTGCAGAATGGACACGGTGGCATCGAACATGGCAGCAAGTGAAACCACTTTTTCAATGGTGCCGATATCTTCCTGACGGTAGTCAGTGGAATAGGCGATCTTGTTAATTGATACGATTGGGGTAGAAGCGGGCACCGCCAATACCGGGCAGGTAGCCTTGTTAATCAGAGAGGCTGTATTGCTACCGATAAAAACACGCTTAAGGCCGGATGCACCCTGAGTACCCATCACGATCATATCTACTTTCTCCGCTTCGGCCAACTCAAGCGTTGCTTCAACGACATCTCCCATAGTTGAAAAAGTACGAACCCCTGTCCCTGCTGCCTGTAAAGTGCTTTCGATTCTAGCCTTTTCAGCACTTAGCTCTACAGCCGATTTTTTCTCCATCTCTTCAATAATTCCGGGCAACTGGATTTCAAAGTCGTAAGGCACCTGATAGGTATGGAGCAAGAGAATTTCGGCTTTCTTACGTCGTGCGATCTCTACAGCATAGCTGAGGGCATGTCGTGCATTCTCTGAAAAGTCAGTGGGTACAAGTATGGTTTTCATCGTATGTTTTTTGCAAAGTTGATCAATTTGTCCTCTGTGGCCAATGATTTTCATCATGGAAACAACAAAGTACGTTGAGTTTAGGCTTTCTCATCCTTTTCAAACTGCTGCTTTTGGTTTTCCATAAGCAAGGTTTGAGTTGGGAATGCAAATCGAAGGCCTTGTTTTTCTGCTAGTTCAAGAATGCTCATCAGCAAGTCCTGTCTGATGTTAAGCTCATCACGCCAGGTTGGTGCAACAATGTACACATAAAACAGGATGTCGTATGAGTAGCTTGAGATGTTGGTAAAATGCACCTGATAGTTGTCCTTTCTGATGCTGGGATGCTTCTCAACAAGTTGGCGTATGGACTCTACAAAGGTTTTCATCTGATCGAGTGAAGTCCCGTAGACCAAGGTCAAATTCACCTGCATGCGACGGTAATTTCTCATGCCCATATTATCGATCACCATATCAGCCAACTTGCCGTTGGGAACAGTGATAAGTGAGTTGGCAAATGTTCTGATTCGTGTGGATCGAAATCCCACTTCTTCAATCTCTCCGTCAATCTCGTTGGTCTTGATCCACTGCCCGATTTGAAAAGGTTTATCAATAAAGATCATCAGGGAGCCAAACAGGTTTTTGATGGTATCCTGAGCGGCCAATGCAAAGGCAAGACCACCTATGGAAAGACCGGCAATGAGGGCTGTCACATCGAAATTGAGGTTTTGAAGGGCAAACAACCCTCCCACCACAATCACGAATATCTTCATCACCCTCCGCACCAATGGCACCAACTGGTCATCAAGTGTGCTTTCGGTTTTCTCTGCCAGCCGCATGAGATAATAGGCCACTACATCTGCTGCTTTGTAAAAAACGATGGTCATGAACAGCGGCAACAAAGCTTTGATGATGAGCAACAGATAATAGTTGGTTCGAAAAGGCAACTGAAGAAGCGGAACAAAAACAATCAGCAGCAGGAAAATGAAAAAGAGCGAAAATGGAATAGCCACAGGTCGGATGAATCTGTGAGCGATACGTCCATGGCCCAGGCGGGTAGCCAGTCGGGTGAGGAGTATATCAAACAGCCAGGTAAAAAACTTATGTAAAATGACTGCCGCCACAATAAGGATGAGAATACCCACCAGTTTCCACAATTGCATTCCAAAAACTTTTTTGGAATGATCAGGAATCAGCTTCAGCAACTGATCTGTTCCGAATGGATACAATTCCTGATGCAGACCCGGGATCATTTCGGTTGATTTCTTCGAATAGTACCAGCGCTGCCCGGATTTCTGCACATAAATGCCCGGTACATCAGGAGAGAGATAATAACGGTGCTTACCGGTGATTGAGTCCACATAGTTTGGATTCCTGGGTAGCCGGTCTTCATCCGGCAGAATACCTTTAGCGGCAAAAATCTGCTTAAGGCTGATGGCCAGCTCTACACGGTTTTGTCCGGTATTGTTCTTAGGATAAATCGCTCTTGCTGAGAGCTCCGGCTTGTAATTGTTGTCACTCAGGTAATACAGGTGAGCCTGGATGGCATGGTATGGGCTCTCAAAACTGAGCAGGTTCTCTTCATCCTCATCTACAGGTTGCGAAACAACCCATAGTGGCAGGAGCATATAAAAAAGTAGCAGGATCGAACGTGATGGCTTGAACATTTGATGTACCTTAAGCGCCTGCAAAACTAAAGATGTTTTGAAGCCAAGCATGAGTTTAACCCTGAATTGTGAGAAGGTAGTGCTTTGGGTGCTATTGGTCGGTCTGTTGCCTGCCTGTAGCCCAAAAGACACCATAGTGCCTCTTGTTCCTGATCGTACCTCAATGGCTTTAAGATTAAAAGGGGATCAGGTAATGGCGGCTATGCTTATGGGAGGGATCGATCTGGAAGATGAAGCCGACTCAGTTCCTTTCCAAACGTCACCTTCAGACACTATCCAACCACCAAAGACTCCAAAAACGGAAGCCCCCTTCACTTTGCAGGAAATCAACAGCAGTGGGCTGGACCTGATGGGTTATTTCTGGGCATTTAACGTAGGGAGCGATAGCCTTGTGGATCATTGGGCGCTTGCTGCAAAGCTTAAGGATGAAGCAAAATGGGGCCGCCTGATGAGTCAAAAAAAGGCACAGAGAAATTCATTTAAAAACGGAGAAATTCAATGGGCAAAGATGAACGAACTGCCTTTGCTATTTGCCTGGAATAAAGAAGTATTGCTCGTTCTTACCGATACTGTTTACCCTCCTGAAAGCATTGAAAAACTATTGAGTCAAAATCAAGCAGACACTCTGGCAGATTGGAAGGCCGAAATCGCTGAAAGTGATGCAGCCCTCGACTTTTATGCTTCTGGTCTTCTTTTAAAATCACTGTGGAACGAATTACCTCTTGCCCCTAAAGGCTTTCTTCATGCCAAAATAAGTCTGAATGAAGCTGTTGAAGCAGACCTGAAGTTGATCGGTTCTCACCATCTCGCCAGAAAATTATTAGGAGGTGTGCAGGAGCATGCTGTAGAAAAGAGCTGGCATCAAGCCCTTTCACCGGCTAAACAGGCTTTTTCGATAGCCTTGAGACTTAATGCAGACACCTTGCTAAAATCATCAAGTCAGTTCCTATGGTTTCAGAGTATCCTTGAAAAAGTGGCCTTTATCGGAGAAGTCCTTAATCCTGTGTTGCAAGACTGGGACGGCAGGCTTGTTTATCAACGAATGATGAATCAAATCGATGAACCTGAAAAATGGAGAATCAAGATCGGTATGAAACGCCAGCAGAATGCACAACAAATGCTCCAGGACCTGTATCAGCAAGGATGGTTACAAAAACATCAAGAGACGAGCTATCACTTAGCCGGATTGTACCGGATCGAAATGGAAAAAAATGATCTCTGCTGGACCGCCCCGCTACTTCTTGAACCTGAAGAGTTGATCAGTCATCATGAAGTTGACAAAGCCTGCGTTGCCTATTTGTTTTTAAGACCGGCCTGGCTACAACAGTCGACCTGGAATATGGTTTCACAACCACTGCCGGAATGGTTCTACTCACTTAGTTGGTTGGAAATGCAAGTATTGGTTCAGGACATCGATAAACCCTACGCCGAAGCCAAACTGAGATTCATGCCTTCCAAAAAAATGATTCAAAAAATCCTGTTGAAATACAGGCCTAAAAGCGATAAAGCTGTCTGACTTATTTGGGCATGTTATTTGACATTGACTAAAAAGTTTGCACTATTTGCGTCAGCGTTCTAAGCCATGAGGCATTTTTTAACCAGAGCTACCCTTTTTACTTTTTGTTTGTTGTTTAGTCATCTGATCAGCAGCACCAATCTGTTGATTTTAGGCTTGGAGTTTCTGGCTTCTTCTGAACACATCGCATCCGTTCAAACCACTGAGGAAATGCCGCTTTTTGCTGAGCTGAGCTCAAGTCTTGAGCAGGAGGAAGAACAAAAGGAACATGAGCGCAAGTTGCCTGTCTTGATCCTTTCAGAGCATCGGGATGCTGCTGCATCAAAGCTTGGCTCGGGGCTTGGTTTCAGCAAGGAACTTTTTGTTGATGTTCACGAAAATGCAACACCGGTTTTTTTATTGAACCGGAACATGAGGATTTGATATTTACTGAAATCTTATTTTTTGGGCTTAGGCGATAGCCCTGATTTTCAGTAGTATTAAATTCAATTTTCAACCTTATGAAAACCTTATCGGGTGGTGAAATAGCCGCTCAAGAGCGCCTGCAATCCTGTTTGCATCAGCTCAAACATTTTCTTCCGGCTCAATCTCCATTAAAAGACTTCATACATCACAATACACTTCATGCTTTTCAGCATTTACCTTTTCATGAGGCACTTTCAGAAGCAACTTCTCTTTTCGGATACAAAGTTTACCTAAGCCTCCATGACTATCGGGAGGCATATTTGAAAGGCCACATTGATGAGCAAGCCTTAAACTTTGCCCTCAGCAGCACTTCAAATCCAGATTTGTGGCGCCAAAAACTGCTTCATGCCCACTACAATCAGGTAGAGCTGCCCAGGATCGGACAATTGAAAGCTGTCTGGTTAAGCAAATACAGGATCAATTTTGACAAGGAAGTACATCCTTTTCTCTTCAGGTTACTTAGCAGCTACCTCGACCAGGGCATCTCAATCTGGAACTTCCCCGGCTCTAAAAAGGGATTCTTCAAAGCCGTACAGGAACTAGAGAAAAATAGCCACAGCAGCCTATTCGAGACAGCCAGGGCAAGAAAATTACTGCTTAATGACACCTCTATGGCTGAACTACTCGGTCTGGTGGTGGGGCATGACTGGCATGAGCAATACCTCTTTGATCAGCAGTTTGCGCATCCGGGTTGGTCAGGGATGATCTCTGTGTTGGAGGACCATCCTGAAAAGCTGCTTGATCAGCGAAAGATTTGCCTTGAAGATTTCATCAGGTTGGAACTGCTGATGGAGATCAATTTTTTGGATAAAAAGTTCGGAAGCAATTGGAAGCCTCTTAGCGAATTGATCGATAAAATTCCACAGCCACTTTTTTCGGACACAGGCAAGCAAAATGAAAAACATCAGGTGCTCTCACTTTGGCAGGATGCTATGGAGTGGAGTTTTTACCGACAAGTCATCGCAGGAATTAAATCAAAACCTCAGGTAAAAGAGATTGCCTCTCCTTTACCCAGCTTTCAGGCCATTTTCTGCATCGATGACCGTGAGTGCAGCCTTCGCAGGTACATCGAACAGCTAGATCCCCAAGCCTCAACTTATGGCACTCCCGGCTTTTTCAATGTGGCTTGCTATTACCAACCGGCGCATAGCTCCCACTTCACCAAAATCTGCCCGGCTCCTATGGAACCCCGCCACCTTATCAAAGAGCTGGAAGCCAAGAAGAAGCACAAAACTGACAGGCATCTTGGCAAATCCACGTATGGCTTGTTTGGAGGCCTACTTATCTCGCAAACCCTTGGTTTTGCGTCAGCATTTAGGTTGCTGATCAATATCTTCAAACCGGTCAGCAGCCCTGCTATGGTTTCCTCGTTCAGGCATATGGATCCCAAAGGAAAGCTGACCGTTCATACTGTTGATCCTAATCACAAAGTGCATGGCTTGCAGGTAGGCTATACCTATGAAGAGATGGCCCAAATTGTGGAAGGGCAGCTCAGAAGCATCGGCTTATGCGGACCATTCGGAGAGCTGGTCTATGTGGTGGGTCATGGTGCAAGCAGTGTAAACAATACCCACTACGCCGGCTATGATTGCGGGGCTTGCAGCGGTAGGCCAGGTTCGGTGAATGCCAGGGCAATCTGTCAAATGGCCAATACCAAAGAAGTTCGTGAAACGCTTTTGAAGCGAGGAATTGATCTCGCAAACACTGTTTTTGTTCCCGGGCTTCACGACACAACCCGTGATGAAATTCAGTGGTACGACACCGATGTATTAAACGCCGGACAGCTCGAACAACACAGGGCCCATCTTCGTCTTTTTGAGAAAGCGCTACATCTGAATGCCCGTGAGCGTTCACGTCGCTTTGTGCTGATGGACCATAAGGGGAGCCCTGAAAAAATCCATGCAGATGTCAAGCTTCGCTCTGTATCTCTTTTTGAACCCAGGCCTGAGTTGAACCATGCCACCAATGCCGTTTGCATTATTGGCAGGCGTGAGTTGAGCAGGCATCTTTTTCTGGATAGGCGATCATTTATGAACAGCTATGACTACAGGCAAGATCCTGAGGGCAACTATCTCTACGGAATTCTCAAAGCCGCAGCTCCGGTTTGCGGGGGCATAAATCTGGAGTACTACTTCTCCCGAACTGATCAATACCGCTTAGGGGCAGGCACCAAACTACCCCACAATGTGATGGGTCTGATCGGAGTGGCCAACGGGCTGGATGGTGACCTAAGGCCGGGCTTGCCCACCCAAATGGTGGAAGTACATGACCCTTTGCGCCTTCTCATCCTGGTAGAGCAGAAGAAAGAGTTGATCCAGTCTGTCATTCAGCGGGATGAGTCAACTTATGAATGGTTCAAAAACCAATGGGTACACCTCGTAGCTGTTGAGCCAGAAACACTGGAAATGTATCACTTCAAGGAGGGTAAATTTACTCCTTTGGAAGTGCCAGACATCAGCCTACCGGAATTTGACACAGTACATGAGCTCATTTCGATGGAAACTGAAAACTTACCTGTAGCTAGTTTAAAGTCCTGAGCCATGGAAAACTCTATTTTCATCCATGTATTCCTGCTATCAACGGTACTGGGCTTTGTGTTGAGTTTAGTGATGCCTGCGAAAGAAGAGCGGGCTCTTTCGGCTATAGCGTTCACTACAGCAGGCTTTAACTTATTTGGCTTCCTGATATTCTGGTTTTTCTGGGCATGGCAGGGATTTCCCACGCTCAACATCAAGGAAGTGGAGCTCTACCATACTCCGGGATACAGTTTCCTTATCGACTTTTTCTTTGACCGGATCACGGCAACGTACTATCTGGTTGGATCGTTACTCACGTTTCTGATCACGGTATACAGTCGTTACTACCTCCACAGAGAGCAAGGGTACAAGCGGTTTTTCAACACGATACAGCTCTTTTACATGGGCTATGTGATCACCATTTTCTCCGGCAATTTTGAGACACTTTTTCTGGGTTGGGAAACATTGGGGATCAGCTCCTTTATGCTGATTGCCTTTTACCGGGACAGGTACCTGCCGGTGAAGAATGCTGTCAAAGTATTCTCAATTTACCGGATAGGTGATGTGGGCATCTTGTTGGCGATGTGGGCCAGCCATCACTTATGGCATGAAAACATCACCTTCATCAAGCTCAGTAATTTTGATTTGGTGCATGAACATTTGGAAAGCCATTCGGGCACAGGCATCTTCATTTCGTTGATGATTCTAGTGGCTGCAGCGGCAAAATCTGCTCAATTGCCCTTCAGCTCATGGCTTCCAAGAGCAATGGAAGGGCCTACCCCGTCAAGTGCGATTTTCTATGGCTCCCTTTCTGTCCACTTTGGAGTGTTCCTTTTGCTCAGAACCTTTCCCTTTTGGGAGCATCAGTTTTCGGTACGCATACTCATTGCCGCAGTTGGGTTGAGCACATCGATTGTCACCGTGCTGATAGCGAGGACGCAGTCATCTGTCAAAAGTCAAATAGCCTATGCTTCTGTTTCGCAAATTGGGCTCATCTTCATCGAGGTGGCGGCAGGGCTTCATACCCTGGCGTTAATCCATTTTGCCGGTAATGCCTTCCTTCGCTCCTACCAATTACTGGTATCTCCCTCTGTAGTCAGTTATCTTATCCGGGATCAGTTTTACCACTTTCAGCCCAAGCATGACAGTCTGGAAGATAATCTCCCCAGAAAATGGGAAAACACCATCTACTTACTCTCTTTGAAAGAGTGGAAACTGGACAAACTTTTGAGCAAATGGCTGTTTACTCCCATGAAAAGGATTGGACACCAACTGGATTTCATCAACAAAAGGAACATGTACTGGTTTTTTATACCCTTCTTAGTGATCACGCTGTTCACCCTCGAGCATGAGCAAGCCTTGCCGCAGTCTGTGCATGACTTTCTGGTATTGCTGTACGGGGCTATTGCCTTGCTTTTTGTGCTTAAATCATTCTCAGAACGCAAATCCCCAACACTGGCCTGGACGCTCATTCTCTTTTACCATACCCTCATGGCTGTGGCTATTTCGTTCAATGAGCATTTTGATCCCAAGGATACGATGTTGTACCTGAGCGGTGTGATCCCGGCGGGGCTGATCGGATTTGCTTGTTTAAAATGGCTGCAGTCCAAAGAGCCTGATTGGTTCACTTTGCAGCGCTATCATGGCCATAGCTATGAGCATCCAAGGCTATCGTTTTTGTTTTTTCTCACTGTGCTGGGTCTGATGGGTTTCCCGATCACTGCCTCCTTCATTGGTGAAGATTTGGTTTTCAGCCACATCCATGAAGACCAGTATCTGCTTGCGTTTTTTAATGCCTCCTGCTTTATTATTAGCGGCATATCCCTGGTGAGAATTTATGCCAGGCTGTTTCTCGGGCCTCATGTTAAAACTTATCATGAGCTGCCATACCAATCTTCCTAACCTCATTTTTTAATCATTTTTTTCTATCCAACATGAAACCATCCATCAATACACATACGATCTCCGGTGCTTTTTCTGAGTTCAAAACGCATTTTAGGAGCGATGCCATCAGTGGATTTTTAGTTTTTCTGATTGCCCTTCCTCTTTGTCTTGGGATTTCAAAGGCCAGTGGCTTCCCTCCTATTTCAGGTGTGTTCACTGCCATCATTGGCGGGCTTGTAGTTTCCTTTTTCAGCGGCTCTGCGCTTACCATCAAAGGGCCGGCAGCGGGTCTGATCGTCATTGCCCTGGGTGCCATTGACGAGTTAGGCAAGGGTGACAACTTTCTCGGATATAGGCTGGCTCTGGGTGTAATCGTGGTAGCAGGTTTGATTCAGGTCGCCTTTGGGTTGCTTAAAATGGGCAGGCTGGCTGACTTTTTTCCGGTGACGGTGATCCACGGTATGCTAGCAGCCATTGGCATTATCATCGCCAGTAAACAAATCCATGTGGCTCTCGGGGTGAAACCTAGTGGAGCAGAACCGCTCGAGCTACTGGCCGAAGTGCCGGATAGCATCATGGGCATGAACCCTGAGATTGCCTTGATCGGTGGTATAAGTCTTTTGATCTTGTTTTTGATGCCCACTATAAAAAGCAAGTTTATCAAAGCTGTGCCTGCAGCACTGGTTGTATTGCTGGTTGCTATACCTCTGGGTTTCCTCTTTGACCTTGATCATGCCCATGACTATGTGTTTAACAGACACTTGTTCCATATCAACCCCAATGATTTTCTGGTTGTACTGCCGGCCAATTTGATGGATGGGGTCACTTTCCCTGATTTCTCTGGAGTATTAAGTCCTATTGGGTTCAAATATCTAGTTATGTTTTCACTGGTAGGTAGTTTGGAGTCTTTGCTGAGCACCCAGGCCATCGATACCCTTGATCCTTACAAACGAAAGTCAAACCTGAACAAAGATTTGGTGGCAGTCGGCATTGGAAACACGCTTGCGGGCATGGTAGGCGGCTTGCCCATGATTTCTGAAATAGTAAGAAGTTCAGCCAACATCAATAATGGAGCGCATACCCGATGGTCAAATTTCTTCCATGGCTTTTTTCTGTTGGCTTTTGTGGCTCTGGCAGCCCCACTGATCCACCATATCCCCAATGCTGCACTGGCAGCCATGCTGCTCTACACCGGGTATAGGTTGGCATCGCCTAAGGAGTTCTACAAAACCTACAGCATAGGGATGGATCAGTTATCGATTTTCCTGACCACCATTTTTGTGACCCTGGCAACAGATCTTTTATTGGGAATTGCAGCCGGAATAGTGATGAAACTGTTTATTCAGGTGCTGCTTGGTGGCCCGGTGAGTAATCTGTTTAAATCAGATGTGGAGATCAAGGAAAGCCCAGCTGAATATACCTTAAGCATCAGACATTCAGCTACTTTCTCTAATTATTTGGGTTTTAAAAAATTCCTTTACAAAGCCCCTATAAACAAAAAGCTGGTCATTGATTTTTCAAATACCAAACTGGTGGATCATAGCTTCATGGAACATCTTCATCATTTTGAAGAAGACCAGGCTGTATCGGGGAGGCAAATCATCATCACCGGTCTGGACCAGCACAAACCCGTCAGCAATCACCCTATGGCTTCGAGGAAGAAAGTTTCTCTGGAAAAGAGATTAAATGAAGGACTAATACTCAACATCAGACAAAAAGAGCTTCAAAAATTAGCGCTAGAAGAGGAACTTGGTTTTATACCACTTAAAATTAAAAGTTTACCACATTTAAGGTATTTTGAGTTAGCACAAAGACAAAGACTTCTGTTTCGAGAGAATACACTCACCTCTTTTGAAGAGTTTGGTGAAATTCATTTGTTTGATCTGCACCTGATAAGCGGTGCAAGGCAACAGTCTGACGAACAATCAATATCTGCAGGTTGGATTGAACTTCCGGGTCATATCAACATGGACTTTAAACTTGTCAAAGAAGACCTTTTGGAAAAAGCCAAAGCATTCAGTGGTATGCAAGACATTGACTTCCCTGAATATCCTTTGTTCAGCAGAAAATACAGTCTAACCAGTAACAGCCCTAAAGAAGTCAAACGGATATTTGGTGAAGGGCTTATAAAATTATTGGAAAGAGAAGATCAATATCAAGTCGAAGCAAAAGGCAAAGAGTTATTCATTTTACCCTTAAATGGTGAATTGCTGGACGTTAATCAATTCAAAAAGATGCTTGCTTTTTGTAGGGAACTTGTATTGGTATTGCCGCAGGAGGATGAAGCTCTCTCTTAGGAACAATTGAGCCGACCAAAGGGAATCCAGGAATTAAGTTTCTGGTGCTTTTAAAACATGCCGAGAGATTTAATAACCTGTGGTTTATATTTAGGCCTTAAAAATTACCTAACTTGCTTAGCTTTTTGCCATAAAATTAACATGAAACAACTGCTTAAGGTCCTGCTGATTTGCTTTGCCAGCCCATTGTTTGCTCAGGAAATCCACGACTGCTCCAAACACAAAATCAAGCTTTCCGGACTAGAACCAACTGCCAGCAAGGCAGCCATGAACAGTATGGAGGCCTATGATGTGCATTATTACAAGCTTGATCTCAACATCGAGCGAAACAGCATCTACCTGAGTGGAAATGTGATGATCGGTGTTAAAGTCAAATCCAGTCCTTTTGCTCAGTTTTTGTTTGAGCTGCATCCCAATTTTGTCATTGACACTGTTTTGATCAATGGGATTTCAGCGATCTATACCCGTACAGGATCTGTGGTGAGTGCCACTGTGCCGGGCTCAGCGCCTGCCATCAACAGCAACCTCACGCTTAGGGTCTACTACCGTGGCACAGCCCCAAGTGGAGCGAGTGCGGCAATTGGGAACGGTTTTTCTACCGGCACATCAACTTCCTGGGGGAATCAGGCTACCTGGTCTCTCAGCCAGCCTTATGCCGCCTATGAGTGGTTTCCGGTGAAGCAGAGCCTCCCAGACAAAGCCGATAGCGTTGAAGTATGGATCACAACGGACACCAGCAACAAGGCAGGATCAAATGGTCTCCTGCAGCAAGTAAGTCCCATGCCCAATGGGAAGCATCGCTGGGAATGGAAAAGTCGATACCCCATCGCTTACTACCTCATTTCTGTTTCTGTCGCTCGCTATGTGGACTATACCATTTATGCCAAACCCGCCGGCATGACCGACAGTATCCCCGTGGTAAACTTCATTTACAACAATGTGATTGGCAGCCCAAATGCCAACAGCACACTCGTGTTCTTCAAAACTGAAATCGACAAGACTGTGGATATGCTTCATGTATTCTCCAATCGCTTTGGGCTATACCCTTTCAGGTTGGAAAAATACGGGCATTGCATGGCTCCTTTTAGTGGGGGAATGGAGCATCAAACTATGACGACTCAGGGATTGTTCAACCAGGATTTGACTGCGCATGAGCTTGGACATCAATGGTTTGGCGACTATGTGACCTGTGCCAGTTGGAAAGACATTTGGGTGAATGAAGGGTTTGCAACCTACAGCGAATACCTGTACCGGGAAGCCGCAAGCCCAAGCACCAGATTAGCATGGCTAAACTCCAAAAACAATTCCGTTTTATCCGGCAGCAATGGCAGTGTTTATGTGCCTGATACCACCAGCGTTTCACGGATTTTCAACTCAAGGTTAACGTACAACAAAGGCGCTCTCATCCTTCACATGCTTAGGTATGAGATCAACAACGATAGTTTATTCTTTTTAGGTCTCAGGAATTACCTTCAGCTGTATGGATCAGCGGTTGCAACGGGTGTTGATTTCAGGCAAGTGATGCAAAACACGACCGGCATGAACTTCAGTGATTTTTTCAATCAATGGTACACCGGAGAAGGGCATCCAACCTTTAGCCTGCAATGGAATCAGGTCGGCAATCAACTCTATCTTCAAACCACACAAACGACTTCATTCCCAAGTGTCACCCCACTGTTCAAAATGCATCTGGACTACCGTTTAAGCCGAAGTGGACTCCCGGACACCACCTTAAGGCTATATCATGATCAAAACCTTGAGAATTTTATTTTAAACGTCAGTGGCACAGTAACCGCCATTGTGCTTGATCCCGATCAATGGGTCGTAAATGCAAACGGAACTGTGATCAAAAACACCAATTTGGTGCTTGGAATCAATGGACTAGTGGCAACTGATCAGCAGGTGAACATCTATCCCAACCCTGTGAATGAACTGCTTCTTTTGGAAAACAGAAGTGGCCGGAAGATGACTTTTGAGATCGTTGATATCCAAGGCAAAGTTCAGTTTCAATCCGATGCCCGAGAAGGAAGACAGCAGTTCAACATCAGCCATCTGCCTACAGGAACTTACTTCCTTGTTGGCCTTAATGACCAGCAAGACCTTAAGATTCCATTCCTAAAGGAATAATTATTCGCTCTCTGGGAAGGGTCTGATTCTCATGAACATATCCTTACTCCCTTAGCAGGTGTCCTCACCTGACACGACAATCCTCTCAACATCTGCCTTCAGTATATGCAACTAGTCTGTAATGATTCATCCCGACATAGCTGCCAGGCATAGCGAGGCTAACGACTACTATTTCAACTGAAACAAAAGAAGCATGTGAAGACACCTGACAAAGCTTGGCCTTTGCTGGTGTTGCGCTTTCTGCAATAGCAAAGGCTTCACCAACAAGGAATGTGAAGAGGAAACCTTTTTGGTGAACAACACTTTGGCTACCTGTAACACCAACAAGGGCTAAGAATATCACGAAAATCATTATTTTTGTTTAAACCTCTGGCAAAATGAACCCTATAGTAGTACAACCACGCAATAAAAAGGAATCAGATGAGGTTCTAAGGCTCCTGAAACAGATGGGTATTCGATCCAAAAATGTTAGCAAGACCGAACTTGAAGATGCCGTCCTCGCCGCTTTAATGAGTAAAGTAAACAGAAATGAGCAGGTGTCTGAAGATTCGGTTATGAAAAAACTGATGTCCTGATGGACGTACGCTATTTAAAAAGCTTTGAGAAGGACTTATCCAAACTAAACAAATCGATTGACAAACAATCCGTTTTAAGAGCTATCGAGGCGGTAAAACAAGCTAAAGGATTAGCCGATCTTTCAGGAATCAAGAAACTTAAAGGCACTAAACACGCCTACAGGCTAAGGGTAGGCCAATTCAGAATCGGAGTTTTTATTGAAAATGATGTGGTGGAGTTTGCAAGGGTATTGCATCGTAAGGACATCTATAATGCTTTTCCATAAGTTTCTACTGGCCATTGCTGGTGTTGCACTTATTTCAATAGCAAAGGCTTCACCAAAAAGGTATGTGAAGAGGAAACCTCATTAGTGAACAACACTTTGGCTACCCGTAACACCAACAAGGGCTCAGACAAGGAGTATGGCTCAAAGCGGGTAGTTGAAAGAATAGGGACAGCGATCAAATTTTTTTGAGTTCAGGGAAGGAAAAAAAGACAGAACTACTATATTGGCTGAAAATATCCTCAGCTTGATCCAAAAATACCTCAAGGAGTATAAACCAGATGATTGGCTTTTTGAAGGGCCTTTGAAAGAGCCTGTGGATCACCTGGATCTTGGAGCTATGCGAAATGATTCGCCAACGGAGTAGTTATGTGTTAGGCAACGAGCAACCCAAAACCATAAAGACGAAACAGTAAATGGCAAAGAAAAAATATTATGTAGTTTGGGTTGGACGACAAACAGGAATTTTTGAAAATTGGGAAGAGTGCAACGAACAAATATTTGGCTTCCCAAAAGCTCAATATAAATCTTTTAAGACAAAAGAATTAGCCGAAAAAGCGTTTAACAGTTCAAGTAAAGAATTTCTTGGAAAAGAGATTTTTGAAACGGTTTTAACCACCGAACAATTAGCACTTATTGGAGAACCAATAAAAGACAGCATTTCTGTTGACGGAGCTTGGAACACAGCAACAGGTATTGTTGAATACCAAGGCGCACATACAGGCACAGGCGAAAATTTATTTCGGGTTGGCCCGTATGAGGACGGAACAAACAACATTGTCGAGTTTTTAGCGATAGTTCACGCATTAGCATATTGCAAACAGCATAATTTAAAACTACCTATTTATTCAGACAGCAGAAATGCTATCGGTTGGGTTAGAGATAAACAAGCAAGAACTAATCACGACAAAAGCGATAGAAACAAAAAACTATTTGAACTTATTGACAGAGCCATTAAATGGCTTAATGAAAACGAATATGACAATGAAATTCTGAAATGGGAAACACAAGCTTGGGGCGAAAATCCAGCAGATTTTGGAAGAAAATAATTTCAGATATTTGTTCTATTAAAATATTGATTTGATTTTGGAAGCAAACTTAAAAATAGATTTAAGTGCATTAAACGACCAACAAAAGGGCGCTGTTATTAGTGAAGACAAAAGGCTTTTGGTTCTTGCAGGTGCAGGTTCAGGAAAGACAAAAACGCTTTTACAAAAACTCATTTATTTGATCGAAGAAAAAGGTGTAAGTCCATCAAGTATTCTTGCGATTACATTTACCAAAAACGCAACAAACGAAATGATTGACCGCCTTATCATATCGGCAGACGAAAGTGGCGAATATGAAAAACAATTTTTTGACAAACGGAAAAGTTTCGCTGACAAAGACAGAGAAAGATATTATCAACAGAAAAAATATACTTGGATTGAAGGCTTAACCGTCAAAACTTTTCATAGTTTTTGTTATAGCGTTTTACGCAATTACGGAGTGAATGAGTTTGACAACAAGTTTAAAATTATTGACGACACAAAACGTGAAGAAGAAGATGAGCTTTCAAAAAATGTAGCACCGGAAACAGTTTTTGAAGTGTTTCATAAACTATTGATTGAAGAATGTGAAGACATGGAATATTTGCTCAATCTTAAACGATATATTCTCGATTACATCATTGACAAAATTCATTTAAAGCAAAATGACCCAAAATTTTTGTCGAAAGATGGCAAATATTTCACAACACTTGACGGTACAAATGTTCGTTCAAAATCTGAACAATTTATTTCCGATTGGTTTTATCGCCACAGTATAAAATACGAATACGAACCATTATTAAACATAAAAGATTTTTCGTTTACGCCCGATTTCTATATTCCAGAAGCCGATTTGTACATCGAACATATCAGCGACAAAAGTTTTTCAATGAAAGACAAAGAAGAACAATTTCAAAAAGGAAATTTACTTCTTGTCAAAACTTTTGAAGCAATGACCAAAGACTCTGCATTGTTCAATCATACGCTTGACAAGATTGTAAAAAATCGTTTACCAGCCGATTATCACAAAACAATTTCTATAAACTTTAAAGAAGAATTTAACGGCCATCACGAAGATGTAAAAGATTTTGTTCAGCAAATTATGCGTATCACGAATATGATAAAAGTTGAAAACATCAATGTTGATACAGTTTTACAAAATGCAAGAAATGACCAACACGAACGAGTTCGTAATTTTTACGAATTGGCAATTCCAATCGTAAAAAAATACATTCATTATTGCACAAACAAATCTTATCTTGACTTCAACGACTTGATTTCACGAAGCACTTCCTTATTTCAAAATCATAGCGACATTGCAAACAAATACAAAAGCAAGTATCAATACATTTTAGTTGACGAGTTTCAAGACGTAAATAATCTACAAGTTGAACTCATTAAATTATTGCTTACTGACGACACTCAATTGTTTTGCGTTGGAGACGATTGGCAAAGTATTTATGGTTTCAGAGGTTCTAATGTAAGTTATATTGTTGAGTTTGAAAATCATTTTGCTAACGCAAAAACAATTAAACTCAATTTGAATTATCGTAGTACACAAAACATTGTAGGTGCAAGTAACGAAGTTATTAAACACAACAAATTCAAAGTTGACAAAGATGTTCAAGCATCAAAAAAATCAGAACATAAAATTGTCGTTTTTGCAGGTAACACAGAAGATGAAAACATACAATTCTGTTTTGATAAAGTCAGAGAAGTTTTGAAAGACGGAATAAGCAATGACGAAATTTTGTTTTTGTACAGACGAAGCAAAATGTTTATACCGTATTTTTATAGGTTTAAAAAAGAAATTGTTCGTATTCAAGGCAAGACAATCCACGCTTCAAAAGGACTTGAAGCAAAAGTTGTTTTTATCATTGGCTTGACAGAAGGAAATGGCGGTTTTCCAGATATTTGGCTTGAAGACAGAATTTTTCAAGTGATTAAAAAAGCAAATCACGACTTGCTAATGGAAGAAGAAAGACGTATGTTTTACGTTGCCATTACAAGAGCCAAAGACAAACTTTTTCTAATAACAAAAAAAGGTAACGAATCAAGTTTCTTAAAAGAAATTCCCGAAGCATTTACTGTTAGGACGACAAACACAATTAAGCAAGTAGTTGACAAAGTAATCCTATGCGATAGTTGCTATAGCCAATTAGAGAAACTACATAAGTTTTGCCCATATTGCGGACAACAAGTAACGGAACAACTAAAATAACTTGACACAAAAACGAATGTTAATGAATGCCCGAACACATAACAAGGTATTGCCAAAAGCGGGGCTAAATGGACTCGATTAGACATTTGTGCAAGGTTCAATAGCAGTAATTCTACTGAGCTTTTGTTCAAAAAATACCCGCCTTCGGCAATACTCGAAACTTTATACCCCAAGCTAAAAAGACCCCAAAAACAAAAAATAAACAACTAGTTGAGTAACAAATTCAAGAAATCGACCTAAATGACTTGGTTCTTTAGACCGGGAATCCACGAGACCCTGGCCCCTTTCAAGCTGCTGTAGATAACCTTTCCCTGGCCTTACTCTTGTGGAGCTGAATACGTTACGATGTCAATCCCGATTCCATTGGGGTCTTCAATGGCAAAATGCCTGTCGCCCCAGGGCTCATCTCTTAGCTCGACTTTAATGTCAACTCCCTTTTGTTTAAGGTCATTGTACATCGCATCCACATCCTCTACCTCAATGGTCAAGTACATCCCCTGACCTTTGAATGGTGGATGAAAAAAGGGCTGCTGCGTAGGGTGATTAGGGAGCAAAAAGCTCAGCTCAGCCTGATGGTTGGGCGTATGCATCAAGAGGTAAAATTCGTTTTCAAATGTGACCCCGAAACCAAGGTTACCGGTGTAAAAAGCCTTGGTCTCTGCTAATTTTTCTGTGAGAATGCCTGCGTTCAGTTTCATGCCTTTTTTGTTTACGTGATTGATGAGGCAAAATTGCAGGTAGCAGATGACCCTGACTTGTAAAAAACGGACATTCTACCTGCCAAAAGCTTTGCCGGGACTCACTCCATAAAAATTCTTGAACTCCTTGATGAAATGCGCCTGGTCATAATAGCCTAGGTCAAAGAATATTTTGTTCTGTTTAAGGCTCTGCGTGGAGGGTTTGGCATTGAGGATGTTTTGAAATCGAACCACCTGACTGAAGGTTTTGGCGGTATCTCCGATGTAAAACTCAAAATAGCGCCTAAGCTGTCGCTGGCTTAACCCTATGTCTAAATCCGTTTGCACGTTCACTACACCAAAGTTATTGAGTATGATGGCCAATGCATTCTGAAAACGCTGATCCAGACCAGCAGACAGGTTTTCCAGTTCAGCGATGAAATAGGCATCCAGCTTTTGTTTAACTCTATCAAAATCGTCCTTTTCCGAAAAGCGATCTGTGATAAACTGAGAGGTTTTGCCTAGTACGTTCTCAAGTTTCTCAAAACGATTGCTCAATTCTTTTGCATCTACACGAAACAGGGCTGGAAAGGCGGTAGGCAAAAAGCGGATACCGATGTAGTGAAAAGAGTTGTCAAGGGGGAATTCTGTGTATTTCTTGCAAAAGCCCATCACATAATTCTCAGCAGGATTGTCGAGTTGAAAGAAAATATCGATGCAACCATCCGCCACAACTCTGTAGGTAAAAGGATCCTGCAGGGGTTTCTGCGTTTTCAGTTCCCAGTAGCAATAGATACTCTCCAAAAGCCTTTCATTGGGCAAAACTTCCCGGTACGAAACAAGTTGCCCTGCCTGCTTAACGCTTGGCTGCACAGGTCGGTAAAGGAGTCTGATATGGAAGTCCTTTTTCATGGGCAAGGTCAGTCCCTAACGGCTTCCAACACCAATAGGGCTCAATCAGACAAAGCTAATGACAAAAGGGTTGGGTATAATCTAGGTGGTATTTGAACTTGAAACCAAGACTGGGACTTAGAAATAGGGTTGATAATGAATGTATAGACTACTCAAAGTTCATTGGTTTTCTGTGTCACGGTTATCCACGTCGTGTCAAATCCAAGAACCTCAAGCACTTTTTCTTTGTCGAGTGCTTCGGGTTGTTTGATCTTGATCACCAGACATTTATCGGGCACCTCTTCAATGATTGTAAACTGAGCACCATGTGGTTGCCACGTAAAAGAGTGTTCACCTGTCTTCTTATGGGTGCCTGTTAGGTTGTTGTTTTTATTCCATGCCCAGTCGTACAGTTCGTGATCGTATCGAACCGTTTCAAATTCAAAGACTACTACTTCGGTTAAGTCGTTGGATTTTATCAATACTACGGTTCGCAGATGCTTGAATTTCTCTCTTATGGCTGAAACTCTCTCATTCCAAATTTCAAGAACCAGTTTGCCCATGAGTACTGCATCCACTTGTTGATCGCTTCTTTCGCCAAATGAATAATTGGGAGAGTTCCGACCAGATATCAATCGTACCCTTTTCTGCTTTGACGGATGTACTGACTTTACTGTTTTTGCACCCCAGGCCGTATTGCCCATCACTACATCATCAAGACCAACATTAGAAGGCTTCCAGTCTGCGCCAATACATTTTGCAAAAATGCTTTCCCACTCGGAGCCCTCCAACTCTGGTTTTCCTTTTGCAGCCAGTAAATAGATCAACTCTTTGCCAAGTAAGAATGGAAACTCTTTAGGAAACTCATTTAGCGGAAATGCAGAAACGGACTTCTGTACTGTCCGAAGTTTTGGCGACCTACTGCTCTCCATATTTTACTTCATATTCTCTGAGCACCGAAGTCATGTCCAAAGATGTTGCTACAAAAGGTAATAACTTTAAAATGACTGCCTTAACCAGATTAACCGGAACTGCATTTCCAGCCTGTTTACGAGCTTGTCCGTCAGCGACAACGATTTTGTAACTATCCGGGAAACCCTGCAAACGAAGCATTTCTCGAGGTGTAAGTCTTCTCTCACCATTCACCAACAGATAGTTATAGGAAGCACCTGCACGTAAGGCACAGGAGTAAGGATAAGAACAAATATTCCCAGCTTTATTCTCATGCCAAATGGATAGTTTATATGCTGACTTATGCGCTTCCTTCCGCTTTTGAATGATGTATTCCGATGCGTAGTGCTTTCCATCAACTTGTCTTTCGAGTACTTCTGAAAGTGGTTTAAATGGCCTTACCGGAACAGGAAAATTAAAAAGTATCGGTTCTCTATGCCCTACAATGATTACTCTTTCACGCTTTTGAGGAAGTCCATAATCAAGTGCATTGAGTACAGCAAATGAAACATAGTATCCTAAATCTTTTTCGAGTGTATGTATAATGGTTTTAAGTGTGTTCCCTCCATCATGCCCAACCAGCTGTTTAACATTCTCCAACACAAAAGCTTTTGGCTTTTTGTGCCCGATGATCCTTGCTATATCAAAGAATAAAGTACCCCTGATGTCATTAAAGCCTTGCATCTGGCCAATGATACTAAAAGGCTGGCAGGGGAACCCTGCAAAAAGCACATCATGGTCGGGTATGTCTCTCTCATCAACCTTGGTGATGTCACCAACCGGTCTATGGCCAAAATTTGCTTCATAGCTATCTTGACAAAATGGATCAATATCAGAGGAGAACACGCATTCAGGAATGAGTTTATGCTCAAAACATGCCTGATCCATGGCTGTTCTGAATCCTCCTATACCACAAAAAAGATCGATAAACTTAATTTTCTCCATACTGTCAGCAAGTGAACATTCAAAAATAATATCTCTAAAGCAATTAACTTAAAAATCAAATTGAATTTATAAACGAGTGAACTGAAACTCAATAAAACAACAATTTATTCATTAGCACAATTCAAATGGGTTAACAAGAGTAATTCTATGAATATGACAACCAACCTTATAGCTCACTAGCTAATATAAGGCCCCTAATAACATGCGCCATGATTCATAACCATGCATTTAATCACCCCCCTCCATCCCCTACACCCTGTGTTCATTCCCATCAATTTCGTAAGTTTCTGCCCTTAAGCTCTTAGCCATGCGCATACCCCTCGATGACAGCTGTGCCCTCCTGATCGACGTACAGGAAAGGCTTTACCCCCATATCCATGAGAAAGAGGCCCTGCTCAGCAGAATTCAGGTCTTGTTTCGTGGTTTAAAGCTACTTCATGTCCCCTACCTGGTTTCAGAGCAGTATGTCAAAGGGCTTGGCCGCACCATCCCTGATCTTTCTGAATTCCTGCAGGGCCATGAGCCGGTGGAGAAGATGAGCTTCAGTTGCTGCGATGAGCCTCGCCTGATGCTGAGGATGCATGAGCTTCAACGTAACATGGTCATACTTGCCGGCATTGAGGCGCATGTATGTGTGCTGCAAACGGTCCTGGATCTCAGAGAAAACGGCTACACCCCGGTAGTGGTGGTTGATGCAATCAGCTCCCGCCGTCCGCTGGACAAGCAGGTCGCTCTTGATCGTATGAAAAGGGAAGGTGCCTTATTGACAACAACGGAGTCGCTGCTTCTGGAGCTTTGCCGCAGCTCGGGTACGGAATTGTTCAAATCCATATCCGCCCTCATCAAATAAACGCTAATAAATCTCCAGACTACCAGCTTTCATCTCCACCTCGAGGGTGATCACCCCCGGTGCGTTGATGTAATAATGCTCATTGATCATAGTGCCGTCAGGCTTGGTGCTGAACCCTTCAGGCAGCTTCACGTTGGCCATTTTGGAACGTCTGATCTTAAGGAGCACAGGCACTTCCTTTTCCGGCAGGCGTATCTCCATACGCCCGGCGCCAATCACACTTTTGATGTGCATGGCTTTCTGGGTGTAAGGTGAAAAGGTAAGGATGGTCTTGCCGTAACGTGCCTCTGCCTGTATGCTTTTGGCATTGCTATGGTCCACATGGGTAAAAAGGATGGAGCCTACATCGCTTTTGATCCGGATGGTGTCCATGCTGATGGCATTCATTTGCCCAAGGCCGTAGGTGAGTTCTACATCGGCGCTCCCGCAGCGCATGTCAAGGGCAGACAGCTTTAAGCCACTCAGGTTGAGGCTGCTTTTCCCGGCATCAAAATCCAGATCGAGCGACATGCTTTTCTTGCGGGAGAGGTACACCTGTACCTGGTTTCGTTTTTCGTCTTCTTTCGAGGAGGAGGAGAATGGGTTAAAGCTATAGTCTACCGAGCCGTCTTTGTTGATCTTGCCCTCTGCTCTGCTGAGTTGGAAAAAACCTAGCTGCTGATCGCCCTTGCTTTGCTTGCTAAAGGCTGCCTGATAGAGCTTGTGGTCGAAATAGGCAGATATCTTCAGAGGGTTGGGATTGTCCACCGGAGCAAAACTACAGTCCGCATCGCCACTACGAAAAGTCAGAAGGCTTGAGTTGTATTGATCGCTGTCTTCAAGGGAATATACCTCGGGTTTTTCCTCCTTGATCGGACTCAAAACCATCAGACCATAAACGCTCATTACCACGGCATACCTGAAAATCATGCCCAAAAGTTAATCAACCTTGGGGACATGAGCATGAAAGTATCCACCGGGATCGCCGGAATAATGCCGCTGCTTAGGAGAAAATATCTTTCATCCGCTCGAAAAAGCCTTTTTCTGCCTTTCCCGGATTAGGTTGAAAATTGGCTGAATGCCTTAGTCGCTCCAGTATCTCGGTCTCTTCCCTGCTTAACTGAGTAGGGGTCCATACATTCACATAGACCAATTGATCCCCTTTGCCATAACCGTTCACCTCACGGATTCCTTTGCCTTTCAGCCTAAGTACCTTGCCTGCCTGTGTTCCTCCATCAATTTTTAGTCTTACCGGACCCTCCACCGTAGGAACTTCCACAGAAGTGCCCAGAGCAGCATCGCTGAAAGAAATATACAGGTCATAAATGATGTTCAGACCATCTCTCTTGAGCTTATCATCTTCCACTTCCTCAATCACAATGATAAGGTCACCTGGGACAGCCCCACCCGGCCCTGAGTTGCCTTTGCCGCTCATGCTCAGTTGCATGCCTTCGCTTACGCCGGCAGGTATCTTAATGCTGATCACTTCCTCAAGCTGCTCCAGACCGGTGCTATCCACTCCAGGTGGTCGGTAGTCCATCATTTGTCCGGCACCATTGCAGGTAGGGCATGTGGTGGCAGATACCATCTGACCCAGCATGGTGTTGACTACTTTGCGAATCTGACCTGTGCCCCCGCAGGAAGTGCAATTCTTATAGGTCACTCCCTTGGCTGGCACCAGCCTTTTGACTTTGATTTTCTTTTCGACCCCGGTGGCGATCTCCTGAAGGCTCAATTTCAGCTTAATGCGCAGGTTGGAACCCCGACGGGTACGGCCTCCACGGCTATTGCTAAAGAAGCCATCAAATCCACCTCCGCCAAAGATGTCTCCGAACTGGGAGAAAATATCTTCCATGTTCATAGAGCCCCCTCCATAGCCGCCACCGTTCATTCCCTGATGTCCAAAGCGGTCGTAGGCACTGCGCTTTTCGGGGTTGCTCAATACTTCGTAAGCCTCTGCCGCTTCTTTAAATTTTTCCTCTGCCGAGGGGTCGTTGGGGTTTTTGTCAGGGTGGTACTTAATGGCCATTTTTCGATAAGCCTTTTTGATGCTTTCTGCATCCGCACCTTTATCTACCCCGAGTACCTCGTAATAATCTCTTTTTGACATACCTATTTACCAACGACTACTTTAGCATATCGGATCACTTTATCATGCAGGTAATAGCCTTTCTCTACCTCATCTACGACTTTACCCTGCTGTTTCTCGTCTGTGACAGCTATTTCGGTGATGGCTTCGTGTAGCTCGGAGTTAAAGCTCTCTCCGAGGGCGTTCATGGTTTTCAACCCTTTGCCTTCCAGGGTCTTTTGCAATTTATGAGCGATGAGTAACACTCCTTCTTTTGCAGGATGAGCCTCCTGTGCTTCAAGAGCTTTGACTGCACGCTCCATATCGTCCAATACAGGCAACAAAGCTGTCATGAGTTCTTCACCTGCCGTTTTGATCAGATCAAGGCGCTCCTTGAGGCTACGCTTGCGCAGGTTTTCAAAATCAGCATACAGGCGTAAATATTTGTCTTTATACTCGTCTATTTCAGCCCTGAGTGCCTGCTCCAAATGAGGGATGGCCTCTACAGTGTCCACCGGCTGGCTCTCCATTGAAGAGGCAACTTCCTGCACATGCTCCTGACTTACAGGACTTTGGGCTTCATTGTCTTGCATTTCTTTATCTTGATCTGTAGGGCTCATTTTAACTATATGCTGATGTTTTTTATCTGATGCCCCTTCTCCAAAAACATTGCCATCTGCTCTTAAGTGACAAGTTGTCAGCGGTTGAGCGTTTGCCAGATCAGATCTTTTAGGGCCGGAATGCCTTCGCCGGTATGGGCTGAAATCAGTACCGTTGGAAGATCTGTTTTAAGCTTTTTCAGGTAAGCCTTTTTCTCCGTTTCTGTGACCAGGTCTGCCTTGGTGATGGCCAGCAGCCTTTCCTTGTGAATTAGCTCGGGGTTGTATTGTTTCAGCTCATTCAAGAGCATTTTCAAAGTGGCGTTGGGCTTTGGCTCTTCAATGGAGATCATAAAAAGAAGAAGTGAGTTGCGCTCGATATGTCGTAAGAAACGTAGCCCTATGCCTCTTCCTTCTGAGGCACCTTCGATGATTCCAGGGATATCAGCCATCACGAAAGACTGATAATCACGGTATTTCACCACCCCAAGCTGAGGTACCAGAGTAGTAAAAGGGTAATTGGCTATCTCCGGCTTGGCTGCCGATACCACAGACAGCAAGGTTGACTTGCCTGCATTGGGTAATCCTACCAGCCCCACATCTGCAAGCAGCTTGAGCTCCAAGATATTCCATTCCTCCAGTCCGGATTCGCCCGGCTGGGCATAGGTAGGGGCCTGCTTGACACTGGTGGTAAAATTTTTATTTCCGAGACCACCTCTGCCACCCGGAGTGAGGATGAACTCCTGACCTTCTTCCGTAATCTCACAGATCAGCTCTCCGGTCTCGGCTTTTTTGGCAACGGTACCCAGGGGCACTTCAAGAATTACATCTTTGCCACTGACACCAGATGAATTGTTGGCACTGCCTTTCTGGCCCGGTTCGGCCACAACATGTTTTTTGTATTTGAGGTGAAGGAGGGTCCAGAGTTGAGAATTGCCCCTTAAGATGATATGTCCACCCCTGCCGCCATTGCCTCCATCAGGCCCGCCATGGGGTGTGTGCTTGGCCCGCATAAAATGAGCCGAGCCGGCACCCCCTGCTCCTGAACGGCAGCAAATCTTCACATAGTCAATAAAATTACTTTCGGGCACCTTGAATTTGAAAAGGCTGCAAAGCTAAGAATTTAGAAGTTGTAAGTCCCCTTTACCCTCCGGACTTCTGAACCTGCCTGTATGTGGTCAACTCAAGGTTGGAAACCATGAAGTGATCCCTTATTTTTCGATGAAAATCCCGCCATGAATTTATCCCTGTTGCTTGACCCCCTTGATCCGGATGCTTTTGCCATCAGGTCGGGTAGTGGCTTACTTGGTCAAGACCTGGGTATTTTTTTTGAGAGTCTGCCGGATTACAAATTGGCTGACATCGCTTTGGTCTACGTTCCGGAAAACAGAGGCTCATTTAGCAACAAACATGAAGAAATTAAGGGCCATCAATGGAGAAAGATTCTGTATGGCCTAAGCAGGATTGATAACCGAAAGCATATCGTAGACCTTGGGAATTTGCGTGCGGGGCCAACCCTGGAAGACACCTACTCCAGACTAGAGGAGCTTTGTGCGACATTGCTTTCTTACCAAACCTTACCGGTGGTCATTGGAGGCAGTCATGACCTAAGCCTGGCACAGTACAAAGGACTTGCCACCCATTATGAATGGTTGACCATCGCTTCAGTTGACTCTAAAATTAACATGGAGCATGAAGCCGACAGTGATGAGGCTTCCAGCCATGTGATGAAAACCGTACAACTCCAGCCCAATAAGCTGTACAACTATGTTCACCTGGCCTACCAGTCCTTTCATACCGACATGGAGATTACACATCTGCTGGAAAAGCTCAACTTCGATCACCTCCGTCTGGGTAGGCTGAGAGACGATTTTGGCAGGGTAGAACCGATCATGAGAGGTGCCGACATGCTGAGTTTTGACCTTGAAGCCATTCGTAAGAGCGATTTTCCGGCCATCAGCAGGCAAGGTTTTTTTGGACTGACAGCAGAAGAGGCCTGCCAGATTGCCTGGTATGCCGGGCTCAGCAGCCATATGAAAACAGCAGGGTTTTATGAATACAATCCCTCGTTGGACCATGACGGACAGTCGGCCTATGTGCTCGCCACGCTGGTTTGGTATTTTCTTGAAGGCTATTACAACCGCAAAGCCGATGAAGATTTTCAGACAGATCATTTCTACACCTTCCTGGTAGACATGGGTGTCGGACACCAGCCGATCCATTTTTACAAACATAAATACAACCTTCGTTGGTGGATGGAAGTGCAACATGGCACACAACACCGGGTGATTCCTTGCGATAAAACCGACTATGAACAGGCAGCATCCGGCCAACTGCCAGATGCGTACATCAAAGCACTGGCAAGGATGCAATGAGTACAGAATTGAAAAGCTATACTCTTGCTCAGTTGGCCCTTAGAAATGGAACCGACTGTGAAGAAATATGGTGCGCCTACAATGGAATGATCTATGAGTTAAACAAATCAAGGCTTTGGAGAGATGGCAAACATTATGAACACTGGGCGGGTCAAGACCTTAGCGACGAGCTGAAAGATGCACCGCATACGGATAGGGTATTTGACAAATTCCCCGTCGTTGGGAAACTGATATGAGCAAAACCGTACTCATCGCTGACTGCGGTGGCAGCAAAGGAGACTGGAGATTGCTCCTGCCCGATGGCCGTATCGAGCAATATGAAACCGAAGGCATCAACCCATATTATCAAAATAAAATCGAAATAGTCCAGCGGATTAGCCAGGGACTTCAGGGTGTCAGGGCTGATCAAATCCAGTACTACGGTTCCGGTTGTGGCAGGCAGGAGCGTTGCGACCTGATCAGGGAGAGTTTATTGGAACTTTGGCCTCAGGCAGTGATCGAAGTACATTCTGACGTACTGGGCAGTGCCAGAGCCTCTTGTGGCAAAGAACCCGGAATAGCTTGCATTTTGGGTACCGGCTCCAATGCTTGCTTTTTTGATGGCCAAGCCATTATGGGGCAAGCACCCAGTCTTGGATTTTGGCTGGGTGATGAGGGCAGTGGAGGGCATTTGGGGAAATTGCTACTGAGCAGCTACCTCAACGGCAGCATGCCTGAGGATCTGGCCAAGGCTTTTTCAAAAAGGTACCCCGGAGACCTGAGCTATTGGCTTGACCTGATCTATCACAAAGAAAAGTCGCCAAACGCCAGCATCGCTGCTTTAGCTAAATTTGCTTTTGATCATAAAAACCAAGCTTACATTTCTTCATTGATCATGGAAAGTTTCTTGTCATTTCTGGACATCTACGTGGCCCCGTTGATGAAAAACCATGGACCACTGCCGGTTCACTTTACAGGAAGCATTGCTTTTTATTACAACAGTTTTGTGCAATCAGCTCTGGAGCAAAGGGGCTGGGCTATGGGCCGTGTGCTGGAAAAACCCATCGCTGGCCTTAGTCTTTATCACTCCTTCGAGCCATGAGCCTCATCACCGAGCAGGAAAGCCATTATGATGATCTGGAAAAAAAATCAGTATCAGAGCTTCTTCAAGGCATACATGAGCAAGACAAAACTGTGGTGGAAGCAGTTGGAAGGGCGATACCTTCAATCTCTACATTTGTAGAAGCACTGGTACCACGAATGGAACTGGGGGGAAGGTTATTTTACATCGGGGCTGGGACAAGTGGCAGGCTGGGCATTCTAGATGCTTCGGAGTGCCCGCCAACCTTTGGTGTTAGTCATGACCTTGTGATTGGTCTGATTGCCGGGGGTGATGGTGCCATTCGCAAAGCGGTTGAGTTTGCAGAAGATGACCCTGAAGGAGCCTGGCAAGACATGAAGGTTTACTCTCCTACCATAATAGACACTGTAGTGGGCATTGCGGCCTCAGGACGTACACCCTATGTCATTGGTGGACTTCAGGAAGCTAAAAAAGCAGGATTGCTGACGGCTTGCGTCACCTGCAACCCAGCCTCTGCGCTTGCAGCCATCGCAGATTTTCCGATAGAGGTAATCACAGGGCCTGAGTTTGTTACCGGTAGCACCCGTATGAAAGCGGGCACAGCTCAGAAAATGGTGCTCAACATGATTTCCACCGGGGCCATGATACGGCTGGGAAGGGTAAAAGGCAATAAAATGGTGGACATGATGCTCAGCAACCATAAGCTACAGGCAAGGGCTAAAGCCATGCTGATGCAATTGTTGAAGATCGATGCCGAACGGGCTGAGGAATTGCTTCTTCAACATGGTAACGTGCGTAAAGCATTGGAATCTCAAGGTTGAGCCATGCATGAATTGGAGCCGTTTTACAATTGGGAGAGTGCTTATCGGGCAAGTGATGATAAGCGTTCTCCCTTTTTTGGAGTTGAAAACGACCCCTATCAGTACAGTCATGACATTTATGGCTATTACATCCACCCCTCCTGGGATTTTATAGGATCAGAGACCTTGTATGTAAAGCTCCTTTACACACAGTATGAAAAGCAATTTGCCGTTATCGAACTATTTGGTGAATGGAATGACACCCTGCACAACGATGTGATGCACCTGAAGCGAAATGTTGTTGACCACATGGTTGCACAAGGCATCCGGCATTTCATTTTGCTTGGAGAGAATATCCTCAATTTTCATGGATCTGACGACTGTTATTATGAGGAGTGGTTTGAAGATGTGGAGGAAGGATGGGTCGCCATGGTAAACTTCAGGGATTTCGTGCTTCGGGAAATGGGTCGTTTTGGGATTGACCATTATGTGCACTCCGGAGGAGATTTAGATGAATTGGATGCCTGGCGTACCTTTAGTCCGATGAAATTGTTTGAGCGGGTGCATCAGATTGTGAGGCATCGGCTGGGCTGAAAAAATGCCGGGTCGGCAGCCTGCGGCTACCGACCCGGACCCAACTAGACCCTTCTAAGTATTACTTGGTAACTACTTCACCCTTCAGCACCAGTGAAATGGGGCCTTCGGATTGATTGGTCGTCACCATCACCGTTTTGTTGAAGGCTCCTTGATTTGCTGCATTGTAAGTTGCCTTTACAAAACCTGACTTTCCGGGAGCAATAGGCTCCTTGCTATACTCTGGGGTGGTGCATCCGCAGCTTGCCTGTACAGCGGTAATGAGCAAAGGTGTCTTTCCGGTATTTGTGAACGAAAAAACTGCCGTTTCAGGTTTGCCCTGATCAATTTTACCCAGATCTACTACCTGTGCATTCCAGGAAATGGCTGCCTTAGCTTCTTCAACTTTTACAAGAGAAGAGGTCATTTGCGCAAATGCGGTTGTTCCGAAAAAGAACATGATCAAAAATAATCCTACTGTTTTCATGTGATTAAATGTTTTAATGTTGAACATGGCACAAAGGTGCATGATCACTTTCCGGGTCTTTGTTAACGATCTCCTAATAAATGTTAATGAAAAGTTAAAGACGAAAAGAGGCTGATTGGAGAACGTTATCTTTATCCCATAGATGAGAAAGGCATCCCTTAAAATCACTCTTATTCTGGCCGGAATTGCTATCGGCGGAATTTTTACGGTGCAGTTGTTCTGGTTCAAAAAGGCTTTTGATTTGAGAAATCGGCAGTTCAACCAAACCATCCATATCGCTCTCAGCGAAGTGGCTCTTGAACTGCTGCGATACAACGGCCACCTTACCCTTGCTCCTGATGCGGTAAGCCAGCCGGCCACCAACTATTTTATTGTAATGGTCAATGATGTGATCGATGCACAATTGCTAAGGCAACTGCTGGTGCGCTCCTTTTTGCAGCGTAATATCCGGCAGGACTTTGAGTTTGGGATCTACGATTGCCAGACACAAAACATGGTCTATGGGCATTATGTAGCTCTTAGCCAACAAGGTGAAGCGGTCAGGAAAGGAAGCATATTGCCCCGTTGGGATCGGGAGAATTACTATTTCATCGTTCACTTTCCACGAAAAGAAGCCAACCTGATTGCAGACATGAACATCTGGCTGTTTTCTACCGGAGTGCTCCTGGTGGTACTGGTCTTTTTTGCCTATGCGCTTTTTGCTCTTCTTCAGCAACAAAAGCTTTCCCGGCTACAAAAAGACTTCATCAATAACATGACTCATGAATTGAAAACCCCACTTACGGGAATCAGCCTTTCTGCTGAAGGACTACAGCACATGTTAACAGATCCCAGACAGCTTAGGTATGTAGGGATCATTCAAGAGGAGTCCAGAAAACTCAAAGCACATACCCAACGCATACTTGAGGCTGCCATCAGTGAAGAGCAGGGGCTCAGGCTATCCAAAGTTGAGATTGAGCTTTACCATTTCCTGAAAGAACAACTCAACCTTTGGGAAGAACGATTGACCCTAGCTGGCGGTAAACTGACCTTTGAAAGCAATGCAGAAGCAGTGAATGTGATAGCAGATGAAGTGCACCTGAGCAATGCCTTCTCCGGACTGATGGATAATGCCTTGAAATACAGTAACTCTCCTTTGGAGATTAATGTCCGCCTTTCGGTAGAGCCAAAGTATGCCAGAATAGATGTCGAGGATCATGGGCCGGGAATAGCTGAAGGGCAACAAGAAAAAATCTTCAGGCGATTTTACAGGATCCCTTCAGGAAACAAACAGGGGGCAAGGGGCTTTGGACTGGGCCTTTATTACGTTCGCATGGTCATGATTGCTCACGGAGGTAGGGTAGATTTGAAAAGCCGTTTGGGTCAAGGATCGATTTTTAGTTTATACCTTCCCTTATGAAAGCCAGAATACTACTGGTTGAAGATGATGCCAATCTGGCCTTTCTCATTGAGGATGCACTGAGAGCGGAAGGCTACGAGGTCCAATCGGTTGGAGACGGCGAAAAAGCTCTTACTGAGTTTCGCTTGTTTCAGCCTGAGCTATGCTTGCTGGATGTCATGCTGCCTGCCAAAGACGGATTTGAACTGGCTTTTGAGATTCGTAAACAAAATCAACAGGTGCCGATACTGTTTCTCACCGCCCGATCCCTGAAAGAAGACCGGATCAGGGGCTTCCAAATGGGAGGTGATGATTACATCCTCAAGCCATTCAGTATGGAAGAGTTGAAGCTGAGGGTCGCTGTATTTTTGAAACGCAGCAGGACATCGGGTGCTGACACCGGCAAGGAGCTCTTTCAGCAGGGAAATCTGATTTTTGACCCGGAAAATCTAAGCCTGACCCTTTCGGGAACATCGATCAGGCTGACACAAAAAGAAAGCGACCTCTTGCTCCTGCTTTGGAGAAAGAAAAACACACTTGTCAAACGAGAGGAAATTCTGCTCAGCCTTTGGGGAGATGATGACTATTTTATGGGTAGAAGTCTGGATGTATTCATTTCGAGGTTGAGAAAATGTCTAAAACCTGAGCCCGGCTTATCCATCGAAAACACCCACAAAGTGGGCTTCACATTGCGCTGTTCCTAAACAAAAAAACCACAGACCTTGCTGTGGTTTTGTATTGGTTTGCCTTTGATTTTAGGCTTTACTTTCTACCAGAACGATGACTTTGTTCTTTAATACTTCAACGACACCGCCATCCACTTCAAAGCTGGACTTTTTTCCTTGCTCATTGATGACCACTTGCCCTTTTCCAAGGCTGCTGATCAGGGGGGCGTGATTGTTAAGTACCTCAAAACCGCCATCGCTACCTGGAAATTTTGCTGAAGTAATCTCTCCTGCAAACAGTTTTTTATCTGGTGTGATGATCTCGATGAACATAGGCTTTATTTTTTAGCCGCAGCGATTAGTTTTTCGCCTTTCTCAACCGCCTGCTCGATGGTTCCTACGAGGTTAAACGCAGCCTCAGGAAGATCATCATGCTTACCATCCATAATCGCATTGAACCCTTTGATGGTATCCTTAATATCCACCAGTTCACCTTTCAATCCGGTGAACTGTTCGGCCACGTGGAAAGGCTGTGAAAGGAAACGTTGTACACGGCGGGCACGGTGAACGACCATTCTGTCTTCTTCAGAAAGTTCATCCATACCCAGAATGGCGATGATGTCCTGCAATTCTTTGTATCGCTGAAGAAGGCTTTTTACCCGCTGGGTGGTGGCATAGTGCTCAACACCTACAATATCAGCAGTCAAAATCCTGGAGGTAGAGTCCAAAGGATCCACAGCAGGGTAAATTCCCAACTCGGCGATCTTTCTTGAAAGTACCGTAGTAGCATCAAGGTGGGCAAATGTAGTCGCTGGTGCAGGGTCAGTCAAGTCATCCGCAGGTACGTAAACCGCCTGAACGGAAGTAATTGATCCTCTTTTGGTAGAGGTAATACGCTCTTGCATGGCACCCATCTCCGTTGCCAGAGTAGGCTGGTAACCCACCGCTGAAGGCATACGGCCAAGAAGGGCTGAAACCTCAGAGCCTGCCTGAGTGAAACGGAAAATGTTATCAACGAAGAAAAGAATATCCTTACCGGGCCCTTTGCCATCTCCATCACGGAAGCTCTCTGCAATGGTAAGACCGGTCAAAGCTACTCGTGCACGTGCTCCGGGAGGCTCATTCATTTGACCAAAAACAAAGGTTGCTTTTGAGTCTAAAAGCTTATTTTGATCAACTTTTGACAAGTCCCAGCCACCTTCCTCAAGAGAATGCATGAATTCATCACCATAGGTCACAATTCCAGCTTCAATCATTTCCCGCAGTAGGTCATTTCCTTCACGTGTACGCTCACCAACTCCCGCAAAAACCGAAAGACCTGAGTATGCCTTGGCAATGTTGTTAATCAATTCCTGGATCAATACTGTTTTACCTACACCGGCACCCCCAAAAAGACCGATTTTACCACCCTTTGCATAAGGCTCGATGAGATCAATTACTTTGATACCTGTAAAAAGTACTTCCTGAGAAGTAGAAAGGTCTTCAAATCTTGGAGAAGGTCTGTGAATGGGTAATCTAACTTCCACTTTAGGCTGTGGAATGCCATCAATAGCATCACCAATCACATTAAACAAACGTCCTTTGATGGTGTCACCGGTAGGAACAGTTATAGGCCCATTGAGGTCAATCACATCCATTCCACGTGTAAGTCCTTCTGTCGAATCCATGGAGATCGTACGAACACGGTCTTCGCCCAGGTGCTGCTGCACTTCGAGCACTACTTTAGCTCCGTTTTCTTTGGTTACTTCCAAGGCATCCAGGATGTTGGGGATTTTACTGTCGTTGGCTTCAAAACTAACATCCACCACCGGACCAATGATTTGGGTGACTTTTCCTTTGTTGACGTTTGCACTCATGGATTAATTGGGATTCTTGTTAAGATAATGTCCTCAGATTAGGGGTATTTCAGGTTGCAAAAGTAGGGCTTTCCACCTGTGAATCAAACAAGAAAAAGAATTAAGAAATACTATTATATCTGTCACATATTCAGCAATATACGGAAAGTTGTTCCTTTGCCGGGCTCGGATTGCTTCACAAAAATCTTTCCGTGATGGTAGGTTTCAATGATCCGCTTTGCCAACGTCAGACCCAGGCCCCATCCTCTCTGCTTTGTGGTAAACCCGGGGTCAAATACTTTTTTGATTTGGCTGCGGGGAATCCCTTTGCCATTATCAATCACATCAACTATAATTTTACCATCAATCGTGGATGCAATATGAACACTTACAACACCTGTAGTACCGATAGCATCGACGGCATTTTTTACAATATTCTCAATCACCCATATAAACAGGGAACGGTTGAGGCGTATCATAACCGGCCCCTGAAAGTGATTCTCGAGTTGAAGCTTTACTTTCCCTGAGATTCGCCTTTTGAGGTAATCGAGCGTATTGCTGATCACCTCTTGCAGGTCTTCTTCTTTCAACGCCGGCACCGATCCAACCTGGCTAAACCTTGCCGTGATCATCTCCAGTCGCTCTACATCTTTCTCAAGCTCAACTACTGCCGGATCATCTTTGAACTTGTCCTGGTTTTTAAAATATTCCACCCAGGCCATGAGCGCCGAAAGCGGAGTACCCAGTTGATGAGCTGTTTCCTTGGAAAGCCCGACCCATACCCGATCCTGCTCTGCCCTACGGGAATAGCTGAAAGCGAGGTAAGAGAAAAACACAAAGAGGGATATGACTCCCAACTGAATAATCGGATAAACCCTCAACTGCTCCACTAGAGCAGAGTTGCGGTAATAGATGAACTGGCGTATGCCCGGCGCAAGATCAAGAGGGATGGGCTCGTACTGCTCCTTCATCTCACTGAGCTCCTCTCGTAGCAGCTTGTTTTTTTGCTCGGTTGAAAGGTCCGGATCAATATCCAGGTTGATGTCACTGATTACCTGGCCGCTTTCATCGGCTATGATCACTGGTATGGAGATGTTTTTCTTTTCTGATACGAGTTCCTCCATCAGAAAAGCTATCCCCTGACTATCGTCGTTTTGAGGGTTTGAAATAAACTCCAGACTTTTGGCATAAAGCTCGATCTGATGAATTTCCCTTTCAGAGAGTACTTTTACCAATTGGTTGGTGTACCATAAGGACAGCCCTCCAATCAACACAGCCACCATGATGATCAGAATTTTGAATCGATCTCTGTACGGATATACATTCACGTCAGCAAGGTAATGAAGCAGACTGATTGTTCCTCAATCGTGTATCAAGCCACAAAGATCTTTCTTTTCACCTGGCAATTAAGCTTCTATCTGGTGTGCATTCCTTATGTACTAAATGCTCAAAATGAAACCAAAGAAGTTCCAAATTCAAAATTCCGAACCAGACTTTCAAGTGGCCAATGGCAATTGGTCGACCGTAAAGGAAGCTTAGTTGACAGCCTGACGTATGATAGTGTTACCAGCCATCAATTCAGGCTACCCAAACAGGTTAACCTCTTCAAAGCCTGGACAAAGGGACGATTTTACTTGAAGAATGATAATGGGAAATCGATGTATCCCTTACCGATCGAAGACGTGTATGCATGGAACAATTACCTGTGCTATGCCAAGGAACGTGAAACCTACGGATTGATGGATAGCAAAGGCCAGGTGCTTTGTCCTGCCAAATACTCTCATTTTACTGCGGATAGTAGCTATGCCTTTTTGTATGCCTTTTTACCCGGAAGTGATGGCATTTTTGAGCTGCTTCAAGCCAATGGAAAACGCATAGGTTTGCAATATTCTGAAGTGAAACGTTTAAAATCGAAGGGCTACCAACTTACGGATATTGACAGGCAGGTCTTTTTGTTTAAACCCGCTAAGGATCAATTCCTTTTGGCAGGACCCTATCGGTCTATCGGGACTTTTATAGATGGTTTGGCAGTTGTTAATCAAAGCAACAGAATGGGCCTCATTGACCAAAATGGGAAAGAGCTGCTCCCTGTGGTTTATCATGAGGTAAAAGTACTAGGCAAAGGTCATGTGCTTGCCAGAAAGCAGCCTGGATGGGTAATGCCCAATGGTGACACTCTATTTGCTTCCAATGTGAAGCACTTGGGCAAGGGTTGGTACACCTGCCTTCAGGATGGCTTATGGGATATTTTTACAACGAGTCATCAATTACTGGCCTATGGATTTGAAGAGGTGTCTGCCTTTCATAAGGATTATTTCCTCGTAAAACAAAAAAACCACTGGGGCTCCGTAGATACCAATGGTCGTGTGCTTATCCCAATCCTATATGAAGAAATCAAGCCATTAAGCCCCTCTCCCTACCTGCTTGCCAAGCAGGACTCTTTGTATTTTACCTTGTTTGACGAGCAAGGGAGAAAAGTGCAATCCGGCATTCAAGAGCCTCAATTGGTCATTGAAGCCGGTCATTTATGGATGAAAACCCTGGGCTTTTACCGTGCTTTCGATTTAAATCAGGGCAGATGGCTAAAGCACCGATACGACTCCCCGGGAATCTGGACCGGGACAGGCTATAAAGTTGCATCAGCCGGACGTTGGGGCCTTATCGACCCGCAAGGAAACTGGAAAATCGGTCCGATTTGGCCAAAAACCATTGAATTTGTAAGTGAGGAACACAGCATCCTACCTGAGGGATATCGCTTTTCGCTTACCGATTTAGATGGTTGCAGCATTCATTTATTAGCTTTCGATAGTCTTTCACCCTCGGGCCCATTGGTACAAGTCTGGAGAAAGGGAAGAACAGGATTAATCAATATCGATGGCGAAGTAATGTTCCCACTTATAGCTAGTTCTATTCGATTTTTGCCTGAATGGTACACATGGCAGGTTCAAAATGATACTGCATTTGGCACTATGAGCCGTTCCGGGTGCTTTGTGAGCAGCTTTTCCCGTCAGTATGACAGTATTTCAGGCTTTGTAAATCAAAAAGCGCTGGTCAAGCAACGAACAGGGTGGGGTATGATCGACCCGATGGGCAGATTGCGCATCGCACCAAGGTATCAGTCCTTAAGGCCTTTTCAAGGTGCGTCCCCAAGAGCGGCTATGCAGCTTCAGGATCTATGGGGATTTATTGACGAAGGAGATCAGATTGCCGTTCAACCTCAGTATACCTCAGTTGAAGATTTCAGAGGATCAATAGCACTAGCCTACCGTTCTGATCAGGCAGAGTTTATTGACCCAAAGGGAAAAGTGCTCCTCAAGCCTGATGACCTTTATTTTTGGAGTATTACAGGCGATCTCATTTTTCATCAAAAGGGTAAAGTAGGGCTTATCAGCTGTGAAGGCAAACGCTTGCTTGAGGCTTTGGCAATGGATATCAAGCCTATCGGCAAAGATCATTTTCAGATAAAGATTGGCTCTCAAAGCGGATTAATGGATCGGACAGGCCAATGGCTGGTTCAACCAAGGGAGGTTGAAACTTTTTTCATGACTGAGGAGGCTGAAATAAGCTACAAATTCAACAGTAAATCCGAGGTTTACTTTTTTAAATCTGCCAGATGAAAAGAAGTATTCTGACCTTTCTTTTGATGAATGCGGCCAGTCTGGTGCTGCAGGCGCAGGGAGTAATTCAATTTGAGAAAGTAAGGTTGGAGAGAGATGGGCAGAGGCTTAAAATCGTTCATGGCTTGCAAGACAATTACGGACTAATGTGGGCGGCCTCAGAAGAAGATGGGCTTTTTGACTTCAACGGAATCAGCAGCAACATTTACCGGCAGCGAACGACTGACAGTGCCAACATCCTGAGCTACCATTTGATGAATTACATTTTTGAAGGGGTAGATGGCAACATTTGGGCTTCCGGTGATGGTGGATACATCAGCTATAAGCGAAAGGAAAACAAGCTTGAAATGCACCCCATTGGGTCTAAAACTGGCGGGCTACTCCTTTGCAAATCTGTAGAGGCAGATCGCAACCGACTCATTTCTGTAACCGACAACTCCGGGGTCATCTTGTATAACAAAGCGAAAAAGAGGTGGGCACCGGTCATTTCTGACTCCCCATTAAAACCCTCATTGTCGGCCATTATTAAATGTAAAAACGGAGATATCTATCTGGCCAATGATCAAAAGCTATTCAAATTCAATTTTCAAAGCAGTGGCTTTCAATTTCTTTTCAATCTAGACTTCCCCTTCAGTACAGTTTCTGCTACTGCATTGATGCATAACGGCTTTTATGAAGATGAGGCTGGTCGATTGTGGCTTTCTTCTGTTGATTTAGGCGTAATTGTAATTGATCCGAATTCAAAGAAAACCGCCAGGTTTTATGACATTCGAAAAGATGTCATCAATTCAGACAATCGCAAGTCTAAGGATCCTATCATTTTCAAGGGTTTGCTTTACATCCCTACTGGAAATATGGGGGTTTTCTGTGTCGATACAGCTACTGGCGAAAAAAGAAGTACTTCCTTTATAGATCCTCAAACAAGAGGGATCGGAGAAGAGTCGGTTATTGCCTCAAAGCGTGTTTTTAATTTGTTTGAAGACAATTCAGGCTCCTTATGGGCTTGTACCAGTGCTGGTTTGTTTAAATATACATCAGCCAAACTTAGGTTCCAAAGGGTCTTCAGAACTTCAGAGGATCCTAAAATGGAAGCAGATTACAACAATATACATAGCTTCTATGAGGCACCTGATGGGTTAATATGGATTTGTACCATGACCGGGGCGGTTTACACCTGGTCGGCAGCTGATCGCAAATTTACCGATATAGCAGGCACGCCAAGCTCCTTGTTCCCTGAAAACAAAGTATACAGAGTTCTGGAAGCAAGAGGCGGTAAGTACCTACTAAGTGACTCTTGCATACTGTTCTTGTCTGATGACAGGAGGAGAATACAACGTAAAGCAGTTACCGAGTTTTCTTTGAATCGCTCTAAAAAATACCTTGATGCGATCAAAATTGATCAGAACCGATACATGATTGCCTGCTCACAAAGCCTTGTTGTATGGAATGAAAAAACAGATGAAGCCACTGCTCATCAGATCTTAAACAATCAGCGAGTTGCCTATATTCATATCAAGTCATTTCATCAGGACTCTAAAGGGAGATTTTGGGGCGCCGCCATGGCAGGGGGGGTAATCTATATCGACACCTCTGACTTTCGAATGACTATGGCATTGGGAAGAGGAAACTACAGGAGTAATTCTGAGCATCCTAAGGCTATGTCGATGCTTGATTATGGAGGGTATTTGTGGGTAGGAACATGGGGAGATGGCTTATTGAAAGTGAGCATTCCTGATAATTTTCCTGAGGATAGTGTAGTACAAACAGAGCGGATCAATACACAAAACAGTAAGGATCTAAGCTCCAATGTAGTTTATGGGGTTATTCCTGACGGCAAGGGTGGGCTTTGGGCATCAAGTAATAAAGGAATATTCAAATACGACATCTCCAATCGGGAATTCAAAACCTACAGCCCTAAGGATGGCCTACAAGGCTACGAATACAACATGAATGCCTTTTTGAAATTGAGAAATGGTTCTTTGTTGTTTGGAGGGTTAAGTGGATTCAATCTATTTGACCCGGCGGATTGTGGCCCAAATGAGTTTCAAAACAAACCTGTCATTTCTGGACTCGAAGTATGGAACACAGGATCATCCGGTGAAAACATAACGAGTAAGATCAATCTTGTAAGCAAGGAATTCATTGTGCTGAAGCATAGTGAAAACAACCTACGATTTGACTTCTTTTATCCCAATTATGTCTCCCCTGAGGATAATCAATACCGTTACAAACTATCCGGTATCAATCAGGACTGGGTGACAATCGGAAAAAATGCCTTCATTATACTCACCAATCTGCCTCCCGGGGAATATGAGCTTGAGGTTTCAGCCAGCAACTCTGATGGGCTATGGTCGAAGGAAACTGCCAGATTTAAGCTATTTATCAACCAACCCATTTGGCTAGATCCCTTAATGTATGCTTTCCTTATTCTGGTCATGTTAGGCATCTTTTTTACCTGGTTGCAATACCGTAGTACTCAAAACAAAAAGTATAAAACAAGGCTCAAAAACGAAGTAGATCGTCAAACCAATGAGATCACCGAAATCAACAAAAAACTGGCTCTGCAGAACCTCCAGCTTGACAAGCTCTACAAAGAGCTGGAAGCAGAAAACAAAAGCAAAGACATTATTTTCTCCATCTTATCGCATGACCTGAGAAGCCCGCTTACGACATTGAAAGGTTTACTGGGCATCATGGATTTGCCGGGCGACCCGCTGAACGCAGAAGAAGTAAAAAAATACTTAAAACAGATGCAGCAGTCGGTTGATGGATCCCTTCAATTAATTGATACCATCCTGTATTGGTACCATTCACAAGTAGGCACGATTAAGCCAAGTAAAAAAGCATTGTCATTAAGTACCCTACTTGAAGCAGCAATTGCAGTTTACCGGCCTGTTGCGGAGAAAAAACATATCTCCATCCTACATCGGCAAGACCCCAGCAGAGTAGTGGCTGATGAAGATATGCTTTCTGTGATCATCAGAAACCTTCTCTCCAATGCTATCAAGTTTAGTCCACAGGGAGCAAGTATTCACATTTTTACAGAAAACCTTGGAGATCAAGTCTGGCTTCGTATTCGTGACGAAGGGGATGGAATTGAAGAGGAAATTCTGAAGCAGATTAACTTAAGAGGCCAAGTGGTTTCTAAAAAAGGAACCATGCATGAAAAGGGGACCGGACTTGGGCTGGCCCTCGTGTTTCGCTTCTGTAAACAAAATGATATCCCGATAGAGGTAGAGACATTGCCCGGTAAAGGCACAACTTTCCTTTTAAAGCTACCTTCTGTTCAATCCAGCGGAGTGTCCTGAAGCCCTGTTTGGCAGGCCCTGTCCCAATTCAATTTTACTATTACCTTTGCAGCGCAAAAATTGAAGGTTTAACCACAGAAATTAACCATTCCTATCACATGACCAATTTGATTTATGTCCTGCCCGCTTTAGGCGTGGTAGGTCTTCTTTATGTCGCCTGGCGATCTGCCTGGGTGAGCAAACAAGATCCCGGCACTGAGAAAATGCAAAAAATTGCAAGCCATATTGCCGAAGGAGCCATGGCTTTCCTCAAAGCTGAATACAAGATATTAGCCATTTTCGTAGCCTGCGTAGGCATCCTGCTCGCAGTAACTGCCGACAGCGCATCTTCCTCCCCTTTAGTAGGTCTTTCCTTTGTTCTAGGAGCCTTATGCTCGGCCTTGGCAGGGTTTATCGGTATGAAAGTGGCCACCAAAGCCAATGTAAGAACTACGAATGCTGCCCGAACAAGCCTGGGCAAAGCACTTGAAGTAGCCTTTGCAGGTGGATCAGTGATGGGCATGGGTGTTGTTGGCCTCGGTGTTCTTGGCCTTTCAGGATTATTTATTTTCTACGCAAACTTGTTTGGTACGGAAACAGCCGAAAACCTCAATCGTGTTATTACCATTATCACAGGTTTCTCTTTTGGTGCATCATCCATCGCTCTTTTCGCCCGTGTAGGTGGCGGTATTTATACCAAAGCTGCTGATGTAGGTGCTGACCTTGTAGGTAAAGTTGAAGCAGGTATACCTGAAGACCACCCCCTGAACCCCGCAACAATTGCCGATAACGTAGGTGACAATGTTGGTGACGTGGCAGGTATGGGTGCTGACTTATTTGAATCTTATGTGGGATCAATCATCGGGACCATGGTGCTTGGTGCTGCCTTTATGGTCGATGGGTTTAGTGATCAGTTCAATGGTCTTTCAGCAGTATTGCTCCCCTTAGTTCTTGCAGGTACAGGAATCTTAGTGTCCATCATAGGAACCTTCTTTGTAAGGGTAAAAGAGGGCGGTAATCCTCAAACCGCACTTAACATTGGTGAGTTTGGCTCTTCGTTCATCATGATAGCAGCCTCTTATTTTATCATCACAGGTATGCTACCTGCTGAGTGGACGTACAATGATCTGCTCTATGGAACCACCCGCATCATGACCTCCATGGGTATATTCATTGCCACTATCATTGGTTTGGTGGCCGGCCTCCTGGTAGGGTTGGTAACGGAATACTACACCGGAATGGGCAAAGGCCCGGTAAACGCCATTGTTAGACAATCGTCCACCGGCGCTGCAACCAATATCATTGCTGGTCTGGGTGTGGGTATGATGTCCACCGCTATTCCGGTCATTATCATTGCGCTATCCATCATCGGAGCTTTCCATTTTGGTGGCTTGTATGGTATCGCTATTGCTGCTGTAGGTATGCTTTCTAATCTTGGGATTCAGCTGGCAGTAGATGCTTACGGTCCTATTTCTGACAATGCCGGAGGTATTGCCGAAATGTCAGAGTTGCCTAAAGAAGTAAGAAAAAGAACGGATAAGCTTGATGCGGTAGGCAATACGACAGCTGCCATTGGTAAAGGTTTTGCCATTGCCTCAGCTGCCCTTACAGCTCTTGCACTTTTTGGAGCTTACATGACGGCTGCAAACATCAGAACGATTGATATTTCCAAAGCAGAGGTGATGGCAGGCTTGCTGATCGGTGCTATGCTTCCCTTTGTATTCTCAGCCCTCGCAATGAACGCTGTGGGTCGTGCAGCCATGAGCATGATCAATGAAGTACGTCGCCAGTTCAACGATATCCCTGCTCTTAAAGCGGCTCTTGCGGTTATGCGCAAAAACGATGGCAAAGAAATGGAAGACTGGTCCGCAGAGGATAAAAAAACTTTCGCTGATGCTGACGGTAAGGCCGAATATGGCAAGTGTGTGGAGATTTCAACTAAAGCCGCAATCAGAGAAATGATATTGCCGGGATTATTGGCAGTAGTGGTTCCTGTTTTCATTGGCTTCTTGCCTTTGTTTGGAGCTGAAGGTCTGGGTGGATTGCTTGCAGGAGTTACAGTTGCAGGTGTACTGATGGCTATTTTCCAATCCAATGCAGGTGGAGCCTGGGATAACGCTAAAAAATCCTTTGAAGAAGGTGTAGACATCAATGGAAAGAAATACTACAAAGGGTCAGAACCTCATAAGGCTGCTGTAGTAGGCGATACTGTAGGTGATCCTTTCAAAGACACTTCAGGTCCTTCGCTGAACATCCTCCTAAAGCTGATGTCAGTAGTTGCCCTTGTAATTGCTCCACTTATTGCACTAGAAAAAATACCAAGTGGTGGAAACAATCAGGAAGGAGCAGCTATGGTTCCCATGACAGAGACCAAAGCCGCTGCGCCTGCTTCCGCTGATCTTGCCGAAGCGGCGGGCAACTGGATGATTGACGGAGCACATACCTTTATGGACTTCCGGGTAAGGCACATCATGTCTGATGCTAAAGGAACTTTCGAAAAAGTAAGCGGAGAAATCAGCATTACCCCTACTCTGGAAGCCTCCAAAATCGACATCAGCATTGACCCGGCAAGTGTTAACACGAAAAACGGACAGCGTGATGATCATTTGAAGAGCCCGGATTTCTTCGATATTGCCAAATACCCTGTTATCACTTTCAAATCTGAGCAGATCAGCAAAACAGAAAGTGGCTACTCAGCTAAAGGCAAACTCAATTTTCATGGTGTTGAAAAAGAAGTTGAGCTTCCATTTACCTATTATGGCAAAGGACTTACTCCTTTCAATGTTCCGGTTATTGCTTTCCAGACCTCTATCGTTTTAAACAGAAATGACTACGGTATCTCTTATATGCCTGGTATTTTGGGTGATGAGGTGAAGCTGGACATTACCGTTGAGGCTAATCCGAAAGAAGCAACTAAATAAAATTGCAAAACCTTTAAAATTCACACCCGCAGGCCACAGGTTTGCGGGTGTTTTTTTTCCTATGGCCATCACACCCCCGGAATCCATCCAACTGCTCGATAAATCCTTTGCTCTGATGATCAGTCGTCAGGAGATTGAGGACAAAGTTCAGGAATTGTCCCTGAAAATCGGAGAGGATTATAAAGACAAAGATCCTCTGTTTGTAGTGGTGCTCTCCGGTGCGTTCTTTTTTGCTTCGTCCCTGCTTCTTAAAATACCATACTCTGCAAGGGTTCAATTCATCAAGCTAAGCTCCTATTCCCACATGGAGAGCAATGGAAGAATTGAGGAGGATTATTTTCCGGAGAAAGCCTTCCCCGGAGAACATGTGGTCATCATAGAGGACATTGTGGACTCCGGAACAACGCTTCACTATTTAAACCATAGACTCAATGAATGCGGGGTAGCATCAGTTGCCACATGTTGCCTTTTTAAGAAAACACTTCCTGAGAATCAATACCCAAGGATTGACTATTTCGGATTTGAGATCGGCCCTGAATTTATTGTCGGTTTCGGGCTTGACTATGAGTCACATGGAAGAAACCTTCCTGACATTTATTGCTACAAAGCCTGACTTGCCTTTTTTGGGCTTTCGACAATTTTCTCAAAATCGATTTGGCCGCATCCTGTGCAATGGCTGCCGCAGGCCTTTTCAGGCTTTAGGAGTTGCTTGTAAAATTTCCTCCCCAGATAAATCAAGGCTAAAGCCAAAGTGAGGTAAACCAATATCTGTTGCGCCATTAGTTGTACCAGTGAGGATGAATAATCTCCAGCATTTCGGTATGAATGGGCCCGGCAGCGATAATTTCCCTTCCAAAGACATAATTTTCCTGCCCTTTAAAATCTGTCACCTTACCACCTGCCTCTTCAACCAGCAAGGCCCCGGCTGCAATATCCCAGGAGTTGAGGTTGTATTCAAAAAAACCATCAATTCGACCGCAGGCAACATAAGCAAGATCGACAGCGGCTGACCCTAACCTGCGCAATCCGTGGGAATTTCTCATGAATTGATTCAAAATGGCGAGGTATTCACTCAATTTTTCAAAGTTGTAATAAGGAAAACCGGTTGCCAACAGGCTTTCTTTCAAATGATGATTATCGGCTACAGTAATTGACTCACCATTGAGGAAGGCACCTCCACCCAGCCAGGCATAAAAGCATTCCCTTCTGTTCACTTCCAGAACCACTCCGGAAACGAGCTTACCATGAACCATCAGCGCAATTGAAATCGAATAAACCGGCAGCTTATGTAAGAAATTGGTGGTGCCATCCAAAGGGTCAATGATCCAAAGAAAGTCTTTATGCTCGTTTTTGATGGTTTCTTCTTCGGTCAAAAAACCTGCACCAGGGATAATGTTCTCCAGGCCTTGAACTACCATTCGTTCAACTTCTTTGTCAACATAAGAAACCAGATTGTTTCTCCCTTTATACTCAATATGTACCTTTTCAAATCTGACAGACTCCAACTCGATGTACTCTGCGGCCTTCTGAGCCACTTCCACCACCTGATGGGTAATTTTCTGATAGTCCATGTTCAAATTTAGTGATCTATTGATCGCAGGCGGGTAAAATGTTTTACCCACACTGAAAGAAAGAGCAAAATTCCCAAAAACGCTGCCAGTTTACCCAGGTAATCCCCATGTTCTGCATAGTAAGTCAACCGGTCATTTAGCCTTACCTGATCCTTAACTACTGCCGGAACCCAGTAGCTGGTTTGACCACGTATCAAACCCCTTTGGTCTACAAAACAGGAGATGCCAGTGTTTGCCGCCCTCGCAATATCCCTGCGAAGTGAAATGGCCAGTAGGCTTGCATACGCTGCATGTTGACGGTGGCCGGGAGAATTCCCCCACCAGCCATCATTCGTGATGATGGAAATAAAACCTGCCCCTTTGCGACTGGCCTCTGACATAAACTCTGGGAAGATCGACTCATAACAGATGCAAGGTGTGGTACAATGTCCCTGCTCATGGCAGTAAACCTCCCTGTCTGGCTGAGTGCCCATGCTGCCACTTGCTCCACCAAGGTTAAGGACCAAGGCTTCAAGAAATCTAAAAAATGCCGGATAGGGCATTCGCTCGACACCGGGGACCAACTTTGATTTATGGTAGATGTTGACCGGATGTCCTGCTTTGATATGAAAAGAAGAATTGTACACATCATAATAGCCTACGGAGGGGTGATGGCGAGCGGTTGGTGGCGCTTGGTCCCGATCATTTCCATAAGATCTGAAGGTAGTTGCCCCTGTTATTAATTCAAGATTATCCTTGCTTGCCACCCACTGCCGCAGTTCTTCAACTTCGGGTATCCTTTCAATCTCTTCTTCCCATAGCGATTGCTCTGTGTCAAAAGAAGTTTCCGGCCACAGCACCCATCGAGTCGAAGGGCTGATCAGGCTATCACTCAATGATTTCATCCTCTCTACCTGCTCAACCTTGGGTATATAGCGATCAGAGCCTTCAAACTTCTCGTTAAACGGATCAATATTGGGCTGAACCACGATTACCTCTATTTTCTCCCCTTTTTCCTCATATTGATGAAACAAATACCAGGAATACATGATAGGAATCAATATGAGCAAAATCATGTAGACATAGGCTACTGTAAGAGGCCTTTTCTTTTCAAACAACACCGGTATCAGGATAAAGTGGGCGAAAAAAACAGCACAAACCAATACCCAAAAGGAGCCACCCAACGGCCCCGTCCATTCATACCATTGTATCCACTGTGGAAAGAAAGCAAAGCCATTACCAAGTGTGAGCCATGCCCATGTAAGCTCCCAGTTCAGATGCAGGTACTCAAAAGAAAGCCAAAGACAAATAAAAGCGATATAGCCAAGGAAACGGCCTGCTTGCAGGTATACATATCGGGTAAGTAACAACGGAATGGCCATGAGAAAGGCATTGGCCAGATTGGCAAAAATTCCAGCGATCAAATGCACATTTGATATCCACCAGGTAGTGCCTACGTTCCAAACAAGCAAGAATAAGTATATGTAAAAAAAGGATTTCCACCGCTTCCTTTGTGTTGCAGGCCGCCTGAGATCGGCTTCCATGACCACCAAAGGCAATGAAAAGGCGAAAAACATCAAAGGGGCCATCGGCATCATGGGCCATGCGAGAGTCATCAACAAACCCCCGGATACAGCAAGTAACGGTAACTTAAATCTATTTTCCATGTATCAACAACACCATTTCACCTTTGGGGGGTAGCGTAATTGCTTGTTGCAACAATTCTGCGATGGTTCCCCTTCTTACTTCTTCAAATTTTTTACTCAATTCACGACACAGACAAGCCAATCGTTCTGCTGCACCTAAGGCGACAAACTGCTCTAATGTTTTAGAAATCTTATGTGGGGACTCATATAAAATGACGGTTCTTTCTTCCTCTAAAAGTGCCTTAATCCGGGTTTCTCGGCCTTTCTTTGGAGGCAAAAAACCCTCAAAAACAAATCTGTCACTGGGAAAGCCACTCACCACCAAAGCAGGAATAAGCGCTGTGGCACCGGGCAGACATTCAACAGCAATACCTGACTGAACGCAAGCTCTTACCAACAGAAACCCGGGGTCGGAAATACCCGGGGTGCCGGCATCAGAAATCAATGCAAGTTGGCGACCTTCCTGAAGCTGAGCCATGACAGAGGCGAGGGCTCTGTGTTCATTCGCCAAATGAAAGGCCTTCAGAGGCTTGGAAATGCTGTAATGCTTGAGCAATATGCCGGATGTGCGGGTATCCTCGCAAAGGATAGTATCCACTGATTGAAGGACTTCAACTGCTCGGAAAGTCATATCAGCCAGATGACCAATAGGTGTGGGCACCAGGTACAATCGGCCTTGACTTTCCATGCTCAAAATTAACTAAAGGCTTTCCATTGTGCCGTAAATTTTATCAATGGCAGCAGCTAATTTGGTGTCACGCTCTGTTACGGTATTACCGGCGTCATGAGTTTGCAATCTGAACTCTACTTTGTTGTACACATTGCTCCACCAAGGATGATGATTCATCTTTTCCGCTACCATTGCGACCCTTACCATAAATGCAAAGGCCTGCGAAAAGTCTTTAAACACAAACTCTTTGACCAAAGCATGGTCTTCTTCAATCCAGGACATAGACTTGACTTCATGTTAAATGAAAAATCCCGGATAACCGGGATCTTTCTTTGGTGATGAATTCAGTTTTTATTGTTTGATCACTTTTGCTTTTAAACTACTGTCATTCGACTTGATATGAACGATATACAATCCTGTCGCCCAATCTCTGGTATCCAGACCAAAAGTGATAAGCTTGGTTAGGCTTTCACCTTCAGAAGATAAGATAAGCTTGCCTTGAGCATTGTAGACTTCCAGCTGTTTTAGGGTCTCCAAAGACATATTGGTTTTAAGATATAGCCTTTGCTCAACAGGGTTTGGATAAACAGAAATTCCATTGTTCATCAAATCAGTAGGAATGCCGGTAATGGCTCCATCCTGAATGTAGAAATCGTCGAATGCTACTCCGTCACCCACAACAGAACCATCGGTACCAAATCCCACTCTAAAGAAAACTGAGGATTGGCCAGCTACACCCACGAGTGTATCGATTGCAACTCTCCATCCCCCACTTCCACTTGATCCTGTTCCTGACCAGCCTATTTGCTGGCCTCCGGGGTTACCACTGATGGTGTTATCGTTGTACCAATTGAGTTGGCCCAGGTTACCTTGATTTTGCCAGCTATTTCCCCCATCGATACTGGTTTGCAATACAGCGCCATCAAAAGAAAATTCACAATTCCAGTTGATCGACAAGGAAACATAAGGGTTGGTCAATGAACTCATGTTGAAGCAAGGTGAGATTACAAATGAATTCTCATTGTCGTTATAATTCTGTGTCAAACCAGTTACCCAACAGGTATTACCGCTAAATGCGGAGTTTATCACGGGTTTCGAAGGAGTTCCTAAAGCCCAGGAATTCAATGTTCCTCCTGATACCCAGCCTCCACTTCCAATTTCAAAATTCTGATAATAAGGGAATGCGTTGATGACAGGAATGTTTTCCACTGAGTAGCCAATGATGGTATCATTTCCCAAATCGCCGTCACCTGAAAGACCCACCCAGGCATCAACCAGGTATACGCCAGGTCCCGTTGCAGTAAAGTTACCCGTTGCACTGAACTTATAATTCAGAATTCCCAATGGATTTAAAGTTGCAGTAATGATTTCAGTAACCGCTGTTCCGCCATTTATCCGGTATGACACAGGGATATTCGTTTGGGGTGCTGTTCCAACATTACGAATAGTTACTTCAACTGTATCTGATGTGGTCAGATTACAACCTGAGGTCGGGCGGTTGATGCTGACCATTTCCATGTCTATGTTAGACAGGTTGCGAACGTTCAGGTTGTCAATGAAGAAGTGTTCTCCGCCAAACTGAGTCCCCAAATTCGCTACGATTGCGATCCTGACAGGTGCAGTAGCACTCAGTCCAAGTGAAATGGTATGATTACTCAAAGTATTGTTTAGACCGCTTGTTGAATTAAATCCAAACAGATAATTCCATGTTTGACCACAGTTGCTGCTGATCAACACAGTGACACTGTCATCGCTTCCCATAGGAGTTGTGGTTGGCCCTCCGGTAAAGCTAGCCCAGGCCGCTTGCATCTCAAGTACTGATGAGCTTCCGGCTTCAAAGGTTGGCGAGATAATCCAATGGTTGCCGGGAGCAGATGTTCCCATCCAAAGGTTAGCGGTTGTATTACCAACAAATGCCGTTGAACTTGTCCACGAACTGTTGCCTACGGTTCCTCCGAAGTTTGCCCCTTCTCTCCAACCAGATGTGATCGCACTCAGGTTAGTTCCGTTGAACCCGGCAAAATCAACCATAGGAAGTGCCAGTTTACGATTTACTACCGGCACATTTGAGAGAGTATCATTAATTCCTATCGCATCATTGGTAAGTATTGTCCAGGCAGAAATATTGAATGTTGTCGTGGTCGCTGCTGTAAGATCAATGGTACTCAAGAAACTGATGGTCACCGTTGAGTCAGGAGCCAGTGTACCCGTAAACAACTGTGTAACAGGAGTGCCTCCATTTACATTGACCAAAACCTGAAAATTACTCTGAGGTGCTATACCAAAATTCTTTACTACCACCTGAGGAGCGATTACGCCAAATCCTCCGCATTCAGGTGATGGATTAACCAAGGCAGTAACCCCAATGTCATTTGCAGGTCGGTCAAAAATCAAGATATCATCAAAAGCAAAGCCATCGTCAACCACTGAACCGTCTGTTCCAAAAGCAATTCTCAAGAATACCGAGCTTTGACCTGCCAGACCTGTCAGTGCATTCTTGGCAAGTACCCAGCCCCCACTTCCATTGTTGCTCGAAATTCTTCCTGACCAACCGATCTGTTGTCCGCCAGGGCCTCCGCTAATTGTATTGTCATTATACCAGTTTGGTTGACCCAAAGCACCTACATTTTGCCAAGTAGTCCCCCCATCAATGCTAGACTGGAGAACGGCTCCATCAAATGAAAACTCAGCGTTCCACCATACTTTGAACTCGATCAAGGGTGCGATAAGCGTACTAAAGTTAAAGCAGGGAGACCGAACTTGTGAATTTTCTCCATTGCTGTAAGCGGCGGTAACGCCAGTAATCCAACTGTTGAGGCCTGATGCCGCAGAGTTGATCACAGGCTTAGCAGGTGTTCCCAAAGCCCAGGAATTGAGTGTGCCTGAACTAACCCAACCCCCTGCTCCGCTCTCAAAATTCTGGAAATATGGAAAAGTTGAAATGTTGGGAATATTCTGAAGGGTGTAACCCAATAGTGAGTCATTTGAAGGATCTGTATCTCCCACTAAACTCACCCATGAATCTACGGTATAAGTTCCAGGGCCTGTACTTACAAAATTTCCAGCCTGCGTGAATGTATAATTTAGATTAGAACCAGGTGCAATTGAGGCAGCCACTGTTTCGGTGACACTAGCTCCTCCATTGATCCTGTAAGAAACCGGAAACCCGGTTTGAGCGCTAGTACCTACGTTTCTTATGGTTACAGTTACAGGAGTATTGGTCGTCAGGTTGCAACCTGATGTGGGGGAAGTAATGGCAAACAATTGCAAATTATTTCCAACCAGCTCACGGATTTGAAGGTCATCGATAAAGAAGTTGGCCCCTCCTGAGGTAGAACCTGTGACTGCCAATATTCCTATCCTTACTTTAGCAGGAGCATTAAGCCCAAGTGCAGCCGTTTGTATGGTAAGGACATTGGTAGGTGTTGAGCTATTTGTAAATGACAAAATAGGAGTCCAGGTAAGTCCACAATTGGTGGTGTAAGCGATGACCACACTATCGTCAAAGCCGATTGGTGCTGGTGCCACGCCTCCTGAAGTGGTGGCATAGGCAACCTTCAATTCCAGAGCAGTATTCGTTGTCGCATCTATGGCATGGCTTATGATCCATTGCTGTCCACTGAGGGTAGTGTTCAGGTTTACTGTGGCTGTGGTATTTCCTGAAAAAGCCGTAGTGTTGGAGGTCCAGTTTGAGGTACCTTGAACAGGTACAAAGCCAGCGGCCTCCACCCACCCTGGAGCAATGGCAGGTAGATTAGCTCCTGTAAACCCTGTAAAAGGAATGACAGCATAAGGAGGCAAAAATTGAACAAACCCACGGGTTAGGGTATCATTACTGGGATCACTATCCCCTGTTGCTGAAACAGAGGCTGTGATATTTACTGATGCCAGCCCTAATAAGTTAGCCGTTTGGGTGAAAGTATAGTTTTGAGAGGCTCCGGAAGCTATTGTACCCGTAAAAAACTCAGTCACAGGACTACCCCCATTCACAGTATAGCTTACCGAGAAGCCTGTCTGAGGGTTAGCCCCTGCATTGTTGAGTGTTATAGTGACAGGGCTGGCAGCAAGCGCTTCACAGTCTCGACGTGGACTCAGTAATGAACTTACCCTCATATCGGTACCTGAGAGCTGCCTTACCCTGATGTCATCTACAAAGAAGTTGCCTGTTCCTACGCTACCAATCGAACCAGTGTAGGCAACGATGGCCACCTGAACTTGCACACCTGCAGGTAAGCCTAATCCCACCAGATAGTTAGATAGAGAACTTGTAGGTGAGTTGGCCGTGGTAAATGAAAACAAGGTATTCCAGCTCTGCCCGCAGTCTGTAGTGAAACGAATAGAAATACTGTCATCAAAGCCCAAAGGAATGACAGAGGCTCCGGCTGTGGTAGCCTGAGCCGCCAAAAAATCAACTACATCGCCTCCAACAGTGGTAAAAGTTGGACTTAGTATCCAATGTGCACCCGCAGTTGTCGTTGTAAGGCCTATCGTGGCAGTTGTATTTCCGGGAAAAGCAGTAGTGTTTGATAGCCAGTTTCCTGTACCGATGGTAGGTATAAACCCATTTGCTTCGTTCCAGCCGGCAGCTACAGTATTTAAATTAGGTCCAGTAAATCCTGTAAAACTAATTAATGGTAAGGGAGCAACATATTTGGTAAAACTTCTGATCAGGGTATCATTTAGTGTAAATTGATCTCCCGGTAATGCCACCCAACCGGTTACATTATAAGCGGTAGTTGTAGTGGCAGGAAAACTGGCAGGAGTTGTAAGTGTAAAAGAAGCAGTATCTCCCGTGTTTAAGGTGGATGTGAATGTTTGACTTACGGTTGTTCCTCCATTGATGCTGAAATTAAGAGGTATACTTGCCTGAGAGGTGGTTCCGAAATTTCTGACAACAAGAGTCACAGGGGAACTTGAACCTAATCCGCATTGCTCCGAAGGAGAAGTAATTGCAATAACTCCTAAATTGTTTGCCGCCAATGGTGGAGGAGTAAACTTGTAGAACTGTCCTGTTACAGGTTTACCACTTAAATTACTGGCTTCTGTGGTAGAACTGACAGTTGGGTTAGTGCCGGTACTTCCCAAAGAAAGAAAATTACCAGGGCCTGTTAATGTACCACAAATCCCAATCGAAGCTGAAGGTGTATTAGGGGCACCCGCTTCTTCCCTGTAAGTGAATTTGATGCTTCGGTCGGTCTTATTCAGAATTACCTGGAAAGACATGACCGGGGTTCCAGCAGTAAATCTCCACCAAACATTTATCCACTGGGCAATAAAAACACTATCCCCGCCAAGAACTGTTGTGGTAAAAGAGAAATCTGATGCTGATGCCAATTGATTGTCATCCCAAAGAGGAGCAAGTAACGGCCTTACACCTGTTCCTGTCGCCAGATTATTACCTAGTAAGGAATTTGTAGTTGGAGAAACAAAACTCAACCATCCATTGGTAGATGCTGAGACGGTGGAAAAGTTGGTACCCAGATAGTCAAAAGTAAATCCTATAGGAATATTGGTAAATACTCCATCATCCAGAGTGCCTGAACTAAGAGGCAATGTGGTTCCTGTGATTTGCACAAAGGGCTCATTTCCTGAAGTGAATATATAATCATTCAAGGATTGCGCCTTAATTGGACTTTGAACGATCATCATAATAAGGGAAGCGATGATGATCCAAAAATTTTGTGAAGTGCTTAGTTTAAGATGTTTCATAAGGCAAATAATTTCTGTAAAAATAGACGTATTTTATAATAAATAAAAAAAGGGGTAGAACCTATGGTCCCACCCCTTTTAACCTTATAAATGATTCTTAATGTTGAATCACCAGCTTATTGATAAACAATTCTTTACCGTTTGTCACTCGCAAGAAGTATATACCATTGCTCATTTCACTAACATCCATAGTCAGGAACTGATTGCGGGTATCCACACGATCAAGAGTAAGCATGGTTTGACCTTGAAGTGTGATCAGATCAACCCTTAAGTTTTCAATACCATTTCTCAGCTTGTCGTTCAACTCAATCTTGATCTCTCCACTCGCCGGATTAGGGAATACCTTAACTGATGAACTCAAAGCATCCTGTTCTATGCCAAGCACGGTGATGCTTACCGACTGAGGAGCAGATAACACATTGCTCTGGCAACTATTTGAAGCTGTGAGTACTGCGCTATATGTACCAACAGCAGCATACGTATGAACAGGGTTTACCTGAGTGCTGGTATTGCCATCACCAAAAGCCCAGGAGTAAGTGGTTCCAGAGTTGGTAAGATTGGTAAAGTTTACCGAATTCTGATTAACTGTAAAGCTAAAGTTAGGCGCAGGAGGAATATTGCCTGTAGTCACCGTCAAAGGCGCAACTCCCGGACAACCTGTTCCTGTTCCTATTACCCAATCATAAAAGAAGTAATAGTAAGTAGGATCAAATGAATTACCTGTAATCGAAATTGCAGAACCCAAACTGTATGGGTACGAAGCTCCTGCAGTATTTCTGAACAAGGTAGCTGTGCTGCCATCTCCTTCCATTGCATATGTGCCGGGGTTAAGTGTAATCCCAACAGGAACTACCGTTTTGGTATTACCACCAGTTACAGCGAATGGCGCACTTTGCTGAACTATGCTCAGAGATCCTGCATCTTTAATGGTAATCTGAACATTACCAGCTGCAGCGGGATAAACAGCAACTGAATTTATCGTGATAGGCTGAGTAACCGTGAACAGGAGTCTTTGACCTACAGGTATTCCGAAAATGCTGCCTACTCCAAAGGTATTATCTACAGGGCCTACATTGGCAAGGAAGCCAATGTCATTCGCTGCGTAGAATGTCGTAGTAGAGCTTACCGGAGGACTTTGCACGCTGTTGCCTGAGCCAATAAAACCAGAAAGATTTGCATTCTGATACCATGAAATCGTAGCACTACCTGTAGCTGTCAGCACAGCTTGTGAGCCAGCGCAAACCGTCACAGGAGTAGTAATAGGGTTCGGTTGAATGGCAATGTTCTGAATGCTCACCATGTTGCTGCTGTCGTTACCGGTAATCACATCACCGATTGCACTAACAATGAAACGCAGGTCATGTGTTTGAATAGCACTGAGGTTTATACCCGTTACTGTTACGGTATCGATCGAATTGCCTGGGATTGGGGTATTGATGGTTACTCCATTGGTGAATGTGCCATTTTGAATGTAGTTGATGCTGTATGAGTTGACCGCTTGAGTTCCGAGATTTCTCACAACAACGTCTCTGGATGAACTAGCAGACAAGGCACACCCTCTGGTGCTTCCTATGGTTCCGATAATGCCAAGGTCAATTGCGGCTTGGGCACGGATGGTAAGATTATCTACGAAGAAATAGTCTCCACCAAACTGATTGCCATGGAAATAAACAATGCTTACAATCGCCGTCGCTGTGCCAGTTAAGCCAAGGTTAACAATGTAATTTCCACCTGTGTTGGAAGGTTTGTTGGCATCAGTAAAGGTGAATACCCTTGTCCAGGTTGATCCACAATTGGTTGATACCATGACACACACACTGTCATCTGAACCCATAGGACTAAATGCAGGGCCACCGGAGAAACTTCCGTATGCAGCGTCAAACTCAATTACAGAAGAAGCATTCGCCAGGAAGCCCGGGCTAACCATCCAGTCTTCACCGGAAATACTTGTTCCTGTCCAAGTTCCACCTACAGAGTTACCTGCTAATGTAAAGCTTGACCAGCTTGACCCATTTGAAGAACCTGTTGAGGTCACTGATATTTCAGACCAACCTGTGAACAAAGTTGAGAGGTTATTGCCATTGTAACCATTAAAGTCAACAGTTGGTAAGGGAAGGAAGTTGCTATTGATTACTTCCTCAATGCTGTCATTGGTTCCATCCACATCATTGAGCAACGAAGTCCAGCTCTCAAATACATACTGGGTTGTTACTGTAGCATTAAAGTTAAATGGAGCTGTAAACGTAAACAGCAACGTAGAGTCCGGTTGAACCGTGCTGGTCACAAGTTCAGTTACAGCTGTTCCACCATTGATCCTGTAAGAAACAGGGAAATTAGAACGGGGTGCTGAACCAAAATTCTTAATGGCCACAGTAATCGGATTATTTCCAAATGCTCCACAATCAGGGCCTGGGTTCACCAATGTGGTAACGCCTAGGTCATTAGGCGAAGGATCGCCCACTTTGAAATCATCAAATGCAAAGCCATCGAAGTTGTTTACTGATCCGTCAGAACCAAAAACCACTCGCATCAATACACTACCTTGTCCAGCAAGTCCGGTAAGGTTACGCTTAGCTGTTAACCAGCCTCCACTGCCACTAGGGGTAAATGAACTGTTCGATCCTGCCCATCCTTCCAGATTGGTATTCAAAAATGACAGACCGTCAATAGAGTTATCATTATACCAGTTATCCGGATCGCCTACACTACCCACATTTTGCCAGGTTTGTCCACCATTGGTAGAGGTTTGTAGCACTGCTCCGTCCCATCCTGGCTCAGAGTCCCACCATACTTTAAGTTCAGCTCTTGGATTAGTCAAACCGGTCATAACAAAGCAGGGTGAGGTGACAAATGAATTGTCATCATCCAAATAATTGCCTGAAAGGTTGGTGATCCAAGAATTCGTACCTGAAGCCGCAGAATTGATAACCGTTTTAGCTGGTGTTCCTAGAGCCCATGTAGAGTTAGTACCACCGGAGAGCCAACCGGCAGGTCCCGAGTCAAAATTCTGAATGTAAGGGAAGGTGCTAATGCTTGGGATGTTCACCACAGTGGTTGCCAAAAGACTGTCATTACTTATATCACCATCGTTGAGCACATTCACCCAGGCATCTACTAAATAATTACCTGGACCGGTTGAAACAAAGTTTCCGGTTTGTGTGAAAGTATAGTTCAGGAAACTGTTTGGTGCAACCGTTGCGGTTACCGTCTCAGTCACTGCTATTCCGCCGTTTATTCTGTAACCAGCCTGGAAATTTGACGCCGGAGTTGATCCAAAATTCCGGATTCTGATGGTTACCGGGCTTGAACTGGTTAGATTACAGCCTGAGGTAGGTGCGACTAAACCAACAGTAGAAAGGTCCGTTCCAGAAAGGTTTCGCACCTGAAGGTTGTCAACAAAGAAGTAATCACCACCGAAATTCGAACCGGTAAACCTTACAATGGCCACTTTTGCTACCTGACCTGCTGTTAGGTTTAATCCTACCAGATATCTTGTTAAGGAATTGGTGGGAGCATTGGCAGAAGTGAAAACTTGTACTGGCGTCCAGCTTAGTCCACAATCTGTACTTACCATGACAGCCACACTATCATCAGCACCCAGCGGGGTTGCCGGGCCACCTCCAAAATCAGCATAGGCTGCTGAAAAATCTAGAACAGTAGCTACATCACCCTGAAAAGACGGACTGATCAGCCATTGTGGGGTTGTGCCAGACGCTCCCATCCAAATATTGGCCACATTGTTACCTGAGAATGCGAACGTGTTGGAAGTCCAGTCGCTTGAATTGCCGCTTGGTATTATTCCGTTAGCTTCTGTCCATCCGGTAGTAATTGTTGGCAGGTTAGCTCCAGTATATCCGGTAAATGTTACACTATCCAATGGCAACTGATTATTTCGAACGGCTACAGATGAAAGAGTATCGTTCGAGGTAATTCCATCAGTAGATAAAGAAGTCCAGGCATCAATAACAAAAGTCGTTGTAACCGCAGAAGTAAAGTTAAACTGGGTTGGGAAAGTAACTATTGCAGTGCTGTCAGGTTGGATCGTTCCGGAAAAAGTAGTGTTGGAAGGGGTTCCACCATTGACTCTGTACCAAACAGGGAAATTGCTTTGGGCCGCTGACCCGAAATTCTTGATGGTGACAGACACGCTCTGGTTAGCATATGCACCGCAGTTGGCACTTGGGTTCGCCAAGGAAACTACGCCTACATCATTGGCTGCAGGGTCACCGATAAACAAATCATCGAATGCAAATCCATCAAAATTATTGACAGAGGCATCTGAGCCAAAAACGATCCTTAGCCTCACATTTGCTTGACCGGCCAATCCGGTCAGATTTCTCTTTGCTGTAACCCATCCTCCACTTCCTGATGGGATAAATGAACTGGCTGCTCCTGACCAACCGTCCTGATTACCCGCCGGAAGCAATCCATTCACAGAATTATCATTATACCAATTGTCCGGATCTCCAAAGGCCCCAACTGTTGTCCAGGTGTTACCTCCATCAATAGAGGACTGAAGCTGTGCTCCATCCCAGCTAAATTCAGAATCCCACCAAACCTTAACTTCTATTTTAGGATTAGTCAGACTGGTCATGTTGAGACATGGACTGGTCACAAATGAAAGCTCATTGTTAAAGTAATTACTGCTTAATCCAGTCATGTAGGCATTTGTACCTGAAGCAGCAGCGTTGATTACCTGACCAGCAGGTGTGCCAAGTGCCCAGCTTGAAATAGCCCCGGAGGAAACCCAACCACCATTTCCACTTTCAAAATTTTGGAAATAAGGAAATGCTGAGGATGATATGGTTGGTATAGTAGTCACTGTTCTTGAAGCTGTATCATTGAAGGTAACAGTATCCCCAGAGAAAGATGTCCAGGCGGTGATGGTATAGGTGCCAGCCACACTAAGGTTTGCCGTTGCCGTAAAGGTGTAAGCGGTATCAAGCCCTGCAGGAATACTTCCCGGATAAAATTCTGAGCTTATCGGTCCTCCATTCACTCTGTAAGAAACAGGTATGCTACTTATTGAAGCAGTGCCATAATTTCTGATGCGCACAGTGATGATTGAGTTTGCGCTAAGACCGCATCCTGATATTGGGCTGATGATGGACGCTATTCCCGCATCATTTGCAGCAGGTAGGCCTACATTGACAGTGTAGTCTTCTGTTTCGCCAAAAGAAAAGTTTGCGCAGGCATCTCCGGCAGGTATCGCTGAGTTCCATCTGCCTCTGACCCTCAATCTCTTTGGCCCACCGGTGACATTCGTAGGAATGGTGATGCTTCCAGTAAGGGATTGGTTAGCAGCGGCACCGGTTGTGCTTGCATAAAGTTGCTCGCTCGCATCGAAGGTTTGGTTGTTGTCTAAGTCAATCCAAACCGCAAAAAACTGGTTACTGAAAGGTCCTGCTCCAATGGTAACAGAGTATGTAACTCCCTGAGTAAGCTGAGTGCTTAGATTGGTAAAGTCAGAGTAGGCACCTGTAGGGCAGTTGCTTGTTGGATTGTTGATCGTATTGAGAACAAATAGGTCAATTCGGTCATCAAAATCACAACCTGTCGAATACAAGTTCGTGGTGCAATACTGTGCAGAAGCCGAAGGTGATAGTCCAAAAAGGGAGGCCATCAAGGCCAACATCCAGACAGTTCGAGATGTTTTGGTCAAGTAAAAGTATTTCATAAAAAGTGCGTAAAGTAGATAGAGTTGTTCTGAATTGGGGGATAAATCTAAGCCTTTCCAAATAGAACCAAAAATCTAATCGACATATCACATACTTTTACCCACATAATCTTTTGCGTTTTTAGACTTATGCAGCATCCTGAGTGGTTTAGTACCTGGTTCGATAGTCCTTATTATCACATACTTTACAATGACCGTGATCACGATGAAGCCCGGGAGTTCATTCAAAATATCCTTTTAAAATTCAAGGTAAAAGCTCAAGCCCAAATATTGGATTTAGCCTGTGGTAAAGGCCGACACTCCATGTTTTTACATCAATTAGGCTTTCAGGTGACCGGCCTTGATCTGTCACCTCAAAGCATTGCCCACGCCAAATTATACTCTGATCAGGGTTTAAACTTTGAAGTAGGTGATATGCGTCACTGGCGAAATCTTAATCATTTTGATTACATCCTGAACCTGTTCACTTCCTTTGGCTATTTCGATACAGATGAAGAAAATGTTCAGGTTTTGCAATCCGTCGCAGGTAACTTAAAAAGCGATGGATACCTTGTTCTTGACTATTTGAATGCTTTCAAAACCATTAAAAACCTTAACCGAACAGAGGTGAAACGGGTGGAGGATATTGATTTTGTCATCAGTCGTGAGGTCAAAAACGGTTTTATCGTCAAATCCATCAGGTTTTATGACCATGAGATTGAGTACTTCTTTCAGGAAAAAGTGAAAGTTCTTTACTTAAACGATTTTGAGCGCTTTGCCACTCTCGCAGGGCTCAGGATTGTGTATTGCTATGGCAACTACCATTTGGATGGTTTCCAGCTTGAAAGCTCAGACCGGCTCATCATGATCATGGCTAAGGAATAAAAAAGCCCCGCTTTCACAGGGCTTGTGATTTTAAAAACAGTCTTAATTAACTTCCGCAGGCTTCGCAACTCTCAGGATTATCCAGAGAGCAGGCCATATCACTCTTGTTTTGCTCCATGTTTGCAAGAGTTACCTTAGGCACAGCTTGAGCCTGTTTTTCAACGGTAAACTTGATCGCATCAGTTGCTGCTTTGGTGCGCAAGTAGTACATACCTGTTTTAAGTCCTTTCTTCCAGGCATAAAAGTGCATACTCGTCAATTTAGCAAAGTTGGAATCCTGCAAGTGAATGTTAAGACTTTGGCTTTGGCAGATATAGGCACCCCTGTCGGCTGACATATCGATGATTGTCTTTTGAGAGATCTCCCAAACTGTTTTATAGATCTCTTTGATCTGGTCTGGTATCTCTTTGATCTGCTGCACTGATCCATTTGCCGTGATAAGTCTGTTCTTCATTGCCTCATTCCACAAACCGAGCTTCACCAGGTCCTTCATCAAATGCTTGTTTACAACTACAAAATCTCCTGACAAAACTCTTCTGGTGTATATGTTTGAAGTATATGGCTCAAAGCACTCATTGTTGCCCAGTATCTGAGAGGTAGATGCTGTCGGCATAGGAGCTACAAGCAAGGAGTTGCGTACACCATACTTCTTTACTTCCTGTTTCAAAGCTGACCAATCCCAGCGGTTGCTGTCAGGCTGTACTCCCCACATATCAAACTGGAAAATTCCTTTGGAAACGGGTGAGCCCTTGAAGGTTTCATAAGGCCCCAGTTCTTTAGCCTGGTCTTTTGATGCTGTCATTGCAGCAAAATAGATGGTCTCGAATATTTCTTTATTGAGCTGACGAGCTTCATCAGAGTCAAAAGGCATGCGTAACTCAATGAATGTATCAGCTAAGCCTTGAACCCCAAGCCCGATGGGGCGGTGGCGCATATTTGATTTGCGGGCTTCCTCTACAGGGTAATAGTTGATGTCGATGATGCGGTTGAGGTTTTTGGTCACCACATAGGTCACTTCATACAGCTTTTGGTGATCAAAACTGCCATTGACGATGTATTTGGGCAAAGCAAGTGAGGCCAGGTTACATACAGCCACTTCATCCGGACTGGTGTATTCCATGATCTCCGTACAGAGGTTGGAAGATTTGATCGTTCCTAAGTTCTTTTGATTGCTCTTGCGATTAGCATGGTCTTTATATAGCATGTATGGTGTGCCGCTCCCCGTTTGAGATTCAAGAATGGCAAACCACAGGTCCTGGGCTTTTACTTTCCTACGGGCACGGTTCTCCTTCTCGTATTTCTCATACAACTTCTCAAAATCATCGCCATAGGTGTCGGCAAGACCTGGGGCCTCATTAGGGCAAAAGAGTGACCAGTCCCCATTGCTCTCAACCCTTTTCATAAATAAGTCAGGGATCCAGAGGGCATAAAAGAGATCTCGAGCACGCAATTCTTCTTTTCCGTGGTTTTTCCTCAAATCGAGGAATTCAAAAACATCGTCATGCCACGGTTCAAGATACACTGCAAATGCACCTTTTCGCTTGCCTCCACCTTGATCAACATACCTTGCAGTGTCATTAAACACTTTGAGCATGGGGATGATCCCATTTGATGTGCCGTTGGTGCCTTTGATGTAGCTGCCTGTTGCACGTATGTTGTGAATGCTTAAGCCTATTCCACCTGCCGATTGTGATATTTTAGCGCATTGTTTCAGGGTATCATAGATCCCATCTATGCTGTCTTGCTTCATGGTAAGCAGGAAGCAGCTAGAAAGCTGTGCTTTTGGTGTACCCGCATTGAACAGCGTCGGCGTAGCATGGGTAAACCACTTCTCTGACATCAGGTTATAGGTTTCGATGGCTGCATCAATGTTCTTTCCGTGAAGACCAACAGCTACACGCATGAGCATGTGCTGAGGGCGCTCAACTACTTTACCATCCACTTTGAGAAGATAAGACTTTTCAAGTGTCTTAAATCCAAAATAGTCATAGTTGAAATCCCGGTCGTAAATGATGGCAGAGTCCAGTAGAGCTGCGTTGTTACGAATGACTTCATAGGTTTCTTTTGCAATCAGGGAAGCATTCTCGCCAGTTTTTGGATCTATGTAGGTATAGAGCCTCTTCATGGTATTTGAGAATGACTTACTTGTCACTTTGTGCAGATTGGAAATGGCTATTCTGGCAGCGAGAATGGCATAGTCCGGATGATTGGTGGTCATCGTTGCGGCAGTCTCAGCAGCCAACTCATCTAGTTCCTGTGTATTGACTCCGTCATAAATTCCTTCGATCACTTTTTTTGCGATCTCAACCGGATGAATATAGTTCAGATCCAGGCCATAGCTTAATCGTTCTATCCTTGCAGTGATTTTATCAAATCTTACTGATTCTCTTCTACCGTCTCTTTTGATTACTAACATATCGTTTGCGGTTTATCGTGGTGTCGTTTGTAGTGTAATATGATTGGTTTAAAACTCTTCGTCCAGAGCAAACTTATTGGTTTCCCGTTCTGACATAACGCCAGCTTTTTGGTATTCTCCCACTCTCTTCTCAAAGAAATTGGTTTTACCCTGCAGTGAAATCATCTCCATAAAGTCAAAAGGGTTACTTGACTTATAGAATTTTTCACACCCTAACTCGGCTAAAAGCCGGTCTGCAACAAACTCAATGTATTGCGTCATCAATTTGGCATTCATCCCGATCAAATTCACCGGCAATGCATCGGTTACAAACTCCTTTTCAATTTCGACAGCATTGGTGATGATGTCGTATATACTTTGTTGACTGAGTTTGTTTTTGATGTACTTATCGTACAACAAGCAAGCAAAATCGCAATGGAGTCCTTCGTCTCTTGAGATCAACTCATTTGAAAAACTAAGACCCGGCATCAGGCCTCTCTTCTTCAGCCAGAAGATGCTGCAAAACGAGCCTGAGAAGAAGATGCCCTCCACCGCTGCGAAAGCTACCAGCCTTTCGGTGAAACTACCATTATTAATCCACTTCAGCGCCCATTCCCCTTTTTTTCTCACACAATCAATATGCTCCAAAGCATGTAATAGTGTATCCTTTTGCTTGGGGTCCTTGATGTAGGTGTCTATTAGTAACGAGTAGGTTTCAGAGTGAATGTTCTCCATCATGATCTGAAAGCCATAAAAACACTTGGCCTCAGGGTATTGTACCTCATTCAGAAAGTTAACTGCCAGATTCTCATTGACAATCCCATCACTTGCAGCGAAAAAAGCCAACACATGTGATATAAAATGCCTTTCTCCATCGTTCAGCTTAGCCCAGTCTTTCAAATCGGGAGAAAGATCAATTTCCTCAGCAGTCCAAAAACTGGCTTCCGCCTTTTTGTACATCTTCCAAATATCGTCGTGCTCTATTGGGAACAGCACAAAACGGTTGGGGTTCTCGATAAGAAGGGGTTCTGCAGTTGATGTACTCATGACCTTTATATATTGATGAATGATTTTCAATCAGGTGTACAGCAGGTGTACCATTTCACATTGATTTCATCATAGTGGGGATACAAATGCCGTATAGGTCTTACAAATATGACTAGGCTTGGGTTCATTGTCAAAGCATGTGCACAGGAAAAGTTGTCCACATGTACTGCGCCGATCTGAATCAAAAAAAATATTTCAACTACCTGATTATCTATTATTTATGAAATAAATGTACCTTGATTTACTCAGAATGGCAGAACTTGCCTGATGAAGCATATTTGAAGTCACTTACCCGGTTGAGGGCAGATGTAAGTCTAAGTTCTAAATCATTGCTTGCTTTTTAATATGAAGCTTGTACCTTTGCAGTCCTGTTTTAAAAAGTGTATCAGAATGTACGCAATTGTTGACTATCTGGGTAAGCAATACAAGGTTGAGGCAAACCAGTTCATCTATACTTACCGTGTAGATGCTGAAGAAGGTGCTTCTATTGAAATGGACAAGGTATTGCTCATTGACGACGCCGGCAAAGTGACCGTCGGAGCACCAACCATCGCCGGAGCGAAAGTGAAGGGTAAAGTCCTTTCTCACCTAAGAGACGACAAAGTGCTTGTCTTCAAAAAGAAAAGAAGAAAAGGGTACAGAAAATCACAAGGTCATCGTCAGGACCTAACTAAAATCCTAGTAGAAACGATTTCAAAATAACCAACAAAATACCATGGCACACAAAAAAGGAGTTGGTAGTTCCAGAAACGGACGTGAGTCACATAGCAAGCGTCTGGGCATCAAGTTATTTGGCGGGCAAGTAGCCAAAGCAGGCAATATCATTGTAAGACAAAGAGGCACACAACATCATCCAGGACTAAATGTAGGTATCGGTAAGGATCATACTCTATTTGCTTTGGTAGATGGTAAGATCGTTTTCAAAAAATCGGTCAATGATCGCTCATACGTTCACATCGAACCTGTAAACTAAAATCCTAACCGCCTAATGGCGGTTTTTTTTGCTTAGCCTGGCAAGTAATTTAAGCTTGCTTTCCCTTCTTTTACGTTAATTGAGACCCTTGCACCCAATACCAGGGGCAGATTGCGAGGACCATGTCCAGCCGGAAAACCATTTAACAAGGGTAGGTTATTCCTTTTGCAAAATTTGGAAGCAATCAGTTGCTCGTCCTCACCAAAAGGGATGGAATGGTCTTTCATTTCCGTGAAACTCCCCAAAACCAAAGCACGAGTACGTTCAAAAATTCCAGCATGCTGAAGCTGATGAAACATACGATCGATATGGTAGTAGTATTCATCAATCTCTTCAAGAAATAATATCGCTTCTTCACTCTTCGGGAAGCATGCACTTCCCACGCTGTGCGCCAATAAGGATAAATTACCACCAATCAAAATACCTTCTGCTTTGACCTCTTCTTGCTCAGGTTGAATTGGCCAAGTCAAGTCCTGATATTGCCCTTTCAGGATACCGAACAAAACAAGTAAGTCATCTTTCAATAACTCCTGGCCAGCGTGCAAGGCCATTGGTGCATGCAGGGACAGCAGCCCTTCGTTATTTAGCCTGTTAAGGAGCAGGGTGATGTCAGAAAAGCCAATAACCCATTTGGGGCGGTTTTGAAGTGCAGAGGTATCCAATTGATCCAGAATTCTACCGAGCCCATAACCACCTCTGGCACACAAAATAGCCTTAATTTCAGGATGATCGATCGCCCATTGTAAATCGGTAAGGCGTTCAGCATCTGTGCCTGAAAACTGATGGGAAGCACCATATAAGTGAGGGGACTCCAAAACCTCAAACCCTTGCTTCCGAATAAGCTGAATGGCAGGCAAAAGTTCCTCAGGGCTCACTTTTCTGGCAGGAGCCACGATCGCTATGCAGTCACCGGGACGTAATAAAGGAGGACTGATCATAAAAAAAGCCCCACTTTGGGGGCTCAGAATTATTTGCCTACCGGCTTTGGAGCAGGTTTGGCACCTGTGCCTTCTGGTTTTTTTGCAGGAGGGGTAATTCCCATCTTTTTAAGAACCAGATCAGAAACATTGTCTTCATCAGGCCCGTAAAGCAGAATAGGTGTTGTTCCTAAACCACCATCTGTATTGAATACATAGGTATAGCCACTTTCTTTCGCTACCAGGTCAATGTTTTTTTGAATCTTATCAAGAGCAGGCTGCAAGAGGGTAACTTCCTTTTTTTGCAATGAAGACTGTGCATTCTTCTGGAACTCTTCGATTTCTTCCTGAAGGTTTTGCAGTTGCTTTTCCTTGTCCATTCTGATCACTTCGGTCATGGTTGAGGCACCTTTCTCATACGCCTGGTATTTCTCCTGGAAATCTTTCACTTTAGCCTGAAGTGAATTATCGAGTTGTGTCTTATAGGTCTTAAGCTCGGCTTCGATTTGCTTACTCTCCGGCATTTGGCTGAGCAGATAGTCGACATTGGTGTATCCTATGCGCACAGCTTTGGTTTGCGCCATGGTGATGCTGCTCATCAGGAGTAGCAAAGAGGTTATGAAAATACGGTAATTCATGGGGTAAAATTGAGTAATTAATGTTGAATTAAAAATGGGGTTATCGTCCTGTTGGTTTTTTTGAAGGGGCAGTGCTTCCTTCCCCTTTGTCTTCTCCTGAGTCTTTTTCTCCTAGGCCAAGTTCTTCTAAAACAAAATCGGTGTAGTCATGCCTCGGGTTGGTATAAATCATCACAATCTCTCCTGATTTGTCAAACATCACCTGAAGTCCTTTCTTCTTGCACACCTTCTCTACTGCTTCAAACAGCTGATCCTGAACGGGTTTTATTAGCTCTTGCCTCTTCAGAAACAACAAACCTTCAAAGCCAAATACTTTCTTCTGTTGATCAAACGTCTCCTTTTCTTTCTTTTTGATTTCATCCAGGCGTTCCTTCTTCATCTCGTCCGTTAGCAAGACTTCCTCGGCCTGGTAGGATTTATACATTTTTTCGACTTCTGTTCTCAATGTTTCAATCTCCTTTTGCCATTGACTGCTGAGTTTGGCAAGCTCACCTTCAGCTTTTTTATAGTCCGGCATTTTGGTAAGAATGTATTTGGAATCGATATACCCAAATTTTTGGCCAAAAACGTCAGAAGCTGTTAAAAGCAGGATAAGTGGTAAAATAATATGGCAAAACCGACCTTGCATTATCTTATCTGTTGGCCTATGATAAAGTGGAAATTGGACCCTGAACGTTCTCCACCTGGTACAAGTGGGTCAAATCCGTAGCCCCAGTCAAATCCGATAAGTCCGAATGCCGGCATAAAAATACGGGCACCAACCCCGGCTGATTTGTAAATTCTAAAGGGTGAAAACTCCTGACTGCTTAACCAGTTATTTCCTCCTTCAAGAAAAGTGAGCATAAAAATGGTAGCCGAAGGATTAAGAGAAAGGGGATACCTGAGTTCCATCACATGCTTGGTAAATGCAGTTCCGTTGCTTCTCACTCGACTTGAAGTGCCTGCGAAGGTCTCAACTGGATTGATTGATGCATTTTGATATCCCCTTAATCCTATCACATCGGTACCTAAGAGAAAATTGAAACCTGCAAGACCGTCACCACCCATGGAGAAGCGCTCAAAGGGAGGAGCACCCAAAGTGGCTGAATAGCTGTTAAGGAAACCGAAGTGGCTTCGTGCGTTAAGTACAAGTTTTCCTGCCAGTTTCATAAACCAGGAGTTGTCAAACATCACTTTGTAATATTCAATCCAGCGGAAGCGTTCCGCAGGGTCTTCACTTGTGCTTAATCTACTCCATACAGAATAGGGTGGCGTAAGGCTGAGACTTAGGGACACATTGGATCCGGTACGAGGGTAAATCGGGTCACTCAAGCTGTTTCTGGAAACAGTGGTGTTAAAGAACACGTTGTTCAATGTTCCTTTGGTTACGTTAAGTGCCCCGAACTGCCCAAAATTATCCAGCTGATAGATAAGGAAGGACAAGGAGTTTGTCAAAATGAAAAAGTCGTCAGGGACTTTGAGCCTGCGGCCTAATGTCAAGGTAATTCCGGAAATGCCCAGCTTTCCAAGCTGCCGGCCACCAAAGCGCTCAAGCCTTCTTTGTATCGAGTGGTTAAATGAAATGGTAAATGAGTGCGGTTTTTTGCCACCTATCCATGGCTCAGTAAACGAAAAGGAATACGATTGAAACTGCCTGCCGTTTGCTTGTCCTCTTAACTGTAATCGCTGCCCATCACCACTTGGCAGGGGATCCCATTTTTTTAAAATATTCTTGGTAGAAAAATTGTTAAACGTCAAACCCAAAGTACCTACAAATCCAAAGAATCCTCCCCAACCACCGGAAAGCTCAATCTGGTCGGAAGGCCTTTCCACCAGGCTGTAGTCAATGTCTACTGTTCCATCATTGTAATTTGGCCTTGGATTCATTCCGATCTGCTCCGGATCAAAATAGCCTAGTGTGGCTAGTTCTCTGTTGGTACGTATCAGCAGTGATCGGTTGAACTTCTGACCGGGTAGTGTCCTGATCTCTCTCAAAATCACATGGTCATTGGTTTTATCATTCCCAGCGATTTTAATACGGTTAATGGTCGCTTGGGAGCCTTCATAGACTCGCATCTCGAGGTCTATGCTGTCTCCGTCAACCAATACTTCCACAGGCTCAATGGAGAAAAACAAATAACCGTCATCCATGTACAGAGAAGTAACATCAGCACCTGATGGATTGTAATTCAACCTCTTCTCGAGGTTCTCAAGGTTATAAACATCACCACGCTTGATGCCCAGCACCTGACTGAGGTATTTTTCTTCATAGAGGAAATTACCCGTCCAATCGATCTTCCGGAAATAGTATTTCTTACCTTCCTCTACCCGTATAGTCAATCCTATGCTTTTCTTATCGACATCATATATACTATCCTGAACGATGGCAGCATCACGGAAGCCCTGAGAATTATAAAAGGCTATCAGCTTCTCTTTATCCTCTTCATATTCCTTCCTTCTGAATTTTGAACTCTTGAAGACTCTCCAAGACCTCTTCTCCTTGGTCTCCTTGAACTTCCTGCGAAGTTGCTCGTCTGTGTAGCTGAGGTTACCTTCAAAATTCAAAGGTTTGATTTTTATTTTATCCCCTCTCTTCACATTTATCTTGAGCAACACACTGCCTTTCAGCGAAGGGTCTTCTTCCTGAGCAATAGTGACTTTTGCATTTCTAAATCCTTTTTCGTCAAAAAACTTCTTGATGGTGTTTTCCGTGTTACGAACAAGGGCATCATTCACCACTCTACCTCTTACTAGCGATATTTTCTCTCTGAGATCGTCTGCCTGACCTTTGCTTATGCCTGAGAATGAGAATTTGGAGAGCCTTGGCTTTTCGGTTAGCTGAAAATTGATGAACAAATATTTGCCCTCCACTTTTGTCGCATATACCTTGATGTCTGAAAGAATGCCTTGCTCCCATAGCTTCTTAACAGCTTTATTGATCCGTTCTCCCGGCAGGGTAATTTGATCACCCACTTTAATACCCGTTAGGGCAATCAAGGTGCTAGGGTCAAGTGATTTGGTGCCTGAAGTGGTAATGCCTCCAATTTCATAGACCATTGGTTTGTTGTAATCCCCTTCAAGCACGATGGGGCTTTCCGCTGCTCCAATATTAATTTGGGCGGAGGCGCTTACAGCAATGAAAAATAAGATGATGAAAACAGCCTTTACCCTTAAATCCATCCGTTGTTTTCCTTTATCTGTTCACTGATCATCCCAAATCTTCGCTCCCTTTTTTGATAATCCACTACAGCATCTATGATATCTTTCTCTCTGAAATCAGGCCATAGCACCTCTGTAAAATAGAGCTCTGTATAGGCCGATTGCCACAAAAAAAAGTTGCTAATTCTCAATTCCCCGCTGGTTCGGATAAGCAACTCCGGATCAGGGATATTTATTGCATCAGGACTTAAACAAGCTTCAAAATCCTTCTCTGTGATTTGATCAGGGTTCAGTTCTCCTGATTTGATTTTTCTGCCCAGCGTTTTTGCTGCCTGGCAGATATCCCAACGGCCACTGTAGCTTAGGGCAAGGGTCAGGATCATTCCTGTGCTGGCCGAAGTTAGGGCAATTGCTTCCATAAGCTCCTTCTGACAGCCCTCCGGAAGCGCCTTAGTATCTCCAATGGTAGCCAGCTTGATGTTATTTTCAAGCAGGGTTTTTGTTTCTGACCTGATGGTTGATACCAAAAGTGACATGAGTGCCTCTACCTCTGACTTAGGTCGGTTCCAGTTTTCGGTAGAAAAGGCAAACAAAGTAAGGTAACCTACTCCCAGTCTGGCGCAAGTCTCAACACTTTCACGTACCGCCTTAAGTGCATTGGAATGCCCGAACACTCTGGCTGCTCCTTTCTTTTTTGCCCATCGCCCATTGCCATCCATGATGATTGCAATGTGAAGGGGTATGTTCCTAAGGTCGATCTGATCTGCCAACGCCACTTAAATTAATCCTTGCGGGCTACAAAAATAAAATACTGCAACAGCTTGTAAAGGGTTTAATAGATGAATGGCACTTTACAATCCACTTCAGTAAAGGTATAGCTGAGGGTGAGGCTCAAATGATGGTACCAGTCTTTGGTGTCTGGTACAGCTCGCTGAAACCCGGGGTTCCCATACTCATCTCCAAGATTATCCAAATAGTCAGTAAAGGTTTTTCTGGCGCCAAATTCTGTCCCAAAATTCCAATTCCTTCCCATCGGCACTTTGATACCTAATCCAAACGGTATACAAGGTTGGTATGACCCTGCTACGCCGCCTCCTAACTTTGGAACAGCACCCGGCATTCGAAACATGGCAAATCCTCCAAATAAATAGGGTGAAAAGGGCATGGGTCTTTTGGGGTTGCGGTAACTGAAGAAGTTGAATTCAAACATGGCAGCCCCTTCAATCAGGTTTTTGGCAAAGGTTGCACCTCGTACAGCCTGATATGGGTCACCCCCAACCTTATCGGTGGCGTAAATCATAAAATATCCGGCATTGACCCTGAAAACAAAGTTGCCATTGATGTTATATCGCAGAAATAACTGCCCGCCCGGTCTTGTAAAAAGAAAATTGATGTTGCGGCCGATGTCTCCTAAATAATGCCCGGTGCCAATGCCCCCACCTACTTCCCATTTCTGGGCATTAACCTGCTGAAAGGAAAAAATTACGAATAGACCGGCAAGAACTTTTCTAAGCATGAAAAACAGACCTTAGTACTATCGGAATTTAGGGCATTGTACCCCTCCACCGATGATGTAGTACAAGTGAATTCCACTCACCACATACCAGTCACGATCTCCTCTGTTTCCCCTCTTTTCCCCTGGTCTGAACTCTCTGATGGTTCCGGTCTGAGGATCAAGTGCATAACCCAATGGTTGCAAAATGGCATCCAGATTTCGCTCACCCGCATTTTCTCCTGAGCGGTTGGCCATCACTCTTGAAAGCTCGCTTGATAGCTCTGCAGGATCAGCAAAATCGCCGGAAACATCATCAAGATAATCAGTAAAGCTGTACCGGAAACCTACTTCAACAGCTACATCAAACCTATTGCCTAGCCTATAACGTATTCCCATTCCACCTGGTATCACAAACTGAACTCTTGAATAGGATTTACCTTCCGTCTGTAATGGCTGAAGAGAAACCCATTCCCCACCTTTTTCTCCATAGTTATCAGGAGTTTTTGCACGTGGGTTATGGTAGATAATACCTATACCAAGATAAGCATACACATTGTAAGGCTGTCGCTTTAGAAAAGTGCCCCGGTTTTCAAACAGGTCAATGACCCCTGAAGCTGTAAATTCAACAATATCGTTTCTAAAATGAAGATTTCTCATATACCTGAACTTTGCATCAGTAGATCCGGGATCCTGAGAAATTTGATCGTCGCCTTTGACACGACTCCAGCCGAATGTGCCCCTTACTCCAAATCTTGGATGGAACTTGTGCATGGCATAAAAGTGAATGCTTGGGCGGGTAAATTTGATATCCGTACTCGCAACTCTTGCGTTTGGTGCCAGATCACCAAAGTAATTGGCTACACCAATGCTCGCTCCTATGGATGAATAATGCTTTCTTTTGTCAAACCTTTGGGCATGAACGGTATGAGTGATCATGCAAATGATCAGAAGGCTAAAGGCTGATTGGAATAGATTTTTCATCATGGTGATGCTTGATCCCTTTGTCACTTTTCGTATTAGACCTGCAAAGTTAAAAAAAGCCTAATCACTTCAAAAGCCCTAATTTCTTACATCATGCCCCCAGCCTAGTTTGGCACGCAGTGTGTCAAGGAAGTTGTATCCGTTAAGTTTGACCAGCCTGGCATTAAAATCTTCTCTTCTTACTGCCAGTTGACACCTTGCATCAACTACCCTGGATCGGGAGTCCAACGAGATCAGGAACTTTTTGTGGCGCCCTTCTACCTCAAATGAGATGACCGAAGTATCAGAAACGATCAGTGGTCTGACATTCAGATTATGAGGGCTCACTGGGGCAATGATAAAGTTGTTCGAATGGGGCAAAACCAAAGGGCCACCCACGCTAAGTGAATATCCGGTAGATCCTGTAGGGGTAGAAACAATCAAGCCATCAGCCCAATAAGAGTTCAGGTACTCTCCATTAATGTATGTATGGGCGATGATCATGCTGGAAGTGTCTCTTTTGAGAATGGAAAACTCATTAAGACCAAAGTTGGAACTCCCGAAAAAGGGCTTATCCGACTCCAGGTGAATAAGTGCTCGCTCATCGATTTGAAAAAACCCTTCAAAAACACAGGTAATGGCCTCCTTGACCTGATCTCTGGGAGTTGTTGCTAAAAATCCTAATGTACCGGCATTTATCCCCAAAATAGGTATTCTTCTGGGACCATTGATTGAGACCGTTTCAAGTAAAGTGCCGTCTCCCCCGACACTGAAAATGATATCAGCATCTTGGAGATCTTCTGAAGTGGTATACGTGCTACATGCCGGCTTGATGATGCCATGCTTTTTTAAAAACTGCTCATAGGCATAATACACCTGTAAGTCAGCCTTTCTTTTCACGAGCTCATCAAACATCGCCTGAATAAATGGCTTCGCTTCCGGTTTGAAAACATGTCCGTGTATAGCGATCCTCATCTATCTGGTGGTTTTACTTCATAAACTTAAGTATTTTAACAGTAAACCAAGCCTTTCCTGCTCATTTCCTCTTAACTCAGTTTGGTGATACTTAGCGGTGATGACATACTCAAACCGCTCGAGAGTAGCTATGACTCTGGAAAGATCAGGTTTATTGAGTTTGAGGGTAAGTCTGATTCGCTGAGGATCCTGAGCCTCTTTTTCAACAAAACTTGAAAGGATTTTGACATCTTCAGCTTCGATAAGCCTGGAAATGTGCGACATGGAATAGTCCTTGTCATGCATACTTAGCTCCAGAATGCCTCCTACTTCCTGCGAAGCGGTCACTTTAGATAAAATCGCTTCCGGCACATTCAGGTTGATGAGGCCCAGATAACTGCCTTCCTCGTCGATGACCGGCAAAGTACTCAAATGATGATCTGAGCTAATTTTAATCACATCCAACAAGTGTTGCTGCCTACCCACTGTAACATCTGCAAATAGAAGGGGATAGTTGCCTACGATGGTTTCCGGCTCTCCTTCCTGATCAATAAAAAGTTCTTCAGCAAACATGCCTAGGTACTTCCGGTCCTTGGTTACAGGTAGGTAAGACACTTTGAATTCATCAAGCCAGCGCAAAGCCAGATCGACTGTATCACTATGCTTCAGCGGAGGTACTTGATTGTTGATGAATTCTTCTGCTATCATGTAAAAATTTTCTTCGATAGAAACTGCTCCAATAAAATATTGAACCGTTCGGGTTTTTCCATCATTGGAGCGTGTCCGCAATGATCGATAAAGTACAACTCTGAATTTTCCATAAGTCTATTGAACTCATAAGCGACCTGCACGGGAGTAATGGTATCGTTTAAACCCCAAACCAGCAAAGTAGGTTTCTTAATCCGCACGATTTCATATGCCATATTATGTCTTTGGGCACTTTTTGCGATTGAAACGATACGCAAACACTTAGGGATACTGTTTGTAATTTCAAAAACCTCATCGACCAAGGCTTTTGATGCCGTCCTGGGGTCGTAGAAGGTGTAACGCACCCGCTCATCGATGTAGGTATAACTACCCCTCTTTGGGAACGAGCCTCCCATTGAGTTTTCAAAAAGGCCTGAGCTGCCCGTTAGTACAATCCCTGCCACCTGATCCTGATGCTGCGAGGTGTAAACCAAGGCAACATGACCACCCAGCGAATTGCCCAGCAAACAAAATCTTTTAAGCCCCATATGCTTTACAAATCCTTCCACAAACTGCACTAGCCCCTCAATTCCGGCACTTTTAATCGGCATTTCATAAATAGGCATCAAGGGGATGACCACCCGGTAACGTGTTGTGAAGCCCTCGATTACTTTGTCCCAATTGCTTAATGCCCCAAACAAGCCATGCAACAACAGTAATACTTCACCTTTTCCTTCATCAATGAACTGATAGCTTTGTTCCTTTTTGACTTGATATGTCATGAATGCGGGTTGGGACTAAACTGAAATGAAGATACAACTATAATGCAAAACGTTGAAGATGCCTAAAGCAAATTCATCCAGTTTTTTAAAACCTGATGTCCATGCTCGGTCAGTATGGCTTCCGGATGGTATTGCAGGCCATAGAATGGGAGGTCTTTATGTTTGATGGCCATACATTCTCCCCTTTCCGTCAAGGCAAGGCAATCGAGTCGATCCGGTAAGTTGTCCAGCAACAATGAATGGTAGCGGACAACTTTAAAGCCCTCCGGAATATTCCCAAAAAGAGGGTCTGCTTTATGATGAATGGTTGAGAGTTTACCGTGCATTGGCTTTCCATGGATGAGTTCAGCACCTGCATGCAAGCCAATGGCCTGATGACCCAGACAGATGCCCAAAGTGGGCAATTGGAGCTTTAGGTAGTCCATCAAAAATCCAGAGTGCTCCGGCCTACCCGGACCGGGAGCTAAGACTATCCCGTTAAATGAATTGGGCTCTGTTTTATCCGGGTGAATATCGTTTCGGACTAATTTGACCTCAGCACCAAGGGTTTTGAAATAGGCAACTAAATTAAACGTGAACGAGTCGAAATTATCAACCAGTAAAAGCCGCAAGGAAAATTGGCTGAAAAGTCTAGTTTCTAAAATGGCGAACTTTGGAGATCAGCTCTATCATCAGATCAGATGCCGGACCAACCGGGGCAATGATCGAATGGATATAATCGGTTTGATTTTTAGCATGATCAATTCCATCAGCTGCCTTGGAAGTACAATAAAGCACTGCGAAAATCAGCAAGGCCCATTTAAACCGGCCTATGATTTTGCTTAGAAGGAGTGCTGTTTTGGTTGCTTTTGCCATGATGTGCCGAATCGAGGAACAAATTTCAGCAAAATTGTATTAATTCAAAATACTTTTCACAACTTCCGAGATAGCTTTGCCATCTGCCTTTCCTGCCAGTTCTTTATTCGCAAGACCCATCACTTTGCCCATATCGGCAGCAGAACTTGCTCCTACGGATTTGATTATTTTTTCGATTTCTGCACGAAGAGCATCGCCGCTTAGTTGCGCAGGCAGATACCGTTCGATAATCGTCAGCTCTGACTTTTCAATTTCAGCCAGATCAGCCCTACCCTGTTTCTCGTACACCTCGAGAGATTCTTTTCGTTGTTTGGCGGCTTTTTGGAGCAACTTGATTTCCGATTCCTGGCTTAGAGCTTCTGAAGCACCTTTTTCGGTCTCTGCAAGGAGTATCATGGATTTGATCCCTCGCAAGGCCCGCAATGCATCTTTGTCTTTCGCTATCATAGCGGCTTTGATGTCGGCTTCTATTTTCTCCTTGAGTGACATGAAGGGTGAGTTTTAAGTTAATTTTGCTGCAAAAATACACAAATTAACAGGCATGACCAGGCTCAGTGTAAACATCAATAAAATTGCGACCCTTAGGAATGCCCGAGGTGGAAACAATCCTGACCTGGTGAAATCGGCTTTGGATTGTGAGCGTTTTGGGGCAGAGGGCATCACCGTTCATCCCCGGCCTGATGAAAGGCATATCAGGTATCAGGATGTCATTCAACTCAAGCCTGTTTTACAAACTGAATTCAATATAGAAGGCTATCCAGACGATCGATACCTGCAATTGCTGCAGGAAATAAAGCCTGCCCAGGCTACACTAGTACCTGACCCTCCGGGGGCAATAACCAGTCAGGCGGGTTGGAATGTGATTGAACATGGTACGTTCCTTCAGAGGATCATCAGACAAATCACGGAATCAGGTATTCGGGTGTCCATATTCATCGAAACTGATCTTGAACAAATTGAGGCTGCCGCTGCAATTGGCACAGATCGTATTGAACTTTACACAGAGCCTTACGCAAGCCTTTACCCAAAAGACAAATCAGGAGCTGTAAGGCCATATGTTAAAGCTGCCGAGCTTGCTCAACGTCTTGGGCTTGGTGTGAATGCCGGGCATGACCTTAGTCTTGAAAATCTGGGATTTCTGAAAAAACAAATTCCCTTTCTGGAGGAAGTTTCCATAGGACATGCCCTGATTTGCGATGCGCTTTACTATGGTCTCGAAAACACCATCGGCATGTACAAGCGACAACTGAAAGCTTAATGTCCATTCCCTACTTCGAAGCTGGGGATTACCTTAAACATAAAAAACCAGCAGGTCTACTTCTGGATGTGCGGAGCCCATCTGAGTATACTTCAGGACATTTCCCTGGTGCAATCAATTTGCCATTGCTTCAAGACGAAGAAAGAAAAGAAGTAGGCATCGCTTACAAACACAAGGGCTATGAGGCAGCTTTTGATCTGGGTTTAAGTTTTGTTGGTCCTAAAATGACCGGATTTGTTCAATTCGTGAGGAGATACAAAAGCCCATTGCCAATAACTCTCTATTGTTGGAGAGGAGGTAAAAGAAGTGCCTCAATGGCCTGGCTACTGCAAAACGCAGGTCTTGAGGTGCAGGTCATTAGCGGTGGCTATAAATCTCTCAGAAAGCAATTGCTGCTGGAAGTTGAAAAAGAGAGGATTCTACATCTTGTTTCCGGATACACAGGCTCTGGTAAAACGGAGCTACTACATAGGCTTAAAGCAAAAGAAGAACAGGTGGTAGACCTCGAGGGTCTGGCTAAACATAAAGGCTCGGCATTTGGTGGTCTAGGAATGCCCAAGCAGCCCAGTCAGGAGCAGTTTGAAAATCTGTTGGGGTATTCACTTTATGGACTTGATCCGCATAAACCCCTTTGGGTAGAGCATGAAAGCCGAATGATCGGGAGACTTTGTATCCCGGATGGCTTTTACCGGCAGTTTGAAAAGGCAAACATCTTTTTGGTAGAAGTTCCCATTCTAAAAAGAATTGAAAGCCTGGTGGAAGGCTATGCCAATGTAGACAAAGCTTTGCTTGAAGAAGCCATCAAGAAAATTGAAAGAAAAATGGGACCTCAATATTGTAAAATGGCTCTTGAAGCATTACAACTTGATCAATTTGATCAGGTAGCAGCCCTAACCCTCAGGTATTATGACCGATGCTATGAATTTGACCTCGAAAAAGGCGGATCGAAGAACATACGTAAAATCAACTGCTCTGGAAATATGGATCAGGCGGTAGAAGAAATGATGAACACCAACATGCTCAAGAAAATCCATGAATGATAAAATAAAACTTACCCAATACAGTCATGGAGCCGGATGCGGTTGCAAGCTTTCCCCTGCTGTATTGGATGAAATACTTGCCGGTTCTTCTAAAGGAAGCCCTTTCAAAGCTTTACTGGTAGGCCATGAACACAAAGACGATGCGGCTGTGTGGGAAATTGATCATGGACAAGTCCTGATCAACACAACTGATTTCTTCATGCCTATCGTTGACGATGCCTATGATTTTGGCAGAATAGCCGCTACCAATGCCATTAGCGATGTGTATGCCATGGGTGGAAAGCCTTTAATGGCCATTGCTATTCTAGGCTGGCCAATAGGTCAGTTGCCTCCTTCGGTAGCGGCAGAGGTCGTGCGTGGTGGAAGAGCCATTTGTGAAGAGGCGGGCATCCCTTTGGCGGGTGGACATAGCATTGATTCTCCTGAACCCATCTTTGGACTGGCAGTCACTGGCATGGCTCAGAAGGAGCACGTCAAAACCAACAGCAGTGCACTTTCAGGTGACCTGCTATACCTCAGTAAGCCACTAGGCGTTGGTATTTTGAGCACAGCTCAAAAAAAGGGGATACTCTCAGCAGAACATGCCGCACTGGCTATTCAGCAAATGACGACCTTGAATAAAATCGGATATGAATTAGGACCCTTGGCTTGGGTACACTCCATTACGGATGTAACGGGTTTCGGCCTGGCTGGTCACCTGATTGAGATGTGTGAAGGGTCCAGGCTTTCGGCACATATTAACTATGAAAAAATCCCTTTGATCGATGGGCTGAACCCATACCTGAGTCAAAAGGCAATCCCTGGGGGAACTCAAAGGAACTGGACTTCATATGGAAGTAAACTACACTTGCAAAACCCGGACTATCTAAATCTTGTATGTGACCCACAGACTTCCGGAGGCTTATTGATCGCCATTGACCCGGATTTTACCACAGAATTTGAAGAACTAGGCAGGGCACATGGCCTTTCATTGAAACCCATCGGTCAGATGAGTGCCATTCAGGAAAAAACTGTTTACATACGCTAATTTTAACTCCCGATGCAAACCGTACCACTTCATTACAGGGTGCTTGGCGAGGGCGCTCCTCTCTTAATTGTTCACGGACTTTTTGGCTCGTCAGATAACTGGCAAACTCTTGCCAAAGCTTGGGCGGATAGTAGAAAAGTATATCTGATGGATATGCGAAACCATGGCCGCAGCCCCTGGGCTGATGAATTTAACTATCAGGTAATGGCCGATGATCTCAAAGAATTCTGCTATCAACATGGGGTCCACCAAGCGGAATGGATCGGGCACAGCATGGGAGGAAAAATATGCATGAATTTAGCGGTGTTAAATGCCTCCCTTATTAGCCGGCTTATGGTCGTTGACATTGCTCCAAAGCAATATCCCGTACACCATGACATCATACTAGATGGGCTTGAGGAAGCATTTAATACCCATCTGGAAAGCCGAAAAGCCGCAGAGGACCTCCTTAGAAAGTACGTAGAGGAAGAAGATACTCTTCAATTTCTGATGAAAAACCTATACCGAAAAGAAGATGGTCAATTTGCCTGGAGGATCAACGTGCCCGTGATTGATAAACATATTGAGCGTATTGGGGAAGGGCTTCCGGACAAGTCAATATTCGAAGGCCCAGTTTGCTTTGTCAGGGGAGAGCGTTCTGGTTACATTCTTAACTCTGATAGCAACCTGATTGCTCATCATTTTCCCCAAAGTGAGTTGGTGACCGTGCCTAATGCAGGACATTGGGTGCATGCGGAACAGCCTGCTGCATTGGACGAACACGTGAGATCATTCTTTAACTTTTAATACAAAATGCTTATCACAGCCTGGCATGATTATGTCGTGATGCTTCAGACCTTGTCCTGGAGCAGGATTTCCAATATGCTCAGGGTTGTAGGAAGCTATTTTTATTCCCGGCTTAGCAGGCAAGCCACCATCAGCGGTTTGCCCATGTCGCTGGCCATAGAGCCGACCACTTCATGCAACCTTCGCTGCCCGGAATGCCCCAGTGGCTTACGATCATTCAGCAGACCAACCGGCATGCTGGATCAATCGATGTATGAAAGGCTCATGGATGAAGTCAGCGAAACGGCTTTTTATTTAACTTTTTATTTTCAAGGCGAGCCCTACCTCCATCCCCGGTTTCTGGATATGGTCAGGTATGCCAGCCAAAAAAAGATATATACGGCTACCTCTACCAATGCTCATTATCTAAGTGATGAGCAGGCCAGAAAAACCGTAGAAAGTGGCCTTAGTCGCCTGATCATTTCGCTTGACGGCACAAGCCAGGAAAGCTATGCAGCCTATCGAATCGGAGGCCAACTTGAAAAAGTGATCGAAGGCACAAAAAGGGTGATTGAGTGGAAAAAAAAGTTAGGGTCTATGACCCCATATCTTGTCTTTCAGTTTTTGGTGGTCAGGCACAATGAGCATGAAATAAAAGAGGCTAAAAGATTGGCCAGAAAGTTAGGAGTTGATCAAATCGTATTTAAAACGGCCCAGATCTATGACTATCAGCTTGGCTCAGACTTAATCCCCATACAGGAAAAGTATAGCCGCTACGAGCAACATCCAGATGGCAACTGGCAGATAAAAAACAAATGGCTCAACCACTGCTGGAAAATGTGGCATTCCTGTGTAGTTACCTGGGATGGAAAGGTAGTGCCCTGCTGCTTTGACAAGGATGCGCAGCATTCCATGGGTACCGTACTCGATCAGCCTTTGGCTCAAATCTGGAACAGTGTACCTTATCAAAATTTTAGGGCTTCTTTGCTAAAATCCAGGTCCGAAATCGATATGTGTAAAAACTGCACAGAAGGCTCCACAGTCTTTGCTTGAGCCTGCAATGGTCAACCATTACAGCCATTCATCTACTGTTTTGGCGTTTGGTCAATTTGCTTGAATTCTTTTTTTTGTCGAACATTTACATTGGCTTTAGTGAACGCATCTCAAATTCAAGATTTTAACCCTTAGACCATGAAATTAAAACTTCTTCTTCTTTTCTGCATGATGGGCTTCTCTCATGCAAATGCTCAGGAAGCTTTATGGTTGCGCTATCCGGCTATTTCACCAGATGGACAATTCATCGCTTTTTCCTTTAAAGGTGACATATACCTGATATCCTCAGCAGGTGGTGAAGCAAAAGCCATCACCCGACATGCTGCTCATGACTTTCGGCCTATTTGGTCAAGAGACAGTAAAACGTTGGCCTTTGCCTCTGATCGGTATGGCAACATGGATGTTTTCACCATGCCGATCAGTGGAGGAGAGCCTGTACGAGTGACCAGCTTTTCTTTTGGTGAAATGCCGCAGGATTTTAGCCTGGACGATAAAGAGATCATTTACACGGCCAGCATTCAGGATCAGGTGTTAAATACCCAATACCCTACCGGAGCTTTACCAGAGGTCTATTCGTCCCCAGTTAACGGAGGTCGCATGAGTCAGGTGATTACCACTCCGGCACTCAATCCAAAAATCATTGCGGATGCAAATGGGTATACCATGTTTTATGAAGATGCCAAAGGTTACGAGAACACCTGGAGAAAGCATCAGCAATCTGCTTTTGCCAGAGACATCTGGATGTATCAGCGTAATTCCGGAAAACATACCAAACTTACCTCTTTTGAGGGCGACGACCGAAATCCAGCACCCTCAGCAGACGGTAAAACACTGTATTATCTCAGCGAAATGTCCGGCAGTTTCAATGTGTATAGGCTAGGCTTGCAAGGGCCTTCTCAAGCAGAAGCACTTACCCGGTTTGAAAAGCATCCCGTTCGTTTTTTGAGTATTTCCAACACAGGGGTTCTTTGTTTTCTTTTTGATGGTGGTATTTACACCCTTGTTCCCGGGCAGCAAGCCAAAAAACTTGACATTCGCATCTACACTGATCAACGTAGCATCAGCCAAAAAGCAGTGCCAGTTCAATCCGGAGCAACAGAATTTTCGCTGGCCCCCAACGGCAAAGAGATCGCCTTCATTTTCAGAGGAGAAGTATTTGTAACGGCTGTAAACGGTAGTGTAACCAAAAGAGTGACTAATACTCCTGAACAGGAAAGGTCTGTAAGCTGGAGCCCTGATAGTAAAAAAATCCTTTACGCCGCCGAAAGAAACGGGTCTTGGAATGTGTATACCAGTTCCATAGTTCGTAGTCAGGAACCTTATTTTTATGCATCTACTTTACTCAAAGAGGAAACGATTGTGGATAGTCCGGCAGAAGAATTCCAACCAGAATTTTCACCCGACGGAAAAGAAATCGCTTATCTGGAAGAACGAACAGCACTCAAAGTCTACAACATAGCCACCAAATCCAGCCGTACCATCTATCCGGCAAACAAAAACTACAGCTATTCCGACGGAGATCAGTATTTCAGCTGGAGCCCAGACAGTAAATGGCTGCTGATCAATTTTATTCAAAAGGACCATTGGATCGGTGAACTGGGACTCATTTCAGCAGACGGTAAGTCAGAAGTGATCAACCTAAGCCGCAGTGGTTATAATGACTACGGAGGCACCTGGTCAATGGGAGGTAAAGTAATCACCTGGTTTTCTGACCGTGATGGTTTAAAAAACCATGCCTCCTGGGGTGCCCAATCGGATGTGTACGGGATTTTTCTAACCAAAGAAGCATTTGACCGCTTTAAGTTGAGCAAAGAAGAGCTTGAGCTCCTGAAGGAAATAGAGGAAAAAAACAAAAAAGAGTCTGATGGCAAAAAGGAGGATAAGGACAAGAAAGATGATAAAAAGGAAAATGCCGAAGTAAAACCATTACTGATTGATTGGAAAGGTCTTCAAGAAAGAAAAGAGAAATTAACTATTCACTCCGCTGACTTAAGTGATGCTCTGCTTTCTCCTGATGGCGAAAAACTTTACTACCTGGCAAGCTTTGAAAAAGGATTTGACCTTTGGGTACACAAAATCAGGGAGAAGGAAACCAAATTATTGGTGAAGCTAGGTGCCGCAGGAGGAGACCTTCAGTTTGACAAAGAAGGTAAAAACTTATTTCTGCTTACCGGAGGCAACTTACAAAAGATAGATCCCGAAAGTGGAAAGGCCGAGGCAATCATGATCAAAGGGGAAATGACCTTAAATGAGCCCTCAGAAAGAGCCTATCTTTTTGAACATGTTTGGAGACAGGCGAAAAAGAAATTCTACGTGACTAACCTGCATGGAGTTGATTGGGATTTCTACAAAAAAGAATATGCTCGATTTCTCCCCAGCATTGACAACAACTGGGACTTTGCTGATCTGTTAAGCGAACTTCTGGGTGAACTCAACGCCTCTCATACCGGGGCTGGTTATCGGAGCATGGGTCAGAGGAATGACGAAACTGCCTCATTGGGTGTGATTTATGACTTCCAGTACAGGGGCAAGGGTATCCGAATAGCTGAGGTGCTTCCTATGGGACCACTCGATCTGAAGTCCGGCAAAGTAAAAACAGGTACCATCATAGAAAGCATTGACGGTGTCAGCATCGAACCCGGGCTTGATTTTTGGCCCCTGCTGAACCGAAAGTCTGGCAAAAACACATTACTTGGATTGTACGATGAGTTAACCAAGGAGCGATGGGAAGAAACCGTGAAACCAGGCTCCTTAGGCACAGAAAGCTATTTGATGTATCACCGCTGGAGAGAACGAAATGAAGCTATGGTGGAGAAACTTTCACAGGGCAGACTTGGCTATGTGCATGTGGACGAAATGAGCCACTATTCCTACCGTGATTTCTATGAGCGGGTACTGGGCAGGCATGCCAACAAAGAGGCCCTGATAGTAGATACCCGTTTCAATGGCGGGGGATGGCTTCACGATGACTTGGTGACATTTCTGAGCGGTAAAAAATATGTTGATCTAGTGCCCAGAGAAGTAAAAATCGGATTTGATCCTCAGCGTAAATGGACCAAGCCTTCTATCGTGCTCGTAAATGAAGGAAACTATTCCGATGCACACTTTTTCCCTTTTGTGTATCGTGAGCTTGGCATTGGTAAAATTGTAGGAAGTCCTGTACCGGGAACTGCAACTGCAGTATGGTGGGAGACGCTGATGGATCCTAGTCTGTACTTCGGTATCCCTCAGGTGGGCATTGTCGATAATAGGGGCAAGTACCTGGAGAACACTCAGCTTGTGCCTGATGTAGTGGTGTATAATTCACCTGAATCATGCGCCCAGGGCAAAGATCTTCAATTGGAAAAGTCCGTGGAAGAACTCCTCAAAGAGCTAGGGTCAAAGAAGTAGTTAGCGGAAACCCTATTTCAGCGACTCCGAACCATTAAACAGACAGCAAAACATTAAAGACATTGAGCTATTTTGACAACTTGGACTGACAACATACCGACCGCACAAGCCAACGCTTCTGTATTTTTACTTTTTGCCACCCGCATTTTTTGAAAACAATTTTAAGCCAGCCCACAAGTGGCACATTTGGCTTTGCCCCAACCCACAAAGTCAACCCTTCGCAAAGCCAAAAGAGCCACTTTTGCCAACGCTTTATTTTTGCTTCGGCTTTGCCTCGTTTGCTTTGTGCTTGGTTGTAACCTTTGTCTCAACATAATTTTTCATACTGCCCGGCTTAAAGCCAAGTTTCTTTTCCGCTATTCCAAGGCCACCATATTCTTTAACAGCCCATCTTCTTAACTGCATCTTGTATCTCCCTAACAATTCTTGATGTGTTAATCCAACTTGAAATTGATAAACACTTTCATCATTGTCCGAACTTCCCTGCATTTGCGACTTTGAAAAGAAATCATCAGTGACACTTTTAACAACTTTCTTTTCAATTTCATCAATAATTTTCTTTTGACTTCCATAATGCAATATTCTGTAGTTGAAATACAAACAAGCAATTTTATCTAAATCACGAAAGCCGCCTTCAAACTTTTTAGCATTTTCTTCTAAGAATCTTTCAAGTGTCGGATTCTTCGGTGTTCCTGAAAGGTGTTTGTAACCTTTTGTTTTTTCAAAACTCATTTTGTTCCAAGTGGAGTAGAAATCTTGCAGAATATTTTCATCATCTTTTTTATAAGAAGGCAATTCAACTATAAGCTGACTAATTCTATCCCAAAACAAACCAAGAATCAAATCCTTATCGGTTCGTAAAGCATCAGCACTCTTTGAAGAAGTAAAGACAATTCGCAAGTTGATACTTTTTCCTATTCCAAAAGTCCCATCAGTAGTTGACAACGCTTTGAACAAAAGTTTCTGCTGTTCATCTGTCAATTCTTCAACGTCCTCAATGACCAATGTTTTATGTTCCCATTCCTTAAACAATTCGTTCAACGCATCTGCTTCAACTGGTAAATCATTTGGCTCAATGAATTTCAAATCTTCTAAACAAAGGTCTTTATCTGCATTCTGGAATATTTCACTGTAAGCAGTTTCTATGGCGAAATGTTTACCCGAACCACGAGAACCCAGAACGATTAGGCAGAATTTTCCTGGGTTTCCAAGAAACACTTTTAGCTTTTGAAGCGCTTGCATACGCAGAGGCGAACCAATAAATTTTATCTCATTCATCTAAATTGGCAATTATTTGACAAATATAGGGATAATTTTTTAGCCCAATCAAATATGCTTTGAATTTAAACTCACCTTTGTGCCGTAATCAAAACCATTTTCGATATGCCAAACCAAATTTTAGAGTTTTACTTATCGCATCATTTCATGATGCAGGGTTGGGACAGAAGTATTGACACTACGCTTCTCTACAAGGTTCTCCCTCATGTTAATGTGAGCAAGCAAGAAAAGAAACTTGCAATCGTAACGCCATCTTTCCTCAGTCAAAAAGGAATTGCCGTCAAAGAAAAGTTCTGCTTAGTGATTGTGCTAAAGCACAAACTTTTGAAAACAGCTTTTTGGTGTGACCATCCGAACTACTTGTTCAAAAAAGAAAAATTGTCTGACTTTCAAATTATCTACTAATGCACATCCTTAAAATCATTCATGGCTACCCGACAAACTACAACGCTGGTTCGGAAGTATACAGCCAAAGCATTTGCAACGAGCTTTCAAAGCATCACAAGGTTTCAGTTTTCACGAGAGAGGAAAATCCTTATTCGCCTGACTTTGCCATTCGCCACAAAAACGAAAATGCAAATCTTGACTTCTATTTTGTAAATAATCCACAAGGTAAAGACGGATACAGACACAAGTTGCTTGACAGCAATTTTGCAAGACTCATTTCACAACTTAAACCTGATATAGCTCATATCGGACATCTCAATCACCTTTCAACTGGTTTGGTTGACGAACTCAACAAGCAGAAAATTCCAATCGTGTTTACGCTTCACGATTTTTGGTTGATGTGTCCAAGAGGACAGTTTCTTACACGAAGCATTGGCAACGAAAATAATTTTCGGTTATGCTCAGGACAGAATGACCGCAAGTGTGCGACTGACTGTTACAAAGTTTATTTCAGTGGCAGAAAAGAAACCGAAGAAAGCGACATTGAAAGTTGGAGCAAATGGATTCATCAACGAATGATTGAAACCAAAGCAGTGATAACCAATGTTGATTTGTTCATTGCTCCTTCAAATTATTTGCGAAACCGTTTCATCAAGGAGTTTGGAGTTCCTGAAAACAAAATTGTATTTCTTGATTACGGTTTTCCGTTAGAGTATCTCACACAAACCGAAAAGTCAAAAGAGAAAACCAACTTCACTTTCGGCTACATCGGAACTCTCATTCCCGCAAAGGGTTTGAATCATTTGATTGAAGCGTTTAAACAAATTGAAGAATCTGCAACATTGAAAATCTTCGGCAGAGAAAACGGACAAAGCACCAATGCCTTGAAATTGCTTGCAGCAAATTCAAAAAACAAAATTGAATTTGCAGGAGAATACATCAATCACAATTTGGCGAATGATGTTTTCGCAAAAGTTGACTGCATTGTTGTTCCGAGTATTTGGGCAGAAAATTCACCGCTTGTAATTCACGAAGCACAAGCATGTAAAGTTCCAGTCATCACGGCTGACTTTGGAGGAATGAAAGAGTTTGTTCAGCACAAACTGAACGGACTTTTATTTGAACACCGAAATACAAATTCACTAAAAGAACAAATGGAGTTTGCTATTCAAAATCCTGAACTGATGAAACAGTTTGGTGATATAGGTTATTTGTATTCAGAGAGTGGAACAGTTCCAAACATTCATGGCCATTGTAAAGAGTTAGAGAAAATTTACAACCGCTTTACTCTAAAAAAGCTTTGGCGAATAACGATTGACACCAATCCAGAAGATTGCAACTTGAAGTGCATCATGTGTGAGGAACACAGTCCTTACAGCGATTTCATTCCAACGCTTTACAAAGAAACGGGAGTGAAACGCAGACGAATGAAGTTTGAAACAGTTGAAGAAATATTTGAACAAGCCGAAAAATTGGCAGTGAAAGAAATTATTCCCTCAACGATGGGCGAGCCTCTACTCTACAAGGGCATTGAAGGAATTTTTGAACTATCAAAAAAGTTTGGAATTAAAATCAATCTGACTACTAACGGAACATTTCCTAAAAAGCATTCAGTTGAAGATTGGGCAAAGATGATTGTGCCGAATACCACTGATGTAAAGATTAGTTGGAATGGAGCAACAGCTGAAACAGCAGAGAAAATAATGTTGGGTGTGAATTTTAATGAAGTGCTTGAAAATGTAAAACGCTTTGTAGCCTATCGTGATGAATACTTTCTTGAAACGGGTTACTTCTGTCGTGTTACACTACAACTCACATTTATGCAGAATAATATGCACGAATTAGCTGACATAGTAAAACTTGCGGCAGCGTTGGGAGTTGACAGAGTAAAAGGACATCAGTTGTGGACACACTTCAAAGAGATTGATGGGCTTTCAATGAAAGCATCAAACGAGAGTGTTGTAAAATGGAACGAGTATGTGCAACAAGCATACGAAGCACAGGAGCAATTTAAAAAGCCAAATGGTGAAAAAGTGATTTTGGAAAATATCATTCCGCTACATGAGAATGAAAACATAGAAGTTCCTGAAGATTATGAATGTCCTTTTCTTGAAAAGGAACTTTGGATTTCGGCAACTGGGAAAATATCTCCCTGCTGTGCCCCCGACAACTTGCGAAAATCTCTTGGCGATTTTGGCAACATTGAAACATCAACAATTGATGAAGTGCTGACAAGCCCTAACTATCGGGATTTAGTAATAAACTACAAAGCGAAACCACTTTGTAAAACATGTAACATGCGTAAACCAAAATAATATGAAACAACTAAAAACAATAGAACAAATCCAAAAATTATTTTCGAAAATACAAGGCGTTGATGTTGCTTTGCTTTACGGTTCATTCGGAAGAAATGAAGCAACACCAAATTCTGACATTGACATTCAACTTTTGGTTGACAAAGATTTTCAGCCGAAGAATTTGATTAATGAATTGCATAAAGAATTTCAGAATGATGTTCAATCCATTCGTGAAATAGCGATGCGAAGCAAAGTTGTTGCATACTTAAAAGCACAACCGAAAATTGAATTTGCCATTTGCACAAACATCAATGAGATTGACAGAAATTATTTGGGTTCAGAGATTTCTAACATTGGCGACACAATTCTTTATGAAAAAAGACCAAGCAAGTATGAGATTGGAACATATTTGCATCAACTAGTAAGAGATTACAACCGCAACAAAACCACGCAGCGAAATGAAAAGCAAGTTGAAGAACTGATTGAGAAATTTCTTTACGAGTTTGAAAGTTGTTCTTCAATGCAACGAAGAAGTGACGGCTACCAGTTTTATTTTTTCTACAACATCGCCTTGCAAGTTGCTATCCAGTTAAAGCATCTTTCAAAAGGGCACAATAAGTTCAATTTTCTACCGAAGTATTTTATCGCAAATGTTTTAAGCAGAGAGGAACAAGAGCCATTCTATCAGCTAAAAGGAACTTTGTTTTTGCCCGAAGCGAATAAGCAGAAAAGAAAATTGCTTGACTTCTTTTATTCATCCATTCAATCAATCACAACAGAAACAGAGCAGGAAGATGTAAAATGGTTTTGTGAATGGATTTACAGCAGAGATCTTCTTTGGAACTTTCGTGACATCAGCGCACACAATCCGAAAATCAAAAGCGGAAGAATTTTCAGAACCGCTACAATGACTTTGTTTCAGAATGAAAACAGGTTTAATGAATTGCTGAATGAAAAGCGGATTAAAACAGTAATTGATTTAAGAGCAGACAAGGAAATTGATGAGTTGCCCTACAACGAAGCGACACAAGCCAAATTCAACTATGTGCGAACACCGCTTGACCCTTGGAATCAACCTGACTGGTTTATTCAGAACCATCATCAGGGAACTAATGAAGAAATCGCTTATCGCTTTTTCGGAATTGGTTGTAATGATAAAATCAAAACCGCTATGGAAGCCATTATCAATGAACAAGACGGCTCAGTTGCCGTTCACTGCTTTGCTGGTAAAGACAGAACAGGGATTTTTATTTCGTTTCTTCACTTACTTGCTGAAACACCGATTGAAACGGTTTATGCTGATTATTTGGCAAGCGAAGTTGATGTTCAACTTCACCGATTGAACATTGTGCTTGACATTGTGAAAGAAAAGGGTGGAATTGAACCTTACTTGCTTTGGTGCGGACTCTCGGAAAATAAAATTTCTCAACTCAAACAAAAACTATTGAACTAATGAATTGGCAAGACATAAAAGTTTCAGCAGACAATACACACTTTCTTTTTAACGGAAAAGAAATTTTCGACAGACAGTTTATTGAAGTGTTGAAGTTCCATTCTCCCGGTCTAGCACCGGTGCAAGACGAAAGCGGTAGTTATCACATTGACAGCAACGGAAGACAACTTTATGATGAAAGGTTCACAAGGACTTTTGGTTTCTATTGCAATCGTGCCGCAGTTGTGCAAGCGGACAAGTGCTTTCACATCACAGACAAAGGACTAAAAGCGTATTCACATTCATATTCATGGACAGGGAACTTTCAGGAAAACCTTTGTCCAGTTTGTAACGGCAATAACTACTTTCATATTGACCTTGACGGCAAAAGAATTTACACCGACAACTTTATTTATTGTGGCGACTTCAAGGACGGAATTGCTTGTGTGAAAACTTATGATGGTTTTTGCAAACACATTGACACGAAAGGAAATTTCATCAACGACAAATCATTTCTTGACTTGGGTATTTTTCACAAAAAATTCGCAACGGCAAAAGATAAAAACGGCTGGCATCACATTGACAAAAGCGGAAACCAAATCTACAAGGAAAGATATTTGGCGATAGAACCTTTTTACAACGGTTTCGCATTGGTAACACAGTTTGACAATCAGAAAATTATTATTGATGAAGGCGGAAATAATATTTTAACTGTATAACCAACGCAGCAGACACACACTCTTGCAAGTCTCACAAGGCAACGCTGAAAGCAAAACTTGCAAGAGAGTGTGTCTGCCCCACCCTGGAAAAATTGTTTCCAAAAAATTTCCCACGATTCAAAAAAATAAAAATACGCCACGCACTGGCAACACACACGGACTACCAAACAACTTGACATGGTAGCCAAAACTATTGGCAGAAAAGCATTTCAAGACACAGAAGACAGAAGGGCATCCGCTAGCATCGGTTTTGCAAAAGCGGGGGTACAGTGCTTCGTATGGCAAATTTTCGTATAGGTGAAGTATGGATCTTCGGTTGAACGGTAGTGCTGAAAAGCCCCGCATTCGCAAAGCCGAAAAACGGTTTCATTCTTTTAAAAACAAAAAGGCAGAACAATCTGCCTTTTTTTTAATTCCAGCCAACGGTTCTTAATTGCTAGGGTTTCTCCCACCATTCAACTCTATCCGGGTAGCAAAGGATTAACTTCTGATCCGTTACCAAAGCATATTTTACACCTTCCTGGGGGAGGTTTATTTTTCGCTCCTCAAAGCTGTAGAGATGAAAAAAACTTAGCTGATTGCCCTTGAAAGTATACAGTTCATCCCCCAAAAAGCTGAAGTAGTCGACTGAGTCAAGCGCAATTTTCTTGCGGTAGCTACCCAGATTGTCAAATACCAATATGCCTGAACGGTAATCAGCAAGGTAGAGCTGGTTTTGGTATTCACGGGCAAACCGTACATCATATTCCCTGGCATCAAGTACCAAATCCAATGGGGTGCTGTTTTCCAGTTTCTTAAGTCTGGGATTGAACTTTTTGAGAGAAAAATCACCGTCGTCCATGAGCCATACATTCTCGTCAGCCGCCAGGGTAGCTACTCTTGCAAAACCTACCGACATGGGGTCAAAGTCAAAATAAGGTACCTGGGTAAGGAAGCGATCCATGATCATAAACCGTTGGAACACTTTGTAGAAAACAAGGATCTTTACTGTGTTCCAGCTCTCCAGCAAAGCAATTGCGCCTGGTCTTGGAGGAGAAAAATTCAGCAAAAACTGACCTTGGGGATCGTACTTGTGGATATTGCCTGCCTGGTCACTCAGGTACAAATTGCCATATCGGTCAAGACTTGGGGTTGCCGGTTGATCCACTTTGGCGGTGGCCAGAGGTTGGGCTACAAGAGACTCTGCCATCAACCACAACAAACCCCAAATTAACTTTCCCATTTCAGCAGTTCTAGTTCACCGGACTTAAAACGGGCGTACGTAAAAAAGCGTATCCATTCCCCCAAATTGACATATCGACTTTCAGCAGTTAGTGGTATGTCCAATGGTAAATGCCTATGACCAAAAATAAAAAAATCGACATGCCTCTGCTGAAGCACTTCTTTGCAATAGGCTAGTAAATATTCTCTTTCCCCTAAAAAATGATCTTCCTCTTTCTTAAGATTATGGAGCCTCGATTTTCTTGACCATTGCTGTGCGATCCACATCCCGATATTAGGGTGCAGCCAACCGAATGCCCATTGGCACAGCGGATTGGCAAATATCTTCTTGAGCAATTTGTATTGAACATCACCAGGCCCCAAACCATCCCCGTGACCGATGATCCATTTTTTACCATTGTAGATTCGCTCAATAGGCTCCCGGTGAAGCTCTATACCCAACTCTGTAGGGAAGTAGTCAAACATCCACATATCATGGTTTCCGGTAAAGAAGTGTATCCTGATACCGGCATCACTGAGCTCAGCCAGCTTGCCAAGCAGTCGTGTAAAGCCTTTAGGTATTACGTGCTTGTATTCAAACCAGAAATCAAAGATATCCCCAACCAAATATACTTCGGCAGCATCTGAACGGATATGCTCAAGCCAACGGATCAGTTTTCGCTCTCTTGCTGCGCTTGAGGCAGCATCAGGAGCGCCGAGGTGAAAATCGGAAGCGAAATAGAGGCATTTGCCCTCAGGAAGCTCAGTGGTAAGGACTGTCATCCACTAAAATCACAATGAGTTCTTTAGGTCCATGAGCGCCTAGCACTAGTGTCTTCTCAATGTCAGCTGTACGACTAGGACCACTAACCAGACAAAGCATCGAAGGAAACTGTCCTGCATACTTAGCTTTGACAGCTCTCAGTCCATCTTCAATATCAGGCAAAATTTGCGAGGTATACGCAATGATGATATGTACCGGAGGGTAAACGGTAAGCCTGCGGCCTGTAGCCTGAGCCGAACTCACCAAAATGGAGCCTGTACGAGCGATCAGGTACTCACAAAGAGTAATGCCGGCATCCACCTGATCAAGCTGTTGGTCATGTTCCAAATGGTTGATGCCTGCCTCTCTGAGAAGTTCTCTTACGGGTTCTTCCCAAGCACGGATGTCTCTAAATCGTTTGCTTGTTACCAATTGAAGCAACAGACCCATGAGTTCCTGACTGTCCATGCAAAAATGAAATTCGGCTTTGGATCGGCGCAACTGGGAGGCAAAGATGACTGCTGAGTCTTCGCTGGAACGCTCATACAAATCAGAGGAAAAATCAGGCTTGGCGACCGGCTTGGTGGTAGGCTCTGCCAGTGCTTGCCTGATTCTGGAGAGGATGATCTCTCTGTTCTTTGCGTTGCTCAATGGGCAGGTGATTATACCTCTTTGTTTGGCTCCGGAGTGGCATCAATGGCATGATCTTCCTGCTTGTTCTCCTCTGCCTTGTTTTCAACCACTACAGCTTGTCCATTAACCTTGTCTTTGTCTGTGTAGGCTTGATAGGCTGTTTGCTTGTCAAAAGGCCTTTTACCGATCAATTGCTCCAAGTCTGACTGGAAGATGACTTCCTTTTTCAGCAGTTCTTTGGCGATGATCTCCAGCTCATTTCTACGCAATTGCAGTAATCCTTTCACACGGAGGTAGGCTTCATCGATAAGTTTACGCACTTCCTCGTCAATAGCCTGCGCAGTTGACTCTGAATAGGGCTTGGTGAAATTATACTCTGATTGCTTAGAGTCATAGAAGGAAACGTTACCAATGCGTTCATTCATGCCATACACAGCTACAATGCTGTAGGCCATTTTAGTGACACGCTCCAGATCACTGAGTGCCCCGGTCGATATTTTCTCAAACATCAATTCTTCTGCTGCACGGCCTCCCAGCGTCATGCACATTTCATCGATAAGTTGATCGGTTTGGTAGAGAAACTGCTCTTTGGGGAGATACTGAGCATAGCCCAATGCAGCCACCCCTCTGGGCACAATACTTACCTTTACCAAGGGGTCGGTATGCTCTAAAAACCACCCGGCGACTGCGTGCCCGGCTTCATGGTAGGCAACAATGTTCTTTTCGTCCTGAGAAATGATTTTATTCTTCTTCTCAAGACCACCGATCACCCGGTCGATGGCATCATTGAAGTCCTGCATTTCAATCACTGCCTTGTCTTTACGGGCAGCAATCAGTGCTGCCTCATTGCACACATTGGCGATTTCTGCACCGGCAAATCCGGGAGTTTGGGCGGCCAATTTTTTAGAGTCAACATCCTGACCCAAAGTAAGTGGTTTCAGGTGTACTTTGAAGATGGCATCTCTTCCGGCAATGTCAGGCTTATCAATGCTGATTTGCCTGTCAAAACGGCCAGGACGCAACAAAGCGGTGTCGAGCACATCTGGCCTGTTGGTGGCAGCAAGAATAATGACTCCGCTGTCGGTTGCAAAGCCATCCATTTCGACCAGTAATGAGTTGAGGGTGTTTTCACGCTCATCATTGGCACCCGGCATGCTACCTCTACCTCTTGAGCGTCCAATTGCATCAATTTCATCGATAAAGATGATACAAGGGGCCTTCTCCTTCGCTTGCTTGAACAGATCTCTCACTCGTGCAGCTCCAACTCCTACAAACATTTCTACAAAGTCTGAGCCTGAAAGGGAGAAGAAAGGCACATTGGCTTCTCCGGCCACTGCTTTGGCCAGCAAGGTTTTTCCTGTACCCGGAGGGCCAATTAAAAGAGCCCCTTTAGGAATTTTACCTCCCAGTTTGGTGAATTTGCCTGGATTCTTCAAAAAATCCACAATTTCCTTGATTTCTTCTTTGGCTTCTTCGAGGCCGGCAACATCCGAGAACGTAACCTTTACCTTGCTTTCTGCATCGAAAAGTGCTGCTCTTGATTTACCGATGTTGAAAATCTGTCCGCCTCCGCCACCCGTAGCCATTCGGCGCATCATGTACCAAAAGCCAAAAAGAATGAGGAATAAAAATCCCCATTGCAGAAAGATAGCGCTAAAGTCGGAGCGTTGCTCAACCCGGTAACCTATCCGCTCACTTTCAGGAAGTCTTTTCTCCAGTTCCGTAAAATGCCGGTCAAAATTCTCAGGCGAGCTGATCAGAAATTTGTAATGAGGGCCTTTCTGATAGCTAAAAGGAATTTTATCCTGAAGCTCCTGACGGTACTTTTCATTGTTTTTTGCCTCGTCTTTGAGGGTTATCTCAACAAACTGGTTGTTGACGAGAATGACATCTTTGACATCCTGAGCCAGAAACATTTCATCAAAGCGCTTCTGACGTATTTCTATGGTACTAGTGCTCTTGCTAAAAAGGGTGATTACCAGGACAAAAAGGAAGAGTCCTACAATCACATACAATTGAATGTTGGGCTTTCCCTGAGGTTTAGGAATCAGGTTCTTGTTCCGACGCTTGTCGTTTCCCTGCATTCCCGGTGTGTTCGTTTCTTTATTTTCTGACATACATGACCCTTGCGGGCAAATTAGATACTTTTAAAACAAGGCCTATGATTTAAAGTTTTGTGAACTGAGCTCCAGTTCAAAACGTGAAGACTTAGCATCACCCCACAGCTCTTCCAGGCCATAAAATTGCCTTTTGCCTGACTGAAAAACATGAACAACTACATTTACATAGTCAAGTAAAATCCATTCTTTGTTCTCGATTCCTTCCACATGCCAGGGATATTCCTTGGTCTCTTTGAATACCATCTCCTCAACTTCGTCTGCTATGGCACCGACCTGTTTGTCAGAACTAGCAGAGCACATGATAAAAAAATCGGCAACGGCACCTTTGATTTCCCTGAGGTCCATCATCACAATATCAGATGCTTTTTTCTCCTGCATTCCTTTGATGACACTCTCACAAAGCCGGTCGGCTTCACTCTTTTTTTTACGCAAAATGGATTTATCGTTAGATTCAGGCAAAAATAGCAATTTGTTCATTGCTTACCGGATCAGGAACGCTATTTACAGGCCAAAACCAGCTGTGGCTGCCAAAGTGTCAGTCAACGAACAGCTATTTGTTTGAACTCATTCAAAATCAGTTCGTTCCTGAGGGCACAATAGTGGTCACAGAGGAGCAAACGAATGGAAGGGGTCAACTGGGAAATTCATGGGAATCGGACCCGGGACAAAACCTGACATTTTCAGTATTACTTCGACCAAATTTTCTTGTTCCGGAAAATCAATACCTGATCAGCATGGCTGTTGGGCTTGCCCTGACGGACATGATCACTCATTTGATGAAAAAATCAGCCAAACTGAAATGGCCTAATGATCTGTTTCTGAACAACCGCAAACTGGGAGGAATACTAACAGAATGCCACATACAGGATCAAATGGTTTGTGTTGTTGGTATTGGCCTAAATATCAATCAGCAAAATTTCAAGGCTCCTTTAGCTACCTCAATGTCCCTTTTAAGTGACAAGACTTTCGATCTTAATGAAGTGCTGGCTATGACTTTGCAATGTCTGGAGGCAAGGTATCTCCAACTGAGGGCTGGAAAGTATGCCCAAATTGAGGCTGCCTACAAGAGCAATCTATACGGCTTGGGTGAAAAACGGATGTTCGAAGCAGAAAAGCTGTTTGTAGGGATCATCAGAGATGTTAATCAGGCAGGCCAACTTATTGTTGAAGTCAGTGATCAACTCAAAGCTTTCCACACCAAAGAGATCAGGATGATTATTTAGTCTCCTCTTGCTCCCAAATGCTTGAATCAACCAGAGGTTTGGCATACTGATGAAAACCTGACGATACCCATCTGTGGGGCCTGTGATTCAAACTAGATGGAATTAGCTTGAGTGAGGTATCTAGAAAGTAGAGATTAAAAATTTAATAGAACGACAGGCTAATTGAAAACCGGGATGGTCATGCAGGTGTAGATCGTTTCTCAGGATTAAAAGGCAGTACACAAGTTCTCAACCCCATTTGGATCAGGATAGTTGCAAAAAAGGTCGGCCCCGCAAGCGGGGCCGACCTTCCTATCAAAAGTAAAACCGATTATTTTTTATTGCTGTCGACTTCCTCAAAATCAACGTCTGTCACTGCACTTCCATCGGCAGTACCTGTTCCCTGCCCTGAACCTGCGTTAGAGTTTTCCGGACCAGACTGGGTTCCACCTGCAGCATACATTTCCTGAGAGGCAGCTTGCCATGCCGTGTTAAGTGCGGCAAGTGATGCGTCGATACCACCCAGGTCCTGAGCCTGATGTGCTTTCTTCAAGTCATCGAGTGCGGAGCGAATGGCTGTTTTGTTGCCATCACTCAATTTGCTTTCAAACTCGCTCAGTTGCTTTTCTGTCTGGAAAATCATGGAGTCAGCAGCATTAAGTTTATCCACTCTCTCTTTGGCCTGACGGTCGGAATCTTCATTGCTCCTCGCCTCATTTCGCATACGTTCAATCTCCTGATCGGTAAGTCCGCTAGAAGCCTCAATACGAATTTTCTGTTCTTTGCCAGTCCCTTTGTCTTTGGCTGACACATTTAAAATACCATTGGCATCGATATCAAAAGTAACCTCAATTTGAGGGATACCTCTGGGTGCCGGAGGGAAACCGTCAAGGTGGAAACGACCAATGGTACGGTTGTCTTTGGCCATGGCTCTTTCGCCTTGCAACACATGGATCTCTACAGATGGCTGATTATCAGAAGCAGTAGAAAAGACCTCAGATTTGCGTGTAGGTATGGTGGTATTCGACTCAATCAATTTGGTAAAAACACCGCCCATGGTTTCAATACCCAGAGAAAGTGGCGTAACATCAAGTAATAAAACGTCCTTCACTTCACCGGTCAGAACTCCTCCTTGAATGGCTGCTCCAACTGCTACAACCTCATCAGGATTTACCCCCTTGGAAGGCTTTTTACCAAAGAATTTTTCAACCTCTTCCTGAATGCGGGGAATACGTGTGCTACCCCCTACCAGAATAACTTCATCGATATCTGCATTACTCATGCTTGCATTCTTCATAGCACGTTTGCAAGGCTCAAGTGTTCTGATGAAAAGGGTATCTGCCAGTTGTTCGAATTTTGCACGGCTTAGGGTACGAACCAGATGTTTTGGTATACCATCTACCGGCATGATGTAGGGCAAATTGATTTCCGTGGACGCTGAAGAGGACAATTCGATTTTTGCTTTCTCTGCAGCTTCTTTCAATCGCTGCAAAGCCATAGGATCTTTTCGAAGGTCGATGCGTTCATCGTTTAAAAACTCCTGAGCCAGCCAATCGATGATTACCTGATCAAAATCATCACCTCCGAGGTGTGTATCTCCATCTGTAGCCTTTACTTCAAATACTCCATCACCTAGCTCAAGAATTGAAACATCAAAAGTTCCTCCCCCAAGGTCGAAGACCGCAATCTTCATGTCCTTGTTACGCTTATCCAGGCCATAGGCCAAAGCAGCAGCCGTAGGCTCATTGATGATTCTTTTTACCTCAAGCCCTGCAATTTGACCGGCCTCTTTGGTTGCCTGGCGCTCTGCATCATTGAAGTAAGCCGGGACTGTAATGACGGCTTCCGTCACTGTTGTGCCTAAATATTCTTCTGCTGTTGCCTTCATTTTTTGAAGGATCATCGCAGAGATTTCCTGAGGGGTATACGAGCGATCTCCTATACGAACCATAGGCACATCGTTATTTCCTTTAACTACTTCATAGGGTACATTTGATGCTTCTTTCTGAGAGTCAACAAACTTCTTACCCATAAATCTCTTGATAGAATATATGGTGTTTCTAGCATTTGTAATGGCTTGTCTTTTTGCCGGATCACCTACTTTTCTTTCTCCTTTTCCATTGTCCATAAATGCAACAATAGAGGGAGTAGTGCGCTTGCCTTCACTGTTGGGGATAACGAGTGGTTCGTTCCCTTCCATCACAGCCACACAAGAATTGGTGGTTCCAAGGTCTATTCCAATGATCTTACCCATAATAATTTGATTTCTGTTCGCTGAATGTATACTTAGATGCGAACGCTACATCAACAGGCATGCCACCGGCTGAATGCCGTGTACACTATGACAACCTGTCAGAAATTAAAAGAATTTGTAACCGCCTACAGGTCTGTTGTAGACTCTGATTATGTAGGCTCTTGTATTGGTTGACAAGGTATATGCCCTGCTTGCCCTCCTTCTGGAAGCAACTAAGCCTGCCCCATTGGAAACATTGGTATAGAAGGGTTTCGTTTGAGAGATCGCAGAAAAGTTATTGGATACCCTTATGTACTGTTCAAACTCAGAAGTAGTAGCCCATGCGATGATTTCAACTTCTCTGACAGTGCGGCCTGTTAAGGTGGCCGGATCTTTTGTGATATCAATATTGCTGACCAACGTGTTAAAAAAGACAGAAGGGTTAAGTACAACTTCTATGTTTGAATTTGCTCCTGTGCTTATTCCGGCATTAATTACTCCATTTAGGATCCTTGTAGATTGAGGCCTGTCACTGAAAAACTCATCGATAACATACCTGATGTCCACACTATAATATCGGGCATTGGGGGCTGATGTTACCGGGAAGACCTTACGGCGAAGAAGCGTGTCACCATTTGTTGGGTTGACCTGTACCAAGGCAATTTCGCATTGGAAACAATTGGGTTCAACAGCAAAATTTCCCACGATTGGGGTTGTGGCTTCAGCCGTAACTCCATTTGCAGGGTTTGTGACTTTAATAGTATAGCTTGCTGATGAATCGAGTGTCAGCGTGCTGGTATAGGTAACCTGATCCGGGTAAGCAAAAAGACCTGTGTCCTTCTGAATGCTGGTACTACGGGACATGGCCACCGCTACACCGGTTTTTTGATTGATAAGCTCAACCCTTACACTTTCCGGATAGTTAATTGAATCCGGAATTTGAGAAGCAATCTGGTTGGCATCGGCACCAAGATTGACAAAGCCTTTATTAACCTTTATAATGTGGAGGCTATCGGACCTGTTGAGCAAACCATAGACCACAGGTATCTCTTTGTAAGGAGCAAGTACGTCAAAATCAGTTGAGCAAGACCCTAAAGCAAAAAATGCAACTATGGAAAGTATGAGCTTTTTCAGGACAGAGTTCATGATATCGATAATTGGTGATTGCATTGTAAAAACGCAAAGGTATGTTTAAAAAAGTATAGCACTCAAAAAAATCATCGGCAGGAGGAGGGTTAATTTCCTACTTTGGCATCAATTTCAATCAGAACAAGACTATGTCTGTGCACAAAGCCGAGTCAAAAAAAATCACGACACATACCTTGCAGGAGATGAAACGCTCCTCAGAAAAGATCGCTATGTTGACTGCATACGATTTCACGATGGCCAAAATATTTGACCAGGCCGGGATTGATGTATTGCTGGTGGGTGATTCAGCCTCCAATGTGATGGCTGGTCATGAAACTACCTTACCCATTACACTTGATCAAATGATTTACCATGCCGCCTCAGTGGTTAGGGGGGTTCAACGTGCACTTGTGGTAGTCGATATGCCCTTTGGCTCGTATCAGGGCAATTCCAGTGAGGCACTGCGGAGTGCGATCAGGATTATGAAAGAGTCCGGTGGACACGCTGTAAAAATGGAAGGTGGATCTGAAATCAAGGAATCGATCGCCAGAATTCTTACAGCAGGCGTCCCGGTGATGGGTCATCTGGGCCTTACCCCTCAATCCATCTATAAATTTGGAACCTACACGGTGAGGGCAAAAGAGGAGGATGAGGCAAACAAACTGATTGAGGATGCCCAAATACTGGAAGAAACCGGCTGTTTTGCCCTTGTACTTGAAAAAATTCCCGCATCCCTGGCCAAAAAAGTCGCTGAAAACATTGAGATACCGGTCATCGGTATCGGTGCCGGCCCCTATGTGGACGGTCAGGTGCTGGTCGCTCATGATATGCTGGGAATAAATAAGGAATTCAAACCACGCTTTTTGAGAAGGTATGCTGATTTGAATCATCTCATGACCGAGGCAATTTTTCACTATGTGAGTGATGTTAAAGGCCAACAATTTCCAAATCTGGATGAGTGCTATTAATCAGGATGAATTTGTCCCGGTCTATGAGGACAACCATCTGATCGCCGTTTCAAAGGCTGCCGGGCTACTGGTGCAAGGCGATGATACCGGTGATGAACCCCTTACTCACAAAGTGGCTGCCTTCCTGAAAGCCAAATACCAGAAACCAGGTAATGTATTTGTAGGTCTCATCCATCGGATTGACAGGCCGGTAAGTGGTTTAGTCCTGTTGGCTAAAACGTCAAAGGCACTTGAGCGCCTCAATGAGGCCTTTAGTTCACGAAAGGTAAAGAAAACCTATTTGGCTGCTGTAGAAGGCATTATGGAAAACAGCTCAGGTACACTTGAAAACTGGATGGCAAAAAATGCACAAAAAAACACAAGCTACCTGACTAAAGCAGGACAAAACGGGGCTAAGAAAGCAACTTTAAGCTACAGGCTGGTTCAGCAAAAAGAGCGGTATGCCTTGCTCGAGGTAAGCCCTGAAACCGGAAGGCACCATCAAATCAGACTTCAATTGTCAGCTATGGGGCATTCGATAGTGGGAGACTTGAAATACGGAGCCAAAAGATCACTGGAAAATGGGGGAATCGGCCTGCATGCGCACAAACTTTCTTTTGAGCATCCGGTTTCAAAAGAAAACCTTGAACTAGAAGCACCACTGCCCGGTTATTTTCCCTGGAACATCTTTACCTCCGAAGATCAATGAAAAAAATTGGGGAAAAGCTTCAGGAGCGTTGGAAGCTTAAGTCGCTCACTCAGGTATTTTTGGTCTTGTTGGTTTTTGCGTTGACCGGCTCCTCCGTGCTTTTTCTTAAAAAGCCATTGTTCGCCTTACTGAATTTGGATAACAAGCTGGATGGTTTTCTGGGGACATTGATTTACCTGGCCGTTATGCTCCCTCTTTACCAAATTTTACTATTGTGCTATGGATTTGTGTTTGGGCAATTTTCTTTTTTCTGGGAGTTCGAAAAGAAATCGATGAGAAGGGTGGCCGGGCTTTTTAAACGGAAAAAAAAGTCAGACTCAACGGGGGTCAGTGGATGAACTCTTTCTGCTTGCTAAAAGATAATAAGCGATGATGGCTGAAACGCCCAGAAATAGTAGTCCCAAGACTAAATTTCGCATGAACAAGTGCCCAGTACCAAAAAGTAAAAGATAAGTCATGATGATGGCCAAAAGGGACTCAATCAACTGATTTCTTAGTTTTAACTTAAAGCCTTTACCTCCCGGCCGGCTATCCGCTTCATCTCCAAAGGCTACTTTCTGAAATCTCTCCAGGGTAAGTTTCGACTCTGCCGACGTCAATAAGGTGACCCAAAGCCAACTTACAGTTGTGAAGCCTACCCCGATCAGCATTTTCTCATGAATCTCAAGGGATGTAAAGCCCATACTGGTGTGTATGAATTCAAAATAAATAGCGGCCATAAAAGAGACAGCCATAGCGGTAATCTCCGAATAGGCATTGATTCTGAACCAAAACCATCTTAGGAAATAGATCAAGCCTGTGCCGGCTCCAATTTGTAAAAGAATACCAAATGCCTGCAAGGCACCGGAAAGCACCAAAGAAAACAATGATGCCAAAACGATAAGCGCAAAAGTAGCCCATCGACCAACCCATACCTTCTCCAATTCTGTGGCGTCGGGCTTCAAAAAACGACTATAAAAATCGAGGACAAGATAGGATGAGCCCCAGTTTAGATGAGTCGAGAGGGTAGACATAAAAGCAGCCAGGAGAGAAGCGGCCAAAATCCCCTTCAAGCCTTGTGGCAAGAGTTGGATCATCGCTGGGTATGCCATATCATGTGCGATCTGTCCGGGAGGCAAGTCAGGATAAGCTGTTGCAAGGCTTTGTAAATCAGGATAAACAACCAGTGAAGCCAAAGCAACCAGAATCCAGGGCCAGGGTCTTAATGCATAATGTGATAGGGTGAAAAAGAGCGTGGCTTTAAAGGCATTTTTAGAGTCTTTGGCAGCCAGCATACGTTGAGCAATATATCCTCCACCACCAGGTTCTGCTCCAGGGTACCACGCACTCCACCACTGTACCAGCAATGGGATACAAAACAAAGACCACCAGATCGTGCTGCCAAATGTCTCTGCTGGGGGAAGAAACGCCAACTTCTCCTTCACGTTCTCATGTTCCAGAATGAATGTCAGACCTTTGCCTTCAGAAACCAGATCAACCAGATACCAGGCAGCGAGGATAGAGCCGCCGATGGCTAATAAAAATTGGAATAAATCCGTCAGCAGCACGCTCCTCAGCCCACCATACAGGCTGTATGCCGCAGTGATGCTTCCGGCGATCAGCAGGGTTTGCCAGGGGGAAAAGCCAAATAGAATGGCGCAGATTTTAATTCCTGCCAGAGAAACCGAGGCCATGATCATCACATTGAAAAACAAGCCCAGGTAAATTGCCCTAAAACCCCTCAAAAAGGCTGCGGCCTTACCGCCATATCTGAGTTCATAAAATTCTAGGTCTGTAAGCACCTGAGAGTTTCGCCAAAGCTTGGCATAAACAAACACTGTGAGCATTCCGGTAATCAAAAAGGCCCACCAGGTCCAGTTGCCCCAGATGCCATATTGCCTTACGATCTCAGTCACCAGATTTGGAGTGTCAGCCGAAAAAGTAGTTGCCACCATAGAGACACCCAAAAGCCACCAAGGCATATTCCTTCCAGAAAGGAAATAAGCAGTGCTTCCCTCTCCTGAAGGTTTTCCAGCCCACCATCCGATCCACATAGAGGCAAGCAAATACACGCCAACGATCACCCAGTCTATAAGTTGCATACCATTCGATTTGCTGCAAAAAACAAAAAAGCCAGAGCATCTCCCTTGAGCATTGAGCAGTTTTGGCAAAATAATCTTACATGCATGGCTGTACTTTGTTTAACGATTGACTACAGCAATTAAACAGCTCGTTTTACAATAAACACGGCTTCTGAGTTTACAAATGGCCGCCTGCACCTTGTTAAGAATATTTTTCAAAATATCGACCGGAGGCAATATTTACACAGAGCCTTGCTTTTTGTTTAATCTTCTTAATCAAATATTAAACAAAGTGCTTGGAGGTAATAATTTTTTAGCTAGCTTTGATCGACAAAACTTTTTCAGCTATGACCACCATCGAATTCAGCCAAACCATTGGTAAAATGACCAAAACTCTGAGGCCATTTGCCATGCGTCTTACGAAAGACGCCGAAGATGCTAATGACCTGCTACAAGAAACAGCGATGAAAGCCTTCCTGAACAGAGACAAGTTTTCTGATGGTACTAATCTGAAGGCATGGCTTTATACCATCATGAAAAACACCTTCATCACCAACTATCAACGTATGGTGAGAAGAAATACCTTCATTGATACTACGGACAATCTCCATTACATCAACTCCAGTGATGCCCTTACTGAAAACCTGGCATTCTCCACATTTGCCATGAGAGATATCAACCATGCCATCGAGCGACTGGATGAAAATTACAAAAGACCTTTCCTGATGCATTTCAACGGTTACAAATACCATGAAATTGCTGATCAGTTGTCCATCCCTATTGGCACAGTGAAAAATCGAATTCACATTGCCCGAAAGGAATTAAAAGACAGTTTAAAACCATATGGCGTAGGAAGGGGTTAAGTAATTAACCCTTTTTTTATGACCAAAAAGACAGCACTGGTGATTGGCAGTGGCTTCGCCGGCCTTTCTGTAGCCTCTCACCTTGCCAAAGCCGGCTTCGATGTAACCCTTCTTGAAAAAAACAGCAGCCCGGGAGGGCGGGCCAGAGAGTTAAAAACGTATGGGTTTACCTTCGATATGGGCCCCAGCTGGTATTGGATGCCGGATGTATTTGACAGATACTTTGCCTATTTCGGTAAAAAAGTAAGCGACTATTATCAGCTTCAGCGACTTGACCCCAGCTACAGAGTCGTTTTTGAAAACCACCATACCGTTGACCTTCCGGCAGATTTCGAGTCTCTCAAAGCACTATTTGAACGCTATGAACCGGGTGCCGGTAAAGGCTTACAGGAGTTTATGGATCAGGCAGCTTTTAAGTATGAGGTAGGGATCAATGATCTCGTGTACAAACCAGGACGTTCATTACTTGAGTTTGCAGACATCAGGTTGCTGATTGGTTTATTGAAAATGGATGTTTTTACCTCAATTCATAGGCATGCACGGAGGTTTTTTAAAAATGACAAACTGCTCAGACTTGTTGAATTTCCTATTTTGTTCCTGGGAGCTGTGCCGCAAAATACTCCTGCGCTCTATAGCCTGATGAACTATGCTGACATGAAGCTGGGTACCTGGTATCCCGTTGGTGGCATGCATCAAATCGTGCAAGGCATGGTAAAGTTGGCTCAATCGCTAGGTGTGAGAATGGTTTATGATGCAGAAGTAAGCTCATTTGAATATGCAAATGGGAAAATCACTGCTGCCTTAACCCGTAATGGGGCCAAATACCCGGCTGAAGTTGTCGTAGCCGGTGCAGATTACCATCACATTGACCGTGAGGTGTTGGAGCCGAAAAAGGCCAATTACAGCGAAAACTATTGGGGCAAAAGGGTAATGGCCCCTTCTTCCCTGATCTACTACCTGGGTGTCAACAAAAAAATAGATCGCCTTTTGCATCACAACCTGTTTTTTGATGCGGATTTCGACCAGCATGCCCGACAAATCTACACGAACCCAGCCTGGCCTGATTACCCTCTCTTTTATGTGAGCTGCACCACTAAAACTGACCCTTCAGGGGCACCTGAGGGAATGGAAAATGTGTTTTTGCTCGTTCCTGTAGCGCCGGACTTAGAGGATAATGAGGAGATTCAGGAAAAATACTACCATCGGATAATGGATCGGCTGGAAGCCTACTGCGGAGAACCCATCAGACCTCATGTAATCTACAAGAGAGCTTATTCCCATCAGGATTTCATCAAAGACTATCATTCCTTTAAAGGCAATGCCTACGGACTAGCAAATACCTTGATGCAAACAGCCATCCTAAAACCGGGCATCAAAAACAAAAAACTCAAAAATTTGTATTATACTGGACAATTGACTGTTCCGGGGCCCGGGGTACCTCCCTCCCTGATTTCAGGAAAAGTCGTCGCAGATGAAATAGTAAAAGACCTTAACGTCTGAATGATGAGATCGCTTTTTGATGACACCGCTCTGGAATGCAGCAAGGTAATTACCCGTCGGTACAGCACTTCCTTTTCGCTGGGTATAAGAACCCTTGATAAGCCCTACCACATGCCGGTGTATGCCATCTATGGTTTTGTACGCTATGCCGATGAAATTGTGGATACGTTTCATGATCAGGATAAAGTATACCTTCTAGACAAATTCAAAAGAGATACATACGAGGCGATTGAAAATAAGATTTCTCTTAACCCTGTCCTTCATGCTTTTCAGTTAACGGTAAACACTTACCAAATTGACCGACGTCTCATCGAAGCATTTTTGTACTCCATGGAGCTGGACCTTCACCAAAAAGGCTATGAAAAATCGCAATATGAAGAGTACATCTACGGCTCAGCCGAGGTAGTAGGGCTCATGTGCCTGAAGGTATTCTGCAAAGGAGAGGAAGCTTTATATGAGTCGCTGAAAGCACCTGCCCGCAGACTGGGAGCGGCCTTTCAAAAAGTCAATTTCTTAAGGGACATCAAAAGTGACCTGGAAGAAAGAGGCAGGGTATACTTCCCGGGTGTAAATTTCCAGAGCTTCACCAATGAGGATAAACTCTTGATTGAGCAGGATATCAAGGAAGACTTCGAGGCGGCTTATGAAGGCATATTGCGATTACCCAAAGGCTCCAGACTTGGAGTATACCTGGCGTATATCTATTACCTGAAGTTGTTTAGTAAGATCAAAAATCTACCTGCAAAGACCATCATGCAGCAACGTGTTCGTGTACCGGATGAGCAGAAATTTGCCCTTCTGGTTCAGACCTACTTCAGGCATCGTCTAAACTTTTTATAGATCTGTAGGTTTTAGATTGTAGCAAGCTCCTTCATGCTCAACCTCCGTGTAGATATCGACTCCAACTCAGGCTTTTGCTTTGGTGTGATTTACGCCATCGAAATGGCTGAAGAAATCCTCAATGAAAAAGGAAAACTTTTCTGCCTTGGAGATATTGTGCACAACGACGAAGAGGTGAAAAGACTACAGAAAAAAGGCTTGCAAATCATTGATCATGAGCAATTAAGTAGACTATACAATGAGCAGGTGCTGATCAGAGCCCATGGAGAACCTCCCTCAACTTATGAGTTGGCCATGCATAATAATCTTGAGCTGATCGATGCCAGTTGCCCTGTGGTACTTAAACTTCAAAACAGGATCAAATCTTCTTTCGATAAGCAGGAGAAAATCTACATATACGGAAAGCACGGGCATGCCGAAGTGATGGGCTTGCTAGGTCAAACCAATCAGGAAGCTGTAGTTTTTCAGGACATAAATGAATTGGATATCGAAAGCTTACCTTCTCGGATCACCCTGTACAGTCAGACCACCAAAAGCACAGATAAATTCTACGAGATCAAAAGCATTCTGGAAGAAAGAGGAATAGAGGTAAACTCTAATGATACCATTTGCAGGCAGGTGTCCAACAGAGATGAGGAATTACGCAATTATGCACGTCAGTTTGACAAGATTGTATTTGTTTCAGGATCAAAATCATCGAATGGCAAGGTGCTTTACAACGTGTGTAAAGAAACTAACCCGAGCACTTTTTTTGTTTCTAATCCGGATGAGTTGAAGGCGGAATGGTTCTCTGCAAATGATACCGTTGGAATCTGTGGAGCAACGAGTACGCCGATGTGGTTGATGGAAGAGGTAAAACAAAGACTGGAGCATATCAGCTAAGAATGGAACTCGCTTTTCATGTGTTTTTAGTGGTACTGACCTTCTTCTTTATGGAGGGCGTGGCTTGGTTTACACATAAGTACATCATGCATGGCTTCCTGTGGAACTGGCATGCCTCGCATCATAAGGTGCATAAGCATACACTTGAAAAAAACGATCTGTTTGCTTTGGTTTTTTCTGTTCCAGCCATTGTGCTGATCGTAGTCGGAAGCGAATTCCCCGAGCTACGATTTTTATTTTTTATTGGGATCGGGGTAACTGCTTATGGCATTTTTTACCTCATCTTTCACGATATCATTGTACACAGAAGGATAAAGATCAAATACATGGCAAGAAGCCGGTATATGAAAAGGATTATGAATGCACATTACATTCATCATAAGGTGCATACCAAGTATGGGGCGGAGGCGTTTGGATTTTTATTTGCCCCCAGAAAGTACGAGAAGTCTAAGTAGCCTCTTCTTTTGAAAGCAGTCTGGAGAACAACTTCTCCAATGGGTTGAGGGAAACGGCCAAAACCACATTCATGATAAGCTTGAAAATAGGAACTCCTCCTGAAAACCGATCAAGATAGCCCTCGAAAAACAAGATTAAAAATTCAAATATGGTGATGATGGTCACAAATGTAAGGATGTGAGAAAGCCTGCTGTTACCTCCTGACCTGTTCGCAACATAGGATAACATGACCAATCCAAGCAACGAACTTACCTGTATCAAATAAAACCACCAAGTTGAATACCAAGGTGGATTGATGCTAAAATTGAACTGGGCTTCTGATGACTCATGGCCGTAAATATCCCTGGCTTTGACTTTGAAAACATAATCGCCGGGACTCAAATTGGTGTAAGTGGCTTTGAGTTCCGGTGTCCAGTCTCCAAAACTAGTTTCGTATCCTTCAAGTTGGTAGGAATAATGCAATTGGACATTCGATTCAAAACGTATTGCAGCATACTCGATTACAATGGAGTTTTGGTGATAGTCGAGAATTATTTCATGCTCTTCCTGTTGACTTGAAGCGGCCAAATACTCCGAGTCTTGGTATTTGAAGAAGTTTCCTAAGAACAAACGCTCACCTGAACGTAGACTTGCTTGCCTGATTACGGTGGCGTAAGACTTTTTCAGGTCTTTATGCTTATTAATATTGAAGTGAACCAACCCGTCAGAGCCTCCGATCCATGCTTTTCCGATGCGCTCAAGCAATAGGCCATTGATAAGCCCAAGATCGAGTGTGCGGTAAGGCAATGAGTCAATGCGTAATTGATCTCCTGAGCCAAAATTGACCTTGTACAGTCTTTCCTCCAACACGACCATGATATCCCCATTTTCGCCATGGTGTATTTTGTAAACTTGACGGTGACTGTCACTAAATGCCTTACCTAAGCTAAGGTCTCTTTCAAAATAACCCTTCTGTGCATTGAAGCTGACCAGGCCTTTTGCGGTGCCAACTACAAAGTGATCCCTGACCCATGAAAGGGTAAAATACTGCTGATCCAACCGATGGGTTGAGTCAAACTTGGTCAGATTGATCAATGGCGATTCAGACCGCTCGATATCCATTGTAAGCTTGTAGAGTCCATCACCCGAAACTCCAGCCCAGACGGTTTGAGGTCCTTGTTCATTTCCAGGCTCAATCAATAAATCTCTCACTTCTCCGGGCAATTCATCATACTCCCATTGCGAGAACCAGTTGCCCTCCGTTTTCTCTTTGAGTAACAGAAGGCTACCACCCCCAACCAATAGCATTCGCTGCTTTCCGGGAAACAAACGAATGGTTTTAGGACTTCCTTCCGCTAAAGTACTCACCTGTGCATTTCGCTTGCTGTCAAATTTGATTTTATAAACAGCATAGTTCCCTGCTACAAACAGATCTTCTCCATCAGAAAGCAGGTCCCAGCAGATTTCCTGAATGTCATTTATGGGTTCAAAATAGTCAAACTGGCTCTCTTCGCCTGCTGAAAGTCCAGGATCAGTATGTTCATTGACCCTATAAACCCCCTGGGAAGTGGCGATATACAATTGGCCCTGATGTCGAATAATGTCATTGATCTCTCCACTGTATCCAGCCCCTTCCTGTGCTATTGAAATGGGATTCTCTGCTTCCATCATTGCAATTCCTTTGTGCATAGCCAGCCAGATATTTTGATTTTTATCTTCCAGTATTCCCCAAATCTTTTCGGATTGCAGACCATCTTCCCTACTGATGTGCTGCACAAGAGTTAGCTGTTCATTGAGCAGATAAAGTCCGTTGCTTAGGGTAATGATGGCGTAATAGCCATTGTTAAGTTTTAGTCCTCCATAGATATCGTAAGAGGTCCAGGCATCATCAAGGCTGGTTTTAAGCCTCTTGCTCAATCCTAGGCGCTGGTCAAAAATAAAAAGCCCATCACTTCGTGTCCCCAGCAGCAGGGTATCCTTGGCAAAAGGGAGTACAAAATCTACCTTGATCTCGGCAAAGGCTTCAGAACCTTTAATGGGCATGAGCTGGTTGTTTCGATACACCAGAAATCCTTTACCCTGCTCCCTAACCCATACTTCACCATTTACAAGAAACGACTTATGAAAGTACTCATCCGGCTGAAATGCGCTCATCTTGCCAGCCTCCCATACCACCAGTAGCTCCCTTGCCTGAAAAAACACCTTTCCGTTTGAGTAGTGCGTGCACCACACATAAGTAAACTCCCGCAGGCTATCAGGCAGCAAGGTACTTAGCTCCTCATACGTTTTTCCACCCTTTTCATTGATCAGAAAAACACCAAACTCGCTTTCACCACCCACATACAAGCGATCTGCTGTATCAATCGCCAAACTGTAAATCGAGCTATTATGGGCAGTGGAATGACTTCTCCAGTTACTTCCGTCAAATTCAAGCAGGCCTGCAACATTATCATTGTTGGCTACATACAATATGCCTCTACTATCCTGAGCAAAGCCCCAGTTTTGGGTATGTGCCTTGTAGAGCTTGTTGCTGTAATTTGAAATAACCGGCTTGGTTTGCCCATAACAAAGTGAAAACCCACTTGAGATAAACAGGAATAGCAGGGTGTTTCTTAAAATGATGGGAAATCGAATTTGATCCGGCATATTGCTTGAGAACAAGTTTAGCAAATTCGGCTTGATTACCGGAAAAAAAATGGGCGGCACGATTGCGCCGCCTATTCTGAATATAAATGTTGAGAAAAAACTACTCTAATTCAGTTGGAACAGGCCAGCACAAGTGCATGAGACACAGATGCCTAGGCCACATCCAATGTTATTTACTTCTTTACAATCACTGTGCCAGTATACGCACAACCGTAAATTGAGTTTCAAAATCTGATCTTGATACCTTTTTGGAGGATGATTATCCTCTATCGGCTACCTAAGATTAAACCAGGATCAGTTTTCTGGAATTGGAACTTTTAATGGACTTGGATTAACAAAATACAGTCTCCAGCCAAAGCTCTTGCGGTGTAAACGGTTTCTGAATGGTAAAAAGAGCAGAGATGAAGAGGCAATTGCCCCGGTAACGATAAAGGAGGGAGGACCAGGTGAAAAACCACTTGAAGAGATCATATCAGCTAAAAGGAAAATGATCGATGCTATGACCACTTTTGTTGGGGCTGCCACAACAATACCTCCTCGTTCAGGACCTCTTACGACAGTACGAACATTTTTTATTTGATAGGCACGCCCATCATCCAACCGAAATGATGTCTCATCAAATGACAATAGATATCCTTCTTTCCTTCCTTTATCCTGATGGGTTTTAAACTTCAGCAAGTCGCCCTGCCGATAAGTGATGTTCTTGAACCTAAATGGCTTCTGCAGCGAGAGATACTCTTGCGCAGATAGCTCAAATCCTATGAGCAATAGAAAAAGTAAAGGGCATAATTTCATTCTTTGACTTGTTCTGCTGACTCCAGAATGTAGTTCATGCGGTAAATATCAGTGGAATTTAGCTTGAACTTGCCTTTGAAAGTCAAACGCTCATCCGTTTCGTACCTTCGTGGCTTTTTAGCAAAGGCCAGCTCCAAAACGGTTTGAGGACCGGCTCCTCCACAGAAAAAGCAAGCTGCAAAAGGGAAGGCTGATAAAACATATAGGTTTTCCTTAACGTCGACAGGGATCACATAGCCTTTGATCTGGACCTCTTTTCCTTCCATATCCAATACACTTTTACCAAAAGTTGGGAACCAGAAATAGGCATCGGCTTCCGCAGAAAACTTCTCTTTGTACGTGACATCCTCCAGGTTTTTCCAAGTGATTACTTTCTGTCCCATCGACCAACTGTTGGTCATGAGCAGAAAAATCAATGCCGAAAAGAATGAAAAAAGGTAGTTCTTCATGATGGGTTACTCTCCTGAAAGTGTTCGTGATACGTCTATTTTATAAACTCTCAATGCTGGTAGCAGAGCTGCAACCAGTCCCAGCACAAAAGAAGCAGCAATGATACCCCACTCTTCCGCTTGTGGACCAAGTATTTGAAACTGATACATCGATTGAGAAGGCAAATTGGCAATAAGAATGAGCATGGCAACTCTACTTAGCGCAAATCCCAAAACGCATCCTGCCAATGTGAGGATTATGGCCTCGTTAAGCAACAATACCAAAACCTTGAATGGACTTGCACCAAAGGTCCTGAGAAGGGCCATTTCGTATCGCCTTTCTTTAATGGAGTTATACAAAGCGATGAAAAGGCTAAGTCCCGCCACGAGCATAAGTAACCAGGCTAGCGCACTGAGCAATTTTGAACCAAGACCCAGCAGACTAAGCAGTCTGTTTATCTCAATAGCCGGAAGTGCTGCCTGCATTCCTGTTTGCTCATTGACCATCCTAGGGATTGTGACATTGCCTAAGCTGCTTTTGAACATCACCAATGCAGAAGTGACCTCTCGATCTTCCTCAACTTCCGCTTCTTCATGCTCGTGATCATGGTCATGATGATCATGCTCACAGTCTTCCGAATGCACATGCGGCTGTCCCTCTGAAGAAGCTGATTCCTCATGGTCATGTGACTCATGTACTTTCCAGATGCTCTGAAGAGAGGTAAGAATCAATTGGTCAACCACAGTTCCGGTAGGTTTGAGTATGCCAACCACCCTAAATGCACTTTGGTCATGTCGGTGATCATTTTCCTGATCAAGCCCATGAATGCTGTAAAAGGTATCTGCTAAAGTCAATTGAAGCTGAATGGCAGCTTCGGATCCAAGCACCACCTCCATAGGTTCAGACCAAAGACTTCCACTTGCTGGCTTAAGTTCATAGAAATTCGCAAACTGATCATCCGTTCCAACGATCCTATAGCCTGCATAATTGTCGCCCAAGGCCAACATACTCAGGTGCTTTACTTGCGGGTTTCTCTTCAAACTGAGTACCTCCGCCATAGGTATGTTTCCTGTAGGAGCATCAATATGGTACAAGGAAGAAAGTATCAGTTGCAGAGGGCTCCCCTTGGCACCTACTACCATGTCCGTATTGGCAAGATTGGAGGTGAAACTCTTTTCCAACTGGCTGGAAAGAGTGATAATTAAAAAAATGATACCTGCTCCTATAGCTAGTAGAAGGAGCGTCAGCAGGGATGAAAGCGGTCTGAAAACCAGATTTTTCCAGGCTATGTACAGCGCATTCATAGTGTAAAGCTTCTTTGAAATGACTGTTTAACTCTTTGATCATGGGTGACCACCAGCAAAGTCGCAGATGCTTCTGCGCAGGACTTTTTGAGGAGATGGATCACTTTTTCACAGTTTTCATCATCCAATGCAGAGGTAGGTTCATCAGCCAGAATAAGGCTGGGCTTATGAGCCAAGGCCCTAGCCAGCGAAAGCCTTTGCTGCTCACCACTACTTAGTTGCTGAGGTTTTCGCCTCTCTTTCCCACTCAGGTTGAGCAAGGAAAGCAAGTCCTTCATGTAAACCTGATCTGGACTTTTTGAAGAAAAACTACAAGCCAACAGCAGATTTTCCCAAACGCTAAGTGCTGGAGCAAACACCGGCTTCTGAAACATCAATCCAATTTGTTCGCCACGGAAACTATCCAGTTCCCTGGCGCTTAACTGACTTAACTCAATCCCGTTAACAAATACGTGCCCCTGACTAGGCTTAAGCAGGCCTGATACCATGTGGAGAAAGGTGGTCTTACCTTTTCCGCTTTGGCCAAGTAAAATGCCCTGCTCTTCTGTATGGAGTGTTAAGTCAGGAAAAAGTATACTTTTCTGACCGGGATAAGCAAATTGTAGTGAACGAGCTTCTAGCATTTATCCGTGTTGTAGTCCGCAAAGCAAAAATCAGGACTCTTTGATAATTGTTTTGTGAATTGAATGAATAAAATTACTTTTGCAACACTATTGCATCTGCAACAGTATTTCAAAAAGCAAATAAAACAAACATGAAGAACTTTCGCATCATCATTTTACTGGGTCTTTTTGCCTTAGCATCTTGTAACAAAGATGAAGACGCAGCTCCTCAGGACACTACTCGTCCTGTAATTAACAGCAGCACACACCTACATGGTGTGATCGGAGGAAAGATTAACGCTGGCAACAAATTGGAAATTCATTACAAAGTTTCAGACAATCTAGGGTTGAAAGAGCTCAAAATCGATGTTCACAACAACTTTGACGGGCATAGCCATGGGCGATTAGCTGGCACTCCCTATGAATGGGATACCATCATCAGGCTTAGTGGCACACTTCGTGAAGATGAGATTGAAACATGGATACCAAGTACAGCACTTGCAGGTCCATACCATGTGGGACTTTTCGTAACTGATGCGGCCGGAAATCAAGGAAATTCTTTCTATCTGGATTTTAACCTTTCAAATGGTTCAGAACCTGTGATCAATATTACCGCTCCTGCAAATTTTGGCTTGGGCGAAATCGATATGAAGCCACTGGATACATTAAGGCTGGCAGGTACAGCTACTGACCCTGACCAAATCGAAAAAGTAAAAATAGAGGTGGAAGAAGAAGGCGAACACATGAGAATATCAAGTGCTACTGACGGAGAACCTCTTTATAAAAGAGAATTCAAAATTTCTACCCATCCATCTTTGTTCACTGATGCAAATACTTTTCAGTTTGCCAACATCATCAATCCGGGCGATCTGATCAAACTTCCATCAGTTGCACCTGGAACAAGCAAACATTTTCATGTGAAAATAATCGTTTCGGATAAGCTGGGGAATGTAAGAATGCGTGAAGGCGAACTTCATGTCGAATAAACTTAGCCTTTAATTTTTTTTGTACCCTGTGGCCTCAAGTCACAGGGTATTTCATTATATGACCTTTAAGTTTTCTATTCATTTAAAGTGTATTTTGATACTGTGTTTGTTTATAACCTCAGTTATAAATGCGCAGCCATTGGTCTTGAGTGGCCGGGTACTTGATGAAAACAAGCAACCCCTGCAAAGTGCAACTGTTTATCTCCATGAAACCTTACAGGCAGGCTTAACTGACAGCTTAGGTTTCTTTTCCTTAAAAGGATTGAGCCCTGGAGTGTATCATCTGCATGTGCAATTGATTGGCTATGAAAAGATAAGCAAATGGGTAAATCTCAAAACTGATGATGTATTTATCGAAACGGAACTTAAAGAAAGTATTGGGCAGTTACAAGAAGTTGTGATTGAGGCCGACCGTAACAAATTCAGCGAGAAGGAAAGCAGTCAACCCATCATACAGGTTGGTAAGGAGTACATCAGGCGCAACAATGGCAATACTCTAATGGAAACTCTTGATCGATTACCTGGAGTGAGTAGCATTAATACTGGAGTGGGCGTTTCCAAACCTGTAATCAGAGGATTGAGTTTTCAGCGTGTACTTGTTGCAGATCAAGGAATTAAACAAGAAGGGCAACAGTGGGGAGCTGACCATGGGCTGGAAATAGACCAATATGGTGTAGAAAACATAGAAATTATCAAAGGTCCAGGATCCCTTTTGTATGGCTCTGATGCTATAGGAGGTGTCATAAGTCTTGGCAAGCCAAACATTTTACAGGAAGGCACGCATCTCTCAGAGAGTAGGTTGATTTACAAAACAAACAACCACACATATGGCATCACAAGTACAGCAAAGGGCAACAAGAAAGGCTTTGTTTATCAAGCCAGAGTTACCGGCTTGAGCTATGGTGACTATAGGGTACCTTCTGATACCTTTTACTACCAGGACACCTACTTCCCACTGTTTGGCGGAAGGCTCAAAAACACTGCAGGCCGTGAAGTGCATAGCAATTTAATGCTGGGCGTTCATCGCAAATGGGGGTATACTCATCTGACAATTTCGAACTATCATCAAAAAGTTGGCTTGTTTACTGGTGCCATTGGCAGGGTAACCACAGACAGGCTTTTTCAAGATGGCAGGCGCAACATTGGCTTGCCATTTCAGCAGATCAATCATTTCAAGGTAATAAGCAACACCACTCTGCAACTTGGGAAAGGATGGCTAGAATCTGACCTTGGTTATCAGCACAACGACCGACAGGAAAGATCAGTACCCCATACCCATGGCCAGCCACTTCCGGACAACAGCACGCTTGCTCTAAGATTGCAGCTACAGAGCATAAGTGCTGGGCTCAGGTATTTTGTACCCAAAGGGCATCGACATACGCTCGTCTTTGGAGCTCAACTTAGTCAGCAGAACAACCGACCAAGTGGTTTTGAGTTTCTATTACCTTCGTTTAGTAGCACTCAGTTGGGTATTTTCATGTTACATAAATACAAACCTATAGATCATCTAACCATCCACATTGGAGCCAGAATAGAGACTGCCAGACAAATAGCTGACCGATCAATATTCCCGTTTTACAGAAGGTTTGTATTCATCGATTCAGTTGAACGAAACTCCAGAGTTGCACGAAGGTATTTAAACTATGCAGCGGCATTTGGGCTGAGCTGGGATCTGACCAGAAGATTGCATTTGAAATTGAATGCAGCAAAAAGTTACAGGCTACCTGTGGTACCAGAGCTCACTGCAAATGGTATGCACCATGCCACATTTAGGTTTGAGAAAGGCAATCCAAACTTAGAACCTGAGCAAGGCTATCAGTTTGATGCGGAGTTTAAGTATCAAATTGGAGGGTTGAGTATGCAGTACAGTCCGTTTCTTTACTACTTCAGCAACTATTTGTTCCAAAGACCAACAGGGTTATTTCCCAGGGTTGAAATTGATGGGGCACTTTATGCCCTACCCAGTACCAGTCAGGTATTTGAACATACTCAGACTAAGGCTCAGATAACCGGTCAGGAGGTTCAAGTTGAATGGGCGATCGGCTCAGGTTGGAAGATAAGCCAGAACATGGAATGGGTTTGGGGCGAAAACCTGAGCACTGGCTTGCCATTGCCTTATATGCCACCAGCAAGCTACTTTTCAGGTTTGAGCTGGCAGTCGGGCAAGCAGAGAGGAAAAATCAGAAAGCTGTACTTTGAAGCAAACATGGGAATTATAAGTGCTCAAAAAAGAGTGGAAAGAAATGAGTGGTCTACCCCTGGCTATCAAATGCTTCACCTGAGTGGTGGATTTAGTCTTTATCACAAACAAGAAGAAATTGTACAGGTCTCCCTTCAATGCCGAAATGCCACAAACACTCTGTACTTCAATCATTTGAGCAGATATAGAATACTCAATCTGCCTGAGCCTGGAGTCAATTTTATTGTGCAGCTCAGCTGGAAGCTTGAAAAAAAACACAAGGCCAAATCATAATTAACTATATTTGCAACAATATGGCAAAAAGCGAAACTCTCGTCAATAGTAAAAAAATCAAACTTCATGAAGGCCTAGGTCTGGCTTGTGCAGTACATTGCCTGAGTATGCCCATCATCCTGGCAGTTACACCGGGTACCTTAGCCCAACTCATTTCACATCCATTGGCCGAAAGTATTTTACTGATCGTAAGTGGCTTTTTTCTGGCCTATACCTTTGCTAAGGATTTCAGAAGCCACCGACATCTGGTACCCATGTTAGTCGCCACTTTAGGCTTTAGCCTTATGATTTTGCACCATGTTATTGAGCATGATCATGAGCAAATCTGGCTATCTCTAGCAGGTGCCTCTGTGCTTCTTCTGGCTTTTTTCCTGAATTGGAGGTCTAGAAAGCACTGCGCTGCTTGCCAATGCACGATCACCGACCCTCAGTCAGCTGTCTGATCAAAGCAGACAATTCCGCATCCTCACCCTGCATGTAATCCTCCCATGTGCCCTGAAAAAGGTGTTCAGGAATGATGCCTCTATCTTTTAAGGGGTACAGATCTCCTTCGTACTTTAGGTAGTACAGGGGAATTCCAATTTTAACTTTTCCTTCAAAAAGCGTAAGCCATTGGAAAATGGGCAGAAAGCCTCCCTGGTAGGCTCCTCCTGTTTCCGATCCGGCAAGCATTTGAGCCTGATGATCATGAATGGCTGAAGCCAACAGCGTGGCTGCAACTCCTGTCCTTCCATTGGTGAGTAAAGTGATGTTAACCGGGCAAGCCTCTTTGGGTTTTAGCTCACTACCAAGCATATCTGGTGTTGCAGCCTTTTTGCTAATGGAAAAGCCGACTTTGTTTCCTGTCAATACCTTTGACCAACCTACCGCATCCTGAAGCAATAACGTATCTGTATCCCTCAGATCAAGAACACCCGTCTTTGCACCCTGTTTGCAGAGTTCTTCCCAACTTTTATCGATGCCATAAATCGCACGGGAATAAACTAGTTCTGAAGGATCTGTCTCCTCAAGTGCTGTTGAGCTTAAACCTGCAGGGCTTTTTCTGGAAGCCATCCACTGCTGAAAGCCCTCAAAACGATGACCTGACAGTACCAATTGATGCACTTTTTTTTCAAAGAAGTCCATATAGAGAATTGAAAAGGTATCGGTCGGGCTTAGCTCACCTATCCAGCTTGAAAAATTATCAGTGAGCTCCGAAAAGCTTCCATGTGGGTATATCTCTCCGTACTTATGATGAATGGCGATGTCCACCCAATCCTTAATTGGCTTACGGTTTAGAGAAAGCAGGTATACTCCGACAGGAAGTTTTTCCTCTCCACTCTCCGTTACAATTGGCTTATCTTCAATGAAGGTGATGCCTATTTTTAGGTGTTTACGAGAATGGTGTACCCCTTCGGCAGGTTGGATTTGAAGACCTTGAATACCATTCTTGTAAAGTTGTTTATTCAATTCAAAACAAAAGGGATATAGACCAAAGGGGGACCATGACTGTTCCTCCAAGCTCCTAAAGACACTATCCAGTTGACCTGAAGACATTGGCAAAGGATGATGCTTTACAAAAGCCTGCCTTAAAGTAGCAAACTCTTTGGAATTGGCTTTGCGCTGATGAAACGCTGGGTGTGTGACCTGTGCATGTGCTGCAAAGAAGAGGGTGAGCAGCAGGAGCAGCAGGAGAAAAAAGGCTCTGTTAATGTATTGAAGGTTCATTATTTACGGAAAGTTAATGAAGGTTTAGAAAACAAAAAACCCCGAATGCAATGCAAACGGGGTTTCCATAAACCAAACTATGAAAAAACAACTTATTTAACCTGCCTTTTCAGGCATGTCCTTCCTTCCACTACAGATTAGACAATAGTATGCCAAGGCCAAAAGTAGGGGTCTAAATCAAATCAGGAGCATACTAAAGCAAAAAAGTCCCTTTAACAGACCTATGAAGGGAAAGAAATTCCCAAATCTAGACTAGGCTACTGCTAGTTTTTTCAATTGCTCCTCATTGATGACCTTGATTCTCTTGCCATCAAAATCTATCAATCCTTCGTTTTTAAACGTGGAAAGCAAGCGGATTACAGTTTCAGTTGCAGTGCCAACCACATTTGCGATTTCTTCTCTGCTCAAACGTATATCGATCAGGGTGCTTTCATCCCCATCCATTCCATAGGATTCCTTAAGCATGAGCAATGTGGTGGCGAGTCGCTCTTTCACTGATTTCTGCGCAATGATCGTGAGGTTTTGCTCCATTATGCCTAACTGATTGCAAACCTTCTTGATCATTTTATTGAAAAATGCCGGGTTGCGATGCATGATTTCAAGGAAATCAGATTTGGGAATATAACAGATGCTGGAGTCTTCGATGGAAGTGGCAGTGGCGTTGTAAACTTCCTCACCAATGAGGGCACGGTAACCAATAAAATCTCCAGGCTGAGAAAGAAAAAGGATTTGCTCCTTGCCCTGGCTGGTCATCTTAGAGATTTTAACACCCCCCTTCCTTATGCAATAAATGCCTTTGGGAATTCCCCCTTCGTGAAAAATGACATCCCCTTTACGATAGCGAACACATTCTTTGTGTTCGTCAATCACTTCCTGTTCCTGAATATGAAGGTCATTGAGCATACTTTTGTGATGGCAATCACAGTTGATGCACTTTTGGGTGAATTTATATTCTGGCGAAACCATAGCAGTGAAACCTCTTATGTTCAAAGATAGGCTGCACGTTGTTTAGTTTCAAATTTTTCCAAACAAATTTTCAGCAAAATAGTTATTGAGGATTTTGAATGGTTTGAACTGTGATCACTCACAAACAACCGGAGTAGCCGCTGTAGCTGCTTGTGGAGCTTTTAACTTATGAGCGAGGTAAGGAATTTCTACATTACTTCCTCTGATAATCAACATGATGCCTACCAGCAAAGCAAAGGCTGGAGACAACTTTCTCATTGCTGGGCTGAACTTTTTAAAAGAAGACAGCTTACCAAGCCCAAAAATAAAGATCCAAATCAAAGGAAGAGTACCTAATCCGAAAAGGATCATCCATACAGCAGCTTGCTGCCAGGTTTCTGCTGCAAGAGAGCCGGCCAGAGCGATATACACTATAGGGCAGGGTAAAAAACCATTAAGCATGCCCAGAAAAAATCGATTAAGCAGACCGGAAGCTTTTAAACCTGTTAAGACTTTTGTTTTGAGTCGAAGCCAAAAAGTAGAAACCACCCCGGCTATAAACCACCTCTCAGGCAGTAGTACGATGGCCACGATAAGAATACCTGCTAAAAGACTGAGGTGATTTTGAATACCTATAAACCAAAATGCTTTGCCCACTAAGGCCATCAGTAAGCCCAACAAAGCGTAAGAAGTGATTCGGCCGGATTGATAAAGGATCTGAGCATAAAGAGAATGGCCGGAAAAACTCAGCATTAGTGGTGAGCACATCAGGGTGCAGTGAAGGCCTGAACCTAAACCTAGCCCAAAAGCAGCCCAAGCCATTAGCTCCATTGCAACCTACTGAATGTAAAGGTGATGTTCGTAAAAATAGGGTGTCTTGGCTGAGTCCAGCCACTCTATTTTCACTTTCCAAATTCCCCGCTTCAGCTCAGAAATATCAACTTGTTTGCGACCTGTAGAGAATGACCCTAGTGGAACTTTCACATCAATTCGATCATCAGAGGGTCTATAAAAATGTATGACCCCCTTTTCAACAGAGGTAGGGAATTCAAATTCGATCTTATGCTCCTCTTCATTAAACTCAATTCCAACTTTCCCTTTCATCTGTTGTGTGTTCATTTGTTTCTCATACTGTTCATCGTAGGCTAGCTCTTGCTTGTAATAATCCGCAGATACGAGGTTTACTTCTGATTGAAAAGCCCTGTATACAAAGCTTATAATCAGTAGCATAAAAACTATCAGGACGACAGTAATCCATTTTCCCCAATTCATTTTGTTCCTTTAGAGGGCCCGACAAACTTGGTTTTTATACTCTGTATTTCTTTTCCCCCGACCAAAATGGTAAACTCCAGATCTGTTTTCATTCCTTCCAATTTGTTTTCCGGTATTTCAACAAAGAAAACCGTGCTGCTTGAAGCCTGTGGTTTGAGACTGAGCTCTTCGGCCACAAACCTGATTTTGGCATCCGGGTGATCTACCATGACTTCAATATCCTGAAGTAGGTTGGTTTTATTGATTGCCTGAATGTTGTACATGTTGCCTATGATTCCAACCTCTGTTCTTTGGAACAAGGTGCCGGGAACACGCATCAGTTTAGCTTCAATCATGGTACGACGTACCAACAGGAAACCGAAAACGCCCAGCAAGCCAACCAGCAGCAAGCTGTACATGGCTACCCTAGCTGTAAATCTGAAAGGAATTTTGTTTTCAATGCCGAAAAGTGAATCGATGCGGATGAGGCCTCTTGGCTTTCCAACTTTGTCCATCACTTCGTTGCAGGCATCAATGCAGGCCGTGCAGTTGACACATTCCATCTGAGTGCCATTGCGGATATCTATTCCAGTTGGGCAAACATGAACGCACAGTTTACAGTCAATGCAATCACCTTTGGGCATCTCCCCGGCTTGTTTGTTGATCTTTCCCCTCGGCTCTCCCCTCACATAATCGTAGGCGACAACAGCTGAGTTTTTGGTAAGCAATACCGACTGCAATCTGCCGTAAGGGCAAATAATTGTGCAGGCAATTTCCCTAACTCTGGTGAAGACCAGATAGAAAAGAAGGGTAAAGAGTAGTAAACCTAAAAATCCTGTCATGTTTTCCAGTGGAGAGGTTGAAACCAACTCTTTTACCCTGTCAATCCCTACCAGATAGGCCATGCTGGTATGACCCATCACAAGGGAAATCAGTATAAAAACCAATTGTTTAAGACTTCGCTTCCTTATCTTCTCTGCATTCCATTCGCTTTCTGCCAATCTTCTTTGCTGTTTATAGTCTCCTTCAATGAAGTATTCTATTGGCCGGAAGACCATTTCCATCAGGATGGTTTGAGGGCAAGTCCAGCCGCACCATACCCTGCCGAAGATGGAAGTAAACAAGATAACGAACACAAAAAAGATCAGTGCAAACAGCAGGAAGATCGGGAAGTCCTGCGGCCAAAAAATCTGACCGAAGATGAAAAACTGCCGGTCGATCAGATTGAACATAAACAAAGGATTTCCGCCTATCTTGATGAACGGGATGACCAAAAACAAGCTCAGCAGGGTATAAGCCACTACCCTTCGGTAGTTAGTCCACTTACCGGCCGGCTTCTTGGGGAAAAGCCAGGCTCTTTTGTTTTCACCATCGATGTTTGATGGTTTGTCCCTAAAAGTTTCCTCAGGATAAACGAAGTCCATTGCTTATCAAGAGACTAGTTTGAAGCAGTTTCCGTTTTTTCTGCACTGGCAGCAACGTACTCCACTCCTTGAGGCTCTTTGGGATTCTCAGGTGTCGTTCCCTGCATGGTCATGATAAAGCTGGAAACTGCACTGATCTTGGCGGGGTTCAGTTTGGTTTGCCAGGAAATCATTCCCTTATCCGGTACACCATACTTCACTACTTTGAATACGTCGTTGATGCTTCCGCCATGCAGCCAGTATTTATCGGTAAGGTTGGGTCCTACCCCGCCACCACCGGTTCCACCATGACAAGCTCTGCAGTTGGCAATGTAGATTTCCTCTCCTTCTTTTAAAACTGAGGCATTAGAGGTAAATTTTACAGAATTCTCATCTACTGAGTTTGCCATTTTCTTGTTTCTCTTTTCGGCTTGCACAGCGGCAATAGCAATCTCTTGCTGATACTCATCATCTTGATGCTGCACGAATCCTATTCCGTACATATTGATAAGATATATTACACCAAAACCCATGGTTACCAAAAAGAAAGTGGTCAACCAGGGAGGCATGCCATAGTTCATTTCTTGTATACCATCATAGTTGTGGTCAAGCAACATTTCACGCTTTTCGTATTCGGGGTGATGAAGCTTACCGGTCACCATTTTCTCATAAAGACTGGCGAAGAAACCAGGTTTGGCCTCAACCTCAATACCGGCTGCCTTGTCTCCCTTGGCTACATCGGCATTCACTATGTAGTTGAGCATGTAAACAAGGTAGCCCATCATCACGAGGATAACAAGTACGAGCACCAGCACGATTCCAAGTAAAATCAAGATGCGCATATCCACCGAAGCGATATCATTCAAAAAGGCTGCTAAGCCGGTAGGTTCTGCTTTTGTCTCGGTTTCAGCAGCGACCTCTTGCGCCATCACAGGGAAAACGCTTGCCAACCATAGGGTAAGGGCGAAGGCTCCCTTGAAAAAATTATTTACCAATGTTCTCATTTTTTGTATTGTTTAGTTGGTTTTCCTCTTCCAGTGGAAGGTTTTCAAGTACTTGAATATCTGCACGTTTCATTCGCCAAACATATATACTCATGAAAGTGAAGAAGGTGAAAAAGATCAGCAGGGAGAGAATGCCGTACCAGTCGACATTCTCAATTCCGGGTAGCACGTTTCTAAACATGGCCTTACTGAACTACAGCGGTTTGTTCTTTCAACTTGATGTCAGTGCCTAGTCTTTGCATGTAGGCGATCAGAGCTACTATCTCTTGCTCTTTGTTAGCTTCGATGCCATCCTTTTTCAGATTTGCAACGATCTTGTCAGCCTGTGCCCAGAAGTCTTGCTCGGCAATCTCCTCATAGCCTTCCGCATAGGGAACGCCCAGGGTTCGCATGGCTGCGATTTTAGCCTTCAGATCTTTGGTGTCAACATTTTGATCAAACAGCCAACCGTAAGCGGGCATAATGGAGCCAGGAGAGATCAGTGTGGGCTCAAGCATATGCTGATAGTGCCAGCTATCAGGATACTTGCCACCTAACCGATGCAAATCAGGTCCGGTACGCTTGCTTCCCCAAAGGAATGGGTGGTCATAAACGTACTCACCTGCTTTGGAGTACTCTCCATAGCGCTCAGTCTCATGACGGAAAGGCCTTACCAACTGGGAGTGGCAGCCCACGCAGCCCTCACGGATGTACAAGTCTCTGCCATGAAGCTCGAGTGGAGTATAAGGCTTCACGGTGGCTATGGTCGGGATATTGGATTTAACGAGCAGAGTTGGGATAATTTCTATGGCTCCACCGATCAGGATAACAACCAATGAAAGGGTGGTCAAAAGTATAGGCTTGCGCTCCAATGCTCTGTGCCAGAAGTTGTCTCCATGCCCCATTGGTGTCATCGATACTGCCTCGGCCTCTTCGTTAGCTACAAATGAGCCTTTTTGAGCCGTTTTAACCAGGTTATAAATCATTACCAGGGTACCGGTCAGATAGAGCAACCCACCGAAGGCACGGGTGATGTACATGGGGATAATGGAGGTTACGGTTTCCAAAAAGTTAGGATAACGCAGGAAACCATCTTCTGTAAACTCTTTCCACATCAAGCCTTGAGCAAAGCCTGAGAAATAAAGTGGAAGTGCATAGAAGATGATACCCAAAGTGCCCAGCCAGAAGTGGATGTTTGCTAAGCGAACAGAATACAGCTCGGTCTTCCACATTCTTGGAACCAGCCAATACAGGATACCGAATGTCATAAAGCCGTTCCATCCCAGGCCACCGATGTGCACATGACCTACAATCCAGTCGGTGAAGTGAGCGATGGCGTTAACGTTTTTCAATGAAAGCATGGGGCCTTCAAAAGTTGCCATACCATAACAGGTAAGTGCCACCACCATAAACTTGAGCACAGGGTTTTCTCTCACCTGATCCCAGGAACCACGAAGAGTTAGCAAGCCGTTCACCATACCACCCCATGATGGTGCGATAAGCATCACAGAGAACACCACACCCAGTGCTTGCGCCCAGTCAGGCAGGGCAGAATACAACAAATGGTGAGGGCCAGCCCAGATGTAAATAAAAATCAGTGCCCAAAAGTGTACGATTGAAAGACGATAGGAATATACCGGACGATTAGCGGCCTTGGGCAGGAAGTAATACATCAGTCCGAGGTAAGGCGTTGTAAGGAAGAAGGCAACTGCATTGTGGCCATACCACCATTGCACAAGTGCATCCTGAACCCCTGCATAAACAGAGTAGCTCTTCAAGATAGAAATGGGGAGCTCAAATGAGTTGAAAATATGCAATACGGCAACAGTCACCCAGGTAGCGATATAGAACCATACAGCTACGTATAAGTGTCTCTCACGGCGTTTGATCATTGTACCGATCATGTTGATGCCGAATACTACCCATACCAGAGTGATGAGGATATCAATAGGCCACTCCAGCTCTGCATACTCCTTTGATGTAGTATAACCCATAGGCAAAGTGACTGCTGCCAAAACAATGATGAGTTGCCAGCCCCAGAAATGGATCCAGGAAAGAACGTCGCTGAACATTCTGGCTTTCAGCAGACGCTGTAATGAGTAGTAAATACCACAGAAAATGGCGTTACCCACAAAAGCAAAAATAATCGCATTGGTATGCAGGGGGCGTATCCTGCCATAGCCTGTGTACTGACCCAGCGGATTAAATTCAGGGATGAACAATTGGGTAGCCACAATAAGGCCTACCATCATGCCCACCACGCCAAATACAACGCTGGCGATCATGAAGTACTTGACAATCTTGTTGTCGTACTGAAAGCGCTCTACATTCATATTATCAGAGTTTAGTTGGGTTGTCATTAAGGTTTTTATCTTGAGTTGGGGTATCTTCCAAAAGTATTCGGATCGATGGGGTGTAGTCATCTTCGTATTGACCAGACCTCACGGCACGGATAAATGCCACCAAAAAGAAAATGGCAAGCACCAGACTAATTCCGATCAGTAAAAAGATGATTTCCATGTCTTATGCGAGTTTGAGTTTTTTGGCCAGCATATTGGTGCTGAGGGTGGTAAACAACACGATGGTAATTGAGCTTAAGGGCATAAGCACTGCAGCAATCACGGGAGATAGATGCCCTTGAACTGCAAAACTGAGCCCCACTACATTGTAAGTCGCTGAAATAAAAAAGCTGGCGTAAACCACCCTTACACTCCACTTGCTAAACGTCAAAAAGTCGGGTAAGCGATGAAACTGTCCCGCCTCCAATATACTGTCACATGCAGGTGAAAAATGACCTGATTGTTCAGATATGGCAATGCCTACATCACTTGACTTCAATGCTCCTGCATCATTAAGTCCATCACCAATCATGGCGATATGGTGCTTTTGCTGCTGTTGTTGTTTGATAAACTCCCATTTCTCTTCAGGGCTTTGGGAGAATCGATAGTTAGTATCTTCTGGAAGAATTTCTTCAAGTCTGACTCTGTCTTTCGGGGTATCTCCGCTGCAAATGGCAAAGCGGTACTCCTTCAGATCCTCTTTGAATTGCTCAAGCCCCGGTCTGAACCTGCTTTGTAACTCAAAATACCCCAACACTTCATGGTCTATTTCAACATACACACGGGTTTGCAGCAGATGCTTTTCCTCTCCGCTGCTAAGGATGAACTTCATGGAACCTGCCCGTAGACTTGATCCCAACAGCCTGGCGCTCAAGCCCTGACCAATATGCTCTTCAAACTGCTCTACAGGCTGGGAGGCCGTGCCGAGAAACTTGTGTAACGAAACACTTAAGGGATGAACGGATTGAGCAAAAAGACTGCTCAGCATGTTTCGCTCCACAGGGCTAAGCTCTCTCCCCTGATAGCTGATTTCAAATTGATCAGAACAAGTAAGAGTACCCGTCTTATCAAAGACAAGAGTGTCAACGGATGCCAGTTTCTCTACAACTGCTGCGTTCTTCAGATAAAAACGGTTTCTGCCCAAAATCCTGATCGCATTACCAAATGTATAAGGTGAAGAAAGGGCCAATGCACAAGGGCAGGCCACGATAAGTATAGAGGCAAACACCATAACCGCCTGATCCAAGTCCGGCAGCCAGTAGATAAAGGAGATACAAGAAATGACGAAAAGCAAATAGCTGAAGCGCCTTCCTGCACGATTGGCAATGGTCTCTAAAAACTCTTCTTTCTTGGCAAAAATATCATAGTTCCAAAGCTGTGTGAAGTAGCTGCCAGAGACTTCTTTGACAACCTCCAACTCTATTGTGCTGCCTTTGTGTTTACCACCGGCATGGATCAACTCGCCAAGGGTTTTTTCAACCGGTTCAGCCTCCCCACTAACAAAAGAGTAATCGATCCAGGCTTTGCCTTTAAGCAAAATGCTGTCAGCAGGGATGATTTCATTGTTTTTCACCAGTAAGCGATCTCCCACTTTTAGTTTGTCTAATGCCCTTGAACTCTGCTGCCCATCAATCAATACCCTGGCTGAAAGCGGGAGATAGCTTTTGTAATCTCTTTCGAAGGAAATGTGCTGATAGGTTTTCTGTTGAAAGGCTTTCCCGGTAAGCAGGAAAAAAAGCAATCCGGTAAATGAATCCATGTATCCCGGACCCGTACCCGATAAAATTTGCCAGGCAGAGGTGAGAAACAAAGCAAGCATACCCGCCACTAAGGGCACATCTAGATTGAGAGTACGCTGACGTAATGCAGCCCAAGCTGATTTGTAATAATCAAGAGCAGCATAAAAAAGAACAGGCAGCGCCAGGCCCAGATTGAGAAAGCCAAACAGGGATTTGAAATGCTCACCCATTACTCCATCCCAATCAAAATACTCCGGAAGGCTGATCAGCATTACATTGCCAAAACAAAAGCCTGCCACACCTATCTGATAGTATAGACGCTTGCTGGAGCGGCTGCTGACATACTGGTCTTTTTTTCCGGCGAGATTGATCTCTGGCTCATAGCCCAAAACAGCTAATAGTTGAGCCAGCTCTTTAAGACTTAGCAACTGATGATCAAAAGTGACTTTGATTTGCTTACGATTGAAGTTAACCTGGCTATGGCGCACTCCTTTGTGCAAGGCGTAGAGCTTCTCTAAAAGCCAGATGCATGAAATGCAATGCATCTGTGGGATATAAAAGGTCACATTTGCAAACTGCTTTCCTTTAAAATCAAGGAGACTATCGGCCACACTTGCTTCTGACAGATAGTCGTACCTACCTGTTGTATCCGTGAGCGGGCTTATGCCCGGATGTTCACTCAGGTTATAATAAGCCTCCATATTTTCCGCTTTCAGAAACTGATAAACGGACTTACAGCCTACACAGCAAAAATCCTTTTCCTCAAAATGGAGATGGTCTTTACCGCAACTTGTCCCGCAATGAAAGCAAGTTAGTGTATCAACGGTATGTGTGGGGCTGTACATTGTGGAGCAAAACTAGATGCAGCCCTATGTGGAAACTATGATATTTATCAGTAAAGCTGTTTTTAATGTTGGGTTTAAGCCTCAGTGCCTCCGGAGACAGGCTGCTATCTTATCCTTCATTTCTGTATTTTTGGCCTTTATTTTTCTAAAAAGCTGAATCCATGTGGGCAAAAATTGCTCGTTTCGTCATCCTTAATCGATTGTTCATTCTCATTTTCATTGCAGGAATTACTGCGGTGATGGCTTACTATGGCCGACAGATCGAGATGACGTACGACTTTTCCCAGGCCGTACCCGATGAGGATGAGGAATTGGTTTACTACAAGCAGTTCAAGTCCACCTTTGGAGAAGACGGAAACATCTTTGCCATTGGGCTTAAGGACTCTGCGGTTTTTCAACTAGAAAACTTTAGCAGACTCAAGTATTTGAGTGATGCTTTGGCCGGACTGGAGGGTGTAAACAATGTGCTGTCCTTACCTCGTTTGCAGCGATTGAGCAAGGATACGGCGATGCGGAAGTTTGTTACCAGGGCTGTTTTTCAGGACTTTCCAACCGAGCAGCAAGGGCTTGACAGTCTGCTCACTATAGGGCTAAAAAATGAGCTTTATCAGGGGCAGGTATACAATCCGGACTCACGTGCCACCTTAATATTGGTTTCGATCCGTAAGGATGTGCTCAACTCCGAAAAGAGAATTCAACTCGTGGAGGACATGATTGGCCTTTGTGAAGCTTTCAGTGAAAAGACAGGTATAGAGCTTCATTATGCGGGTCTGCCTTACGTAAGGGCCACAATGGCTTCAAAGGTGAGGCAGGAATTTCAGTTGTTTATTTACCTCTCCCTGGGTGTCACAGCCATCATCCTGTTTTTGTTTTTCAGGTCATGGAAAGCGGTGATATTCCCAACCTTAATCATAGGTGTCATCATCGTGTGGTGCATGGGTACCATTGTGTTGCTGGGCTACAAAATCACCTTGCTCACAGGGCTTATTCCTCCTATCATCGTGGTGATTGGTATACCCAACTGTATTTACCTGCTCAGCAAATACCATATCGAATACCGTAAGCACCAAAATAAAATCAGGGCGCTGGTAAGAATAATCGAAAGGGTAGGTCTGGTGACACTGATTACCAACCTTACGACAGCAATAGGTTTCATTGTGTTGATTTACACCGATATCCGGGTGCTAAAGGAGTTTGGCATTGTGGCAGCGATCAACATCATCGCTACATTTATTGTCAGTTTACTGTTAATACCTGCCTTCTTTGCCTACCTGCCTGCCCCCAGTGCCAAGCAGCTCAGGCATCTTGACTTCAAGATTGTTACGAGAATACTGCACCTGATTGATCTGGCTGTGCACCGCTACCCAAGAGCCATTCTAATGATTTCAGCCGGGCTTCTGTTGGTGTCCCTTGTCGGAATTACCCAAATCAAAGCAGTAGCCTTTATGGTGGATGATTTGCCCGAAGAAAGCGGAATACGAAAAGATCTGGCCTTTTTTGAACGAAACTTTGGCGGGGTAATGCCTTTGGAAATTGTGGTCGATCTGGGTAAGAAAAATGCAGTGACCAAAGTATCCAACCTTCGTAAAGTGGATGAATTGGAAACATGGCTCAGGGAACAGCCGGAGCTATCAGCACCAGTTTCATTGGTTGGATTTGCAAAGGCAGCCACTTTCTCTTATTTCAATGAAACGGAAGGGAATTATCGCCTGCCAACCAATCAGGAGCGCAACTTCATCTTTGCATACCTCAGTGGTCAAAAAGAAAATTCAGGGCTGATACGTTCATTTGTCGACAGTACGGGTCAGTTCCTTCGCATCTCGTTAAAGATGGCCGATATTGGTTCTATTCGCATGGATAGTTTGATCAATCACAGAATTATCCCTGCCACTAAAGAAATTCTCGAAGAGGCCGATATGTCAGCACAAGTGACTGGTACTACTTTCATCTTCATCAAGGGCAATAAATTTCTGGTTCAAAACCTACAAAGCAGCCTGTTGCTTGCCATAGTGCTCATTGCTGTCATCATGGCCCTCCTGTTCGGGTCTTTCAGAATGGTGCTCATCTCCGTCATTCCCAATCTCATCCCACTGGCCATCACGGCCGGTATCATGGGATACTTTGGTATTCCTTTAAAGCCAAGCACAGCGTTGGTGTTTTCCATTGCCTTTGGAATTGCAGTTGACGATGCCATCCATTTTTTGGCAAAATACAGGCAGGAGCTTTTTAACCATAAGTTTTACAAAGCCAAAGCCATTTCTGTGAGCATACAGGAAACAGGCACTGCGATGATGTACACTTCTATCATCCTGTTTTGCGGCTTTGTCATATTTGTGTTTTCAGATTTTGGAGGGACTGTTGCGCTGGGCTTGCTCACCTCGATCACCCTCATCTGCGCCATGGTGACCAATCTGATCCTGCTGCCAGCCCTTTTGTTGCTGTTTGATAACCCCCGCAAAAACCGGAAAATCACGTTTGAACCACTGATTGAGCACTATCAGGAGTTTTACCATGAAGATGAAGACGAAGAAATTGACCTGAACCTCATCAGAATTTCAGACCAAAGGAGCGAAGACGAGTAGACCATTACCAACCGTGAAGTATAAAGAACATAAATCTCCGGACTATGCCCAGATTGGCATAGAGATGCTGAACCACTGGGAGAAAAACGATATATTCAATAAATCGATACTAGAGCGTGAAGGACGCCCCTCCTTTACTTTTTATGAGGGACCACCTTCTGCCAATGGCACCCCCGGTATCCATCATGTGATGGCCCGAACGGTGAAAGATATCTTTTGCCGCTTCCAAACCATGAAGAACTTCCAGGTAAAACGCAAAGGGGGCTGGGATACCCATGGTCTTCCGGTAGAACTTCAGGTAGAAAAAGAACTGGGCATCACCAAAGAAGATATTGGAAAAAAGATATCCATTAAAGAATACAATGACCGCTGCCGTGAAGCGGTAATGAAGTACAAACAGCAGTGGGATGAGCTTACAGAGGTGATGGGATTTTGGGTGGATCTGGAAAATCCCTATGTCACCTTTGATGCGAGTTATATCGAAAGTGTCTGGCATCTACTCAAGCAATTGTATGACAAAGATTTACTCTACAAAGGCTACACCATACAACCCTATTCACCGGCGGCTGGTACTGGCCTCAGCTCACATGAGCTCAACCAACCCGGCACTTATCGGGATGTGAAAGACACCTCAGTGGTGGCCCAGTTTAAGGTTTTCCCTCAGGATCATCCTACATGGTCTACGGTAGCCCCAATGCATGGTGACTTGTATTTTCTGGCCTGGACCACTACTCCATGGACCTTACCTGCAAACAGTGCACTTGCTGTTGGTGCCGGTATCGATTATGCCATAGTTGAAACATACAATACCTACACTTTTTTGCCGATTACGGTCATTCTCGCAAAAGATCTTCTAGGGAAATACTTCCAGGGAGAGCCAGACCAGGCACTGCCCCCATTTCAGAAGGGTGATAAAAGAGTTCCTTTTCTGCTAAGAACCACTGTTAAAGGCAAATCGCTCATCGGGCTTCGCTATGAACAATTACTGCCTTATGTGCAGCCATTGGAACATGCGGATAAGGCCTTTCAGGTCATAGAAGGTGATTTTGTAAGCACAGAAGATGGTACAGGTATCGTGCATATTTCTCCTACTTTCGGGGCAGATGACTACCGTGTGGCTAAGGCAGCTGGAGTACCTGCCATTTTAGTCCTCGATGAAGAAGGTCAGCAGGTCCCGATCGTTGACCGTCAGGGTCGGTTTGTGAAACAGGTAGGTGAATTTGCAGGGATGTATGTGAAAAATTACAACAATGCTGACGAAAGTGATCCCAACTACAAAAGCACTGACGTACTGATCAGCATTCTGCTCAAAGAGGAAAACAAGGCTTTCAAAGTCGAAAAATACGAACACAGCTACCCTCATTGCTGGCGAACCGACAAGCCTGTTTTGTATTACCCACTTGATAGCTGGTTCATTCGTACCACCGCCTACAAATACCGGATGGTCGAACTGAACAAAACCATTAACTGGATGCCTGAGTCCACAGGAACCGGCCGGTTTGGAAACTGGCTGGAGAACCTGGTGGACTGGAATCTCTCCCGCTCAAGGTACTGGGGCACTCCTTTGCCGATCTGGGTAACCGAAGACCGCAAAGAAATGCTCTGCATAGGCTCTGTTGAAGAGTTAAGACTTGCGGTAAGGGATAGCATCAAAGCAGGCTTTATGTCAGAGGAGCTGCCTGGTCAGGTTGACCTACACCGGCCATTTGTAGACGAAATCATCCTATGCAGCCCCACCGGCAAAGCCATGTATCGGGAGACGGATCTGGTAGACGTTTGGTTTGACTCAGGAGCAATGCCCTATGCTCAATGGCATTATCCTTTTGAAAATGAAAAAGCCTTTCGTGAAAACTTCCCTGCTGATTTTATCGCTGAGGGAGTAGACCAGACCAGGGGATGGTTTTTTACTTTACATGCATTGTCGGTTTTGCTATTTGACAGTGTAGCCTATAAAAATGTGATTGCAAACGGACTTGTGCTGGACAAAAACGGCAATAAGATGTCAAAGAGCAAGGGTAACGTTGTGAACCCTTTTGACACCATTGCTACCTACGGTCCGGACCCTACCCGCTGGTACATGATCGAAAATGCGCCGCCCTGGGATAACCTGAAATTCAATCTGGAGGGGGTATTGGAGACACAGCGCAAGTTTTTTGGAACGCTTTCCAACACCTATTCCTTTTTTGCGCTCTATGCAAATCTGGATGCCTATGCCTTTATGCAGCAGCCGACGATCGCTCCGGAAAAAAGAACTGAGATTGACCGATGGATCATTTCCAGGTTGCAAAGTCTGAACGATGAGGTCAGCAGAGCCTTCAGCCAATACGAGCCCACACTTGCAGCCAGGGCCATCCAGACCTTTGTGGTGGATGACCTGAGCAATTGGTATGTACGACTCAACCGGAAGAGATTTTGGAAACCGGGCTCAAGCACAGGAATTGATCAGGACAAGCAGGCTGCCTATGACACCTTATTTGAATGCCTCCTTAGTGTTGCTCAGTTCATGGCGCCAATTGCTCCATTCTATGCAGATTGGCTGTACCTTCAACTCACCGGACCGGCCCGGGCAGTGGGCACTTCCATGCCGGGTTATTTGCTGAAAGACTCCGTGCACCTTACCCTGTGGCCTGATAAACAAATTCAGCTGATCAATGAGGATTCTGAAAAAGCAATGCACATGGCGCAAGAGATCTGCTCATTGGCTCATGCCTTGCGAAAAGGAAATTCCCTCAAGGTGAGGCAGCCGCTCCAAAAGATATTGGTGCCCATGAGTTCAGAAAGCAGCATTCTGGCCTTAAGAATGGTTGAAGACCTCATTAAATCTGAAGTCAATGTCAAGGAAATTGAAATCCTGACCTCAGAAGATGAACGACTTTCCAGAAAAATAAAGCCCAATTTTAAGAAACTTGGAAAGCAGTATGGCCCCCGGCTTCAAGAGGTGGCCAAGTTGATTCAATCGTTCAGCCAAAGTGAAATTGTGCTTCTTGAAAAACAAGGTCAGATCGAAGCAGGAGGCTTCAGCCTGAGTTTAGAAGATGTTGAAATCGCATTTAATGATGTTGCTGGTTGGGCAGTTGCCACTCTTGACAGCCTCACTGTAGCCCTTGACCTTCATTTGACTCCTGAACTGGTTAAGGAAGGTATCGCAAGGGAATTGGTAAACCGAATTCAAAATTTGCGTAAACAACAAAACCTGGAGGTTACAGATAAAATCAGGTTGTTGATCCAACCCTATGACCAGCAAGTGAATGAGGCCATAGAGGAATATAAGGCTTACATCAGTGCAGAAACACAGGCTGTTGAGCTCAGGCTTAGCGATCAGCTCAAAAATCCTTTGGATCTGGAGATGGACGACTTTAGCCTAAAAGTCGACCTGAGGGTGGCCTAAGCATGAATTCAGCCGATTTCGTCTTTCAGGTCTATGGTACTCAGGCCATTTTTGATGAATGCCGCTATGCTTTGCTTTCCTTACAACATTGGGCAGACCGTCAGCACCAACAGTATAAGGTCTGGATTTACACCGACCGCCCCGGTGCTTTTGATGATTTTCGCAGTTTTGGATTACTCGAGATCCAAACTCTCCTGCTGGACAGCCCGACTCTTACTAAATGGCGAGGTAAAATAGATTTTGTTCATCGGGTAAAAATCGAGCTGCTTCTTGATTTGTTCAATAAAACGGATCGCCCTTTGATTTATCTGGATACTGACACTTTCTTTACCCGTTCTCCTGAAGAGTTGATGGAAATGCTAAACCGTGGAGAACGGATCATGCATCTTTGTGAAGGGCAAATTCAAAAGAGAGGCAATCCGGTACTGAAAAAACTGGATCGGTTTCTCCGGCAGAATTCCGTTTGTAAATCCCTCATGCCCCAATACTTTGAGCAACCCGTCTTCATGTGGAATGCCGGCGTGCTTGGCCTTGACCCGAAAACAGATCAGCCCCTGCTGCAAAAAGTCCTTGAGCTTACTGACCAGCTGCATGAGCTGTACCCCAAACATGTGGTGGAGCAATTTGCCTTTAGCTACGTCTTACAACATTCCGGAGCTCTACATGCTGCGGAGCCATATATCCACCACTATTGGAATTTCAAAGAGTTCCGGGATTTGCTGTCTAAGTTTTGCCTGAAATGCCCTCGCCTTGCTGAACAGCAGCAACATTGGCAAAAGTTAAACCTCCCCGAACTTGAAAAGCCAAAAAGGGCTTATGAAGCACTTCCGGGTTGGAGAAGAGCACTCAGGAAAATCAGAAAAAACCGTTGGCAGATGCCTCCGATGCCTGAATTAAACTAAATCAATGGTGATGGCCACCCGGTCCATGAACATGGCCGTGTGCGATCTCTTCAGGGCTGGCTTCTCTTACCTCAAGCACTTTGCCTGTGAAATACAAGTCAAAACCAGCCATAGGGTGGTTAAAGTCCATGTAAACCAAGTCCTGCTCAACCTTTACCACTTCTCCTCTTAACGGATTTCCATCCTGATCTTTCATTGGAATGACCTTTCCCACTACCGGAACAATCCTGTTCTTTGGGTCAGAGGTGAAAACACTTCTGGGGATAGCCTTTACCAGGTTTTCATCATAGTCCCCGTAACCATTCTCAAAATCGATACTGAATTCGAAGGGTTCTCCAGATTGCTTGCCTTTCAGCTGATCCTCAAACAGCGGTAGTAGCTGGCCTACCCCAAATAAAAACACCAGGGGCTGACCGGGGCCGGTTTTTTCCTGAAAGGTTCGTTCACCATCCCCGTTGTCTACCCATAGTTCATAATCGATGGATACGACTTTATTTTGATCGATTGTCATGCTTCAAATATAGGAGTTGAACTTAAAAATCCACTTCTCCAAAAAGTGCTTTGGGAATCAATGGGCAATCGGGTTAATTTTGAGCCATATATCCCCACTCCTCTATGATTAACCCAGCCCACACCCGATTGCATGACGCTGCCATATTTGAACTCATCAACCAGGAAAAAGACCGTCAGGTACGTGGTATTGAGCTCATTGCAAGTGAAAACTACACCTCTGATCAGGTGATGGCTGTAGCAGGCAGTGTGCTGACCAACAAGTATGCAGAGGGACTACCCGGCAAGCGCTACTATGGTGGCTGTGAGGTGGTTGATGAGAGTGAAACTCTGGCCATTGAGCGTGCCTGTGAGCTGTTTGGAGCCGTTTGGGCAAATGTGCAGCCACACTCAGGGGCCCAGGCGAACGCAGCTGTGATGCTGGCTCTTCTTAATCCAGGTGACCGTATCCTTGGTTTTGACCTAGCCCATGGAGGGCATCTTACCCATGGCTCACCGGTTAATTTTTCGGGCAAGCTTTATCAGGCTTCTTTTTATGGCGTGGAAGAAGAAACCGGCCTGATCAACTATGACAAAGTAGAAGCTACCGCCAGAGAAGTTAAGCCCAAGCTGATGATCTGCGGAGCCTCAGCCTACTCCCGTGACTGGGACTATGAGCGCCTGAGGGCAATCGCCGACTCGGTAAATGCATTGCTGCTGGCAGACATTTCACATCCTGCAGGACTAATCGCAAGAGGCTTACTGAAAGACCCGGTAGAATATTGCCATATCGTAACCACCACCACCCACAAAACGCTGAGAGGGCCCCGTGGAGGAATGATTTTAATGGGTGAAGATTTTGAAAACCCTTACGGATTTAAAACTCCGAAAGGCGAGATAAGGATGATGTCCAACCTGCTTGACATGGCCGTATTCCCTGGAACTCAGGGTGGCCCTCTTGAGCATATCATTGCTGCCAAAGCGGTCGCTTTCTTTGAAGCCCTCTCCGACCAATACCTTGACTATGTCATCCAGGTACAGAAAAACGCCAAGGTGATGGCAGAGGCGTTTGTAAAAAAAGGCTATAAAGTCATTTCCGGCGGGACTGACAACCACCTTATGCTCATTGATTTAAGAAGCAAAGGGCTCACAGGTAAGCTGGCCGAAAATTCCTTGATCAAAGCCGATATCACCATTAACAAAAACATGGTGCCATTTGATGACAAGTCTCCATTTATCACCAGTGGCATGCGGCTGGGTACTGCGGCTGTGACCAGCCGTGGATTGGTAGAGGAGGACATGCTTCGAATCGTGGAATACATTGACACAGCACTGATGAGCCACGATCAGGAAGATAAATTAACTGCACTCAAAAAAGAAATCAACCACTGGATGAGACAGTTTCCCTTGCAAAAAAGCTGATAGAGGGTGAGTCAAGGAGAAGAGATGTCGTTTCTGGACCATCTCGAGGCGCTTCGTTGGCATCTCTTGAGGTCTTCAGCAGCAGTTGTCGTTTTTGCCATAGTTGCCTTCTTTGCCAAAGACTTTGTGTTTCACGAAGTCATTCTGGGCCCATCAAGAGTAGACTTCTGGACGTTCAGGAAACTTTGTGAATTAGGCGAATATATAGGCTCTGATGCCCTATGCATCAACTCATTGGACTTTAGCCTTCAAAGCAGGCAAATGAGCGGCCAGTTTACCATGCACATCAGTTCATCCATTCTGATCGGCCTCATTTGTGCCTTTCCCTATGCTTTTTGGGAAATATGGCGGTTTATCAGTCCAGGCTTGTATCCTAAAGAGCGAAGGCTGGTCAGAGGCATTACGTTTTATGTGAGCCTTTTATTCCTGGCGGGCATCCTGTTTGGTTATTACATCGCTGCTCCTCTTTCCATCAATTTTCTGGCTGACTACAAGCTTGATCCCAGTATCCAAAATCAGTTCGATATCACCTCCTATATTGGCACCCTGAGCATGATTGTGCTGAGCAGCGGACTTATGTTTCAGCTTCCGATTGTGGTATTTTTCCTCTCCAAGGCTGGGATCGTCACTCCAAGGCTGATGCGCAACTACCGTCGACATGCCATCATTGTGATACTGATTGTAGCTGCTGTGCTTACTCCTCCGGACGTATTTAGTCAGGTATTGATTTCCTTACCATTGTTATTTCTGTATGAAATGAGCATCTTTATCTCCGCTTACATCGAAAAAAAACGAACCCTATCCAATGAGTAACTCCATCAAAATTGCCATCGGTGCCGATCATGCCGGCTTTGAGCTAAAGAAACAAGTACTTGAATTTATTGATCAGCAGGGCTTTGCATACAAGGATTTCGGCACTTACGATGAGCAGTCGGTGGACTACCCTGATTTTGCTCACCCGGTTGCAGATGCTGTTGAGTCAGGTTTGTTTGATTTTGGCATTCTCATTTGTGGTTCAGGAAACGGGGTTGCCATCGCTGCAAACAAACACAAAGACATCCGGGCGGCACTTTGCTGGACGGGAGAATTAGCGGCATTAGCAAGGCAACACAACAATGCCAATATCCTTTGCCTACCAGCCAGATTTGTTTCAGCCGAGCTGGCGTTGGAAATCACCTTCCGGTTTTTTGACACCTTTTTTGAGGGAGGACGCCATCAGCGCCGCATTGAGAAAATTAACCGGGGTTAGTGTACGGTCTTTTCTAATTGATATATCCCTTTTCCCATAGGTTTATATTTTCGCTGAATATCAGGGAATACCATCATAGCCCTGGCAAAAAGGCTGTCTCTGTCCTGCACCTGATCCGGTAAGTCCGCTTTAAGGTGCTCATACACCTGTATGGCCTTCTCAGGATCATCAATCCCTTCAAATGCATGACGAGCGTAGGCCTCGCTCAAATAGGATCCACCCAACTTATATCCCGCCCAGTTCACTTCCTGACCCTTACCCAAGTAAAGCATGGTCGGTCGCTCCGGAGATAAATAGGCCGCCAGGGTCTTGTTCTCATCCGGTTGAAAACGACACAAAAAAACCAAGCCTAGCCAAAGCAATAACCTTAGTTCCTTTAGCCAGGCTCTTTTGGTCTCGATGATATCGAAGGAGACAAAATAGGTGAAAGCCGGTATGAAATAAATCCAACGTGCAGGGTTAAAATCGGGTGACAACACAAGCACCCCGGTGCAGCCCAACATCCAGTAAATAAAAAGCCAGTTTACCCGGCCTTGCGCATGAAGTAGTCTGATTACAAAAAGGGTACGAATGACTGAGGCTAAAAAGACCAAAACAAACACCCAAAACCAATTAAACGAAAACGAAGGCAGCCCTCTGGACAAGGTGATCTCTGACCAGGCCAAGCCCCATTGCTCCGGCAGCAAAAAGCCTCCTGTCCAAAATCTAAGCACCACCGAAACCAGCAGTGAAGGAAGCATGATGCAAAACAAATGCAGCAAAAGTGCCCTAAAACTCAAACCGATGTGAAATAGAAGTGCTGTAAGGGTGAACAGAATAAAACCCAAAGCTGAAAAATCCAGTAAGAAAGCTACCCCAAGCGCTAAGCCTGAATTGACGGCGATCATGTTCTGATCCGGTTTCTTTCCCGGGTTGACAAATAATGAGAGGCTGAGCAGCATCAGGATCAGAATCAAATAGGAAGCTTGAAGCCACTGAAAATCAGTCGAGAGAAGTAAAAAGGCAAAAAACAGAAACAAAGGCAGGTAGCCACGCTCTTTCATGGCATCTGCACGATTGAGTAGCTCATTAAAAATCAAACTTGCCGGAATAGACACCAAAAGTGAGACCCAAACCAGGGCTATGGTATGACCACGGGTAATCATGTAGAGCAATTCATAAAGCCAGCTGGAGAATGGAGCCAAATGGAAAAACACATCCTGAAACAGCATAGCTCCTTGCGCCAGTCGCTCTCCTACCAGGTATTTTTGGAGCACAGTGTAAGGCATGGGGATATCAAAAAAGTAAAACGCCGCCATCGATAATACGTATAGCAATAAGGCGATAAGTGCCCTTAAGGGATCATTGAGATGAAAAAAGTGTACCACCTAAAAGATTATGCGGACAAATCTACAATCCCTTGAGAGGACTATCAGTAAAAAAAGTGCAATCTTTGTAGCACCGATGGACAGTAGCAGGCAGAAAAAGTTTTCACGCCTCATCCAGAAAGAACTAGGAAGTATTTTTCAACAGGAGGCGCTCAACAGGTTCGACAACGCATTTATCACCGTGGCCGATGTAAAAATTACCCCCGACCTTGGGCTAGCGAGGGTTTACCTTACTTTTTTGAAAGTACCCAGCGTAGCCGCAGGTCTTGAGATGGTCAGAGCTCAATCAAGGTACTTAAGAGGTGAGTTAGGCCATCGCATTGGTAAGCAAGCCAGAGTAATACCAGAACTTCAATTTTATTACGACGATACCCTCGACTATGCCATGCATATCGATCAGGTCTTGTCAAAACTGAATATACCACCCGAACAGGGAGAGAAACCATCATGAACACAACCATTGAGGAAGTCGTAGATACCGAACCTCTCAAACTCAATCTGGAGCATCTGGTCGATCGCTCCGATTTTTCCCGCAAAGTCTTCTTTTTTATCCTGAAGGTATTTATGCTTCGCACCTGGTACATACGCAGGGAGCTTAACCGCTGGGCCAAAGGCAAAGAAGAACAGCCCATGCATATTCTGGACGCCGGATCAGGATATGGTCAAAACTCATTTATCCTCTCCAGCATTTGCCCCCGCTGGACCATCATGGGCATGGATCTGAAAAGCAGTCAGGTGAGTGGATGTAATCATTTCTTTCAGCATGAAGGGCGACAAAATGTGTCTTTCAGGCATAGAGACCTCACCCAGCTAAAGCAAGAAGACAGTTTTGACTTAATCCTGTCGGTGGAGACGCTCACCTATATTGAAGAGGACGACCTGGTGCTGGACAACTTTCACAAAGCACTTAAGCCCGGAGGAGAGCTGCTGGTATGGGTGCCCGTTTGTAACAAATCAAAGAAAATACCCGGATGCGACAGCCTGGATCAACCCCATCGGGTTCGTAATGGCTACAATGTGGAGCGCTTACAGAAAAAGCTTAGCCAACATGGGTTCAGCAAAATCCATAGCCAACAGGTTTTTGGTCAATACGGCTCCTGGAGCAAGAAACTGTCTGCCACCATACCTACCCATCTGTTGAGTAAATATAAGTTGTTTTCATTCCTGTTGCCTTTGTATTACTTCATTGTGCTTCCCTTCTGTTTGTTGCTTAACCTGGCTGACTACCGTCGGACAGATCCGAATGGTTCCTACGCAATTTTGAGGGCATACAAATAAGTAGGTTCGTGAAAGTAGCTATATTCATTGCCCGACGCTACTTTTTCTCGGCCAAAAAAACCCGCTTTATCAATATCCTTTCTCTGCTTTCCATGGCCGGGGTTGGAGTTGGCACTATGGCTCTCGTGGTGGTGCTTTCCGTGTTTAATGGGCTGGAAGGAGTCATCAGGGAAATGTTTGGCACCTATGACCCAGAGATCAGAATTGAAGCACGCAGAGGCAAACGTTTTCAGGCAGACAGCAGCCTTTTGGCAGATCTAAGGGCTTTATCCGGAGTGGCTATTGTCTCTGAAGTAGCAGAAGATCAGGCCCTTATCAAATACCGGGATGCACAGGCCTACGTGCGGATCAAAGGGGTATCTGAAAACTACCACAAGCAAAACAACTTTAAAGAGACCCTGGTGATGGGGGACTATGAGCTCGACCGCCCCGGTTCTTCAAAAGCCATCATCGGGCGGGGAGTGCAGTATCAATTGTCTGCGTCGGGAACGGAAGATGTTTATGCCTTGCAATGCTGGTACCCTCGTCACCGGAAGCAGGTGAGCCTGAATCCGGCCAATGCCTTCAACATACAGCCTATCCCCATAGGTGGTGTGTTTGCTATCGAAAAGGCTATTGATGATCACTACATCTACGTTCCCATCGATTTTGCACGTAACCTGTTTGGCTGGGAAGGAAAAGTAAGTGCGCTGGAGGTACGCTGCTCCAAGGCTTCCATCATCCCTGAGGTACAGCAAAAAATCAAAGAAAAAATGGGTGAAAAGTTCAAGGTCCTTAACGCCGATGAACTGCATGCCAGCCTGATAAAAGCCATTCGAATTGAAAAGTTCTTTGTCTTCCTCACGTTCAGTTTTGTACTCGCCATCTCTTCGATCAACATCATCTTTAGCTTGTACATGCTCATTCTGGAGAAACAACCTGATATGGCAGCACTCAAAGCCATGGGTGCAGGAGATGGATTGGTGCGCTCCATCTTCTTGGTCGAAGGCTTGTTGATCGGCTTAGGAGGTGCCCTGCTGGGTATGTTGCTCGGCTATGGACTATGCGCCACACAGCAGAGTTTTGGTTTTGTTTCGATGGGCATGTCTTCATCGCTAGTCGATGCCTACCCGGTAGAGATGCGTCTCAAGGATTTTTTATTCTCTGCTCTGGCCATCTTGCTCATCACCGTGACAGCCAGTTGGATTCCTGCCCGAAAGGCAGCCGCCACGAAGGTTAAAGATTTTTTACGCTAGAAATTTTACATTTCAATAACATTCCAGTCATACATAATCTTGGGGGAGGACTTATCTTGTAGCCCTTTTCATCTCTGAGAATGAAAGTTTCACCACAAGATCCTTTTCAAATCATCTATTCCATCTACTTCCACGAGTATTTGGGCTACCTTTTTGAAAGTTATGTGGTGCAAATGAATACAGTAGGGAAACTGACCCTGCAGCATCAGAACATCAGTTCAAAAAATGCATCCGAATTCTCTTCCGGCCTCGATGAAACTGATTTTGAGTTGATCCGGCTTATGGATCAGATGCAACAAGATGCCATCGCACGAAAATTCAGTGGTAAAAATGGCAAGGTTCAGGACTTCTTTCTGAAAGCTTACGACTCCCTCAAAGGCGACAAACTCCTGCAGCAGGCCATTGAAAACTATATCGAAGGCTTGAAATCCAAAGTGTTGGAGAAGCTTAAGGGTAAACAGGTGTTCGAAACCGGTACTGATGGCGAACCTACCTATCGCCGGCTCACCATGGCGGGCAATCCGGCTTCCATTTTGTTCCATTTCATGCGAAATGAAACCAACACGCATTATTTCCCCACCATCAAGTACGATGGACATAAAGTAGAGTTTGCGGCGAGAGGGGCAGCAGTCATTTGCAATCACCCGGCATGGCTACTCTGCGATGGGCATTTATACTTTTTTGATAATGAGGTAGATGGCCAAAAACTGAAACCCTTTCTCAAAAAGCGGTTTGTGGAGGTACCCCGCAAAATGGAGGAAGACTACTACCGGAAATTTGTTGCCCAGATCATCGCAGGATTTGACGTGCATGCCAAGGGTTTTACTATTCGTTCGGAGCAACACCAACCCAGGGCTATCCTCAGTTTTAGTACTTATACCTCAGCTCTGGGAGTGCAAAAAAAGCTTTTTGCCACAGTGGGCAACGAACCTGCCCAGGAGCCGGTGCAGACTGAGGAAGAGGGCGGGGTTGTTTTTGAACTTCAGTTTGGCTACGGGGCCTTTATGTTTTCGTCCAATACACTCACTCCCAGCTATGTCAAAATGATCCATGAGGAGGAGGAGTACACCTTTATCAAAATCAAAAGGGACACCGACTGGGAAAAAAAGCAGCTTGAACTGCTCCGTAGCCTTGGCCTGATCATCCGCAACGGCAAGGCGATGTTTCCCCTCTATGAAGGCATGGGTTGGATGGATCAGCATCAGGAGCAGCTGCTCAGCCAGGGCTTCAGTTTGCAACAAAACCCCAAAGACCAGCGACGGTATTATCTGGGCGAGCGCAGCCTTCAGGTGAACATCATGGAAAACAGGGACTGGTTTGACCTTCAGGTGCAGGTCAGCTTTGGTGCCTTTCAAGTGCCTTTCCTGAAACTCCGTGAGCATATCCTACAGGGCAAGCGTGAATATGTGCTACCCGACGGCAGCATCGCTCTTATTCCAGAGGCATGGTTTACCCGCTACCTCGAGCTGCTCTCCTTTAGCCAGCTACAGGATGGCCAAATGGTGCTGCACAAACATCACTTCGGGGTGGTACGCTCCCTGGAGGAAGGTGAGCTGGCCAGGGTGGTGATGCAGCGTAGACTGGAAGCCCTTCGTGATTTCACCCAAATTCATGATCAGCCGCTAAGTCCCCGGTTCAAAGGAGAGCTCAGGCCTTACCAAAAAGCAGGCTACAACTGGATGCAGTTCCTCCGTGAGTACAAGCTGGGCGGCTGCCTGGCCGATGATATGGGCCTTGGCAAAACAATACAAACGCTGGCCCTGCTGGCCGACGTTGCCGATGAGCAAAAAGGCAAAGCCTCCCTGCTGGTGATGCCTACCTCACTAGTGTACAACTGGGAGTCTGAGGCTGCCCGCTTTACGCCCAGCCTCAAGGTGATGGTCTACACAGGTGCCGGACGTAACAAGAGCACCAAGGCGTTTGACCATTATGATCTGGTGATCACTTCCTATGGTATCTTGCGGATGGACATTGATTTGCTCAAGAGCTATGCCTTTCACTATGTGATCCTGGATGAGTCTCAGGCTATCAAAAACCCGGGCTCAGGCATCGCTCAGGCGGTGCGTCACCTCCATGCTGACCATAGGCTCATCCTCACTGGCACCCCGCTGGAGAACTCCGTGCTGGATGTATGGTCACAAATGAACTTCATCAACCCGGGTCTGCTTGGGGGTAACAGCTTTTTCAAAAAACACTTTCAGCAGCCCATCGAGAAGCGTAACGATACCGAAACTCTGGGCCGCCTGCAGCAACTGATCAAACCCTTTATCCTGCGCCGGCATAAGTCACAAGTGGCCTCCGAGCTGCCGGAGAAGATTGAAAACATCACCTACTGCACCATGACGGCAGAGCAGGAAGAAGCTTATGAGAAATCGAAAGCTTATTACCGCAACCAGATTATGGACCGCATTGCTACACGTGGTTTGAAGAACAGCCAGATTTTTCTTTTGCAAGGGCTCTCCGTGCTGCGTCAAATGGCCAACCACCCTGCCATGGTTGATCAGGACTATACAGGAGCCTCCGGCAAAATGGAAGACACCTTGTATAAGATCGAGAGCATCATCCAGAATGATCATAAAATACTGGTGTTCAGTCAGTATGTGAAGCATTTGCGGTTGATTAGAAACCAACTTGATCAAAAAGAAATCCCTTACCTCTACCTCGATGGGCAGACCCGTGACCGGATGGAGTTGGTGCAGGATTTCCAGAAGCGCAAAGGGGCCTGTGTGTTCCTCATGTCGCTCAAGGCCGGGGGCGTGGGCCTCAACCTCACAGCAGCGGAGTATGTGTTTATCATGGATCCCTGGTGGAACCCTGCCACCGAGACCCAAGCCATTGACCGGGCGCACCGCATCGGGCAGGACAAGACCGTGATGAGCTATAAAATGATCAGCAAGGGGACTATAGAAGAGAAGATACTGAACCTACAGCAAAGCAAATTGCGCCTGGCCCGTGACCTCATCACTACTGAGGACAGCTTTGTAAAAGCCCTGACGGTTGAGGACATAGAGCAGTTGTTGGGGTAGGGGGATTAGCTTTTTCTTTATGATCACCGAATGGTTAGCAAAGGATTATAAGATGGTATTTAATATAAATGTCATGAATTTAATAATTTGAAGCATAGAAAAACAAAATGAAAGATTAGGCCTTTGGAACAAATGCCTTGAGAAAGTCAAATCAGAATTGGCTATAAACGACTATATTGAGACATGATTCAGAGAGTGTATATCGACACGTCTGTTATTGGAGGCTATTTTGATGAGGAATTTGAACTTTACACCAAACTTTTTTTTAAAAGTGTGGCAAAGGGTGAATTCAAGATCATCATTTCTGACCTGCTAACGACGGAGCTCCAAGGTGCTCCTGATAAAGTAGTTACATTTTACAAGTCAATTCCAAAAAATCAAATTGAATATGTTGCCCAAACTGAGGACTCTATTCGCCTAGGTGAGCAATATTTGAAAGAAGGTGTAGTTGGAAAGAGCAGCCGAGCCGACTGTCGACACATTGCTTTGGCAACTTTAGTTAACGCCGATCTACTGGTAAGTTGGAATTTTAAACATATTGTGAATCTTACAAGAATCAGAGGTTACAACTCTGTGAACATAAAAAACGGACACAGGATGCTGGAAATAAGAACACCACGTGAAATCTTAGAATGATGAAAACAGAAACCAAAGTGAAAAAGAAGTTTGATGCCGTTGAATTTATGAGACTCAGGAGAGAACAAATTTCAAAAGACATTGAAAAAATGACTCCAAAAGAAGAAATTGAATACTTCAAGAAGAAAGCGTCGGAGTTAAAATAAAACCCTCAAATCGTCATCGTTGCAAATTGGGTGACTGGGTTATGGAAATGCTATTCCATTAAAAACGTAACTATTGAGATTAATGATCAGGAATGTGTATAAGTTATCAAGCAATGGCAGGATTGATAGCTCTAACGGTAAACTTTTTTTAGGATGAGTCTCTCAAGCAACTGAGTTATTCAGTAAAAGCGCCTCTTTGAACATTTCTTTAGAAAGGCCACATTATGACCTAAAAAGAATTTTCAAATCTGGTTAAAGTTAAAAGTTTAGCCTTTAACTTTTATTGGGTCTATAGCAGCTCAAACCAATAAATCGGGCAAAGCAACAAATTCATTCTAATGAATCAAATAATTAGTCAACTGTACGGCAGCTTGTGTCGACCAAATGATCATAAACCCGAATTCTTTTGGTTGCTGTCGTCCATACTGAATTGTTGACGAAAGGAACAAAGCAAGAGGAATTGCCAAAGCAAGCCTTAATTCCATCTGTCCTGGGTAATGTAGAATAATGGTCAAGGTGTTAAGACCAACCCTATAGCTGCAATTGAAAAACGGTCCACAACTTTTAGTCCTTTTACACTGAAAGCATAAATTACTGAAATAAAAGCAAGTCCTACTTGTAAAAGCAAACTCACTAACAAACTATCTTTATTACCCATCCAAGTAATGAAAACGGAAACGGCCAATCCCACGGAAATAAATTTCTGAAAAAATCCAGTCTTTCTCAGGCTAAAATATAGTCCGATGACTGAGGAAGCTGCTATGAGAATTGCAGAAATCACTAGGTATTTATTGCTTGCAAATGTTGTATAACCTTAGATAAGAAGCAAATTTGATCTCACGGGTTTTTAATTGGAAGATTAAATCATCAACCCATCTTTGCCCAAACAGTTAGCAGTGCAACTTGGCTTACTTATCTAGCATTCCTTCAATCTCTTTAATAAATTCCAAATATGGCTGATAAAGTCTTACAACTGTTTCTTCATCAAAGTCAAAGAAGTCATTGAATCGCCTTTCTGCCTTTTCTCAAATAGTTCAGAATAATGCTTACCCAGCTCTTTACTTATCAGACCAGTAGGTATAAAAGCTGCCCAAATTTTTGCCGACTACCCGAATGGCTTGATGTCTCAACTCCATGCTTCACTAACAAAGCTCCAACTGCATAAAAGCAAGCGTAGTACAACCTATTTATTGCAGTGTTCCAGAGCTTGTTATCAATCAAAATCTGGTCTCGGAAATAGTATCGTTAGCTCGCTGTATTCTATATTTTATGTAGTCATCTGGTTCGAAGTCCCTCATAGCAGTCTGCCTTCTTTCATCACATTTGAATAAAAAGGTGTCACACGGAATTTGGTATGCCATTCAACCTCAGAGTACACAATTGGACTAATAACTTCTCCAATCTCAAATTCTAAGTCATAGAGTGGGCATGTTACGTCTTTCTCAACATCAGCCGTAATTGTCTTGCTATTTAATAGAATAAGTAAGTCCCAATCTGAGTCAAAATTCATAGTCCCACGAGCTCTTGAACCATACAAGTACACTTTTGCAGATGGGTCTCTATCCAAGACGATTTGCTTAATTCGCTCAATTACATCATTCTAATGAGTCATATCACAAATTCATCAATTTCCTCAGATTGTTCTTATCAGTGAGCTAAGTTCATCCAATCAACCTCGTTTGGAGTTAGGGCAAATGAGAAAAATGCGTGAAGCGATTCTGTGCTTACATCTGCCCCATAGTTCAATTTATCAATTATTGCTATCAGTGAGTTAAGCTGTCTCATACCTTTGCCACCAATGAATTTGGCAGCATTAATAAAAATGGAAGGCTCAACTCATATTTTATTTCATAATAGTTTGCTCCAAGTTGCAAGTTCTTGTAGTATTTGGGTCTGTTGTCCCAATAATTTTTTTCTGATGTTATGAACCAAGACGCCTCGCCCAGTTTTATTGCTAAAAACCATTTCTCAATTAGTCGGGTCGCTCTGCCATTTCCGTCAACAAATGGATGAATATTTACGAATACAAGATGAATGAGTGCTGCATAATAAAATACTTCAGCTGTTGTCAATTTGGTTTTGAGTAACATTGAAATATCAGCAAACAACTTTACTAATTCTTGTTTTACATACTCAGGTTCAACAGCTAAGTAAACCAAGCGTCCATCACTTCTTACACCAACTTGTACTTTCCTTATTTTTCCTCGTTCTTTCTTTACAAGGATGGATGTCGTCAAAATTTCATGTGCTTTTAAAATATGATCAAGTGTCAATTCATTCTCTCTTGCGTATTGGTATGCAGCAATGAGGTCCTCTATTTCTTTTATCTCCTTTGTCTTTAGATGCAAATTGAACTCACTGGCTTTTAAATAGGTATCAAAACTTACTGTGTTACCCTCTATGTTGGATGAATGAACCGCTGAATTTGCAAGATAAAATTTGAAATCTTCTGCGGTTTTCGATTTCCTAATCATGGCAGCAAATTCACTATCTATATTGATATTCAGTTGCTTCTTATACTCATCAAATAAGTCCTGCCTTAACAGTGTTAGCTGCATACCCATTGTTCAAAGTTAGTTAAAAATGCCGTCAAAAAGTGTGACTTTCTAAGGCCTACACCATCAGTTGAACATGGTGGTAAGGTGGGGTGTAATCTCCCATTGCCTTCGTTTACACTGTAGTTCTCCGAGAAAATCGCATATAACGGGCATTTATCATCCAACCAAAATCTTGCTCAAAATATCCGACCCTTTCAGGACTGTTATTAGGAGTGAAACGGGTAAACTAGCCTTATTTGACCCGGACGGGGTCATGAGGCATTCTCATGCGTATTTGCAGGCCAGGCTTCTGAGGGTTTATTAGCAAAAACTAATCGCCAATGCTTACAGAGATAATGGACAGGATCACTACTCGCAGCGAGCCCAATAGTTACCTTCCTATTCCTTTACCTTCTTAAATCGATAAGCCAAACTGATCAAAAGGTTGTTGTTGGAGAGTTGATAGTTAAGCCCCTTTGCATTTGTGGTTTCTTTCGTTGTGACACCATCAAATGCAATATTTTCAAACTGCATTCTTGAGATATCATAATAAACACTAGGATTCCATTCTACTCCAACGATCCATTGCTCCGTAAGAAGGTAATTAAAGCCAAGAACAAGGCTAATTCCGGGACTAATGACATATTGTCTATTCTCAGAAAAGTTAGGGGTAGGCCCCAGCCATTTATTCTCTGAATAAACTTGGCTGTATTGAAAAGTAAGGTCTGCCCCGTATCTGAACTCAAACTTATCATTTATAGGCTTCCTAAACTCTCTGCCCAATCCGAAACCAACCCAATAGCTCCTGTTAAAACCTTCCGATCTCTCGGATTTGTTACGTCGGCTAGATAAACCAGAGGTAAAGCTATTCAACCTCCATAGCCCTTTGGAACTGCCCACCCTATAGGAAAATCCATAGGCACTAAAGCTTCTGGAGTTGAGGCTCAGTTCCTTTACCTTTTCTTTTGTCTGTGCAAAAGACATTATTGGGATTATTGCTAAAGATATAGCTACTATAATCTTTTTCATGCTTTAAAGATTTTAAATAATGATTTAGGTGAAAACTGGCAGACCTCTTGCCTTAGCCAATAGTCGTGCCAAGTTTCTGGAGAATTGGTTAAGCCTTGATTTTAAGTCCGGCCACTTCCTTTACCTCATAATGCCTGTTCTTTAGTTTTATTTACCTCTCCTGTAATTTGATGTTGAGAGTCAACATTGTTAGATATATTCTTGCAATCAAATATGACTTTGCATGAGTAATCTTCACCCCACAGTTGATGCATGGCTGGAGATAGGCTACAAGCTATTTGCACTTGAAGGCCCGCAGGCTGTGCAAATAGAAAAAATGGCACGTTTCATCAGAATAAGCAAGTCTTCGTTTTACCATCATTTTGCTGACCTTGAAGTATTTCTTGAGAAGCTTCTTGAGCAACATTACATTCAGGCTTGCTTGATTGGAGAAAAAGAACAATCTGCTACTTGTATTGATCCTGATCTCATTCAAGTACTTGTTGCACACAAAACTGACTTGTTGTTTAACCGACAGCTACGATTTCATCGACAAAGGGACCAATTTGATGTGCTTCTAAAGCGAGCAGATGGAGCTATTTCTAGTTCATTTGTACACCTATTGGTAAAAGAACTCAATCCAAAGCTTTCAGAAGACCAACTAGAAGGCTTTTTTGGCCTTGCTTTAGAGAATTTTTTCCTTCAGATAAATGCAAACAACCTCAACGACGACTGGCTTCGTTGCTATTTTTCTCAATTGCGAGATGTACTGTCTTTATTCCATTAGGCTGATGTACGCCACCGTCTAATCTATACAGTGGTTTTGTTTTACAATTGCGGGAAAATGTACCTCAAAGCATAAAATAATGAATCGCAACTTCGGATTATTCCCCATCTTACTTTTAGTAATCACCCTGATCACGCTAGCCTACACCTCTCTCGTGATTCAGCAGGAAGGGTCAAATTTTCTTTTAGTAGCCCTAAAAAACTTATCTTCAGTAAACTGGAACGGACAGTTCACTTTAGACTTTAGTGCTTATCTCTTGCTTTCAAGTATGTGGATCCTGTGGAGAGAAAAATTTAGCCCCTCAGCTTACCTGGCTGCGGCATCGGCCATGATATTGGGCATCCTTTTTTTTGCTCCATATCTGGTTTTCTTATGGAGAAAATCTAAAGGAAATGCAGCTCAACTTTTGCTTGGTAAGCAGGCGTAGTGGGTATTTGAAGGCACAGTATGATTTTATTAAGCATGCAAAGCAACTTTTTCAACCATGTTTATGACTATTCAGTTATACGTACGTCAATAGTCACTTAAGCACACTTTTTTCCAAATGAAACAGATCAGAATTTTATCATTTCTACTTCTACTCCTGCAAAACATTTCAGGAGAAGCAATTGCTCAGAACCAAAACAACCAATGGAGATTTGGATTTGCCGCAGGAGTAGAGTTTTTACCAAGTGGACCTGTTTCAACAGCTCCAACAGCAATAGCTACCGGCGAGGGAAGTGCCTCCATAGCCAACCCTGTAACAGGAGCGTTGATGTTTTATACCGATGGGGTCACCATTTGGAATGCACTAAACCAGCCTATGCCCAACGGAACCGGCCTTTTGGGAGGTGTTTCTCAGTTGTCCTCTACTACTGCTGCTGTGATCGTGCCTCGGCCATTTACTCCAAACCAATATCATGTTTTCACCATTGACGAGCAGTTTTCAAACAATGGATTCCGCTATTCGCTTGTAGACATGTCTTTAAACAATGGCTTAGGTGATGTAGTAATAGGGCAGAAAAATATTCCACTTCTTGCCACCACTTCAGAAAAAATTCATGCTGTACCTAGCTCCGACGGCTGTGGCTATTGGGTGATCACACATCAAACGGTTGGCAATACATTCACCTGCTTTAAGGTAACTCAGGCTGGAGTACAGCTGCCCCCGGTATTGACTACCATTGGGTCAACGCAGGGCAACGGGGCTGGGCATATGAAAGTGAGTCCGCAATTTAACAAGCTGGCATTAGGCAGTTTTCAGGCAGGCACCATAGAACTTTATGATTTTAACAACACCACCGGGGTGGTTTCAAATCTGGTGACCTGGAATTTCACCTTCCCCAATAGTTTACTTTATGGCATTGAATTTTCCCCAAATGGCAACTTATTGTATGTGTCTAACCTTTCTCGCATAGTTCAATACAACATCTCTTTGCCTACAGCAACTCAAATTCAAAATTCAGCTTATGAGGTCTCTTTTGGTACCTCGTTTTACACTCCGGCATCCTTGCAACTTGGGCCAAATGATAAGATTTATGCTGCATCCAGTGGTTTGGATGTAATCAACAACCCCAACAGTCCGGGTTTTGCATGTGGATTTCAAACCAATGTTGTACCTCTACAAGGAACCCCAAATTATGGTTTGCCACAAAAAATTTATCTCCTTGGACAAAGCTCGCCAAACGCCATCAGTTTCAACGACAGCTGTCTGCAGTCTGTGATTAATTTTGCACTGGCTGATACTACCGGGGTTATCAGCTACTCATGGAATTTTGGTGACCCTGCAAGTGGTAGTCAAAATACTTCTAATCAGGTGCAGCCTTCCCACCAGTTTACTCAGGCAGGATCTTTTTTAGTTACTGTGGTGTTAGGAAAAGGTTGCTTTTCTGACACGATCAAAACCACTATAAATGTAATCAACTGCCAGGTCACCCCTCCGGCATTCACTGGCCTTTTGTTTAGTGGCGACACTTGCGAGGTAACTACAAACTTCATCTGGAGTGTAAATGGCAGTACTGGCTCAAGTTTTTTCTCGTGGAACTTCGGAGACCCTGCGAGTGGTGCTTCAAACCTGGTGTTGTTTTCAGGTGTGGCTCCATTCCCACCGGCAAATCATGTGTTTTCAGGACCAGGTGTTTACAATGTATGCCTTACCTTTCAGGAACCGGGGCAGCCTGCGCAAACCACCTGCCGATTGGTGCGCATAGGTCTATGCTGTAGGCCTCAGATCCTGGTAAATGACACTTGTTTTGATAAACCAACAAACTTCAAACTTATAGGTGTAGACACGTTGCGCTCAGCAAACTGGTTTTTTGGTGACCAGTCAGGTACAGGGCCTGTACAGCAGCTAAGCCCTACATTTGTTTATGGCGAAACCGGACTTTACAATGTAGAGGTACGCTATGTAGCTTCCTGCGGTCAAGGTAGGGTCAATAGGCTCATTGAAGTGATCAATTGTCGGAATGACTGTGAGTTAAGCTTCCCCAATGTCGTTACCCCCAATGGAGACGGACTAAACGATATCTGGCAAATTGTGCAGGATTGCCCTTTGCAGAACTATAGCTTGACTGTGTTTAATCGCTGGGGGAGGCCCGTTTTCAAAAGCAGCAATGCTCAGGAAGCCTGGAAGCCTATGAATGAAGAAGGAGGAACCTATTTCTATCAGCTGAGCCTATTGAAATCCGGAGCTGAAAGTCGGCAGGAAGAGTACAAGGGATGGATACAGATTGTGAAGTAACGTCTTCTGTACCTGTAAGTTTTCAGAATTTGCTTTAGCGTACTTTGGCATGCTTCATCCCAAGGTGATCTTCTACGGTAATCTTAGTTAGTTTTTTATTTAAAGACCTGATTATGAAAACAAAACCAATCACCTGAAAAGACCTACTTTTAACCCCATATACCCTGTAAATCCAGAGATATGGTTCTGATTAAAATTACGGTAGCGCATGTCACTTATTAGACGGTAACCTGTGCCAAGGTTTACCCTTAAGTATTTGTGTAAGTTCACTTCAAGCAGAAGAGACGGCTCAAACTGGGTAAATCTGGCTTCTCCCAGGTTTAGTTTTCCTTCTTCGTTGTCCATTTGTACCTCACCTGTGCCTAAATAAATCGGTAAGGCCAAATGAACAATACGGTCAGAAAATAACGTGATTTCTGCAAAGCCTCCCACTGACCAATAATCCATATAAATGTTGGGTAGAGTTTCACTTTGTGGCTTGATCTGATTGAGCGAATGACTTACATAAGCTCCAAAGGCAAACTTGCTCACTATAGACACGCCTCCTCGAATATGATTGAGGAGGGCAATGCTTCCATCCATACTGCTAATCCCCAGCATTGGAGTGAGGAAAAACCCCACTTTTTTCAAATCCATGGGCTTTCCATTCTTCAATAAGGTAAGGGCTTCCGACTGACCGTACGTTTTTGTTATAGAAAGATTTACAGTTAGAAAAATAAAAACGGCTAGCGGTAGAAGTATTCTAATCATTTTAGCATAGAATCTTAAGTGTTAAGAACACACATCGTTTCAATTGATATGCCAAAGGATATCGATTAGGAAGAAGTATTGTCATGGTAGATGTCCAGCTTGATCATAATTACTTGTTGATCAATGGGTAAACTCCTATTGAACTTATTCTGGAAATTTATCTGATCCATTTTCATCCGTTTTCAGAGAGCAGAGTGTCATAAGTATATAAAACATTTAAACACACAGCAATGAACAATCAAACTCCAACTGAACTCCTGCACAAAGTTGCAGCGGGTAAATCTCTTTCGGTAAATGGTTCTTTTAACCCAACATCTTTTTTCTCTATGAAAAGGCTTTTCATCCTGGGTTCGATAGCGTGCCTAATGCTATGCCTGGCAGCATTTTACCCTGCTCCTGCTGATCTTAAACACAAGCTGGAAAACCTGAGTGGCACTTATGCTGACCCGGCACCCTACCCTTATGGCAAAGCCTGGGGCAAGCGGGTTTTTACCTTTGACAAAGGCCGGTGGACACTCAACTTCACCCTTGGCCTCGACCCTGAGTTGCGTATGCAGGTATTTCAGTTTCGAACTTATGGCACCTACAAGCTTCAGCAGCCTTCAAAAAGTATAAGTGATACCTATGAAGCTGTCTTTTATGAGGATAAAAAGTATGTGACACTTAAAACAAGTGATGAAAATTTGATCAATGCCTTTGGCTTTGCCTCTTGTGGGCTTAAGACCGATCAAGAAAGCGACATTTCGGCAAATGGTTGCGCTGCATGGTTGTCTGTGAAAGAATGTCCAGGAGACTATGACCTGCTCTCTTTAGACAAAAACGGTAAGCTTTATTTTGGGGAGCGCCCGGCAGACAACAATATGTGCAGTCCTAACAAAAGGCCTAAAAAACTTACTCCTGCCGTCATCAAGCAATAATCATCAACAAACCACAGTCTCTGAATCATGTTACAAGAGGCTGTGGTTCATTTTAAAATCCAAGAAAGAACATGAAAATTCTTCATAGTCACCCATTGTATACCTTTCATTTAATTGAAGACCCCCGACCTATACTAAAGTTCGAATGGTCTGAAGACCTTAGTCAGCTTAACTATCGTGATTTTCAGGCATTTTGCCATAATTTTGCTGGGTTTGCATGGCAGCATCAGGTAAAGCATCTTTTGGTTGACACTACAAACTTTAGCTTCATTTTACCTGAAGAGTTTCAGGAATGGCGAGAAAAAGAGCTCAACCCACGTTACCAAGCACTTGGTGTGACTAAGTTTGCTTACATGATCATGCCAGAGTATTTTCATATGATGAATGATATCCCTGCAAAATTAGGCAGTTTTGAAACCCGGCACTTCATTGAGGAGAGACAATCAATTATCTGGCTTAATGAATAGCATGATGGAGCATAACGGAACCATGAGAAAAGCTCTGGAAGGCGATATCAATGCTTTTCAGGATTTGTTCAAAGGATTTCAAAGTCAATTGAAGTCGTATTTGTATAGGCTTACGGCTAACCGAAACGATGCAGAAGACCTAACACACGACACTTTCATAAAGGCATTTGATAAACTAAGCACTTTTAAGGCTGAGGCTACACTCAAAACATGGGTTTTTCAGATTGCCACGAATCTGGCCTACAATGAGCTACGAAAGCGGAAACGCTGGACACCTGATGTAAGTGAAAAAGCCAAAAAGCTTGTCTTAGAGAGTGAGGAATTACAAAGTATGCTCTCTGAGATTAACAGCGGCTCTCCAAGTGGAGCTTATGACATACGGGAACATGTAGACACCTGCTTCACCTGTGTCGCCAAAAATCTGCCTATTGAAAATCAAGTGGCTGTGTTACTTAAAGATGTCTATGGATTTGCCGTGGATGAAATAGCACAGATACTCGATAAAACTTCAGGGGTGGCAAAATATTTACTGCAGGACGGGCGCAAGGTGATGACCGATGTATTTGAAGAACGATGTGCGCTAGTAAGCAAACAAGGGGTTTGTCATCAATGCTCTGAACTGAACGGTTGGTTCAACCCAAGACAAAACCAGCAAGAAGCATTGATGAAAGTAGACCTGGTAAAAGGCTCCACCAAATATGACAGAGAGCAACTTTATGAGATGCGGGCGCTATTGGTCAGCAGTATCGACCCACTTCAATCAACTGGTCATGTACTCCAGGAAGCTCTTCTTGCATGCAACAGCAGAGCTATGGGCCAACATTCCAATTCCTGACAATAACGAGATGACAGATCGAGAACAAAAAGCCTATGCGATGTTGGGAGTACCAGAAGGGGCTTCCATTGCAGAGATCAAAAAGGCCTTTCGTGCTAAGGTAAAAAAAACGCATCCTGATCTCAATAAAGAGGCAAATGCTCACGAAAAGTTTATTCAACTAAGCGAAGCGTTTGATTATCTAATCAAGCAGAAATCAGGAAAAAAAGTTGTTGAGTATGCTGAAGTCACTGAGGAACAAAGGCAAAGATACGAAGAGGAAAAAGCACGAAGAAGGGCAGAGAAATATGCCCGGATGAAGTACAAGCAATACAAACAAACGAAACAATATAAGGAAACCGATGCAGCATATGCAGTATTTACATACATGTATTTGATTGTGTCTGTACTGTTGTTATCTGCCCCATTAATAGGTTTTATATTCAAATCAGTTACTGGCTTAGTCGTAGGTTTTATCATTACATTCATTACTACTCATATATGGTCAGGCATTTTTAAATTTAAAGTAAAAGTTAGTCTGAGTTTGTTTATTCAAGGTCTTTTCGTGATTATTAAATCACATAAATTTATATCATTATTGGTATTATCATTGAATATAATCATTATTATGAATGTTACTATCAATACTCAATTAACATTAAATACTATATTATTAATATTTATTCTTGGCACATCTATATCCATATATTTACATTTTAAATACGGTAAAAATAAAAGGATGACATTAATTTCCTGGCCACTAATTGCTTTTACCGTTTTAAATTCGTTCTTTTTAACCAACTTTGTTTTTTCTAACGAAAAAGAAATTGAAACATATGAAATTAAATTCGATAAAGTGATTTATCATGACCATTATCGTTATAGTGTTAAGCGAACTTATAGATTTGTATATATTTCAAAAATCACTCTTCCAGATCAAAAGTATGATGAATATATTTGGTTGAGAGTGTTCTTCCCATTTGAAAATATATTTCATTACAAAAAAATCACCTACACCTTTTCAGATGGGCTTTTTGGCTTGCGTGTCCTCAAAAGCTATGAGTTTCACGATTGAATGTTTGCATAGGCCAAGCGGACATTACAAAGAAAGCACCTGCTGAATTTTGTATTCACGTAAATAACTTGTCCACGTTCGCACCATAGGTCTTATCGTACATCGCTTTTAGGGAGCATTGCCCTTTTCTAAAGCCTTATCCCAAACCTATGTCTCTTCTATAGCCTGACGTGCGGACTTTAACTTTACGCTTAAGTGGTTCTAGCCGGAAAAGCCAGGAAGCCAATGCTCGATTATATTGATTGCTAAAATTATTTAAGTTTGTGAACTGCCGATAGGTTAGGATAAATCCTTGCACATTGACAACATCTATGATTGCAATTGAAACAATTTGCTTTATCTATAGGCCAACCTTGCTGACATTTGTTTTCAAAAAAACCCTTTGTAATGAAAAAGATTGCGTTTTCCCTACTCTTGTTTCCATCGTTAATAGCTCTTGCCCAACAAAAGAGCGAATACGAAGGCTCTGCTACCAAGACTGAAACCACTCAGCGCCGTGAGGAGGCCATGAAATCCAAATCCAATAAAGAATGGTGGCCCAACCAGCTTAATCTTGAGGTGCTCAAGCAGCAATCGGAAAAAACCAACCCTATGGGCCCTGACTTTGACTACATCAAAGAATTCAAAACCATAGACTATGTGGCTCTGAAAAAGGACATTGAAAAAGTATTGACCGACTCCAAAGACTGGTGGCCGGCTGACTTTGGCAACTATGGCCCTTTCTTCATCCGAATGTCCTGGCACAGCGCCGGTACTTACCGATCTGCCGATGGCCGTGGAGGCTCCAGGTCTGGCCAACAACGATTTGCTCCTCAGAATAGCTGGCCTGATAATGCCAACCTTGACAAAGCCAGAAGACTTCTTTGGCCTGTAAAACAGAAGTATGGCAATAAAATCTCTTGGGCTGACCTCATGATCCTTGCCGGAAACGTGTCACTAGAAAACATGGGTTTTAAAACGTATGGCTTTTCCGGAGGCAGGGTTGATGTGTATGAGCCAGAAAAAGATGTTTACTGGGGCTCTGAAAAAAACTGGCTTGAAGACAAGAGAAGGTCTGCTGATGGCACTATAGAGCGCCCACTCGCTGCTGTGCAGATGGGATTGATCTATGTGAACCCTGAAGGTAGAAACGGTAACCCGGATCCGGTGGAAGCAGCTAAAGACATCAGAGAGACATTCAAACGTATGGGCATGGACGACTACGAAACGGTGGCTCTGATCGCCGGTGGCCATTCATTTGGAAAAACTCACGGCAAAGGACCTGCTTCTCATGTAGGCCCTGAACCCGAGGCGGCAGAGATGGAACAACAGGGCTTTGGATGGAAGAGCAGCTATGGCTCCGGTAAAGGTAAAGATGCCATTACCTCAGGCCTTGAAGTGACCTGGACCTCAACGCCCATCAAATGGGGGGTTGGCTTTCTCAAAGCACTTTATGCCCATGAGTGGGAGCTTACTAAAAGCCCTGCCGGTGCCCATCAATGGGTGGCTAAAGACGGTCCGGCCATCATACCCGATGCTTTTGACCCCAATACCAAGCACAAGCCTACCATGCTGACCACCGATTTGTCCATGAGGTTCGATCCGGCTTATGACAAGGTTTCCAGAAAATTCCTGGAAAACCCTGAAGAATTTGCCAAAGCATTTGCCAAAGCCTGGTTTAAACTCACCCACCGTGATATGGGGCCCAATACCACTTATGTAGGCCCTGAGGCACCAAAGGAAAACCTTATTTGGCAAGACCCCATCCCCGCCCTCAACCATAAGCTGATCGATGCCAACGACATCAAAAAATTAAAAACAAGCATATTAAATTCAGGTATTAAAGCAAGCGAAATGGTGTCCACCGCCTGGGCTTCAGCCTCCACCTATCGCCACTCTGACAGAAGGGGTGGTGCCAATGGGGCAAGGATCAGGTTGGCTCCTATGAAAGACTGGGAAGCAAACAACCCTGTACAATTACAAAAGGTGTTAACTGCACTAGAGGGCATTCAAAAAGACTTCAATGCCAAAAACAAGGAGAAAAAGGTCTCTATGGCTGACCTCATCGTGCTGGCAGGTAATACCGGGGTGGAGCAAGCTGCCAAAAATGCAGGAATGACCTTAGAGGTGCCCTTTAGCCCGGGTCGAATGGATGCCTCACAGGAACAAACAGATGTAGAGTCGATCAACTTACTTGAGCCGATTGCTGACGGCTTCCGCAACTACTTGAAAACCAAGTATACTGTTCCAACAGAGCAACTATTAGTAGATAAAGCCCAACTGCTCACACTTACCGCACCGGAGATGACAGTGCTTCTTGGTGGCATGAGAGCCATAGGTGCCAACTACGATAATTCTGATAAGGGCTTGCTCGTTGCAAAAAAGGAAAGCCTCAGCAATGAGTTTTTCGTGAACCTGCTTGACATGCAATACGAATGGAAGGTAGCTGACGACAAAAAGGAGTTGTTTGAAGGTGTAGATCGTAAAACAGGAGCTAAAAAATGGACTGCCACCCGTACAGACCTGGTATTTGGCTCTAACTCCGAACTAAGGGCCTTGGCTGAAGTCTATGCCAGCAATGATAACAAACAAAAATTTGCGAAAGATTTCGTCGCTGCCTGGACCAAGGTGATGAACCTTGACCGATTTGATCTAAGGCAGTAATCAAACTCCGCTTTTAAACCTCAGCCGGGCTCTATCGCATAGGGTCCGGCTTCTTTTTGGCCCTTAGAAAACTAGCTCTTCGGGATTTACAATCCCGAAGTCGTATCGTAGGATTTGCAATCCGATAAGTCATGCCGGCAAAAGGCTAAAACCTTGGGAACTGTTCAGGCAAACTGTATGCAAAGGCTAATGGTCAAGTTTAATCGTGTCGGATTGCAAATCCTACGATAGCCTGTTCGATAGTACAAATGACGAGCAGTTGTAGAGCCGTTCAACTAGTTGTTCCTGATCTATCGCCTTTGTGCTCTAGTCTAATGATCCGAGATCCGGCTCAAGAAGAACCCTGCTCAAATAAAACCTTATCTTAGGCCGGCAAAGTGGATAGGCTGTTTAACACCCGGAAAAGCGACCATCGTCAGCTGGACGATGTCTGTATCATTGGTGTAAGGATTGAGTGAGGTAGCGGGGTTCAGAACAAATTCCTCACTTGCAGGTGTCTACTCCTGCTTCGGTGGTATTGACTTGCTGCTACGGGTCAATAAAGCAAAGAGAAAACAAAGAATGAAAGAACAACAAAAAATATCCATTCGCTTTTTTGATGACCGTGAAGTACGAGCCGTTTGGGACGATAACCATTCCAAATGGTGGTTTAGTGTGTTGGATATTGTCGGTGTGTTGAACGAAGAACCCGACTACACTAAAACCCGGAACTATTGGAAATACCTGAAAGCCAAGCTGAAGAAAAAAAACAGTCAGTTGGTTAGTGACACTACCCAACTGAAGTTAACTGCGGCAGACGGCAAAAAGTACAAAACCGATATGCTGGACAGTGAGGGAATTATTGAATTATCCAAAAATTTCCCCAACAACAAGGCAACCAAATTCTTAGATTGGTTTCTATACAGCGATACCAGCATTGACGGGCAAAGCAAGAAGAAAGCCTACACCTTATTTGAAAGTAACTTAATAAATGAATTTGAAGTGGGCACCACCAAAGGTTTGCTACAAATACACGCTTATCTGTTTGGCGGCTTATATGATTTTGCGGGGCAAATCAGGGATATAAACATTTCAAAAGGTGGCTACAGGTTTGTTTATGCACAGCACTTGAAAAGCACCTTGCAACAAATAGATGCTATGCCACAAACCACACTTGAAGAAATCATCTTGAAGTATGCCGAAATGAACAAGGCGCACCCCTTCAAGGAAGGCAATGGCAGAAGCACAAGAGTATGGCTGGATATAATGCTTAAAAAATATTTGAAAAAATGTGTGGATTGGAGTAAGATAAAGAAAGAGAATTATATGAACGCTATGATTATTAGTACAGTGGATAGTAGTGTTTTAAAACAACTGTTAGAAACCGCACTAACTATTAAAATCAATGACCGAGAAATGTTTATGAAAGGCATTGACTATTCCTATTACTACGAAGAATAATAAAAGACAGCCTAGGAAATACCGAACATTTACCACTATCGAAAACAGCTTTTTTCCGCAGTGGCAGATGTCTTCACCTGATCGCTCTTCGGGATTTACAATCCGACAAGTCATACTGGCAAAAGGCTAAAACTTTGGGAACTGTTCAGGCAAACTGTATGCAAAGGCTAATGGTCTCGTTTAATCGTGCGGATTGCAAATCCTACGATAGCCTGTTCGATAGTACAAATGAGGAGCAGCTGTAGATCCGTTCAACTAGTTGTTCTTTACCCATTGCCTTTGTGTTCTAGTCTAATGATCCGAGATCCGGCTCAAGAAGAACCATGCTCAATTAAAACCTTAACTTAGGCCGGCAAAGTGGATAGGCTGTTTAACACCCGGAAAGGCGACCATCGTCAGCTGGACGATGTCTGTATCATTGGTGTAAGGATTGGGTGAGGGATGAATCGATCCGATCGCAATACTGGTTTCAGTGAGAAACTAGGAACAGTCGGGGGTATTGGAGTATCTGAAGCTGTATCCTCCTCAGTGGCAGGCGCCTTCATCTGACACTTCCTCTCCAATCTTGGTCTGCTTCAAACAAACCTTTTCAATTTCCTCAATATGGTTTGCAGCAGACAGAACATTTCCTGCCTTGAAAAAACAGCCTTAAGACCTCGCCTTTGAAAGATCCATTGGAACTTTGTACCGAATAGCGATATTACAGGTATATACCCTCGCCCATGAAAGTCTTACTTACCGGAGTTACCGGATACATCGCCCAGCGGTTACTACCTGTACTGTTGGAGCAGGGCCATGAGGTGGTTTGCTGTGTACGAGACAGGGGCAGGTTCAACAGTGCCAAGTACCAATCCCCCCTACTCAGCTTGATCAAAGTGGACTTTCTTAAAAAGGAGACGCTGCAACAAATTCCGGATGACATCGATGTGGCCTATTACCTTATCCACTCCATGTCTACCCGCAGTGGCGATTTCGGAGACATGGAGGAGATCTGTGCCACCAATTTTAAGCATAGACTGGATCAAACGCAGGCTCGTCAAGTGATTTACCTCAGTGGCATCACCAATACAGAAGAGCTATCCAAACACCTGGAGTCCCGTAAAAATGTAGAATCTATCCTGGCAGGTTCCCGATTTGCACTTACCACTTTGAGAGCAGGCATTATCGTGGGTTCAGGCAGTGCGTCCTTCGAGATCATCCGAGACTTGGTGGAAAAGCTGCCCTTTATGATCACGCCCCGCTGGCTCAAAACCAAATGCCAGCCCATCGCCATTCGAAATGTGGTGCAGTATCTGATCGGTGTCATAAGCAGAGAAGAAACCTACAACCAAACCTTTGATATCGGTGGGCCTGAAGTACTCACCTACAAAGAGATGCTCCTTCGATTTGCCAAAATCAGGGGCTTAAAAAGGCGCATTGTCATTGTGCCGGTGATGACACCAAAGATTTCTAGCTATTGGCTGTACTTTGTAACGGCTACTTCCTATCCCCTTGCCAAAAATCTGGTGAACAGCATGAAGGTGGATGTCATCTGCAAGCCCAATAACCTGGGTAGTTTATTGGGTATTGAGCCTATTGATTACGATACATCTATCAGAATGGCATTTGATAAAATTGAGCAAAATCAGGTGCTCTCCAGTTGGAAAGATGCCCAGACCAGCACCTTGTTCAAGGAAGGTTTTTCCAAATTTATCGAGGTGCCTAGCAATGGCTGTTTTAAAGACATCCGCAGTCGTGAGCTGAAGGATGCTGAAACCTCCATGAAAAAGATATGGGCCATAGGTGGTAAAACAGGCTGGTACTGCGGCAATTGGTTGTGGGAGCTGAGAGGCTTTTTGGACCAGTTGATGGGTGGTGTTGGGATGCGCAGGGGAAGAAAAAGTGACACGGAGATCTATGCCGGAGATGCGCTGGACTTCTGGCGTGTGCTGTTGGCCAATAAGCAAGAAAGAAGGCTGCTGCTCTATGCTGAGATGAAGCTGCCCGGCGAGGCATGGCTGGAATTTAGAATTGATGCCCAAAATGTCTTGACACAAACAGCCACCTTCAGGCCTCTGGGATTGATGGGCAGGCTGTATTGGTATGCTGTATTGCCCTTTCATGGCTACATCTTCAAAGGTATGATCAACCATATAGCACATCCCACCAAATAACCTTGAGATGTTTCAATTTATAAGCCACACAAATCGGCCGGATAAAAAAGGAGCTTGTGAATAGTTTGAAAAGGCCTAACCCTCTTGTGTTTCCCTTAACTCCTTCAGGCTCTTCTGGAAAAACACCCTTCTCAGCCAACGTGGTAATACGATAGCCCCCAAAATCAAATACGGGTAGTACGTGAATAGACGCCAAAACAAACTGATCAAGGCGCTCAGTTTTCCGATAATATCTCCAAAAAACAAGGGAAACACACCCTCGGCAATGCCACTGCCACCAGGTGTGGGTGAGATAAGCATGATGATCCACATGATGATCTGCCTGCTAAAGGCCAGCATGTTCTGCTGCCAGCTAAGGTCAACATAAGCCATCATCAGACAGTTAACCAGCGCATACCGGGCACACCAAACTAAAATGGTAACGCCTACGGCAGGCAACCAGAAACCTAAGGATTTATGCCGTAGCTCATTAGAGGCCACAATCACTTCATTGCCGTTTTCAACAGCGGCTTTGCGCCATCTTCTCAAAAATGGCAGAGCGGTTGACTTAATGAGCAACCACTTAAATGCCCGGGGTCTGAAAAACAGACCGAAAGTCATCAAAAATGTGTACACAGCTATAAGCGCATAACTCAGTATGAATGTATACTCCAGGCCTTTAGGAAATTGAACCTGCATGGCACTTATGTCAGGGAACACCTTCCCGTTGGTCAAGAAAATTACTAGCGGGGCAAATACTATAAAAAACAGGTTATCGAGCACGGCAGTAAACATTACCAGCGCCAAGGCCCGACCCATATTTATACCCTCCTTCTGCAGAATAAACATGGCAATGGCAGTACCGCCTACTGCTGAAGGGGTTACGGCAGAGGCAAACTCCCAAAGCAAAATGACATAAATGCTGCTTTTCAGGCTCAACTCTTTCTCGGTGATATGCCTTATCCGGTACACATAGCCTGCATCCCGAATAAACAACACCACCACAGCAGCAAAAATCCACAACAGGTTTCCGCTCAGAAATCTGGAGAAATCCTCAAGGTTGTAATTGCTGTACATGAGGTAAGCGGTCACCGTAAGGCCCAGGCCAATGGGCAGCAGGATTTTCCAGGGGTTGAGCGTACGAAGTATGTCTTTGGTTTGCTGATCCATTTACTTTAGCTTACAGTTACTGCCTCCTGTTTTGAAATCCAAAAGTGATTATACCCTTCTCCTATCTCCAGCTTGATTTGCTCCAGTTGCACCAGCTCCAGGATAGCGAGAAAATTGAATATGGCAGCTACCCGGCTAAGCTCATGCCTTAGCAAGTCTTCAAAAGAAAGCCTCTTGCCATCGGCCACCTGATCCAGGATAAACTGCTTCTTGTCTTCAATGGTGTAGGGGTACTGTACTATGGTGTGGCTAGGTTTCTTCAGCCGTATCTCATACCGCTCCGTAATTCGCTGGAATGTTTTTAACAACTTGTAGAGGTCTACTTTTTCCAAAGGCTCCTCTCCCTGCCATGCCTGAGCGATCAATTGCAGTTCACGCTCGATATTTCCTCGTTTCTCTTTGCTAAGTCGCTCATCTTCCATCTGAGAGAGCACATCGGTAACGGACTTAAACTTCTTGTATTCCAGCAGGTGCCGGATGAGCTCTTCTCTGGGGTCAATCTCCTGACCTTGCTCATCCAGTTCTTTGCGGGGCAGCAGCATCCGCACTTTGATCCGCATGAGGGTAGCCGCCATCAGGATAAAATCGCTGGCTACTTCGAGGTTGAACTTCTCCAGATGGTGAAGATAGTCCAGGAAATCGTCTGTAATCTTTGCAATCGGGATATCGTAGATGTCTAACTCATCCCTTTCAATGAAGAAAAGCAGTAAATCAAATGGGCCCTGGAAGAGCGGTAGCTTGATTTCGAAACTCACAGAAACTAATAGGACAATGATCTACTGTTCAAATATAGGCCAAATAAAGGGGCTGCTCTGCTCAGGTATCAAAAAATTGTAACTTTGTCTTTGGCCTTTAGACAAACAATTTAAGTTTCACGTTGTTTGTTAACTATCTTTTAATCCAATTGGAACCATGATCATCAAGCCAGGTAAACTACTCGGCAGTATTCAAGAGCCGGCAGACCTTCGTCGTAAGGACAGGTCTGAACTTTACCAAGTCTGCGAAGAGCTTCGTCAGTTTATCATTGACAATGTCTCGGTGTATGGTGGTCATTTCGGTGCCAGTTTGGGAGTGGTAGAACTTACCGTTGCCCTGCATTATGTGTTCAATACACCAGAAGATCAGCTGGTTTGGGATGTGGGGCATCAGGCTTACGGGCACAAGATTTTAACAGGCCGAAGAGAGAAATTTCATACCAACCGCTTCTACAAAGGCATATCAGGGTTCCCTAAACGCAAGGAGAGTAACTATGACACTTTTGGCGTAGGGCACTCTTCTACTTCCATTTCCGCTGCGTTGGGCATGGCTGTGGCCAATCAATATCAACATAAAGACCTGCAGCACATTGCCGTGATCGGTGATGGTGCCATGACGGGAGGTATCGCTTTTGAAGGAATGAACCATGCCGGCTTCACCAACAGTAACCTGCTAATCATCCTGAACGATAATTGCATGTCCATCGACCCTAACGTCGGTGCGCTAAAAGATTACCTTACAGACATCACCACATCACATACCTACAACAAAATGCGTGATGAGGTATGGAAACTGCTTGGTAAAATCAGCAAGTTTGGGCCAAACGCTCAGGAGATTGCATCCAAAATCGAAAACGGTTTGAAATCAACCCTATTGAGGCAAAGCAACCTTTTCGAATCTCTGAAGTTGAGGTATTTTGGGCCAATTGATGGTCACGACATCAACCATCTGGTATCGGTACTTGAAGATCTGAAAAGCATTCCCGGACCTAAAATTCTGCATTGTGTAACAGTAAAGGGCAAAGGATATGCTCTGGCAGAGAAAGACCAAACCAAATGGCATGCCCCCGGACTATTTGATAAGATCACCGGAGAGATTTACAAAAAAACCTACGATAGCCCTCAACCTCCCAAATACCAGGATGTGTTTGGCCATACCCTGGTGGAGCTTGCCAAACAAAACGAGAAAATCATCGGGGTGACACCTGCTATGCCATCAGGCTGCAGCATGAACATCATGATGAAAGAAATGCCTGAGCGTGCCTTTGATGTGGGTATAGCTGAGCAGCATGCCGTTACCTTCTCCGCTGGGATGGCCACTCAGGGCATCATTCCATTTTGCAATATTTATTCCACCTTCATGCAAAGGGCATATGATCAGGTGATCCATGATGTATGTCTTCAGGAGCTTCCTGTGATCTTTTGTATGGACAGGGCAGGTTTTGCCGGTGCTGACGGCCCCACACATCATGGAGCCTATGACATTGCCTACATGAGATGCCTCCCGAACATGATCGTATCGGCACCCATGAATGAGCAGGAGCTTCGAAACCTGATGTACACCGCTCAGTTGCATAACCATGGCCCTTTCAGCATACGCTACCCCAGAGGCAATGGCATGATGCCCGACTGGAAAACACCGTTCGAGGAAATCGAGATCGGGAAAGGCAGAAAAATATGTGACGGTGAAGAAGTAGCAATACTCACCATTGGTCATATCGGCAACTATGTGACCGAAAGCCGCAAAATGCTTGCCGCTGAGGACCTTTCACCGGCTCACTATGACCTTCGCTTTGTAAAACCGCTGGATAAGGAACTCCTTCATGAAGTATTCAGCAGGTACACTAAAATTGTAACCGTAGAGGATGGATGCGTGATGGGGGGCTTCGGCTCAGCTGTACTGGAATTTATGGCTGACCATGGCTACAGTGCCAAAGTCATCCGTTTAGGTATTCCCGATGCTGTCATCGAACACGGAGAGCAAATCGAGCTGCATGATGAATGTGGCTTTGGGCCCAAAGGAATAGCAGAAGCTGTTCGTACTCTGGTGGCCCGTCCGGTAGCCGTCTGACCGATTTTCGAGATGATCAATATCAGGATGAATGGCTCAGGACCCCTGCTGGTTCTGGTGCATGGGTTTTGTGAAAGTATCCCGGTATGGGATCCCATCGTACCCGCCTTAAGTAAAAAATTCACTGTAGTAACCGTTGATGTTCCCGGTTTTGGAAGTAGCGAGGCATTACGGGCAGACGATAGCATGGATCGCCTGGCAAGCAGACTGCTGGAAAGCCTTCAAAATTTTACTCCACTTACCTTCTGCGGACATAGCATGGGAGGATACCTTGGTTTGGCCATGATGGCACAAAAACCTTCAGCCTTTTTAGGTCTTCAGCTACTTCACTCCACGGCTTTGGCTGATTCCGAAGAACGTAAGCTTGCCCGAAGCAAAACCATCCAGTTTATTGAAAATCAAGGAAAAGAAGCCTTTCTGGAAAATTTTGTTCCTAACCTGTTCCATCAAAAAAAGCCGGAGTTTTTAAGTGCTACCCTGGAGCTATGCAGCCAAACGCCTGTGCTTTCTCTCACCGGCATGACGGCCATCATGCGGGATCGTCCGGACAGAACGGAATTGTTAAAATCTGCTCAATGCCCAATCAGTTGGATAGGAGGCAAGCAAGATGCGCTTATACCATGGCAAAGTCTGCTGGAGCAGGCAAGCCTCCCTGCCGATTCGCATCTGTCCTTGCTGGATGACTGCGGACATATGGGTATGTTAGAGCAGCCTGTACGTACTGCCGCCGCCATCAGTTCCTTTGCTCATTATTGCCAGTCGCTCTCTTCAGCAACCCTGTAAAACCGATCTTCCTGCTCACCTGGCAAGATGTCGAGCACATGCAACACACACAGAAATACGAGGGTATCAGAGGCAACTTTTTTACTTAATCCTGCCAGGGTCATAAACTCATTGAGGGTGATATGTGGGTTTTTATCCAGATAGGTCATCAGGATTTTTTCTTTTTCCCCATAGTAGAGCCTTCTGGCATTGGGTTTTGACCGCATTTTAAGAATTTGCCTCATCTCCGCACTTGCTTGCAGGCTTTGATCAGCCACCCGTACATACACCCTTCCTTTTGCTTCCGAACCTGTTTTGTCAAGTGGATCTTTCCAATAAACGGGCTTATCTGTATGCTCAAGCACCTCAAAGGCAATTACCTCCCGCTCCTCAGCTACGGTCACCCGGTGGATGTGTACGGTAGGTGCAGGCTGTAAAAAATCATGAATAGCCTTCAACATCACAAACTCCTCCTCATCGGCGTTCTTACAGCCTTTTAATTGCCTGTGATCATCAACCCCCAGTAGCAGAAAGCCACCTTGTGTATTCGCAAAAGCGGCAATGCCTTTGGTGATCTTGTCGGGATGATTGGCTTTTAACTTAAACTCCAGCCGTTGACCCTCCCCTTCAGTCACCCATTTGAACAGTCTCGAACGGCTGAATGTCGGCTTGGTTTCAGGCATAAAGCTCTTGCTTTAAAAAACTTGCCGTATGGCTGCCTTCCACAAGGGCAACCTGCTCAGGGCTTCCCTCAGCAATGATTACTCCACCCCCGTTTCCTCCCTCAGGCCCTAAGTCAATGATATGGTCGGCCACTTTGATGACATCCAGATTATGCTCAATGATCAAAACGGTGTTGCCTTTGTCCACTAACTTCTGAAGAACAATCAGGAGAAGATGAATGTCCTGAAAGTGCAAACCTGTGGTAGGCTCATCTAAAATGTAGAGCGTCTTGCCGGTATCTTTTTTTGAAAGCTCGGTAGCCAGTTTTACCCGCTGGGCCTCTCCGCCTGATAAAGTGGTTGCATGCTGACCCAGAGTGACATAGCCCAGTCCAACATCCTGAAGGGTGCGGATTCTCCTTACGATGGAAGGCTGACTTTCAAAAAAACTTACTGCTTGTTCAACCGTCATATCCAGTACATCGGCGATAGACTTTCCTTTGAACCTCACCTCAAGAGTTTCCCTGTTGTATCGTTTCCCCTTACAGGTCTCACAAATCACATGTACGTCAGGCAAAAAATCCATTTCGATCTGACGAATGCCGGCTCCTTCGCACTCCTCACAACGGCCCCCCTTTACATTGAATGAAAAACGTCCCGGCTTATACCCCCTGATCTTAGCTTCAGGCAATTGGGTAAACAGGCTGCGAATGTCAGAAAATGCATTGGTGTAAGTAGCCGGGTTGGAACGGGGCGTACGGCCGATTGGGCTCTGATCTACTTCAATTACTTTGTCAATGTATTCCAGGCCGGCAATGGATCGGTAGTTGAGTGGCTCCTTTCTGGAATTAAAAAAGTGCTTGTTTAGCAATGGGAACAAGGTTTCATGAATCAGAGTGGACTTGCCTGAACCACTCACCCCTGTGATGCAAGTCAAAGTACCCAAAGGTAGACTGAGGGTTACGCTCTTCAGATTATGCCCATTGGCTCCATCTAAAATGAGTTTTTTCCCTGATCCTTTTCTTCGATTTTCAGGCATAGGGATGCTCTTTTCACCGTTTAAATACTCGGCGGTTGTGCTGCCTGATTTCAAAAATTCGGAAGGAGTGCCTTCAGCTACCACCCTGCCTCCATGTCGGCCAGCACCTGGGCCAATGTCCACAATGTAGTCAGAGGCCATCATCATGTCTTTGTCATGCTCCACGACAATAACGGTATTGCCAAGATCACGAAGGTCCTTCAGGGACTGTATAAGCCTTACGTTATCCCTTTGGTGTAAGCCTATGCTTGGCTCATCCAGAATGTAAAGAACCCCCACCAATTGGGTACCAATCTGAGTAGCTAGTCTGATCCTCTGAGCCTCACCCCCACTGAGGGTTCGTATAGGTCTGTCCATCGTAAGGTAGCCCAGGCCAATATCGAGCAGGAAACCCAGTCGTTTTCTGATTTCTTTGAGCACTTCTCCTCCAATGGCTCGTTGCCGTTCACTTAGCCTGTCCTCAAGGCCTTCGAGCCATTGACCAAATTGCTTCAAGTCCATAAAGGCCAGCTCGGAGATATTCTTCTGGTCAATCTTAAACCAAAGGGCTTCTATCTTAAGTCGGGCACCTTTGCAAGTAGGGCATAAAGTAGTGGTGGTAAAGTCAGATACCCAATCCTGCATCTTTTCCGTTCCATACTTTTGCTGTTCTTCGAGAAAATGGATTATCCCTTCAAACTTATATTGGTATTGTGTGCCCGGATACTTCTGAGAAGGTATCTGAGAAGTGGATTTGCTCCCGTATAGTAATAGTTGAATGAGTTCTTCCGGGACGTCTTTAAGAGGTGTGGAGAGACTTAACTGGTAATTAGCCAAAAGTCCTTCCATCTTTTTGAAAATCCAGATATCACGGTATTCACCCAAGGGAGCAAGACCTCCTCGTGAAATGCTCAGCTCAGGGTCAGGGATGATGTTTTCGACTTTAATCTCCTCGATCACACCTAATCCCTTGCATTCAGGGCAATAACCATAAGGGCTGTTGAAAGAGAAGGTGTTGGGGGCAGGTTCAGCATAGGAAATGCCCGACTCTGGATCAATTAAAAAGCGGCTGAAAGGATAGACTTTGTTGTTCTCATCCAGTAAAAGGAGCAATCCTTTACCTTGCTTCATGGCGATCGCCACCGCCTGCGCCACCCGGTGCCGGTCCTGACTCTCCGGGATGATCCGATCAATTACGATCTCTATGTCATGCGTTTTGTACCGGTCAAGCTGGGTCTTAGGTTCAATGGTGATGACCTCACCGTTTACTCTGGCTTTGGTGTACCCTGATTTTCGTATTTGTTGAAACAGCTCCCGGTAATGCCCTTTCCTGCCTTTAACAACAGGTGCCAGCACCATGATTTTTTGTCCGGCAAAGCGCTGAAGGATAATCTCAATGATTTGATCCTCTGACAGCTTCTCCATCTTCTTTCCGCTTATGTAGGAGAACGCTTCCGCTGACCGGGCATAAAGTAATCTGAGAAAATCATACAGCTCCGTTACAGTGCCGACAGTTGATCTGGGATTCTTGGAGGTGGTTTTTTGCTCAATGGAAATGACCGGGCTGAGGCCGTTGATCTTATCAACATCAGGTCGCTCCATATCGCCCATAAAATTGCGGGCATAGGCAGAGAAACTTTCCATGTAACGCCTCTGACCTTCTGCGTAAATGGTATCAAATGCCAGCGAGGACTTGCCCGATCCACTGATGCCGGTTATGACGATCAATTTCTCTCTAGGTATCTTAAGATCAATATTCTTCAGATTGTGTTCTCTGGCACCCAACACTTCGATTACTTCAGATTCCATTGGGGTTTCGCCTGGGGCTGTTGACATGTTGCAAAATTCTTTAATTATGCCTGCAAGGGCAATCCTATTTCAAAAAACACCGCTACTCTTGCTCGGGTTCAAAGCTGGGTGGCTTGACCAGTGCCATTAGCGCTGAAGTATCGGAGAGGACAGGAAGCAGGATAACACGAGGCAAACTATCGCTGGTCAAGCTCAAACTGTTGCTCCTAAGCCATGGGTTTGCTGCCTTTAGTTGACTGAGGCTTAATTTTTTCTCTTTGGCAAAAACCTCAAGAGAAGGCAAAGGGCTTCGCTGTGTATGTTGGGTATAGCGAATGATATACCGGCCATAAGCACTGATCCTTCGAAAACCCAGTCGGCCAGGCTGCTCGAACAAGGCTTTGTAGGCCAGTATCCTAAATAAAAATCTGGAGGTTTCAGCATTTACTCTAAGGTTGTAAAACATGCTGTCTTGCTGCCTTTCAAGTAATTTCTCGAGCTTCTCAGGACCCATGTTGTAAGCAGCGGCAGCATTTGACCATGAGCCAAAACGTTGCTTGTATTCTCTGAAAAGTCTTGCCATTGCACGAGTGGATTTCTCCAAATGAAACCGCTCATCCACTTCCCTATTCAACTCCAGTCGCAAATGCCGGGCTGAAGCAGGCATGATTTGCCAATATCCTGCCGCACCTTTTCTTGAGAACCGTGGCAATAATCTGCTTTCTACCAATGCCACATACTTTAAATCAACCGGTACTCCTTCATTGGCGAGTATCCTTTCAATAGTTGGGAAAAAAGTATTTGCCCGTTTGAGGAGCAAGGCTTTTTCTCTTGATTTCTTTTTTACTTCTCTGATTTCTCTTTGGTAGCGAGCTTTAAGCCTACTGTTCCAGACAGGTATCTTTTCTCCTCCAAACTCCAACTGACCCAAACTGTCGATGGTGTTGACCTGATACTGATCATGTCGGTCAAAATCGAAGCTGGGCTGATCATAAAACAGGTAAAAAATCAAGCCTGCCAGAAGTGCTACCAGCAGGGTAATAAGCACAACATAGCGCTTGAAGCGTTTCACCGCTAGAAATTTGGAGTGAGCAAGTATCTGGAGTAAAACTCATCAATTACCTGTACCGCCTCAGTGGGGGTATCTACAATATTGACCAGTTCAAGGTCTTCCGGGCTAATGTTCTTTTCAAGATCGAGCATGGCATAGCGAATCCAATCGAACAAGCCACCCCAATAGGCCTTGCCAACCAGTACAAGAGGGAATCGGGCAATCTTCTTGGTTTGAATAAGGGTCAATGCTTCAAACAATTCGTCAAGAGTGCCAAAACCACCCGGCATCACCACAAAGCCTTGGGCATACTTGACAAACATTACCTTACGAACAAAAAAGTAATCGAAAGAAATGAGCTTATCTGGATCAATGTAAATGTTGTTGAACTGCTCAAAAGGAAGCCGTATGTTAAGACCTACGCTTTTTCCGCTTTCACTATGTGCCCCTTTGTTTCCTGCCTCCATGATACCCGGACCACCGCCTGTAATGACACCATAGCCATGCCTCACCAGCTTGGCGGCAATTTCCTCAGCCATGGTATAATAGGGATTGTCAGGCTTGGTACGTGCAGAGCCAAATATGGAAACACAGGGACCTATTTCAGAGAGCTTTTCAAAGGCGGAGACAAACTCAGCCATGACTTTGAAAATGACCCAGGAGTCCGCACTTTTGATTTCATTCCAGTTGCGGGTTTTAAATGCTTTGCGAATCCGATCTTCTTCTTCTTTCGGATCCAATGAGCCGTCGGTATACATCGGATGCAAATTAGATAAATTTCAACTGCTGCTACCTTTGCTGCTCAGCAAGTCCGTCAGAGCAAGGGTAAAGTCAGGATATTGGAATTGAAAACCCAATCGCTCAAGCTTGGCCGGTTTCACTTGCTGACCGCTAAGGACTACAGCGGCCATTTCACCCAGGAATGTTTTGAGTACAAATGAAGGAACTGCCGGCATCCAAAAAGGCCTTTTGACTGAATGAGCAAGCAACCTCATCATTTCCTGGTTATTGACTGCCCTTGGGGAAGTGCCGTTCACCACACCGCTGATCTCTGCTTTTTCCAGACAAAACCTGAAAGCCTCGCACAAATCCTGAATATGAATCCAGCTAATGCCTTGCAGACCGCTTCCTACAGCCGAGGCTATACCCCATTGTGCCAAAGGAAGCAGCTTGGGCAAAGCACCTCCCTGAGTGCTTAACACTATTCCAATTCGTACAATCACCAGTCGATGGGTTGCGCTAACCTTCTGAGCCTCTACTTCCCAGTCTTTGCAAACGGAGGCTAAAAAATCATTCCCCAGGGCAGCCTCTTCATCGAGCACTTTATCAAACAACTGATCTCCATAAATACCGATTGCTGAGGCATTGATAAGGACTTTATGCTCTTGTCTTTTGTTAAGTTCTGAAACCAACAATTGGGTAGCCTTTACCCTGCTTGAGCGGATCAGCGACTTCCTGTCTTCTGACCAGCGCTCATCTGCAATACCTGCCCCGGCGAGGTTGATCACTGCATCAGCCCAGTCAATAGCCCTTGAATCGATCTGATCTTTTTCCGGATCCCACAAAAAAGCCCCATTTCCTGGTTTTCTGCTCAATAGTTTTACTTCATGCCCCTCTTGGTAAAGACCCCTGTTCAAGGCTTTTCCTACCAGACCTGTGCCTCCGGCAATGAGTACTTTCATCTTGTGCTTAGCTTAGTTATTGGGAAATATGTGGTTATTTTTGATGAAAATTCAACACCATGTACAAGCTGATACTCCTCTTGATTGCGCTTTCGATCATGTATGTAAAACCCATAGCTGCTCAAAAAGTTAGCGTTTATGAAACAAAGAAAAATGTAGACGGGGAATTCAGGGTAGGGATGGCGACCGTTATCCTGCTAGACCAGGAGTTTGTGGAGAAAATATGGAATCGCAGTTTGAGAGAATACGGAAAGTTAAGCGCAAAAAAAGGTTATGCTGTGATTGAGCAAGCACTGATACCTCAGGTTTCATCGGCCCCGGTTAAGCTGTATGCTTCTTCTGGCAAATCAGCTAATCAGGGAGTGGAAGTGTGGTGGAGCATTATAAAAGACGGAGAAGCCCTCAGTCCTTCCAAATCTGCAGACTACAAGGAGGCAGAAAAGCTGCTGGCTGATTTTGCACGCAAATGCTATATCGAAGACATTAACAAAGACATAGAACAAGCAGAAAAAGCCCTGATGACAACCGTGAAGGCTTATGAAAAAAAGATATCAGAGGGGCAGGGTCTGGAAAAGCAATTGAGCAGAAATCTGGCTGACTCCATCACATTGGTACAAAAAACCATGGAGAATTTGACCCAACGGGATCAACTACGCAAGGACCTCGATCAGAATGGCAAAGATCAGATAGTTGCCAATCAGGAAGTAGAAAAGATGAGAAGAGCAAGAGACCTCATCCGTGAGAAACTCACGAAAGTAGAATAAATAAGGCCCCTCCAAATGGAGAGGCCTTTCAATCAAAATGAAATTAAGGTATTACTTTCTTGCCAGCAACATTTCGCTGCCAAGCACTTTTGTGCTGCCATCAGGCAGTTGAGCGGTAGCCAGCAATTGGCCATTTTCATCCTGAGTCATGTTAAAAAGGCTCAATGACTTACCATCACCTTCATAGATCCAGTTAGACGATTTGGTGTCAAAACGAAGGGCAACTGCACGGCCGGCCTTTTCGCCACTGATTTGTACAATATCGAAGCGGTTTTGGGTAGCTGTAATTTCAAAAGTCTCTCCATCTTTCACCACCAACTGACGCTCCATTTCACCGGCTTTCATGGAGATAGGGTTGCTGCCTGACCAGAATTCAATCAGGTTCAGGATGGCAATATCAATAAATCCAACAACTCCATAAACAGGAATAATGAGCATAACCCACATGACGAGAGATTGAACAAACTTGCTTCCAACCGACTCATTCCAAGAGTAGAGCTTATTGGTGAGGGCAAACTTGCCGAAACAACCGGCTTGAAATAGACCAGCCCATGCAACGAGGGCAAGCAATGCGTACTTTCTAAATACTTTCATAATCGTTTTAAAGAGGTTTAAGTTTGTCAAATCTAAATAGGAATAGAGGTACAAACAACAGAGGAATAAAACTTTTGTGACCATTTTTAAATATGATTCAGTCTTAATAAAAAGAAACTTGGTGAATTTTAGATAATATATACTCTACTAATATAGGGTTTATTGTCTTTTTAAAAAGCATACCAATGTTATAAACACCAAGGAGGATAACTAAGTTGAGAGAAAAATACTTTTCCAAAAAGTCTTGGGTTTTTTGCTCCACAGCAATTCTATGCTACTTTTGAATCAAAACTTAACTTCAAATACATGAAAAAATCACTCTTGCTAGTTAGCGTGTTAATCATTTCCGCTTTACCAGCCTTTTCTCAAGATGAGCCATCGAAAAAGATAATTGTGGACGTGTTCTATGGAGGGCCCAATCTGATCTCCTCAATTGTAACAGCTGATGTTAATACTTCGGGCTATAATTCGAGTACCAAAGTGCGTGGCTTTGGACCAATAGGGGCTAGAATTGATTATATGGTATCTAAAAATCTATCTCTTGGCATGGAAGTACACCATGCTACTTCGGCCTTTGAAAGGGAAGTGACAACAACATCAAATGGAACAACGGAAGTATTCAAAGACAAACTAAGCGTAAACCGTACCAGGATTTACCCAAGGTTAGCTGCACACTTCGGCAAAGGAAACCTAGATGCTTACTGGTTTCTAGCCACCGGATTTGCACTTTGGAATTCAGATTATTCTGTACAGAGCAATTCAAACTCTAGTCAATTTACAGGCATTCCTATTCTTGATTTGGAAAGAGGAAGCACAGTTTTTGCCTTCAGAACCGGTTTAGGAGTAAGGTATTTCTTTACTGAAACATTTGGTTTTCACGCTGATTTAGGAATTGGTGGTCCTTTATTCACATTCGGGTTGTCATCCAGATTTTAACAGATTAGTTTAAACTAAAAAAGCCCTCTTCAAGCTCATCTGAAGGGGGCTTTTGATTCACAGCAGCAAGAAAGGCTTTGAGAAATGAACTTGTTCGGCTGCAATAAGTTCCAACTGACACTTTGTCAATCCTTGTCTGTCGGGAACAGTTGTTGAAGAGAAGTACCCAGCAAATAAAAAAAACCATGGAAGAAAAAGGCTCGATTTCGATACATACCGAAAACATTTTCCCCATCATCAAGAAGTTCCTGTACTCAGACTATGAGATTTTTCTTAGGGAACTGGTTTCCAACGCTGTTGATGCTACACAAAAGCTGAAAAGGCTGGCCTCTTTGGGTGAGTTCCCGGAAGAGGTGGGCGACACACAGGTGGTCGTAAGCTTCAATGAAAAGACCAAAACCATTAGCATCCTCGACAAAGGGATCGGCATGACAGCCGATGAGGTAAAGAAATACATCAATCAAATCGCCTTTTCAGGTGCAACTGAGTTTATCGAGAAATACAAAGACAAGGCAGAAACTCAGGATATCATCGGCAAATTTGGCTTAGGCTTCTATTCTGCTTTTATGGTCGCCTCAAAAGTTGAGCTGATCAGCCGCTCCTTTCAGAAGGAGGCCGAAGCCATCCGCTGGGAATGCGATGGCAGCACTGAGTTTGTTTTAACCAATACGGTTAAAAAAGAACGTGGCACAGAGGTCATCCTGCACATGGCGGAAGACTCTCTGGAGTTTTTGGACAAAAACAGGATCAAAGGCATTCTGGATAAGTATTGCAAATTCCTGCCGGTTGAAATTGTATTCGATGGCTCGGTCATCAACAATACGCAGCCGCTATGGACCAAAGCTCCTTCTGAGCTTAAAGATGAAGACTACCTCGGGTTTTACAAGGAGCTCTACCCTTTTACCGAAGACCCTCTGTTTTGGATCCATCTCAATGTGGATTACCCCTTCAACCTCACCGGTATACTCTATTTCCCTAAGATCAAAAAAGACATCGAACCGGGCAGAAACAAAATCCAACTCTACAGCAGGCAAGTGTTTATCACCGATGAAGTGAAGGACGTAGTGCCAGAGTATCTGATGTTGCTTCATGGCGTGCTTGACTCGCCAGATATTCCTTTGAATGTAAGCCGCAGTTTTCTACAGGCTGATTCTAATGTGAAAAAAATCAATAGCCATATCACCAAAAAAGTGGCCGACAAGCTTCAGGAACTATTTAAAAGTGACCGGGCTTCTTTCGAGTCCAAGTTTGCTGACATCGGTTTGTTTGTGAAATATGGAATGCTCACCGACGATAAATTTTATGATCGTGCAAAGGATTTTATCCTTTTGAAAAATCTCGACCAAAAATATTTCACCCTGGAGGAGTATCAGACCCATGTTAAACCCCTTCAGACCGATAAGGAGTCACAGGTGATTTACCTGTATGCTCATGACCCTGCTCGGCAGGACTCCTTTATAGCCGGGGCTCGTCGCAACGGATACGATGTACTGCTCATGGACGATGTGCTTGATAGCCACTTTGTCGGTCTGCTGGAGCGAAAACTTGAAAAAACACAGTTCAAGCGTGTAGATTCTGACCCAGTACATAAGCTCATCCCCAAGCAGGAGGAAGCCCATAGTCTGTTAAGCCAAACCGAAACTGAGGCCCTTAAGAAACGTGTGGAAGAGGTCATCCAACAGAAAAGCTATCAGGTAAGTGTGGAGCCAATGCCTGAAGATGAATTGCCGATGAGCCTTGTCATGCCTGAGTTTATGCGCCGTATGAAAGAAATGGCCGCAGGAGGCGGAATGGCCTTCATGGGCACCATGCCGGACACTTACCAACTCATCGTCAATGCACATCATCCCCTGATAAGGCAGCTGGTTTCTCAATTGGCCGATGAAAAAAGTGCCGTAAAAATTCAGCAACTCTTTGATTTGGCACTCCTTGGGCAGGGCATGCTTACAGGTGCTGCTCTTACAGGCTTTATTGAAAGAAGCATCTCTTTAGTAGGCATCGAAAACAAGTCGGAGTAAATGCAATGTCGGCAAAGCTGAAGATCAATGGCTAGCTACTAAAAGCAACCCTACACTTTTAAATTATCTTCTTCGTTTATTAGCCACATGATAAGGCTGGTTCTTGCATTTTTGATCATTTGCTCGGTGCTGGGTGAGGTTCAGGCTCAGTTTTGGAAGAGAAAAAACAAAACCAGTTCTGTTGATCCTACAGAGCAGGAGCTTTTGGAGGAACAGCAAGGGCTGGTTAAAAAGTACAATCCTGACAACCCAGATGATCTGGGAGAAGTTGGAGGCCTAAATTACAAAGGCAAAAAACCACCGTCGTTAGATCTGGAGAAAAAGAAACCGGAGGAATTCAAGCGAAAAAAGAAAAAGAAGAAAAAGAGAGTCTACCTCGGCTACAAAACCAAAAGAGGCTTCACCAAAGCCGGCACAGGAAAAAAGCAGGTCATCGAGACATTCTCCTATCTGAAAAAATGGGAAGAGCCGGATCCTTTTGTGAAAGACATCTACTGGTACAGCCTCCTCAAACGAAAGATCTTCAATACCCGCAACATCAAAGACACCAAGGACGCCAAGCTGCTGCATGGTTTTTACAAAAAAGAAGCCGGCAAAGGGCTATTAAAAACGGTGGTTGAAGAAGGCTACTATTTTAAAGGCACCAAGCATGGGCGCTGGGTCACGCATGATGCCAACGATATTCTTAAAGACAAGGTATACTACCACAAAGGGCACTTTCAGGAGTCTGAAATCAGCTATTGGGATGTAGAGCGTACCCGTATAAAAGAAGTGATCCCCATCGTTTACGGTAAAAAGACCGGCGATTACTTTCGTTTTTTTGAAAGTGGAAACCTTGCAGAAATCGGTCGCTATGACGAAGACGCACGGATTGGTCGCTGGTATGAATATTACGATATAAGAAACAAGAGAAAGAAGGAAATCAAATACCCTGATACACCTTTCGAAAAGGAAGAGCCCTATGTGCTCAAGGAATGGGATGAAAAAGGGGGTATACTCCAGGAGAATAAATTGAAAGAAAAGGATAAGGCCAGCAGGCCCAAACTTGGGGCTCCTAAACGCAGGTAGTGCTTAATGGAAGGCATCTTCAAAATGGATACATTCAGTGTCGCTCACGGAGAGCACATCAAACCTGACATCAAACTTATGGTCTGTCTCCAAAATGAATTGCTCGGCTGCCGCAATAATTCTTAATTTCTGAGCCTCAGAGAGCTGCTGCTCAGGTAAGCCATAACTGGTTTTAGTGCGGTACTTGACCTCCACAAACACAAGCAAATTGTCTTTGGAGCAAATCAGATCAATTTCATTCCTGCCAAAACGGTAGTTCTGCCTTATTACAGTGTATCCTTTGGCAAGATACCATTCCTTGGCTTTTTCCTCTGCCTTGTTTCCGGCCTCTTTGGTTGATGCCTTCCTGTGAGTTGACATGGCTTTAAATAAAAAAGTCCCGTAAGGGCGGGACTTTTTAAATTTTAAACAGGTGTATGAATATTGTGTTATCTCAACGTGTTTATACGTTCATGTTGACACAGGTAACCTGTTTTTTTTAATTTTTTTTCAATTCCTGAAAATAAGGCTTCAGTGTTTGCTTGCGAAACTTAGCCAACTCCACAGGGGCTTTATTTGAACTCTGTTGTAGAGCAGTATCTTTATTCTCTTTACTTTGTCTTGAAACACTTCCTACCAGCAGTATAAAAAGTAGTGACAGAACCTTTAGAACAAAGGGAATTTCCTTAAGATTGGTTTTAAAAGACTTCAAAAAGTTGTCGGTTAGAAATAGGCCAATTGCAAAAACCCTGCAAAATTAAACAATTTATGGGTACGAAAGAGGGTATTGAAAGTCATTCGCTTTTATTTGTTTGCCTGGGCAATATTTGCAGGTCTCCTATGGCCAAGGCAGTATTTGATTACGTTCAGCTTCAAAAAGGTAACCCTGGGATTTCTTTTTTCACAACATCGGCCGGCACCGGTGCTTACCACATAGGAGAAGAAGCTGACCCTCGCACCAGACAAGTTTGCAAATCAAGAGGAGTGCCGCTACTGCATACAGCAAAACAGATTGATCTGGATATGGCTCTTTCATCAGATATGATCCTGGCCATGGACCGACAAAACCTAAATGAACTGGAGCGCTGGGGGCCACAGGAAATAAAAAGCAAGCTCTTCCTGTTGGGTGATTTTGACCCTCTTTACCCACATAGCGAAGTTCCGGATCCTTACTATGGAAGTCAGAAAGAGTTCGAACAGGTCTTTGATCAACTATTTCGTTGTTCTGAAGGACTGCTAAATCATTTTCACCTGAAGGCTCATTGATGTTCACCGACTATTCAGACTTGTTTTCGAGCATTGTTTTTCAAAGCCTGGGTCTTGAAGTCAATGATCCCGAGTATCAGTTTCTTGGAAGCAGCAGTTTTGCCCAAACCGTAAAGCTTAATCTGGCAGACAAGGTTTTCTTTCTTAAGTTTTCAGAGCATTTGGAGCCGGATATCTTTCAAGCCGAAGCTGCAGGGCTGGCATACCTCACTGAAAAAAGTCCACTATATGTGCCCAGAGTTTGGGGTAAAGGGCAGAGTGGTGGAATTTCCTATATGTTGCTTGATTTTGTTCCGTCAGGTTCTTCCTCAAAAAAGCTAAGCAAGCAGCTTGCAGAAGGTCTTGCCAGGCAACATAGCTGTAGTTCAGGCTTTTTTGGCTTTGGGTACCAAAACTATATAGGCAATTTACCTCAACGCAATGAGCCAAAAGAAAACTGGGTTGACTTTTACATTCAGGAGCGGCTGGAAGTGCAACTAGGCTTGGCCATGTACACAGGGCATCTTGATCTTGACGTAAAAAAGGCTTTTGATCAACTTTATCCAAAGCTTCCGGATTTATTCCCAACAGAGCCCTCTGCTCTGGTGCATGGTGACTTATGGTCTGGAAATGTACTGCTGAACGACGAGTATGGTCCATGCCTGATTGATCCTGCCATTCACTATGGGCACCGGGAAGCTGAGCTTGCATTTATGAAACTTTTTGGGGGCTTTGATGAGGTTTTCTACCAGACCTATTTTGAAATATACCCACTTAGCCCGGGTTTTGAGAAGCGGATTCAGCTCTATCAGTTGTATCCTCTGCTGGTTCATTACAATCTCTTTGGCAAGCCTTATCTTGAAGCCGCTTTGCGGATCGTTCAACGCTACTTCTGATGAATCGAACAATTCTGTAATAATCTATGGGGTGTAAGTATTCACTCAGTTTGTAACAATTTGTTCCGATAAGGAAAGATAGTTTTGAATGTTCGAAATGTATTTCAGACAGCCGACTAAACCAATTGATTAACAGTTAATTAGATTTTTACTCATCTGCGCGCAACTACCCCAAATCACTATGTCAACCCCGGTTCAAGACATTGAAATTAACGACCTCAGGACCTTTATTGAAAGAGTAAAAACCCTTTATGGGTATGATTTCGGTGATTATGCGCTTTCATCTTTCAAGAGAAGGCTGCTGCGTATCCTTGAGCTGAACAAGATGAGTAACATGGCCACTCTCACCAAGAGGATAGAAACCGATCAGGCTTTTTTTAAGTATGTGCTTTCTGAAATCACCGTAAATGTGACGGAAATGTTCAGAGACCCTTCTTTTTGGAGGGAGCTGAGGGATAAGGTATTCCCTAATATTTTCCTTAACCAGCAATCCATTAATATCTGGCATGCCGGCTGTAGCTCAGGGGAAGAGGTCTTCAGCATGGTGATTTTACTTTCCGAGTTAGGCATGCTTGAAAAGGCCAACATCATAGCCACAGATATCGACATTGAAATCCTTAAAAGAGCAACTGCCGCCCGCATTCCTTTGAAAAATATGGAGGTCAACGAGAAAAACTATATCCGTTTTGCCGGCAGCCAGAAACTGGAGAACTACTTCAAATACAAAGATGGTCACTCTGAATTGGACAAAAATTTACTGAAAAAAGTCACCTTCCGGGAGCAAAGTCTGGTAAACGGAAAGATGCCACAGGAGATCAAGTTTGACCTTGTGCTATGCCGCAATGTGATGATTTATTTCAACCAAAACCTGCAAAACAGGGTACTGAATTTAATTCACAGCTCACTACACCGATTTGGCTACCTGGCCATAGGCTCAAAGGAATCAATGATCTGGTGTGACTCAGCCAACAAATTCCTTGTGGTCAATAACGAGGAAAAGGTGTATAAAAAGATTAAAGACTAGTCCCGCAGTGCCAAGCATTCAGGAAAAAGATCTTTTGCGACCCTACAAAGCCATTGTAATCGGTGGCTCTGCAGGTAGTTTTCAGGTGATGAACAAGATGCTCACTCAACTGCCGGCTGACTACCCCTTGCCCATCATCGCCTGTATGCATCGGCTTAAACATATACGAAACGGCTTTGTGGAAGCCCTTTCAATCAAAAGTAAACTGCCTGTTATAGAGCCAGATGACAAAGAAACCCTCCGAAAGTCAAAAGTGTATATCGCACCTGCTAACTATCATATGCACATTGAACTCGGCAACTCAGTGGCACTTTCGACAGAAGAAATGATCAACAACTCCAGGCCCGCCATCGACATAACTCTGGCAACGGCAGCATACAATTACAAAGACAAGTTGATTGGGATTTTGCTCAGTGGAGCCAATAAGGACGGGGCATTGGGGATGAAGCAAATTGCTGATAAAGGCGGGCTTACCATTGTTCAAGACCCTAAAGAATGTACCATCACCACCATGCCAGAAGCAGCTTTGGCCATCACCCGTATAGATTATGTCATGCGCTCAGATGAAATCACCAGATTTTTGTTGAGAATTGCCGAGATAAATAAAGGCAATGTTGTATAGCCAGGCACTTCCACCTGTACATTATTAGGTAAATAATTTTTCAATATGTTTACAATGGCTTACCCAACTACTCCTGCAATTGCTTATGCCGGCACCTATTGATCAAATGGAAATGCTGAACCTTGCGATGAGCAATGCGCTAGGTGAGTTTTGGGCCATTGATACAGAGATGAGGGTGCTGTTTTGGAATAAACAGATGGAGCTAGAACTAAATTCCATTCTGGGTATTGAAGTAAAGAAAGGCATGAGCCTGCCGGAAGCCTTCAGCAGTATCGGTCTGGATGAAATCGCCACTTATTACAAATCCTTATATGCCAGGGTGCTTGGCGGTGAAAAATTCATGCTGGAAGTTAATACTCCAGTGGATGGAAAGATTTTCTATCGGGAGCAGCACTTTTCACCCCTGCTCATCGACGGTAAAGTAGTAGGGGCCACGATTTATGGTATTGACATTACCGAGCGATATGAGAAGCAGCGGGAACTTACTGAACGTCTTGATAAAGAAACCGAGCTGAGCAATGAGCTTGAGCGTCGGCGCTTGCTACTTTTAGAACGTGAAAAAGAGCTTTCACTAAAAAATCAGGAGCTCGAAAAAGAAATTAAAAGGAGAGAGGAAAACGAAATTCTATTAAAACGTTTACAGGAATTTGCCAAAATAGGCACTTTCTCTTACCAGTTTGAAACAAATGTCTTTGAGTGTTCTGACTCTTTGTTGATTATCAATGAAATAGAACCTTCGAATGAAGTATCCATATTAACTCTTACAGAAGGGGTGAGCAAGGCTGATTTACTTGAATTTCAAAGTAATTCTGAAAAACTAAGACAGGGTGGGAAACCCTTTTCGTATGAATTTCCTAAACAACTTCGCTCCGGGGCTCGGGTTTGGCAAAAGCTATACCTCACCTTAGGTAGATCAGAACAAACAGGCCTGAACTGCCTCACAGGTTTTGTTTTTGATATAACTGAAACCAAGCTCGCTGAGCTTAAACTTGCTGAGAGTGAGTCTAAGCTCAGTACCATCGTGGAAATGTCAACCGATGCTATCTATGACTGGGACATTCCCAATGATTACATAAAATGGGGCCATACCACTGCTGCCATGTATGGAGCATTGGAGTTGAGTGACTTCCCGGTAAACATGTGGGCAGAATGCATTGCAGAAAGTGATCGCAGCAGAGTGTTACTTTCACTTCAGCGAGGAATCGATGACCCTGAGATCAGCTTTTGGCAGGAGGAGTATACCATTAAAATGTATACAGGTGGGACACGTATTGTTTCTGACACCGGCAAATTTGTACGTAATGAAAATGGTCAGGCCCTGAGAATGATTGGTGGCATGAGGGATATCTCCAAACTAAAACAATACGAGGCCACCCTTCTAGAAGCACTAGATGTCGAAAAGCGACTAAACGAACAGCTTTCCACACGTGAGGAGGAACTTGCTGCGAGCGAAGAGGAACTTCTTCAACTCAACGAGCATTTGAGGGTATCCCTTGACCGCTTAAGTCAAAGAGAGTTTTTACTTAAGGAAGCAGAGAAAGAGGCTCGGCTGGGCAACTGGCAGTTTAGTGTCAGCAGCGGAGAAGGTACTTGGTCTGAAAATATGTTTATAATTTTTGGAAATGAGCCTTACAAAGATGTAGTTTCTTTTAACTATGCCAGAAGCTTCTTTAATGATGAGCAGCTCAAGAAATACAATCAGGCTTTACAAGATTGTAAAAACATAGGAAGGTCATTTGACATAGAATTACTCGCTGAATTGCCCTCCAACATGACCAAATGCGTAAGAATGGCGGGCCAACCTGTTTTTGCCAACTCCAAAGTGGTTGCCATTAGAGGAATCACCCAGGACATCACCTATTATAAAGAGATCGAAAAGAGGGTTAGGTATTCAGAGGAGAAATTCTTCAAAGCGTTTAACCTTAGCCCGGATTCCATCAATCTGGTCAGACAAAGCGACCTCTCCATCAAAGACACCAATCTGGCATCAGAGCAGTTGTTCGGCTATACCCGTGATGAATTGCTCGGTTCAAAAACCTATGAACTTGATATTTGGGTTGAACATACCGACCGTGACTTTTTCATCAAAGAATTTGGATACAAAGGTCAGGTAAGTCTATTCTGCAAGCTTAAGCGCAAAAACGGAAGCTCTTTTGAATCCCATTTTGAGGCCTCCGAACTCGTAATTGGGGAAGAAGCCTATATGCTCATCGTAGCCAGAGATTTAAGCAAAATTGCCCACTTCGAGGAACTGATAAGGTTAAAAGAAGAAAATCTACAGAACCTACTCAATTCAAACCCCTTCTACATTTGGTCACTGGATAAGGACTTGAGGTTTGTTGAGGTCAACAAAAGGTTCAGCCAGTTGATGATTGAGCTTTACGGATCCAGTCCTGAAATCGGTTTAAGCATTTCGGATTTACCGATCAGCCCTTCTGAATTGGAAGATTGGGTTGCTCTTTACCAAAAGGCACTCCTCGGTAGCCACGTGTATGTTGAAAAGACTTTTGATAAAAGGACGATCGAATACCATATCTATCCTGTCTTTAAAAACGCAGAAATCACCGGTGTCTGCATCTATTCAAAGGAAAAATAGCGTCAGCAGGCGGGAAATCCCGTTTTTTTATCAACTGGCCTATAATACTCACCCATGTAAGGCGCAGTCCTCTTTTGAAAAGAATGGCCTGAAAAGCCTTAGTAATCTTGCAGGGTAAAAAACCACTAATGCCCTGACATGAAAGCCGGTAAATTTCCCTTACAAATCATCAAAACCAAGAACTTTCAAGAACTCCTCGAGACAAGACTTGAAAACGACATCAATAAAAGGCAGATTGAACATGCCACCCTATTCATAAAAGACATAGAAAAAGGCAATCTCGACGCTGCTTATGGGAGTGATGAAACAGATCAACAAAGTGAACTCCTCTCCTCTCTTTTAAGCATGCGCTCTCAGATGAAGCTGATAGCTGAGCAGGAGTATGAGCGTAACTGGGCAACTGAGGGCCTCGCCCGCTTTGTGGAAATACTTAGAGACAATACCAATGAGGTAAGCAAACTCGGAGACAACATCATTCGAAACCTTGTAAAATACCTCGAAGCCAACCAGGGAGGCTTGTTTATAGTCAATGATCACGAAGAGCAAGAGACCACGATTGAGATGGTTGCCTGCTATGCCTATGAGCGAAAAAAATACATCGACAAAGTCATTAAAGTAGGCGAAGGGCTGGTGGGTCAATGCTATTTGGAGCAAGATATCATTTACATGAACCATGTGCCCAAGGACTATATCACCATTACCTCAGGCTTAGGTGGTTCCACACCCAGAAACGTACTTTTGGTGCCGCTCAAGCTCAACGAAGAGGTGCTGGGTATAGTTGAACTGGCCTCATTCAAAGAATTCAAACCTTACCAGATTGATTTCATTAAAAAGCTGGGAGAAAGTATCGCTTCAACCATTGCCACTTCAAAGATTAACGAAAAAACCAAGAGACTGCTGGAGCAAAGCCAGCTACAAGCAGAAGAGCTTCGATCTCAAGAAGAAGAAGTAAGGCAAAACCTCGAGGAACTGGCAGCGACTCAGGAGGAAATGCAACGTGTGCTCACAGAAGTACAAGATAAAGAGGCCTACATGACCAACCTGATCAATGCCTCTTCAGATGTCATCCTTACGATTGACAAACAATTCAAAGTTGTTCTTTTCAATAAGGCACTTGCAGACAACTTCAAAGCCCAGGGAGTGAATCTGAGCAAAGGGATGGAAATATTCCAACTTGAAAAAGAACCCCGAGAACAAGTCAAAAGAAAGTATGAGCGAGTATTTGAAGGAGAGTCATTCCTGGAAAGAAGTGATTATTTTGGAAGGCACTATCAGGCCAGCTATTCGCCCCTTCTCAACAATCAGGGTCTGATCATTGGAGCCACCGTCTTCACCAAAGACATCACTGAAGATGTGAGGCTTACCTTAAAAACCGAGGAACTTTTAAAAATTCAACAGGAAAAAGCCAGGGAAGCAAACCTGAACAGAGCTGTGCTGAACGCTCTCACCAAAGATGAGCATATTCAAAATGGCGATTGGGACAAAGCGGTTGAGCTCTTAACAAGAACTATGTCTGATCGATTGGGTAACACTCGTGCCTCCATCTGGAGCTACAATCCCGTAACAGGATCGATTGTGCTTGAAAAACTATATGAGCGCCAGAAAAACACGTTCAGCAATGGAGGTGAGTTGTTCAAAAAAGACCTTCCCGCTTATTTCAAGGCGGTTGAATCGGAGGAGATCATCAATGCTCCTGATGTGTTCAGTCATGAGGCCCTGGTTGAATTCCGCAAAGGCTACCTCGACGTGCTGAACATCAAATCGATGCTCGATGCTCCTTACTTCGTTGATGGAAAGCTTGGCGGTGTCATTTGTTGCGAAAACCAGGAAGAAACCATAAACTGGTCTGAAGAACATGTGGACTTCCTCCGTTCCGTAGCGGATATCATCACCATAGCCCACAAATCCAGACAAAGTCAGTCACTGATCGAAGAAATGAGGCAGCATACAGAAGAGTTGCGAGCCCAGGAAGAAGAACTGCGCCAAAACATGGAGGAAATGCAAGCCACACAGGAAGAGATGCAAAGGTTAACCAAGGAAATTGAGGATGTCCGTGTGATTGAAAAGCAAAGAGCTGAACAACAGATCGAAAGCCAGAAGAAGCTTATGACCCAGTATGTTCAGAAAACTGATGAAAAGCTAAAAGCATTGAATCATGACTTTCAATCCAAGGAGTCTGAATTGCTCAAGCGGATCAGTGAGTTGGAAAGCCTCTTGTCTACAAAAAAATAAACACCTAAGGCAATCATCTGAACTCCCTTCGGTTTAAACAGCCGGAGGGATTTTTTTTGCCCAAGGTATCTGGCACTGGATAACGAAAAAACCGAAAAAATTGAGCTTAGAATGGCCTTGTCCGGCTCTGTTCAAATGCAGTAGCACCGCTTTGCTCAAATACCCTTCAATGTAATGAAAGCATAGGTTTTACATTTTTTTTCCGCTACACCCCAAGGATATTTGATCATAATAAAACACCACACCGGAAGCCCTTGCACTCATTTAAAAGCCCCTTTATCAAGCAAAAAGCGAAGCAACTTAATCTTACAAGCGCTTTACAAAAGGAGTCAATTGCTGTGCTAACAGGTTCAAAACCCAGGCTGAATTTTTAACCAACCAACTGAAAAATCAAAATATGAAGAGACTTGGCACTTTTATTACCTATCTGCTCCTCCTGATATACTTTTCAGGAACGGTAGCGGTTGGTTTGGCCGCTTTCAACCGATACACTGTCCAAAATCAAGGCTCCTTGACGGGAAACGATTTGTTTGGGGTCATTCCGCTGGAGTACTTCTCTATAGCGGTGCTTTTTATAGGTCTGCTCCTCATTACCATGTTGTTTTCCAGAATGCAGGACACCAGCAAGCTAGTCATCCAACAAATGAGTGAAGGTCAGGATAAATCCGATATACAGCATAAAATCGATCAGATAGACGATTTTAAAAAGACAGAGCAGCACATTCTTAACCAGCTTGACCATCTGCTTCTGGACCAAAAGACGGAACATCATCAAAAAATTAACAAGGCTCTTTCCCTGCTATGCAATGAGCTAAATGCCGGACAAGGCATGCTCTACAAAGCACAGAACGAAGGAAACAGAAGTTTGCGAATGGTATCGAGCTATGCCGTTGTTATGCCAGATAGTGAGGTCGTCGAATTTGAATTTGGAGAGGGCTTACCCGGTCAATGTGCCAAAGAGCAGCGCTTGCTGAATCTGCATCAGGTACCCGAACAATCGTTCACCATCAGTTCCGGTCTTGGCAAATCATCTCCAAGCCATCTGATACTTGCACCAGTGGTCAATCAACACAAAACACTTGGAGTCATCGAGTTGGGATCCTTTACCCCATTTCACTCAGAACATGAAAAACTGATGAAAGAAGTAAGTCAGAAACTTTCTGAAACACTTGAAATTGCTGAAGCATTATGATCTGGAATAAGCTTCGAATCGCCAATAAAATCAAGATGCTGGTAGTAACCATGGTGCTCATGGTATTTGCTCTGCTGGCATACACCACTTATGTGATTTTTAAGAAGGCCCTTATTTCAGAGAGCGATAAGGAGATGACCCTCACCAATCATTACCGGGAAGAGCAAATAGCTGAGCTACTCCTTGAAGCTGAGGCTTACATGAAAGATGCTTCCAGCTTCTTTCATGCATTAAACTATAACTCAATCTCCAGCTGGGAGCAGATTCAAAGTCAGTTACCTACTTCAGGTGAGACCTACCTTCCAGTGAGTATGCATCAGGGTGAAAACACCTGGGGACATGAAATGAATGGACTGGAATCCCTTCTGGCCATACAAAAAGCCACAATAGCAGAGAGTGCACCAAGCATGGTGGGTAAATTTATTTACCTGGAGGATCGTTTGTTGATTCCCCTGTTCTTTAAAAATACTCAGGGCGAAACAATGAGCCTCACGCTCGACGCTACCAAAGCCCTCAATGCCTGGATCAAAAAGAATAAGGAAAACCCGGAAGTATCCTCATCGGTGATCTTGAGTTTACAGGGTGGCGGAGTGGTATTGATTTCGCATGATCAGGCGAGAACCTTTACTGGTGAACAAGCAAAATCGATCGGATATATTCAGGACATTATCGACGGCAAATCAACTTCAAGCCAGATAGAGTCTGAAGGTGAAATGCAAGTGGCTTCCTGGACTGCCCTGCCTACCATTCAGGGAGGGTTAATCACCCAAGTACCTTTGGCAGTCGTGCTGGCACCGGTGAACAGTTTGGTGAATGTATTTCTCCTATCGGGTGCAGTTGTACTGATCTTAAGTTTTCTGGCCGCCACGATTTTCTCTAATCTGATGGTTCAGCCTCTTACCCAGCTGAAAACCAAGCTTTCAGTCATTGGGCAAGGGGTTCTACCTGAACCTATCGAAGTTCATTCCATGGATGAAGTGGGGGAAATGAGCAATACTGTAAACACCTTAGTAGATGGCCTGAAGCGTACGGCTGTATTTGCCAATAAGATTGGTAAAGGAAACTTTGATGCTGAATTTACTCCACTCAGTGATCAGGACACCCTGGGCAAAGCACTTATCGAAATGAGGGACAGCCTTCAGGACTCTGAACATCGAGATAACGAGCGCAACTGGATCGTGAGTGGTATTGCTGAAATCGGCCAGATTCTTCGTAGTCACAGTGCCCTGGAAACGCTGGGTGATGATGTGGTCTCTTACATGGTTACCCGTATTAAAGCTGTTCAGGGAGCATTCTACCTCAGCCACGAGGAGCATGGGCAACATTTGCTTGAACTCAAAGCCTGCTATGCCTATAGCCGTAAAAAACACCACAAACAGAGATTACGCTTAGGTGAAGGTCTTGCTGGCCAGGCAGCGATAGAGCAAGCCACTATCTACAGAGTTGAGATCCCAAAAGATTATGTGACAATCACCAGCGGATTGATCAATGAGCAAAGACCCAACAACATTCTGATTGTACCGCTCATTTCCAATGAGCAGGTTTTTGGGGTACTTGAGTTTGCCGCTTTTGAAAAACTGAGTAGCCGGGAAATCCGATTTGTTGAAGAAACTGCAGAAATCATTGCAAGGACCATCTTCAACATCACTGTCAATGAACGCACAAAGCAGTTGCTTGAAGAGTCTCAAAAAATGGCCAACGACCTACAGGAAAAGCAAGAAGACCTGCGTCGCAATGCCATTGAGATGGAGGAAACACAAGAAGAACTTAAAAAATCAAACCTGCTCTTGGAAGAGCAAGTCGAAGAGGTAAACAGGACACAAAAGCGTATGCAGGTCTTGTTGGAAAATGCCTCTGAGGTCATCACCATTTATGAGCCCGAGGGAACTATCCGCTATATTTCCCCATCTGTCACTTCTATTTTAGGCTACTCACCGGAAGAGCTGGTGGGCAAAAGTGACATTGAGCACTTCCACCCTAAAGGTGCTGAAGACTTCAGGAATATGTTCAATCAGCTATGGAACAATCCGGGAGAGCATGTCACCATACAGTTTAGCTATACCCGTAAAAATCAGGAGCAGATATGGCTTGAAGCCACCGGCAAAAACATGCTGCATGATACAGCCATCGATGGCTTTGTGGTGAATACCAGTAATATCACTGAACGCCGCAGGGCAGAAAAAGAGGCTAGGATGCGTGGACAGATGCAGGCTCTTTCTGAAAACTCACCGGATATCATCACCCGACTGAGCAAAAACAAAGAGATTTTCTACATCAATCCCATCATCAGTACGTATACCGGGCAAGATCCAGACAGCTTCCTGCAACGCAACCTGGAAGAAGTACCTGTACAACCTGCTGTAATTGATGGTTGGAGTCGCATCATCGATGAGGTGGTATCGACCGGAGAAAAGCTGAATACCGAAATCGACTTCCCATCAGAGCTTGGCAAGCGGGTATTCAACGTGAATGCTATACCAGAGTATGCTGAAAACAATTCCTTGGAGTCAGTTCTTTTGGTTTTGCATGATATCACCAGCCGCAAGCTGATAGAGCTTGATATCCAGAGTAAAAACAAGAAAATCACCGAGAGCATCAATTACGCCAAGCGTATTCAGGGAGCCATACTTCCTGACAACCGCACCATCAAGCGTGTGTTGAAGGACTCGTTCATCCTTTACAAACCCAAAGACGTTGTGTCCGGCGACTTCCCCTGGTTTATGCAGAAGGGTGATGATATCTACATCGCAGCCGTTGACTGTACCGGTCATGGAGTTCCAGGCGCTCTGATTTCACTGATTGGTTACTTCCTGCTTAACGATATTGTAGGGGGTGAAAAGATGAAAACCCCGGGCGGCATCCTTACCCTTCTGGATGAGAAAGTTACCAAAACGCTAAAGCAGGATACTGAAAACTCCCAGACACGTGATGGTATGGATGTGGCCTTCTGTAAGATCAACATAAAGAACAAGAAACTGGAATATGCAGGAGCACACAGGCCGCTCTATATGCTTAAAAACGGGGAATTGCTTGAGTTCAAAGGCGATAAGTTCCCCATCGGTGGAGCTCAATACAAAACCCGTACAGAGTTCACCAACCATGAAATAGAAATTGAAGAAGGAGACCGTATCTTCTTCTGTTCAGACGGATTCCCTGATCAATTTAATGCAGAGAACCGCAAGTTTTCACCAAAACGAATTCGTGAGCTCGTTCAGCAACATCATGACATCCCTGTTTATGAGATGTATGATGTGTTTGACAAAGAGTTCGAAGGCTGGCGTGGAGATACCCGACAGCTTGACGATGTGCTCATGATCGGTATCGGATTTTAAACCCTTAATGATAAACCCCGCAAACAATAACCCTCAATTTTTGACCCCTTATGAAAACAGACTTTGTTTATGACCTCCATACCACCATGGTTGAGCGAAAACTCATCCTGGTTTATGAGGGTGAGTTTACCCAGGAAATCACCAAATCGGTGCTTTCCATGGCAGAGCGTAACCTCGACTCTGTGGGAGAAGACTCCAACATCAAGCGTAAAGTATTTAACGTGATGGTAGAATGCCTCCAAAACATTTGCAAACACGCTGATGAAGTAGCTATGGAGCACCGCCACCTGAATACGGCCATCTTCATGATCGGAAAAGAAGAGAGCGAGTACACCATTACCTCTGGTAATTTCATGTACACCGAAAATGTGAACTTTCTCGATAGCAAACTTTCGGAAATCAACTCTCTCGACAAAGAGGGCCTCAAGGAACTTTACAAAAGCATCATCAAAAGCACCCAATTGTCAGAGAAGGGCGGCGCAGGACTGGGTTTTGTTGATATGGCCCGTAAATCCGGTCAAAAGCTGGAGTACCATTTCAATAAAATTGATGACAAGTACAGTTTCTTTTCATTGAAAACTAAAATCTCTCGCTCAAAAGAAGAATAATCCTCACCACCCAACTTGTTAATCAGCACTACTATGAATATACTCAATCTGGAGGGCACTGAAGATACCCCTAGAATTTTACTCGATAAAGGAAACGGCATTTTTGAACTTTCCGGTCGCTCATTGCCCGAAGACGCAGCAGAGTTTTACTCACCTGTGTTTGAATGGCTTGATGACTACTCTGCAAGCCCAAATGCCAAGACAGATTTCGTTTTTAAACTGGAATATTTCAACACTGCATCCTCTAAAATTATCCTCGATGTCTTGAGCCGACTGGAAGACATCGCCGGCACTACCATTCACTGGTATTACCACGAAGACGATGAAGATATGCAAGAGGCAGGCGAAGAGTTTTCAGAACTCGTTGAACTGACTTTTGAAATGAAAACCTACTGATCGTCATTGATCAGGTAAATAAACTACCGTTCATTACCTACATCTACCCCTAAGCCATGAGTGAGGAAATACTCAAAGCACTTACCACGCTGTTTGCCATCATTACCAAGCAAGAAGAAGGAACCTCTGAGAAGGAGCGTGAGTTTGTGCTAAGGTTTTTCAAGTCACAGCTCCCTCAGGATGCTGTTGGGGAATACCTTGCCATGTACGATGAACTGGCAGAGGTTAATAAGCCGGAAGAGGTATTGGTTGAAGGGGCAGAGGTACGTAAAACCAAGCTCACCTCGGTAAAAGACTCCGTCCGCACCCTTGCCATGTGTAAAAAGATCAACAAGACTCTTACACAAAAGCAGAAAGTAGTCGTGCTCATGAAGTTGCTTGAGCTGGTGAATGTTGATGAAGTGATTAGCCCTTTGCGCATGCAAATCATCGACACCGTAGCTGAGGTTTTCAATATCGACAAAGATGAGTTTAAGATTGTTGAAAGCTTTGTTACCCAGGAGGACATCACCCAGATGGATTACCCTAATATCCTCATCGTTGATGGTGAGGAACGTAGGCCTTTTCAGGTGGCAAAGTGCATACATGTTTCGGGCTTCAAAGGTCAGCTGGCCTTTTTCAGATCTCACTCAGTAGACCTGTATTTTGTCCGCTATCTGGGTAGCAGTGAGGTGCAGCTCAATGGCTTTGCCATGATGGCAGGTCAGGTAAACCTCTTTTCCAACGGCTCGGTCGTAAAGCCCAGTTCAGGTGCTCCTTTTTACTACAACGAAATTATAGCTGGTTTCCAGAGCGATGGTAAAAAACTAAATCTCTCCTTCCATGTCAATGACCTGGAATTCAGGTTTCCAAGCGGAGCTTTAGGCCTGAGAGGGATCAACCTTTCCGAGGGCCCCGGAAGCCTCATCGGGATCATGGGTGCTTCAGGATCAGGTAAAACTACCCTGCTCAATGTGCTTGCTGGTATTGAAAAACCTTCCAAAGGTGAAGTCCTGATCAACGGCATCAACATCCATACCGAGCAAGAAAAAATAGAAGGGGTGATTGGTTACATCGCCCAGGACGATATTCTGTTTGAAGACCTTACTGTTTTTGAAAACCTGTACTTCAATGCCCAACTCTGCTTCAAAGACAAGAGCAAAGAAGAGTTGCAGCAGCTGGTCGAGGAGACCCTCTCCAGTCTGGGCTTGCTGCACATCAAGGAGCTCAAGGTGGGAAATGTACTCAATAAAAAAATCAGCGGAGGGCAAAGAAAGCGTCTGAACATTGCATTGGAGCTTATCAGGGAGCCATCTATACTTTTTGTTGATGAGCCTACTTCAGGACTTTCGTCAAGAGACTCGGAAAATGTGATCGAGTTGCTGAAAGAACTTACGCTGAAGGGCAAGCTGATTTTTGTGGTCATCCACCAGCCTTCCTCTGACATCTACAAGATGTTTGACAAAATGTTCTTTATGGACACGGGTGGATATCCCATTTTCAACGGCTACCCCATCGATGCTGTCACTTATTTTAAAAAGGCCACCAACCAGGTGGACTCTGAGCGTGGGCAATGCTATACCTGTGGTAACGTAAACCCGGAGCAGATCTTCAACATCATTGAGGCTAAAGTTGTCAATGAATATGGCCAATACACCAATCAGCGCAAGGTAACTCCGGTACAATGGGGTGATCTTTTCAAAGAGAGATTTGTGCTGAAGCATGTCGAGGAAGTTAAGGAAGAGCCTCCGAAATCGCTGGCCATCCCCAATCGCTTCCGCCAGTTGAGCATTTTTGTGCTGAGGGACATGCTGGCCAAGGTGACCAATGTGCAATACATGCTCATCAACTTGCTTGAGGCTCCGCTTCTGGCATTGTTGCTGGCATTTATCATCCGATACAACAACAACTCAGAAGGGACAGGCTATTTGTTTCGCTTCAATGAAAACCTCCCAGCCTTCTTGTTGATCGCTGTCATCATTGCCCTGTTCATGGGGCTGACGGTAAGTGCGGAGGAAATCATCAAAGACCGTAAAATTCAAAAGCGGGAGTCCTTCCTCAACCTGAGCCGATCCAGCTATCTGCTCTCGAAAGTCACGATCTTATTTTTATTAAGTGCCATACAGACACTCACTTTTGTGCTTATCGGGAATGTAATTCTGGAAATCCATGGCATGACTTTCCACTATTGGCTCATCCTTTTCAGTGTGTCATGTTTTGCGAACCTGTTGGGTTTAAACATATCCGCCAGCTTCAACAGTGCAGTTACCATCTACATTCTTATCCCCTTGTTGCTCATCCCGCAAATGATCCTGAGCGGGGCGATATTCTCTTTTGACAAGCTAAATGATGCGGTAAGTACCAAAGGCAGAGTTCCTGTGATTGCTGATTTTATGGCGTCAAGATGGGCCTTTGAAGCCTTGGCTGTACATCAATACAAAAACAATGATTATGAATTCATGATCTATGACTTTGAAGCCATTGAAAGCCGCTCAGCCTATGTAAAATCCTACCTGATTCCAGAACTTCAGTCCCGGATTGAAAGGTCACGCAGCTTGCTGAAGAGCATCCATCCTGAAGAAAAAAGAAAGGGGGCAGAAGAGTTTGCCATCATCGCCCATGAGGCAGGCAAGCTGGCACAGGAAAACATTGCCAACCCGGTACCCGATGGTTTCGATCCTTTGAAGGAAGATGCCGGCCCGGTATTCAATCGCTTATATGGTTTTTTTGAACAGGTATCTGACTATTTCACAGAGGTGCAAAACAAAGCATCTGACAAAAAAGAGCTAGCCCTCAACTACATGGAAACCATGGTGGAAGGCAGCAACTTGAATGACCTTATGAACAAACACCATAATGAGGGTCTGATGGATCTGGTAAAAAACCTGAAGGCCAAAAACCGAATTGAAGAGTTCAAAGGAAAGCTCATCCAGCAGATCGACCCGATTTACAAGCAACCCGAAAACATCAGGGGGTCTATGGATTACAGTGCTCATTTTCTGGCTCCAACCAAGCATCTGTTCGGTCAATACATTGACACATTTTGGTTTAACCTTACAGTGATTTGGTTCATGACTATTCTGCTATACTTTACCCTCTATTTCGAAGCACTCAAGGTTTTGATCGACAGAATAGGTCAATTGGGAGGCCGCATCAAAGGGAAGCAGCAGTTTTAATAAATCAAAGTCATGAAATCAACCTGCTTCTTACATGCTTGTTCGCAAAGAGTAACCGTTTTGAACTCGAAATACAGATTTGTTGCTGTATTTTTCCAGTCCAGTATAAACCACTCCCTATTGACATTAACCAACCTACCCGGATAATCCTACCCTACATGAAATCCTATCCAATGATCTTCTTTTTGTTTGTCAGCATGCTCCTCTGGTCGGGCTGTGGAGATAGCAAAAAAGAAAAGCAGCAAGAAATGCTCGCTGCGCTTGACTCCATGAACAGCGGCGGCCCGGCAATAGCCGATGAGGCCATTCGAAATATCATCGCATCGATCCCATCTCCATTGGAAATCTCCTTTTTGATCAAAGATGCCGGGGGTAAATACAACAAAGAGATCCTGAACAGCACCGAAAACATCTCAAAATACAACACCAATTTCAAGCGTGCCTTTAACCTGGGGATTTACGGAACGGATCTGGGTTATGCCAACATCTACAACCAAAACCAGGATGCTCTTTTTTATCTCAACGGAGTACGTGATTTGGCTGATCAACTGAACATTGGGCAGTTTTTCGACTTTCAAACCATCAAAAAACTAGCAACCAGCGCCAATAACCTTGACTCATTGCTGCTCACGACCACTACCAATTTTGAACGTATCAACCTCTCCCTTCAGGAACAAAAGCGGGCTAATCTCAGCATCCTGATCCTGACCGGTGGTTGGCTTGAAGCATTGCATATCACCTGCCAAGTCAGCAAAATCAGTGATAATGAAAAGCTGAAAGAAAGAATTGGAGAACAGAAAATCATCCTCTCTCAAATTCTCAAGCTGTTGGAATATTACCAGAAAGACGCAAACTTTGTGCAGCTAAACAAAGACCTCGCCGAGCTCAATGGTCACTTTCAGAAGGTGAATATTTCCTACATCAACGAAGAGCCAACCGTGGAAGAGGTAGACGGTATTTTGATGGTGGTCAACAAAACCCGAAGTGTGGTTGAGATCAGCCCGGAGACTTTGGAGGCCATTGCCAACAAAACTTTAGAAATCAGGAACAAGGTCACTAGCTAAGACGTTATCAGATGAAGAACGCCATGAAGATCCAATACCTGATCGCCCTATTAATATGCTTTGGCATACAAAGGGCACAAGCACAGTGTGATCCTGATAAACAAATGAGTGGCTGTGTTTCAAAACTAGCTGCCGGATACACCTTTTTGAAAAGCTATAAGATCAATGGTGAAAAGGAAATAGAGTATTCCTATGTTTTCACCAAAGACACGAACTACCTGCTCAACCTTTGCAATAAGAATGGTGAGTCGCAAAACATGGTAGTCACCTTATATGATGCCAACCGTAATAAAATCGCTTCGAACCTGATCGGCGACAAATACCTGCCTGCCATTGGCTACCGCTGTGGTGCAACAGGTATTTATTACTTCACCATCAGCTTCCAGAATAACTTCGAGCCTTGTGGTGTGAGTGTTCTGGGCTTCAAGAGATAGCAATTCGTACTTTCAGATCAACGGAAAAGCCACCTATCGGGTGGCTTTTTTCGTTAGGTTTGGATTAAATCCAAACCATTACAACAAATCAAAAAAAACGCAAACACCATGACTGTTTCAGATTTGAACGCCCATTTTCTTCGTGTACTGCAGTACCATCACCTTGCGCAACTAAGGGTAATTACCTTACTGAAAGATCACCCCAATGCCGATCCGGACATTTTCAAGCTGATTTCTCATGTGATCAATGCCCATTTGGTTTGGATCTCAAGATTGCAATCTGATATAGAGCCGTTTAATGAGGTTTGGAAAATATATGATGCTGCTGGCTTAACACAAGCTGAACAATTAAGCCAAAGCCGTTGGGAAAGTTTCTTAAAATCGAACCCTGATTTCAACAGCAAAATCAAGTATCAAAATGTTCAGGGGCAGGCTTTTGAAAATACGGTGGAGGATATCATTAGTCACGTATTTATGCATGCCACGTACCACCGTGGTCAGATCGCTACCCGATTGAGACAATCAGGTATCGCACCGATGAGCACCGACTTTATTGGCTTTGCACGTGGGCAATTTAGCTGAACAGGCAGCAGCTGAACTGTTGATGGTGAGACCCGCTGCGTTCGGGTTCAACTCAGAAACCTTTGAGAGTAACCCCTTCCAACACCACGAGGAGGGAGATATTCTAGTCAAAGTTCTGTCAGAATTTGACCGGCTTATCGATCAAATGACTAATAAGGGGATTCAGGTGCATGTATGGCAGGACCAGGATACTCCTCCTAAACCGGACGCCATTTTTCCCAATAACTGGTTTAGCACCCATCATGATGGCACTTTGGTTCTCTACCCAATGGCTGCGGCTAACCGAAGGCTGGAATGCAACGAAAAAGTGTTGGGCTATTTGCAGGAAATTCATCCTTCCGATAAGATACTTGATTTAAGGTCTTTTGAGCAAAAAGGGTTATTTCTGGAAGGCACGGGCAGTGTGGTGTTTGATCATGTTCAAAAACGAGCTTATATGGCCCGGTCAGTACGAAGCGATCAGACCGTTCTTAATCAATTGTGCGGTCATCTAGGCTACCATCCCGTGTATTTTGATAGCATGGGCCCAGCTGGAAAACCAGTCTATCATACCAATGTACTGCTTAGCATAGGCCCACATGCCATTGTTTGCTGCGATGAAGTACTAGCAGACCCTGCTGCATGCATCAGGCCTTTTGAACAAAGCGAAAGGGACCTGCTTTTGATCTCTTTCGAACAAATGATGGCTTTTGCCGCAAATGTGCTGGTGGTGAAGGGGAGGCAATCACTTGTGATGTTTATCTCCTCGACTGCTTACAACGCTCTTCGAATCGATCAAAGAAGCATACTCGAAAAGCACTATGAGCTTTTAGTTGCCGAAATTCCCACTATCGAATATGTAGGTGGCGGTGGCATCCGGTGTATGCTGGCCGAACTGTTTTGAGGCAAGTCATAAAAAAAACCCGCAGGAGCGGGTTCTATTGAAAGAGGTTCGGGTGACTTACTGCCCTTGTGCTTCGGTGTAGCCTTTCACACCATCAAAGGAATACAACCCTTCCGTTTTGATGAAATCCATACCCATGTTTCTGAAGGTTTGAAGTATCTCAAGGATGTCATCATGGCTTATTGGGTCGCCAACCTTGGTTTTACTTTTGAACCTACAGCGCCAATGGTCTGTGCAGAATGTTTCAGGAGCTCCATTAGGCCATACCTTCACACCCCTGTTGCTGATCATGTACAGGAAGGCATTCTTCAAGTTCATGTTGCCCAGCTTGTTGCCTAGCTCTTCTGCAGAGCCAGCACTCCAGTCAAGAAAAACATCGACTCCAACCAGTTGTTTGTCAACTTCAATTTTTCTGATCTCTTGCTGTCTGAACTTCTTCACATCACCTGTTTTGTAACTGACAGGCTTAAGTTTTTGTGGTTGCTGACCTACCCTGGCAATCACAGCATCGGCAAACTCACGGGTACCTACCTTTTCTATACTGAGGCCTTCATTGAAAATATCATACGTATGTATACCATCTTCAAGCGTTTTCAGCCAGGCGTTATGCACTTTGGTTGCAATGTCGGGTTGGTCTATGTGCACAAGCATCATCACTGCACCAAGCAGCAAACCACTTGGATTAGCCATGTTTTGCCCTGCCCTGCGAGGTGCTGATCCGTGTATCGCTTCAAACATGGCTCCATGGTCACCGATATTCGCTGAGCCAGCCAAACCTACTGATCCGGCAATCTGAGCCGCTACATCTGAAAGAATGTCGCCATACAAGTTTGGCATCACGATCACATCAAAGACCTCAGGGGTATCGGCCAATTTAGCTGCACCTATATCGACGATCCAGTGTTCCTTCTCGATATTGGGATATTCAGCACCGATTTCATCAAAAATCTTGTGAAACAAACCATCAGTGAACTTCATGATGTTGTCTTTGGTGAAGCAGGTTACTTTTTTACGGTTGTTTTGCTCCGCATACTCAAAGGCATATCTGACAATTTTTTCTGTACCTGGTCTGGAGATCAGTTTCAAACACTGGTAAACCTGTTCTGTTTGCCGGTGCTCAATACCTGCATACAGGTCCTCCTCATTTTCCCTTACGATGACCACATCCATATTGGGGTGCTTAGTCTCTACATATGGTGGATAAGAAACACAAGGGCGAATATTTGCATAAAGACCTAAGGTCTTACGAGTAGTCACATTTAAACTCTTGAAACCACCACCCTGTGGCGTAGTTATTGGTGCTTTGAGGAATACCTTAGTACGACGAAGTGAGTCCCAGGAACTTTGCTCGATCCCTGAACTTTCACCTCTCATGTAAACTTTTTCGCCGATCTCAATGGTTTCAATATCAATGCGTGCGCCGGCTGCTTGTATAATTCGTAAAGTGGCATCCATGATCTCCGGGCCAATCCCGTCGCCATAGGCTACTGTAATGGGGGTATTCTTCGACATGTGGTTGACTGTTAATTGATGAAAAAAGTAAAGTCTACAAACCTACACCAAAACCACCTTGAGTCAAAACGGATGGCATTTTTCATCAGCGCTTAAAAATGAAAGGCTCTCGTTCGGAGTTGAATAGCTGCTTTTGCCTATTTTTGAGGCATTCATGCGATTTGAAGAATACCTCAGGGAGAAAAACATCGATCCCATCAAATTTCAAAGTGCCGAAAATGAGCTATATCTTCGGTTTGAGTCTGAATTTTTACAAATGCATCCCAACAGCTTTACTTCTCAGAAGAAGTTTTTCATCAATGACCTGCGCAGACGCTTTCAATTGACCCATTTCAATCAAGCTGCAGAGCCTGAGGTGAAAGAAACTATCGCCAAACCCGCTCCCAAACCCGTTTTTAAGAGACCCAGTTAATCCCTATGTACGAAACGCTAAAACCCCAACTTGAAAAAGAGCTTGCCGAGATACAAGCCGCTGGACTTTTTAAAAACGAACGAATTATCAGCTCTGCGCAAGGTGCTGAAATCATGGTCAATGGCAGAAAAGTATTGAACTTTTGTGCCAATAATTACCTGGGCCTTAGTGCTCATCCCCAAGTGCTGGAGGCAGCTAAAAAAACGATCGATAGCCACGGATTTGGCCTTTCAAGTGTGCGTTTCATCTGCGGAACACAAGACATTCATAAAATGTTGGAGCGTAAAATCAGCGAGTTTTTAGGAACAGAAGATACCATCCTGTATGCAGCTGCATTTGATGCCAATGGCGGGGTGTTTGAACCCTTGTTTAACGAACAGGATGCTATCATATCAGATGAGCTTAACCATGCTTCGATCATTGATGGCATCAGATTGTGCAAGGCGCAACGACTTCGCTACCTCCATAACAACATGGAAGACCTGGAAGCTAAGCTAAAGGAGACCCAGCACCTGAGGCATAGAATAATTGTCACCGATGGTGTTTTTTCCATGGACGGCACTGTGGCCCAACTGGACAAAATCTGTGATCTGGCAGATCGCTACAAAGCCCTGGTAATGAGTGATGAATGCCACTCTTCCGGATTTATGGGCCGCACTGGCAGGGGTGTTCATGAGCTCTGCGGGGTGATGGGCCGAATGGATATCATAACAGGTACGCTTGGTAAAGCCTTGGGTGGCGCCAGCGGAGGCTTCACTTCCGGACGTAAGGAGATCATCGAACTCCTCAGGCAGCGCTCCAGACCCTATCTTTTTTCAAATACCCTTGCTCCATCGATCACCGGTGCATCGATTGCTGTTCTTGACATGCTTTCTGAAACAACAGACCTGAGGGACAAACTAGAGCGCAACACCCAATACTTCAGAAAAGAAATGACCGCTGCCGGTTTTGACATCAAGCCCGGAATTCACCCTATCGTACCCGTCATGCTTTACGATGCCCGGCTGGCTCAAGACTTTGCCTCTGAAATGCTGGAGCAGGGAATCTATGTCATCGGCTTCTTTTATCCTGTTGTTCCCAAGGAAAAAGCAAGGATCAGAGTACAGATTTCAGCAGCACATGACCAGCATCATTTGGATCAGGCGATAGGAGCCTTCATCAGTACTGGCAAAAAACTGGGAGTCATCCGCTCTTAGTCAAGCCAGAATTCATGGCTCAGGCGGGTATGGTCAGCTGAGTCTGGAAATTGCAATAGCCAAACGATCTGATATTTACCTTTTTGCACATAGCTTCTGATCGTATTTAGCTCTGAGTTGTTCTCCACTGGGGCGCATGTGGTCTGCATTCTGTCCCAACCTACCCGGTGCGTTTGCCCTGCTTCAAGGCTCATGGTTTCTGGTCGACGGGCACAAGGGGCGTTGCAAGGGCAATCCCGAATGGAAACCGGCCTTTCTTTGCCTTCCGGTATTAAGAGTATCTCATAAGGATGATACAAAGTGAGGGTCTGGCTGGAATTGTTCTCAATACTAAAAAACCAATATTCATTTCCGCCAACCGGCTCCTTGTAGGCTTTTAAGATGTAGGGGCTTGATTTTTCCTGAGGTGCAGCGTTTGTGATCGCTTTCTTTTGCTGGCATGAAGCCTGGCTAAGGGTGAATGCCAGCACCAAAATGCATAAGCTCCGTAAAAACAAATTTCTCTGTTTCAGCATTAGGGAAAGGGCCATAGACAAAGGTGCTGTTTTTTTCACTCCTGTAGAAATCATTACCTTGTGATCTGAATTCAAAACAGTTCATTCAAGTAACGAGCAAAACCCATGATCAAGAATCTCTATTTAGTAAGTTTTTTATGCCTGCTCTCGGTTTCTGTTGTGTCAGGACAAAATGCACCAGCCCAGGCTCCGGCAAACCCGCTTGCCCCTGTTGATGAAGATGTAGTTGAGCATAAGCAATTGCATTACAACCATCACCATCCCATTCATCTGCGTGACCATCATGAAAAACTCAGTGTCGATGTGATGGATCTTGGCGAAGAACGATACATCGAGCTAGTGGTAAAAACCCATACCGAAATAGGATGTGTCCCGGGTAAAAAGGCTTCATTGGGCATCAGGCTGGAAAACGGAAACCTGGTAGAACTCAGCCTCGAAAAGAAAAACTGTGGTAAGCTGATCGAACACCCCATCTTTGGAAAGCACAACTATGTGGTGGTTTATAAACTTACTGAAGGTCAGGTGAATCAATTGCGTGAATCCAAAATCCGCAACATCACTCTCTATGGCCCGGGAGGAAAGATCTACCATGATGTAACTGAGTCTCCTTATGGCCTGGAGGAGAAAGTGAAAAGCTATTTCATCGATAACCTGATTTAATTTCCTGAATCAATTATCAAAAGAAAGGAGCAGTTCACATCTGCTCCCTTTTTTTGGCCTGAATTATTTCAACCACTGATCGAGCCATTCAAAAAACACCCGGTTCCATAGAACGGAATTTTGTGGCTTCATCACCCAATGCCCTTCTTCAGGGAAATAGAGGAAACGGGAAGGAATATTTCGCACTTGAGCCGCTTGAAAGGCCTCCATTCCCTGTGTGATCGGAACCCTGAAATCCTTTTCTCCATGAATAACCAGAATGGGGCTGTCCCAATTGCGAGCAAAAAGATGGGGTGAAAAGCGGTCGTAGCTGACAGGCCTTGGCTGATCCCAGGGTGCACCTTTCATGTCCCAGTTGGCGAAAAACAGCTCTTCGGTTGAACCATACCAACTTTCCAGATTGTATAAACCACAGTGGGCGACCAATGCTTTAAATCGCTTTTCATGAACACCTGCCAGCTGATACACCGAATAGCCCCCGTAGCTTGCACCAACAGCACCCAATTTCTCTTTGTTGACAAACGGCTCCTTTGCAGCCGCATCGATCGCTGAGAGATAGTCCCGAATAGCCTGCCCTCCCCAGTCACCGCTAATGGCATCATTCCATTCTCTGCCAAAGCCCGGCAGGCCTCTGCGGTTGGGTGCCACCACCACATAGCCTTGGGAAGCCATCAAGGCAAAATTCCAGCGATAGCTGAAAAACTGACTGACAGCACTTTGCGGGCCGCCCTGACAATAAAGTAAGGCAGGGTGCTTGCGGTTGCGGTCCATATCTGTCGGAAGGATCAGCCAGGTGATCATGTCCTTTCCATCGGTCGTTTTAACCATTCGTTTCTCCACCGTAGGCCATTTAACTTTAGCGACAGCCTCCTGATTTATTTTTGTCAAAGGGCTCCAGACACCGGTTTTAGGGTCGATTTGCACCAACTCCGCCGGCTGTATCATGGTGTTGCGGGTGCCTACCAATTTATTTCCTGCTACGAGTACTTCATTAATGTCATGATCCCCGTTGCTGATCAACCTTACTTTCTGATCAGCAAGTTGGATGGAGAAGACTTGCTTGGTTCCTTTCTGATAACTCGTGAAGTACAGGCTCTTACTGTCTTTACTCCAGGAGTAATTCTGAACTCCTTCGTCAAATGCTGCACTTAAGGCGATGTTTTTACCTGTGGACATCTCTTTGATATACAGCACTTCCTTGTCTGCCTCAAATCCGTCTCGTGCCATGCTTAGCCAGGACAAATACCGGCCATCAGGTGAAAAGCCGGGTAGCATGTCATAGCCCATCATCCCTTCCGTCAAGTTTTGGGTCTTTCCGGTGCTCAGCTCATAGCGATAAAGGTCTGTATTCGTTGAAACTGCGTAAGCAATGCCTGATTTTTTCTTACAACTGTAAACTATTGATTTGCCATCGCTGCTCCAGGTCATGTCTTCCATGCCTCCCATAGGCATCAGCGGGCTATGGAACCTCTCGCCCTCGAGCAAATCCTTGCCTGCACTGATGCTCACGCCCTCCTGATAGGGTGCAAAGAAAAAGTGGTGGTAACTGTAATCATGCCAGCTATCCCAGTGTCTGTACATGAGTTGATCCGTCAGAAAAGCATTCGCTTTTGGCAGATCCGGATACTTCTCAGCCAAGGTCTGGTCCAGCTTCACAGAAGAAGCCCATGCGATCGACTTGCCATCAGGTGAATAGCTAAAGCCCTCTACCCCACCGGGAATGTTGCTGATTTGACGTTTGGCACTACCATCAGGCTTCATTTCCCATATTTGTAAGCTGCCACTTTCTGCTGATAGAAAGCCAATCCATTGGCCATCAGGTCTCCATCTTGCATTGTTTTCTGAAAAAGGAGTTTGGGTAATGCGGGTTTGAACAGTACTTTCCAACGCCATCACATACAAATCACGGTTTCCTTTGTTCTCCTTCAAATCATAGTAGGTAACTCCATACAAAACGTTTTTTCCGTCAGGGCTTACCTGAGGGTCGGAGATACGGCCCAGACTCCAGAGCCACTCTGCCGTAATGGGTTGTTGGGCATTTGCTGAGATGCAAAAAACAAGAAGCAACAATTGAGGAAACGCTATCTTTTTCATCGAGGTTGAATGTTTTAACTGAATTTAGAAAGGCTTACTTTAATCATGACATACTCCACAAACACCTTGGATGAGGAGATTCATTTCCTGAATACTGTATTTGGCAGGAAGCACCACACCCGGTATCATGACTTGCTCCAAGCAAGTAGTATTTCCACATTTGACACACTTGAAATGGACATGCTCATGACGATGGGTTTCCTGAATGCAATGATCACCGCACAGGGCATACTTGGGTGTACCCTCATCATCGAGTACTTTATGAAGAATGCCTTTGTGTAAAAATGTTCTCAGAGTTCGATAAACGGTAACCCTGTCAAACTGCCCTGTCAGATGGCCTTCAATTTCTGCCTGAGAAAGTGCCTTGTGCTCATCTTCAAAGGCCTGAAGAATCTCCAGCCTGGATTGGGTGTTGCGCAGATCAAATTCTTTGAGCAGTTGTGGAGCATTCATAGAAACAGCTGTGGCTAAGGGGTAAATTTAGCATAAACTACATTGCATGCGCTCAAATTCATGTTCCAAACTACCTCTAGACCCCATCGAAAAAAATTGATTTTGCCCTTGACAGGCATGTATGCCCTACACTTATATTTACATCGTAGATTCACCCTATGAGAACCCTTGAGATTGAACCCTTTCAGGAATTGCCACAGCTCTTACTTTCTAACGATGGAGTGACAGTACGAGACAGTTGGGAAGATGAAGATGATATTGCAGGCGAGGACGATGAGTTTGATGATGACCTTGATGACGATCCTCTTGAAGATTTTGATGAAGAGTTTGAAGAGCTCGACAAAGACGAACTAGGATTTGATGACGATGACCTCGATGAGCCCTTTGAAGAAATGGAAGATTTTGATGAGGAGCAGGACGAAGCGGAGGATAACGAAGATTTTGAAGACGAGATGTAATTCAGGGGCTTAGGCCCCTTTTGTTTTACATGTGTAAGTTCTACTTATCTTTAAGTTTCATCCTTGATTTACCAGGAACCATGAGTAATAACCCCTACTCCCAATGGATTGGCTTTATCGGTCTGGGTCATATTTTATTTCAGGTGCTTTTTATATTGCTGAACCTATCTGATTTACCTGAACAGATTCCTACCCACTTTAATGCATCAGGGAAAGCGGATGGGTATGGGAGTCCGTCTACTTTGTGGATGTTCCCGATGTTGACCTTTTTCATCAGCATCCTTTTGGGCGTGATCGCTTCGGGAAGCACTTTTTTTACCTTGAAAGAGCCAGAAACTGAGGCTGCCGCTGAAAAGATCGGAGCTCTTGCCCGCAAGCTGTTGCTTTACTTGTCCTTTATCGTGAGTGGCATTTTCAGCTTTGCTACCCTGCATATCATTAGCACCGCCAAAGGCATTGACCTGGTACCCAAGCCGTTCATCCTTCCTGTACTTCTTGTATTGATTTTAGTACCGGTCGGCTGGTTTGTGTGGAAGGTGAATAGGTTGAAAAAAGAATAGCTACATCATCTATTGCATCAATAATTTATGGCAAATAGGCTGAATTAACCATATTTTTATCACATGGTGGAAGAATTTGGATAGAGCATTCACAGGGTTATCAATAACTCAAATGAAAATCTTATCTTAACCGATCTAAATTGAATATCCTAGAGTTCGATGATTTGCAGAGTATTGAAACCAAGAAAGGCACTAAACAAAGCTTTTTTAAAAGTAAAACCGAACAGGATAGAAATTGAAGGTTTCAAGACCCATCTGATTACTTTACTCGACAGGACAAATGACACAGAAAGCGAAGAGTTCCATAAAAACTTAGTTTCTGACTTTCTTAAAGATACTTATTACAAGCAAAACCATTTTATAAATACCAAAGGGCGAAACGACCTAGTTATTCACAACGGGCCCCACGCAAACTCAACAGTTGGGGTAATTATCGAAGCCAAAAAACCGACTAACAAATCCGAAATGATAAAATCATTGGCAGAAGGCGATAGCCAAAAGCAAATGATTTCGAAACTGAATGTGAAAGCCTTTCAGGAATTGGTTTTGTATTATTTACGAGAAAGAATAACGCACAAAAATCTTGAAGTAAAGCATTTGGTTGCGACCAACATCAACGAATGGTTCATTTTTGACGCTACCCTGTTTGACAGACTTTTTGCACAAAACAAAAATCTCGTAAAGCAATTCAACGACTTTGAAGCAGGACGTTTGGCAGACACCAAAACCGATTTTTTCTACAAACAAATTGCCGAGCCGTTTATTGACAGCATCACTTCTGACATTGAATTTACATACTTCAACATTCAGGACTTTCAAAAACCATTACGCAATGCCGAGAAAGCAGACGATAATTCTCTGATTGCATTATTCAAACTTTTATCACCTGAGCATCTTTTAAAACTTCCGTTCACAAACGACAGCAACAGTCTTGACAAACGCTTTTACAGCGAGTTGCTGCACATCATCGGACTTACAGAAACCAAAGAGGGAAGCAAAAAACTGATTGAACGACACAAAGCAGGTGAACGACACACAGGAACGATACTTGAAGATGCCATCATTCAGCTTGATAGCCTTGATAAGATTAGCCGGTTGGAAAAGCCAAACCAGTTTGGTAACGCCCAACAAGAAAGACTTTTTAATGTTGCTCTCGAACTTTCCATCACTTGGATCAACAGGATTTTGTTTTTGAAGTTGCTGGAAGCCCAACTCCTCACCTATCACAAAACTTCCCTCTCGAGAGGGGCTGGAGGTGTGTCAGAATATAAATTTCTCAACCTTGATAAAATCCAAAGCTATGACGACCTGAACAGCTTGTTTTTTCAGGTATTGGCACGAAAGTATGATGAGCGAAACGAAGATGTAAAAAAAGCTTTTGAGAAAGTCCCATACCTTAATTCTTCGCTTTTCGAGCCAACAGAATTAGAGCAGGTCGCCTTGTTTATTAGCAACCTGAAAGACGATAAAACCATTCCGATTTTTTCGCAAACAGTACTGAAAGACCAGCAAGGCAAAAAAAGATCAGGTAACCTTTCCACACTTCAATACTTGTTTGAGTTTTTAGAAGCTTACGATTTTGGAGCAGAAGGCGGGGAAGACATTCAGGAAGACAACAAAACGCTGATTAACGCCTCGGTTCTCGGTTTGATTTTCGAGAAAATAAACGGTTATAAAGACGGTTCGTTTTTCACTCCGGGTTTTATCACCATGTATATGTGCCGTGAAACCATTCGCAAAGCGGTTGTGCAGAAATTCAACGAAACTAAAAAATGGAGCTGCACAACACTTGAAGAACTTTACGACAAAATTGAAGACCGTAAGGAAGCCAACAAAATTGTAAACAGCATCAAAATTTGCGACCCTGCCGTTGGTTCAGGGCACTTCTTGGTTTCGGCACTCAATGAAATGATAGCCGTTAAAAACGACTTGAAAATTCTGCAAGACCGAGAAGGCAAACGATTGAAAGAATATCAGGTGGAAGTGGTAAATGATGAGCTGATTGTAACAGACGAAGAAGGAGAACTTTTTGAATACAATCCAAGCAACAGAGAAAGCCAGCGAATACAAGAAACGCTTTTTCACGAAAAGCAAACCATTATTGAAAACTGTCTTTTTGGTGTGGACATCAATTCAAACTCGGTAAAAATATGCCGATTGCGCTTGTGGATTGAGCTTTTGAAAAATGCCTATTACAAAACTCCCCCTCTTGAGAGGGGGCAAGGGGGTGTGTTAGAAACACTTCCAAACATTGACATCAATATAAAATGCGGAAACTCTTTAGTGAGCCGTTTTGCCATTGATGCTGACCTGAAACAAGCTTTACAGAAAAATAAGTGGACAATTGAAACTTATAAACTGGCTGTTCAATCCTATCGGGAGGCTAGAAACAAAGAAGAGAAAAAAGAAATGGAGAGACTTATTCTCCAGATTAAACAAAATTTTACCTTCGAGATTAGAAGAAACGATCCTATCAAAAAACGACTAGACAAGTTAGCTAGTGAGTTATATCATAGATTTACTGGTACATACCTTTTTGAACCAGAAGCTCCTTACAACGAAACCGATAAAAAATTAGAAAAGAAAAGAAAGGCTGAACAGCAAAAGTTGGAGAATGAAATTGAAGAATTAAATGCTAAAATAGAAGAAATAAAAGCCAACAAAATTTTTGAAAACGCTTTTGAATGGCGCTTTGAGTTTCCAGAAGTGTTAAATGATGCTGGCGATTTTGTGGGATTTGATGTGGTGATTGGAAATCCGCCTTATTTTTCAATGTCAAAGATTAAAGAACAAAGTTCTTATTTTGAAAATGCAGGCTATCTAACCTATTCAAAGTCTGCCGATATATATTGTTTGTTTTATGAGAAAGGAGTCCAGTTATTAAAGCCTAAAGGTATTCTGACCTACATATCTTCTAACTCTTGGCTAAGAACTCAATATGGGCAATTTTTAAGAAAGTTTTTAGTTGAAAATGCCAACCCAATGCAACTTATCAACATTGAAGACATTCAAGTATTTGAGGATGCTACCGTTGAATCAATTATCATTGAAGTTGAGAAATCTGAATGGAATTCACAGCTGAAAGCAATCTCATTAAAATCAGATTTTAATTTAAGTAAATCCTTAGAATCATACTTTATTGATAACAACATAATCATTTATAATCTTAATGAAAATGGATGGACAATAGGAAATCAGGAGGAAGCAGAACTGAAATTTAAAATCGAAAGTTTAGGGGTAAGGCTTTGCGGTTTAGACTATCAAATAAACTATGGTCTTAAAACAGGTTTTAACGAAGCCTTTTTTATGACTACTGAAAAGAGAAATCAGTTAGTTTCTGATGATAGTTCAAATGCTGACTTTATTAAACCTGCACTGAGAGGAAAAGATGTTTCAAAGTTTAATTATGTTTGGAAAGATATTTGGGTTTTACTCATTAAACAAGGGGTGACTAATGAACAAAATATAAGTGGCATTAACCCTGAGAAGTTTTTTAGTAATTCGTATCCATCAATTTACAGCCATTTAAAAGAAATTGGCGATTCTATAAAGGGTAAAGGCAAAGGACTTTATGCCCGTGATGACCAAGGTGATTATTGGTGGGAATTAAGACCTTGTGTTTATTATGATGAATTTGAAAAATCAAAGATTGTTTGGGGAGAACTATCTGACAGTCAAAAATTCGCTTATGATGATAGTGGAATGTATGCAAACAATACGATCTTCTTTATCACTGGAAATAATTTGAAATATCTCTTGTCTATTTTAAACTCAAAAGTTGCTAAATGGTATTTTAATGAAATCTCAACAAGCTCTGGAATGGGAACAAATAGATGGTTGAAATATAAAATTGAGCTTCTACCAATTGTTCAGCCAGCAGATGAACAAAAAGAATCTGTTGAGAAATTAACAAACATTATTATTTCAATGAAAAAACAAAACCCGTCAGCCGACACCACTGATTTAGAAAGCCAAATCGACCAATTGGTTTATCAGCTTTACAAGTTGACGGAAGAAGAAATAAAAATAATCGAGAACTCTAAAAACTAGATTAAATGCCAACAAAGACAGTCCCCGTTAAACCTCACAAGAGGTCTACACCATCACCGACTCCAAGAAAAAATCCTGATGCACCAAAACCAGGACCAAAGACAGTTCCTGTTGAGCCACATAAACGAACACCACCAAAGAAGTAACAATGGATAAAGAATTAGAAAAATTAGCTCCTTCAAAACAGTCAGCAGCCAAGACAATGTATGCGACTTTTAAAATATTAAAAGAAGCAGGTGGGCAGCTACCCGGAAAAAAAGTCATTGACAAAATACGTGAGACAGTTGAACTAACTGATTGGGAAAAACAAATTTATGAGAAGACAGGCTATGTTAGGTGGGAATCAATTTTACATTTCTACACCATTGACGGAATTAAAGCAGGTTTTCTACGAAAAAATAAAGGCATTTGGTATTTAACAGAAGAAGGTGAAAAAGCAATAAAACTCGGGCCAGCAAAACTTCTTGAGACCGCCTCACAACTTTACAGGACTTGGGTTGCCGACAATAAGGAAAGGAAACCTAAGAAAGGAAAGGAAACAGATGACGAGCCAACTGAACTTGAGGAAAATAAAACTCAAACCCAAAAAGCAAACCTTGACTTATTAGAAGAACAAGCCATTGCAGGAATAAAAGACTATATCAGAAGCAAAAATGCTTATGAGTTTCAAGATATGGTTGCCGCATTATTGAGAGCAATGAAATATCATACACCCTTTATTTCACCAAAAGGCAAAGACGGTGGTTTAGATATTGTGGCATATAACGACCCTTTAGGTGCAACATCTCCACGGCTGAAGGTTCAAATAAAACACCGACCTGATGCATCGGTTCCGGTTGACGACATTCGTAGTTTGACAGGGCTTCTCAACAAAGATGGCGACATCGGTTTATTTGTAACATCAGGCACTTTTACTTCTGAAGCTGAACGTTCAGCAAGAGAAAGCCACAGACATATCAAGCTAATAGACATTGATAATTTCATTGACCTTTGGCAAGAGTTTTACAACAAGCTATCTGACGATGACAAGAATATGCTTCCATTGCACTCAATCTATTTTTTAGGTAGTAATGACTAAAAAAAACTGTCTTGACACAAGCGGATGCTTGCGCCAGTGGGTGAATTCATGAGAAAAATGTAAGGCTGTACTTGAACCAATTTATGGATAATGAAAAAATCTTAGAGCGATTAAGTGAAAAACAAAGAGATAGGAATGCCAAGTATGCCTTTAAGAAACTATAAAATCCTTTTAAGGAACGCTACAATATAAGCGCATGTCATTGAATATCAGTTAGAATATGCAAATAAGGAACGTTTCGGGTCACTTAAGGAACGAAGCACCCAAGCCAACGCTTCACAGCCACACATCCCTCTCATTGCGGGACAAAGTCACTCCAGCCGATCCGCAAGCCAAAACTTGGCGGCAGCCTGTGTCTGTCTCTCCTTAAAACCGAGAGAGAAAACCAAATAGACCAATTGGTTTATCAGCTTTACGAGTTGACAGATGAAGAAATAAGAAATATTGAGAATACTAAAAACTAAATAAAATGGCAAAAAAGACAGTTCCAGTAAAACCACACAAAAGGTCCACACCATCACCAACACCAAGAAAAAATCCTGATGCACCAAAACCAGTACCAAAGACAGTTCCTGTTGACCCACACAGACGTTCGCCTCCAAAAAACTAATGACAACAATTCCTCTTTCTCAAATATTAATTAAGCTTACCCCTGTTTGATAGGAATGTTTCGTACTGTAAAAACAGATCAAGTAGAAACTTGGAAAAGAATGTTTCTAAACTGTATTTCGACAGATTTAAGCGTATACTCGAACTGAAGACCAACAAATAAGCCACCTTTCGGTGGCTTTCCTCTCAAGACTTTGCTAACTCAGGCATCCTTCCACTTGATCGTGCAGCCGATCGCTTTGGTGAAGCCCATGCTTACCTTTTTGCCGGCAAGCAACTCATCTACTGCCTGCTCTACGTATTTATTTTTTGCCGAGACGGCATCATTGGCATTGTCATCAATAGCACCGATGTATTCAACCACCAGGTCACTCCCTGCCTTACGTAACACATATACATGAGGGGTACGGCTGGCTCCAAAGGCACTTGCAATCGCCTGGCTCTCGTCGTACAAGTAAGGGAAGCTAAAGCCTTTTTCCTTCGCTCTGACTACCATTTTGTCAAAGCTGTCATCCGGCTCTTTGGTCTTGTCGTTTGGATTGATCGCCACTACCGGGTATCCCATTGACTTGTATTTCTTATCAAGAGCAATAATTCTGTCTTCGTATTTCACTGAAAAAGGGCAATGGTTGCAGGTAAACACGACGATAAAGCCTTTGGCCGACTCCATGCTTTTGAGGCTCATCATTTGCCCGTCGATGTTTTTGAGGTTAAAATCGATGGCTTTGTCTCCAGGCTTATAACCCGGCCCAGGGCCTGCTGCCATCAATGAGATCATCATAAGCCCTGTGAACAAGGCTGAAAAGAAGGTTTTTTTCATGGTTTAATTGTTTGTTGATTACTAGAATGTAAAAAGTCCAGCCATATCTGTGCCGAACTGTGGTACTCTTTTTCAAAAAAAACTTTGGTGCTTCGGTCAGCGCTTAGCATCAGGGTTCCGGGAATAGCCCCGCTCCACTCTTTGGCTACCAGATCGATCCAGGAGTTATAGTCCGGCTCATCGAGCAAGAATACCTTCTGTTTCATCTGCCGTCGTTGAGCGAAGGGGATCACCTTTTTCTCCAGGTCGGCGGCAAAATCCAGGCTGACAAATACCAGTTCAAAACGGTCCGGAAGGCTGTCAGCCAGTCGCTGAAAATACGGAAGCTCCTGCACACAAGGCTTACACCAGGTTGCCCAAAAATTAATCATCAAAGGCTTATCTCCAGGGCTCTTCATCATGCTTTGAAGCTCCGGCAAACGGATCACTTTTACCTGCGCCACTGACCCTTGAGGATAGCAGCTCAAAAAGAAAAAAAGAAGGACAGCAATTTGACTGATCCGGTACATCTTGGACATAACTTGCAGGTAATATTACACAAAACGAGCCTTCTCCGACCTGTAAAGCCAAAACAAATTATGATGATGGCAAAAAGAATAGGGTAATCCACATTTTGAAGCAGTTATCCACAGCCTATCAAACATTTCCTTTTTAAAGTATTGATAAATAGTCAGTTACGTAATTTAAGTTCTGATTTATTTTCTGTGGAAAAAGCCCATTTTTTTTTCGAGTCCGCTTTTAAATATGCTTCATTTTCAATATGTTCTCTCATTTATCCTTACCATTTTGTTACTTCAATGTTAATTCCACCTCGAAGAGGCCTCTTTTCTTACATCCTATTGACAAGCCCTTTCAGCTCCTGATTTACATTGTTGACGTAAATTTATCTCTGAGAAACTGCCGAAGGTCGTAATTTAAGCCCCTGAAACCAGCCACACATTCCCTTGGATTTGCTCCTCCTCTCTCAACCACTTTGCTTGTGAAAGCCCTGATCCCTGTAGCCGGTATCGGCACCAAACTCCGCCCTCATACCCACACCCAGCCCAAGGCGATGGTGCCCGTGGCAGGTAAACCTATCATCGCCCATATTGTGGACTCTTTGCTTGAGTCGGGCATCCGTGATTTGGTCTTTGTGATTGGTTATTTAGGTGATAAGATTGAGTCATACATCAGAGAGCAATACGGCCAGAATTCAGGAGTAAGGCTTGCTTTTGTTGTACAAGACCCTCGTGAGGGCCTGGCTCAGGCGGTATGGGTCTCTAAAGAACATCTGAAAAATAGCCCTAAACTTTTAATAGTTCTGGGTGACACTATCGTCAAACTTGATCTGGATCAATTTCTGCGTTCAAATGACCATGTGGTAGGTGTAAAGAAGGTGGATCAACCGGGTTTGTTTGGAGTAGCTGAGCTCAACGAGGATGGTACCGTAAAACGTCTGGTAGAAAAGCCAAAAATCCCCAAATCCAACCTGGCACTCGTGGGAATTTACCTCATCAACCAGCCTGATGAACTGATCAAGGCCTGCGGACTTCTGATCCAAAAGCAGGAGATCAATCAGGGCGAGTATCAACTCACCGATGCCTTGATGTACATGGTCAACAAGGGTGCTGTGATCCGAACCTACGCTGTCGACAATTGGTTTGACTGCGGACGTAAAGAAAACCTGCTGGAAGCCAATGCCATCCTGATGAGCCGACCTGACTTTCACAACAAGCCTTGCAAGGACCATGATAACACCATCTTTATCCCTCCCATAAGCATAGGCGAAGGTTGTAAAATCAGCCACAGCATTATCGGTCCCAATGTAGCGATCGGAGAAAAAACAACCATCAGCTACTCAATCATCAAAGACACCATCATTGGTTCCTATTCCGCTTTGGAAACTGCTGTTTTGGAAAACTCAATTGTGGGCAACGACAGTGTGTTGAAAGGCCCCAACCAAAGCCTGAACATAGGGGATAATACCGAGATCAATTTTAACAACAGCTAATTGCAATGACGAACAACAGGATCTGCTCTCTATTTGGGATCGATTACCCCATCATACAGGCAGGAATGATCTGGTGCAGTGGCTGGAGACTGGCGAGTGCTGTCTCTCAGGCAGGCGGTCTGGGCATCATCGGTAGTGGCTCCATGTACCCTGATGTATTGAGAGAGCATATTCAAAAATACAAAGCCTCGACAGATAAGCCTTTTGCAGTGAATGTGCCCATGCTTTATCCTGATCTTGACCAGGTGATCAACATCATTCTGGAAGAAAAAGTACCGATCATTTTCACCTCTGCGGGCAATCCTAAAACCTACACCCCCTTACTTAAAAAAGAAGGCCGAAAAGTAGTGCACGTGGTTTCATCCCGGAAGTTTGCCATCAAAAGCCAGGAGGCAGGGGTAGATGCTGTGGTGGCAGAAGGATTTGAGGCAGGAGGCCACAATGGCCGTGAAGAGACAACTACCCTTTGCCTGATTCCATTGGTTGCTGATGCTCTCGATATTCCTGTAATCGCCGCCGGGGGCATAGGTTCCGGCAGGGCGATGTCCGCTGCATTCGCTCTGGGTGCAGAAGGGGTGCAAGTCGGTAGCCGCTTCGCAGCAAGTCTGGAAAGCTCAGCTCATCTGAACTTTAAGCAAAAAATTACCGAGACGGATGAAGGAGGTACCGAGCTTTCCATCAAGCAACTCACTCCCGTTCGGCTTATTAAAAACAAATTTTATCAGGAAATAAAGTCAGCCGAACTGAGGGGAGCAAGTACTGAAGAACTGGCTGAAATTCTAGGCAAGCGCCGTGCGAAAAAAGGCATGTTTGAAGGTGATCTGGAGGAGGGTGAGCTTGAAATCGGACAAGTTTCCGCCATGATCAGGCAAATAGAACCGGCCGCAAGCATAGTACAGGATATCTGGCAAGAGTTTCTTTCTACCAATCAAAAACTCTGTGGGTTGTGAGACCATTTTTAAACTGAAACAAACCAGCAAAATGAAAACGTTTATCTCCCTTCTTGTCCTTTTCCTTTTCATCCAAACCAGCGCAAAGGCCCAATTCATAAGCCCCAATTCAAGTAAAAATTGGAACCTGGACTCTCTTGTGGCAAACTCTGGTGGCGTAGTTACCAAAACCGGAAACATTTATCGCATCTCGCAGAATGTGACCATCGAAACCAGCGACACCCTTAAGTGCTTTCAAAACGCTGTCGTTGAAGTTGATAGTGGACGTGACATCCGCATTTTCGGGACTCTTTTAATAAACCCTCCGGATAGCCTCGTGATCAAAGCCAGAGTTTCCGGAAAGAACTTCAGAGGGTTGGAGATCAACAACTCTCCGCTCAGCAGCTTGCGTAAACTTCAGATCTATGAGGGAGGGGGTTTAAGGTTACTTAATGCGAACATATTGGTTGACAGTTGTCGCTTTTTGTTCAACAATACAGCAGTAAACAGCAATGCGCTTAACTTATTCCAAAGCAGCCCGACAATACGGGATTGTTATTTTTTCAGAAATGCAGGTTCCGCCATAGGTGGAGGGGCTAACATTCAAAACGGGCCTAAGATCATTCGCTGCAAGATGATTGAAAATGTATCCGGCAACACCAACAGGCCTCAGATCAATCTGGGAGCCTCTACTACTGACTCCATACTGATCATTGACACCGAAATAACAGGACTGTACACAATGGCCGGTGGAATCGGCATATTCCCGATTGGCTCTTCTTTCTTCAGAATTGAGAATTGCCAGATAAAAAACAACCGCTACGGTATCGTCTGCCAAAACGGTACGAACCGAGGGGTGATTAAGAACAACTTAATCGAGAACAACAACATTCAAAACAATCCAAACTTAGGTGGCTCAGGCATCAATTTTAACGGTTCACCTATTTCAGTAATTGTTCAGGGGAATACCATTCGGGGAAACCTATGGGGCATAACCATTCAAAACCTGGCAAAGCCAAACATCGGCAGACTTAGCCCTGACACCTCCAACATAGGTTTGAACATCTTCAGCAACAATGGCAACGGGGGTCAGACGTACCATATTTACAACAACACTCCGGATACCATTTTTGCCCAAAACAATGATTTTGGGGTGTATGACAGTCTTAATGTAGAAGCAACCCTTTTCCATAAGCCGGATCTTGCTTCACTTGGAGTTCTCATCTACGCTCCCTGGCGTACGCAACCATTGAGTACACCTCTGGACCCTCTCATTCCGAATTTAATTCAGGTTTACCCCAATCCTGCTTCAACTGAAATCGTCATCTGGCCCACTCCTCCAAACCGGCTTATCAACCTGCTGAGCATGGATGGTCGTGTATGGCTGCTACGTGTTGATGAGCTGGGCAAAGCAGAAATCCATGAACTACCGGAAGGCCTTTACCTGGTTAAAACCCTAGAAAGTACATCAAAGCTGATGATCAGAAGGTAGTTATGATCCAGCTTTCCGGAGTAACGAAACGCTACAAATCACTTACCGCTGTTCAGCAGTTAAGTCTGGAAGTGCCCAAAGGCAGTTTTCTGGGACTTCTGGGTCCGAATGGTGCCGGAAAAACAACCTTGGTTGAAATGATTGAAGGGCTGCAAGTTCCGGATGAAGGCGAGATCAGAATCGATGGCCTCAACTGGAAGGAACATGGTCAGCAGCTTAGGAAACTAGTGGGTCTTTCTCTGCAGGAAACTCGCTTCATGGAAAAGGTAACCGTCAAAGAGACTCTGGATCTATTTGCTAGCTTCTACAACCTCCCCAGAAGTCGGTCTGATGAAGTGATGCAGATGGTAGAATTGCAGGAAAAATCAAAGACCTATACAGTTCAACTGTCCGGGGGCCAAAGACAAAGACTTGCCCTGGCGGTGGCATTGCTGCACAAACCTGCTTTGCTTCTGCTTGATGAACCTACCACAGGACTGGACCCTCATGCCCGTAGAGAAATATGGTATTTGTTACAGCAACTGCATCAGGAAGAAAAAACTACTCTGGTGCTGACAACACATTATATGGAAGAGGCCTCTTATCTCTGCGACCGCATCGTGATCATGGATAAGGGACAGGTGCTGGCCGATGGTAACCTGCGCCAATTGCTCAACACCTTTGCTCCGGGGGAGTATATTGAGTTTAAGACCCCTTTGCCAATGTCACTTTCTAAATTAGAAAAGCTCCAGGGTTTTATGTCTTTGCTTCCGGCAGCTGAGCCGGGCTTTGTGCGACTGAAGGTAAAAGAAAGTGCCATAGCACTTCCCCCTTTGCTCAGTTTGTTACAATCGGAATCAGCCGAACTATTGAGCCTGGAATGCCGGAAAAGCACCCTTGACGACCTGTTTTTAAACCTTACCGGACGCAGACTTGAAGAATAGTACGCTACTCAATCTTGTTCTGCTTCAATTCAAGGAGTTCTGGCGTGAGCCGGGTATTTTATTTTGGTCATTGCTATTTCCTATGGCTCTGGCGGCAGTTTTGGGTTTTGCCTTTTCAAAAAGCAGTCCTGAAAAAGAAATCAGGGTTGCCTGGGTTTCCTCTGATCAACCCAACGACTTGAATGAAAGGCTCAGGGAAATAAGTACTGTCCGGTTGAGCATGGCCACTGAGTCAGAAGCCCTGACGTTGCTAAAAAGAGGAAAGGTCGACATCATCATCAGGCAACTGGGTGACAGTCTTGTTTTTGCTTATGACCCTCAGCATGAGGCCGCTCACCAGGCTGCTTTGCAAATTGAACTTTCCCTTCTAAAAGGAACAAATACGGTTCAAATCCCTCTGAAAAGGGAGGTGATTAAGCAAAGCGGTATGAGGTACATCGACTTCCTCATTCCGGGGCTCTTAGCGATGGGAATTATGAACTCTTGCTTATGGGGAATTGGCTACACCCTGATCGACTATAGGATCAAGAAACTATTGCGCCGTATGGTGGCGACTCCTATGCCTAAAACTACTTTTCTTGCTTCTCAGCTGATCACAAGGGGCCTCATTGCTGCCTTTGAGTTTATGGTGGTTTATCTTTTTGCCTACTTTTTGTTTGGGGTTGTTGTTCAGGGAAACTGGCTGGCCATTTTGGTTCTTTTTGCCAGTGGGATTTTTGCCTTTTCTGGCATGGCTGTTCTTATTGCCAGCAGGGCTGCCAATAGCCAGATTGGGAATGGCCTGATCAATGCTGTTTACCTTCCGATGAGTATCGTTTCCGGCATTTTTTTTAGTTACCAGGGCTTCCCCGATTGGATGGTAAGCATTATTCAGTGGCTACCTTTGAGTCTTCTGGCTGATCATATCAGGATGGTTTTTAACGAAGGAGCAAGTCTTGATCAAGTGGCATTCCCAAGTCTCTTACTTGGTATGCTGGGCCTGATTTGCTTAAGTTTAGGCTTAAAGATTTTCAAATGGTACTGATCCCTTAAATCCCAAATTCATATGCGTTATTTCGTTTGCTTACTGCTCTTCCTCTTTGGTTTTGTAGCTAAAGCTCAGGACAAAACCACCCTTGATCTTGAAAAAATAGACCGCTATCTGGAGAAAACCCAAAAGGATTGGAACTGTCCGGGATTTTCAGTTGGTGTCATTCAGGATGGCAAATTGATATTCAGCAAAGGGTATGGACAAAAAGAAGCCGGAAAGCCGGAACGACCGGACGCCAATACCTTATTTGCCATTGCTTCAAATTCCAAAGCCTTTACCTCGGCACTTATGGCGATGCATGTTCAGGATGGGAAATTAAAATGGACTGATAAAGTAGTCGATTACTTACCCTATTTCAGACTTTACGAGGCCGGTGTATCTGAAAAAGCCAATATGTATGATATTCTTAGCCACAGGGTTGGACTGGGCACCTTTAGTGGGGATATTCTTTGGTATAAAAGCAAACTCACTTCTGAGCAGATCATCCGTAGGGTAAGACATCTTCCTAATAAGTATGAATTCAGGGATGGATTTGGGTACTCCAATCTTATGTACATCACAGCAGGGGAAGTGCTAAAAAAGGTGTCAGGAAAATCCTGGGGGGAACAAGTTAAGGAACGCATTCTTAACCCACTGGGAATGAATCGAACGACCTACAAAATCAGTGAGGTCACCAGCCTTGGGAATTATGCCCTTCCCCATGCCCTTGTGGATGGAAAAAATGTACCAATACCCTTTTCTGACTGGGAGGAAATCGCTGCAACCGGCGGACTTTACTCAAGTGTCAATGACATGAGCCAATGGCTAATCTTGCACTTGAACAAAGGCATCCATGGCAAGGACACCCTTTTAAGACAAAGCAGCTATAGCGCATTCTGGGACATGCACAATCATTTTCCGGCCAATCATAGTGCTTACGGAAATTTCAATGTCAATTTTGACGGCTATGGGCTGGGTTGGATTTTAAGAGACTATCATGGACAAATGATGGCCATGCATACCGGTGGATATGATGGAATGATCACTGCCGTTTCTATATTTCCTGACCTGAAGGCGGGTGTCATTGTCCTAACCAATGGATTGGAGTCACCCATGAACCCTGTTTTTCATTATTTGAATGAGGCACTCCTGGGAAAACCGGAAAAAGACTGGAGCCAGATTTCATTGGAACGGAATGCAGCAGCAAAAGCCAATGACAAGCGTATCAGCAATAAAAAAGCAGCTCAAATCAAAGGGACTAAGCCATCATTTTCCCTTGAAAAGTATGTCGGAACTTATCACTGCCCATCCTATGGAGATATAAAGGTGAGCCTTAAGGACAAACAGCTGCAGGTTGACTTTGAGCATACACCCTTCCTATCAGCGGCACTTGACCATTTCCACTTTGATACCTGGCAGTTGCGATGGCTCAATCCAAGCCCATGGTACACCTTTGGTACCTTGCAATTCAAGATCAATGCTGAAATGAAAGTAACAGGTATTGAGTTTGATGTTCCTAACGATGACTTTTGGTTTGAAGAGCTGAACGCAGAAAAGAGGCCTTAGGAATCAGGAATCAAGGGGTGTTGGTGCTGCACTTTCTGCCACTTGTCTCATTTTCGTCAAAAGCGCTTTTCGCTTTTTCTCGGTAATGTTGAGATTGATAAAGATAAACGGGAAATATAGGAAGTAGCTAAAGCCGGCAATCATCGGCCCATAATTTCTCCCTCCTACAAAGACCATGACCACAGATATAGCAGGGACCAGTGCCATAACAAGCAGGCTCTGTATACTCATTTTGGTCTCAAATACTTCCCTTTCATTTAGTTCAAGCGATGTCCTCAATGAAAGTGCATGACGGTACATAAACATAATCACCAGATAGATGGCTGCTATTCCTGAAGAATAAAAAACCATCAACTCCGGCATGTCACCATAGTCAAACATTTCTCCGAGCCTTTCACTCTGATAAGTAGGGTCAAACCACCACCGGATGAACAGCCAACGGTAAACCTCGTACAGAAAAGTGGTAAGGAACTTCAATGGAAATACATAAATCAGTAAGAGAAACAGAAAAACCGTATTTAAAGCCACTGTTTTCGCATCCTCCAGTCCATAGCGCACAAAAAAACCAAAATGACTGTACCACAGTGAAATCAAGAGAGCAATGCATAGGCCAAAAGGGATGATGTCCTGCATGCTTTCCCGTATAAGGGCATAGTTCTTCGGCACCTGATTGGCGAAGATGAGTAAGGTGATGGCAATAGCAAAAACTGAATCACTAAAGCCTTCTACTCTGGTGATTTGAGTTCCTCTTAGTTTAAATCCGAAATTCTTAAGGTGATACTCTGATAGATAGCTTCTCATATGGAGCCAAATTTAAAACCAATATATAATAAAAAAAGCCGGTGAATACCGGCTTTCATTCTTAAATCATATCAAATGCTTAATTTTTTACTTGCTCCACTTTGGTGTAGCGGGAACCTACGAGCCCAAAGTAAACCACAAACAAATAGCATGCTGCGGGGATGAGCAGGGCCATGCTGCTTCCTGAGCCGCTTGCCAGTACCTGACTTACCAGCAAAGGAACTACTGCTCCGCCAACACTACCCATGATGAGTACCGAGCTTCCTTCTTCAGAAAACTTGCCTAAACCGCTTAGACCAAGGGTGAAAATAGCAGGGAAGAGAATGGCATTAAACAAGCCAACCAATAAAAGAGACCACATGGACACCATACCTGTAGTGAATGCCCCTACGATGGTTAAAACAACTGCCCCGGCAGCACAAAAAGCCACAGCCTTGTGCAAGTCAAAACTTGGAAGGATATAGGCTCCGGCAAATCGACCTACCATCATTCCTCCATAATAAAAAGCGAGGTAGTTGAGTGCCTGAAGCTCATTGGCACCTGAAAGCCTGGAGATATTACTGTTCAAAAAGACACTCAAAGCGATTTCTGCGCCCATATAGGCAAATACGGCGATTGCACCCATACGTAGGTGTGAAAACTCAATCACAAACTTGAAAGGCTTTCCTGATTTGTTAACCACTGTAGGCTCAAAATTCTTGGTATTGAACATGGGCAGCTTGCTGAAAAACATGAGCGCAGCTAACACAAACATGAGGATTGAAATCACCATGTAAGGCAATTTGACATCACTTGCATAAGCATCTTTGATTTGGTCTGGAGTCATCTCAGCCAGCAGCTCAGGCCTCGCATGTACTGGCGAAAAAAGTACAAATGCCAAAATGATCGGAGCAATCATTGAACCTAAAGCGTTGAAGCCCTGCTTAAGACTGAGGCGTTCATCAGCCAAATTTGGATCACCAAAAAGTACAATGTAAGGGTTAGCTGCGACCTGCAAAATGGTAATTCCAGAAGCCAGCACAAAAATGGCTACCATCAATAAATTAAAAGATTGACTGTCAGCCGCAGGTAAAAAAATCAAGGCCCCTACACCTGATGTCACCAGGCCAACGACAATACCATTTTTATAACCCAGGCTGTCGATCAGCTTGCCTGCTGGTACTGCCACCACAAAATAGGTGGCAAAAAAAGCAAACTGCATGATCAGTGCCTGATTGATCGACAAAGAGAAGACGAGTTTAAAGTTTTCAAGAAGGGCGGTATTTAAACCGATCACTAGGCCCCACATGAAAAACAAAGAGGTTAGAACGATGAATGGTAGAGAAAAACTTTGTTCCCTAAGTTCCATTCCATGTTCTTCGTAGTTAGCTGAATGGCTCATGGCTGATGTTGTAGGTTAACTTAAATTGAGTAGGTAACGGGTACAAATATTTACATAAATCAGCGAATTGTAAAGGATTGCTGCGAATTTAAACGACTTAATCAAGCTCTGGCATGTCCAGGCCGTATCGCTCGACTAAAATGCCTGCATGATGCCTTTCGTGGCCTGCAATGATGCCCAGCAATGCCCGTACACTTACCTGATGTCCGCTTGCCTGACCTTTGCGGAGCAACATCTCTGCTGACATGTTGCTGAAAAGTGTAAACGTTGACAACCTGATGGCCCTGAATTCGGACAGCAATTCTGCCAGACTAACCTGTGCCCCGGGGAATTCACTTACATACAAATCTTGATCAAAAGCCGGTAAAGCTGTCGTATCGTTTCTGGAAAACCTCAAGGCTCTGTAGGACATGATCCGCTCAGTATCAGCCAAATGACTGATGATTTCTTTAACCGACCACTTGCCGGCCTCATATCGGTAATCTTCTTTATCGGCAGGTATACGGTAGTAGAGTTCAAAAAAACGATTGGTTTGAGCCTTTAACAAATCGAGCGGCTCTCCATCCGGGAGCAACTTGATATAATTTTCATGGAAATCTGCGTATTCCTCCCTGGGAATGATAGCCATAGGATAAGCTGTATCAGTGAATAATGCTCAAACCTACAAAGAATCACCCTTGTGACCCAATCGGTAGTGGTCTTGAATGGCAGCACTGACTTCCTGATAAAGCCTCTGCCAGGCCGGATGAGCCTTTAGCCTTGACAAATGGGCCTCCACCACTTCTAAATCTCCTCTACGTGCCGGGCCTGTCTGCATGGACTCTGGCCCAGATTGAATGGCTTTTGCAATGGTTTCTCTGACCAAAGGAACCAATAAATCCGGTGTCAAATCTTGCTCATGGAGATACTCCCAGGCGATGCTGAGCATAAAATTGGTAAAGTTGGAGGCAAACACTGCGGCAATATGCAGGTCTTTGCGCTGGACAGAATTCAGGTAATAAAGCTCTTTTGACAAGGAACTCCCCAGTTGGTACAAGCGTTGTTCTGTTGTCTTGCCTATGGCTTCAATGCAAATTGGGATCATTTCAAAATCCACTTTACGCCCTTTGCTGAATGACTGAACAGGGTAAAAAACTCCTGCATGTTCGCCAAAAACAGCTAAAGCTTCGATGGAGACACCTCCTGCTGTATGGGCAACTGAACAATTCTCCGGAACCGTCATCTCGGCAGCTAAGGTTTCGATAGCTTCATCGCTGACGGCCATTAGAACCAAATCCAAAGGATAAGCAGCAAAATCAGGCTCATGCAACACTTCACACTGGTACATACGATCTGCCAGTTGTTTCGCTTTGTTTAAATGCAGGCTGTGACAGGCCATTACCCGATGCCCGGCATTTTCAAGCGCTGGCGCCAATTGAATAGCGAGGTTGCCACTGCCTATGATCCCCAGCTTAAGTTTTGCCGACTTGCTCATTTGCCTCCCGGGTTGTTTTCATTTTTTGCTGGTCAATATAAATACTGAACATCACTGCGCCAATGATGAGCATGATACCAAACATACTCACGGTGCCAATTTCTTCACCAAATAGAAAATAGCCAAAACCCATTGCAAAGAGCAGCCCTGCATACGAAAGACCTGCAATCTTGGAGGCAGGCTCCAACATGTACGCACGGGTGAGGTAGACCTGCCCAAATTGGGTAAAGATGCCCACCAAAAGCAGAAGCCCAAGGTCGTAAAGTGTAGGGGGCACCCATTTGCCAATCATGATCGGCGTGACGACCGGGAAAGTGACCAAAGGAAAATAAAAGACGATCACCAAGGGGTCGTCATGGTCTTTTAGCTTGCGAACAAAATTATAGGCCAGTCCAGATGAAAAAGCGGCCAAAAGACCTACCCCGAGTGCATAATTGCTAATTCTTGGATCAAACCCTTTGATTAAAAAAACCCCAGCCAGACTGATGCCCAGCACTAACCAGCTCACCCATTTTACCGGCTCTTTTAAGATAAAAACCGATAACACCACTGTAAACACAGGTGCCAGATATTGAATGGTGACTGCTGAAGCCAGAGGCATATGTTGCAGGCTATAGAAATAGCATAGCAGTGCAACAGCACCTACTGCACCCCGGGCTAAAAGAAGCCAGGTGTTGTTTCCAAAGGGCTTAAGATGATTCTTTCGGAGGAAGTATATCGATATGAGCAGGGTAACCAAACTTCTGAACCAGACAATCTGAACGGAGGGAATATGCTCTAGGTATTTCACACACACATTCATGATCGAAAAAAACACCGTAGAAAGCAAAATGTAGCGAACGCCCGGGCTAAACATCGGGCAAATTTGAACAGAAAGGAGCAGATACTCCGAAAGAAAAAAAGTTCAGACCCAATCTCAAGGGCGCAACAACCTGAGAGCCTCCTCGATCATATTGTCCCGGTTGGCAGCCACACTGTCAGCTGAAAGGTACACTAGCCTGTCTGGTGGCACACCTTGTTCGAGGTTCAGGCCATCCAGACCGAAAGTTCTGGTACCTGAAAGACGCAGCACCCAACCATTTGGCAACTCACGGGAGACCGGTACTCCTCCACCACCTCCGGTAGTATCGCCCATAAGTGTCACTTGCGGAAACTCACGCACCATTGCTGCAAACAGGTTGGTGGCACTGTAACTTTTCCTATTGACAAGCACGACAGTAGGCCCTGTGTATCCCGGGCTTTGCTTAACAACACTTCCGTTGACAGGAACTTCATAGTCCAGGGCTCCGGGTCCATTTTTTACTTGTGATACGATGACAGGCCTGGACTTATCCGCAAGTCTGGAGGCCAGATCAAAAGCACTGCTGATCGAGCCGCCCAGGTTGTTCCTGAGGTCAATGATTAATCCTCTTTTACCCGAAGCTCTGTTAAACACATAATCCAGTTGTTGCTGGGTATAGGCAAGAGCAAAACTTTCATACCTGAGATAAAGCACTTCATTGCTATCCAGCAAACTATGATCAAACCCACCCGTGAGGTAATAATCATTTGGGAAGAGGTAGTATTGTTCGACCAATCTGGCGTTGAGATTTTCAGGAGCATTCAAAAACACTGGCGTATAAAAGGACACATTAAAGGGAGAAGCCAAATTCACATGGGCATCACGGGTTTCATTTACCATTTCTGCCAAAACATCAAAAAGTGCCTCTTCTGACATTTGAGGGGCTATTCTTGGCTGATATTTTTGTTTTACGGACTGCCAGTTTATCCCTTTAAGTTCAAAAAATGGGTATTTATCTTCGACCTCTTTCCAGGTGAATTCAAAAATGGCCTGTGGGTTTTGAGCGGGCTCTTCATCCAGAAGCAGCGAAGTGCAACTGTTGAGCACTGTTCCAATGAAAAGCAAGAGTAAAATTCGTTTTCTCATGGCCTGAATAAGGAGTGAAAACGTACATAAACAACTGAGGTGCCTGACTGAACCCGGTGTCCCGGTCGGTCAATTTGATAAAATTCCCAACGATAGCCTAAGCTTACCGACCTCCTCTCACGACCTTGCCACCAAACGCCCCAGTCTATCAACACCCGGCGATAGCTGCCCAAGGAAGCTGCTTTCCGTTGATCCCAGGCCGTTGAGAACAGGTCATCCCCTCCAACATAATCAGCCAGTGAAGAAAAAGGAGGCCTTGACGCCCATGCTACCAAGGGTAGTGTCATGGAGGCATAGGCTTTGAACTTGCCGGGTCCCAGCTTGCGATCTTTTCGAAAAAGCCTATAGTTGCGCTCCCTGAATGAAAAAGCATGCTCGATCCGCATGGAAGGCCCTATAGCTGGTAACCAAAACTCATAGGCTATTGCCGAATTCTGAAGTCTGTCATTGATCCTGAACTGCCACCCCATATCGATGTTAAGCCCAAGCCATATGGGGTAAAGACTGCTGTCTTTTTTAATCTGAATAGGTAAATACTGTATAAAGAATTGGGGATAAAAGCTACGGGTAAGGTCAGGGTCCCAGGGTGCTGAACGGCTATGGGCCATAGGGCTAAAAAAGAACTGCAAGGCAATTTCTTTGTAAAAGCCCTTAGACCGACTGATGTAGGCTTTGGAGTATCCCAATGAAGTGCCGGAATAAATCAATGGAGATTGCCAGGTATCGAGCACCCTTTGTTCACCGAAAAAGTAACCGTCTGCAAAATACTTTTCACGGGCTTTGACAGCAACTTTATGCTTTGCCCAAAAGCTTTGGTCTTGGCTGAACAAACTGTAAGGCAAACACAGCCAACCTATGAGCAAGCACCAGTATACTCTAAACATAGGCGAGTCTAAGCATTTCAGAGGAATTGAACCTACTGGAGGCATAAAGTTTGGTAACTGGGCTGTTAATTTACACTGCTTAGAATAAAGTTTTCAATAGATCCAACTGCAATGAGGCTATTGTCAAATAGCTATGATAGATCCAAAGTCTTTTTATAAAGATTTGTGTTAACGGAAAGAAACGGTTGTAGATAGAAATTTGGTATTCAAGCCTCCTGAGGATGATCTCATGTTAATTAATTATTAAGAATCAATTGCTAATCAACCAAATCTTAAGATAATCGTTAGATTCATATCGTCTTCACCTTAATCTATATGTGCTCTATACAAAAATATAATAAGCAGTTCTCGGAACTTATTCGGGCACAAAGGGCGATCAAAGGGTACTCTCAAGAGTACATTGCTTCAAAAATTGGAATTACTCAACCCGCCTATAGCAATCTTGAGAAACGTCCACTGAACATGTCTGTTTCAAGACTAATTACTATCCTTATGCTACTTGAATTGCCATTTGATGTTATAAGTCAAGAGCTCAAAGATGAATCCAAAAAGCACAAGTATAACTTATAATAATAATTTAGTTGATTTAATAATAACTTATAATATATGATTATTTTTATTTTTTAGTTAACTATATAATGAAAATATTTCGGCTAGAGATCGCAGGATGCCGAAAATGCGCTTCACTAGAGTAGGCTTTACTAAAATGCCATTAATATCAGAGACATGGGTTAATGAGATCAACCCTTAAAAGATCTTGTTTCAAAAACCTTTAAACTAAACAAAACATGAAAACCTTTAAGAAACCTTCAAAGTCAATTTTTGCTTTTGGCACATTTACAATTATTCTCTTTGCAACCTTTTTAACTCCAGTGTATGGTCAATGGAACGCAAGCTTATCTCCCGTCTATCTTAGCACCTCTACAGCATCTGTTGGTATAGGTACTTCAAGTCCAACACAAAGGGTTGATATCACAGGCGACTCAATCCAGAACCTTCGTATTAACTCAAGCAACAATAGAGCTGGATTGCTACTTCAATCAAATGGAAGTGGTTTAGTAGACATCTTTTCACCTAGCACCTCAGACGATTTACGCATTGCGATGTCAGGCACTCAACGATTCACATTTACGGCAGGTGGAAGACTCGGGATAGGCACTACCAACACAAGCCCTTTTGGAACACTAGACATTAGAGGGTCTGGTCTTCAGCGTATATATTTAGAATCAACTAACAATCAAGCTGATATGCATTTTAAATCTAATGGATTTGGTGGTTTCATAATTGGGCAGAACACTGCATCAGACTTCACCTTTTGGGAAAACACTTCAGCTGCAAATAAAATGGTTATAAAAACCAATGGTAGAGTTGGGATAGGCAACTCCGCACCAGTCCCAACTGAGCAGCTACATATTAGCAATTCTGGAGTAGTAAACTTGAGAGTTGAGTCAACAAACAGTCTTGGGGCAGGTGTATTGTTAAGTTCTGGAACATCAAATTCACGTGTGTACTCCGCTTCTCAATCTGATGCAGATATTAGGTTTGCAACAACTGGATCTGATAGAATGCAAATCACTTCAAACGGTTTTGTTGGAATTAATGTGTTATCGCCAAAAGAAATGCTTCATGTTTCAAAGGGTAGCATCTTGCAAGAATCTAATTCCTATCCCTCGACTGATGGCAATTGGAATTTGATTGGAATAGATTCAAGCCTTACCCTTTACAATGGGCACATGGCTAACTCCAGTAGTAGTGCTGTAGAAATGGGATTAGGAACTGATGTTACTAGCACTTCAAATGTACCAAGCATTAATTGGTACAGTGACCTCAACCCTCCTAGAGATATGGTTTTTAACTATATTAATACCTATGGGGGAAGTCCAACAACAGAGATAATGAGATTGCTCAACGATGGGAAAGTACTAATAGGAGCCACAACCCCTCCAGGTAGTACAGAAATTCTACAAGTAAATGGGGATGTATATGCTAATAATATTGGTGGCCCTTCAGATGTTAAGTTTAAAAAGGATATCAAACAAATTGATAAGGCCCTTGAGAAAGTAAGTAGTTTGGAGGGAGTTCAATACCAATGGCGAAAAGAAGAATTTAAAACAAGAAACTTTCCCGATGGAGTTAGCTATGGCTTAATTGCACAAGAATTAGAAAAAGTAATTCCCGAAATAGTCAATACAAATTCTGATGGATATAAATCAGTTAACTATCTTGAACTTATTCCTTTCTTAGTTCAATCCATTAAAGAACTTAAAGGTGAGGTCGAGTCATTACAAGAACAGGTAGAAAAAGCTTCAGAGAGTAGAAGCTCATTTATAGGTAACAATGGTTCAGGGACTGTTAAAAATAAAAACATTCTGAAACAAAATCGCCCTAACCCTTTCAGTAATAACACCATAATTGAGTACACATTGTCCGAAGGATTCAATTCTGCTTATATTCAAATATTTGAGCCTACTGGTAAACCAATTGCTAAACATCAGCTTTATCAAGTAGGGTCATATTCCCTTGAAATAAACCGTAATAGCCTTTCTTCAGGACTTTACATGTATGCTTTGGTTATTGACAACCAGTTGGTTGATCAAAAAAGCATGATTGTTGAATAATACTTAAATAAGACATATTTACAATGGTGGGGGTTGAAACAATTCGACCCCTACTTTTCAAAACTCAGCAAACCAGTTCCAAGACCTTTCATCTTCTCTTGTCTTTCTCAATGCAACCATAGAAGCTTGTACACCGATGTCTTTATTGCTTTTAATAACTTTTGCAGAGAATATCTCTCTCTTTATTAACTCAGGAAATAAAGATGAGATCACTCTTAATGGCTTTTGAATAATAAATTCAAATATTATTTGATTTCTAGTCATTGGAGTTTCAACACAACCCAATAATTCATAGCATGGGTAATTCATAACATATCTCATCATCTTACTAATCCCAGGATAATGAACATCGTCTACAACGATAATTCCTCCAACATTTAGCATTCTATTCAAATAAAAGAAATCAATCAAGGTGTGATCAAAAGTATGCCAGCCGTCAATAAATCCAAAGTCGTACTTCTTCCCCTCGGATAATAGTCTGGGTAAAGCAATTTCTGATTTCTCTTCTATGATATCAAAAAAATCAAACCCCGCCTTTTCAAGATTATACCTTCCAATGTCATGCCATTGCGTTCTTTGAAATGGATCCAAAGAAGTATGTCTTGCCCCTTCAATACTTTTCAATTCCTCACAAATCGATAAGCTGGAAATACCAAAAGCACAACCTACTTCAATCGTTTGCTTGGGCTGATGCTTCCTTACTAGTGATCTTAGAAAATCGCTTTCCTTTCTATCAAGATTTGAGTGAACTTGATGTTTGTCTCCATTGCGGTCAAAAGCAATTCCTTCAACCAGCATTTCTTTAAGGATAGAATCAGTTGTCATTTAAATTAAAAGTTAAATTTTGATTAAACAAAGTTAATGAAAGAGGTTAAAGAAAGAGTAGGAACCTATTTTCAAAGTATAACTACAAATAAGGGTTCTTCCTTAACTTGATAACTTTATACCCATCCAGCTTAAGCCTATGTACGATGTCATCAGTTGGTTGACTTTTAAATATTACGGATATTAGAATTTGATGTGGAGTAATTCCCAATTTGCTAAGTAAGTTCTTGCGCCAGATCTTTGATTTAACTTTATTGAAAATTTTTGTATTGCTCTGATGTTGAGACAAATCCCATTGAGTTGTATAGTAATCATTATGTCCTTTAAATGCTACATAAGGTAAATTAATACCCATTGCAATCTTTTCCATTTCCCTCTCTGATGTCTTGTAAACATAGTTACCTGAGCTTTCAAACGAGTACCTATTTTTCCAGATCTTATCGATGAGGGTTGGGGATATCTTGTCTAAAACATTTTTCAAAAAAAGGATAACTGGCATATGAATACCTACATCAATCGGCTCCATTAATACAATTGCCTTGCTAGATACCCGAAGCATTTCATAAACGGCTATGTAAGGCCTGGGAAAATGATGGTAGGACTCTTTACATAAAACGTAATCAAAAGAATTGTCAGGAAAACTAATTTTCTCTGCATTCTCCTTACTGAATTTTTGTATGTAACCTTCCTTACTGGCTTCTTTCAAGACTGAGTCAGCAATGTCTGATGCAGTTGCATCAACTTTATGTGCCAAGAGCCAGTTGGCGTCAGTTCCCATTCCATCTCCAATGGTAAGCCATTTATCACCCTCATGAAGCAGAGGAGCAAGGTGCTTATACATTTGATCATGCCTCCAGAAATCGATAGAAGTCTGGTTACTCAATCTGGAGAGGTCTCCATGGATTGCAATATGCTTCTCATGAGCTTCGTAGCTCTTTTGTTCGAATAAGTCACTCATCATTTTCGGGAACTATGGATCAATTGCCGGGATACTAAAATGGAATTAGGCTTCTTGATAACCTAACTACAGAATAAATCTGGTAAGTTTTATAAATTAAAACCATTAGGCCCGAAAGGTACAAAAATGAGCTATTGATTGATAACTCCCTCATCACATCAGATATGACCAGGGAGAAACCAACTATCTTAAAGAAGCAGTTTAATCAACAATAACCTTCTTGACTGTACTACTACGACTTGTTGAAAGGTGAATAAAATATACACCGGAACTTTTCTCACTTAAGTCAATTATCTGATCAGAACCTGTTAACTGACCGGTAGCTTCAACTTTACCTGTAGAATTCACTATTCGGTATTGAACTTTCTCTTCTGGAGACAAACCCGCTGCCTGAACTCTAAATGATCCATTATTAGGGTTGGGGTAGATTCTAAACCCTTCATTTGAAGAAGAATTCAACCCATTTGACTTTGTTAGGTCTACATTACTACTACAAAGTGAAACACTGTCCTTTGCTCTCATAAAACCTGAAGCAAATGAGCTTACCAAATACATGGGTGGGCCACATAAATCATTGTAATCAAAAACTGCAAAAAATAATCTTGAAGAAATAGATGGTGCATTAGTAACATAGACAGAGTTTCCGGCACCATTGAATACCACAAAAGTGCTATTACCAAGATCATCGCCCATCCCAAAAATGGCATCTGCCGCATAAGATGTTCCAGACAAAGGGAAATCACCAATAGGACTTGTACTTACAACTACTAATTGCTTATTGCCTGATCCAGACTGCCACATAAGATTAAATGATCTTTCTCCGGTTGAAGTCGTGCAAATTTTTGTTGCACTTAGGGCGCAAGATGGGTAGGAAGGTGTAGTTAGACTTTGGCGAACTTTTAACTCAGCTGTTGAAGAGACACTTGAACCACAAGCATTTGTAACTGTGACAGTGTATACTCCTTGGCTATTTGCAGTAATTGAATTGCCATTAGCACTAGGAATTATAGAATTATTATAAAACCACTGGTAAGTTAAGCCCCCACCGTTTGCTGTTACTGTAAAGATTTTGGAAATTCCTGAGCATATAGTTGTGTCAGTCAAGCCATTGTTCAAAACCGGGGGAGGACATGGATTAGAAAGTCTGGCTATTCTTAAGCTAGGACTAGAGTTGTACGTTGAAAATTGACCGAAAGCGACAATCTTACCATCACTTTGAATATTGCTACTTAAAACAGCACCTACAGCTGAGCCATAACTAAAACCATTTCCAAATGTGTATTGATTACTGAAGGAACCGTTGCTGTTTAAGGCGACTAAATACCTTTGGGGAGTACTACCATTAAAAGAGGTAAATGCTCCGCCTATAACTATTGTACCATTGCTTAACACATTTGTTGTCCAAATATTTGAATTTGCAGCTACTCCGACATTAAAGCCATTATCTATTGTTCCATTTGTGTCTAAACGGGTTACAAAACCTGAGTTGGTTGAAAAAGTGAAATCTCCGCCTACAATCGCCTTGCCATCTTGTTGCAAAGTAATGGTCCTCACTGTGCCATTCAGCACGGGATTATAAGAGAAATCTACATTTCCGTTAACATGCAACCTATATATCCTATTATATGATTCACCCCCTACTAATATCTTACCATCTGTTTGTCTAGCGATAGCAACAATACTTGTTAAGTTAAGTGGAGTAAATGTAAAACTTAGATCTTGCTGTCCATTTGGATTTAATCTGACAATTCTATTTGATAAGTAACCTCCTACTAATATTTTATTATCAGGGAGGATTAATATTGAGCGAACGATGCCATTTACAATTGCTGCTGGTGTAAAAGAGGCATCCGGAGTGCCATTTGGATTAAGGCGGATAAGTCTATTGTAAGGCATACCATTATAACTGGAAAACTGGCCGCCAACGATGATCTTCCCATCACTTTGAATAGCTATTGCCCAAACAGTACTGTTAAATCCTTGACCAACACTAAAAGAGTTATCCAAAGTGCCATTGGTATTCAATCGAATAATTCTATTTATCGGGCTTGAGTTGTAAGATGTAAAATCTCCACCCGCTACTATTTTTCCATCCGATTGAATTTGTGAAGCCCATACAACATCATTTAAACCCGCCTGAACATTATAGCCAGGATCGAGAACTAATTGCTGCGCATGTATTTGCCGGGGACTGGAAAAAAGAAAAAAAGTTGAGACAAATGCTAAAAAATGGTAGGGATTGATTTTCAGGTAATTGACAGTAGTTTTCATTATTCAAAGGTTTCGAGTTCTCCGCTAAATTAAACCTCAAAATTGAATCCAGCAACTGTAGGACAACAAATATTGCCAAAATACTAAATTATCCTGCCATTAACCTGTCTGAGCCTGCTTGATCGTTATCCTAACGCTCAAAAAACTTGGTAAGCAGTGTAAGTCATACCCACTGCTTAGTTTTAATCATGGCTTTGGCAAATAAGGTTCCAACCCCATCTCTGCAAACATAAAGGCCCACTTGTCGGCATCTTCCTGAATGATCATACTGGTTGGTTTGCCTGCCCCATGGCCAGCCTGTGTCTGGATGCGGATCAGCATGGGCCTACTTCCGCTGTAGGTGGCCTGTAGCTGTGCCGCAAACTTAAAGCTGTGAGCCGGAACCACCCTGTCGTCATGATCGGCAGTAAAGATCATCGTTGAAGGGTATTCTACATCGGGCTTAATATTATGCAGCGGAGAATACTTTTTCAAAAAGGTATAATGCTCCGCCGTATCGCTGCTGCCATACTCTGGGATCCAGCCCCAGCCTACAGTAAACTTGTGAAAGCGTAACATATCCAGCACGCCAACTTGAGGGAAAGCTACCCTGTAAAGCTCCGGCCTTTGCAACATGCATGCTCCCACCAATAGCCCGCCGTTTGAGCCGCCCTCGATTGCCAAATAGTCAGGTGAGGTGTACTTTTTATTGATCAGGTGCTCTGCTGCTGCTATGAAATCATCAAACACGTTTTGCTTCTTCTCAAGCATGCCGGCTTTGTGCCAATCCTCACCATATTCACCACCACCCCTCAGGTTAGCAAGTGCATAAATACCTCCATTCTCCAGCAGTACAATGTTCATTGGATCAAAGAAGGGGCTCAGACTGATGTTAAACCCTCCATATCCATAAAGTAAGGTGGGGTTTTTGCCGTCCATTTTCAATCCCTTTTTATGCACGATGAACATGGGCACTTTGGTACCGTCCTTACTGTTGAAAAATTCCTGCTTGACCTCATAAGCCTCTGCGTCAAAGTTGATCTCTGATTTCCTAAACAAAGTTGAGCTGCCTGAAGCAATGGAAAACGTATAGTGCAGGCTGGGATTAAGAAAAGAAACAAAAGCGTAGTAAAGGTCTTTGTCTTCTTTTTCAGCTGAGAAGCCATAAGCAGTTCCAAGACCCGGAAGCTTTACTTCCTGAGGACTGCTACCATCCAGATTTTGCATATACACTCTGTTGGTTGCATCTTTCAGGTAGATGGTGAACAACTTACCTCCGGCCGTATTGGCTCCTTCGAGGTATTCACTTTTTTGAGGAACAATCTCCTGCCATTTCTCCGGGCTGTTATTCTTTGGATCAACCTGAACCACTTTATAATTAGGTGCATTGATATTGGTTAACACTAAAAATTGGTCACCAACATTTTCAATGACACTACTTTTGCTGGCGAAACCGGTAAACAGAGGTTTGAAAGAAGGTTTCTTTTCCTGTAGATCCTGATAGTGTACTTCATAGCCATCGGTGCCTTCTGAAACATAAAGCAACAGGAAACGAAGGTCTTCAGTGAGGCCGGCGGAGTGGTAACGCAACGCATTTTTCCTATCCTCATACACCAGTCGGTCATTTTCCTGTGGATCGCCTAGCTTATGGTAATACACTTTGTGAAACTCGTTCCTTCCGGAATACTCTTTTCCCTGGGCAGGGGCATCATAGCAACTGTAATAAAACCCTTGTTTGTCCCAGGCTGCACCGGAAAACTTCACCCATTTCAATTCATCTTTGAGGTCCGTTCTGCTGTCCAGATCCATCACTTTGATGACACGCCAGTCAGAGCCTGCTTCTGATCGGGTGTAGGCCATGTAGCGTTTGTCTTTGCTGTATCCTAAAATACTGATGGAAACTGTCCCGTCTTTAGAAAACGCATTCGGATCAAGTAAAACTTGTGCGGTACCGCTGTCCCCTTCCTGAATGTAATAGACGGATTGGTTCTGCAAGCCATCGTTTTTCGTGTATATCAGGTACTTACCTACTTTTGAGGGAAGGCTGTATTTCGGGTAGTTATAGAATTCCTCAATTCTCGCTCTGATACGATCTCTGGAACTGATTTTACCCAGATAGCCAAAAGTCAATTCGTTTTGTGCTTTAACCCAAGCTTCAACATCAGCAGCCGTGTCGAATTCCAGCCAGCGATATGGATCCGACACACTCTCGCCATGGTAGTTATCAACGATGCTGTCTTTTCGGGTTTCCGGATAGTTAAGTTTCTCGGTCATGGTCTGTTTCTTGTCTTCACAACTTGTAAAAACTGCCATCAGGACTGAAAGGAAGAGGATTTTTCGCATAACAAGGTCGGCTTTGAGGATTGGGGAAAAGTATTCTTTGGCAAATTGGTGGATAACCCATGAAAACTACAAGCGTTTTTTACGTAAGTGGTATAAAATTTGGTAAGTAATAAAGGTTCAAACTTGTTCACGAGCATGAGAAAAGCCATGTTAACACAAAGAAGAAAAATGCTTGCTTACTATAAGCAGGTGATCGACAAAGTGAGTTTTTCGGCGTATCTATTTGAGAAAGAGATGCGTAAGGCGGTACGTGCTATTCTGCCGGACGATCTGGATGAGCTTAGAGACTGGGCCTTTGAAAAATATGAGTCGCTTTATCGCTCGATTTTGGAACGAATATTTGGTTCTATGTTGCCCAAAATGAATTTCATTACGAGCTCAATACAATAAAATAAGAATTTTTCGTTTTTGAATTGGTTCTGCACAGTATTTGCAAGACTGAAACGAGATTAGTTGGTTTAGTTAGTTTTCAATCTGTTAAAGCCCCCTGCCATGTAGGGGGCTTTTCATTTATCATGGCTATTTGTTTAGCCTGTCTTTGAGGGTATTAACATAAGCCACAAGTGCTTCAACCTGAGTGTCCGTCAGGTTTTTAAAGGCGGGCATGGTGTTCTTACCATTCCGAATGATGGCAATCTTTCCGGCATCATCAAGTTTGCTTACCTGTAGGTTTTTCGCTCCGGCGAGGCATGCATCTCCATTCTTGCCATGACAAGATATACAAGCTTGCTCGTAGACGATCTTTCCGACAGCTACATAAGCCTGTGGCTCCTCTCCTGCAGCAGGGTTCTGTGCCTCCGCTGGCAGGCTAGCCTCCGGGATGGCGATCTTCCCTGCCCTCTTCTTATTGATTTCAGCTAGCCCATAAGCCCCTGTGATGAGCAGCAATGACACGACAGCTAAAATTTTATTGTTTTTCTTAAAGCCAATAATCGCTACCGGGATAGCACTAAACACCAATACCAGTTTGATGATCTGCAGCGTGGAGATTTCTGCTGACTTGACCAGCAAATAGCCTCCGGTAAGTAAAAACAAACCTGAAATAACCATCTCAGGAATACGAGTAAATTTTTTCAACTTCTCTAAGGCAGCGTGTTGATTGGCCACCAAAAGGACCGTTTTGATCAGGTAAAGCAGGACAAAAAGTAAAACTGCAAGTTTATGGGTATGGTAAAAACCAGTGTACATGAAGGGAGTTAGTAAAATCGTTGCAAATGTAATGGCAGAACGCTAGGCACCGAACACTCTCTTGAGTATTTCTGTCACCCTGTGAAGTGGATCTCTTCTGATTTTCTTCTCTTCATCAGCCACTTTGACAAAGAGCCCATCAAGCGCCCGGCGGGTGGTGTGGGCCGCCAATGAATTTTGGGTGATTTGGGGCTGTTGGATAAATGGGGCGATCTGATTGAAGGTGTTTACAAGGTTGGCATATGCGCTCTCCGCTGAAATATTTCCTACAATCGGAGTACCAAGTGCCTGTGTAATTGGTGGGGTAAAACTGGCTTGTAAAGAATCAATAGTCCGGCCTCTGAGATACTCTGTAGCAGCAGTATCGCCACCTCTTAAAATAGTAAATCCATCCTGAATGGTAATGGTAGTGATGGCATTAACAAAAATCGGTTTAGCCTGCGAGGCAGCCTGTTCTGCGGCTCTGTTGACCTTCAGCACTACTTCATCGATTAGTAACTGACCACCGGGAACGATGCTTACATACTGCTGAATAACCTGAGCCTCAGGAGGTAAAAGAATCTTCACTGCCTGATCGGTAAAATATCCATTCAGAGCATTTAACCTACCAACTGAAGTATCGGTCCCTACTTTAAGTGCTTCCCTCAAGCCGCTGATGACTTCAGATTGGCTGAGGCCCGGGCTGAGGAACTGATCAAGTTCTTCTTGAGTGCAAGAGGTGCTTGCAGCGAGTGTAATTAAAATAACCGAAAGAAATCTTAATCGCATGGTTTTCATTTGGTGGTGCTTAAAAGTTTAGCCTCAAGTCTGTCAAATTGTCGCTGGTGATGGCTCAGGTGATTGATGAAAAACTGTGCCATTTGCCGGAGGCTTAACAAGCCTGCATAAGGATGACGAAAAAATGTTTTGTGCAGCTTATGATCATCGAGTACTTCTACAAACTGCCGGATTTGACGTCTGGTTTGTTTCCAATCTTCAATAAGTTGCTCCACCCGCTCATATTCAGGGGGAACGGCCACTACCGCCGGGGCTTTCATTTTGATAGGAAGTGCCAGCACCACTTCCACCAGCCATAGCCTGAATGCTGAGCTGAGACCCGCATCCGGCAGGTCTTCCGCCATTGATTTCTTTCGGATATACAGTAATGCTGCTGTTTCTGCCTGAACAAGATGGGCTGCAGCCTGCATCAGTGTCCAGCCTTCATTTGGGAGTCTCTTTTTCATCTGCACATCCCCAAGTGTCTTCCAACGCTCAAAGTAGTGCTCCAACACTTTGTCTTCCCGGTCGAGGGCTTGAAAAATAGTCTGTTTTTGCATTTGACGGGCTTAAACGTTGAGCCAATATACCAGTTTTATGGTGAAGGATCGGTTTCTGACTCTGAAGGTTTCTGAAAAGTAATTGTCGGTGTAAACAGCAAAAAGATCTGACATCGGCTTGAATCGCCACTGCAGGCGAAGGTTGGTGTTTACGTTTGAGACCTGGTTATTGTATTGAAGTATGCCACTAAAAAAAACGTTTTGATGAAAAGTAAGATCGACCCTTGGAGAAATCAGGTACAGTTCAGCATTGCCAAACTTCTCGGGAAAGTAGACCCTGTTGTGGTCAACTGAGAGTGCAAAATTACCCCAGGGTTGAGCCCGGTAATTGATCTCTGCACTCAGACTATAAATGTTTCCATTGAAAAAAGACCCGGCATTTCCGCTAAACGAATAATTCAAAGGCCTGCGAATGTTTGAAACCCACTCAAATCCTGCACTACGGTAGCGATAACCTCCTTCAGGCAAGGGCTCCTTTTCTGAGCCTGTGATCTCAGCAGGGAAAAGAAGACGGGTAAATTGCTCCTGATAGAAGAAGTTAAGCTCTGCTGAGTTTTGAAAATTGAAGAAATAATAAGGATTCACTGTCCATTCGTTTTCAGAAAGGTCTGTGTTAAAGAAGGCATTGTAGTAAAGTCCGGGGCCCATGTTATTGATGCCTCCAACCCCTGGGAAAAAAGTATAATTTATGTCCGGTTCCAGCCTCCAATAACCAATTCTTCTGTTCTTACCGCTGGCAGCATCAAACACAAACAAGCGTGGTGTAAAGCCAACCTCAGCATTGTAATTTTCCCCAACATATTCATGGTTCCACTCCAGGCTAAGTTTTCGGTCTCGGTAACGAAGCCAGGAAGCATGAGCTTCGGTGTTAATGCTTTGTTTTGGGCTGAATGACTGATGGTAGAACAGCTTCCCTCTAAAGCGGTTATCTCTGCTTGCCAGATTGTAATCAATGCCAATAATTCGGTTGTAGTCATCTTCATTGAACTTATCGTTGGAAGCCACCATTGCCTGCCGGTTCACAAAGATCATGGCGATATTGGACCCATTACCCCAGACATCACGCTGAAAAGCTGCCACGCTATAGTTTTGCCCACGAGTGGTGCTGGTGTCACTTCCTGATATGACTGTTTGTTCAGCGGTTTGCATGGTCATCGCTCCGATACGCAAACTTTCCCCCACTTTGCCACTTAATCGGGCTCCTGCATAAATCGGAATGATACGGCCGTCATCGAGCCCGATGCGTCGTGAAAAAAAGGGTCTGATCCGGGAGAAACCAAAATTGGAGAACAAGTCAGAGTTCTCGAGAAAAAAGGCTCTGCGCTCCGGAAAGAAAAGGCTAAATCTTGACAGATTGGTGATTTGACGATCTACATCTACTTGTGCGAAATCCGGATTGACAGTTAAGTCAAGATTGAGTGTAGGGGTGATACCGATCTTTGCATCCAGACCAGCACCGGGCTTCTGGCTAAAACCTGTCCCCTGAGCCTGATTGATGGAGCCACTGTGAATTCCATAAGGAATCAAGGCAATGTTCTTACCGGGGTGAGGCACTTGTTCCGCCCAAAGCAATTTACCGGCAAAGGCGAGTGCTGAAATCTCAAAATTGCGGGGGATAGGCATCCAGGTGGATATCTCGTTGGTTTTGAGATTGTTTCGTCCGAAATTGATGTTCCAGGTAGACTGGCCTTCTCGGTAGCGAAGGGTTCTGAAAGGCAATGCCATCTCCACAATCCAGGAACTGTCGTTACGCTCTGTTTCAGCATACCATACATTATCCCAATCCAGATTAGGCCCAAAGCTTCCCCCAGAGGTTAATAATCCTTCAGACTGGACACCATAAGGGTTCACCATGAAAGCAAAACCATTGGTCAAATCACCCACAGGGTCGATAAATACTCCGAAATAGTCGGAGAATGCCGGGCGGAAATCTCGCCTCAGGGTTTGCACTACATACGGCCCGGGCTGAGGATCATAGCATATCGCCATGATGTAGACAAACTTGTCATCAAAGCACAAAGCAACTTTGGTCTGAATGACTGCCTGGGAAGTGTCAAACGGAAAATTCTGATGGAATGCTCCTGTCCATTCAGCTGACTGCCAGGCTTCTTCCAAAGCCCTACCGTCCATTGTCATGTTTACCTTGGTACGCTTGATCTCAACTGTTCTTGGTTCAACAGTCCCCTCTTTCGATTGAACTGAAGCAAAAGAGAGCAATGGACAGAATGAGAATAAAATAATGATAAAGCGAATCCCGCTTTGCTTGAAGTTCATGAAGTACTGGTGCCCGGACTTTTGAGAAACAAGAATAATCGCTTTTTGTTGAAGAGCCTGCAATAAACGCTAGTCACGTACATGATAAATGGCCTGCCGGATGAGGGCGGGCTGAGTCCAGGGAATCAGGTGGCCTTCATTAGGATCGAGCCAAACTTCTACAGGCACTTTCAGCATCTTTTTTCGGGCAAATAGTTCGTTTTCAGGATTGACCAACTGGTCTTTCATTCCTTGTAGCACCAGCACCTTGCAACTGATCCTGCCGTATAGGTTATTCATTAATTGCAGCTGCTCTTTTAATGGAATCATTTCTTCATTGGAGGTGATCATTTCCTTTGGCAGCCACCAGTTAAACCATGCTTTTGAGGCCAAAGTATTGTACCAATGAATGACTTCAAGATCTGGATCGAGGGCCGGCGCTACCAGAATGATTGCTTTAAATCTATCCGGCTGATCAATGGCCATACGAGCTAAAACAGGCCCGCCCATTGAGTGCCCTATTCCTATATAGTTGCCCTTAAATTTTAAACTATCCAAAAGTCCATAGAGCAGTTCTGATTGTGTCTTCAGGGAAGCAACCGGGCTGTCTTGCATAGAATACCCAAAGCCGGGACGGTCTACAGCGATGTGAAAATAATCTCCTGAAAGAGCACTGTCTTGCATTAATCCTTTCCATGCGGTCCAGCTACCTGGTGAGCCATGAATCCACAGCAACAAAGGTTTGCCTACCGTTCCATACGTAATCGCATGCATGGTTCCCATTGGGAGCATAAACCGGTGGCTCTTAAACCCAGGATACCGTTGGCTTAGCTTATCCGGTGGCACCCTCGATTCCATACAACCGGTTAAAAACCCCAATAAGGCCATCAGGGTGATCCAATATCGAAAAAGGGGGTACAGTTGATCCTTCATTTTTCTGTGGCGCAAACTTCTGCATATTCCTTCGGGTTTCCATAGAGATGGGAAAAACCTTAAGGCTAGTGCTGGGTGATCAGCTAAACAAAATACACTCCTGGTATACTCTAAAGGAAGAAGAGGTGATCTATGTCCTGATAGAGCTCAGATCCGAAACCGATTATGTGAGACATCACCTTCAGAAAATCCTGTTCTTTTTCGGAGCGATGGAGCAATTTGCTCAATGGCTCAAAAGCGAAGGACATCAGGTGGTTCACCTGAATCTGGACCATCCTTTGAACAAAAAAACACTTGAAGAGACAATTCCACTTTTATTAACTACATGGAACTGTACCCGCTTAGAATACCAATGTCCTGATGAATACCGTTTAAAACAGGAGCTGAACCGATTAGCTCAATCTCTGGGGAAGGATCAGGTAAAATGCTGGGATACGGAGCACTTTCTTATCGAGACAAAGGAGTTCTCCCAATTCTTTACAGGACGTAAAACCTACTTGATGGAGCCTTTCTATAGGTACATGAGGAAGAAGTATCAGGTTTTGATGAATGGGTCTCAGCCGGAAGGTGACCGCTGGAACTTTGATGCTGAAAACCGTAAAGCTTTGCCCGATGGCATTTCAGTTCCAGAGCCTCTTGTTTTCGATCACGACCTTCGAGAGATCATGGAACGAATCAACAGACATCAGATAAAACACTTTGGAAAAACGGATGCTCAACATTTTAAATGGCCACTTTGTCGGGAAGAGGCAGTGAAAATGCTTGATTTTTTTGTGCTGCATCTGCTTCCAAAATTTGGTGTTTATGAAGATGCAATGCATTCCAGTGAGCTTACGCTTTTCCATAGCAGGCTATCGCTGGCTTTGAATTCCAAGATGCTCCAGCCTCTCGAAGTTATCAAGGCAGTTGAAAAGGCGTACCATTCAAACCCTGAGGACATCACTTTGCCTCAGGCTGAGGGATTCATCCGGCAAATACTGGGTTGGCGGGAGTACATGAGAGGAATCTACTGGGAGCAAATGCCCGGCTTTGCTCAAATGAATTTTTTCAATCATAAAGCAAGGTTACCCAACTGGTACTGGACGGGTAATACAAAGATGAATTGCCTACAAAATACCATTCACCAATCACTCGAAAAGGCCTGGGCTCACCATATCCAGCGACTGATGGTCACAGGTAACTTTGCCTTGCTGCTAGGGGTTCATCCTGATGAAGTAGATCAGTGGTACCTGGGTATCTACATCGATGCGATCGAGTGGGTTGAGATCACCAATACCAGAGGGATGAGTCAATATGCCGATGGTGGAATAGTAGGTACAAAACCCTATGTCAGCAGCGGGAATTACATCCACAAAATGAGCAACTACTGTAAAGACTGTGCTTATGATGTGAAGAAAAGAACCGGAAAAGATGCCTGCCCTTTCAATAGCTTGTATTGGGATTTTCACCAGCGGCACAGGACACTTTTGGAGAAGAATCCACGCATCGGCATGGGTTACCGTAGTTGGGACAGGTTCACTGCTGAGGAGCAAAAGAGTATTCTTGCTCAAGCGGCAGAATACCGCTCTGATGCAGAAAGTTTATAACACAGTTTTGTAGAAAACGCCCTTAGCGATTATTGGAAAAAAGGCCTTCAGATGATCTGAAGGCCTTTTTTGTGCCTTTTCCTAATCCTTTGACAGAAAAATTCATCCGAGAATCGGGAAAACAAATTATTGCAAGCCCTACTGGGTTGTTCCACCTTTGTTTCGTGGTGTCTAGGCCACACCACAGTCCTTCTGGACAAGTGAAAACGCTCTCAGGAGTGGTTACAACGCAAATCGGCCCCGTACTTCCGGGGCTGATTTTATTTATGACAAGTTGTAAATTGTTTCCAGATGAAAAACGCAAAGCCTAAAATAAGCAGTGCCGCCCTCCGGGCGGCACTACACTTCATCTACTTTTCTAATCTATTTTTTTTGAGTCTTCTCCTTACGTTTCTCCAACCTCAGGTAAGTATCATATACCACAGGTGAAGCAATGAAAATGGACGAATACGTACCAAATAAAATTCCGATCAATAGGGAAAACGAGAAGTTACCCAATACCTCCCCACCAAAAAAGAACAATACCACAACTACCAGCAAAGTGGTCAGTGAAGTGATTACTGTACGGCTAAAGGTTGTATTGATGGCTGTGTTTAGAGTCCACTTGGTATCATGCCTGGAATATTCGGCGAAGTTTTCCCGAATACGGTCAAACACCACCACCGTATCATTGATGGAATAACCTATTACGGTCAGCATTGCAGCGATAAATACCTGGTCAATTTCATATACAACACCTATAGCCCTTGCGATGGCTATAAACGAAAGAACAACAAGCACATCGTGAGCCAATGCCACTAAGGCCCCCAGTCCAAACTGCCAGCTTCTGAAACGCACCAAAATGTATAGGAAGATAACAATTAGGGACAAAATGATCGCCGTACGTGAGGTGTTCTTGATGTCATCGGCAATCGTTGCTCCCACTTTAGTAGAGCTCAGTATCTGAGGATTAGAGTCTTTGAATGGTTCTAATCCCTTGATAAGAGCTGCCTTTACTTTATCATCTGCCTCATTACTCTCATCATCGATCAGATATGAAGTCGTTACTTTCACCTGATTGCTGGCCCCAAATGTTTTAGTCTCTGTACCTTTATTTTGGAAGTCATCCGCAACGGCGGTACGTATATCAGAGGCGATCACCGTTTTGTCAAATCGTACCACGTATGATCTACCTCCTTTAAAGTCAACCCCAAGATTAAGGCCTCCCTGGAAAATCAAAAGTGAAAAACCTACCACAATGATGGCTCCTGAAAAGAGATATGCCCACTTTCTGTTTCCAATGATGTCATAATTCGCACCTGTGAAGAGATGTCTTGAAATAGGCGTATCAAATGACACTGGTTTATCTTTCTTCCACTTCATAATCGCTTCAATGATCACCCTGCTGATAAACACAGCGGTAAACATGGAGCAGGCGATACCCACCATCAGGGTGGTGGCAAATCCTTTAACAGGGCCGGAACCAAATACGAAAAGTATTAGGCCGGTTAGGAACGTGGTAACGTTTGAGTCAACAATGGAAGAATAAGCTTTCACATAACCCAATCTGATGGCTTCGACCATTGATTTACCCAACTTTATCTCTTCTCGTACACGTTCGAAAATCAACACGTTAGCATCCACCGACATACCGATGGTCAATACGATACCTGCGATACCGGGGAGTGTAAGGGCGGCGTTTAGCTGAGCCAAAATACCCATGATGAAAAACACGTTAATCAGAAGCACAAGGTTAGCGACGCCACCTGACGTGTTGTAATAGAACAACATAAAGATCAAGACGATCAACAAACCAAACAGGATCGAGGTAAGTCCTTGTTGAATTGCCTCTTTACCCAATGATGGGCCAACTATGGCCTCTTCAACAATACGTGTAGGCGCTGGAAGCTTACCGGCTTTCAGGATATTGGCCAAGTCTTTTGCCTCTTCAAGGGTAAAACTTCCTGTGATCGAAGAGTTACCATTGGGGATCTCTCCTTGTACTGTAGGAGCTGAGTAAACAAAATTGTCAAGCACAATAGCGATACGCTTACCAATGTTTTCACCGGTCATTTTTTTCCATCGCTTAGCTCCGGCGGCATTCATTTGCATGCTGATTTCATAGCCCCTTCCATTTTGGTCGATGTCCTGGCGTGCATCATTGATCACGTCGCCGCCCAAAGGAGCCTTCCCATCTCTGGTTTTTCGGATCGCAAACAGCTGTAAAAATTCGCCTCGTCCATCATCACCTGTAAATGGCTTCACTGCCCACAAAAATTTCATGTTGGCAGGTACTATTCCTTTTAGCGCTGGATGAGCAAGTGCCTTACCAACTGCTGCTGTATCTTTGACCTCATAAATCAGTTCGTTTTGTGAGCGAAGAAGGCTAAACAGAGTGGAAACTTTTCCCGAACCCAGGCTATCAGAAGCTGAAGTGTCTGATTTTGCAGTGGCCGAGGTATCTGTACCAAAAGGATCATCGCTTGATGCAGCAACAGGGGTAGCTGATGTATCCGGCACTGTGCTGGTTCCGAATGGATCGTTCTCAGCAACTGCGGCATTGTCTTCAAAAGGATCAGTGCCGGCAGTGTCGGCTTTTGATGCTACCGGATTGAGTTTACGAGCTGCTTCTTCAGCTTCATAAAGTGCATCATTAGCTGCCTGAAGCACAGGCACCATTTCCTGATTATCATATACCTCCCAAAATTCCAGCTTGGCTATTCCGGAGAGCAGTTTTCGTACACGCTCAGGATTGTCCACACCGGGAAGCTCAATTTGAATTCGACCGGTGCCCTGGAGGCGTTGAATATTGGGTTGGGTTACTCCAAACCGGTCAATACGGCTTCTGAGAATGTTGAAGGATCGCTCGATAGCACCCTCAACCTCAGCGTTCAATACTTTCATTACCTCTTCGTTGGTCGTATTAAAATCTATACGCCCCTTGTTAGCGGTATTCGAAAAAATACGGCTCAGTTTTCCATTAGGGTTCTCCTTTTTAAAGCCATCGTAAAACAGCTCTGTGTATGGCTTATCAGAGTTTTTCTGTGCCTCATTGGCATAAGCTATGGCTTTGGTAAAACTTGAATCGGTACTGTTGTTTGACATCACTCTCAGGATATCGACCGGGGAAACTTCCAGAGTGACATGCATTCCACCCTGAAGGTCAAGACCCAACTTTAGCTCATAGTCTTTTACTTCTTTGAGGGTGTACTCTGCGATCCCGATGTTGTACACCGGTTCGTTCCATAGCGAGTCAATGATTCGCTGACGTGCATCGTAATTAATGGTTCCATCAGGATTTGTTGTCCGGAGGGTAGCATCTTCTTCTATGGAGCGTGATACCCAGGTGAAGGAGATGAAATAAATACACAGAAGTGTAATAATGGCGGCGAGGCCCACCACAAAGCCTTTATTTTTCATTTTGGATGTTGGATTAATAAAATGGAATAATTCAAAAAGAGAAGGCCACAAAAGGGCCTTAAAGTGTCTGAGGTTACAGACTAGGGTGCTTTTGCCGGGCTAATCTTGCAGAACATGACTTGCAGCCAGGTACTGATCATCAATGGGGTCCCTGTTTGCTCAGGCACCCTCACTTCAGGAGAAGGAACAGCTATAAAAAGAACCTGGAAAATCACATGAATAACCGGACCTGGGCCTGGCACCAGTGCCATCAGGTTCGCCTCCGTGTAGACGGTCTCGCCTTCCTGCCCGTCGTTATGCTCATCATCTTGCGCAATTTGCTTTTCTGATCTGTGCTCCATACCGGCGGAAATCATAGGTCGGGAGGTATAGGTCACCATCCAGAAAAAGGAACAAAGTATAATGAGTGCTTTCATTAGGGCCGCAAAACTAAGGATTATTGCTTCATCAGCAAAACCCCTGACCTAGGAATTGATTTGAACAAAACGGTCAACATCCTGCACCTTGCCCAATAAAATCATGATATCGGTTTCGTATAATATGGTGTCGCCTTTCGGCACTCCTATGATATGCTCAACCTCCATGATGCGGCCATTTTTCTCCTCATCGTACTTTCGTTTGATGGTGATGAGATTAAGGTTGTATTTTTCTCTAAGTTTGACATCTCCAAGACTTTTGTTGGCTACTCTTGCAGGGGTATTTATTTCAACGATCTCGTAATCATCAGGCAAGGGCAAAAAGGTCTTCATATTGGGATGCAGGAGCATTTCAGCTACTGTTTTACCCACTTCGTCTTCCGGAGAAAGGATTTCTTTAACCCCAAGTTGCTCGAGAATACGTCTTTGCTGCATTCCCGCTGCTCTGGCGATCAGCCTTTTGATCTGCAACTGCATTAGCTGCACGGTAGTCAGAAGAAGAGCTTCAAAATCTTCACCGATAGCAACTACCACAGCGTCCATATCTTCAATGTTTTGTGCTTTGAGGGCACGCAGATCGGTTGAGTCCATGCAGACTGAATAGGCCACCTCATCTTTGATCTGGTCGATATTATCTTCTGAGATATCTATGGCTAAAACTTCAGCACCTCTTCTGGCAAGGGCTCTGGCGATTGAAGTACCAAATTGACCCATTCCTATGACTGCATACTTATTATTCACGACGATTGATTTTGTCTGGCTACTATTTGTTGGCGGATAAAGGTACTTAAAACCTCTGCAGCATTTGCAAAGTGGGTATTGTTCGGCACAATGAGGTCAGCTTCTTCTTTCAAGGGCTCGATGAGTCGCTCATAAGCTGGGGCATGGTGGCTTTCATATCGATAAAGGACATCGTCCAAATCATATCCCCGTTCCAATGCATCTCTTTTGATTCGCCGACTAAGTCGTATGTGTGATTTGACTTCAATAAAAACCTTGAGATCAATCAAGGGCAAAAGTTTGCGTTCATAAAATATAAAGAGGCCTTCGGCTATGATGACAGGAGCAGGTGTAAAAAGTAGCTCCCTGGCCTGATGTTTTGGGTTGTTAAAAGTATATTCCTTCCGTCTGACTGACTTACCTTCAATCAAAGACAGGAGATCAGCAGCAAACTGTTCATGATCTAGTGAATGCTCTGTATCAAAATTAATAACCCCTTTGGAATCAACCGGTTGATCTTGACGGTCTTTGTAATAGTTATCCTGAGAAATAAGACATACCTGCTCCTGGCTGAATTGTTTGGTCATTTCGTTAAGAAACCGGGTTTTACCTGAGCCACTGCCTCCTGTGACCCCTATCACAAAAGGTTTTATCATGAAAACGTATTTTCTAAAAACCGGACCAATTCCACCAATGCCTTACTACGGTGACTTAAGCTATTCTTTTGTGAGGGGCTCATTTCTGCAAAAGTAGACGAAAAGCCATCCGGAATAAACAAGGGATCATAGCCAAAACCCTCGGTGCCCCTTGGTTCAAGGGCAAGCAGTCCTGTGACCTCTCCCTTGAACAGATAGGGTTTACCTTCCCAAACCAAACACAAGACAGCGACATACTTAGCCCTTCTGTCCTGGATACTTTTCATGGCTTCAATGAGTTTATCTAAGTTTTGTTGATCTGTTGCGTGCAAACCGGCATATCTTGCAGAAAATACTCCTGGTGCTCCGTCCAAAGCCTCCACCGACAATCCACTGTCATCAGAGAGGCAATTGATCCTGAGAGCCTCAGCGACCGTTATAGCTTTTTGAGTGGCATTGCCTTCGTAAGTATCATGGTCTTCACGCAGTATTCCGGACCAGCCTGCTTCTTTTAGGGTCAATAAGCTAAAGTTTGAAGGCAACATTTGGCTGATTTCTCGACGTTTATGCTCATTATTGCTTGCCAGACAAAGGGAATAGTGTTGCTTCATGTATCAAAAGTATCACTTCTGTAAAGGCAAATGAAAGCTTGGAATTTTTTCAAGTTTATGCCCTTGCAGTTTAGAAGTAAGCATTATCTTTGCACCTCATTTCTCTGGACGGGTTCCGAGAGGAAGCTAGAAAAACAAAAAATGGCAGTAAAAATCAGATTGGCCCGCAGAGGGCGTAAAAAGCTGGCCCTATTTGATATAGTGGTAGCTGATGCAAGAGCTCCCAGAGATGGTCGCTTCATTGAGAAAATTGGGGTTTATAACCCAAACACCAACCCTGCAACCATCGAAATGGCTGAGGATAAGGCATTTGAATGGGTAATGAATGGTGCACAACCTACAGATACTGTAAGGGCAATGCTCTCCTACAGAGGTATATTGTTGAAAAAGCATCTTCAAATCGGCGTAGCTAAAGGAGCCATTACCCAGGAGCAGGCTGATAAGAAGTTTGAAGAGTGGCAAGGCAACAAAAACAGCAAGATCACCGGTAAGGTTGATATGCTGTCGAAGAAAAAGGCTGATGACGCTAAAGCTCGTTTTGAGGCTGAAAGTAAAATTAAAGAGGCTCGTGCAGAAGCCATCCGTAAAAAGCGTGAAGTTCCGGTGGTCGCTGAGGCTGAGGCCCCTGTTGCTGAGGATGCCGCTACAGAAGCTACGGAGACTCCTTCAGCTGAAGCAGCAGAATCGACAGAAGCTTAAATCACCGCCATGGGTGCTGAAGCCGAATGGCTCTTGTTTGGTACCGTCGCAAAAACTCATGGATTGAAAGGGGAATTGGTTCTTAGACCTTTGTACCCTGACTTTAAGCTCCAAAAAAAAGTAAAATCATTGCAAATGGAACTTGGTGGAAGCCGGGTTCCATTTTTTATTGGCCATATTTCCGGCAATCCGGGTAGCCCGCAAATTCTGTTGGAAGACCTAAACTCTATGAAAGAGGCACTTACCTGGGTAGGAGCAAAGGTCTGGATAAGGCAAGAAGATTTGCCAGCCAAAAAAGGGAAAGTACCTTACTACTACTCCATTCAAGGTTACCAGGTGATCGACAAGCATTTGGGGCTTTTGGGGAAAGTGACAGGAGTAGAAGAAAATCCTGCGCACGATCTTCTGGTCATTTCAACGGATGGATCAGAACTGCTGGTTCCGATGATTGAGCAATTTGTAAAGGCTTTTCATGTTAATGAGGCTCAGATTCAGATAGATCTCCCTGAGGGTTATATGCAGGCCTTTACTCTAGATTCCACTCCGGATGATGCGGATTGATATCATCACCTGCTTGCCTGAGCTGTTGCACAGCCCATTGCAGTATTCCATTATGAAAAGGGCTCAGGAGAAGGAACTTGTCAAAATTCAGGTTCATCAACTGAGGGATTATGCAGATGGCAAGCACAGACAGACAGATGATTATGCTTTTGGGGGTGGTGCAGGCATGGTCATGATGCCGGAACCTCTTTACCGTTGTGTCGAGCACCTAAAGCAAGAAAGGTCTTATGATGAGATTATCTATCTCAGTCCGGACGGAAATCGCCTTGATCAATCCATGGCAAACCGATTGTCTTTAAAAGGCAACCTGATGCTGATTTGTGGACATTACAAAGGAATAGACCAGCGCATCAGGGATCACTTGGTAAGCCTTGAAATCAGTATCGGAGATTATGTGCTTTCAGGAGGTGAACTCGCAGCATCTGTTCTTACCGATGCAATCGTGAGGCTCTTGCCCGGAGTACTCAATGATGAGACCTCAGCACTCACAGATACATTTCAGGATGGCCTACTTGCTCCTCCTGTCTACACCAGGCCTGCTGAATTTAAGGGTTGGTTTGTTCCGGAAGTATTGCTCTCCGGCAATGAGAAAAGTATAGAGCATTGGAGGATGGAGCAAAGTCTGCAGAAAACAAAAAATCTAAGGCCTGATCTTTTTGCAAAATGGAGCCAAGAATAAATTTTGAATCGAGTTTGCGGATCAGAAAAAAGGCTATATTTGCACTCCATTTTTGGAATTAGCGGATATGAACCCGATCATAAAAGAAGTTGAGAACACCCTTAACGGTGACAAACGAGCATCATTCCCTGAGTTCAATGCAGGTGATACCGTAAACGTTCATGTAAAAATACGTGAAGGAAATAAAGAGCGTATCCAGTTGTTCCAGGGTACTGTGATCCAGCGTAGAAACAACAGCAGCAATGGTGAGACCTTTACCGTAAGAAAAGTATCCAATGGTGTAGGCGTGGAGCGTATTTTCCCCTTGCTGTCACCCAATATAGAGAAAATTGAGCTGCTTCGCCGTGGTTCGGTAAGAAGAGCCAGACTATTCTACCTGAGAGGAAAAGCAGGAAAAGCTGCCAGAATCAAAGAAAAGAAATCAGCATAAGTCTAAAAATTCAACTCCCACAAGGGAGTTTTTTTTTGCCTTTCCCTGCCAGTCAGACAAATTGAATCTTGACTTGATTTGAATTTTGTTATACTTGCATTGATAATTGTCTTTCGAAATCAAATTGATCATTTTTTGCAACAGTATTTATTCCTGTTTGCTTATTTTCTAAGGTAAATTTCTTTATTTCCAAAATAAGTGGCTTTAAAGGGATTACTTCTATCCGTCGATCTTTTAACTTTGCTGTTTGAAAGGACTATTATCCTGGGCAAGGCCTAATCGCTCAGCATTAACCACTTTAACAACCTACTAAGAATGCGTAAAACATCACTTGAAGATTTGATTGAAAAATTCAAATCCACTGACTGGAAATCAGTAGATGCCCAGTTAAGCAAAATGATCAGTGCCTTTGCCGAAGGCACGACTGAATGGTATGATTGCCAGGAACTGAAGTTTCATATCCAGATGAGAAAAGGAAATTACGAAGACGTAAAAAAAACCCTCAGTCTGGTATATGCTCAGCCGACATTCAATGCTCTGGACTACACTTACAAAGACAAATGGCTGTATTACAGAGCCTATTTGGGCATTGTAGAGCCTGAAAGTGTGGACAGCATGCTTTTGAACAAGCTCATCAACCACAAAGTAGAATACCTATACACCAATGAATCTGAGCACCTTGGCTTCAGCATCATTCAGTATTTCTACCTGACACGTTACAAGCGTACCATGGAGATGAAAGAGCGCTACCCAACCATAGAGCGCTATATGCTTAACCACATGAGGAGGGTATCAAACAGCCGTTCTTGGTTATTCATGCGTATTTTCTGTTCGTTTGTTCAGTACAAGTTTAGCGGTAAAAAAGCGATACGTACAGGCAAGCTTTACATGAAGGACATTGAAAAGTACCCTATCGAGCGTGAGAATTATCCATGGCTTGAAATAGTAGACTATAATATACTTTGGAAACAGCTTGAGCAGGAGCTTATTGCGTTCTCTACCCCTGCGCCGAGAACTCGCCTCATGTGAGTAAAGCCATAGTATTTGGATCAAGTGGCCTCGTCGGTTCGCTGCTGCCTGTCAAGTTAAGAGAGGCAGGGTACGACGAGGTCATTCTCGTTTTGAGAAAACCGATTGACGCTCCGCAGGGGAAAGTTGTGCTTTGGGATCCGGCTCCTGAGCGGGTTGAGTTACTCAAAAAAGAATTACTGGACCTGATTCCAGAAAAAAGCGCAGTCTTTATTGCATTAGGAACCACTCAAAAAAAGGCTGGAAGTAAAAAAGCTTTTGAATGGGTAGACCTTGACTTGCCTGCACTCATTTCAAAAGCAGCGGAAGAGAAAAAGGCTAAGGCAATTCTTATGATTTCTTCTCTAGGTGCAAACCCTAGATCACCAAACTATTACCTAAGAACCAAAGGCCTTGCAGAGGAATGGCTGCGATCGGTTCAAATTCCTGCCAGATATGTAATCAGACCCTCTCTCCTGCTTGGCAAAAGGGCTGAGTTCAGGTTTGGTGAATGGCTGGCTCAAGGGATTATGCCCTTGTTTAACTTTTTTTTAATTGGTTCCTGGAAACGATACCGTCCCATCGAGGCGGAGCGGGTAGCACGTGCTATGGTAAAGGCATCAATAGAGCCAAAAGAAGGCTTTCATGTGCTTGAGAACGAAGATCTTACTCCACTCAGCTCTTAATCAGTTTCATCAGGTAATCGCCGTAGCCGCTTTTCATTAAGGGATCAGCAAGAGTTTTGAGTTGTTTCGCATCGATAAAATTCATGCGGTAGGCCACCTCTTCAATGCAGCCAATTTTCAAACCCTGACGCTCTTCAATTACCTGAACAAAATTGGCTGCTTGCATAAGGGAAGCAAAAGTACCGGTATCAAGCCAGGCAGTTCCCCTGTTTAAAACACCCACCTTCAGTTTACCTCTGTGCAGATATTCCTTGTTAACATCTGTGATTTCGTACTCTCCCCTTGCACTCGGCTTCAAGGCCTTGGCGATTGATACAACCTCCTGATCGTAAAAGTAAAGCCCGGGCACTGCATAATTTGACTTTGGCGATGAGGGTTTTTCCTCAATTGACAGTACACGGTTCTCCTGATCAAATTCCACAACCCCATAGCGCTCAGGGTCATTGACATGGTAGGCAAATACCACCCCCCCATCAGGATCAACATTTGACTGTAACAGTTTGCTAAGTCCTGAGCCATAAAAAATGTTATCCCCCAGAATTAAGGCTACTTTATCCTTCCCTATGAAATCTTCTCCAATAACAAAAGCCTGTGCAAGGCCATTAGGGACAGCCTGTTCCGCATAAGAAAAGGAACACCCCAGATTCTTGCCATCGCCCAGCAGCTTTCTGAAGTGGGGTAGGTCATGCGGGGTGGAGATGATCAAAATCTCTTTGATGCCAGCGATCATGAGGATCGACAAAGGGTAATAAATCATCGGCTTATCATATACCGGCATCAGTTGTTTGCTTACTGCCAAAGTAAGCGGATGTAAACGGGTGCCGGAACCACCGGCCAAGATTATTCCTTTCATGTTCTTAGGCCTTTATAAATTGCTGTTGATCAAAAAACCATTCAAATGTTCTTTTTAAGCCCTCCCCGATACGAACTCCGGGTTCATAGCCTAGCATTTGGGCTGCAAGAGTTATATCTGCCAGGCTGTCTTTGATGTCTCCTGCTCTTCCCTCCCTGTGAATAGCCGGAACCTGTTTTCCAGAGACTTTCTGCAATGTTTCAAACATGGACTTTAAGCTTGTTCTGTCCCCAACAGCGACGTTATATACTTTGCTATTGGCTTCCGGTCTTGCAAAAACAGCCTTTATGTTAGCCTGAACGGCATTTTCGATATAAGTAAAATCCCTGGTCTGAAGTCCATCACCATTTATAAATGGGCTTCTGTTTTCAATTAAAGACTGAATAAACAGAGGGATCACGGCAGCATAAGCCCCTTTTGGGTCCTGCCTGGGTCCAAATACATTAAAGTAGCGTAATCCTATGCAATTTGTACCATAAGTAGATGCAAAAACACCTGCATAAAGTTCATTCACATACTTCGTAATGGCATAAGGTGAAAGTGGCTTACCAATTACCTCCTCCCTTTTGGGCAGTTCCATGCTATCTCCATAAGTTGAAGAAGAGGCTGCGTAAACAAATCGCTTTACTTTTTGATCTCTTGCAGCTACCAGCATATTTAAAAAACCGCTGATGTTTACCTCATTGGTCGTCTGAGGATCATTGATGCTCCGGGGAACCGAGCCAAGAGCGGCCTGATGAAGCACAAAGTCTATTCCTTCACACACCTTTTGGCAGGTGGATGCATCCCGGATATCTCCATCAACAAAATTCAATGAAGGATAAGAATTGAAAAGGGTGATGTTTTTCTTAAAACCGGTAGCAAGATTGTCCAGCACCACCACTTCTTTAGCTCCATGCTGAAGCAGATATTCAACCAGGTGTGAGCCAATAAAGCCGGCACCACCGGTGACTAAAAATCGATATTGATTGAGGGGTTCCGAATGAAATTTCTGCATCATAGCTTTCTATCGGTTTCCATAATGTTCTTCATAGTACTGCTGGTAGGCTCCGGAAGTCACTTGTTGCAGCCATACTTCGTTCTGCAAATACCAGTCAACAGTCCGGACAATCCCCTCTTCAAACTGAAGTGAAGGCTTCCATCCCAACTCATTCATTATTTTATTAGCATCTATAGCATAGCGCAGATCATGCCCAGCCCGGTCTTTCACGTAGGTTATTAACCCAGCAGATTCTCCTTTACTCCTGCCTAACTTCTGATCCATTACTTGGCAAAGAAGGTGAATCAGGTCGATGTTCTTCCACTCATTAAACCCACCTATGTTATAGGTTTCCCTGTTTTTCCCATTGTGGTATACCACATCAATTGCAGCTGCATGATCGATGACATAAAGCCAGTCCCTTACATTTTCCCCCTTACCATAAACGGGTAGCGGTTTGTTTTGCCTTATATTGTGGATGAAAAGTGGAATCAGCTTTTCAGGAAACTGATTTGGCCCATAATTGTTAGAGCAATTCGAAATCACATAATCCAATCCATAGGTGTTGCCGTAAGCCCTCACAAAATGATCACTTGAAGCTTTGGAGGCTGAGTATGGAGACTGAGGATCATAAGGGGTTTCTTCTGTAAAAAAACCGCCATCATGCAAGGATCCATATACTTCATCCGTGGACACATGATAAAAACGATGCTGATCAAATACCCCTGACCATGCCTTACGTGCGGCATTCAGCAGGTTCACCGTTCCTACTACATTAGTCATAATAAACTCCATAGGGTTAGTGATCGAGCGGTCTACATGGCTTTCTGCAGCCAGATGAATAACCCCATTTGGCCGATGCTTGAGCATCAGTTCTTCCATTTGGGAAGCGTTTGTGATATCTGCTTTTAAAAAGGTATAGTTGGGTTCTGCCTCGATGTCAGTGAGGTTGGCAAGATTGCCGGCGTAAGTCAGATTGTCCAGATTAATGATATGATAATCCGGGTACTTCCTGACGAACAATCGCACGACATGAGAGCCTATGAAACCTGCTCCTCCGGTAATTAAAACTGTATGCTTCATTTTTTCAAAGTCTTTTGCCAATTCCAGGCATGAACCAAAGCTTCTTCCATGCTGTACTTTGGACTCCAGCCCAGTGCTTTTTTGCTTTTTGTCGTGTCCGCAAAGACAGCCGTAACATCACCCGGTCTTCTTGGACCAATTTGATAGTTAAGTTTATGACCGGTGGTGTCTTCAAAAGCATGAATGACTTCAAGAACTGAGTGCCCTCTACCTGTTCCAATATTGATATAATCAACTCCTGAATAGCTATCTTCTGCTTTTTCGAGTGTTTTGATCGCTGCCACATGCGCCTCGGCAAGGTCGCAAACGTGTATATAATCTCTGATGCAGGTTCCATCAGGGGTAGGATAGTCATCCCCAAATACGGTCAATTGATCCCTCCAGCCTGCTACAGTTTGAGTGATGAAAGGAACCAGGTTATTAGGTGTGCCCAGTGGCAGCTCGCCTAGTTTAGAACTTGGGTGTGCGCCAACAGGATTGAAATAACGAAGCGAGATGGCTGCCAGAGGTGCTCCGCTTTGAACAGCATCACGTACCATTTCTTCTCCAATTTGTTTGGTGTTTCCATAGGGTGATTCTGCAGGAAGGATTGGGCTCCCTTCATGAACAGGCAAATGCTCAGGTTGACCATAAACCGTGCAAGAGGATGAAAAAACCAGATTCTTTATGCTGTGCTTCACTGAAAGCTCAAGCACATTTGCCAGAGACATCAGATTGTTTTTGTAATACTTTAATGGTAGCCTAACCGACTCACCAACTGCTTTGAAGGCAGCAAAATGAATCACTCCAACAGGTTTCTCATTCAGGTAAACTTCCTCAAGTGCCTGATAATCACAGCAGTCCGTCTCATACACCTTTAAGCCATCAAAAGTCAGTTGCCTGATGGCATCTATAGCGGAAGGGAGGGTATTGGAAAAATTATCTAAAACAAGAGGTTCATAACCAGCTTCAAACAAAGCAACTGCGGTATGAGCTCCGATATATCCTGCTCCTCCGGTGATGAGCACTTTTCCTTTTGGCATTAAAGACTCCAATAATTGAGTTGCTTGATCTTGTTTCTGAATATGCCTTTGATGTCTACCAATACAGCATCATGTTGACATAGCTTTTGAAACTCCTGCTCTGTCATATTTGCATATGGCGTATGGCTTACTGCCACAACTACTCCATCATAAAGTCCCTTGGGCTGATCCTCAAGGCTAAAGCCATATTCGTGATTGAGCTCGTCAGAAGAAGCGAAAGGATCCACCACATCAACCGAAACGCTAAATGATTTAAACTCGTTGATGACATCAGCCACTTTTGAATTCCGTATGTCCTCGACGTTTTCCTTGAAAGTAGCCCCCATAACAAGAACCCTTGACTTAGAAATATCCTTGCCCTGTTTGGCCATCATTTGAACTGTCTTTCGGGCAACATAAGCCCCCATACTGTCATTAATAAAGCGCCCGCTTAGAATCACTCTGGGATCATAATCCAGTTCTTTGGCTTTGTAAGTGAGATAATATGGATCTACTCCAATGCAATGGCCTCCTACCAGGCCCGGGCTGAATTTCAGGAAATTCCATTTGGTACCGGCAGCTTCAAGTACTTCGTACGTATTGATTTTCATCCTGTCAAAAATCATCGAGAGCTCATTCATCAGCGCAATATTGAGGTCACGCTGGGTGTTTTCAATGATTTTTGCGGCCTCAGCCACTTTGATGGACGATGCCTGATACACCCCTGCACGAATCACGATCTCATATACTTTGGCGATCTGATCAAGTGATTCTGGGCTGCAACCCGAAACAACTTTGGTGATCTTTGTCAAAGTGTGCTCCTTATCACCTGGGTTGATACGCTCCGGTGAATATCCGACTTTAAAATCCTGCTGAAACTTAAGCCCTGATCTCTGCTCAAGAATAGGAATACAATCTTCTTCTGTACATCCTGGGTATACTGTGGACTCATAAACTACGTAATCTCCTTTTTTCAGCACCTGACCAACGGTATGCGTTGCACCCAATAAAGGCTTAAGATCCGGCTGAGTATGACTATCAATAGGGGTTGGTACAGCGACTATGAAGAACCGGGCTGCTTTGAGGTCCTCTATCTTTGCGGTAAACTGTATATCACAACCCAAAAAATCCTCAGAAGAAAGCTCGCCACTGGGGTCGATGTTGTTCTTCATCATTTCCACCCGCTTTTCATTAATGTCAAACCCAATGACCTTCACTTTTCGGGCAAATTCAAGGGCAATAGGTAGACCTACATAGCCAAGACCTATGACTGCTAGGGGATATTCTTTGGCTAAAATCTGTTGAACCATTTTTGTCAGGTTAAGAAGATTGGTTTAATAAGTTTTTAAAATACTCATAGGTTATTTTCAGCCCTTCAGCACGATTGATTTTCGGCTCCCAGCCCAATAATTGACGAGCCTTGGTAATGTCTGGTTGTCTTTGTTTGGGGTCGTCTTTTGGCAATGGTTTATGAATGAGTTTCTGCTGAACTCCCGTGAGTTTCAGTATTTCCTCCCCAAACTGGTTGATAGTGATTTCATCTGGATTGCCAATATTGACTGGGTAGGCATAATCTGAAAGCAAGAGTCTGTAGATACCTTCGATCAGATCGGAGACGTAGCAAAATGACCTTGTCTGAGTGCCATCACCAAAAACGGTCAAATCCTCTCCTCTGATGGCTTGGCCAATAAATGCCGGAAGCACACGGCCATCATCCAGTCGCATTCGTGGGCCATATGTGTTGAATATTCTTACAATCCGGGTCTCCAATCCATGAAAAGTGTGATAAGCCATTGTGATTGCTTCCTGAAAGCGCTTAGCCTCATCGTATACCCCTCTTGGCCCTACGGGGTTCACGTTTCCCCAATAATCTTCGTTTTGTGGATGCACCAAAGGATCGCCATACACTTCAGAAGTAGAGGCTACAAGTATTCTCGCTCCTTTTGCTTTAGCAAGCCCAAGGCAGTTGTGTGTTCCCAGTGAGCCTACTTTAAGGGTTTGAATGGGAATTCTCAAATAGTCTATTGGGCTTGCCGGTGAGGCAAAATGCAGGATGTAATGAAGTTCACCAGGCACATGTATAAACTTGGAGACATCATGATGGTAAAACTCAAAATCTTTAAGTTTCATCAGATGTTCGATGTTTTTGATATTCCCTGTGATCAGATTATCCATTGCGATCACCCGGTACCCTTCGGTGATCATACGGTCGCTAAGGTGGGAACCCAGGAAGCCTGCTCCACCGGTGATCAGAACTGTTTTCTTTGTCATGATGTAAATCGCTTATTGAATACCGATTCCAAAGTAATCGAAGCCCAGCAATCTAAGTTCTGTAGCATCGTAAATATTTCTTCCGTCGAAAATGACCTTATTTTTTAGTAAACGACTTACCACTTCAAAATTTGGTAATCTGAATTCTGGCCACTCTGTGACTAAACAAAGTCCGTCTGCATCAATCAGGGTATCATAAGGATCTTTGCTATAGGTGATGGTATCATTCAGACTATGCCGGGCTTCAGGCATGGCAACAGGGTCATAGGCTTTTACAGTGACCCCTTGCTCAAGCAATTGGCGGATGAGTACAAGAGAAGGTGCCTCACGCATGTCGTCCGTTTTTGGCTTGAAGGAGAGGCCCCAGAGTGCAATCGTTTTGCCTTTTAAGTGGCCTTTGAAATAGGTATTGATTTTATTGAATAGCACCTCCTTTTGGCTTTCGTTGACTTCTTCAACCGCCTGGAGCACCCTCATTTTGTATCCATTCTCCTGAGCTGTTTTGATCAATGCTTTCACATCTTTGGGAAAACAACTTCCTCCATAGCCTACCCCTGGGTAGATGAACTTTGGCCCAATCCTATTGTCAGAGCCAATTCCTTTTCTAACCATATTGACATCAGCACCCATGATCTCGCAGAGATTTGCGACATCATTCATGAAGCTGATCTTTGTAGCCAGCATTGCATTGGCTGCATACTTGGTCATTTCAGCTGATGGAATATCCATAAAAATGATGGGATGCCCATTAAGCAGAAAGGGTTTATACAATTTGCGCATGATCTCTTCTGCTCTGCCAGAGTCGATACCAATCACAATTCTGTCCGGCTTTAAAAAGTCTTCAATAGCAGCGCCCTCTTTTAGAAACTCAGGGTTTGAAGCGACATCAAAGGGAATATCAACTCCTCTTTTCTGTAATTCCTCCTTTACGGCAGCCCTTACTTTTGCCGCAGTACCAACAGGCACCGTGCTTTTTGTAACAACCACCCCATAGTCATTCATGGTGCGACCGATTTGTCTTGCAACTTCGATGACATACTTGAGGTCGGCGCTGCCATCCTCACCCGGAGGTGTGCCTACTGCAATAAATGCAACATCACAGTCCTTGATTGCTGAAGCGAGGTCAGTGGAAAAATCCAGTCTTTTCTTTTCATAATTTCTCTGGACCATTTCTTCCAAGCCAGGCTCATAAATGGGCATAATGCCTTTTCTGAGGTTTTCAATTTTAGTGGTGTTGACGTCAACACAAACCACATCAATACCTACCTCAGCAAAACATGTCCCCGTAACCAGACCTACATAGCCTGTACCTACTACCGCAATTTTCATAATGTCAATCGATAAATATGCTTTCGAAAACTTAAAAAGTGGCCAAAATTAGACTTTTCAGCCCATTGTTCCCAAGAAAAAAGGCCAACCCATACCTTGTAGTAGGGTGAACTGATTAACTTTACCACGATCATGAAGAAGTTCATCTTAGTCTTTTGCCTTTTTGTGCTTGTCACTTTGCCTTTTGGCACAGCTGCTCAAAACATACAAAAACAAAACCAAGGCCTTAGAGCGTGGATTTTTATGGCAAATTTTGGCATTTCTTATCCTAAAATGGATCTTGCTTCCCGATTTGGGATGGGTACTGAGGTGGGTGGAGGTGTTTGGTACAAGAGCCCAGGCAACTGGATCTTTGGGCTTGAGAGCCACTATTATTTTGGACCCAATGTGAAGGAGACCAATATGTTGGACCAATTCATCAATGACGATGGCTTTATTACGGGAAACAATGGCTTCAGGGCGCAGTATCGTATACAGATGCGGGGCAGCAAGCTGCCTATCTTACGGTTTGGGAAGGTAATCCCCATCAAAATATTGAGAGCTGATTTTGGTTCAGGATTAATGCTAAGTCTGGGCGTGGGTACGCTTACTCACAGGATCAGAATTATTGATGACAGCCGTTCAATAGATCAGTTGTCAGGTGATTATCTGAAAGGATATGACCGCTTTACTTTAGGGCCAATGCTTACTCAGATGATAGGTTATATCTATCAGGATGAAAATAGAAAGATCAATTTCTTCCTTTCAGTGGAGGCGGCACAAGCCATCACCAGAAGTCAGCGGGAGATCAATTTTGATACCGGGTTGAAAGACAGCAAACAACGCTTAGACGGTATGCTTACCTTCAAATTCGGCTGGTTTTTCCCGGTTTATGCTAACAGGGATAGCGATTTTTACTATTTCTGATCAGAGGAGGGAACAAGCCCTAGTCAAAATTGTTCTTAATTTTACCCCTGCATACTACTCCTATGTTTTCCTAATTTATTCAAGTATGACCGAAACACTGCAAAACGGATTGTCTTTTGAAACGACAGAAAGCCAAAAGATGGTCGCCCAAATGGTAAAGGACTTTGCCCAAAAACACATTGCGCCAAACGTAATGACCTGGGATGAAAGCCAAGAATTCCCAATCCATGTTTTTCATGAAATGGGTAAGCTAGGGCTAATGGGTGTTCTTGTGCCAGAGCAATATGGAGGGGCAGGATTTGGCTATCTGGAGTATGTTACGGCAATTGTAGAGCTCGCCAAAGTTTGCGGATCCATCGGACTTTCTATGGCAGCACATAACTCTTTGTGCACCGGCCATATCCTACAGTTTGGGAGCGAGGCTCAAAAGCAGCAATTCCTTCCCAAATTAGCTGCAGGAGAATGGATAGGAGCCTGGGGCCTGACTGAGCCCAATACAGGCTCTGATGCCGGAAACATGAAAACGGTTGCCGTTAAAGAAGGAGACTATTTTATCCTGAATGGGGCTAAGAATTTTATCACTCATGGCAAGTCTGGACATGTCGCAGTGGTGATCGCCCGAACAGGAGAGCCAGGTGACTCGCATGGAATGACTGCTTTCATCATAGAAAAAGGAACAGCCGGTTTTAAGGCAGGCCGGAAGGAAAATAAATTAGGCATGAGAGCCTCTGAGACTACAGAACTGATTTTTGAAGATTGTAAAGTTCATCAAAGTCAAGTCATGGGTAAGGTAGGTGACGGCTTTGTTCAGTCACTCAAAGTACTGGACGGTGGTAGAATAAGCATCGCTGCTCTTTCACTTGGGATTGCCATTGGAGCCTATGAAGCTGCTAAACACTATTCAAAAGAGAGACATCAGTTTAATCAACCTATCAGCCAGTTTCAGGCGATATCCTTCAAGCTTGCTGATATGGCCACTCAGATAGAAGCTGCCTCCTTACTTACCTATCAGGCAGCAGACCTCAAGAATAAGGGCATTAATGTCAACAAAGAGTCAGCTATGGCGAAGTACTTTGCTAGTGAGGTAGCCGTAAAAGTATCTACTGAAGCGGTTCAGATTTTTGGAGGCTATGGGTATACAAAAGACTATCCGGCCGAAAAGTATTACCGTGACTCAAAGCTTTGCACCATTGGTGAAGGAACTTCTGAAATTCAAAAACTAGTGATCTCCAGGGCCATTCTCAAATAAGTTTGGAGCAGCCGATTATTTCATTACCTTTGCAGTCCTAAATTTTATCCAACCGATGATCATCGTTAGCATCAAAGAAAACGAGTCCATTGACAAAGCCCTTAAGCGCTTCAAGAAGAAGTTTGAAAAGACCGGAGTAGTAAGGGAATTGAGAAGAAGGTCTCATTTCGAAAAGAAATCCATCAGCCTGCGCTCTACTCGCCTACGTGCGGTTTATCGCCAGCAAATGGCTGAAAATACGGAAGCCTAAAAAATCTTAAGATTTCATATTTATTCCTAACTTGGACTTCTCGTCAAGTCCATGTTAGGAATTTTTTTTACCTATTTACAATACGAAAAGCGGTTCTCTCCGCACACCCTTAAGTCCTATTCCAAGGACCTGGAGCAATTCTCTGAGTACCTGTTAACCCAGTACGAGTTAAGCGACCTTAAGGAAGCTCGCTCAGCTATGCTACGCTCATGGATCATCAAGCAGATGGACGAGGGCTTAAGTCCCAGAAGCATTCACCGGAAGTTAGCTGCTGTCCGCAGTTATTATCGTTTTCTGATGAGCCGGGGTGAGCTGCAAGTCAATCCGGCTGCCGGACTTAAAAAGCCAAAGTTTGAAAAAAAGCTTCCCACTTTTGCCCCTAAAGCAGATATTGATACTGCTATTGAGGCTTTGGCTGCAGACCAAACCTTTTCAGGTTTGAGGGATCGGCTGATTTTAGAGCTACTGTATGGCACAGGCATTCGCCGTGCTGAATTAATCAGTATACAGAAAAACGACTTCGATACGTACCGTAAGCAAATCAAAGTAATGGGTAAAGGCCGAAAGGAAAGGCTAATTCCTCTTTACCCTTCATTGATACGCCTTTTGGAAAAGTATTTGCAGGAAAGAAATAAGCTTGCAGAACCTACAGAAAAGTCCCTGCTGCTTACTGATCAGCTTAAGCCTTGTTACCCTATGTTTGTACAGCGCAAAGTCAGGCTTTTTTTAAAAGACATCCCCGGGATGACCCAAAAAAGCCCACACATCCTACGCCATACGTTTGCCACACACCTGCTTGACAATGGAGCGGAACTACAGGCGATCAAGGAACTGTTGGGGCATAGTAGCCTGGCAGCAACTCAGGTTTACACACACAATTCGATTGAAAAACTCAAAAAAGTATACGAGCAAGCGCACCCAAAATCTTAGTTTTCCTATTGTTTAACCTTTAAACCCACGATTGACCATGAAACTTCACATGCAGTCCATTCATTTCGACGCTGACCAAAAGCTGCTGGATTTCATTAAAAAGAAATCAACCAAACTTGACACCTACTTCGACCGAATCATTGATGGGGAAGTTTTTTTACGACTGGACAAGGATGAACATATGGAGAATAAGATTGTTGAGATCAAACTAAACATTCCGGGTAGCTCTTTATTTGTCAAAGAACAAGGACGAACCTTTGAGTCAGCTACGGATCTGGCGATCGAAGGCTTGCAAAGACAGCTCAAAAAATTCAAGGAAAAACAACTGGAAAAAAGGAAAGTTGTCTGAATTTTAGCCCGAAAGGGCTTTTTTTATACCGTTTTTAATAAGTTAATGAAATCATTGAAGTTTTGAAGAATGCGAACATTGGCATTGCTCCTGAATTCATTGCCCACTACCTGATAGCCGGTGATCAAAATATTGCAGTTGGGGAAAGTACCCGAAAGTTTATCCATATAGGCCTGAGTGCTTTCCTCAGGCACATAGGTAAGTATTGTAAAAATAAACTCGGGCTCATGGGTTTTGTAGACTTCCTGAAGGTCAACAAAAGGCAAACTCTGACCCAGATAAACCACTTTGTGTCCGGCACTTTTTGCCAGGTACCAGGCAAAGAGCAGGCTGATTTCATGAAGCTCACCTTCGGGCAGGAACAGTAAAAACTTCCTTGCATCGTCCTTCCTTTTGCCTGTAAAGCCATCAATGGCCACAATGATTTTCTGGCGGATGAGGTTAGTTATAAAATGTTCCTGGGCAGGATTGATGCTACCTGTCTGCCAAAGGATTCCTACCCGATTGAGGAAGGGGTAAATAATGTTGACCATGGTCTTTTCAAATCCATGCCTCAAAATGTTGTTTGACATGATGCGCTCAAACCGATCTTCATCGATGTCAATCATGGCCAGGGTAAGCGCACTGATCTGATCCGGAAACTCCAAAACCTTCTCAGTCACCTGAGCTACTTCGGCCATGAGATCTACTGGGCTCATGTCGGCAAGTTTGGATATTTTGTATCCTCTGTCTTTTAACAGAGAGATATTGAGTATGAGCTTAAGGTCCTCATCACAATAATGCCTGATATTGGTCTCAGTGCGTTGAGGCTTAATAAAATTATACCTCTGCTCCCAAATGCGCAGTGTATGAGCCTTAATGCCAGTAAGCTGCTCAAGATCTTTGATTGAAAACTTTCCCATCCTGCTTCTACCAGAACGTAACAATGCCGGGGCCTAAATGTTTAAACTAAAATAGAGAGCCCGGTTCAGGAAAAAACCAACTGAGTAAAAAAAGCATCGTGAAAAACAGAAGTTGCAAAAAGTAAACTAACGGGGCTATGAGATTGATTTTCCGAAACTTTAGCCTGAAGAAGATCTGAAGCAAAACGAATGAAAAAACAAACCAGGCCAGGTAGTTCTGCAACGGCACGGCATCATTCTTCCAGGACCAAAAGCCATACTTCATGGCAACAGGTTCGATCAAAAAATCGATGCACACCATCAGCAACGCTCCGATAAAACTGCGAACCGTATTGCTCCGAAAGAGCCCTCCAATTACTCCTGAACAATAAATCAACAAAACCCAATTGATTCCAATTACCAAAGGAACCTCAGCATATTTAAACCCTAAGGCATGGTCATAGTGATAAGAACCAAAAATGACCCCTGTACTTACTCCTGCCCACTCAACCAGGAAGCCTAGCAAATAGGTAAGTATCAAAAAGAGAAAAAAAGCAGAGTTCCATTCTGTGTGAAATATCAGAACCAGACCTAGGCTGAGCAATAAACTGAAAGGAACTAAAAGTTGAAAGATAGCTCTGCTATCAGGGTGCCATAGCCCTAACGCTCCTGCTACATGAACCAGCACAAGAAAGATCAGAACAGGTGTTTTGAGCCTATTGCGGCGCAGGAAGGAGGCATCCACACTGCAAATATATTTTTGAGGCAGGACAATAAAATGAAGTTTGCAATTATATTTTGTAGTTGTAGGGTATCTGCCTTATTTTTGTTTGTTTTTCCGCTACCTATCAAAACTTTTCGGCATGAAAAAATCTATATCAGTTCTTCACTTACGGTATGTCTTATTCGCCCTTTGCTTAATTGTTTCCTTATTTCAAGGTCAGTCGATTGCGCAGATCATCACTGCACCTGTAAATCCCACTACTCTGCCGCTGGATACATTGATTCGTCGGTTGGTAGGTCCGGGAGTGACGATTTCTAATATCACTTCAAATATTGGTCAGAACAACCAGGCCTACGGTTCCTTCAGAGACAATGCGGTAATTCCTGTAACAGGTATCAGAAGGGGTCTGATCATGACTTCCGGAAACGTAAACGTGGCTCCTGGGCCAAATGGAGCCATCGGACAAACAGGTACTCCAAATCCTGCAGGCCCTTCTGACCCACAACTTGCTGCCATAGCCACCGGTTCAGTAAATGATGTGTGCGTGATCCAGTTTAACTTCGTACCCTTTGGAGATACCATCAAATTCAGTTACGTATTCGGATCAGAAGAGTATCCTAACTTCTCTTGCTCAAACTTCAATGATGTTTTTGGCTTTTTTGTTTCAGGACCTAATCCAAACGGGGGTAATTATGTTTTTCAAAATATAGCCAGGGTTCCAAACACCACCATACCAGTAGCTATCACCAATGTGACCAATGGAGGTTGTGGAGGCGCTTGTCCGGCAAACCAAGCTTTTTTCATTGCTAACTTTAATCAAGGGGGCTGTACTCCCGGAACCCTAAATATCGGCTATGATGGCTTTACAGTTAAACTTGATGCGGTTATCCCAGTAGTTAAGTGCCAAACCTACACACTTAAACTTGCCATAGCTGATGTTACCGACAGCGTGCTGGACTCGTTTGTGATCCTTGAAAATGGAAGCTTTCAGGCACTCAATGCTGACATCGACGCACGCTCAAGCTTTGATCGCTTCGATTATTCCATTGAAGGTTGTAATCCCGGAGAATTTGTATTTAAAAGACTTAGGCCTGATACTGCTGATCTGAAAGTGTTTTGGGAAATTGACGGAACCGCTGCTAATGGCATTGATTACACCGATACCGCCGGCCAGCCTATCAAAAATTTCATTATCATCCCGGGTAATCAGGACTCTGCTGTTTTAACTGTGGTTCCACTTCTTGATACTGTAAGTGATCCTTTGGAGACCATGATCTTGCGTGTATACACTCCATGTGATGACACAGCCAGCAATAACCCACGAGGAGACACCATTATCCTACAAATCAGGGAGGAGTTTGAGTACGAAACCACTAGTGATGTAGATGTATGTGGTTCAGACAGTGCATTGATTAACCCCACTCCTTTCCTGGCTTCTGACTCGATCCTCTGGACGCCTCCAATTGGATTGAGTTGTACCAACTGCTTAACCCCAAATGCCTATCCACCAGTCACCACTACCTATCGTCTTACGGTCTTTGACTCATTGACAGGTTGTCGAGGCTCCGATACGATCACGGTATTTGTGTATCAACCGATTATTCCTAATGTTCCCTCCGTTTGCCCGGGTGATGTATTAGCCCTTACCGCAGGTGGTGGCAGCGTACCCTTGCAATACTTATGGAAGTCACACCCTACAATCAGTTCGGTACTTACACAACAGACCATAAGTGTAACCGCAGACAGTACCCGGTATTATTCCGTAAGGGTTACCTACCCGCTGGGCTGCGTGAGGTTTGATTCCTTTTTACTTGTAGTTGCCCCTCCGCCAATTGTGTCTAATGTGGATACGTCACTTTGTTTTGCTGAAGTGCTGCAGTTGAACCTTACCAATTCCTTAGGTGATAGTCTCTTCTTCAGCAGACCGCTTGACTCGCTTGTATTTGACGAACCTACCTTCAGGCCAAGATTTGTAGTGCCAGGAAGAGGTACTTACATTTTCACAGGAGGTATCAGAAGAGGCACCTGCGTGAAAAACTTTGGCGTAAGGCTACGCATGTACGAAGAGATGAAGCCTGAATATGATGTGTTGCTGAAAACTGATGAACTTCTACAGGGTACCCCAATCACGTTAAAAGAGGCTGCAGACTTACCCTTGCCGTTCAAGCTTGATTTCATCAGAAACATGACTCCATTAGACCCTATTCAGAACTATTGGAGAATACAGTTCACCGGTGCCAGCCGCAGAGACACCATCATCAGAGAGCGTGATATTGAGAATTTTGAAGTTCGTGAGCCGGGTGATTATCGCATTAGCCTGGTGACCTTCCAGGTAAAAGGCACTGATCCTGGCGATACTTGTACTGAAATAAGAACTGATGTTTTGTCGATTAAGCCATTTGTTCCCAACAACGTTCTTACCTCTAATGGTGACGGCAAAAATGATGTTCTCTACCTTCGTGGTCTTGACCTTGATGCAGTGATTTCAGTCAGAATCAATAACCGCTGGGGAAGATTGGTATATAGCTCTCCTAGCTACAAAGACGACTGGAAGGCTGATGATGTAGAAGCAGGTGTTTATTACTATCAGGCCAAAAACGAATCAGACGGAAGCACTTACTCCGGCTGGGTAAATGTGCTGAAATAGCAGCCTGAAAATAGAGCGTATGAGGGCTATCTAATTCTGAAATTTGCTTTGAACAAACTACTCTACAATGTGACCGTTTCGGTGGATGAGCGTATTCAGGCTGAATGGCTTGATTGGATGCGTTACGAACATATTCCGGAAGTGTTGGCTACTGGTTGCTTTGAAGAATACCGGATGCTGAAACTTATAGGTGCTGATCAGGAAAATGGGGTCACTTTTGCTATTCAATACCTGGCACCGGACAGTAAAGCCTATCAAACTTATCAGAATCAATTTGCGCCTGACCTGCAGCAAAAAACGAAAGATAGGTACGGAGACTCAGTCGTTGCTTTTCGGACTTTACTTGAATTATTAGGCTAAAAGGGCCTAATAGTTAAAAGTTAAAATCCTCTCGTTTAGTTAATAAACAATAAATCGAGACGGCTTAATCTCAGAAAAAATGTTGAGATAAGCTCCGGATAAAAGTACACGGTATAAAGAACACCAAACAAAGCCCCGTACAGGTGAGCCTCATGGTTGATATGGTCTGATGGTTTTTTTGCCATATACCAACTATAGATCAGATAGAGAATTCCCAGAACAAAGCCGGGAAGGCATAGAATAAAAAAAAGGCAAAGATTCTGTGTAGGCTCAAAAGCTATAAAGCTAAAAACCACTGAAGAAACTCCCCCAGATGCTCCCAGGCTGTGATAAGAAGCATGATCCCTGTGGCGTAATAGTGTAGGTAAATCTGAAACGACAATACCACCCAGATATAGACCCAGGAAGAGAAAAGCTCCCCCATAGGTTTGCCCCTGACCTAAATAGTAGGCCACTAAATCTCCAAAAAAATACAAGGTCAACATATTGAATGCCAAGTGCATATAATTGGCATGCACAAAGCCTGAACTTAGCAAACGGTAGTATTGGTTTTTCCGCTTTACTTCAAAAGGATAATGAGTAAGCTTATGCAACAAGGATTCATCCCTCCAGGCCAGAAAGCTGAGAGCAATGGTGAAGAGGATAATGGCGACGGTTATGGTCAATGGTCTCTACCGATCAGTTCCTCCATATAGTTTCGAAGAACCAGAGAAGTCTCCGAGTTAACTTGTAAATGAGAAGCAAGGTTAAATGCTTTGTCAAAATAAGAGGAGATCAGCGATCGGGTTTTTTCTTCAATTCCCAATTCTTTATAGATCTGGGTAACTGCCTCCACTTTCACAGCCTTATCAAATTCTTTCTGCTCCAGCCAAGACTGCATATTCTTCTTTTGAGCCTCCGAAGCATCTTCAAGAGCACGTATCAGGAGATAAGTTTTCTTGTTGGAAATAATATCACCACCTACCTGTTTGCCAAACTTGGCCTGATCTGCGAAAACATCCAGCAGATCATCGGTTAATTGAAATCCAATTCCCATGGCCACTCCCAGGTCATACAGTGTGTCGCAGTCACGATGAGAAGCACCTGCCAAAAAAGCACCTGACCATAGGCTGTAGCCCAGTAAGACGGCTGTTTTGAGCTTGATCATGTCAAGGTATTCTTCTACAGATACCGTTGCCCTTTGTTCAAAATTCATATCGATCTGTTGGCCTTCACATACCTCGGCTGCCGTGACATTGAACTTTCTGATCAATGGGACAGGATGCCTGTGGTCAAGGTCGAGCAATAAATCGTATGCCTTCACCATCATCACATCACCTGAAAGGATGGCCACTGGTGTGCTCCAACGCTCATGAACCGTGGGCTTGCCCCTACGCAGTGGAGCCTGGTCCATGATATCGTCATGCAAAAGAGTGAAATTGTGAAAGACCTCTACTGCAGCGGCTGCAGGCAGAGCTTTTTCATAATTGTCCCGATAGAGGCTGTAGGCCAGCAGACACAGCAAAGGCCGCATTCGCTTACCTCCCATGGACATGGTGTAATAAATAGGTTCATAAAGCTCCGGAGGTCTGGAGCCATACGAGTGTTGATCTAAAAAAGCATTGAGCTTGCTGAGGTAATCAGAAGTCATCGGCTTCACGTGGGTTGAGTAGGGTGAGGTCAATGGTTCGGCGGTCAAGATCCGTACCCTTCACTTTAACCATTACCTTTTGCCCAAGGTTTATATGTTTCTTATTTCGCTTACTCACCATCCTGAAATTCTTCTCATCGAACTCATAGTAGTCATCCATAAGATCCGAAACCCTTACCATGCCTTCACAACGTGTTTCCGTCATCTCCACAAAGATTCCGTAATCGGTCATACCCGACACAATCCCTTCAAACACTTTCTTGCCGTAGTTGCGAATGTATTCTACTTGCTTGTACTTGATGGATGCCCGCTCTGCATCACTTGCTCTCTTTTCCCGCTCTGAGCTATGCTTGCACTGCTGATCCAACTCTTCTTTATCGGTGGAGGAGCCTCCTTTCAAATAATGCATCAGCAGGCGGTGTGCCATCATATCAGGATACCTGCGGATAGGAGAAGTAAAATGCGTGTAAAACGGGAAAGCCAGGCCAAAGTGGCCTAAAGGCTCCGTACCATATCGTGCTTTTGCCATGGTACGAATGGCCATGCTTTGTAAAACGTTTTGCTCCTCCTTGCCTTCAAGACTATCCACCAGTTTATTAAAGGCAAGAGCCAATTTTCCGGCATCCAGTTTCATCGGATAGCCAAATCGGGCGGCAATTCCTGCAAAATTTCTCACTTTTTCAGGATCAGGAGACTCGTGAACCCGGTAAACCATTGCAGGCTCCTGTTTTCCTTTGCGGGTGTTGTGGACATATTCTGCCACCCGCTTATTGGCGAGCAACATAAAATCCTCAATCAACTTATGTGCGTCCTTGCGTTCTTTTGGAAACATCCCCAAAGGTGTTCCATCGTCTGCAAGTTTGAATTTAAGCTCTATGGTTTCGAAAGTAATGGCCCCTTCGGCAAACCGACGCTGCCGCAGCTTGAGAGCAAGATGGTTTAGTAAATGAATTTCCTTTTTGTAAAGCTCTGATTTGCCTTCGATTACTTCCTGCGCCTCCTCGTATGTAAATCGGTGGGCCGAATGAATGACTGTTTTCCCAAACCATTCCTCCAGGATTTCTCCCTCCTGGTTCAAAACAAATACCGCTGACATGGTCAAACGATCCTGATGAGGTACCAAAGAGCAAAGGTTGTTGCTGAGTTTTTCTGGCAACATGGGTATGGTACGGTCGACAAGATATACACTGGTAGCTCTGTTTTGAGCCTCCCGTTCAAGCAGGGTGCCTTCTCTCACATAATGTGTTACATCGGCAATATGAACTCCTACTTCTGTCATGCCATTATCAAGCATCCGTATCGATAAGGCATCGTCAAAATCTTTGGCGTTGTCAGGGTCAATGGTAAACGTTGTGATTTTTCTGAAATCCCTTCTGGAAGCAAGTTCTTTTTCAGCAATCTGGTCAGGAATACGCTCAGCTTCATTTTCAACGTCTTTTGGAAACTCAAAGGGTAATCCAAATTCTGCCATGATGGAATGCATTTCCGTTTGATGCTCTCCTGACATCCCCAAAACACGTTCGATTTTCCCTTCCGGCTTCTTGTTCCGCTCCGGAAAGCTGGTGAGTCTCACTACTACTTTCTCTCCATGTTTTGCGCCATTCAACTCATGAGGAGGCACAAAAATGTCGTAGAACATCTTGCGGAAATCGGGAACTACGAAAGCATACCGAGCGGAAATTTCAACCCTTCCAACAAAAGTATCTCTGCTTCTTTGCAACACAGCCGTTACCCTACCTTCCGGGTGCCGGCCACCCCTGTTCTGCTTGCCTACTTCAACTTCCACAGTGTCATCATGCAATGCACCATTTAATTGGCTCTCACTGACTTTCACTTCTACCTTTCCGGCTTCCACCACTACGAAGGCATATTTTGGATTTACAAAGTCAACCTTCCCGGTCAGCACATTTCTCTTCTGACCCTGTTCTGAGGCTTTTGACTCTTTTGATAAACCTGAAAACTGATCGGGAAACTTAAATGCAATCTTTCCGGCCGCTACCAGTCCTTCAAGTGTTTCCAGCAGCCATTGCCTTTCTGCCGGGGTATTCATTCCCAGCTCTTTGCTGATTTGCTTGAGACGGAAGGCCTTACGTCCGTAAAACTGAAAAAAATCAAGTACTTCTATAACCTGAGGCTGCCTGGCTGCTGCACGGTTCTTTCTGTCAGAGCGGGGCATCAGATTAACGCTCTTTTTAACTGTGCGGCTTTGATATCTTCAAGTCTTCCCTTGGGTATTGAATCAATTAAACGGCGGGTATACTCTTGCTGAGGATTTTCATATAACTCATCTGAATAGCCTGACTCAACAATCTGCCCATTGCTCATGACAATGATACGATCAGAGATAAACTTGACAACCGAGAGGTCGTGTGAGATAAAAATAGAAGTAAACTGAAACTCTTCCTTGAGTTTGTTGAGCAGATTCAGCACTTGTGCCTGCACGGATACGTCCAATGCAGAAACAGACTCATCGCATATAATAAAGCTGGGGTGCAATGCCAAAGCACGAGCAATACAGATACGTTGCCGCTGCCCACCTGAAAACTCATGCGGGTACCTGTTGAAGTGCATTGCTTTCAGGTTTACTTTCTCTAGAAGCTCAATGGCCATCTCTTTGCGCTCCTTGAATGAATCCAACACACCATGAACAGTCATTGGCTCAACGATGGCCTCACCTACGGTCATGCGGGGATTGAGTGAAGAGTATGGGTCTTGAAAGATGATCTGTAAGTCACGCCTCAAACTACGCAACTCCTCACGGGTGTAGGTATTTATGTCCTTGCCATGGAAGTAGATCTCACCTGAGGTGGGCTGAGTAAGGTGTAAAATTGACCTCCCCAGAGTAGTTTTGCCGCAACCACTTTCTCCTACCAGACCGATGGTCTCCCCATAGTGTACTTTGAAGGAGACATCATCCACTGCTCTTACGTAGTCTTTTACTTTGCCAAACAGGTTTCGTTTGGACGGGAAATAAGTTTTTAGATTTTTAACTTCCAGAATCACCTCATTCTGCTCATAGGCTTTGTTTCGGGCATCGATTTCTTCCTTGGTGATGTAATTCTGAATGATAGCATCTGTAATAGAAGCGTATTTTCCAACTCCTTTACGTTCTGCCACATTACCGTCTGAGTCTACCTCCATGAAATCCGATACCACAGGAAGCACTTTAAGTCTGAGGTCAAGGCGAGGCCGGCAGGACAGCAAGCCTTTGGTATAAGGGTGCTGTGGATTATCAAATATGTCAAAAACAGGGCCTTCTTCAACTACCTGCCCATGGTACATCACCATCACTCGATCAGCGATTTCAGCGATCACCCCCAAATCGTGGGTAATGAAAATGATGGACATTTCATTTTCATCTCTCAACTGCCTGAGCAGATCCAAGATGGTAGCCTGAACGGTTACGTCGAGAGCAGTAGTAGGTTCATCGGCTATGAGCACCTGCGGCTTGCAGGCTATCGCCATGGCAATCATGACACGCTGTTTTTGCCCTCCTGAAATCTGGTGTGGGTAGCTCTTGAAAATGGCTTCCGGCCTGGGAAGTTTTACCTTTTTAAACAGCTCAATGGTAAGAGCCTGGGCTTCCTTCGTTCCAATCTTTTTGTGAAGCATGAGGACTTCCATCACCTGAAAGCCACAGGTATACACCGGATTGAGCGAGGTCATGGGCTCCTGAAAAATCATGGATATCTCATTACCCCGTAGGTTGCGAAGTTCTTTGTCGTTCAACTTCACCACATCGACCTGCCCCATGCTTTGAGAATTAAACAGTATTTCTCCGCCAACGATCCTGCCGGGAGGGTTTTTAATCAGTCGCATCAGCGAAAGTGAAGTGACTGATTTGCCTGAACCGGATTCGCCTACGATGCCTAAGGTTTCTCCCTTCTTTAGTTTAAAACTCACCTGCTCAACGGCTTTAGTTACCCCAGTTTCATTCTTAAAATGGGTCTGCAAAGAGCGGACATGCAGGATCACTTCATTTTCCTTCATTTGCAAAGGCTATATTGTGTGGTCAAGTTACGGAATTTGTTCAATGGCTCAGGTGTAAATGATTTCCAAATCGGTCGGAGAGCCTGACTGGCTAAGGCAGAGGTAAAGCTGGGCTAAAACGGCAACATCCTGGGCGCAGTACTTCGCAATTCTGGGCAGGTCATTGTCCTGGTAATACGTCTGGTTGACTTTGTCGCCACTCAGATCGTTCTTACTGGTATCAATCCCCATCAATGCTGCAAGCAAATCAAGTGAAGTATAGTGTTTGTAGTCTCCAAACTTCCATAGCTCCAGTGTATCTATATGTGGAATTTCCCAGGGCTTTTTACCTGCAATCTGCAATACCGGAGGCAGTTTTACTCCATTCACTATCATACGTCGGCAGAGGTACGGAAAGTCAAACTCCTTACCGTTGTGTGCGCAGAGGGTCAATCTGGGGTCGCTGAATTTATCTACAAGCGTATCTGCAAAAAGCTGAAGCAGCTCCGTCTCCTGATCACCGAAGAGGGTTTTTATGCGCAGCTGGGGCAAAGGACCTTTGTCAGAAGAAGCAATGTAGCCCATTCCAATACAGACAATTTTTCCAAACTCGGCATAAATTCCTCCTCTTTCATTAAAGAGTTCTTCAGCAGACTTTTCATCCTTGCGAAGGAAGCCTGCTTTATAGTCCCAATGAGCCTTGAGCCGTTCCGGTAGAGATTGATAATCCTGTGCAACTCCTACAGTTTCAATATCAATGAACAAAATATGGCGCAGGGCGCTCAGAGTGGCCTTATTCATGAAGGATGCCCTCCATTTTGGTATTAGGTATCTGCATCAGATTTGCTTCAATTATGGTATCCGGCATAAAGATGAACTTTTTGTCATAGATCTGCATGCCTATGTAGTAGCTTACCCAATACTCATTGACCAAGGGAAACACCGCAGGGTCGATAGGCTCTACCAAAGCTGTTCCCCCGGCAGGGATTTCATCAAAATGATGGCGTAGCACACTTGTCTTTTTAGGCTCATCATTAAGCATCCCATACCCCTTGGAGGTGACGAGGACGTTATGGATCAGAAAGGGATTTTTGTTGAGTAAATGTACATTCCACTCATAGTGGCCTTCAGGAGCGAGGGTACGTGCCACTATCACGGCAACCCCTTCTACAGGTCTGAAATCAATATCTTTCTTCATTCCTCTTGTTTGGTAAATATACAGTCAAATCGCTCTGAAAAGTGCTTCAGGAAGCTGCTTACCACTTTATCCATAGGAATTAACTGTCCGGTTTCTCTACTAATCGAAGTTACTGCTTTGTCCTCTATGCCACAAGGGACGATGTATCGAAAATAGTCCAAATCGGTATTGACATTGAGTGCCAGGCCATGCATGGTTACCCAGCGACTTGCTTTCACCCCCATTGCACATATTTTTCTGGCATTGGGGTCATCTTCATCACCTAGCCATACGCCGGTAAGTCCTTTGATACGCCCGGCTGTAATTCCAAAATCTGCCAGGCAACGAATGACCACCTCCTCAAGCTCCCGCATGTACCTATGGATATCGGTGAAATAGTGGTCAAGGTCAAGAATAGGATAGACGACCAGTTGTCCCGGACCATGATACGTGATATCGCCACCACGGTTGGTTTTAACAAACTCAGCCTGAACCGATTTTAGTTGCTCAGGATTGAGAAGTAAATGTTCCTCTTTGCCACTCTTGCCAAGTGAGTACACATGTGGGTGTTCGCACATCAGGAGGTGATCCTGAGTGGGTTCATGCAGCTGACCAGATGATTCTCTGTCCCTGTTTAAAAGCTTTTTATGAATGGTTTCATTAAAGAAATGCTCCTGGATTTCCCAGCCATCCCTGTAGCTGATCATCCCCAGATTGGCAAGGGCAACACTTCTTTTCATACGACCTGTTCAGGCGCTTAATTTTTGGCCAGTGCTCCCTTCAGGTAATTGATCACTTCAATGGTAAAAGGATCTTCTCCGTTAAGCTCAGCCAAATAATATGAAACCCAGTCGAAAAGGTTGTTCCAGTACAGCATCTGAGTGATAAACCCTTTACCCAAAGCTTCAGTAACATGGACCTGTGGGCAATAACGCTTGAAAATCCCTTCACAAAGGTCCCAGCGAAGGCCTACACGAGGGTTGTTGTAGCTGGATCTGAAAAAGAACACTGCACTATTCTGAAGAAGGTCTCCCGGGTATTTGAAACCTACAAGTTCATTGTGGTTCATCTCCGGGAAAGCGGCTACATGGCAAAGTTGCTTTCCATTTTCATTGATCTGCTGCTGAATCCGGACGATCAAAGGTGTAAAACGGGAGTCTGCATATAAGATGGGCAGCCTTCCCTTGAAGATGGCCGCTATTCTTTTGGCTTCTTCATGAATGTTCTCCTGCTCCTGATGGAGGAGGCCTATCGCTTCCTGAACATCATATTCAAATGCAAGATTGAACAGGTTGTACGAACGAAGCAGGTATAAAAGCTGGATAAATGAATAGCCGATGTTGGCTCTTGGGCATTGGCTTTCGCCTGGGATAATGATATGATCAAGTTGATGCTTCTGAGCCAGCTCAAGCATTTTACCTCCAGAGGTGACGCAAGCGACTTTAGCTCCTGATTTCAATGCTTTTTCGAGACTCTCAAGGGTCTCCTCTGTATTACCTGAAAAAGAGCAGCCGATAAACAGGGTGTTTGGACCGACAAAGGCCGGTATGTCATAATCTTTAGTGACCGTATAGGGCACTTGCAGATGCTCTTTTACAATAGACTCCACCCAGTTAGCTCCTATGCCTGAGCCTCCAAGGCCGGCAATGGCCACATTGTGGATAGGGTGATGGTGACCCGTCGTCTTGGCGGCCTCCCCGATCTTAAGGGCGTGGCTTAGTTGCGCCGAAAATCCTTCGATTAGGGGTAACATTCTGCTGCTCATGAGAATTGATTTGTTTGCACAAATAAAACCAAATGGGCGATGAATACCAATGGAAATGAGGCATTAAAAGTATAGAATGCAACAGGCTCTGTTTGCTTCAGGACTTATTGTCCTTAGCAAAGCTTGAGACCAAAAGGTAACCCATAATTGCCCCATAAAGAGCGCTATGATACCATACGGAGGTAATAAGGCAACTTCCGGATTTACATCCAACAAAATACCAATAGCTGAAGCCGGCTATCGCTCCAAGGGTAATGCCTGCAGTATTTCTTAAATTCAGGTATTTGAGCATAGAAGTGTTGGGTTTAGTGTTCAGGAGCAGTACTACTAGCTGCCCCTGTACCTAAATCAGGCAGTCAGTTCTTCCGAAAGGGTGGGTGCATGAGTTTTCTTGATCGCATCAAATCCTCCATACACATTGGTTACAGACTTAAAACCTTTGGCTTTGAGCAGGGATGCTGCAATTACAGAACGGTAACCGCCGGCACAATGGATCGTGTAGTCTTTTGAAGGATTGAGCTCAGTAAAGTCAGCAGGTAAGCTTCGCAAGGGAAAGTTGGAAGCATCCTTCACATGTTGCCTGCGGAACTCATCTGTTCTGCGGACATCGAGGACTTCACGTTCTTCAAGGCTGCCTGCAAACTGCTCAGGGGTGATCGAATTCAGCGTATCGGTGATAAGCCCAGCTGACTCCCATGCTGACCGATCGGCAGGGAAATAACCTGCCACTTGCTCAAAACCTACCCTTGCTAACCTGAGAATGGTTTCCCTCTCCCTGCCTTTGGGTGTAATCACAACTATCCGCTGCTGAATGTCGATCAATGTTCCTACCCATACGGCAAAACTTCCATCAAGTCCAACATTAATGGATCCTTTGATGAAGCCTTTTTCAAATTCATTTCCATTTCGTGCATCCAACACCAAAGCCCCAGCCTCTACTTCCTTTTTCAATTCTGAAGGACTAAGTTCTTTCACGTTTCGGTCCATCACTTCATCAATACTATCATATCCTTTGCGGTTGATGATGGCATTTTTTACGAAGTAATTGGGAGCAGGCAACTGATCTTTAAGCACTATCTCCGCAAACTCAGACTTACTCATCGGCTGAAGGGCATAGTTAGTCCTCTTTTCCTGACCTATGGTTGATTGTTTTTCGTTTCCAATACTTTTTCCGCACATAGAGCCGGGTCCATGTCCGGGATAAACGATCATATCATCGGGCAGAGTCATGATCTTTTGGGTAACGGTCTCATAGAGTGCAGCTACTTGCTCTTCTTTTGAAATGATCACTCCATCTAAAAGATCCGGACGACCTACATCGCCAACAAAGAGGGTATCGCCTGTGAAAATGGCTTCTTCCTTGCCTTGCTCATTGATCAAGATGTAGCAGGTACTTTCAGGGGTATGTCCGGGAGTGTGAAGGGCTTTGATCTGAATTTTACCAAGACTGAATGTCTCAGAGTCAGAGGCAATGTGAGCTTCAAAGGAGGCGACTGCCGTTGGTCCATAAACGATGGTGGCTCCTGTTTTCTTTGCCAAATCAAGGTGGCCGGAGACAAAGTCCGCATGAAAATGCGTCTCAAAAATGTATTTTATCTTTGCTCCCCTTGAGGCAGCCAAATCTACATAAGGTTCTGTTTCACGAATAGGGTCGATGACAGCTGCTTCTCCCTCTGATTCGATGTAGTATGCGGCTTCTGCAAGGCAGCCGGTGTACAATTGCTTTACAAACATGGTCTATAAAAAGGCTTTATATTTCTCAGAATTCTGCCCACCCGGGCTGAATTTATAGGCTAAATTAGCAATTAGTATGCTGTTGATCGGTGACAAAAGTCATGATGCCCGAATACATGCCCAAATTGCCTGAAAAATTCAGAGCCTATGCCCAGAATAGATCTCAAGATGCCTCCCGACTTTCGGTTTCAAACTCTGATCCCGGTAAGAATCTCTGACGTGAATTATGGTGGTCATGTCGGTAATGATGCCATACTTGGAATGATGCATGAGTGCCGGTTGCAGTATTTTAAAAGCATGGGCTATTCTGAAATGGATCTGGGCGGGGTCGGGACCATCATGGCCGATAGTGCCATACTTTACAAAGGAGAAGCCTTTTACGGGGATGTGATTTTAGCTGAAATTGAGCCCTATGATCTCAGCAGGGTAGGCTTCGATCTGTATTACCGCCTGAGCACCCAATCAGGAAACAGAGCTGTGGCCTGGGCAAAGACGGGTATCATTTGTTTTGATTACAGTCGAAGAAAAGTAAGCGGCCTTCCGGAAGAAGTAAGGATAAAAATGAGCTGATAGCTATTGAAACCAGCGGTTTTTAATGGCTAACTGAGTGGCCTCTACCTTGTTGTGTACCCGTAGTTTTTCGTAAATGTTTTCAATATGCTTACGAACGGTCTTGGGGCTGATGACCAGTTTATCTGCTATCTGCTGATAACTTAACCCGTTCGAAAGGTCTTCAAGAATTTCCCATTCCCGTCGGGTAAGATCAACTCCACTTCTTGGCATGGATACCTCCTCTGCTCCTGGCAGTACAGGGCTCATGTTTTTACGAAGCATCTGCAATGCCCTGCCTGCGATCTGTGCCGACATGGGAGCCCCTCCGGTGATGGCATCTTCAATGGCCTGCATGAGCCTGCCGGGTTTCTCGTCTTTTAACAAATAGCCTGTAGCCCCGGCCAGTATAGATTGAAAAATCTTATCATCCTGATCAAATACCGAAAGCATGACCACCTTGATCTCAGGGTACTTTTTTGTAAGCTCTGCTGTGGTTCGGATTCCATCCATTACCGGCATCTCGATATCCATTAAAATCACCTGAGGCAATTCCCGCAGTCCTTCCAGTTTTTGCAAGGCATTTCGTCCGTTGCTGGCTGTAAACACCAGTTTTAGCTCGTCAAAAAGGCCCAACGTCTCCGATATCACCTGTGTCAGAGAAGGATTGTCTTCGACTAAAGCAATTGAGATCTGCATGGCCCTAAGCAAATAAAAATAAAGTATCCAGGCTATACGGCATTTGCATTATTTCCAGTCCATTTTTTAGGAAAAGATGTCTGTCTGACATTGAGTTGTTTAATCATTCACCGGTCAGTACAACGAACAGATTGGTGTGGCATTGTATTGGGAAAATAGTTTTGCCTCATGACCTTATTGGTTTGCAGATTGTGCAGTGGTGGGCTTTTGAAAACGAATCTGTGAACGTGACAAAACGTTGAACGAAGACAACACTTTGAGCCTGCACATTACCCCACCCTTGCGCAAACATTTTGTTACCGCCACGTGCCAACTATGCCTCACTATCTTTAAATTGTACGTTAGTCAAGTGTATTTAAGATCAAGTCGGAAATTTCAAATCGGGGAAAATCGCCAGTATTATTGAGCAGAATTAGCGTGATCTTTTTCTCATGTTGTTTTAAAAACATCGAATAAAAGCCAAAATCAGTGCCTGGATGGTAGCGGATAACATTATTTTTTGAAGTCTTGAACTTATACTTATCTAACATCCAACCGTATCCATAGTCGGCATCCCAATCCGAGTAACTAGCTCTTGGAACAAATAGTAAATCCAATTTCTCTTTTGGAAGAAGCGTTTCCTCTTCAATACTGTGGCTCCATTTTATCATATCCTCCAATGTTGAAGTTATTCCACCTGCACCACTTACATTCTGTGGATAGTACTTTGGCTCAGGCTGTCCGTACATGTATCCTGTAGCAAGGTTCGCAGTATCAACTGAGGTCCCAAAATAGGTATCGTTCATTTGCAAGGGTTGAAATATTCTTTCTTTCAATACCTCTCCAAAGGATTTCCCTGACACTTTTTCGACAATAAGACTTAGGACAACATAGCCTGAATTGGAATATTGGAATTTACTCCCTGAATCAAATTCCAGAGAGTCGCTGCAAAATTGTTCAACTAATTCTCCTACTGAAAATTCCTTTTCAAAAAGACGAATCACATATTCATTCTTAGCTAGATAATCAGGCAAACCTGATTGATGAGTTAGCAACTGCTCAATAGTAATGTTTCTATGTCTATAAGTGGGCAAATACTCTTTCACTGAATCTGTAAGTTTAAGAAGCCCGTCTTTTTCTAACATTAATATTAACATCGAAGTGAATGTCTTACCTACGGAGCCTATCCTAAACTGGGTTTTCAACTGATTTTCTGTGAGCCTATTATTATAGCTTTTTTGAAGAATAGTCTTTCCCTCGTACTCTATCAAAGCATTCCCATTGAACAGTCCCTTTCGATTATAGAAAGATAGGATAGAGTCAACCCTACTTGCTTTATCCTTTGGGTACTTCGGCAATTTGTCTTCAATCTCTCTTTGAGTATCGTTAGCTGTATTGTTAGACTCAATGCTTTTAGCAATAGAAGTAAAATCAACGTTTGGGAGAATAATATTATAACCGTCCCAGAAAGATTTATCATATGGGGAATCTTGTTCTTCTATTAATTTACTGTTGCCGAGCGTCTCTTTATTAGCAAAGGGCAAGGTATTAGTAACATCTAAATCATTTACGATATAGTCAACACGGGTATCGGCCAGAAAGTTATAGTGATACCTGCTGCTTTGAAATATTAATACAGCCTCATTGTAAACTGTATTTAGATAGTATCTTCCGCCAATCCCTTTATATGAAATCTTATAATCGGATTTAGGCATTTCAATGTGTATGTCTAAAATCTTCATCAAGGCACGCTGAGCAGCATCACCAAATTTGTGATACTTAATGCTTTTTGGGCTAAATCCATAGTCAAGATATACTATTGCATAAGTTTTTGTGTCGATAAAAACCTTTCCCTTGTAGCCAGCTTTCTTAACTCCATCTTTTTGATCAAAGGAAAGCACAAATACCTCCTGATCCATGTATGTAATATTTTCCTCGAAATCAACATCGTAATCTTTTAACCCTTTCTCACGGAGAAAATCAAACTCAGTCGAATGGTTTATGATATCGAATTCAATTATTCCGTTTGGTTTCAGTCCGAGATCTAAACCATGCGATTCCCTTTCATCTTTTATTGCTCGCATTTTTGCGAGTTTGAACTGGCTTGCTTTTTTAGCATTATGGAGTTCAAATACGGCTTCCGAGAGATGCATATATTTTGCATCCTTCTTTGATGTTATCCTGTAGAACCCCTTACTCTTGTAGGATTGGCTATAGTAATTGGTAGGTATTTTCTTAATAGCAGATTTCATGATAGACAGAGCAGATTGTCCTGTAATCTGCACCTCGTTCAGGGTATTTACACTCTCCACTAGAAATATCTTACTATCTGTTGAAAGCTCTGATATAGCAACTGAATTGGTTTTGTAACCTATGTAGGATATTTTCAAGCTGTCACTTTTGAAATTGGTTGGTATACTGATTCTAAATTCTCCTTTGAAATTTGTAACTGTTCCAATACTACTGCCTTTCACCAACACGTTAGCATAGGGCAAAGGCATTCCAGTTGATTCGTCAAACACTAAACCAGTTACAGTTGATTCAGGTAAATTTTGTGCGAGCATATTAAGAGCAGAGAGCAACGCTGTCAATATTATGATCGTTTGTCGTGTCATTTGTCTCAACGGGATTGGAAGTAACAATGTCACACTTCAACCGTCAGACGAACATGTGCACCCTGATTGTTAAAGAACTCCAGTCTTCCGCCCATCTCTTCTGCCCTGAAGCGCATGTTTTCCAAACCGTTATGAAAACCGGTAGGGTCATCGTTTACTTCTGAAAAACCACAGCCGTTGTCAGCAATCTCTACCATCAGCTCACCCAGATTTTCTGAAATCTGTATTTTCACCCAGGTTCCTCCGGAATATTTTGTTGAGTTGGTCACCGCCTCCTGGATGATTCTAAATGTGTTGAGGGCCTTGATGGGCTTCAGGGTTCTTTCCGGTAAGGGCTCCTGTGACTGCAACTCATAGGTCATGTGGTCAATGCCGGTAAACATCTGGCTCATGTATTCCTTCAGCTTTTGTGTGAACTCCAGCAGGCTTACTTGTTCTTTTCTGATGGCCCAAATGGTTTCTCTGAGCAATTGCATGGTAGAACGGGCTTGGGAACTAATCACTTCAAGTCGATGGGGTAACTCCTGCGCCTGAGGAACCTTGAACTGCAAATGATCCAGCTTGGTAATCATATACGTGATCTGCGCTCCTACATGGTCATGCAAATCCCTCGAGATTCGCTCCCGTTCTTCCTGCACCTGCCGTAACACGCTCAATTCCTGATTTTTCCTGATGAGCCGTTGCCTGGAGAAAAGGTAGATGCTTCCCATTCCGATACCCAGCAGAATCACAGCAACTCCACCCATAAACCACCAGGTCGCCCAGAAAGGTGGATGTACCTGAATGACCAGACTCAGAACTTTGCTGTTCCACTGCTCCTTCTCAACAGCTGCTTTTACCTTGAGCACATAGGTACCTGATGGCAAACTGGAGTAGGTCACATACCTGCGCTCAGCAGGCACTTTTACCCAGTTCTTGTTGAATCCCTCCAACATATAGGCATAGCTGATCCTGTCGGAATTGCGGAAATCAAGTGCTGAAAACTCAAAAGCCACCACACGGTCTGCATAATTGAGATCGATCTTGCTTAGCTCCTCAAAAGGCAGTCCTTTGCGGGAGGGATGGTTTGAGTCCATCGATTTGTAGTTGATATCAATGCTGGTCAGGACTATAGGGGTTGGGGAATTATAGGCCCCCTTGTTTTCCTGATTCTTCATCACTAAACCGGCAGTGCTGGAGAAAAAGAGGTATCCGTTCCGGTCTTTGTAAAAACCATTCTGGTTAAATTCTTCAATCGGTAAGCCGTCTTCCTGATGGTAGGTCACCAAGGCAGCTGTGTAGGGGTTAAACCTCATCAGGCCCCTGTTGGTGGTGAGCCAGAAGAAATGTTCATCGTCTTCCAGCAGAGAATAAACCACGTTATTGGATAAACCATTGGCTTCTGAATAGGAAGTCAATGTTTTAAACTTTTCATTCATGCAAAAAATCCCTGCTCCAAAAGTGGAAAACCAAATTCTTCCCAGGCTGTCCTGTGCGAAGGCCGAAACCTGTCGCTGATGTGTTTCCGGTTGATCAAGGAAGTCCTTCAGTGAAAGCAATACTTCCCCGCTCTTCGGATCTATCGCCCAAAATCCTTGCAGGCTACCCAGCCAAATCCTGCCTTGTTTGTCCTGAAAAACCCTGCTCATATAGCCTAGGTCAGGTATATTGAATTTTGGTAATTCAAGTGCCGGGTTAATTAGTTCCAAACTTCCCGGACGGCTCAGATAAGCTCCCTGAGAGGTAGCGCACCATATTCTACCATCTGAGTCGGAGCTGAGGTGCATGATTTTCAGATGCACGGGTTTGGATTGGTAGGTGTAGGACTGGTATTCTCCGTTTTCAGGATTGCAGAGGAACAAACCTGCATTGGTACCGATCATAAGCTCTGCTGTAGGCAGTTCAAAGACCTGAAATACCGAAAGAGGCGCTTGCAAATGGTTTTTGAAGCTCAGAAAGCGGTTTTCGGCAAGTACTCCTGTGCTGGTATTAAAATCGCAAATATTGAGACCATTGGCAGAACCAATCAGGTATTTACCGCTTCTGGTCTGACTGATCGACCAATTGATATGGCTGCTTAGAGAAGGTTCATCACTGTGTTTGTGTTGGAAAACACTAAACAAGGTCCCTCCCATTTTTCGGGTAAAAACGCCATCGTGAGAAGTTCCAACCCAGGTCATGCCCGTTTGGTCTTTCATCAGAGAGAACACCTGACTTACCGGGATACTCTCTGCATCCAGTGGATCATGTGTGAGGGACCGGAGATGAAACCAGCCATTGTTTTTCTTTTGAAGAATATTGATGCCTTGCTCACCGCCTACCCAGAGTTCGTAATCGTTCTCGCCGAGCGCAAATGTTCTGAGCCCGGAAAAAGCCCTGTGCGTGGCAGGGAAAGCCTGAGTACGTGTCATTCCCGGTCCGAGAAAATACAAACCTGAGTCTGTAGCAATCCACAAGACTTGGTCGATCGTGAGGAAAAAATCCCGAACCTGTTGGGCAAAGGGCACCGCACGTATGGTTTTACCGGTTTTGATGTCGCTCATCCGCAACTCAGAGTCTTGGGTATGCCAGATCCATTTTCCTGAATCAACCCAGCCTTTGCTTCCGATTCCCCGGAGCCTTGGATTGGATAACTGCCTGGACCTAAGTGCTTCAGCAGCCGAAAGCACAAACAAATTCCCTCCGGAAATGACCGCCATTTGCAAAGAGTCCACTTTCAAAATCGAGCTTACCGGCTGGTTTTCCTTGTTGGTGGTATCCAGGAATACCCGATGTATCTTTTGAGTGGATCGGTTCCAGATGTTCAAACCCTTGATGGTGCCTACCCAAATGTTTCGTTTGCTGTCCTCGGCAAGACAGAGCGTAAAATTCTCCGAGAGACTGTTCGGATCGTTGATCTGATACCTGAAAATACTGACTTCGTAGCCATTGTACCTGTTGAGGCCATCCTGTGTGGCGAGCCATAGGTAGCCATAGCTATCCTGAAACAAATCATTGATGGTATGCTGTGAAAGCTTGACATTCACCGGATGATTAAAAAATGGCAGCTTACTCTTCTGCGCAAGAACCCGGGCAGGTGTTAAAAAAACAAGGGCGATGAGAAGAACAGCAACACTACCACGCATGGCTCAGGGAAATAATCGTTCGGCCAGGGCCAAAATACCGTTCAACACAAAGCTTACACCGATGCTCAAGGTAATGAAACCCATCATGCGGGTAAGGGCAGCCATCCCTCCCTTGCCCAGAAGTTGTGTTAAGCGAAAAGAGGATTTGAGAATAAGGAATGAAATAAAGCTGACCGTAACAATAGCAATGATGACGCTGACATAATCGAAGATTTCGACCGTTTTTCCATAAAAACCGATGCATACGGCTATCGCTCCGGGGCCGGAGAGAAGCGGCATGGCCAATGGTGTGAAGGAGATGTCTTCTTTTTGCATTCCTTCCATTTTAACCTTTTTTGAAATGGGTTTGCCTTTGTGGGCGTCGATATTCAGTAAGGAAAGGCCGGACTTCATGATCAAGAGCCCTCCTGCGATGCGTATATCTTCAATTCGCAGGTTAAAAAAATTCAGAATAAAATTGCCTGCGAAGAAGAAAACCACCAGAATACCTGTCATGTAGAGGCAGGCTTTTAAGGCCTGTTCGCTGCGCTGTTCAGGAGAATAGCTCTCCGTGAGAGCCACAAACACAGGCATCGCACTGAAAGGATTAACTATCGAAAAAAGAACGGTAAATGTGCCCAGCAATTGCTCCATACAACAGAACCGCAAAGGTAGGGATATTCCTTCTTTAGCTGAGGATTTTCAAAAAAGCATTTGGCAGGAACTGCAAAATATCAGAGGCGATTAATGAGTGTTGCCCTTTGGCGGAGGCAGCCAAATCACCTGCCAGAGCGTGCAGAAAAACCCCTGCTGCAGCCGCTTTCTCAGCGGTCAAACCCTGTGCAAGCAGAGCGGCGATGACCCCGGTGAGCACATCTCCTGAGCCTGCTGTTGCCATGCCCGGATTGCCCAGATCACAAAAGTAAAGGGCGCCCTCAGGACAGCAAATGGCTGTTTTTCCACCTTTGAGTACGACTACCGCTCCTTTTTCGCTTGCAAAATCTCTTGCTCTACGCAGCCGCTCTGCCCCCGTCAAAGATGGCCCGAACAGCCTGTCCGCCTCTCCGGGATGAGGGGTAAGCACCATCGGCACCCGGGCCTGAAAGCTTGCGCTCTGCCTGCCAAGCAGGTTCAGGCCATCGGCATCAATCACCATGGGGTTGTCTTTTTCAAGCAAGGCTTTTTTAAGGGCCTTCTCTGCTCCGTTGCCTTGCCCTATGCCGGGTCCAATGGCGATTACATCCGCCCAGGAGCTGTCAAAAAGCCCTTCCACCTCCTTTTTAGAGGTGGAAGGTATTGCCATGGCCTCGGGAACTGTAGTTTGAATCACCGTCAGGCCCGCCTTAGGGACATAGCAGGTGCATTTTCCAGCTCCTGCCATCATCACAGCTCTCGCTGCCAGAGTTGCTGCACCCATCTTGCCTATGCTGCCTGCCACCAGCAGTACATGGCCAAAGCGACCCTTATGGTCCCATCGATGGCGTTGGGGGAGCCATTCTTTGATGCCCTGCTGGCTAAGCAGCTCTGCATAGGCCGGCAATGTAGCCATCGCCCCGGCCGATAGCCCAATCGGAACAGTGATGCATTCTCCTAAGTACTCATCGAACTCCGGAAGGAAAAAAACCGCTTTGGCAGATTCAAAAGTGATCGTGAAATCGGCCCTTATGGCAGCACCCTCTGCTGGAAGAGCGCCATCTCCATGAATTCCGGAAGGAATATCCACGGAAATCACGGTTGCAGCCGACTGATTGATGGACTGAATGGTTTTCAGCAAGCCTCCTTCCGGCCTGCGGTTGACACCGGAACCTAAAAAGGCATCTATGATCATTCCGTTTGGGGCAGCCTCAAATGCCTCAGCCCTTTGCAAGGGAATGGCAGAAGGCAGAAGCTCCAGGTTCTGGAGGAAGCAAGAGGAGTTACTTTGTCCGGGAAGATCGAGCACATACACCCTTACCTCATTGCCCAAACCTTTCAACAGTCTGGCAATCGCAAGGCCATCTCCCCCATTGTTACCCGGGCCGCAGTACACATGAAATAGACCTGAGGGAAATCGTTTTTTGACCACGTTGACAAAAGCGTTCGCCGCCTGCTCCATCAATTGCCAGTCTGAAATGCCGGTTTCCTGCAAGGTGAGTCGATCAAGCTCCCGGATGGTATCGATGGAAAAAACCTTTTTGTGGCTCATAAAACGATGCCTTGCTGCTCCTTTTTCAGGTATTCAAAATAATCTGCTGCCAAAAGCAAACGGCTCCCATACCAGGAGAAACACTCCCCGTCTACGAGCAAGATACGACTTTCAGGAAGCAGCTTTTGTAATTCCTCCACATGCTTGCTTCGGAATGGGAAAGGCTCTGAGCTCAGCAAGACGGTTTCGGGTTTTAATCTGCCCAGTTCCTCTGCTGTTAGAATCGGGTATCGATCCCTCTGAAGTACGTTTTGGAAACCGGCATAGGGAAGCATGGAGTCGATAAAGGTGCCCTGTCCGGCTGCCATCCAGGGTTGGTACCAAATCAGATACAGGGCAGATACGGGTTGGGTCTGATCGCTCTCTAACTTTTCAAATCGATGAGTAATTCTGTTCGCCAGATCATGAGCAGCTTGCTCCACTTGTAACACCTGACCTAACATGGTTATCATCTGCAAGGCCTCGTTCAGGTTCCGGATGTCACTCATCCATACCGGAGCGATACGGCTGAGTGCTTCGATGTTGCTCTGCTCGTTCTCCTCTTTGTTGCCAATGATAAGGTCGGGTTGCAGGGCTGCCACTCGGGAAGGGTCAGCGGTCTTGGTGCCTCCTATTTTGGTGATCCCGGCTACTTTGTCTTTCGGGTGTATGCAAAAGCGGGTACGCCCCAAAATCCGATCTTCCAAACCCAGATCAAGCAATAGCTCGGTCTGTGAGGGAACCAGGGATATAATTCTCTGAGGGGCTTTTTTCAGCTCCAGCCTATTGCCCATCTGGTCGACATAGATGGGCATGATGCTCAGGATTTAAAATAGCTGAACTTCTGCCCTTCCTTCACCTGAAGCAAGGTTTCCAGCATCAGGCTGATGACCTGCTCCACGTCAGTGATCTGCACCGTCTCTACGGTGGTGTGCATGTACTTGAGCGGCAGGGAGATGAGAGCAGAGGCTACACCCTCGGCTGAATAAGCGAAGCTATCGGTATCGGTTCCGGTTGATCTTGAAACCGTTTGCCGCTGGAAGGGGATCTTGCTCTTCTCCGCCACATCGATGATTAGGTCCAGCACCTTGTTGTGCACCGCCGGGCCATAGGTGAGCACCGGGCCTTTGCCGCAGGCGATGTCGCCATTGGTTTTTTTATCGTACATGGGTGACTGGGTGTCATGCGTCACGTCGGTGATGATGGCCAGGTCAGGGTTGATGCGCCGGGAAATCATCTCTGCCCCACGAAGCCCGATCTCTTCCTGAACAGCATTGACGATGTACAGTCCAAAGGGTAGCTTTTTTCCCCTGGCTTTCAGCAGTCGGGCCACCTCAGCGATCATAAAACCCCCGATACGGTTGTCCAGCGCACGGCCTACAAAGTAGCGGTTGTTCAGGGTAATAAGTTCATCTTCAAAGACCGCTACGCAACCCACATGAACGCCCATTTCATGAAGTTCCTCTTTGTTTTTGGCGCCACAATCAAGGAAAATGTTCTTTAGAGAAGGCGTTTCTTCCTTGGCTGTATCACGCACGTGGATGGCAGGCCAGCCGAAGACCGCTTTTACGATGCCCTTCTTGGTAAAAATATTGACCCTTTTGCTGGGAGCAATCATGTGGTCGGAGCCACCGTTGCGCTTCAGGTAGAGGTAGCCATCTTCGGTGATGTAGCTCACGAACCAAGAAATCTCATCGGCATGGGCCTCGATCACCACTTTGTAGCTGGACTTGGGGTTGATCACCCCTACCGCAGTGCCGTAGGTATCGGTGAAGGTGGTATCGACAAAAGGCTTGATGTAGTCAAGCCAAAGCTCTTGCCCGGAGCTTTCGAAACCGGTCGGAGAGGCGTTGTTGAGGTAGGTATGCAGAAAACGATGGGAGTCTTGGGTGAGCAGGCTTTCTGCCTCAGGAGCTTTGGTCTTTTTGGCCATAGGGGTTGAGCAAGGGGGTTTTTGAAAGAATACGCAGCGGTTTGCAAAACTAGCAAGAAAAGGACTTGGGTGGGTGTGCTGATGGCCCGGATTTGCGCCAGAACCCGAAGGAGTCAAATAAAATATTTTTCCGATCAGCTTAGGAAAAAAGACAAATCTTCTATATTAGCCCTTAAAATGGACGATTTGCCAACTGTACACGCATACATTAACTTAACAAGAGGAAGGCCTTTTGAAGGGTTGATGGATCAAAATAAGGAGCCTGGAAAAGAGGCATTCATGAGGCCTGTACAGCTGATATGGATGGCTAGGCAGCATGGAGTGATACATGTAAACGAGTCATATGCCATTCTAGAACGTGCAAACAATTAACATTCAACAAAAAGATAAAATATGAACTTATCAAAACCCATTTTAGAAGAACTTTTCAATAAGCAAATTAGGTTTAGAATACCAGTTTTTCAAAGACATTATGTTTGGAATGAACAAGACCAGCTAATGCCTTTATGGGAGGACTTTTTAAACAAATACAACGAACGACAAAGTAAAAAGAAAATTCATCCTCATTACACAGGGTCAATTGTTCTTTTTCACGAAAACACAACAACAAGCACCCTTTCCTCATACAGCGTTATTGATGGTCAGCAACGCCTAACAACATTTCAAATTTTTATCGCAGCCTTTCGAGAAGTTTGTAGAAAACACCTCAATGATGAAAACCTCATAAAGGAATTAGACAAATTCCTCTTTAATGAAAAATCATTTGGAGACAAAGAATATGAATTACAAAAGTTTAAGCTAGAGCCAACTAAATTCAATAAGGAAATATTTAATACTATTATTTCCAACACTTATAAAAAAGTGGACGAACTACTTGTTCAACCTGTATTATCCGAGTATGGAATTGGACACAAAACATATAGACAAGTTGCTAAAAACAGAAATAAACTTTTAGGGGCATATTTATTTTTCTATGACCAATTGGATAATTTAATTTTAGAAAATGATGGCGATTTAACAGAACTAATAACTCAATTTCTATGGGTATTGAAAAGGGATTTTCAATTCGTTGAAATCGGCTTGACACAAAATGACGACCCTCAAATGATTTTTGAGACAATGAATGGTCGTGGAGCCTCCCTAACAGAAACAGACCTCATTAGAAATTATATTTTTATGAGGGCAAATAGTAATCAAGAAAATCTTGACAAGATATATGAAAAGTATTGGGACGAGTTTGACGACCCTGAATCAAAATTCAAATGGCATGAGAAGACAAGCCGAGGAAGATATTTTGAAAGCAACTTGCAGTTTTTCGTTATTGACTACTTAACATTAAAACTACAAACAGAAATTAGATATGATCAAGTGTTTTATTTCTACAAACTATTTGTAATTAATCAATCAAACTTTCAAAATGTTGAACAAGAATTAGAAGAACTTAATAAATATAGCAAGATTTTCAAAAGACTTGCTAAACCAGAAGGAAATACACCTTTCGACCGTTTAGCATCGAGGCTTATAGATATGAGTATTTCAACTCTCTATCCTCTTATTCTATACATTGAGGGCGATTCTGAAATTACCTCTGACAATAAAATCAAAATTTATTCTTGTTTGGATTCATACATTACAAGGAGATTTTTGTGTGGTTTAACCACCAAGAATTATAATAATGTATTTTTGGAATATCTGAAATATTTGACCAAGAATAAAGATGCCGATTCTTTCAAAGAACTATTGAATGCAAAAACATCAGAAACAAATCTTTGGCCCACAGACAATATTCTTTTGGAAAAACTTCTTGAACGACCATTATATAGAGAGGAAAAAAACAAAACAAGGAGCATTTCAAATATTCTTTTAGAGATTGAGCAATCTATCCGTGGGAACAGACAAGAGCAAGTTATATTCCTAAATTCAGGCTTGACAATAGAGCATTTATTACCACAAACTTGGTTTGAATTTTGGCCATTAGATGGCGAAACAATCTCAGAGGACGATTTTAAAATTTCGGTTCACGCTGTAATGACCGAAACTGATAAAGACGGTAAGTATCACAAAATTGAAAACAGAAACAAAATGCTGCATACAATAGGCAATTTGACAATTTTGACAAGTTCGTTAAATCCAAGTGTTAGTAACTCTTCATTCGATATTAAAAAGCAAGTAATAGGACTTCAATCGACAGTTCTATTGAATACTTACTTTCAAGACAAACCAATTTGGGACGAAGAACAAATTCAAAAGAGAAGTCAGTATCTGTATGAGCAAATCCGAAAAATATGGACGGCATAAAGAGAAAAAAGGCATACAACATGGGTTTCGCAAAAGTAGCGGTTAAGTGCTGCGCAGACATATTTGTGGTTAAACAAAGTTTGGTTCTACACATCAACATTTGTGATGAAATTCGCCACCTTATCCAAGCCCAAAAACTTTACCTGTTAGCTTAAAAATGAGCTTCTAGGACAATTTACAGTTTAGTGAAATCAAAGAAATAATATGAACAACCCACACACCTAAAAAAAGAGAGTATGGCCTATCGTCCCACTGCCTTCCCTCCGTCCATACATTTGTTTTTTCTCCTCCACGCCAATGCTATTTTGATAATTTCGGTACATTTGGACAAAATATTGAGTTAATGAAATTAGCCAGAGATTTAGTCAAGAAATATACGCATCGTTATTATAAAGCGCTTGAAAAATTCAAGTATCAGCAGGCGTATAACGAAAGCACAACTGAACAAGCATTCAAAGACTTGCTCCATAATATAGCTCTAGATTTAGACCTCACACTTGTTAAAACAAGTGAGAGTGTGGCAAAGAAAGGAAAAATAATACCTGACGGCATAATTAAGGACGATTACTTTCGTGTTATTGGATATTGGGAGGCTAAAGATACTTCAGATGACCTCGATGAAGAAATCTATAAAAAACTCAAAAAGGGATACCCCCGCTCAAACACAATATTTGAAGATACCGAGTATGCTGTTTTGTATCAGGACAACTCAGAGCATGGCAGGTATAACCTTAAAAATGAAAATGAATTAATAGAACTGCTTCTTATTTTCTTCAATTATAATGAACCAATATATGAACAGTTCCGCATAGCAGTTCAAAAGTTCAAAGAAAATATTAGCCATTTAGCCGCAGATTTCAAGACAATTATTTTAGAAGCAAAGCAGAAAAGTGAAGAGTTTACCATAGCCCTGAATAATTTTCTTGAAGTTTGTAAAAGCTCATTTCATAATGACATTAAAATAGAAGAAATTGAGGACATGCTTATTCAGCATCTCCTAACAGAAAGGATATTCCGTAAAGTATTCGATAATCCCGAATTTATACAAAAGAACGTAATAGCAGCGCAACTCGAAAAATTGGTTGATGTGCTTACCAAAAAGTCATTCAATAAAGCCAAATTCTTCAAAGCAATCGACCCATATTATATAGCAATTGAAGAGGAAGCAGCCAAATTCGATGATTTAAGCGAAAAACAAGCTTTCCTGAACAAGATATACGAAGCCTTTTTTCAATCATATTCTGTTAAAAACGCAGACAAAAACGGAATTGTTTATACACCGCAATCAATTGTGCGGTTTATGGTCAAATTTACAAACTCATTATTGCAAAATGAATTTGGCAAGTCCCTTTCATCACAGGGCGTGAATATTATTGACCCGTGCACGGGCACTGGCAATTTCGTAATGGAAATCCTTCGAAATATCGACCCTGCCCTGCTTCACCATAAATATAAAAATGAACTCTTTTGCAACGAAATAATGCTTTTGCCTTACTATATTGCATCGGCTAACATTGAACAATATTATTTTGATACAATTGGCACTTACGAGCCTTTTGAAAATATTGTTTTTACCGATACCCTAGAACTTATTGAAGATCCGGCACGTAATCAAGCGCAGCAACAACTCGATTTCTTTTTTAACGAGGTCAATAGCGCAAGAGCAAAACACGAACTTAGCAAAGATCTTTTCGTAATTATTGGCAATCCGCCATATAATGCCTCTCAGGAAAACGAAAACCAAAACAATAAGAACACGAAAAACCCCATTGTTGACAAACGTATAGCCGAAACCTACGCTTTTAGCTCCAATGCACAATTAAAAAACAAGCTTTACGACCCTTATGTAAAATTCTTTCGTTGGGCATCAGACCGCCTCGACAAACACAACGGGATTATTTGCTTTATTTCCAACAATTCTTTCATGTCCGATATTCAATTCGATGGCATGAGGGAACACCTACTTAACGAATTTCACCATGTTTATCATTTCGACCTTGGCGGCGATGTTTATCTCAATCCAAAGTTAAGCGGCTCCAAACATAATGTATTTGGTATTAAAGTTGGGGTTGGTATAACTTTCCTAATCAGGAACAGCGAATATACCGAACACAAAATATTTTATCACAACCTCGATGAATACATAACTCGATGGGACAAAGAAGATGTTATTGACGAATATACAAAAGAAAATACCGAACTGTCCGAATTAGATTGGTCAGAAGGTGTTATTAACGAATCCAACAATTTCGTTTTCGACAAAGCGTCCGTTGAAATTTCTAAAGAATACGATAAATTTATTGAACTATATTCTGAAAATTTAGACAATGACGAATTCATTTTTAAAGCTAAATATCCCGGAATTAACACTGCAAGAAATGAATGGGTTTATGGTTATACAAAATATGATATAGAACCCAAAATGACATTAACTATTGACTTTTTTAATGAAGAAGTTGAACGCTTGGAAAAATATATTTTAGAAAATAAAATTGTAAAATTTAGCAATAATATTATAGACAATTTTGTAAGAATTGATGATGAAAAATTGAAATGGAGTGATGGGTTAAAGAACAAGTTAAAGTCATTAAAGAAGGCGAAATATGATGAAAATAAATGTGAAAGTTCATTATTTAGGCCATTCCTAAAAAGAACTCTTTATTTTGATAAAACTTTTGTTGACCGACCATCCTTATTTCATCTTCTTAAACAAACAAATAATTCATTTCTTCTTTTAAATGGGTTAGGAAGCAAAAAAGTTTCAACATTAATTACCAATGACCTGCCAAATTTTGATACTATTGAAAAAACACAGGTATTCCCGCTAATAAACGTTTATTTAAACAAACAGAAAGAAACCTGTACAGAGAGCAACATTACCGCTTGGGCTTTAAAGTATTTCAAAACCGAAACCGGCATTTCTGAAATCACTCCCCAACAAGTTTTCTATTATGTTTATGGCATCAACCATCATAAAACATTCCGCTCCCGTTACGACCAATTCTTAAAAACGAGCAGCCCCCGTGTGCCTTTTTTAAAACAACATTTTGCCGAAATATCTGAAATAGGCCGCCAGCTTGCAGAAATACATATTAATTACCAGCAAGCCGATGAATACAAAATAAAGCCGTCCAAAGAAACGCTTAAACTGCTGAATGCCAAAAGGGCTAAAGTCAATTACAACATAACCCACATGAAAATTAGCGGGACTGTATTAACTTATAACAAGTATTTAGAGTTTTTTGTACCACCCCAGGTGTTTGAATACAAGGTAAATGGCCGTTCGCCACTTGAATGGATTGTTGACCAGTACAAAGACTATGAAACCGACAACGATGAAATATTAAAACTTATAAGCAAAGTCATTACCGTTTCACTAAACTCTGTAGAACTCATTAATCAATTGGATAAATACAAACTTATTTGATAAAATGAATTACTCGTTCGCCCTCGTTTGCAATGGGGACGACCGAGAAAGTCGGATGGTACGACACCAAACACCACCATAGTAAGCTACCTCTACCTTCTTGAACATAGACTTTGCCGGGCAGCATTAAATCTGAAATAGCAGTTTGAATCTATTTCTGTTGCTTGGTTTATCTTCTGTAGATCATTTCCCAGCTTTTATAATGCAGATCCTTAACATCTTTATCTGGCAAATGACCATTTTGAAAACATACAATTATCAGAAAATCCATTAGAAATGCTAGGCATTATCTCCGAAAGTTGAGCGCATTTAGGTTAGATAGAAAAGGTGAATTTGAAAAACTCAATAAAATTGATGTCTTATTTTTTTATATTGATATTTGCCTTCAGAATATGAAAGATGTTGAGAAATTTGAAAATGCCTGCAAGCAAATAAAGGAAAAGGATGGTATTGATGCACTACTATATCGTTTGCAAGGAAAGGGGCATCACCCAGCTGTATTGATTAGGCCAAAATATAGAGCAATTGCTAAAAAATATCTATACTTTGAGCAAAAAAATGGTCCTACAAACATTTACTATTTTTCTTGGCAGCAGGTAACGCAAGCTTGTAAGCTGGCTGATATTTATGTCACAGACGTGGTTAGTAAGTTTTTGTAATCCAAGCACACCCTCTCACTCTCATCCTCGCCGCTTGCACCAATGCCGCCCAAGAAATTCCCCTGCAACAAGCCAAACACCGTTCCAACCAAAGCAATCCCTCCTTTCCAGCGCCTGCCCTTGTCCCTTTGTAAACTCCCCCGTTTTTTAGGCCAATCAAAAGTATAAAGATGCGTTTTTTTAAGGCATTTCTACAGCGCCGAAATTAGCTTTTAGCCTGCTGAATTTCATGTATATACGTAGGTTTTAGGTCAAATCTAACTTCGGAAAAGGTTTTGATGAGCGCAACCTTAACAACGTGAGGGCTTTTTATCAGGCCTTACCGATTTGGAACGCATTGCGTACCGAATTGAGTTGGACGCATTATCGTTTGCTTTCAAGGCGTGATTCTGAACAAAAACGAACCTAACACTTCGGCAGATGTCCTCACCTGACAAGCACACCCTCCAACTCTTATCCTCGCCGCTTGCACCGAAGCTATCCAAGAAATTCCCATTCAGCAACCCCAAATACCATTCTAATCTAAGCCAAATCTGTCTTCTTCAATATGGCCTTTTCGCAGCAGCCTTTTTGATACATCTGAACTTCGTAAAGTTTAGATTTGTGTAAAGTGATTTCAGGAAAAGACAATATCGACTAAACAATATGGCCTCTAAGCAAACCTATGTTGACTTCGTGCTGGAGCAAATTCAAAACGTTGGGCCCATTTCTGCCAAAAAAATGTTTGGTGAATATGGTCTTTACTGTGACAGCATTCTTTTTGGGCTCATCTGCGACAACCATTTGTTTATCAAACCCACAACCAAAGGCCGGGAGTTTATCGGAAACCCAACCGAATTACCACCCTATGATGGGGCAAAACCCAGTTTTTTGATTGACGACAAGCTGGAAGACAGCCAATGGCTCAGCAATCTGGTACGAATAACAGTGGACAATTTGCCCGAAACGAAACCTAAAAAGAGGAAAAAATAAACGGTTCAAACGTTGGTTCTGGCTTTTTGGAGGAAGAAGTGCTTTAGTAAAACATGCGAACACATCGTTAACCTTAAAAGGATTAGAGGTTATCATTCTGTTAACCAGCGAGAAGGACTTCACACTCTTGAAATTAGATCACCAAAAGAATTGATGGAAATATGAAAACTGAAATTAATGCCAACAAAAAATTTGACGCAGTAAAATACATGCGACAAGAGCGAGATCGAATTTCAAAGACGATCAAAGGAATGACTCCAGAACAAGAGATTGAGTATTTTAGAAAGAGGTCGGAGGAATTTAGAAGGAGTAAGTGAACAGCTCCCAGTCGCCCTCGTTGTAAGGATACCGCCCAAAAATTCCTTTGTAGCGATATCAAATACCGTTCTTACGTCAGCCGCTGTATCTGGATCTGTTGGTGCTAACAACGTTAAGGTCTTCACCAGTAAGGTTCAATTCATTTGCGAATTCAGGTAACACTAACATTACCTTAAGTGGTACTGAGAATCAAGTGATCGACTGAAGAGAGATCATGATCAGCAGACCTGCTTTGTAAAGAGAATACGTATTTTATTAACGCAAAACCCCACAGTATCTCAAGATGCTTTAGGGTTTTCTTTTGGGTTTTGAATTTCTGTCTCAATATCTCAGTAAAGCAATTTGTGGTTTTTCTTCCCTGAGTTTTCCTGATACGGAGCTTACATATTCTAACCCTATCGATTGCTGTTAACTTATCTTCTCTGTCTTTAAATGGGTTAAACTTGCAAGAGTACACGATCAGTTCGTCCTTGGAAGAACGAGAGTAAAAACAGGTGTTTTTTATTTTTGATTAAACCACGAGGGTATAGTTTACCGCTGCAGATATTCGAAATCTAAATCCAGAAATACCTTTCAATGTCCTGCGATACTTCCTCTCGGAGCGGAGATTGAGACCAAAAGCCTATTCGAAAGGCATTTATGAGTAGCAGAACTCTTGCTCAGTTAAGAGGAGCTGTTGATTCTTTGCTATTGAAAAAGCCCTACCTCGGTATCCCAAACTTGTCTTTCAACTTCTTCTTGGCGTTTTCGGCCTCTTTTCTCAGGCGCTCCTCCGCTTCCCTCTTCAATCGCTCCTGCTCTTGTCTCACTTTGTCCTCTGCTTCCCGCTTGAGGCGCTCCTGCTCCTGCCTGATGCGGGCCTCTGCCTCCGCTTTGGCTTTGTTGATCTGGTCATTTACCACCTGATTGGCTCCTGCTCCTCCCACAGGTTTTATATTGGCAATCGTCACCTTAGGGTTGCTAAAGGGGCCAATGGCCTTAAGGGTGATATCCACTTTGTCACTTACCAGTTTCTGGCCTCCCAGAAAGCCTGAAAGTGCGGTGTTTACGGCTTGCCCAGCTGCGCCGGTAGCCACTCCCGGAAGCAGAATGTCAAAGTCCAGCGTTTGATCAAGGCCACTACTTCCGGAGATACGTGCTGTTGTGGTGCCTGCCTTGAGGTCAAAGGGTTTCAAATGAACACGGCCATCCCTGATTTCGGCCATCATCAGCACATCGGCCAAGGAAACTTCTCTCAAGTTATTCATCTTCGTCACATCGGCCAGATTGTTGAGCAGTTTCACATCTTTAATCGCTGCTTGTTTCACGTTGAGCAATCCTCCTCCACTCAGGGTGCTCATCACGGGCATCATATGGCTATCGAGGTCACCTTTGATTTTAAAGTCAGTGGTGATATTGCCTTGCATGCCTTTGGCGATGGGCGCAAGTGCTTTCACCGTGCTGAAACTTTCATACATTTTAGCGATGGCAACCTGGTCCATCTTCAGGTCAAAATCATAATTAGGCTTTGCCATGTTGCGGGTATCATACAGTCCGTTCATGGCCAGTGTGCCTCCAAGGGCATTGCATCTGTTGTTCTCCAGCCTCAGGGTCCCATCTTTCACGATGATCTTTCCAGTCAGGTTACTGATGTCCATATTGCTGTATACGACCTGGTCAATCTTGGCTTGCAATACAAAATCGATGGTTTTTGGGATCTCCACCACGGTCATGGGCATAGTGTCTTCTGCGGCTGTGCTGCTGGCGCTGCTGTCCTCTACCATCCATTCGTTGACATCAAACTTTCTGGAATAAAAATTCAGGTTGCCTTTGAGTACTTCGTTCTCCCTGAGGGCAAATCCCATGTAATTGCTCATGCTGCCACTCAGCGTCAGGTCGCTTTTTCCCAACCTACCCTGGAAATCAGTGAGGCTGATCTCTTTAGGATTGAACACCATACTTGCTTTGGTGATCCCGAATCCCTGGGGCAGGTCAGCACTCAGGAATTCAAACCCCGTAGCCGACATGGTACCACTGGTTGGCAACTTTTCGTACTTACCTGCATTAAGATCTGACATCTTGCCAGAAGTCTGAATATCAGCAAGAACCCTACCTTTCAGGCTCATGCCTTCCAGTGGAAATATTTTAGTCATTTTCTCCAGATCGGCTGCACCTTTTAGCATCAGGTCCCAGGTATAGTCGTCCAGGTTTTCGAATGTAAGTCTGGCTTTGATTTCTTCACCCTCCAGCTTCATTCCAAAGTCTTCAACTGTCGCTCTGAAGTCAGCATTTTGTCCGGTAGGGTTGCCTGCCTTGGCCACCATACGAAGATCTTCCAGAGGAGCAGGGAAGTCTGCTGATTTCACATACCCATTGCTCAGGTTGATAGCAGCGGTCAAGGCAGGCATGCTGGTTTCTGAGTAGGTACCATGTGCCTCTGCCGCTAAGTCGAGATTTCCTTTCATGCTCAATCCTTCTACCGGAAACACCTTTAATGCTTCGGCAAGATTGACTTTGGCATTTACCTTTCCATTTACCGTTACCGGCATGAGGCCTTCCGTGCTCAGGCTCATATCGATGGGGTTGCTACCCATCTCCAGATGCCCTTTACGGAGATCCAAGGTCAGTTTTTGCAGGTCACCGTTCTCTGTACCGGTACTCAGGTCGATCTGTATATTGCTGACCGGAGCTGGTAAATCAGGGTATTGAAACATCCCATCGGTTACTTTTAAATTCAGCAAAAAACCGGGCATCTGGGTGCTGTCTTTATAGGTTCCTTTGGCCCAGCCATCGAAGGCAAGGCTGCCGGATGTCTTGATCTTTTCAAATCCTTCCATAAAAACCCCCGGCACCAGAGAAAGTATGTTTTTGAAAGCGGTCTCTTTGGCTGCAAATTTCAAATCCATTTGCATAGAGCCGTCAGCAGGCATGGCAAATGAACCTTCAAACCCCATCTTGAAATCATTCAGCCGTACCTGGTTGTCTTTGAATGTATAGGCCGATTTGTCCATGTCAATGTTCATGGTAAGGTCGGCTTCCAGCTCTGCTCTGTTGAGGTACCTTGTGTCTGCCATTTCGTAGGTAAAGCCTTTGATCAGGGTGTAGGTCTTCAGATCATAAACGGTGGCGCTTAGGTCTCCGCTGCCAGTATGGTTGAGGTTTTCAATTTGAGCCAGCATGTCTCCCTGCAGGTCGCTGTAAACGATTCGGGCATCTTTGATTTCCCAGCGCTGCACTTTAAGCGAAAAAGAAGAAGGTGCTGATGAAGTATCTTCAGTAGTGGTACTGTCTGGCTTGGCGATGTCCCAGTTTGCTTTCCCATCGGCAAGGACCAACAATTCTATAGAGGGTTTGTCCAGGGTAATGGATCTAATGGTGATCTGATCTCCGAACAGGCTGGCCAGATTGATAGTCAGGTCAAAAGATCGTACATCAATAAGGGTATCTCCTTCAAATGCACCTACGCCTGCCACACCAAATTCTCCCAGGCTGAGGGTCAGGTTTGGAAACTGTTTAAAAAAGGATAGACCGAACTTATCCGGGTTGTAATAAATTTTTGCGTTTACTGCCTGATCCAATTCCTGATCGACGGCTTTGCGGATGTCATCTTTAAAAATGATAGGCACAACCAGCATGGTCAACAGCAACAGAGCAAGTACTCCGGCTAAGATGTACAGGGCTTTTTTCATGAGAATGGGTAGCGATTTAGGAACAGTGACAAAATTAGCTTTTTCCCATCAACAGCCCCTCAACCTTAGACCCGAAATTCGAGATATGCCCGAAATCGGCCATTCCCAATGTCCAGCGACAATTTTGCCCCGATGCCTTCCGCCATAGCATCCGCAAGGAAGAGGCCCAAACCTATGCCCGGCTCACCGGAGGAGCCCATGCTGTGCGCCGGAAAAAAGGCCTGTCGGATCCTACTTAGTTCAGGGATTTTGCCTTCCATCAGATCATTTTCAATCAAAATACGGCCGGGTAACTCAACCCTAACCTCGATCTGACCGCCTATGGGAGTGAATTTCACGGCATTATGGATCAAGAGTCTGCAAATATCATCGATAAGGTCAGGAAAGGCATGCAGCTCCAGGTCTTCGATCGTCAACCATTTCAATTTGATTTGCTTCGCCTCCAGATTTCGCTCGTACCTCTTCATCCATCGTTGAAGAAGCGGAAGGATTTTAACTGAAGTAAGGGTATTCGTTGAAAGCTCTGAAAGCCTTCGTTCCAGCCGCAAATAATCCCTTAAGTTGATCAGGTGCATGTCCAACGAGTCGGCTGCATTTTGAACTTTCTGTAGGTATTGCAGGGAGTTTTCAGGATCCCGATCTAGCTGCATGAGCTGAACCAGACCCAAAATCTGGGTAAGTGGACTTCTGAAATCATGTGACAACAGTTTAGCAATCTGCAAGCGTTCTGTTTCCAGTGCTGAAACGCTATCTGGGTGTACCTCCATGCTTAAAAGTAGCAATCAGAAGTTTAGGTTTAAAAATGGGCATGAGCCACAAGCCGGGCTGACATGTAGGGTTTAGGACTGAATTCCAGCAATTTGAGAGCATTCCTTCAGATCAGTCTTAGCTCAGTCAAATGAACTAACACCAATTCAAAGCAACAGGCCTTCCTGACGACCCTACAACAAAGCGGATTAAATTGTAGTTTTGATTTTAATGAGCCAAAACAATCCTTTCCTATATGCCTTTGCCTTTTTGTTGGCAGGGGCTGCATTGGTTCTGATCGGCCTTTTGGTAGCCAAACTCATTCGGCCACACAGGCCCAATGAGGAGAAATTAAGCACTTATGAATGTGGGGAAGAGCCTGTAGGCAATGCCTGGGGCCGGTTTAACATCCGATTTTTTTTGATTGCCATGCTCTTTGTGCTTTTTGAGGTGGAATTATTGTTTCTATTTCCCTGGGCGTTGGTGTTTGCACAGCCTGATTTGCTCAAAGCCTCAACTGCATGGGGCTGGGTGGTGCTGGCGGAAATGTTTTTGTTCATCGGAATGCTGGCTTTGGGATTGCTTTATGCCTGGAAAAGTGGTTTGCTGCGTTGGAATAAAACGGTTGCAGCCAACCCCCCTTCCAAAAGCCCTGTGCCCGGGCATTTGTATGAAGACATCAACTCTAAATACCGCTAGTCATGGGGCTTCTGGATAAAAAATTCGAACACGGTGGTATCGTGCTCACCTCCACAGAAGACCTTCTGAACTGGGCCAGGCTGTCTTCCCTTTGGCCTATGGGTTTTGGTCTGGCCTGCTGCGCCATCGAAATGATGAGTACCTATGCCTCAGGGTATGACCTTGACCGTTTTGGAGTCTTCCCACGAGGCTCACCCCGTCAGTCGGATGTGATGATCGTGGCCGGCACCGTGACCTTTAAAATGGCAGACCGTGTCAGAAGATTGTATGAGCAAATGGCGGAGCCCCGATATGTCATTTCCATGGGCTCTTGCTCCAATTGTGGTGGGCCCTATTGGGAACATGGCTACCATGTCGTGAAAGGGGTAGATCGCATCATACCGGTGGATGTTTATGTGCCGGGATGCCCTCCAAGGCCGGAGGCGCTCATCGGTGGCTTTATGAAACTACAGGAGAAAATACGCTCAGAAAGCCTGAAAGGGCCACTGGCAATTCGAAAACTTCAAGAGGCTTCGACGGAAAGCAAATGACGGGTGCCGAAATAAAACTTCGCTTGGAAGAGCTATGCAAGGTTCAAGGCTTGCTGGAAGACGTGCCGGATACTAATCCATTTACCCTTAAGGTGCCCAAGGAGCACTACCTGGCTGTTTGCCAGGCCCTTAAGCATAGCGAAGGGCTGTACTTCGATCAGCTGGCTTGCTTGAGTGGGGTAGATCTGGGGCCGGAAAGTGGTTTAATGGAAGTGGTCGTTCATTTGAGCAGCATTCCCTACGCTCATCAATTGGCATTGAAAGTTCGTCTTGCCCGTCCTGCTGACCCTCAGGAAGAAACCGAGGCTATCCCAAGTCTTTCCGGCATCTGGAGGGCGGCTGATTGGCATGAGCGAGAGGCTTATGACTTGCTGGGAATTCGTTTTGAAAACCATCCTGACCTGCGGCGTATACTGCTCCCTGCTGATTGGATTGGCTTCCCCTTGCGCAAAGATTACCGGGAACAGGAGCAATATCATGGTATCAAAGTGATCTATTAGCCATGCCGACCGACGCCATACAATACCAGTACAACCCTGCACATTTGCAAAACTCCTCTCCGGGAAAGTATCCGGCAGGAGCGATCGGTTCCGATCAAATGGTGATCAACATCGGGCCTCAGCATCCGTCGACTCATGGAGTTTTAAGGCTGGAGGTATTGCTTGAAGGTGAGCAGGTGGTCGATCTGGTCCCACATCTGGGTTTTTTGCACCGCTGCTTCGAAAAGCACGCAGAGGCATTGCCTTACAACCAAATCATTCCCTATGTGGATCGCATGGATTATGTGTCTGCAATGAACAGCGAACATGCCTTTGTGATGGGTGTCGAGCGAATGATAGGAATCGAGGGAACTTTGCCAAAGCGCATAGAATACATCAGGGTGCTGGTGGCTGAACTCAACCGGCTGGCCAACCACTTTATCGCCGTAGGCACTTATGCAATGGATATCGGCGCCTTCACGCCTTTCCTTTGGATGATGCGTGACCGGGAGCATATTCTGCGTATGCTGGAGTGGCTGAGCGGTGCCCGATTGCTTTACAACTACATTTGGATCGGTGGCTTGTTCTATGATCTTCCTCCAGGCTTTGAGGAAAAATGCCGCTCGTTTATTCGTTACCTGCTGCCCAAGCTCAAAGAATTGGATGACCTACTCATCAACAACACCATTTTTGTAGAACGCACTGCCGGAGTTGGGCACTTGCCTCTTAGCACGGCCATTGATTTTGGTGTGACCGGACCTATGCTTCGAGCCAGTGGATTGCGTTATGACCTCAGAAAAGTGGATGGATACTCCATCTACCCTGAGCTTGAGTTTGAAATCCCCATTGGCAAAGGACTAAAGGGTAGCCCGGGAGATTGCTGGGACCGGAATTATGTGCGGGCAGCAGAATGCTTTCAAAGTGCCCGGATCATCGATCAATGCCTTGATGCCCTTATGGGCCCTTATGCCCGAACCAGAGATTTTGACCCTCAGGCCATGTTACCTAAAAAGATCAGGCCTAAAGCCCAGGAACTTTATGTAAGGGCTGAAAATCCTAAAGGGGAACTGGGATACTATTTTGTGGCTGATGGCAAATCGGATATCCCTTTTCGTTGCAAAGCAAGAGGTTGCAGCTTCAGTAACCTTTCTGTGCTTTCCACTTTGGCCAAAGGTGCTTTAGTGGCTGATTTGGTGGCCATTGTCGGTTCGCTCGACTTTGTCATGGGCGAGGTTGACCGATAGGCAATTGCAACTTCTTACCTGATCCGGTCAGAGCTTTTAACCACCAGCTGGTCTCTGCGGATCAATCGGTTGGAAATGATGTTGAGTAACATGGCCCCTAGTGGGAGGTAAAAGCCCACCATAAATTCTCCACGTAATCCTGAACCCTGCTGCTCAGTGAGATAAACCCAGTACATGCTGATTCCCAACCCAGAAGCTATGAGTAGCGAGTTCAATGATCCCAGCTTCATCTGCATCAGCCGATCCTTAAACTGAGAGATCGAAAAGCCGGAGAGGGCCATCGAGCCAATAAAACAAAGTCCAATATAAAAAACCTCTCGCTGATCCATAATCCCCTGTTCATCAGAAGTCACCAGTTGCCAGGCATTCAATAACGTAATCGAACCGGTGCTGTAGTTGAGCTGCCAAAAGGGAAGAAACAAAGACACCAGCAAGAGAACAATCGAGCCTGCCAGGAGTAGAGTTTGTGGTCGTTGGATCATAGGGCTTTCGCTATCTTGCGCAAAAATAGCAGAAAACCTGTGCTGCTCTCAATCTACCTTTCGTATGCAAACGCAAGCTTATCTGGTTGATATACTCCGAACTCCTGTAGGCAAATTTGGCGGAAGCCTCTCGGCTGTCCGACCGGACGACCTCGCCGCTCATGTGATTCGTGAATTGCTAAGTCGCCTGCCACAACTACCCTCAGAGGCCATAGAAGACGTTATTTTTGGAGCAGCCAACCAGGCCGGTGAAGACAACCGTGATGTTGCCCGGATGGCTTTGCTGCTGGCAGGGGTTCCCATTACGGCAGGTGGTGTCACCGTTAACCGACTATGTGCTTCAGGTCTGCAAGCCATCATGGATGCGACCAAAAGTATTGCTGCCGGAATGGGTGAGGTGTTCATCGCCGGTGGAGTTGAGTCAATGACCAGAGCTCCATTTGTGATGGCCAAAGCAGAAAGTGCTTTTGCCAGAACGGCCCCCATTTACGACACAACCATTGGCTGGAGATTTGTCAACCCGGCACTTTCCAAACTGCATCATCCCTACTCTATGGGTGAAACTGCCGAAAATGTGGCCCAAAGGTGGGAGATCAGTCGTGAAAGTCAGGATCAGTTTGCCTTCATCAGCCAGCAGCGCTATGAGTCAGCACATCAGGCAGATAAATTCCAGTCTGAGTTAAGTCCGGTTTCAATCCGTTCAGAAAAAGGGGAACCAAAACTGTTTGACAAAGATGAACACCCCCGACTTAGCCCTATGGATAAGCTGGCTCAATTGAAGCCGGCTTTCAGAGCAGGGGGCACTGTGACGGCCGGTAACTCCTCAGGGATCAATGATGGTGCTGCGGCCTGCCTGATTGTAAGTGAAAAGGCGCTCCAGGCCTATCAGTTAAAGCCTATGGCTCGTATCGTATCGATGGCTGTAGCTGGGGTCGATCCGGCAGTTATGGGCATAGGACCGGTGCCGGCAACGAAAAAAGCCCTTCAACGGGCAGGCATTCAGGCCAAAGACTTAGACCTTATTGAACTGAACGAAGCCTTTGCTTCTCAAGCACTTGCATGTATGCAGGAACTTGAGCTGGATCCGGAAAAAGTCAATGTCAACGGTGGCTCGATCGCCATAGGCCATCCTCTTGGAGCGAGTGGAGTACGTATCTCTGCCACGCTGCTGCATGAGCTCAGGCGCAGGCCTCAGGCTCGTTACGGACTGGCTACCATGTGTATTGGCGTTGGGCAAGGGGCTGCCATTGTGTTTGAAAAAGTCTGAGAAATGAATTACCTGCTGGACATCTCCTACAGGGGAACAGCATATAGTGGCTGGCAAGTGCAAAAAAACGGTCTGGCTGTTCAGCAAGTGATCGATGATGCACTCAGTACCCTGCTCAAGCAACCCATTTTTACCCTGGGCAGCGGACGTACCGATGCCGGTGTTCATGCCCGACAGCAAATAGCTCAGTTCAGATGTGAAATGGAGATTGAGCCCTCTGTGCTCTTGCATCGGATCAATGCCTTTCTGCCACATGATATTTCGGTAAATGGAATTTATGAAGGGCCTGAAAAATCAAACGTTCGTTTTGATGCTCTCTCACGCAGTTATCGGTATTTCATTCTTTCGGAAAAAAGTCCCTTTGAACAGGGAATGGTATGGCTCAAAAGAGGATACAAGCCTGACCTTGAACTGCTTAATGCCCTCAGCTCCCCTTTGATTGGAAAACATGACTTCATGACTTTTAGCAAAACCAGAAAGGGAGATAAACACTTTGACTGCGAAGTATTTGAAGCCAAATGGCGGTTTGAGGACAAAAAGTTGGTGTTCGAGATCAGGGCCAACCGCTTTTTGAGGGGAATGGTACGGGCTATCGTTTCTACCCTGGTGAAGCTGGAGCAGCAAAAAGCCGGGCCGGAGGAGCTTGAACGACTGCTGCGGTCAAAAAATCGTAGCTTTGCTGCAACCCTTGCCCCACCTGAGGGGTTATTTCTTTGGCAGGTGTCCTATCCTGAGGGCTACATTAGACCATTACCACTTGGAGGAAAATAAATCAAGCAGCGGGAACGTCTTTGACTTCCGTATCCTGAGACGGCTTTTCAGCTTTGTACTCCCCTACCGGAGAGCCTTTTTGCTGATGGTGCTGACGACGGTATTGCTTGCTGTACTCGGCCCTCTACGGCCTTATTTGGTGCAGGTGGCCATTGATCGTTTTCTCAATGCAGGGAAGTTGGACCAGTTTTACCAAATGATGGTACTTCTGATCGTACTGCTTGTGACTCAGGCTTTCGTGCAGTTTTCGAATACCCATCTGGCAGGAGTGATCGGTCAGAATGTAATTCGTGATATACGCTTGAAGCTTTTCCGCCATATCATGAGCCTGCGCCTTCGCTTTTTTGACCAAACACCTATCGGCCGGCTGGTCACCCGAAACATATCGGATGTCGAAACTTTATCCAATGTCTTTAGTGATGGCTTTGCCAACATCGTAGGAGATATTTTACAATTGCTGGTGATCCTAGGGTTTATGCTCTATACGGACTGGAGACTTACCCTGGTGAGTTTGAGCATGCTTCCTCTGCTGTTGCTCAGCACCTATGTCTTCAAAGAAAAGATCAAAGTGGCTTTTAACGATGTGCGAACGGCGGTAGCCAATCTGAACACTTTTGTTCAGGAACATATCACGGGCATGAATATAGTTCAGATTTTTGGAGCCGAGGAACGGGAGTACCGCAAGTTTACCAGAATCAATGCAGAGCACCGGGATGCCAACCTGCGCTCGGTGTTGTATTACTCAGTTTACTTTCCTGTGGCAGAGGTTATTGGAGCAGCAGGCACAGGTCTTCTGGTCTGGTATGGCGCAAAAGGAGCCCTTGAAGGGATAGTTACCGAAGGTGTGCTCATCGCCTTTATCATGTACATCGCCATGTTTTTCAGGCCGATAAGGCTGATCGCCGACCGCTTTAATACCTTGCAATTAGGCGTGGTGAGTACCGACCGCATTTTCAAACTTTTGGACCACCAGGACCAAACTGAAAACAAAGGGCAGCTTGCACCCAAAGACCTGAAAGGGCATATCCGATTTGAGCAGGTATGGTTTGCTTACAAAGCTGAAGACTATGTACTCAAAGGCATTGACCTAGAGGTGAAGCCTGGTCGTTCTCTGGCACTCGTAGGAGCCACAGGTGCGGGCAAATCATCCGTCATACAACTGCTCAGTCGATTCTATGATTTGCAAAAAGGGCAGATCTTGCTGGATGGACATGATATCAGGGAGTATGAATTATCTTTTTTGAGAAGGCATATCGGGATGGTGCTGCAGGATGTATTTCTTTATTCATCGACCATTTCAGACAATATCAGTCTTGGTAATCCGGAAATAACGGAAGATCGGATCAGGGAAGCTGCAGAATTGGTTGGGGCACATCGGTTTATCGAGAAACTGCCCGGAGCTTACCAATACAATGTGATGGAAAGAGGCGCTACCCTTTCTGTTGGGCAAAGGCAATTGATTTCGTTTGTACGGGCATTGGTTTATGACCCTCAGGTGATTGTATTGGATGAAGCCACTTCTTCTGTAGATACCGAAACAGAGGAGCTGATACAGGAGGCTATTTCCAAAATGCTGAAAGGCCGCACTGCCATTGTCATTGCCCATCGCTTAAGCACCATTCAAGATGCCGACCAGATCGTGGTGCTTGAAAAAGGGGAAGTAAAAGAGCAAGGCAGCCATGAGGAGCTACTTGCCCTTCAGGGAGCATACGCACAGCTTCATGCCATGCAGTTCAAAGAGCTATTGAAACCTGTTGGGAGAGGCTTTTAGGAAGCTCTCATATACTTTGTAAACACAGGGACCAACAAGCCTGCCGTAAAAAACATGATCAGGCTATAAATCGCAGCCGGAATGGCCATGGTCTCGTTTCCCATAAGCCCTGCTGTGATGGCTATGGCTAAAGTGCCATTTTGAATTCCTGTTTCGATGATGACTGTGGTGCGCTGAGGTTTTACAAGATTCATAGCCGTACTCATGATCCATCCTGCGGCCATGCTGCCTACATTGAGCAGCAACCCTGCAAGACCTGCCTGGGCAAAGAAGGTAGGGATGTTATCTTTTTCTTTTATTGCGATGCCGAGGATGACGAGAACGATAAAAACGACGCTGGCAATACGAACGGGCTTATCTGCCTTTTGTGCAAAGCCCGGACTGTATTTGCGAAGAACCATACCGATGGCCACCGGTAAAATGGTAATCAACAGAATTTGAACCATCGTTTTACCCACCGGCAAGGCTACAAACTGACCTTCGCCCAAAAGCATATTTGACACCCAATTGATCAGATAAGGTAGAGTGAATACGGTAACTGTGGAACTGAGTGCTGTCAATGTGATCGAAAGGGCAGTATCTCCTTTAGACAAGTGGGTAATTAGGTTTGAGGTGGCCCCTCCCGGACAAAAAGCAAGCACCATCAGGCCTAGACCAAGCACTGGATCCATTCCCAGTCCAAAAACGACCAACAGGGCTGTGACAGGCAATAAAACCAACTGGCTGAAAAGTCCTGTGAACACTGCCTTGGGATAAAGTGTGACACGCCGAAAATCAGCCCATTCAAGTCCGAGTCCCATTCCCAGCATAATCACAGCTAAAGAAAGGGGTAGCACAACCGTTGATAAGATACTTTGCTCCATTTTTATTCAATAAGTTTAAAACAACATCAAATGAACTAAACAAAACGAGAGTCTGCTTCCATCACCGAACCACATTGGGTACAGGTACGCAGTTTTTCATCCCCATAAAAAGCCCTGAAGCGTGGGATAAAGTCTTTCTCGATATTTTCAAGCACAAAATAAGTTTCATGCAGTTTGTGGTTACAGTTTTCGCAAAACCAAAGCAATCCATCTTTCATGTCACGGTCTTTGCGAACTGCCTCAATCACCAGGCCAACACTTCCGGCAGGCCTAATCGGGCTGTGAGGGGTTTTTGCCGGGAGTAAAAACAAATCGCCAGCCTTGATCGAAATGGCCACAGCCTTGCCCTCTTCCTGAATTTTTACCGTGATATCTCCTTCAAGTTGATAAAAAAGCTCTTCAGTCTCATTGTAATGATAGTCTTTGCGGGCATTGGGTCCTCCCACGATCATCACAATAAAGTCACCTGCCTCCACATAAAGGTTTTTATTGCCTACAGGAGGCTTTAACAAATCCCTGTTTTCTTCAATCCATTGACTGAGGTTGAAAGGTCTTTTGATGGACATGGGGGGTGCTGCTTTAATGTGCGCCTGAAAAATAGGTAATTCGTGCAAAAAACAAGTAACATTACCTTCAAATACCCGGCTATGAAACCTCAAGTGCTCTTTGGAAAAACCGCCATCGTGGGGGGTAGCTCTCAAGGAATTGGAAAAGCGATCGCTATGGAACTGGCCTCCATGGGTGCCCGTGTGGTGCTGCTCGCTCGTGATGAAAACAAACTCAAACACACCCTTCTGGATATGATGCCGGCCTCACATAAGCCTCACGCTTTCCTGGTGGCCGATTTTTCACAGCCTTTTCAGGTGCAAGCTGTGGTGGAGGACTTTCTGAACTCAGGAGAACAGGCGGAGATATTGATCAACAATACGGGTGGACCACCTTCAGGACCTGTACTGGAAGCCAATGCTGTTTCCTTTTTGGAGGCGTTCCAAAGTCATTTGATTTGCAATCAACTACTTGCTCAACTGGTGGTTCCCGGGATGAAGGCTTCCGGATATGGGCGTATTGTCAACATAGTATCCACCTCGATCCGTATCCCATTGCCCAATCTGGGGGTATCCAACACCATAAGAGGGGCTGTAGCCGGCTGGGCTAAGACATTGGCCAATGAACTGGCACCTTTTGGGATCACTGTAAATAATGTGCTACCGGGAGCGACCCGAACAGGCAGGCTGGAGACCATCATCGCCAACAACAGCCTGAAGCAAGGCAAAGAGCCTGAAGAGACAGAAGCTGACATGCAGAAAGAGATCCCAATGAAACGCTTTGGAACACCGGAGGAGATTGCTGCTGTGGCTTGTTTTCTGGCAAGCCCCGCAGCCTCCTATGTAACAGGTACTTCCATTCCGGTAGACGGAGGACGGACCGGAAGCATATAATTGCTTGTTTGTTCCTGACGGTACAATATTTGAAGCAAGTTGGAGGTTTATATCTTAAAATTAAAACGATCTAACATGAAACGACTGCTTTTTGCCTTTCTCCTTCCTGCCTTTTGCTTTGGTAACGAGGCATTTGCACAGGAGACACTTCCTGCTACTAACTCCCCGATGATCACGGGTTTTACTTTGATTCCTTCCACGACAGTTGAGAATAGCCCCAAGCTAAGCCTAGGTGATTTTAATACCCTCTTCCCTAATTCCATGCTCCTTTCAAACCCCACCTTAAAAGGCTTAGATCAAAACAGCAATTCCTTGTACTCCGGTGGAGGTGGACTTGGGTTGCTGGTTTCATTAAAAACAAAAGAGAAAACCTACGGCAACACAACGATCAGTTCAGGGTTTAGAATTGGGGTTAACTATCAAAGCCGTGCACTTTCCAACTCTTACTTTAAAACGAGTTCCGGTGTGATTGATACCCTGAGGTCTGCAAATGGTGGTGAACAAGTCTATCTGGATACAGTAAACAGTCAAAATCTCAGTTTAACCCATCGGTCAGAAATGATTGGATTGGATGTATCCTACTTGTACCGGATCAACCCTTCTGCCCGCTGGTCTTTTTTTGGAGGTCTGGGAACTCAGGTAGGAGCAAGCATCAACAACAGAACGGATATTTATTACAGCAGCTACCGTTACCGAGAGTATCGTAAGGATGATGGCAGTATTGTAGGAGGAGAATTTAGCAATGACCGGAATAACAGTACCAGTGTAAGCGAAACCAACAGAAACAGCTCAGGTTTTTATGCCATGGTATACGTGCCTCTTGGAGTTAACTTCAGGATCGGCAAAACCAGTGAATTCTGGAAAAGAACAAACCTTTTTTATGAGATGAGGCCGATGCTCAACATCACCTCTATCCCTGAACTGGGGACTTTTGCAGGTATAGGCATTCAACATGGACTTGGCTTACGGATTACCGTGCAGTAAATTCAGATCAATTGCTATACTGATTTAAGGCTTCCAGTACCAGATTAGTCTGATGGTCATCCACATCCAGGTGGGTGACCATTCGAATTGCCTTAGGTCCGAAAGCCGCTATCCTAATCCCCTCCGAAGCGAGATGCCTGATGAAGTCCTGTTGCAGTTGAGCGTTTTCAAACTCTGCAATGACAATATTGGTCAGGCAGGGCAAAACCTTTGTGACTCCATTGACAGTCCCCATTGCTCCTGCCAGAACAGAAGCCCGGTAATGATCCTCTTTTAGCCGGTGGATATGGTGATCTAGGGCATAAATGCCGGCAGCTGCTAAAAAGCCAGCCTGACGCATGCCTCCTCCCAGTACTTTTCTGATTTTTCGGGCTCTCTTGATGTCATCGGCGCTGCCAAGCAATAAAGAACCCACAGGGCATCCCAAACCTTTGGACAGGCAGATGGAAATGCTGTCGTACCATCGACCATGATCTTCCGGCCTCACGCCCGTTACCACCAGAGCATTGAATAAGCGTGCCCCGTCGAGATGCAGTTTCAGGCCTTTCTCCCGGCATAACTGATGGATTTTTGCTACTTCGGCAGAGTCGTAGATACTGCCTCCGCCCTTGTTTACCGTATTTTCCAGGCAAACCAGGCGAGTGCGTGGGAAATGCACATCGTCCGGGTTGATGTTTGACTCGATCATTTCCGCACTGAGCCGACCCAGATGGCCTTCGAGCAAGCGCACTGAGCAAAAGGAATTGTAAGCAATGCCTCCTCCCTCGTAATTGTACACGTGGGCCAGCCGGTCGCAAATGACCTCATCCTGAGGCTGGGTATGCATGCGTATGGCGATCTGGTTGGTCATGGTGCCGGATGGACAGAAAAGGCCGGCCTCTTTGCCAAACATACTGGCTGCCTTCTGCTCCAGCGCATTTACCGTAGGGTCTTCACCAAAGACATCATCGCCCACCTCTGCTGCCCTCATCGCCTCGAGCATGGCCGCAGTGGGTTTTGTAAAGGTATCAGAGCGGAGTTCGATGGGTGTGGGCATGGTGATCTTGGTTTTTTAAAAAGCCAATTTAGCCTTAATCAGAATTATTTAACTTGGCCTTATGGAATTTACACGCCTACAACTGCCTGAATGCTTTTCGAATCCAGGCTTGCTTAGCTTTTTAACACTAGAGCCTGATTTCCAGATAATGTTCAGTGACTTGCTGAGACTAACACCTATCAAAATCATAGCAACCAAAAAACTTATCATTCAAAAGCCATGAAAAACATCACCTATTTCCTCGGCGCTGGAGCGAGCTACCATGCGATACCGTTGGTGAAGGTCTGAATATCAGCTACTAAAGTAATTACCGTAAAAAAATTACGGAGCATGATTTTTTGAATAGCTTTGTGCGCCCACTCGACAACCATGCTAAAAAAACTGACCGTCTCTAACTTCAGGAGTTTTGAAAGAGACTTTGTATTTGACCTCTCCGATGTCAACGGATATGAGTTCAATAAGGAGTGCATCAAAAACGGCCTGGTCAACAATGCCCTCGTGTATGGCCACAATGGAGTGGGTAAATCAAACCTTGGGCTGGCGATATTTGATTTGGTTGGGCACTTGACGGATAATAATGTGTACGTTGAGCTATATAGACCTTATTTAAACGCTTTGAATGGGGGAAGTTTAGCTCATTTTGAATTTGAATTTGTTTTCGGAAGTGACCATGTAAAATATGAATACAAAAAAGATGATGTCAGGATAACCCTTTTTGAACGGTTTGAAATCAATGGTAAAGAATTGGCTAGGATTGACAGGTATGCTAGTACCAAAGCAACGATCAATTTTATAGGAGCTGAAACGCTTAACAATGAATTAACGAATTTAAGCCTTTCATTATTAAAATACATCAAAAGCAATTCACAGCTAGAGGATAACGTTGAAAATCAAGTATTTTATAAATTTTACGAGTTTGTCAACTCGATGTTGTTTTTCAGATCGTTACAACAAAACGTATATCTAGGCCTAGAAACTGGAAGAAAAGGCGTTCAGGATGACATTATTTCAAAAGGTAATGTTAAAGATCTTGAAAAGTTTCTCAAGAAAGCAGGAGTAGAATGTGACCTGACAATAGCTAGAGAAATTGACAAAGATGTAATTGCATTTAATTTTAGAGGAAAGACAATTCCATTCTTCCAAATAGCCTCATCAGGCACACAATCCTTAGCAATGTTTTATTATTGGTTGCAAAGGATTAGAGAGCAGTCCAAAGTTCAGTTCGTCTTTATCGATGAGTTTGATGCCTTTTACCACCATGAGCTTTCAGCTTTGATCGTAGAAGAGCTTAAAAAAACAGGCATCCAATTTATCCTCACCTCACACAACACCTCCATCATCACCAACGACCTGCTGCGGCCTGACTGCTACTTCCTCATGACAAAAGACCGCATCCGTTCTTTATCCAGAAGCACACCTAAAGAGCTGAGAGAGGCACACAACATCGAGAAAATGTACAAAGCAGGCTCTTTTGATGTCGGGTAAATGGTTATTTGTTTTTGAAGGTGAATATCCTGAAAAGCAGATTGTCAAGAGTTAACAAAAGCACTTTCTTCAGGAAAACTCCATTGTGACCTGCGTGTATGGAGCTGAAATCTACCAGTTGTACAAGACGGTCTCCTCTGACCCTGATCTGGATCTGTTTAACTTGCTAAAAGAGCGCAACTACGACAAATCAGGCGTTCTGAATGCCTATTCTAGAAAGGACTTTGCCGAAATCTATCTGTTCTTTGACTATGACGGCCAGTCAGACAAGGCCGATGATGACAAGCTCAGAGCCATGATCGAGTTCTTCAAGGATGAAACCGACCACGGACTGCTCTATGTGAACTACCCTATGGTGGAAGCACTAAGGCATATTGAACATATCGAATCGTTCAAAGACTTGAAAGTGGCTTGTAAAGAAAACATTGGCTACAAAAATCTTGTGCATAACAGTGCCCATAAAGACTTTGCCGACATAAGAAGATACAATTACGAGACCTGGCGGCAGTTGATCACTTTGCACCTCATGAAACTCCACTACATCGTTTCAGGGAAGTACATGCCGCCGATGGAGCGCATTTCCCAAGCCAGCTTGTTTGCCAGCCAGTACGAGCAGTTTATCCAGCCCAGCCGTTGCGTTGCGGTGTTGAGCGCATTTCCTGTGTTTTTGCAGGATTATTTTGGAGAGGCGGGGCTAAGGGAGCGGGTGAATGAATAGGTAAGCCGAAAGACTCATTTCTCATAAGGCATATGTGGACAACTCCTTGAGCTTATCATAGCCCATAAATGCATAAATTTGCTTTATTGATATTATTGAAGCAAACCAGATTTTATAAAGATCAATCGCATGAAAAACATCACCTACTTCCTCGGCGCCGGAGCGAGTTACCATGCGATACCGTTGGTGAAAGGGGGATAAGTATTGAATCCACAACATTACCTTAAGTTTTCAGTTCGTATTTCTCTATTCATTTTTCAGATATGAAAATTACTTTTGCCCACCCAAAGCTTCCTCTTCAGCAATTCTAAAAGCCTCATCAATAATCTCTGGAGCAAATCTTCTCTCCTTTGCTATGGGTTCAACTGTGCTGTGGAAATCAAGATAACCAAGAAAATGAAGGCGTGCCAAGAGTCGCAAGGCACCCTTAACAGGTAGGTCCATTCTCAGAGCGACTTTTCGAGCTACTTTTTCATCTATAAGGCATTCAAAAGTCTCGCTTTCCAAGTTTAAATCTAGTTGTATTTGCTTCATTTGAGCAATAACTTCGCTCTCGCCTAAATCCATTTTGGGAGTAGTCGCAAGTAATTTTAACATACCCGGATCATAGGTTTGGCAAGGCTTCAGCCAAGTATTCAACTCATAAGTAGGAAGTAAAAAACCGAGTCTTGCATCAGGTTCTTTTTGTAGAAATTCCTCTTCAACATTTCTTGGTATGTATACTTCTTTATACAAATTGACCAATAGATTGACTTTATCAGCTTTGTAAAAAGTAATAAGCACCGATGTATCAATTACGGCTATCACTCCTTATCATCAGAGATCAATGCCCCTAATAAAAGAAGGCCTAAACCAACTAATACAAATGCACCTACAGCAGTAGCAGTTGCATCTTCTTTCTTTTTTCTATTATCAATTTGCAATTTTTGGATCTCATCTAAAACCCTCTTAAGAAACGCATCTGAAGATTCACCTCTACGATCATATTCAATCTCGACAACTCCATCTAAGTTCAAAATTTTACCAATGTCTTTGTCGTAAATCACTACAATCTGTTTTTTAAATTGAAGTGCTGTATTGATTTCATCTTTTACAGATTTCTCTAACGTTCTGGTAGAAAAAACGATATACAGATCCGCTTTTTTGATCCGATCAATGGTTGCTTGTTTCAAAGCGTGACTGCCCAGACGATCTGGCAATGAAATATGCAAGCCATATAAGGCCCCAAGCGTCTGAAGTCGCAAGGCCAGGCTCTGTTCTTCCTGAACTTTCGGATTGTACGAAACAAAAATATGGTTCATGTCCTCAAATATAGGATAAAACTACATGTGTACAACTTGAGACAGGCATTACCAAATTATCAAATAATCTATCTCAAAAAGGCTTATTTTTCGAACATGTCCCTCCACTCCATACACCGCTACCTCACCGAAGTAGAGCAAATCAGACACTATGGGGGCACGGGCAAGGAGACCAGCATACGAACTGCCTTCTTTACCTTGCTCAAAGAGTATGCACAAGCCCAGGGCCTGCTGCTAGTGGCGGAGGTAAGCCTGAAAAACCGACAGGGCCGAACCATTACCCCGGACGGCACGCTCAAAGACAGCCTGCGCCAGGACTGGGGCTACTGGGAAAGCAAAGACGAAAACGACCACCTCGACGACGAGATCAGCCTCAAACTCGATAAAGGATACCCCGACGACAACATTCTATTTGAAGACAGTCGCACTGCTGTACTCATACAGGGTGGTGCCGAAGTGATGCGTGTAGCTCTCCAGAATGAAACCGCCCTCCACAGGCTCCTTAACGCCTGGGTGCAGTACGAGCGGCCTGAGGTGCAGCATTTCCGCAAGGCCATTGAACTGTTCAAGCAAGATGTACCCAAGGTGACCGAAACCCTCCGGGGCATCATACTCTCGCAGGAGAATACCAACCCGCCCTTTGTGAAAGCGGCTGATGCCTTACTTGCCTTGTGCAGAGAGAGCATAAATCCTGAGGTAAGCCGGGACGATGTGCGGGAGATGATGATTCAGCATATCCTCACCGAAAACATCTTCAACACGGTATTCGACGAAACGCAGTTTCATCGGGAAAATAACATCGCCCGTGCTCTGGAGCGGGTCATAGGCACTTTTTTCAAAGGGCCCACTCGCCGCCTCACACTTGGTACCATACAGCACTATTACCAGGCCATCAACGCCGCCGCTGCCGGCATAGCCGATCACCACGAGAAGCAAAAATTTCTCAAGGTGATCTACGAAACCTTCTACAAAAGCTACAACCCCAAGGCTGCAGACCGGCTGGGAGTGGTGTACACGCCCAACGAGTTGGTGCAGTTCATGATACGCAGCACAGACTACCTGCTACACAGGCACTTTGGTAAACACTTGGAAGACAAAGGTGTGGAAATACTTGACCCTGCCACAGGCACGGGCACCTTTATTTGCGACATCATTGACTACCTGCGCAAGGACAAGCTGGAGTACAAGTACACCCATGAGCTGCATGCCAACGAAGTGGCCATACTGCCCTACTACATCAGCAACCTCAACATCGAGTACACCTACGCTCAGAAAATGGGCCGCTATGCCGAGTTCAAAAACCTATGCTTTGTCGATACGCTGGACAACATGGGCTTCACCTACACGGGTAAGCAAATGGACCTGTTCACCCCCCTCACCGAGGAAAACAGCAAACGCATCAAAGCCCAAAACCGGCGTAAAATATCGGTGATCATCGGCAACCCACCCTACAACGCCAAGCAGGAAAACTACAACTACCAAAATGCCAACCGTGCCTATGCCACCATTGACGGCCGCATACGGGACACCTTTGTGAAATACGGCACAGCGCAAAACCAGATAGTGGTGTACGATATGTACACCCGGTTTTATCGCTGGGCGATGGACAGGCTACAAGACAAAGGCATTATCGCATTCGTGACCAACCGTAGTTTTATTGACAGCCGAACTCTGGACGGTTTTAGAAAATGTGTCGAGGAAGAATTTGACTATGCCTACATCATCGACACGCATAGCGACGTAAGGGCCAATCCCAAAATAGCAGGCACTACACACAATGTATTTGGCATACAAACGGGGATTGCAGTATTGTTTCTGGTAAAGAGCGGTCAGAAAAAAGCCGGAGATACCGCTAAACTATTTTACACAGACCTACCCGAAGCCTGGAGAAGAGAAGAGAAATGCAGTTGGTTTTCTGCCAACAACCTGGAAACCCTGAGTATGGAGCCACTCGTGCCCGACCGCAAACACAACTGGATCAACCAAACCGATAACGACTTCGACAGCCTGCTGCCACTGGTAGATAAGCAGGTGAAAGCAGGGAAAGGGGAAAAGGCATTGTTCAAACTGTTTTCAAGCGGAGTGAAAAGCCAGCGGGACGAATGGGTGTACGACCTGAGTAAAGAAGCACTGGAGGCCAAGGTAAGGCACATGATCGAGGTGTACGGCAGCACCCTTGCAGACCCAAACTACCAACACAAGTTTAGCATCAAGTGGGATGCAGAACTAGAAAGCTATGCCCTACGAAAGATAGAGAAATCCTTTAATGCAAATGCGATACAAAGGTCTTTGTACAGACCATTTTACAAGCAGTGGTTTTACTTCGACAGGCATTTCAATGGAAGGACTTACCAGTGGTTTGATCTTTACCACCCCAATCATTCCAACCGATTTATCGCATTTAACAGTCCGGGCAATACCAAAAGCTTTCACGTGCTAGCTTCAGCGCAACTGGTAGACCTGCATGCCACCGGCGACTCTCAGTGCATCCCCCTATACCGCTACGATGAAGCCGGGCAAGCACAAGATAACCTCACCGATTGGGGACTGGCGCAGTTTACCAAGCGGTACAAAGACAAGAGCATCGGCAAGGAGGATGTTTTCCACTACGTGTATGCTGTGCTGCACCACCCGGCCTACCGCAGCAAGTACGCCCAAAACCTTAAGCGGGATTTCCCACGCATACCCCTGTACAAAGAATTTTGGAACTGGGCTGCCTGGGGCAAAGCCCTTATGGAACTGCACCTGGGCTATGAACAGGCCGAACCCTGGCCCTTGCAGCGTGTAGAAACCGACCAAAAGCCCAAACCCAAGGCAAAACTCAAGGTAGACAAGGCAAGCCACACCCTACAACTCGACGAAAACACCCAACTAAGCGGCATCCCTTCACAAGCCTGGGAGTACAAGCTCGGCAACCGCTCGGCGCTGGAGTGGGTGCTCGACCAATACAAAGAAAGCGCACCACAAGACCCCACGATCGCCGCCCGATTTGACACCTATCGCTTTGCCAATCACAAAGAAGCCGTGATCACCCTGCTGGGTCAGGTATGCAGGGTAAGTGTAGAGACCATGAACATCATCCAGCAAATGCCATGAAAGGAGTAAAATCAAGAAATAAGGATACTCAAAAAGAATTTAAGCTAAACAGGTGGATACAACATGAAGCGAAAGGAATTGAAAATAAGTGGTATGCAATCCGCAGAATGGATTTGCTTATTATCTCGATATGTTCCGGGGGTCTTTTTTTATCCTTTGAAATGTTTAAATTCTTCTATGATAAGAATTTTGATATGCAGCTAGTAAAAACAGGCTCCTTTCTATATTTACTTTCAATTCTAGCAAACTTTACTTCGCAATTTTTTGGTTATCGCTCTAACAATCTGGAAGCAATTTATTCAACTAAAGTAATTAAACTTATCCAATCAAATAAATCAATTGACGATAATGAAGAATTAATGAACTTAAACTGTAATATAAAATTGTATGATAAAATTGTGTCAATTACCAACTTTACATCTATACTTTTTATGCTTGGTGGCATTACTTTATTCATAACATTTTTCTTTGTCTTCTAAGTCATGGCCTATTACCACTATCACTTCCTCCACCTTCTCTAGCTTTTTCTATTTGCTCCCTCAGTTTCTCAGCTTCAGCTTGAGCTATTTCCTCACGCTGTGCCTTTTCAAGCCGTTCTTTCTGAAACTTATCGACCTCTAGAAGTCGTTTTCTAGCCTTTTCTTTATCTTTTTCAGAGCCCATGTTGTCCTTTATTTATTACTTACCTGCTGTTCTTATATTCCTGTAACCCTTCCTACTTCTGTAACTTTCCTCGTAATAATGAGCAACTTCTGAAGCGTTGGGTTGTTTGTAATGATTAGAAAGTTTTTGAACAGTTATTTTATCAACACCGCATTTCCAGTGACTCAAAGCTTTTGTTACGCCAACACAATGTGAACTATTCAATCTTTGGTGAAGGTCTTGGGTTATACCATGATACACTTCTTTCTTTGTATGATTAATTAATCTATAGACGATAAACATAAGGTTCAAATTATAGACACTACAAAAGTATAACAGAGAAGGTGTACATAAGAGAAATGAGTGCTGCTGAGTTATGCACATCTATTTAGTTTGCAGAAATCTGCGCAAATTTATTTACTAAATTTTTCAATGAATAGCTAAATATCTTCTACTCAATTTAGCTAGGGCTTACTAGCCAAGCTTATACTTTCTAAACGCCTGTATAGTTTGATATACACCAAATAAGTTAACTATTCGCCCAAAGAAGTCAAATAAATCACCCGTCATCCAATTATCACTAATGAGCACCAATACCTTGTCGCCGGGGTGCAGGTTTTAATTAATGAAGTATCATCAAAGAAATCTTGCATCATAAACAGCGTTTATCTTACGTAAAACACCGAAATATAGTTTGAAGTAGGGTAAGAAGTCTCATTTAGCTCAAAGTCCAAGCCAAACTTACTTTTCAGCAATTGTTTAACTTTTTTGGCTTGTTCAAGTTCGGATGCTTCATGTCTGATCTCATTCTTTGTTAAGTTGTAACCGGGCCTGTTATTAATCACTTTGGGCAAGTCTCTAGCCCTTGCTTTGTACCCTACAGTGCCTAGCAATGATATCACACGATCTTGCTCTTCAGATGAGAAATCGCTTTTCTCAAGCACGAAAAAATCTACACGTATCGAAGTTTCATTTCCACTTGCGAGATCAAATGAAGCAGGTGTACGATTCTGAACAAGGTCTTCATTTTCAAAAGCCTGTACTTTCTTTACAGTTTTGGCTAAATCAGTGTTAAGACTTTGATCCTCAGCAATAAGTTCAATAAGACCCTTTCTAAGCTCATCATAGGTCTTTTCAGCAAGAGTAAAGTTTATTAAATGAAAAGCTGCAGATAGCCTTATAGGATCCTTTGACTTAATAGCCTCCAAAACAAGATCATAACTTTCTTTCACCCGTTTATCAACAAACTGAGTGGATTTGATCTCGTTATCAATCTCTATGCTTTTTCTTTCTAGCTCCTTAAGTTCTTCCCCAAACTTTAAACTTAAATACAAGGAAAACAAAGCCGTAAGAATACTAATTACAGTAGTAATACTTGTAAGAAGTCGTTGAAGATCAAATTCTCTCTTTGGATTTTCAGTTGTCATATGATTTAATTTGAGTAAGTTTATATTAATTACTTATACCAAGAAGTTAGTGTTTGATTAATAGGTCTTTTATAGTGCAAAGTAAAGTGATGCACCAGGTCGTTTTCGCTGTCGAAGAGGGCATTTTTACTTAAATAGTTCTGTAAATTGATCATGTCATAATTTTAGTTTTCTAGGCTAAGGCTTAACAAGACCATCATTAAAACGTCGGCCAATACGTCCAACCAAACAATCGCACGGCCAAATAATATACTTCAGCTAATTGAAAACCATCTCTGCGAAGCAGTTCGAGAAAAACCCTGTCCGCTTGCCTTCGTGTAACACAACCCTTTAGATCTTTTCGGAATTGGTACAATATATCATGAGCCATACTTGCGTAATAGGTAATGGCTTTGCCGGTCTTTGGATTGATTGCACCATCAGGTGTTCCAACAGCTAAACCCAGAAGAATGAACTTGGGGCTACAACCATCCCATGCGTATTCTTGGTTTTGTGAAGCATGAATCTGTATTATACTACCTTGTCCTGTTGCATTTGGAGTTATCGTAAGCCAATTAACACTTGGTTTGTTAAATGTGATACTGCCGAGTTCAGCAACAGAAAGACTCACCTGTTGGTCTTCCTTAAATACATATTTTCCTTTTCCATCAATTGCAATGCGATTCAGACCAAGCAGTATACGGAGAAAAAAAACGATCGGAACAGCCACCACAATCAGAGGGAGCATGTACAAGATGATGAGAATAAAAAGTACTTGTGCAAGCAGTTTTTTCATTTCTATATCTGCTTTTAGCGGGATTTGGTGTAGAAGTTTAGGAGGGGGATGTCAATTGCGAGAAATACTCGAAGACTTCCGTTGAAGCCGCTATTGGTGGCCTCTGTAGTTGTGAGCTCTCGAAGTTGCGGCCCTAACTGCCCCCCAAACCCCAGCGAGACGGGAGTTTTGGGAAAACCGTAAACGTAGTACAAACCAGGTGCAAAAATATTTGCTAGTGTTACTTCCGGTAATTCTTGTGTCTCGGAGTCATTGAAACGAAACATCGAGAAGGCACCGATATCGACTAATGATAGAAACAAGGTTGAAGAGCCTCTTTCCTTATAGCAAGTCGATGTATTTTTATAGTGGCCCCTGCTGAAAGCAATACCCACTGGACTATTAATGCCAAATGTACCTTTCCATGTTTCAGTAGGAGCATTGTATTCACAACCACCCGCAAGCCCTAAATAGGCATTGAGTGCTATGTTACTGATAGTCTTTCGTTTAATCGAGGCACTTCCAACAGGTAGTGCAACTGCCTCAATCGCAGCCTTTACTTGGTCGGAATTTTCGGCCTGAGCTACGTTAGCAATGAAAGTACCATATCGGATCAGTTCATCATTCCATTCTGGAGTTTTTCCATATAGTTCCACTAGCAAAGTGGATAAATCAAGTATAGCAGCATTGAATTTTCTTTCATTCACGTTAGCAGCTAGATAACCAGCTTGACTCAGCATATTGATAAAATTTTTTGAAGATGATGATCCTTTTAAACCGAACAACTCTAGCTCGCCAACCTTGCTGCTAGCCGCAATAAGATGAGAGGTTGATACAAATAAATCAAGGTAGCTTTCAACTTTTTCTTCACGATTTTTCTTTTGCTGGACTTCTCGAATTATCTGATCAACTGCATTTGCTTTGAATGCTATCTCCATAATAAGATCTTTAACGTTTTCCTTTTTTAGATCATACGCATTCTTCAATTCCATCAAATATTCCTTTACCTTCCTTCCATTTATCGTTTCCTCTCCATATTTAGCATAAATTAACCCCAAATAAATTTTGAAGGTTTTTTCTTCAAACAATAAACTAAGTGAGTCGGTGGTCACCCAATATCGATCACTACTCCCTGATCGTAAAGAGGAAGAGAAGATTGCAAAAACTTTCAATGCGTCCTGAAAAGATTTCAATTCAACTGGAATAGTACGATTTGGCGAAACCCTATTTAAGCGTGATAACCGTTCCAATACTGAAGCTGGATGTTCCCCTGCTTTTAGCGCTGAAACTAAATCCAGAGATAGGATCAAGTATTCTGCTTCTGGGCTTTGAACCTTTTCATCAACTACTCTAGGAAGATTCGAAAGAAGCGAATTCAAATCCCGATCAAAGGCCTCTCGTAACATATTCAGGTAATTAGCATACTGATATACTTCACGATTGATTACATTTAAAACCCTTTTTGTATTTGGAAATAAGACTTGCAATTCCTTTACTTCATTAGAATCAAGAAAATTTTTGAAACGATTAAAGAAAGTGATGCTAAGTTCCTGCTTCGTTCGCTCAACCAGGAATTTTGCCAAGCCATCAGCAACGGTGGTGACGTTGAGGCCAGCAACATCTGATATTGCATTAATTGAGAAAATTTGATCGGATGCTTTAAACTTAGATGATGGGCCAGTAAGACCTTGGCCGCTTATAGTTGATAGACCGATTGCTTTCAATTGAATAAAGGGATTATTGGAGTACATCAATTGAACCTGTGAGTACGTTCTAAATGTAGAGTAGTTAGACATTATTTCGGCAGCCTCAACTTGAGAATTGACTGAAAATACTACTACGTTATCTTCATCATAAGTAGTGTTCAAACTAGTTAATTTTAAAGCATCTGCAAACATGTATTGTCCTATTACTTTTCCAATTGTAAAAAGACAAATTATGATGATTAATGAAATTTTTTTCATTTTAGTTCGAGTTTAATGGGTTTAAAATCTTAGTGGGTAGTTCTCTTTCAATTTTTTTGTTTTCTTAACCTATGAGTTAGTAAAGCTAGCTCTAAGAGGCTTACAGGGTCAATCTGTATCTAACTCCGAACCGGCTGTCCTTATAAGCCTCCAACACCTGCCTTCTATTGCGCTTCGGGTCGTAGCTCACATGCACCCAGGCATAACCAAACTCATTGATCAACTGATCGAAAGGCAAACCCATGTCAATGATCTTTTTAAAGAGGGCTTCGTTACCATACGTAAAGGATTGTATATCCGCAGCGTGGCCGGTAAGGTGCTGACTCTTGGCTGATCCGCCTATGCCTCTGTTCACACGCTCGCATCTGTAGCCGCTGTTAACTACCACAGGTACCTGAACGGCTTCACGAAGGGGTTGAAGGATGTGGATACAGAGGGCTTCCAGATTAGCTACTACAGCAGGTGGTGGGCTGAACTGCTCTGTAAATCCGCTGCGAACTGCCTCCTGGCTCTGAAGGAGCTCATGAAGGCTAAAGTTTTTGGTTAAGGCCCGGTTTGGTATCATTTCAGGTTTAGTTTAAGTCTATTTGGCAGGTGTTTTTCAACTACTCTTAGAATAAGACAAAATTGGCAGGCCTATCAACAGGAGTCAATACCATGTTCATGGTATTTTTGGTATAGCTATGGTTGATTGGTATAGTTAATTAAAACCAATCTTTCGGAAATTGCTTTTGATGAACAATCATTTTGCTGTATATTGGCAGCAAATTAACTGTATATTTCTCCTGTGCACATGAAAAAGCCGATCGTTTACAAAGCCTTCGATCCCTCAGCAAGTATCAAAAGAGCAAGGAAATCAAGAGAGGGCTCAAAAAGTGCGGAGCCTCCCACTGCGGAGCCAAATCTTATGGTGCAGGAGCCTCTGCTCGCTCTTGATCCTCTTCATAAGGTTGCGGTCATCCGAAAGGGACTGCCCTATGAGTCCATTGATGTACTGAGTCACCGGTTAAACAAACCGCTCAGCAGCATTCTGCCCTTGTTTGATATGCCTCAAACCACCTACCACAAAAAGAAAAAAGCACAGTTGCTGCTGAGCAGGAGGGATACTGAGTCGGTGCTGGGTATCATGCAGGTGTATGACTATGGGCTTGAGGTTTTCAACCAGGAAGAAGACAAGTTTCGTCGCTGGCTCTCCAAGCCTAATGCCTCTCTGGGTGGCCTTAGCCCTGAAAGCTTGTTTGACAGCCTATCTGGTTTGCAAGAAGTTAAAAACTGCCTCAGCAGGATTGAATACGGCAATTTCGCCTGATGCTTGTTTACCGAATTGAGCGTGAAAAGTACCTGGAAACCGTTTTAGATGGGCTAGGTGCTGCTAAGTCCTCAGGGTTTCGATGGAATAGCATAAACACCCGAATGGTTTACACCTCTGAGTCAAGAGCACTGGCCACGTTAGAGGTGGTAATGCATCTCGATCTCGCTGAGGATTTACCAGCAGATCGGTATTTTGTTGAAATAGAAATTGATGACGACTTACCCATTCTGGAGCTAAAAGTGGAAGACTTACCGGAAGGATGGGATAGCAAGCCTCCAGGTTTCATAACCCAATTCATTGGTGACGATTTTGTAAGCCAGGCTAATGCTGCTATCCTCAAAGTCCCCAGCAGCATTGTGCCCGAAGAGTCAAACTATTTGATTAACCCTGTCCACCACGACAAAAACAAGATACGAGTTCTCAGGTCGTACCCTATGCGGTTTGATGGCAGGTTAAAGAAATAAAGGTTTCAACATCTATCTTATCCAAGTTTTGAGAAACAAGATATCCGTCAATCTGTTAATTTAAAAAAGACAGGGACCACATAGAATCTAGATGCTAAAGGGATTAATTTCTGCCCTCTGGTTTTTCCCCAGTTCCATTTAGTTTTAAATAACTTAATCGAATTCAGTGCACTCTCATCACAGCCATACCCGATACCTTTAATCACAGTGTGATTTGAATATCTTCCATCTGGTGATACATTAAAACTGATAAATACTTTGCCTTCGATGCCTTTCCTTCTGGCCTCTTTTGGATAAACTATATTGGAAGAAACGTGTGTAAGTAATGTATTTATAAATCCTTCATCATCAAAAATCTGCTTATAAGGATACTCTTTCCCTCTCTTGTCTTTACTTAATCCTGAAACAAAATAGTTACTTATATAATCTTCTTCAAAGCTCATATCATATTCAGGATAGGCTCCAATCCACTTTCCTGATTTATAGCCGTCAATGATTGGTCCTTGGAGGTAGTGATAGATATCCATCTCTGAGCCAAACATCAGGCATTGGCCTTCACCATCGCTTGCCGTTTGTTGCCCCAGGCTATCCCAGCAATTCGATATCTTGTATTTTAACTCGTACTCCGGCCTGTTAACCTCAATTTTCTCATACCATAATTTACCATTGTAATACCAATATTTAGCTGCTCCTAGCAAAGTATCACCGTTGTATCTTCCTTCTGATTCCTTATTTCCGTTTGAATAATATGTTGTAAAAAGTCCAAAATCTTCTTTCCCAAGACTATCTCGACACTGTGAAATTTCCAATAATGTTCCATCGAACAAATACTTTTTTAGTAGGTAAAGCGTAGAATCTAAAGAATCCTTATACATCTCGACATAATACCTAGCCTGACTCTCGTCCGAGATCTGTATGTTATGCTTACTTAAGTATCTCTTTCCTAAATATTGTGCATTTAAACTTGAAGAGCTGAGTATGGCGATACCGAGTATGAGGATTAAAGTTAAAAGTCTATAATTCATGATGCTAAAAATATTATTCTTGAAGATAATGACCAAATTCTCTTTCAAAAAACGACATTTATTCAAAACGAAAAATTTATTTGATCTGTAACGGCTCAAATCAAGCTGCTAGCAGTACAGAATTAGCTGCCATCCTCTTCCTCCCCGCTTCTGCTAAGGGTCTTGCTGGTTTTGGCACCCAGCTCTCTGAGTTTCTCTGCTCTTCCAATAAGGTTACCGTTGCCGGTGCTGAGCCGGTTCATGGAGGTATCGTAGCTTTCCTGTGCCTGCCTGAGGCGGTTGCCCAGGGTCTCCATCTCTTTTACAAAATCTGCGAATTTATCGTACAGCCTGCCGCTCTCTTCGGCTATGCGCAGAGCGTTTTTGTTCTGTTTGTCCTGTTTCCATAGGCTGGCGATGGTGCGCAAGGTGGCCAACAAGGTACTTGGGCTCACGATCACGATCCGCCTGTCCCAGGCGTAGGAAAAAAGCTCCGCATCAGCTTGCACGGCCATGCCAAACGAGGCTTCTATGGGAATAAATAGTAAGGTGAAATCGGGACTGTTCAATCCGCTGAGTGAGGGGTAGTCTTTGCCTGCAAGGTTTTGAATATGGCTACGCAGAGAAAGTAAATGGTCCCGGGTCAAGCGGTCTTTGTCTTCATTGCTTTCTGCCCTCACCAATTGCTCATAGGCTGTAAGCGAAACTTTGGAGTCGATGATAAGATGTTTGTTATCGGGCAAGAAAACGACAGCATCAGGCCTGAACTGCCGGCCTTCTTCGTCTTTGGTAGAAACCTGCATCTTAAACTCACGGTCTTTCTCAAGGCCGGAGCTTTCCAGGATACGCTCTAGCACCAACTCACCCCAGTTACCTTGTAGCTTGCTGTCGCCTTTGAGTGCCTTGGTCAGGTTATTGGCCTCCTGCATGATCACCTGGTTAAGTTCTACGAGCTTACCGATTTCGCCTTTGAGCATATTCCGCTCGGCAGCTTCAGTTTTATAGGTCTGCTCTACCTTGCTTTCAAAATCCTTGAGCTTTTCCTTGAGCGGACCAAGTATGGTATCCAATTGGTTTCGGTTGTGTTCGGTAAACTTCAGCGACTTTTCCTCGAGCAACTTGGCGGCGATGTTCTCAAACTCCATCGTAAAGCGCTTTTGCACCTCTTCGATGTGTTTCTTTTGATCGTCGAGACTTTCCCGCTGCTTCTTAAAGGCCTCTTCAGCTCTGGCAAGTCGCTCGTTAGCCTGCTGCAGGTTTTGGCGCTCAGCCCTCAGCTCCGTTTCCGTTTTCTGATACTGCGCCGCAAGGATCCCATTGCGGTCTTCCAGGATGCCGTTGGCCTTGTCCAACTCCTGTAGCTGCTGACGTATACCTTCCTGCTCAGCCTGATCAGGTTTTCGCAGTTTACTCAACAGGAAGCCCAGTGCAATTCCAATTACCAGCCCGATGATCAATAGTCCGATTTCCATGAAGATATATTTACCGTAAACATAAAAAAAGCAGCCCAATGGGCTGCCTAATCATTAGTAGTGTGTTCTATCTTTAAATGGCTCCTTCACGGGCATCACGCATGTCCACCCGTTTGCCATCCTTGTATGCGACGATCCAGGCGTCATTGACACCCATTTCACGGAGGTACTTCTTAAACTGATCAGCCTCCCAATACTCCTGAAAAATGCCTAAAGTGTATTTTTTAATACCATCGGCATCTATTTCACCGCTAAAGTTAGGATTATTTTCGAAATACTTAGTCAAATCTTTGTTTCTAAAGGCTCCTATCTGCACTTTATACACCAAACCGGCGATAGATTTCACTTTACCTGCAGATTTGGCTCCACCACTTTGGGCAGGTGCAGCGGCCTGATTCTCCTTTTGTGCTGCTAATGCCTTCTGTTCCTCGGCAAGATCTTTGGCTGCTTTAAGTTCCGACTTGAGGCTTTCGATCTCCGTCGTTTTTGCTTCCAGCTCTTTGCGGATTGGATCTACTTCTGCTTTCAGCTTGTCTGCCTTCTGAGATTGCTCCAACAGTGCAGCTTTGGTTTTTTCGAGTTCCTCCACCTGGGCTTTATAATCCATCGGTTTGAGCTGCTTTAGCTTGGTAGCCCATTCTTTTTCCATCGCTTTCTGGGCTTTCTTAGCATCCTGCGAGTAGGCTGTGAAAGCCATGAAACAGAGGAATAGTAAAAGAATAACAGGCACTCTCATATTAAGCCATTTTGCATTAAAAAACTTTACAAGGTTAGGCATCTGCCTGCATACAAAAAAGTGAATGTAAGTATTTTAGCACAATTGACTTACAAAAAAAACCCCTGTCTGATCAACAGAGGCTTTCCACATTTTCAAAGCAACTTTTATCATTTTAAACTACCTACCATGTCGGCGGGCTTGACCCATTGGTCGAACTGATCGCTGTTGAGCAAACCCAATTCAATGGCCGCTTCTCGAAGTGTTTTGTTCTCTTTGTGTGCCTTCTTGGCAATTTTGGCAGCGTTCTCATAGCCAATATGGGGATTGAGTGCCGTCACCAGCATCAATGAGTTTTCCAGATGTTGTTTCAGTACAGGCTCATTTGGCTCGATTCCATCCGCACATTTCAAGGTAAAGGACACACAGGCATCACCGATTAACCTGGCTGACTGAAGCACGTTGGCAGCAATCAGGGGTTTGAAAACGTTCAGTTCAAAATGGCCATTTGACCCACCAATACCCACTGCCACATCATTCCCCATCACCTGTGCACATACCATAGTTAGCGCTTCCGGCTGGGTGGGGTTCACTTTGCCGGGCATGATGGATGATCCGGGTTCGTTGTCTGGAATGATGATCTCGCCTATGCCGCAGCGTGGGCCTGAGCTGAGCATGCGAATGTCGTTGGCGATCTTCATCAAGGCAACTGCCGAGCGCTTAAGGGCCCCACTCAACTCTACCATAGCGTCATGGGCGGCCAAGGCTTCAAACTTATTAGGTGCTGTCACAAAAGGCAGAGAGGTAAATTCAGCAATCTTTTGTGCAACCAAAACATCATATCCTTTTGGAGTGTTAAGTCCTGTGCCAACGGCAGTTCCACCCAAAGCGAGCTCTTTTACCACTTCCAAAGCATTTCTCAAGGCTCTCATGCTGTTGTCAAGCTGCTGCACATAGCCACTGAATTCCTGACCAAGTGTTAGTGGAGTAGCATCCATGAAGTGAGTTCTGCCGGTCTTCACGATGCCCATAAATGCGCCTGCCTTTCGATGAAGGCTGTCCCGCAACTGCTGCATGCCCGGGAGCGTGACCTCTACTACCTGTTTGTAGGCAGCAATGTGCATGGCAGTGGGGAAGGTATCGTTGCTGGACTGTGATTTATTTACATCATCATTGGGATGGATGGCTGTTTTGCCCTCTCCGAGTTTGTTTCCTGCAAGCACATGTGCCCGGTTGGCAATGACTTCATTCACATTCATGTTGCTCTGGGTCCCAGAGCCGGTTTGCCAAATCACCAAAGGGAACTCTGCATCGAGTTTTCCGGCGATGATTTCATCGCAAACAGCAGAGATAGCATCTCTCTTGTCTTTTGTCAACACGCCTAGCTCATGGTTGGCATGGGCAGCGGCCTTTTTCAAATAGCCAAAAGCATAAATGATCTCTTTGGGCATGCTGGCCTCCGGGCCGATGCGAAAATTGTTTCTCGATCTCTCCGTCTGTGCTCCCCAATACTTGTCGGAGGGGACTTGCACTTCCCCCATGGTGTCTGTTTCGATTCTGTAAGTCATGGCTTTTATGGTTTTGGGTCTTTAAACAGTTTGTAACTCACGCAATATTTTGCTCATGGATACCTCATCCCCAATGTGTTGACGAAGCTGCGCAATAGGCACTCGTTCCTGATGGGTGGTGTCACGGTGACGAATGGTAACGGTATTGTCTTCGAGGCTTTGATAATCAACAGCGATGCAGAATGGAGTGCCAATCAAATCCTGACGAGTGTAGCGTTTTCCGATACTGTCTCGCTCCTCATAAATGACATTAAAGTCAAACTTAAGCAGATCCATCACTTCTCTAGCCTTCTCCGGTAAGCCATCTTTCTTGGTCAATGGAAAGATTGCGGCTTTCACCGGGGCAAGCGCAGGGTGGAGTTTCAGGAACGTACGCTCTTTGCGCTCTTCACCTTCACCACTTATCTCCTCTGTGTAAGCATGGCACAAGTGCATGAGAAAAAGCCGGTCAGCCCCAACCGAAGTTTCGATGACGTACGGGATGTAGTTCTGGTTGATTTCAGGATCAAAGTACTGCAACTTTTTCCTGCTGAGCTCCTGATGGTTACGCAGGTCAAAGTCGGTTCTGGAATGGATACCTTCAATTTCTTTAAAGCCAAATGGGAATTTAAACTCTATATCGACAGCTGCATTGGCATAATGCGCCAGTTTTTCATGATCATGATACTTCAATGAGTCCGCAGGAATCCCCAGGATCTGATGCCACTTCATCCGTTGGGCCTTCCATTGCTCGTACCACTTCATTTCTTCGCCTGGCCTTACGAAAAACTGCATTTCCATTTGCTCAAACTCCCGCATTCTGAAAATAAACTGTCGTGCAACGATTTCATTTCTGAATGCCTTCCCAATTTGTGCTATGCCAAAGGGCACTTTCATTCTTCCCGTCTTTTGAACGTTGAGAAAGTTTACAAAAATGCCTTGTGCGGTCTCCGGGCGGAGGTAAATGGTACTTGACTCATCGGCCACAGAACCAACCTGAGTGGAAAACATCAGGTTAAATTGTCTCACTTCGGTCCAATTGGCAGTACCGGACACCGGGCAGGTGATTTTCTCTTTGATGATAAACTCCTGAAGACCTTTCAGATCGTTTGCACCCAACAACTTATTCATCTCGGCTAAAACATCCTCAGCCCTTTGGGTTTCTCCTTCCAGTTCCAGTCGAAAAGCATATTCCTCAAGCAAATGATCCACCCGGTATCTTTTCTTGGAGTCTTTGTTATCGACCATAGGATCATTAAAGCCATCCACATGTCCTGAGGCCTTCCATGTCAATGGATGCATGAAAATAGAAGCATCAATGCCTACCACCTGCTCATGCAACTGGGTCATGGTTTTCCACCACAGGGTTTTCAGGTTGTTTTTAAGCTCTACTCCATTTTGGCCATAATCATAAACTGCCTGAAGACCATCGTAGATATCACTGGAAGGAAAAACAAAACCATACTCTTTAGCATGGGAAATCACTTTGGACATCAGGCTGTTTTCTTCCGGCCTGGGGGTGTTGCTTTGCGACATGGGGACAAAGATATAGAGTAGAAAGTCCGGCAGTATCAGGCCTGAAAAAGAAAGACAGCAGGCTGTTTAGGTGGCAATGCAGGGACTTGCTGCCAGTGCTTGATTTTGCGGCAAATGATGATCTCCTGCGGACTTTGTAAGGCAGTTGCCACACAAAGGCGTGTCTCAGCGGAGAGGATTGAAATGAGTTGCTCCAGCAGTTTTTCATTTCTGAAAGGGGTCTCAATGAAAATCTGGGTGCTGTGATCTTTACGAGAGCTCACTTCCAGCTGCCTGAGCAGTTTTTGCTGATCTGCCCGATCGATAGGCAAATACCCATGAAAAGTGAATTGCTGACCATTCAATCCGGAGGCCATAAGTGCCATCAAAATAGAACTTGGCCCAACCATTGGCACCACCCGCACTCCCTGCTCATGAGCCCATCGAACCAACAAAGCTCCAGGATCAGCGACACCCGGGCAGCCGGCTTCTGATAGGTAAGCAATGGCTTTACCATCGGGTAATGATTGAGTCAATTTGTGTAGGTCGTCAGGAAGGGTGTCTTTATCCAGCACACGGAAATCAAGTTGATCGATATTCAGGCCAAGCTTAAGTTGGGAAATAAAGCGCCTGGCTGTACGCACGTTTTCAACAAAAAAAACAGCAATCTCCGGAATGATGCCTGTGTTGCCGGGAAAAGGATATCCTGACTCAGAAGCTAATGGGGTGGGGATAAGGTATAAAGCTGAAGCAGGCATACTTACACTTGAACTAAGTCGTTTAATGCCCTTGCCCGGTCTTCACTGACCTGCTGAAGTACCCATTGACGGCTTAGTTTTCGATAACGCCAAAGTAAGAAAACAGCCGAGACACTAAGCCCGAGCAGTAAACCATACCATATGCCCTCAGCTCCCCAGCCCAGCCAAAAACCAAAAACGTATCCAAGAGGCAACGCCAGTACCCAGTAGGCTACCAACGTGATGATGGTAGGGATTTTTACATCTTTCATTCCACGCAGCGCCCCTAAGCCAACAACCTGAAGTCCATCTGAAAGCTGAAACAAACCGGCGATGAACAATAAGCTTGATGCCAATTTCTCAACGGTGGGATCATGTATATAGAGGGAGGGAAGAAAGTTCTTGGTCAAAATAAAAATCAATGCACAGGATCCCATAAAGATAAAAACCATGATCAATGCTGCATAGCCCGCCTTTTGCATATGCTCCGGATCTTTTCTCCCAATCTCAAAACCTACCCTGACCGTCGCCGCTGAGGACAAGCCGGAAGCCAGCATGTAGGAAATCGAGGCGAGGTTTATAGCAATCTGGTGTGCAGCGATCGATTGGGTGCTGATCCAGCCCATCATCACCGTAGCTGAGGCAAAAGCCCCCACTTCAAACAATAACTGTAAAGATATCGGCAGGCCAAGAGAACCAAGTGAGCGGACGATGGACCATGAAGGCTTTTCAAACCAACCCTTGCTCCAGATATGTTTGAAGTCGTTGTGGTACCTGAGGTAAAGAAACAACCCAACAGCCATTAAGACACGTGCGACAAGTGTGGCGATACCTGCACCCAGTAAGCCCAATTGAGGAAAACCCCATTCTCCATAAATCAATACATAATTCAGACCTACATTGACCATGTTGGCGGCGATCGAGATGACCATTGCCGGCCTGGGTCGGGAATAGCCTTCCATCAACTGCTTAAAGGACTGAAAAACCATGACCGGTATAATCGAGATGGCCAGAACGATAAAGTACGGTGCGATCAATACTTCTACCTCTGGAGGTTGGTTCAGCATAGGAATGTACATCGCTCCTATAAGGCAAACCAGTAGAATGACCAGAGCCAATGTCAAGTTCGAGAACAGAGCATGGTACAACAGTTTTCCCATCTCTCCGATGCGGCCTGCCCCATGATTTTGGGCTACCATAGGTGTGAGGCCATAACTGAAGCCAATAGCGAATACCAATACGACCGAAAAAAGGCTGTTCCCAAGTGAGCCGGCAGCCAAAGGGATGGCCCCTAACCTGCCGACCATGATAACATCAACGACCCCAACCAAAATATGGCTAAGCTGATTGATGGACACCGGGTAAGCAAGTTTCCATGTGCTTTTGAGGTGATGCCCCATGCTTCTGCTCATGAACTACTTGATAAAAACCGGAGGGTATGATTCAGAATTTTCTTGTTCAATGCCCGACTCCTCTGAACTGGGTTTTCGCTCGGTAAGACGCTTCGAAAGGGTGAAAAAGAGAAAAGGGGGAGCATTGGCCGGGTTGATGCTGAGGCCATTGTTTTCGTAACGCTCTGGTATGAAAGGAGTACTTCCCAGCTCGACCAGCCATAGCTGCCTTTTATCAAGGGAAAAACGAATGCTGACTGTAGGCGATTGAAAATAAGCAGCATCGACAGGTGCATCAAAACCGAAGGAGCCGAAGTACCAACCCAACAGCAACTGAGCTCTGGAAATGGCCATAGCCCCAAAAATTCTAATGTTGATTTTGTTGCCCTTATACAATGGTCTGACGAGATTGGGGGCTCCTGCACCCAGCAACAGACCGAAAATGTACTTTCTTTTGCTTAACAGATTTTTCGGTTTGACATCAAGCTCAAGTCCTGCCCCAAAGCCAGTAAGATTGCTAAAGGAAGGTACAAAAAATAGATTCTGTTCCTCAGATACCTGATCTGTCAGTTCCTCTTTTTCATCTTCATTTACCTGAGCAAATGCCCAGTTCGATGAATGCAAAAACAACAAAATCGACAAAAAGAAGACGACCTTATTCATGTTGCAAAATACCATTTCTTTAATGGAGTTTCATCTTGTCCAATCGAGTTCCTGAAAAATGGAAACGAGTTTCCCAGCCTACTTCTTGCAGCACCAGGGATTTTAAAACAAAAAAAGGCCATTTAAACGATCTGGTTCTGCCAAGTGCCAGGGCTTGCAAACAGAATAACCCCCTGTTCCGCTCTCTTCCCTCATAAGCCTTGAACTGCGCAGGTTAAGATTGCTTGTGCTTAAATCTTCGAGGCGGTCAACTTAATGCCGGAGCAGATGTTCCATACACGTTGCAAAATTCATACATTCCTTACCAAGAGACAGAATTCTTACCTTGTGTCCCTATGCACTGTACACTTGGATTTTTTGGTGCTGCCCAAACGGTTACCGGCAGCAAATTTCTGCTTAGCAGCCCACTGGGCTTCCGGGTTCTTATTGATTGTGGCATGTTTCAGGGCAGAGGTAGCGATACTGACCGGCTTAATCGGCATTTCGGTTTTGACCCTGCTCAAGTGGACGTGGTTTTGCTGACACATGCGCATATCGATCACTCCGGGTTACTCCCACGTCTGGTAGCTGGGGGATTTAGAGGGCTAATTCTTTGTACTCAACCTACCCATGACCTTTGTAAAATCATGTTGGCAGACAGTGCTCATATTCAGGAAATGGATGCCCGGTTTTTAAACAAGAGAAGGCTTTCACAGGGAAAAAGAGCCCTGGAGCCGCTCTACACCATCGATGAAGTGAATACCTGCCTGGAAGCATTCCGGCCCATCGATCTAAATGAATGGACTGAACTGAACGAAGAGATATCATTCAGGTGGATTGAGAATGGTCATATACTAGGTAGCACCGCTATTGAATTGCTTCTCAAAAGGCAGGGAAATGATCTTCGTCTGGTCTTTAGTGGTGATGTGGGCCGCTATCAGCATAGCATCTTAAAACCACCTGCTGCTTTTCCTCCACCGGATTACATGATTTGTGAAAGTACCTACGGAGACGAAAACCACCCTGAGGCAGAGGTAAGCATAGAAAAACTGAGGCAGGTAGTGGAAAGAACCTGTCTGCAGCGGAAAGGGAAAATCATCATCCCTGCATTTAGCCTTGGGAGAACACAAGAATTGGTGCTTGCCCTGAATAAGCTGGTTGAAGACGGTCTTCTTCCGGCCATTCCAACTTTTGTAGACAGTCCACTTTCAGCTAGTGCTACTGCAATAGTGCAAAAGTACCCTTCCTGGTACAACGTTGAACTGAAAAATTACCGTTTGGAAGACCCTGATCCCTTTGGATTTGAAAGCCTTACCTATATTAGAGAAAAGGCAGATTCCATGAAACTGAATAGCCTCAAAGGCCCGGCTATTATCATTGCAGCAAGTGGAATGGCAGAAGCAGGTAGGGTGAAGCATCACCTGAGCAACCACATTGAAAATCCTGACAATGCGGTGCTGCTGGTCGGTTATGCAGAGCCGGGCAGTCTGGCAGGCCGGCTGCTGGCAGGACAAAAAGAAGTAAGCATCTTTGGAGAAATGCACCAGGTTAGAGCCGAGGTGGTGGTCTTCAAAGAGTACTCAGCACATGCAGGTCAAAATGAATTGCTGCAGTACCTCAGTTCATGCGATCGCTCCAAACTAAAAAAGCTATTTCTGGTCCACGGAGAGCATCAGGCGCAGGAAACCTTCAAGAAAGTGTTGCTTCGGGATGGCTACTCCAGAATTGAAATTCCTGAAATGGGGGAAACGGTGGAACTCAAATGAAAGGTCAATTCCTTTACGCCTTGATGCATAAAAAAAGTGCCTGTTCATCACAGGCACTTTGTATTGCAGGAAACATTTCTGGTCCTGTTTCAATTTCAAACAGAATAAACTTTTAAAAGCCCAAATGAGTTAGCTTTATGATTGCAACTAATGCAACTACTGCAACAAGCACAACTCTGAGGAAATCAGAAAGTGCTACTTTTTTGCGGGTTTTCAGTGTTTCATACTTGTTTTCCATAGCGGTAAAAGTTAAAGGTTGAGAAGAAAGACTTTGAATGATTTCTACGCTAAATATTGAAAATAGTCTGAGAAGTAACCTGATAATCAGGCAGTATGTAAGTTTTTTGTTGAAATCGAATTAAAATTAAAAAGCATTTAGGGGCATTGTCAAATCGGTCAGAGACAGAAATAGGAATTATCGGAGGAGGCCTTGCCGGCTTGTTTAGTGCCATCGTTTTGGCCAAAAAAGGACATCAGGTAGCCCTTTTTGAAAAGAAAGAATATCCTTTCCATCGGGTATGTGGTGAGTACATTTCCACAGAGGTTTCTCCCCTTCTTGAACATCTGGGGCTTTTTCCTCATCAATTCAAACCCAGCCAAATCAGCAGGGTAATGATCAGCTCAAGCCTTGGGAGCACCCTTAAAAGTCCATTGGCCATGGGTGGCTTTGGGATCAGTCGTTACTCCTTGGATCGGTATTGGGCTAAGATAGCTCAAGAGCTTGGAGTTCAATTATTTACGGGCATTTCTGTAGAAAACTATCAATTCGAAAATGATAGTTTTCAGCTACAACTGTCGGGTGGAAAGTCTTTTTCAGTTCGCACTTTGATCGCAGCCTATGGCAAAAGATCAAAACTGGACTTGCTGAAAAATCGATCATTTACCACCAAAAGATCCCCCTATGTAGGGGTCAAGTACCATATCCGCATGCCCTTCCCAGCGGATATGATTGCCTTGCACAATTTTCCGGGAGGCTACTGCGGCCTGAGTGCTATAGAAGACGGGAAGCTAAACCTTTGTTACCTCGCCGGACGTGAAGGATTGAGGGCGGCAGGAAATATTGAACAGTTTGAGCGACAAGTGCTTCAGCAGAATCCCTATTTGAAAGAAGTTTGGGAAAAGGCTGAATTCCTGTTTGAAAAGCCGGAAGTCATCAATGAAATTTCGTTTGCACCCCGCAGCCCTTTGGAAGATCATGCCCTGATGGTAGGAGATACTGCCGGACTCATTACCCCACTCTGTGGCAATGGTATGGCTATGGCCATACACAGTGCGTGGCTGGCCGCTAATCTGAGTTCAAAACACCTGAAAGGCGAGCTAAGTCGGGAGGCCTTAGAGGAGCAGTATGCACAAGAATGGGGAAAAAGATTTTCAACACGACTGATGGCCGGACGAAACCTCCAAAAATTATTTGGTGAACGCTTTACCACTGACCTTGCGATCCGGTTCTTTGGAGCCGTGCCGGCGCTTACGAGAAAATTAATCAGCCTTACTCACGGCAAAACCCTTGACCCATGCGCCTCCATTTAAAAATCAGTACACCCTTGTCATTGCCTGCCCATGAAGTGATGGCCCGCTTTAACGAGCATTTGTTCCTTCAACTCAACCCTCCATTTCCACCGGTAAAGGTGTTGCGTTTTGATGGTTGCAACAAAGGCGATGTAGTAGAGTTGGAGCTCAACTTCTTTTTGTTTCGCCAAAAATGGGTCTCCGAAATCAGTGACTCCTTCGACAGGGCTGAAGAAATGGGTTTTGTGGATGTCGGAACTAAGCTTCCGTTTTTCTTATCGGAATGGACTCACCGTCATCGGATCATCAAAAAGTCAGGTCAGGAAAGCATCATCATGGACGACATAAGCTACAGCGGTGGAGGGGTGGTCTTAAGCCTCCTGCTGTATCCAGCCTTGTGGTTGCAGTTTGTTTATCGCAGACCGATTTATAAGAAATGGTTTGCAAACAAGGCCTAAACAATTTCAAGAGAGCAAGTCACAGTAAAACGACTCGAACAATCAGGGAAACGCCTACTCTGTCTTCGTCTCGTCCAGCAACCCTTTCAAGGCCGGTGTGTAGTAGCTTTTCACCTCGCCTTGTTCAGTGCTATACACCAAAAAGGCATCAATACCAGCTTTAGATTCAATCAAAGGGATTGCCCCTTCGGTACCCAAAACCATGCAGGCTGTGGCCAGTCCGTCAGCAAGAGCAGCATTCGGGGCAAGCACGGTGGCGCTCAGTATGTTTTGCATGGCAGGGTAGCCGGTCTTAGGATTTAGGGTATGTCCATACTTCCGGCCATTGAGCTCAAAGAAATTTCGATAATTCCCACTGGTGGCCAAAGCCCGGTTGATGACTTGTATGCTTGCTTTCATGTACTGACCGCCTTTCTCGGCAATGAGGGGATCATCAATTCCGATGGTCCAGGCTTTGCCTTTCAGATTGAGACCCATGCAACGTACCTCACCTCCAATTTCGACCATTGCGTTTTCAATTCCTTTTTTCATTAAAAACTCCAGAATCAGGTCAGTAGAATAACCCGGGGCGATAGCGTTGAAATTGATTTTGACACCTGACTTTGTAGCACACAGGCTATCTGGGCTAAACCTAACATTTGTCCAGCCCACATACTGCATCAAACTATCGATCAGGGAGCTGTCCGGGAGGCTTCCGGTTTTCTTTGCTTTTGACCAAACCTGAATCAAAGGCATAAGGGTAGGGTCAAACGCTCCACCGCTCATTTCATATACCTGATTACTCTGGCTCAGCATCGGATAAAAATAGGGTCGAATGAAGGCAATGCAGTTTCCACGGTTAAAATCACTGATCTCAGAAGTGCTGTCGTATGTGCTCAGGCATTTGCTGAACTCAACCAGAATAGAGTCAATTTCCGGCTTCCAGTTGGTTTGTTGGTCATGCAGAAACTTGATGTTGTAGGAAGTGCCCTGGGTTTCACCTTTGATGACCCATTCGAGTTGTGCATCACGACTACTCCACCAATACAGCAGAAGCAAGCCAAGCACAAGGAGCATAGGAATCAGGGTTTTCAGGGAAGGGAAGCGCATACTTTTGGTATCTTTGGGCACAAAGTTACACCTCGGCGGCAAAGACCGGCCTTTAAAAAATGCCATGCGTGAAGATTACCTGAGCGGCGAAGACGATCAATTTTCTCCTGACGAAAAAGAGTTTGATAAGGCCTTGCGCCCTCTCAGCTTCAATGATTTTTCCGGTCAGGGAAAAGTGGTGGATAATCTGAAGGTCTTTGTAGATGCAGCCCGTATGCGTGGAGAGCCTTTGGACCATGTGCTACTGCATGGACCTCCCGGTCTTGGGAAAACAACCCTTTCGCACATCATTGCCAATGAACTAGGTTCCAAAATCAGGATTACTTCAGGGCCTGTGCTCGACAAACCTGGTGATCTGGCCGGTTTGCTGACCAATCTGGAAACCAATGATGTGCTCTTTATCGATGAGATTCACCGGCTGAATCCTGTGGTGGAAGAATACCTCTACTCAGCTATGGAGGACTACCGTATCGACATCATGATCGACAGCGGCCCCAATGCACGAAGCGTTCAAATCGGGTTAAATCCGTTTACACTCATAGGTGCCACTACCCGTTCAGGATTGCTTACCTCCCCTTTGAGAGCACGATTTGGAATCAATGCCAGGCTGGAGTACTATGATTCTGAGCTCTTGTCACAAATCGTGACCCGTTCGGCAGGCATTCTGCAAACACCTCTGGATCGGCAGGCGGCCTATGAAATTTCCCGCCGAAGTCGTGGAACCCCACGTATTGCCAACATGCTTCTGCGCAGAACCAGGGATTTTGCCCAGGTGAAAGGCAAAGGTGACATCACCATTGACATTGCCCGCATGGCACTCGCAGCCCTTGATGTCGATGAACATGGGCTGGACGAGATGGACATCAGAATTCTTCAAACGATCGTTCAAAAATTCGGCGGCGGGCCGGTGGGTATTTCCACCATAGCAACAGCTGTTGGAGAGGAAGCTGAAACGATTGAAGAAGTCTATGAGCCTTTTTTGATCAAAGAAGGATTCATTAAGCGAACTGCCCGAGGCCGACAGGCAACCGAAAAGGCCTATAAACACTTAGGGCTATCCTTCCCCGGGCTGGCTGGCAGCCTTTTCGACAATGATCTGTGAACCCTATCCAACGGCAGAACCTCAGTAGATTCGTCAAATTGGAAGCTCAAAAGCTGGGCTTTATGCACTGTGGCATCTCCAGAGCTGAGCGCTTAAGTTCAGAAGCCAAAAAACTTGAAAAATGGCTGCACCAAGGCCTGCATGGCAAGATGAGCTACATGGAGCGGCATTTTGACTTGAGAACAAATCCAACCTTGTTGGTACCGGGAGCCCGATCTGTGATTTCTCTGGCTTATAACTACTTCCCGGCAAAGGATCCCAACGAAGGTCAGGAAATCAAAATATCCAGGTATGCGCAGGGTCGGGATTACCATAAAGTCATTCGTAAAAAGCTAAAGCAATTTTATCGTAGCCTTGAAGCCGAAGCGGGTGGCATGCAGGGGAGGGTCTTTGTTGACTCCGGGCCGGTGATGGAAAAGGCATGGGCGGAGCGGGCAGGGTTAGGGTGGACAGGAAAGCATACCAATCTTATCAATCGGTCGACGGGTAGTTACTTTTTTTTGGCGGAGATCATCATTGATCTTGATCTGGAGCCTGACGGGCCCGACCGTGACTATTGTGGCAGCTGCACCCGCTGCCTTGATGCTTGCCCAACAAATGCCCTTTTTGAACCTTATAAAATTGATGCTTCACGATGCATCAGCTACCTCACCATCGAGCTTAAAGAAGAAATACCCGATGAGTTTCGTGGTAAAATGGAGTCCTGGGCCTTTGGCTGTGACATCTGCCAGGAGGTATGCCCCTGGAACCGGTTTAGTCAGGCTCATCAGGAGCCGGATTTCCTGCCCAGAAATGAGCATAAAAAACTAACTGCCGGAGAATGGGAGCACTTAAGTGAAGATGGCTTTCAACGCATGTTTCATGGTACAGCCTTGCTTCGTACAGGCTATCAAGGGATGCAACGAAACATTCGTTTTCTTAAACTCAAGCCCATGCCAGCACTTGCCAGCGAAAAGCCCAGCACCAGCTTATCTCATAACGACGATAGCCAGCAGCTTTCAGAAGACTTTCCAGATCAGGCTTCCGGAACGATCTGAGCACACTCAAAGGGGCGTCATTTTTCACCATGGTTGATTTGGAAAACCAATGGGTCAGCAAGCGAATGCTGTAAAAAGCCAAAGGATGACGGTGCAGGTCATTGATGATCAACACTTTTGAATTCGACTTAGCCCATTGGAACACCTCAAGCAGTTCATCATCCTTCAGGTGATGGCAAAACAAGGTGGCATTGACTACGTCAAAATGATATGCATTAAGGGCAGGGTCCAAGGCATTGAGGTGCAGAAATCGGAAATCTCTTCCCTGCTGTGCTTTCTTTGCCTCTTCGAGAGTGAAGGCGCTGGCGTCGATGCCGGTGAGTTCAAGGCTTACTCCTTTTTTTTCTGACCAATCTTCCAACAAAGCCATCAGCGCTCCTTTGCCGCAACCCAGATCCGCCACAGTAGCCGTTTTCTGACCTATTTGCTTCATGGCTTTTTCCATGGCGGAAAGCGTCACCTGATCTCCACCCAAAACACGGTTGATGTAGGCAATCTCTTTCAGGGTAAGAGCCAACACATCATCTGCCAAATCAAAGTCATCCATCATCTCTTTGGAGGGGTCCCGTCGGCTGAAATCGATCATCGTTTCTGTCCTTTCAAACGCTAATTTTCTCCGAAAGTACACTACGGCACACTTTCTATTTGCATCTTCGTTGAACAATTCAATCCTTTCTATGCGTAGCCTTACTGTACTGCTCTTTTTACTTCCCCTCAGCCTATCTGCTCAGGTGGAAAGCAGGCTTAGCTATGAAGGCCAGATCATTGACTCCCTAAGCCGCAAGCCCTTGTATGGCGTATTGATGTTTACCCCTATCGACCAGCCGGATTCGGTACGAATCATCAGCTCTGAAGGCCAGAGCGGCCGGTTCCGATACTCGCTTGAGCCTGGAAAAACGTATGTGGTCGAAGTGCAGGTGACCGGTTATCTACCCTTCCGCAAAGAGGTCAAGCTAAGTTATCCTCTCAGGGAAGAGGTGCTGGAACTGGAGGGCTTACTCCGGGGAGACCTGCTTCAGGTAAGGCATCTCAATTTTGAGCAGAACTCTGCCATGATCAAAACCGGCTTTCAGGAGCTGGATCAGGTGGCCTCGTATCTGCTGAGCAACGACCAAGTCAAGCTGCTGCTGGAAGGGCATACGGAACCGCAAGGGAGTGCGGCGACCAATAAAAAACTGGCCATGGACCGCATCAGCACCGTCAAAAATTACCTGGTTCAGCGAGGGGTTCCGGCAGGCCGCATCAAACTGAAATCATACGGAGGCACCCAGCCCATCAGCAAAGGAACCAGCCCGGCAGATAGGGCACTTAATCGCAGAGTCGCATTCAAACTCATTCTTTAAAGGACACATATGAAAAAAAGTATGTATTTTCTACTTCTTATGCTGGCCATGTGCAGTTGCACCCAGGTATTGTTTATGCAGCCGATACCCATCGAAGCTCAAGCCCTGGATCGCATACCCGAGTCATTAACGGGTACCTTTAAAGTCAGTAAAGAAAAAGATACAGTCACCATCTTCCCGGAGGGTATCCGTATGGGACAGGAAGAAGCCATGAAGCTAAATGGACAGGAAAATGGGGATATCATTCTCAAGCCCTATGGCAAAGGATATGTGGCTAATGTATTAGAAGACAGCGCCTATCAATTGGTGTATCTGGTTCCTAAAGGGAAAAAGACCTTGCTGGTGTATATGCCTGAGTACAATGACGAAAAAAAACTGGCCTATTATGCCCGCATGGCCAGCAGAATCATTCCCAAAGAAGGAACCAAAGAACCTGAGAAATACCTGGTTCAGCCCGGCCCCGGCATCATGGATGAGATCATCAAGCGAAAGCTGCTTTCCAAACCTACTAAGCTTAAAAGGTTGAGGAAGTGACATTTGGGAATTATCTGGCTTTGAATGAGCAGGTGATTTGGTAGGTTTTTGTTCTTGCTGGTGTTGCGCTCGGACATTGAGCGTAAGTCACCAACAAGGTATTCTGTCATGTCAGGTAGAAACACTTGACAGGACAGAAAATACAGGAAGGTGCTTCCAATTAATATGACAGAAACGAATTTTGCTGATTAGGAATTGAATTCCTAATTTTACAAAAGCATGTCAGTAGATAGAGAGATAGGCCCTAAAGTGTCAGAGGCATTGGAAAAATTTCCGATAGTAGCTATAGTGGGTCCAAGGCAATCCGGGAAAACGACGCTTTGTCAAATGCTCAAGCCGACGTACACCTATGTCAATCTTGAAGATCTTTCCACACGGAATTTTGCCCAAAATGATCCAAGAGGCTTTTTAGAAACATACAAACAGGGTGTCATCATTGATGAAATACAATATGTACCTGATCTGTTTTCGTATCTACAGGTCTACACTGATCAACGCCAAATCAACGGGGAATATTTAATCACCGGCTCACAACAGTTCTTACTATCGCAGCATATTGCCCAATCGCTTGCAGGTAGAGTTGCCCTTTTTACACTTTTGCCGTTTTCGATTTCCGAACTCAAAAAGGGAAATTTTAGGAAGGATAGTTGGGAGGAGTATGTACTTAGTGGCTCCTATCCCCGGAAATGGAATAATAACATTGACGCCTTTGACTTTTACGAAAGTTACCTAAGAACTTATGTAGAACGAGATGTTCGACTTCTGAAAAACATTATGAATCTGGATGTTTTCCAAAAGTTTATGAAACTATTGGCAGGAAGAACAGGTCAATTGTTCAATCAAAGCAGTCTGGGTAATGAGTTGGGTTTGGACAATAAAACAATCAATTCCTGGATGACACTCCTGGAAGCTTCCTTCATCGCTTTTCGATTACAGCCTTATCACAACAATTTCAATAAAAGACTTGTAAAAACACCCAAAATATATTTTTACGACACTGGATTGTTGTCCTATTTGCTAGGGGTACGAACTTTACAGGATTTAGAAGTTCATTTCGCAAAAGGACAGCTTTTTGAAAATTTTGTTATTCTCGAAAAAATCAAAACAACATGGAATTGCAAAACCTACGAGCACTACTATTTTTGGCGAGATACTTCCGGAAATGAAATTGATCTATTGATTGAAGACGGGCTAAAATTAAGTGCAGTCGAAATAAAATCTTCGAAAACCATTCACCCTGATTTTTTCAAGAATTTGAAACAGTTTCAGAAAATCAAACCCAATGTTGCTTCCTATCTGGTGTATGGAGGCAATGAGTATCAAAAAAGAACCGATGGTACTGTGATGGGTTTTAACCACTTGAACGAACTATAAAAGCTGTCACTCGCCGATGTTGGTTTTGCGCATCAGCTTCGAGAGCATGCACCACCAACAAGGAAGGGTTAAATCAAAATCTTGTTGGTGAACCACCCGCACACTGCTGCCCACAACACCAACAAGTGTTAGGCTTATAGGCTATGTTCCACAGCCTACAGGAAGGGCTATTCCTCATCTTGATCTTTTTGGTAGCCTTCATAATAGTAAGACTGCTCTATCCCTTTAAACAGAATTTCCCGACTGTAAACATCTGAAGTCAAATTCGCAACTAACAGTGTTCTTAACTCAAGATCATTGATAGGACTTCTTTCCATGGCTTGCAGATATAAGTTCTTATCTACTTTCTGCCAATCAACGACTTTTTTGAGCCTTGACTTTAAAATCAGATCGAGCCAAATTCTCATACTTCTGCCATTTCCTTCTTGAAAAGGATGCGCAATGTTCATTTCAACGTATTTGGCAATAATCTCGTCAAAAGTATTTTCTGGCATTTGTTCGATCTTTGCCAATATGTCCTTGAGGTACAAAGCAGTTGCAAATCGGAATCCCCCCTTTGAGATATTTTGAGTTCTAATCTTCCCTGCAAATTCGTTCAATCCGTTAAACAGGTAATGGTGTATTTGCCTCAGCCCTTCGAATGTCCCCACCTCGATTGAATCGATGTCCTTACTCTCGAACAATCGAAAAGCATTCTGTAGACTAAGTTTGTCTATGTTTTTCATTGATTAACCCTTTTCAAGGCTTCCCTTTCGAGCAAATTTGATCTCAGTTAAGTGAGCGTGATTTAGGTTAAAGATAACAAAACCAACTGATAAGAAATGCCTCTTTGTGGACCTATGTAATCTTATATCAAAAGCCCTTGTTGGTGTTGCGAATGGGTTCGATTTGTGTAGGCTTCCCCAACTAGGATGGGTAAAATGTAACTCTTTATGATGATCCTTGCCTTCATTGCAGCCCATAAAACCAAAAAGGAAAAAGAAGGGGAGGATGGATCAGAGTAGAAACTATTCTTAAAAAGATAGCCTGCTCTCACAGACCACCTAAAACTCCAATCAATTGTTCATCGACACCAGAAACTCGTCGTTGTTTCGGGTACCCTTCATTTTGTCGAGTAAGAAGTCCATCGCCTCGATCGAAGTCATGTCTGACATGTATTTGCGCAAGATCCATACCCTGGAAAGTTCGTCTTTTTCCATCAGCAGGTCTTCACGTCGGGTGCCGGACGCAGGTACGTCAATGGCCGGATAGATGCGTCGGTTGGCCAGCTTACGGTCAAGCTGCAATTCCATATTGCCTGTACCTTTAAATTCTTCAAAGATTACTTCGTCCATCTTCGAGCCTGTCTCGATCAAGGCCGTAGCGATGATGGTGAGTGAGCCGCCATTTTCCACATTACGGGCTGCCCCAAAGAAGCGCTTAGGCTTATGCAAGGCATTGGCATCTACCCCACCGGATAAGATCTTGCCTGAAGATGGCACAACGGTATTGTATGCCCTTGCAAGGCGGGTGATCGAGTCAAGTAAAATCACCACATCATGTCCGCACTCTACCATGCGCTTGGCTTTTTCGAGCACGATGCTGGCCACTTTCACATGGCGCTCAGCCTGCTCATCAAAGGTGGAGGAAATCACTTCTGCATTGACAGAACGGGCCATATCGGTCACCTCCTCAGGTCGCTCATCGATCAGCAAAATGATCAGATACACTTCAGGATGGTTTTTGGAGATAGCATTGGCGATGTCTTTCAACAACACGGTTTTACCGGTTTTGGGCTGTGCTACAATCATTCCCCGCTGACCTTTGCCTATCGGAGCAAACAAGTCCATGATACGGGTGGAGTACTGGCTTGCCGTGGTGCTCAGGTTAAGTCGCTCTTGCGGAAACAAGGGAGTCAGGTATTCAAAAGGTATTCTGTCTCTGATCTCTTCGATGGTACGCCCATTGACTGAGTCCACCTTGAGAAGGGCAAAATACTTCTCACCTTCTTTTGGTGGTCGTATGCTCCCTCTTACTGTGTCTCCGGTTTTAAGGTTATATGATTTAATCTGAGATGGAGAAACATAGATGTCATCCGGGCTGGCCAGGTAGTTATAGTCCGGTGAGCGCAAAAACCCATAGCCTTCCTGAATGATTTCCAGGACGCCCTCATTGCCTACCACTCCGTCCAGGTCTTTCAGGTTAAACTGACGCTTAGGAGGTCCCACAGGAAGTTCACCTGCCACTGGAGGCACTTGCTGTGGCGGACGATAGTTGGGGTCTCTGTTAAAGTCACGGTTGCCCTGACGGTCACGGTTAAAGTCACGGCCCTGCTGCGGACGATCTCCTTTCTGGAAATCACGCTGTGGGTTAGGGTTGGCTTGAACTGTTGGAGTTGTTTCTACCTGCTCGCTGTTGGCTTCTGCCGGTGAAGATGCCGGAGGGTTGATGATCAGCTCGGTATGGGTGTTGTTAGAGGGCGCACCGTTCTCTGCTTCGGTGCTCATCTCGGGCTCAGGTGCGGTCGCAGCCTCTGCCATGGGGTCTTTTAGTAAAACGGGCTTGCGCTCCAGTCGCTTCTCAGGCCTGCTTTGTGGGTTTGGTTTAGCGTCAATGGGAAGGGTTTTATTGTCGCCGGTAGGCTCAGTAAACACCTGAAGTCTGGGAAGGCCTGTCTTTTTGGGCGGATGGACTTGCTCCTGCTTTTCGGGTCTGTCAGGTTTCTCGTTGCTTTGCCTGCGTAGCCGGGGCCTTTTGCTGTCGGCATCGGTGGTGACCTCTTCGATCATGGTGGCCTCAGCCTCCGGATTTACTTTTTTGAGCATTTCAGGATTAGCGGCCTGAACGTCAAGTATTTTATAAACAAGTTCGTCTTTACTCAGCTTTTTTGCGTTTTTGATTTCCAGCTTTTCGCCGATTTCACGCAGTTCTGACAGAAGGTGAAGCTTTAAGTCTTCAATTTTATACATGGAAAATGTACACTAAATGGTGAAGGGTGAATTTAATAAGGTTGGGAATTAAAGAAACAACCGGAGAGATGGCACCGGAAGGGCGCACTTTGGTCATGCAAGTATAGTACAATGATGGCAGTCAGTCAAGCAAGCAAATTTATTTCTGCGCTTTTTGTCAAAAAGGTGCCAAACAAAGACTGGATTTTAATTTACCTTTGTATGCTTTTGGTTTCCAGCTGAGCATTCACTGGAATTAAAAGGGAACCCGGTGTGAGTCCGGGACAGTTCCCGCTGCTGTGATCCTCCATTGAAAAATGTGATCCTGAGGCAATCGCCACTGGTCGTACACCGGGAAGGCGCCCCAGGAGAGGAAAGTCAGAAGACCTGCCAGAAGCTTTGGGATTGGTCGTCTTCGGGAATAAAGACAAACCTCAGCTCAGCCTCGATTCGTGAAGGCTGTACTTGATCGTACGCTCTTTCAGCGACGACCTGTCCCCTTTTATGCTTTAAAAAATGTTTAAAGGGGCACTGATTTCCTTATTGGTCATATTCTTTTTGCCAACTGAGCCTTTTGCTCAAGTGAGTGACAGCCTATGGTTAAGAGAGGTTGAAATCAATGCTCCACGCTATGTGCCTTCTGCTTTCGAAAGTCGGCCGGACAGCCTGCTGATCGAAGTCTATAGGGACAGAACGCTGGGAGAAAGTCTTTTGAGCCAGGCGGGAACCGGACTTCGAAACTATGGACCGGGCAACCTTAGCACCATGAGCCTGAGAGGAACCGCCGCTGCCCATACTGCTGTGCTATGGAACGGGTTCAACCTGCAAAGCATGATGAACGGGCAATATGACCTCAATCTGATCAGCCTGGCCAATACCGATGAAATAAGGCTCAGCCAGGGGGCCTCAGTAGCACAGGCAGGGTCAGGGGCCGTTGGGGGAATCATCCACCTGCGGTCACTGCCACAATGGGGCACAGGCTGGCAGCTAAGGCAGGGATTGTGGATGGGCAGTTTTGGCCAGGAACGAAGCACAGGGCAGCTGAGCTATGGAACTGCATCCTTATACAGCAGAAGCAGTTGGCAGATCAACCGCTCAGAAAACAACTTCCCATTTGAAAACCGAAGCCTGGCCGGAGCTCCAGGACAAATGCAGCAAAATGCTCGACAACAATTTGAACAGCTCAGTCAGGATTTGCATGTTAAAAGCAAATCATGGGGTACTTTTTCACTTTGGCTGCACCGACAAGTGGCCCAAAGGCAAATCCCTGTGCCCATGACCCTTTCCCCCTCCGATACAAGGCAGGGAGATGAGCATAACCGGCTGGCTTTCGCCTGGGAACACAACAGGGCCAACTGGAATTTTAAGTCAGGAATGGCAAGCATTCAGGAGACTATACGGTTCAGGGATAGCCGTATCGACATCAACGAAAGTCATCAGGTGCGCAGCAGCATGGTGTATGGTTTGCTGCAATACCGTCCTTCAGGTAAATGGAATACAGGTCTGAGGATGGAAGGCAGTCATTTCAGAGGCACATCGCCGCAGTATGGGACCCTCAGGGTGCAAAACAGGTTAGCTGCCGTGCCGGAATTCAACCTACAGCTACGCCACATGATGCTGAAAATCGTGACCAGGATAGAGCAGGTGGACGAGCGATTTCTTCCCCTAATTCCGACACTGCTTCTTGAGTTCAGGGTACCAAAAAACATTCAGACAGGCCTGATGGTGGGAAATGTATATCGCTTGCCTACTTTCAATGACCTCTATTGGAGTCCGGGAGGAAACAGCCAACTCAGAGAAGAATGGGGACAACAGATCGATTTTTTTGCCAAAGGAAGCCATCGCTTTCGACGTTGGCAGTTTGAAAGTCAGGTCAATGCTTACCACATGGTCATCAACCGATGGATCGCCTGGATACCAGGGCCATTTTTCTGGTATGCAGAAAACGTTAATCAGGTTCAAACCCGTGGTTTACAGGCTGAGTTGAAACTCAGATACACAAGCCGTCAATTCCGCCTCAACTGGCAATCTCAGGGGCAGATGGGGGAAAGCATCTTTTCATCGGACCAGGATCCTGACCGTGGCAAGCAATTGCCTTATGTGCCACAATACTCGTTAGCCCAATCGATGACCCTCCAATATGGTCAACAGTTTATTACGCTGGAACAAGGCACAGCAGGATGGAGGTTTGTTGACCGGCAAAACAGGCAGTTTTTAAGCAGTTACAGCTTAATTCATTTGAGCATAGGATGTCAAACAGGCTGGGAGGCCTTTCAACTTCAAATGAGGGCAGGCATACAAAACCTGCTGGATGAACGTTACGAAATGCTGGAATACCGTCCTATGCCGGGACGCAGCTTCTTTTTTGGACTCATTTTTCAATTTAAACAATCAAACCCATGAAACGATTTACCCGAACTCATCTGATGTACATTAGTCTTTTGTTCTTCTTGATAACCTCATGCAATGAGCCTGAACGAAACACTAATCCTGCACCTAACATATCAACCGAAACCGTCTTTATCTCAGCTGAAGGTAATTTCCTGGCCTCCAATGCTGCGCTTGATGTTTTTTCAAAAAAGACAAATACCGTCAGCCTCAATGCTTTTAATCAGATCAATAACCGGCCACTGGGAGATGTGTTCCAATCCATGCACCGTACAAATGGCCGGCTATATCTAGTTATCAACAACAGCGGGAAAGTGGAGATCGTAAAGGAGGACAGCCTTACCTCTTTAGGCACAATCACTGGTTTACAACTTCCTCGTTTTCTGCTCACAAGAGGCAATAAAGCGTATGTCAGTGAGTGGGTTGGCTTTAGCGGGAATGGCCGTGTGTCGGTGATCAACTTAGTTAACAACAGCATCAGCAAAAGCATCCCTGTGGGAAAATTCCCTGAGCGAATGCTAATTCTGAATGACCAGCTTTGGGTTGCCAACAGCGATGACAGTACGGTAAGTGTAATGAACCTCAATACCGAAACTGTCGAAAGAACGATCGTGACAGGAGCAGGCCCCAGCAGCTTTCATGTGGGGAATGGCCAAGTGTATGTGCTTTGTGGAGGCAAGCTGGCCTATGATGGATCTTTTAATCTGGATACAGCCAATAGCATACCCGGTGCTTTTCTAAGCATCAATACAACAGATTATACCATCAACAGGCGGTTTACTTTCCCCTCGAAAGCAGGCAACCCTGGTCGATTAGCTGCTTTGGAGGGTAACGAGTTTGTGTATTTCGTCTATCTCAACCAGGCGTATCGGCTCACGATAAGCACGTTTGACCTAAGCAATGGCCCCTGGGCTCCGGTAAACAATGTCTATGGCCTTGGAGTAGATCCGGTGAATGGCAATGTGTACATCGCAGAGAGTAATTTTATAGGAACCAATAAATTCCACAGGTATCGAAACAATGCCCAATTGATCGACAGCTACAACACCTCAGTAGGCCCAAACGGATTTTTGTTTCGCTAGCCGACCGGTTTGAGGTGTCCTTCGGGATGCAACTTAAGGTACTTCCCCACCAGTCTGTCCAACTCAGGATCATGGGGGCTGCGTTTGATCCAGTTCAAGGCTTCTTCCCAATGGCTTGGGGCATCTGAATGAGGAACAAAGGCGTAACCTGAAAACCTTCCTTTCTCTACTAACAGTAAGGCACTCTCTTCTGACTGCCTGCCGGGCAAGCGGATCAATAGGGTGACCGGATTAGGATCGAGGGACTGTAGGCCTTCCAATACACGTTCGTTGTATTCCTCAGGTGGTTCTTTGTGCAGGCAAGCTCCGAGGCATTGACCGACCTGATAGAGGGAGCAGCCTGAGCTGTTCTTTTCCAAATGGCATAAATTTGCACAAAGGTGATACTGTTCAATTAAATCATGGAGTACTTCTATGGCTCTACTTTTATAGCCTAGGGCTTTGATCAGTCTTGCACCTGTGATACGCCTTGCCACTGAGAGGTGTAGGTATCTACGCTGATCTTCGTAAAGACATAGGCCATAATCTCCTCTTTTAAACTTGCCTGCTGCATTGTACTTCGGCCATAGTCTTCTGATTTCCATTGTCTCCATCAGGTTAGCCATGAGCTCAGAGCCTGTTTCCTGAAAACTGATATCGCTAAGTTGCTCATTGAAAAAGCGCTCAAAACGGAAATCGCTGCTGGTGAAGTGTCCTTTGACCCTGCGTTTGATGTCCACTGCCTTACCCACATACATCACCTTGCCGGACTGGTCGTGAAAGTAGTAGACTCCCGGCGACTCGGGTAAGGATTCCAGAATACCTGACGGCAACAATGGAGGTAGTTCGATTTTTCTTCTGGACTTTCGGTGCAGGCCTTCAAGAACCCCTTCATGGTCAAGAGTGACGAGTCGTTTTAAGACCTCAGTCGTAGCCTCGGCATCCCCATAAGCCCTATGCCTGTCGCTGATGGGTATCCCCAGTTGCTCTGCCAATCGGCCCAGACTGTATTTGCCCAAATCGGGCATTAGCTTTCTTGAAGCTCTGACCGTACAAAGTCTGGGTGTATCCAATAAAAGGCCTGCCCGCTCCAAAGCAGCTTGCACAAATGGGTAATCAAAGGAAACGTTGTGAGCGACAAAAACATGATCTTTTAAGAGGCTATGCACCTCTGAGGCGATCTCTTCAAATGCTGGGGCAGACTCAACCATTTCCGGGAGAATACCGGTTAGTCCTTGTATAAATCTGGGAATACCTGTGCCGGGATTTACCAGGCTGGAGAAACGAGTTATTTCTTTTTCACCATCATGCACGATAATGGCGATTTCAAGTATACGGTGCAGGCGAGCGTTTCCTCCGGTCGTCTCAATATCTACCACTGCATACATACCGCAATTTGATAAAAACCCTTTGGAACCGCCAATCAGATAACCCACATGCCTATAAAGCATGCATTTAGCCCATGTGCAGAAAGTGCATTCAATCTCATGGTGTGTTTAAAGTCTGCTTTGGAGGGGTCAGCCCAAACGTTCAGCGCCCACCAAAAAAAGTAAATGAGGACAGGTAACAACCCGAGATGAAAAAGAAACAGATAGACAGCTCCTTTGACGTTGAAAAAGTAAATGCTGAAGCCTAACGAAGTCAGGCCAAACACCACCGCTGTAAACACAAAAGTGCCCCTGATGCCGAGAAGCAGGCTAAGGGTAAAGTCTCCTCTTTGGCTGTCTTCCTTGTGCTGGTAAATCTGCGTCATGGGATAGGAACCCATCAGCATAGAGGTGCTGAGCAAGGCCGGTACATAAAGCTCCGGTTTTACCCATGCTTCAATTCCCTGACCAGATAGAGCGGTAAACACCATTAAGTAAACAAAAGCCCCCTGAAAGAAGCCAGCGGTCATCCAGGAAAGGATGGGGAATTTTTTAAGTCGAATGGAAGGATGGCTGTATGCCTTGGACACAAGACCATAAACCAGAACCATCACAGGAACTATCCAGTGAAAATAAAAGGAAATCAGAATGGCCAACAGGTCAAAGGCAAGAGCCCAATAATAAAGTTCCTTGTCAACCGGAGGAGGTTTTTCCAGCCCACCTATGCTTCCTTCGTCCTGATCAAAGTAGCTGTTGTATCCATTGGAGGCCGGATACAGCAGCAGATGCAGGATTATGCCCATGAGCAAGGTTGAAAACCACTGCGTTTCCTGCATTTGCGAACAAGCAAACAAGTAGACAGGAAGCAAGTAGTACGAAAAGGGAACCCGCAGGTGGAGCAGGGTAGATTTCTTCAAAGCAAATATTTTAAACAAGTTTAAGGAAATTATCCTTTACCCTACATGTCTGCAACCATCATTGCCCTACGTACTGCTACCCCTGCCTATCGGTACGAACAAGCCGCTCTTGCTCAAATGATGAACAGATTGCTGGGATTTGATGCGGATGAGGCACAACGACTTCATGCATTGTACCGGGCAAGTGGTATCCAAACCCGATACTCTGTATTACCGGACTATGGGCAAGGGGAACCCTTACTTTTTCCAAAAACGGAGGACATGGAGCCTGTGCCGGACACTGTGGACCGGAATCGCTTTTACCAGCATGCGGCCGTAGAACTTGCCTTGAAAGCGGCAAAAGCCCTGCCCGACCCTGCCCTCAAATGCATCAGTCATCTCATCACCGTCAGCTGTACGGGTCTATCAGCTCCAGGTCCGGATATCGCCTTGATCCATGGCCTTAACCTTGACAGCGGTGTACATCGCCTGGCCATTAACTTTATGGGTTGCTATGCTGCACTTACTGCATTGAAACAAGCTGCAGCAATTTGCCGTGCGGATCCAAAAGCAAAAATTCTGGTGGTTGCCGTAGAGCTGTGCAGCCTTCATTTTCAGAAAAACAAAGATGAAGATGCGCTTATGGCCAATGCATTGTTTGGCGACGGGGCAGCTGCACTTGTGGTTGAAAATCAGGAAGACTCTCAGGGACTTGAACTCCATGACTTCTTTTGTGACCTGGTGCCAGAAGGAGCCTCCGACATGACCTGGATGCCGGGCAGGCAGGGATTTGACATGAGGCTCTCCGCTTACGTTCCGGAATTGCTGGAAGGTGGCATGGCCACTTTGCTAAAACGTATGGAACAGCACTTTCCTGTTGGCGAAAAGCCCTACCTCGCCATCCATCCGGGAGGTAAACGCATCCTGCAAGTACTTGAACAACTCATGTGTCGTGATCGTGACGACTTTTCCTTGAGCTATGAGGTACTGAAGGAATATGGGAACATGTCGTCTCCAACAGTCCTTTTCGTGCTGGAACGGCTTTGGAAAAAGCTTAAGGCGGAGCAAGCCGCTCCCGGACAAATCTTAAGCTTTGCCTTTGGGCCGGGGCTCACCATCGAAGCGGCATTATTGAGGTGGAAGGGCTGATCAAGGCTTAAAAGTTCATTTCCAGACGATTTTATTTGCCATTCAAAGCCCGGCCTTTGGTGCAGAGTCCTTATCTTTCACTGAATTTTTTAGGCAATCAAACCCTCAATTTCAGGACAGGTGACCATTTATACCAAGCTGCTGCTATTTCTGATTGCCCTTGTGCTAGCCTTTCATTCCCTGGTGCTTATCGGCATTGTACCCCACGAAATCGTATGGGGAGGGCGAATCAATAAGGAGCAAGTTTGTTCCTTTGAATTGGCTTCCATGCTGATCACTATTTTTCTTGCACTGGTCCTTCTGATGAAAGAGGAGAAATTGCCCTTCCGCTTTCCAATCAAAGTGTTGAACATCATTATTTTGGCTTACATTTTTTTGTTTGTGTTCAACACCATTGGAAATCTGATGGCTAAAAGCATGATCGAGAAGTGGTTTTCGGTACTAACGGCCCTTTTTGCCCTACTGCTTTGGTTCTCCTTAAGAAGCCAAAAGCAAAAGACCGAAACCGGTAAAAAGCCTTAACCTGATTTAGCTTCCGAAGATGGACATACTATCTGTGTTAAAATCCCGCTTCCAAAAGTATCCCTTACGCCATGCCGGGGTAAATTGGTCTGAAGTAGAGGCCCGTCTGATGGCCGATGCAACAAAACGAAGTGCACTGGAATGGATGGAACAAAGTGGAGGAGAGCCGGACATGTTTGTATACCCTTCTGAAGGCACAGAATGGCTTTTTATCGACAGTTCCGCAGAAAGTCCGGCGGGAAGGTGCAGCTTATGTTACGACCAAAGGGCCTGGGAGTCGAGAAAAGAAAACAAGCCCACCGGGAACGCAGAAGCATTAGCGCAAACATGGCGCTGTACACTGCTGAACGAAGAACAGTACCACTTTCTGCAGCAGTTTGGGCCTTTTGACCGGAAAACGTCTAGCTGGCTAAACACACCACAAGCTGTTCGGGAACTGGGTGGGGCACTTTTTGGTGACTATCGCTATGGCCGCACCTTTATTTACCACAATGGTGCCGAAAGCTACTATGCCGCAAGGGGATTCAGGGCTTATCTGAAGATCTGAAGGCTGAATATCATAAAGGAGTTGATTTAAAATTTCGAATACCTTGAACCCCATCAACAGAAACTTGGGGCCATTCGGGGATTAGAGTAACTATGACTCTTCCAATGAACATTGAGAGTGACCTTGAAGAGTGGGAAAATTTATCGCTGCAAGCGATTTTCGCATACACCCTTGCTATAAACGAGGACGATTGGGGTATTCCAAAATTTCTTCTTTAGTCATTTTAGATAACTTCTCGCTCAATCTGTCTCACTGTTGACGCATGTATTTTACGGCGTCAACAGATTTTTCAGTCGTCTTCATATTTTTCAAATTCTTTTGGTGAACGTATTTCCAATTGCTTATAACCGTTTTTTATGTTGATAGAATTATAACCCCTTCAAAAATACGATTTTCATACATTCAGTCGAGCAGTAGGTCATCTTGAACGCTCCTCAACAGAAACTTAGGGGCTAGTCAAGTTTTAGTGTAAACACCCCCCTCAATGTCCCCAATGGGTGACTCTGAGGGGGTGTAACTATTGCAATTTGCCATTTTATTTTATTAATGTTACAGACTATTTTTACTGCAAATCTTAAAATATATAAGCAAATAACAAGGAGACGTTTATCTTCCATTTACTACTATAAGTTTCCCATTAAAAATTTTATTTTCTGTGATCAAGCTATAAAAATAAACACCATTGCTTAGGCTATATTTTTCTAATGATACAGTTGAATTTGATACTATAAATAGTTTATCAATTACTTTACCTTCATTGTTGTAAATATTCAACTCAATTTCTTGATCTAAATCCGATTTAATTGTAATAACACCATTGTTAACAACGGGGTTTGGATATATTATAAAATCATTCGTCTTACTATTATTTTCCGCTTGAATACCTGTTACAATCCCAGTAAGATTAATATTATCAACATATAAAGCCTGCCCATATTGATTAATATTTCTAAATTTTATGTAAACATTTGAATTACCAATATAGGCAGATAAATTAACTGAATCCTTTCTCCATTGCGCTGCAGTAGGAACAAATTGATTTTGTGTTGAAGGTGCTGTGCCAAGTGATGCTCCACCTTTATCGTATACTTTTGTATAATTAGCACCACAATCGGTTGAAACTAGAACTTGCAATGTATCTGCATAACTAATCGCAAAAAATGCATACGCTACATCAAAAGTAAGCATGGCATTAGAAGGACTAACATTAGCCATATTTATAGGTGCTACCATATCTGCAAATGCGCCTGGTTGATTAATGAAAAAATTATTGACTGACATACATTTTGAACTTTGGCCAAAACCTCCTAGTGTATCCACATAAGTCCAAGCTAAATTGCCTGATGCTTCTTGAAACCAGCCTGGTTTTAGTAATACCACTTCAAAATTTTGATTGATGTTGGAACTTGTTGAATTTGTTATAGAAACAATTAATGTATCAGAAGAAGAAATTTGATTTGCATCTGTAACAGTTAAAGTTACCATGTGATTTCCTGTAGAATTAAAGCTAACTTGTGGATTTCGCTGCGAAGAGCTACTGATATTAGCATTCTGAAACGTCCAAGCCCAAGTAGCGTTAGTATGATTAAGCATAGAATAATCATCAAAATTAAACGCATTACAATTTAATACCGAGCTTAATTTATCAACCATTATTTTTGCAACTGGTCGTATTGGCGCTTCATACAACGGACTTTCCCAAATTCCTTTCCCATAACTGGCCAATCTTATTTTTCCATCTCTATAAAATGGGCGTATGCCTTTAGCGCTAATGGTTGCTGGTAAGTTGGCATTATCAAGCACCCAATTTGACATGGTGTTATTTCTATAATACACACTTAAATTGGTAGCAATGTATACACCGCCATTCGTGCCTCCTATAGTTTGGATAGCTTGAATGGACTGAGCATCTAGAATGCTGGTTGTTAAATTTGTCCATGTAGCCCCTCCATCAATAGATTTAAATACCTTATTACCATTAATACCACGTGGATAAGTCAGCCAAATAACTTGGTCATTTTCCGGATCTAAACTGATTGAAATTAAATTATTCCCTCCGCCTGGAAGTGCAGTTATGTTAAAACTACTTGCCCAATCATTTGTGGTTTTCACGATGTATGCACTATTTGCAAATGGTATTGGCCTTACTACAATATACATGGTATTGGGATTTACCCTAGAGATTTCTATCCCTAATATATTAGTATTTGGAATTGCTGTATAAACAGAAGAAAAACTAGCACCACCATCTGTACTTTTAAGCAAATTATTTTGATGACCTTGATAGACATGGTTATAACAACTTGGATGGAATTCCATTTCGGATGATTGACCAAACAACCAAAATTCATTTATTGTTTCTTGATATGGCAAACTTAATACAGGGCCTGTAATCGTTTGAGGTAAAATTCTACTTCCCATATCTTTTGAATAAATACGAGATTGTGAAGTTTGATTGCCTGGATTTACATAACCTGAGGCAGGTTCACCAGTTGACAAACTCAAAAAACTACCATTCGGAAAACCTTCAGCAAATGCCTGTACGCCATTATGAAAAGTACCACCTACAAGAATATCTCTGTTCCAACCTGATCCAAATCCCCAGAAATCAGTTGCATTAATGCCCTCCATTTTAAATTGGGGTTGCGTATTGAACAAATCATTTGACTTATAAATACCACCATCAGTACTTGCCCAATACTCATTGCCAAACACTCTAAAATCTTGCATATCCACATGCATAGGATTATAATTACCACAAACATAATTATGAATACATTGAAATGATACGCCACCATCGTTAGATCGCCACATACCAATACCTCCAACTAAAAATTCGTTAGCATTTGTACTAGAAGCCATAATCGCACAATTATAAAATCCTTGGTTAAAATTAGGATTGAAATCAGATGCTGCTAAATTTGGATGAGAAGCTGTGTAAGGTGCGCCATTATAGCCCATGGTGTTGACCCAAGAGTTACCACCATCATTACTTGCATAGACACCAATAAATCCATTATCGCCAGGTTTAGAATCACCAATTAAATAGGCATAAATTCTATTTGTATCTGCAGGAGTTACAGCAATTCTTGCACCTCTAACTGTTCGTGCTGCATTTGTAGAAGTATACCAACCCGCAGATTGCGGAGTCCATGTAAGACCAGCATTTGTTGATCTTAGAAATTGATGTGTATTGGTAGCAGTATTTGTTCTAATCGTATATAGTGTATTTGGATTTCCAGGCTTTGCTTTAATATCAAAACATGAGTTGGTTAATACTTGTGTCCATGTTGCTCCACCATTGGTAGATCTGTTAATGCCTTCTTGACCAGCCAGCGTTACTATTTGTGGGTTACTTGTATTAATGTGCAATTCCGCAGGATTCCCTCCAAAAGTTAATACTATATTGCTGCTAAAAACTATAGTCCAATTGAGTCCACCATCTACAGTCTTATGAACTTTTCTTCCAGCCCCTATGTAAACAATATCAGGATTTGTAGGATGTACCGCAATTGAAAAAATACCGAAATTTATTGTACTTTCTGTTGATTCCGTGATTAATGAGTGAGATGCATTTACCCATGTATTGCCGCTATCAATGCTTTTATAAACCTCTCCAGGTTCAGTGCCACAATACATAATGTTAGGGAATGCTTCGCATCTACCAATGCAAAAAATATTAGCTTGGCCCCCAGATGGCATAAGCCCTCCAGTTCGTAAATTTCTAAATGGCCCCAGCGGCGACCAACTGCCGATTTGTTTACTTTTATTTGCTGAAGAACTATTTCGCAATTGTCCAATAACACTCGATAAATTGGCTTTTTGTAAGGTATCAACATACCCTTCATTATTTAAATAAGAATTAATTGCGCTTCTCCAACGTTTGTAATATTGCGTATGATAGGATTTTACATAAGCATGGTCACGGTAATAGCTTGCATACAATTGATCCACTTGATTTACATTGGGATTTTCGGCATACATCAATTTAGCCCAATCCGGGGCAGAATGATACAAATCACTTTCTTTATTCAGTTCTGGCGATTGGCCATACGCAAAAGCACAAAAAATAAAGGCAAATAGGAATGATAATTTACGCATATTGTGATATTTTTTATCCAAAGGTACAGTAATTTCCTGTTTTTTTGTAGTTTATCTTTTGAAATTTGTCAAAATTCTGTCAATTAATTTATGTCGGTCGTCCTAGCATTGGGCATAACGTCAGTCTGTGAAATAACTACGACATAAACCGAAAGTAACATAGCAAATAAACCTTTGTCAGATACGCCATAATTGCCTAATTTTAAAGCATAGTGCATGCAGAAAAACTGGCCTATATAGACCCCAGTGACCGATTCCAACTTCAAATGCAAAGTTGGGAGGAGTGTATAGAAAAAGACAATCCGGTTCGTTTTGTTGACCCCTTTGTAGACCAACTTGAGTTGCCCAAATTGGGCTTCATTGTCTCAGATATCAAAACCGAAGGACGGCCACCTTTTAACCCCAAGGTGTTTCTCAAACTCTACCTGTATGGCTATCTTAACGGTGTTCGCTTCAGGCGCAGATTGGAAAAAGAAGCCATCCGCAATGTAGAAGTCCATTGGCTGCCCGGCAAGCTACAGCCCAACTATCATTCCTGGACCTTGATGGTGTTGTGAAATGGCAAACGGGTAGATCAATAACAAGACTTGTACTACACTTCCTCGTTGGTGGAGCCAGCGCACCATCCTATATTAACACCAACAAGGGCGTAGATCAGGTCAAAAACGGTGGAGGTCAAGCAAGTCAGAAACAACATAAATAACATCCTTGTTTTCGAGCTTTCGAACAGCTTAATTGTCGCCTCTGTGAACTCTTCGTCAAAGTAGCCTCCAACAACTGAAGTATCTATGTAAATTCTGTGTTTCACTTTCTAAAACGCCTTAAAAGCTCAAAAATACGATTTTTATGGGACAGTAGGTCAGTTTGAAATATTGAACGCCCATCGATTGAAAATTGGGGCCAATCAGGGATTAGCGTAAATATCAATATTCCAATGAACATTGAGGGTGACTTTGAAGAAGGGGAAAATTTATCGCTGCAAGCGATTTTCTCATACGTCCTCGTTGCAAACGAGGGCGATTGGGATAAGGGGTGATGGTGAGGGGGTGTAGTTTTTTTACTCTTGCGATGGTTTTGCAAGCTCTTTGACAAAGCTTTAGTTGCAGCGTTGGCTTCTTCGGCTTTGGCAATGCGCTTCCAAATTGCGTTGGCTTTCCATTTTCAAATGTAGTGTATGTTTCAAATTGAAACATCTATTTGTTTTGTATTGAAACAATTCTTATCTTTGCCCTGTTAAACAGCGAAACATAAAAAACATAAATTGATATGAACATAAAATTGTCACAAAAGCAAATAGGTCAGAGGATAACCGAACTACGTAAAATGAAAGGATTGTCCCAAGAAGATTTAGCTAAAAGTGTCAAAATTTCCCGCCCCTCTTTGGCTCAAATTGAGTTAGGAAACAGAAGCGTTGATATTCTTGAACTGCAAAAATTGTCATTAGTTTTAGAGTTTTCGTTGGACGATTTTATGTCTAAGGACTTCTCTGCAGGTCAAGATGTTGAAGTGAATGAAGAAAAAAAGGCAAAGAATGAAGAAGAACGAATTTCAGTTCCAACCTTGCAAGTCAATAAATTTAAAAATGTCTTGTTGTACATTCTCGAACGCTGTGCAGGTAAGCCAAATGTTGGTGAAACGGTTCTTTATAAATTACTTTATTTCTCCGACTTTAATTATTATGAATTGTATGAAGAACATTTAACTGGTGCGAAATATCGCAAATTGCCTTATGGTCCAGTTCCGCAAAAATTAGATGCAATCATCGGTCAAATGATTGAAAAAGGCCAGTTGCAAAGAGTGAAAACAGAATATCACGGTTATCCTCAAACTCGCTATTTGCCCTTAGAGAAAGCTGATTTAACTGAATTAAGGGCAAGTGAAAAAGAAATTATTGACAGGGTTATAGAACAAATGAGTGATTGGTCTGCTGCTGCCATCAGCAACTATTCTCATATGGATATGCCTTGGCTTGCTTCAAAGGAAGGAGAAGAAATAAATTATGAATTAGCTTTTTATAGAGATGTTCCTTTCTCTGTAAGAAACTATGGAGATGAAATTGAAGCACAATGACCTTTGACGAATTAAACGAATTTAAAAAGGATTTAAAAAACCTTTTAAAAAAATACAGAACGCTAAATGACGATTTGGATATAGTTAAACGAGTGTTAGAAGTTACACCTGATGAACGACCTCCGTTTAGTTATCGTATTGATAATTTGGGTTTAGAAACGTGTATCATCAAGGTTAAAAGAATTGCTTGCAAGGCATTAAAAGGCAGGGGAGTTAATTCAGGATTGAGGTTAATTTATGCCCACTTTCCTGAAGAACAAAAAATTACATTCATTGAATTGTATCATAAAAACGACAAGGAGAGCGAAGAAAGACAAAGAATTTTAAACAACTTTAAGTAACAGAGACAATGACAGATAAAAATAAGCATTTAGTATGTGTGCTTAGTTCACACAAGATGGCAAAAGAGCAGTAATTGGTTGATAAGCATAATTCCAAAAGAAATGATGTGAAAGAAATATTTGAAAAAGAATATGGTAACAAGATTTACACACCTTTTAATTCAGGTTCTTATGCAAAGCACACTGCCATAAACATAAAGTTTGATTTTGATTTGGTTGTACCGTTTAAGAGAGAGGGTAATTGAGTGTAAACACCACCCTCAGGGACGCTAAGGGGTGATGCTGAGGGGGTGTAAGACCACCCCTCAGAGTCCCCTGTTGGGTGACTCTGAGGGGGTCTAAAAGATGAATATCTCGACAATTACGAAGTAGACAACATAAAGCAAGCCAGGACATTATTGGCCAAGTCGGTAGAGCTCTACAACAGCGAACGACCTCATTTGAGCTTGGGAAACTTTACACCCAATGCAATTCATCAAACCCAAACAGAATTTAAACCCGAAAAACTATGGAAGACCTATTACCGAAAAAACACTACTCTTGTAAAGCCAGATCAGGACTAAGCAAGCATAGTAAACCTATGGCAGGATTAATCATTCATACAGTAAACTATTTTCAGGACGAGACAGTTTGTGCATTTGCAAATTGTGCAAATAGGCTGGTAATACTCACTGCAAGAGTTAAAATTGACTTTTTCATAACTTAATTTGTTTTAAAACAGTTTCTTAGAATGAATAGATGATGTTTGCTCCAATTTGCCCGCTTCTAAGGGTCTTATCTCCAAGTCCGTTTATAGTACCACTGCGTGAGGATCTTTCAAAATGCCCCTCCAGGCTTATTGCGTTTTTTCCAACAAGAAATGAGTAACCAATGTTTCCTGAAATTGTGTTTCCAATGGCAAACTGATGTATAAATGAGTTTGATGCTTCATTAGCTCTTTTTGTGGTAAGCTGGCCAGTTCCCAAAGACAGTCTCAGATAAAGACCCTTATTGAAAGTCCGGCTTAGAGCGTAATACTTAGCCGAAAATGAGAAATTGTAATAATTATAAAAATAATCATCTCCATTTTCGCCAACAGCTCCTGGCCCTCCAGACCACATTAAGCGAGTGCCTATGCCTAAACCTTTCCATGTTGATGGTGCATAATAAAAAGCTGTTGCAAGATTACCAGCAAAAACCGGCTCAAAAGAGCCGCCTAATGCCGTTCTTAAATACGACTTTGTTTCATTTGCAATTATTGTCTGCCCAGTTCCAAATCCAAATTCACCATAAATGTTTTTAGGTCTGATTTGAGTACTGGCATTTTGTGCGACCACTAATTGCGGGATTATACAGATTATACTCACTGCAAGCGTTATGATTATTTTATTCATGATTTGTTTTTCCTTTTTTTTAAAAATTAATAGATGCAATGAGATTGAGACCTGAAAACTGCCATAAATCATTGCCAATATCATCTACTTCTACTCTTGCGTTATTAAGTTGATAAACAGCTTTTATGTCAAATAGCTTTTCGCTATTCTTGGATGGTGTTAATGAATAGCCGATAGCTACAGACACATTTGTTCCTACACCGAACTGATGAAAATAGTTTTGTGTTCCTTCACTATTAATAAACCTATTCTTTGTAAGAACTGAAGTCATTCCAAACTCACTCAATAGGAAAAGGTTATTTTTGGTAAAAGGATAATATTTTGCACCTCCTGTTACCGTTATGAAATTGAAATAATAGCCTTCTTCGTAACCATCAGAACTTGGTTGACTGCCCGTTAATGAGGCACGTAAAGCTGTGCCTAAAAGTAAGCCCTTTACCTTTTTTATAGGGCGATAATATGCAGTAGTAAGAACCCAGCCAATTGGCGTTCCATATGAACCAACGTTTTTTCTAATACCTGCACTACTCTGGAAATAGCTTAGACCTTGTTCTCTAAGTTGCTGAGATCGCATAAGTTCTTTTCCACTATGCAAAATAGAAGTCGCAAACCCTATCCCAAATTCAGTCTGAATGTTTTGAGAAATTGGATTTTGTGCAATCACAATTTGGGAGATAAGACAGGTTACACTTATTGAAAGAGTTAGAATTAACTTTCTCATTTTGTCAAAATATTTAAAAGTATTTAGTCTCTTCGTTTTGAACCACAGTTTACGAATACCGAGGCTCTCAACTTATTGTTATAAAAGTCACCTGATGGATCTACATAGGTTGTCCAATCTTGTACCGTCAGGTAATGAACACCAACACCCCATTGTAAACCATTTATTTGAGCAGGAAACATCGCCCTCACACCGAACTCCGTCATCCCAGCAAAAGCAGCGTCTTTTCCGTCAAAAAGGTCATTCTCCCAATCACTTACTCTTCTATTATCTGGTGTGTTTCTGTCATCTCCTGCCAAATAAAATCCAGCACCGATTGAACCGATATATATCGGAAAGTCAATTTCTATTTTTGATTTTCGTAGAGTAAATGATGGGGCTATCATTAAACCGAAAGCTCCGTGATCGGCACGTAAATCAACGGAAGATTTGCCTTTATAAGTTAAACCATTGGGTAAAGGCGTATTGACTGTGTGCGAATTGATGGGGCCACTTCGGAAATAGTTAAAGTAGCCAATTTTTAGGTGGTCTTTTAATAATTTTAATCCCATAGAAAAGCCAGGAGCTTGACCAATATGGTCTTTAAGAAACATAGTGCTGTATTCCGCTGTGACAAACCAACCTGTTTTACGCTTTTTTGTCGCCGTTTCATCGGTACTCTGTGCATTCACGCTTATTCCAAACAATAGAAAAGCGAGAGTTATGATTAAATTTTTCATTGTATTAAACTTTTTAAGTGAGACAATTTTTTGTTTTAATAAAGGGGGTCAAGGCGAAGGGTTGATGCGTTTTGATTTGCGTTGAAGGAAAAACGCACCCCAGCTTGTAAGCCCCAAACAAATTTTTGTGAATCGCCTGCTGCACCTGCTGCACCTCCTGCATTTGCCCTAAACATAAAAGTTGATTTTTCAGATAATTTATACCCAAGTCCAGCAAAGAGATTGGTAACATTATTTTCATAAATAAACTCTGGATTTATTTCAAATAGATTGGGGAGTGTTACACCCGACTGAATATTGAGTTTTTCAGTTAATGCCAAACTTACCTGTAATCCTAATTCTGCGTTTACTCCTAAAGAAGTATTGGCATCTAATTTTTTCTCATTTGCAAAAGATTGGTCGACATTTTGAAAACGAACGCCAAGCCTTGTGTAATAGTCAAGTCGTAGTTTCTCAAATTCATAAAGTCTTACTGAGAATGGAAGGCTTAGGGAGGTACTTAAACCTTTATCAATAACTTTTGCTCCGATAAAGCGGTAGTTTACTGCACCACTCTGAAGTTCAATTCCAGCTCTAAATTTTTCAGAGAATTGTTTTCTTACTGCTATATTCAGTAAGGCATTGTCTTGGTTAGATAAACCAATACCGATGTCTAAATGGGTTTGTGCATTTGCATTCTGTGCGAAAAGGCAGGTTATACTCACTGCAAGAGTTACGATTAGCTTTTTCATTTTGTAATGTTTTAAATTATCTAATTACATTACAAAGGTCTATCGAAATGAATAACTAAACGTTAACCCAAGTTAAGAAATGAAAAACAGGGGGAATATTTTTACTTATTGTCAAGAATACGTTTGCGTATTCTACTCAGTGATGGTGGCTTTATGCCTAAGTAAGAGGCGATATAATGTTGAGGAATACGTTCAATGACTTTTGGTCTCTCTTTTATTAAATTAAGGTAACGTTCTTCGGGTGTTTGTTTGGTGAGCATTTCGGTATACTGTCGGATACCTAAGAATGCTTTTTCAGCAATTAGTCGTCCAAATTTTTCAAATTTTGGAATTTCTATAAATAGTTTATCTAATACTGCTTTAGGCAAAACAAGTAGTTCGGTTTTTTCTAATGCTTCGATGTTTTGGTCTGAAGGTTTACCAGACAGATAACTACCAAAGTCGGCATACCAACCGTTTTCAAAGAAAAATTGTCCTGTTACTTCTTCGCCATTTACATTATAGAAATAACGTAAACACCCTTTATTAATGAAATAGGAATTGCTACAGACTTGCCCTTCGCTCAAAATAAGTTCTTTGCGCTTCAAGTGTTTCACTTGCAGTTTGCTTGTAAAATAATCAAACTCACTTTTGTCAAGGTCGATAAAACTAGAAATTACTTTTTCTATTTGTCCGTACATTATTTGATTGTTGGATTATCGTTTAAGGTTGCCGATATCGTTTAGACTTGCCCATTCATTTTATTACCCATATTTGAAATGAACCGAGGGGCGTGCTGCTCTATGCGCTAACAAGGAGTTAAGGCCTTTAAAACGATAAAGAAGTACGCTCCCTCCGGTTCCCCGCTTTGCGGGACAGGCTTCGCTGTCTTAGATAGATATTCAGGCTTTTAGGCCTATTCCGAAACTTCGACAAGGTTTCTAGTTTGCAAGGCCGCTTGGTTTATCTCGTTTTCTCTACAAGTAAAAGTATGACACTACTCCCAAAACTCCAAATCCGTAAAGTGTATTGCTATTTATGCCAGGCGGTTGGGCAAGATCAGGTCAAAAACGGTGGAGGTCAAGCAAGTCAGAAACAACATAAATAATATCCTTGTTTTCGAGCCTTTCGAACAGCTTAATTGTCGCCT
>JAIYAX010000003.1 GCA_027488815.1 Cytophagaceae bacterium | reverse complement strand
TAACTGTCTTGCCCCAGCAGATAAAAATTTGGTTTGCGGCGGAACACCAACCAAAGGGGAATCATAACTGTCTTGCCCCAGCAGATAAAAATTTGGTTTGCGGCGGAACACCAACCAATGGGGAATCCAATAATCATAACAGTCTTGCCCAGCAGATAAAAACTTGGTTGGTGACGGAACACCAACCAATGGGGAATGGGGAAAGCCTAATCTATTAATCAGAAAAGTTACCTATTTGATACAAATACCACTTATTACTTCTGTTTACAAATAAATGCTCAATATGTACCCCAGTATCTTCTAATCCTAAAATCACATTAACGGTATCTTTAGAAATGTTTTCAAATTTCAAAACAATTTTCCCATCCCAATCTTTCTGATTAAATGAAACATAATTGACTAACTCACTAGTCTTTTCTATGTTTTCCTCATCAACGATTAATAATATCAATGGCTTGTCTACTCTCTGGGTTTGAAAAAAACTATCTTCTTTAAATTTTTTAAAGAAAAACTTAAAATCTTCCATCGCTACAATTGAAGGGGATTTATTCGAATCAGGAGTTGTGTTAGACTTATCATCACCTTTGTTTCTTGTACATCCTGACAGAAAGTTAATTAAGAAGAAAAAGAAGAAGAAATGCCTCATGGGTTGTCTCATTTTTATGGTTCCTTTCTAATCATAGGGGCCAACATTTCCATTCTAGTATTATCTTGCTCAATCAATTTTGAATCCCTCATATTGTCTTCGGCTTTAGCATTGATCCATGTTTGAGGGTCAACGACGTTTTCTTTAGAATTTCCTTTTTCTTCTGTTGGATTATAATGCTCCCAAATTTTAGACACTTTATTTAGCTTTTCAATTTGGTAATGCAAATGAACTAACCCTCCTTGCTCTTTACCTGATCTCGATCCTCCTATTTCTCCAATTTGTGTCGACTCATTGATTTCTTGACCCTCTTTTACATTAATTGACTTTAGATGCATATATTTTGTCCTAAATGATCCATCCGGGGATGTTACCGTTACCATACGGCCAGTATTTCCTGACATGTCATCCTTTATAGTAACGATACCGTCATGTGTACTTAAAACAGGAGCACCATAATCAAATTTCCCAGCTCCAAAATTAAAATCAAGACCTTTATGTACTCTACTGGCATATTTTAACCCTGTATTTCTTGGGCCAAACCATGAATCTATTCTAAATCTTTCTGCTAGATAATAATCATTTACTGGAAAAGGTCTTCTCCCATCCGGATCGACAAACCTTATCGGGTTAGCAAATACATAATTATACGAACTCCACCCTGGGAATTTCCCCGCCAGAGCATCCACCCCCAAAAACCTACCCAGCTCGGCATCGTATAGGCGGGCAAGGCGGTAGTCGTAGTTGGTCGCTTCCTCACGCTCATGGCCCGTGCTCAGGTAGCGGTCTCGCCCTGCTGCCTGGTAGGTCTGCACCACCCTGCCATAGGGGCTGTACTCGTAGAGGGCGTCTACGGGCAGGCTGGCACCAGATCGGCGGTAGGTCACACGCAAACTGCCCAGGTGGTCGTAGGTATGGTACTTCATGCCCGGCATATCGGTATTATCAAAGGTAGTACAAAATGCCCCGGGGTCAAGGGTGAAAATCGACACTCTGCTTTCAGCTTCCAGCCCTCCGATGGTGGCTCCCTCCCGTAGCTCAATGTGATCGTTGGAGACCATGCGCAGGTGGTGTTTCGTGTTGAGGTCCGGGGAGGTCTGGTAGGTAAAGTAGGTTGAGCCTAGTAAATTTGTTGGTACTCTTAATCTCCCCACTTCTAATGCACCTGCTGCTCCTATCCAGTAGTCATGCGGGCCTGTGGTAGTTAATGGATAGGCCTCTGCCGTAACCATATGTGGGTCTGTATTGCCTCCAAGTGCTATACCCTGGTAAAAATTGGCATCTGGCTGACGGAAAACGTCAGGTGTATAGCTGGCAATTCGCTGCCCTCCATGGCCAAACAGATAGTAGGTCCATTTGCTGTTTGTGCCATCAGCGTTTTGCTTGTTCATGGCCAGCTCACGCCCGGTATGGTCTCGTAGGTAGTGGCTGATGCCTGCATCCAGATAGGTATGATTGGGTTGATACAACCCTATGCGTAAATCATTTACGCCATAGAGCAGCCAAAGGCTGTCTTCATTCGTATGGCCGCCATTCGTTGGTGGTATATCTCTGTAGTAGGCATAGGGCAGGTTGGATTGACCATATTTGAATAACTTGTAGTCAAGACCCACTCTGCCGTTCTGGGTCATGTTCCCATTATGGTCGTACTCCATTGACTTATCCAGTTGGCTCCCAATTGAAGTGCTCCCCAGCCTATTGGTATTTGAAACATAGGCGTAGTTGACAGTACGGTTACCAGAGTTTGTCACTCTTGAGATACTGAAGAAGTTACCTGATTTATCGTAAACAAACGTTTCATCACCGTTTACCCCATTGGCTGCCTGGTCCGTACCTGCAAACGTGAGCCTGTTCATGTCATCGTACTGGTACCGGTAGGTACGGCCCACTACTCCCAGGCCTGCTGCCGTCCATTTGTAAAGAGATTTGGTAGCATTGATGTTGCCGTTGTAGTTAGGCGCTATGCCTGTCACACCTGCAGGCATCGTATTGTCATAAAACAGGTCCCAGGTCAAGTGCGCATCGTCCATTCGGGTCAGCCGGTCCCTGTTGGCATCGTAGTAATAAAAGGCATCGTTAATCAGCTGGTTGTTTTGATGGTAGCTCGCCTTGCTCAGCAGATCATCCTGATCCCGATACTGGTAGGAGGCAATCTTGTAGGGGTTTGCGGCATTGCTCTGGTGCCCTGCATACACTTCCTTCAGCCGGTCATAGCGGTCATAGATGTACCGGGTGTAGAAGTCGAGCCTGCAGTCCATATTGATATCGATCTCCTGCTTGTCAAGCTGGCCGGTGTAGGAGTAGGTGTTTCGGATGAGATGAACACTACCCGGCTGAGGCTCTTCCATACCTCGCAAATTGGTCTGCACCACAAAGTCTTTGACCTGCCCCTTGCTGTTGTAGTTGTATATTTCGAGTTGTACGGCCTTGCCATAGTGGTTGAACGAGAGGGTATGAGCCAGTCTGCCCCAGCGGTATGATCTATCCCTAAAGAAGCTTCTTGCCTTGGAGTGAAGATAGATAGGAGTAGTCATGTTTGGGCCATAGTACACCCACTCTTTTTCAGGTATGATGCTGGAGTTTGCTGTTCCTTCAAGGTCTCCAAATTTTTTGTAGTTGCTAAACTCTTGAAATCTGAAGGTATTACTGCGCCTGAAGCTTACCCCAGAGTAGTTACTAAAAGGAATATCGGTAGTATTATACAAGACCCTACGCTCTTGTTTAAATAGGCTACCAAATTTGTCATAATGGTATAGCCTATAGCCTTCTCCAGATGCAAAGGAAGTTTTCAACATTGCATCTTGCTCCACGACTACCCTGCCTGAGGCATCGTACATGTAGTGTTTGCAACCTTCATCCGGGCTGCACTTCTCGATAACTAATCCATTGAGATTGTACCGATAAGTGGTGGCCAGTTTTCTTGGGTCGATGACCTTCACCAACTGGTCACTCGGGTTATAAATGAACAGTGTGATCGCATGGTTGTTGGTAGAGATGGTGGAGCGCTGGGCGACTACCCTCCCTAATGCATCCTGGTAGCTATCGACTTGTTTACCATCCTGGTCATTGGTAGAGGTCTTTCTAAACATATACTCGACACTTTGAGAAGCCTGTCCAAATACATAGCTAGGCATTAGCTCAGCGGCTTCCTGCGAGGTCAGGGAGCAATCCGACACCAAGTTCGGTCCACTGATCATGGTATAGCTGTTGTCTACGGTATTGGTGGAACCCAGGGCAATTCCGAAGTCGGCAGTTTCCAGTGTTCTGGAAAACTCATCATTAGAATATTTGATTTCGGAGGTTTGCTGCGGAAAAGCGGAATTGGAGCTGTTGTACGTTAAGGCTAGCGCCTGGCTTGGGTCAGTGATTGTTCTGGAGAAATGCTTGAACTGTTTTGAAGGCCGGTCAAAATGATCAAATTTTACTTCACCCGAATGTTTAGAATTTAGCCCAAAGATTAAATTACGGGATGGACCATATTCAAAAGTGTTGCTCACAGAATGGATAGGTTTGCCTGATGGATCAATATAGCTTCGGCTCATATTTCCTTCGTATGAGTTGGTGAACACTAGTTCATCGATATAATTTGAATTAAGCTTTCCCAAATAGTTGTTATTGCTTTGGGTTGGCTTCCAGTTGGAGTAGGTGTAAGTCTTCTTAACTTCCATATCTTCTATTACTGTGATCAAACGATTTAACCCATCATAGTCATAGATGATTTTAGAGCCATTGTGTTCTTTGATACTTGTCAAAAGATTCCTGCTGTTATATTCGTAATAAGTGTATCTGGAACTTAATGTTGGATCGAACTTGCGGTATCCTCCTTCAGTTGCAGATATAGCTACATCTTCGATTTTCATTGAAGGCAGGTGCGGATGGTACATGTACGAAGCCCAAAAATCAATTACTTTGTTTGGATTTTGCCCTGGCAATAAGTAGGAATTGGTAGCACAACGGGGTTGGGAGCCATCTCTTATTTGTCTTACCATAGGGTAGTTGTAGATATACCGGGTATACAAACCATTTGCATTTTCGACAACTTCAGGACTACCGTAGTAGTTTCTTTTATGAATCATCAATTGCCTTACTACCGGCATTTTAAAATCCCAGATGGTTCTCAGTACTTCATTCGTCCCGACAATGTTAGGTAGCACAAAAAGTTCCAGAGAGCCCCCATTAAGGGCATTGGGGTTGCTCAAGATGGGAGGATGAGTAGTATCTATGGAAACAAAGTGAGACTTGAATACTACTCTCTTGCTAAAATAATCAGGGAAATAATGTTCTCTACTGGCAGAATTGTTTTCTACTCTCGCCTCACTTGAGGCAGTAACTGATAAGCTCTGTCCATTTGAACTATTCCTTTGGCCAAGGAGGTTATCAAAGTAATCTTTGTTATAAAAGCAACTTGGAATGTGAACGTTTGTGAGCATTTCTTTGATGAAAAGATCACTCATCATACTGTACAAATTATTTAGGCTACAAGGAGGGAAGTACTCATAAAACTTTCTTAAGTAAGTCGCACCAAGAGCAGTATCCAACAATGACGCTTTATACTGCTTATAGCTCAACATAAAGGTGTCATATTCAAAGAATTCGGTCTTTCGATCGATCAACTTATCGTTGTTTCCTGTAAAATGATCGATTCTATATGGTATGCCTCTAGCTCCATTTTTGTAAAAGAAACTTGCAGCAAAATACCCATTCTTGCCATCTGGAAACTTACTTAAATTTGGAAAATTACCATCTGGTTTTACAAGGACTTTCTGCAGGTCATAATAATAAAAAAAGGATTGTTCTTTATTCTCATTTGGTCGTTGAGGACTGAAGGTTCTGATGTTGCTTACATTCCAAGAGGGTTCGAAACTAACTATTTCAGGATTATTGCTATTTCCTCTATTAATAACATAGGCCTGAGATAAACCTATTTCCGTAGTAGATTTTATAAATTTTTCATACTCCTGATAGTTCAAAAGTTTATTAAAACTAGGAACAACTTTATACATGTAGTCACCAAACAAAAGTCGCTTATACTCTTTGTTGTTACTGCGCCCGGTTCGGTCTGCCGTATAATACCTTCGTTCCTCTACTTCCTGGAGAATTCTAATGGTTATAGGAGTTGCGCTCATTAAGTTAGAAAAAGGATATTGAAGATTGTTTGCTATTGGAACATTCCCGTATAGATGAGCATTGTTTACAGTTTGAATGTCTATCCAATTATCCATGTCCCTAATCAGATGATTTGCAGGTGAAGTAGTACCAGGAAAACTGACAGGAGCATATTGATACTCGGTAACAACGGATTTTTGAAGAGATATGAAATAGGAAGCGGTATCTCTTCTTTTGATAAATGTTATTGGAAAAGTAGTTAAGTTCAAATTAAATGATCCTGTATATCTGGTCGCCTCTGCTTTATCAAAGTCTCTTACTCCGGTTATAAAGTCTATATAGTCACTTGATCTTCCACCTATTTCTGTGTTGTTATAAGGTTCTCTGTTGCAAAAATCTGGCTGTGTAGACAAATGAAAGCCGCTGTATTCTCCTTTGTTTGCAATTGTATCTACTCTTCCTGAACCAATTCTTGCCTGAACACCCGAATAGGCTTGCTGCCAGTTCCAATCAAAAGACTTTCGACTTGTCCTCAATAAATTTTGTCCGTAAGTATTGATAAACTTTACTTTGCCAAACAAATGCCAATTGGTTTCGTGTGCATACATCTGTTCTCCCAGAAAAACAGTTGAAGGTGAGGTTTGGCCAGTTAAATGAAATGATTTAACTCTAGCTATTTCAAAGCCATATTCATAGTTATTCGGAGAACCATTTTTCTCTGCCATCACATGATACAAGGTACCTGGTAGCGTAGCCTCAAGAAGTTGCGTATTAGAAAACAACTGTGTGTTTCTTCTAAAAAACCTACTAAATTCATAAGTCCTTAAGATCGATTTACCCTGTATTGAGGTTTCTATAACTTCTTTTACCATTGGGTTTAGATAAACTATGATATTACTTAATGGCTCATTGTTATTGGTATTTGTCATATTATTCCTGTAAGCTGAGCGAAATCCATCAGTATAGGATATATACCTAACCATACTATCTGTGATAGGATAATAAGTAATTGTTTTAGTAGCACCTAAAGGATTTGTATATCCTGTAAGGAGTATGGGTTCGGAAAGCACGTTATGATAGCATTGGAATACCTTTGAGGGATCAGCCTTCCAATTTGAAATACTTCCATTGGTAAGTTGGAGTGGAAAGCTCGCATAATTAAATGAGTATGCCTTCTCGGAAGTATTACTTATGATATCCTTGTTTTCAATGCCCGTAAGAAGCATAGTATGTCGATTGTAAACAAAAGTTTTAGTAGAAGAGCAAGGTGCAGTTAGGCTTGCAGGTCTTGCGTTCAGATACACAGGAATGGAAACCGGTCGATAATTGAAGTTTTTATGCTCTACTATGACCATTCCCGGACTGTAACCCACCTTGTATTGAGAATTTGAGACCAAGCCATGACGAACATATTTCTTTACGGAGGAAAGCATGTATGTATTCCTCGAAATTCTTAGTAACTGCAATCGATCTAATCGGGTATCTTCAGTAGCTAAAGTTGGTCTATTCGGCCAGGGAGTGTCACTATTGCAAGGGGAAGAAGAATTATTAATTTTCTTATACGACCACCAATTGCTTAGAAAAGGCAACGATCTCTTGTCCAAAACTTCAGTATTGCCTTCTTCATAACTACCAGTATAGATCTTATGATACAAATCAAGCATCATAAACCAGGGCAATCCGGCACCAAAATTATTGGGAGTGTTTCTAAGTGGGTGGAGAAACTGAGGTTTTGAACAAGATGGAGAACTTTGACTATTTATAACAAAATGATTCGTATGTTGAAAATATGAGAACAATGCAGTAGGATAAGGTTGAATAGTATTCGCTATGTCACCCGGTTGCCGAACATTGTGAGATACTGGATCTGCATTAGGCATCGAACTGATTTTTACTTTTACTGAGGTGATTTCACCCTCTCTTAACAGCCTGAGTTGGCTCGGCAAGAGTGGGGTTGGCCATTTCCACTTAACGTTATCTTCTACATCAACTACAATTCGTATCCAAAACCGATCGTAGCCTCTTACTTCTTTCATAACCCAATCAGTAGGCACTGTAAACTGAATAACACCTTTTAATTCATTTAAAGTAGTTGGCGTACTTGTAGTCAAATCTTCCCATGTAGCAGTAGCCCCCCTGTAGTATTGCATTTTGCGATTTACATACATGTAAGGATAGGGCGGAGTACTAGCACTACCTGCTAAATTAGTAATTTCAATTTTATCAAATTTCCTATGAAAGCCGACTAGAATTGCCTCGTTTTTTTTGGTCATGGGTTCATAGGGTTTAGTATAGCTAGGAATGATTTGGGTAATGTTTGATTCATTAAAAAAAGTAAGGAAACTAGAAAATTTTTCCTCAAACAGAAGCGCATTACTATTAGGAGTTATTCCCGTATAACTATTGTTTGTGGAATAGTTGAAATAAGGGTGACCCGGTGGAATAGAATTTATAGAGTTGGGCTGATAAATAGGTAGCTGATTCAAATTCTCTTCAAATCCTTTAGTACCATAATCAAACTTGAGAAAGTTAAAATTATGATCAGAATTGGCCGGTCCAACCCGAATAAAAACAGGTTGATTTACTGATGTCTTGTAATTACCTAATGTAAAGGTATTGACCGTTACCATTCCGTTTTTATTATCCGTAGGAGGGCCATAAGTATTCAATGCACTCAACCAAGGAGACCATTTAATTGGATTATTAAAAGTAGAAAACAAACTACGTGAATCAACTTTCATTAGTTGATTGTTTGATCTTTGAACATCGGTTGCAACGTCAAAATCAAAAGAGCCAAAATAAGATGGATCATGCGATCCATCTGAAGATCTCCTGGGAGCAAAAATCATTGATCTGATTTGGTAATCATCCCCTGGAATTAAATTTCCAGATATATCCGGAGATTGAAGAAAAGAATGATCAAAAGAAGCATTTATAACCTCTGAATTACTTAAATCCTCTTCACTGTGATAGAGGTATCCTGATTGTGATTGTACATAATATAAAGCATAAGGGTTAGAAGGATGTGGTAATCCATTAGACTGATAAATGTAATCACAAGCTATATTATTATTACTGATAAAACTCGAATGCCGTAAGTTCTTGATCCTTCTCCATTTAGTGTTTCTATCACTCGAAGAACTATTGATATTAAAATTGTTAGTTGAAGTCGGCTTCACGAAAAAGGAATCGCTTGCAACAGGACTGTGTATCCCCCCTACAATTGGGCCATCCTGATACTTTCCCCAATAGTAAATTGATTTCATCAAATACAAATCATCAAGGGCTGATACTCCAGGCTGACCAAGACTTAGAATTGTACTATTAACTTGAAAATTTAAGTTGGAATAAGGTGCAGTACTTGTATTATCAGCACTTGTAATGCTTCTGCTTTTATATTCAAAATCAAGTCTTTCGTGTTGTTCCAAACCTAAATCAATCACGGTACTGTCTCTCAATGAACTTGCATTTGGCGACTCTGTCCATAGGTCATCTTGATATTCCATATCTTCCTTACCATTCCCTAGGTATGCAACGACAGCTTTGGGAAACACCTCTTTATAAAAGAAAAAACTCTGGGTAAGCATCCCATTTCTAGGGGAGTCATATACAGGTCCATTCAGGTTATCACCTATTTTATTTGCCTTGTAAAAACCTGTTATAAAATACGTAAAATAATTTAAAAGCATATCAATTTCGGACGTTGAAAGATACCTTTCATCATAATCTGACAAATAAGTATTTGCAAGCCCACGAGCTAAATGGTATTGCTGATGTTCCCCTGAAATAAAATAATTTCCATATCTTAAATAGTCAAAATCTATATATTGATGTATTTCACTTTTCTTATAAATTCTTGTAATGTACCACAAAGGAGTTTCTGTACTTGGTACAATATTTCTTCTAAGACTTTGATCACTATTAAAACTACTTAGACGATAATTATTACCATTATACTGGCGATAAACTGGTAGTTTAAACTCGTAAATTGTTCCGTCTTTAAGTGTCACTTCCCAGTAAACTAATTTATATCCTTCGGGTCCTAACTTCTCTTCAATAATCCTTGAGTCAGAAGACCCAAACCCGTATTGCAACCAACTATTTGTTGTAAATTTTAATTTAGCCTCGATATATTCTTCAAAACGTTCAGGAACAAAAACTGGAAAACCATTCTCATCATTAAACTTAAATATCAATTTACCGCTAAAAACACCAGGTATCGATAAGACAGGATTAAACCAATCTCTTCTTCTTTTCGCATTCCATCCAGTCGGCATTACCCCTCCTGGCAATGGAGTGGAGCATAAAGGGTCAAATTGAAATAAATCTTTATAGAAGTCCCATGATTGAGGGGTAAATTCGATAGTCACTTTAGGAATATCCACCTGCCATCCTTCACCATAAGGAATGCCACTCATAAACTCTTCATTGTTACCTAATTGCACAGAAGAATTGTAAGACATAGTTGCAGTGTAGCTTAAACCCGGAGTAGAAACTGTACCCAGTGTTACCGAGCTTGAAAAGGATCCGTTGAACAGGTTTACATTATCCTGAACCATGCCGGAACTAAGGGTTGACTTTTCTACACGATGAACATTGGGTTGTCCAAAATCCTTGCCCCCCTCAAGTTGAGCATAAGCAGACAAACCAGTAAGCACTAAACAAACAGCAGTAAATGACTGCTTCGCAATTCCAGCAATATTTTTCATGATTAAAAAAAAATACGGATTATTTAATCTGTTTCTTTAGACTTTCAACCTCTTTACTTAACTCGATTAAATGCAAGGTTAATTCCTCTATTTTTCGTAACAACACTGCATCACTGGCCTTTAAGTCAAGCCCATTCTCCATGACTTCTTTCTCTGAAAGAACCCCAGGCAGGCGTTTGTTCTTCTTGATAAAGATCTCTGTTTCTTTCAGAGATGGCAGTTGATACCCAGGTTCAAATACATCATCTGCCCATCCGGATTTACTGATGACCAATATTCGTGTGGCGTACAAGTCTCCATCTACTGCTACCGTATATACACCATTGTTAGTAGCAGATTGAGGAGGCGCACTGATGCCAAAAAGGCTCTTTCCAACAACCTGGAAATTCCCTTTCACGGGTTGGCCAGGTTCAACTCCAACCCCTACTCCTCCTGTTCCTTTTGCTCTTAAATAGATGCTTTGATTTGCAGATGAGCCAATAGCAATTAAGGAGTTCTTCCCGATTCCCAAGGCATTGGTTCCATTAACTGAAACAAACCTTGAAATGATAGTGTCACTAAGCTCATTAATCCCTCTCACATGCAATCTGGAAAGAGGAGATTGCTCAGCTATCCCTATTAGACCAGTTGAGGTGATGTTAAATCTATTTTGAACTGTTTGACCATGAGGGGTATGCAAAATCGAGAAACCATTAGTTCTTCCCTCCATGTCCCAATGGTGTTGGGCATTTTCAAACCAATCGTTAAAATCCGAATTTATGGAATACAACCCATTAGGTCCTTCGCCTTCTGGCTCAGGCCCCCCTCCACCTCCAGGGTTCCAATTTTGGCCACCTACTCCTATTGCTGTTAAACGAACTGTAGGCACATCTGTAGTGGCAGGGCTTGACCTCCTTAATACAAATTGCTTTAAATGAAGTTGTTTTTGTGGCGTAAAAAAATAAAGTGCTGATGATTGAGCAGTCTCTGTATTAACGGCGCCCAAACCCAAAAAACCAGCGTGACCTGAAGTGTTGTAAGGCTGGGTTACAGTTTGTGTTTGTGACGTAACGGGCACCACCTGACCAAACCCATAAAATGGAAGGAGACAGCAAAAAATCTGTAAAGTGGTAAATAGTTTGAAGTTGTTTAATAGTTTCATACTTGGTAAATTTTACCAAATAAAAACAATAAAGCATTTTAAGTGCAAGTGATGTGAGCAAAAAAAATTAAAAATCTTGATATAATATAAAAAAATATTAGAATAATTTTATAAAAATCAACTTATTCAATTATTTCATGATTAGATTGAATTATTATCGCAAATTAGTTTACATGATTGTCTTAAGAGTGTTAAATAAAAAATAAAAAGCCTCTGATTTTCAGAGGCTTTCGTTTGATAATTGTAGTCCGTACGGGAATCGAACCCGTGTTTTATCCGTGAAAGGGATACGTCCTAACCCCTAGACGAACGGACCATTTCGATTTGGGAGCGCAAATATAGCAACTCAGCCTTAAGTCCAAAACTTCGCTTCCAACTATTTTTCTTATTTCTATATTTGCCCTGTTCAACCAATACTTTACAACCGATACACCTATGGCAACAATCAAAGTGGGGATTAACGGCTTCGGCAGAATAGGCAGACTTGCTTTTCGTGCTGCAATGGAGCGAAAGGATATTGAAATCGTTGGCATCAATGACCTCATTGATGTGGACTACATGGCTTACATGCTGAAGTATGACTCTACACATGGCGTCTTCGATGGTCAGGTGAGCGTACAAGACGGTAAGCTCGTCGTAAACGGCAAGGCAATCAGGGTAAGCGCCGAGAAAGACCCGGCCAACCTGCGCTGGAATGAGGTAGGTGCAGAATATGTGATCGAGTCCACGGGACTATTTCTTACTAAAGAAACAGCTCAAAAACACATCGATGCGGGCGCTAAAAGGGTGGTGATGTCTGCCCCATCCAAAGACGATACTCCTATGTTTGTGATGGGCGTAAACCATAAATCGTATCAGGCTTCTCAGGCCATTGTCTCTAATGCTTCCTGTACCACCAATTGTCTGGCACCTGTGGCTAAGGTCTTGCATGATAATTTTGGTATTTTAGAAGGCCTCATGACCACCGTGCATGCCGTAACCGCCACTCAAAAAACAGTAGATGCACCCTCAGCAAAAGACTGGAGAGGTGGACGTGGAGCCTATCAAAACATTATACCCAGCTCTACCGGAGCTGCCAAAGCGGTTGGCAAAGTAATCCCTTCGCTAAACGGCAAATTGACCGGTATGTCATTCAGGGTACCTACGCCCGATGTATCCGTAGTGGATCTGACCTGCCGCCTGGAGAAGCCTGCCAGCTACGCAGCCATCAAAGCAGCCATGAAAGCCGCATCAGAGGGTGAACTTAAAGGTATCCTTGGATACACCGAAGACCAGGTCGTGAGCAATGACTTTGTCGGCGACCCCCGCACCAGCATTTTCGATGCGGATGCAGGTATTTCGCTCAATGATCATTTCGTGAAAGTGGTCGCCTGGTATGATAACGAATGGGGATATTCTTGTAAGGTGATTGACCTCATCGAACACATGAATACGGTCAAATAACCCAAAGCCCGGAACTCCGGGCTTTTTCTTTACATCATGATTTGCATGCCATCATAAGCCAGCCGGATAAATGGCGGTAGCTCCTGCTCCACTTCTGCATGGCGGCCCAGCTTATGGGAAATATGGGTGAGGTAAGCCTTTTCAGGGGCAATGCTCTCCAGCAAGGCCACCGCCTCCGCCAAGGTATAATGCGAAATATGTGGCTCCCTCTGCAAGCCATTGAGCACTACTACTCTTGAGCCTTTCACCTTTTCCAACTCCTGATCCGATATGTAATTGGCATCGGTGATGTAACAGAAATCACCCATTCTAAATCCAAAAACAGGCAATTTATAGTGCATGGCCTGTATGGGAGTAACCGTCACTCCCTCTACATCAAAAGTATGGTTATCGATCGCTCGTACTTCGATCTCAGGTACACCCGGATACTTGGTATCTTCAAACACATAGTAAAATTCACGTTTGAGCTGATCAAAGACTCGCTCATGGGCATATACCGGGATCGCCTTATGCTGCAGGTAGTTGTACGAACGTATATCATCCATGCCGGCAGTGTGGTCTTTGTGCTCATGGGTAAAAAGGATGGCATCAAGGCGCTTCACCCTATGCTGCAACATCTGCTGCCTGAAATCCGGACCAGTATCGATCACAAAGGATTTCCCCTGGGTTTCAACCAAAACCGAAACTCTTAAACGTTTGTCTCTGAAATCAGAAGAGGAACATACCCTGCATGGGCATGCTATCACGGGCACCCCCTGTGAAGTACCGGTACCCAGAAATGTGATCTTCACAGGCTTAACTTGGTCTGAGTGAGAGCAGTGAGCAGCTTATGGCTTTTTTCTGTCATACGGCGTGTGTCAAAACTGACAGTCCTTATGATTTCAATCAGGCAGTTGATTTTACCTTCCAGTGTGTAGTATTTGTTCACAACTGCTACTTTATGCTCCTTGAGCACACAATAGCCCGATTTGAACTGGCCTTTCTCATAGCGCAGCTGATAGTCACTTTCTGCAAACAGCTCTTCAAGTTTGGCCAGATATTGGGGAGTGTACTTGACCTCCATACCTCAATTTTTCAGGTATTGGTTTACCATATTCACCAACTGATCGTAATCAAGGGGCTTTTGCATAAACATATCAATCCCTACTGATTTAAACTCATCGATGGAGTAGTTCCCATAGTTGCCGGTGATAGAGATAATGGGAATTGCTGCCTTTTTAGGATCATTCATTGACCTGATTTTTTGAGCACAGTCAATGCCACTCAGCTTAGGCATGCTTATGTCGAGTAAAAGAATGTCCACATCCATATTATCCATCGCATCCATAAGTGCTTCGCCATCCTTTACCGTCACCACATCAAAGCCTTTGAGGGTAAACACTTTTTTCAAAATAGAGGTAATTGAATAGCTGTCATCAGCAATCAGGATTAATTTTTTAGACTTCATCTGCCAGGTCTTGTTCGTAATTGGATTGCAGGTAGCTCAGGGATATCTCAATGGTTCTGAGGAGCTCTTCGAGTTCCTTCCATCGTTTGTCTAAGGCAAGAGCGGCTGCCGTATCTGCATAGATAGCTATTTTTTTGGCACCTACAGTAGCAGAAGTTCCTTTGAGCTTATGCGCAGTTTCCTGTATGGCTTTTACTTCTTCTTTTGAGGCCTCTTCCTTTAATTTTTCAAGCAAAATACCTACTTCAGCGAGGTAATCCTGCAATGATTCCCGTAGGCCTTCAGGTCCTAAAAAACGCTTCAGCTGCCTTAACTGGGCCGTAGCCAGATGAACTACACCCGGACTCATGTCGACACCCTTAGGCTGGTTTCCTTCAAGCAGCCCGATGATCATTTCAGGTAGTCCTTCGGTCGTAATGGGCTTTACCAAAAGCATTTGATAGCTACCACCTTGCCTTACGTCCTGTGGTAACTTACTGCTGTCAGCCGTCAGTATGATGATGGGTACTTGGGCCATATGGGGTACTGAGCGCATCCAAGCGGCTGTGTTGACCCCATCCATGCCGGGAAGATTGGCATTAAGAAACACCAGTTGATATGGCTTTCGCAAGCATTCATTAAAAGCCTCTTCTCCGCTTTCTGCTGTCTCAACAGTTGCGCCATGCTGCTCAAGAAATCGTTTTAGTATCAACCTGTCAACAGGATTATCATCTACCAGCAGCATCGTGATACCAGGCGGGAAAACAGGGTGGACGTAAGGCATATCGGCGAATGTTAATCGATCAAAACAGGCTAGTAAAGTTAAGCTACTTTTTCAGACCTTTGATCAAGCAATAGCGAAACTCCTCTGCATGTCAGCTTCTCAAGGGCTTAGGTTGATTTTTACGGTGACTACTGATCTGAATTATGATCAACGTATGCAGAGAATTTGCAGCTCTTTGGCAGAAGCCGGATTTGATGTATGGCTGCTGGGGCGGGTAAAACCAGGCTCTCAAATACTTGAGTCTCGACCCTACAAACAAATCAGGCTTAGGTGCTTGTTCTCCAAAGGCAAGTGGTTCTACTTTGAATTCAATCTTCGTCTTTTTCTTTTCCTTTTGCTGAACAAGTGCCAATTGATTTGTGGGGTTGATCTGGACACAGCACTAGCGGCTAAATGGGCTGCCGGGATCAAAGGGGTTCCCTTTGTTTACGATGCCCATGAGTATTTTACTGAAATCCCCGAGCTGGTAGACCGGCCTGGAATTAAACGTATCTGGAAAGGGATTGAGAAAAAAGTCGTTAAGCCGGGACTTAAGGCTTATACCGTTTCACAATCGCTTGCTGATGTGTTTTTTGAGGTTTACAGGGTTCGATTTGAAGTGATCCGAAACACGAGTGTAAAATCTGATAGTCCTTCTCAACTCGAAAAGGAAAATTACATCATCTATGCGGGAGCAGTAAATCTTGGCCGTGGTTTGGAAGAACTTATTGATGTGATGCCGGAGCTTGAAACCCGATTGCTTATTTGTGGAGAGGGAGATCTTCTGCCACAACTCAGGAGCAAGGTTAACTCTCTCCATCTGGAACAAAAAGTGCAGTTTCTGGGCTTTGTAAGACCTGAAGAGTTAAGGAGGTTAACAGAAAAGGCAAAAGTGGGATACCTGATGTTGAGTTTCCAGGGCTTGAGTTACTACCACTCCCTTGCGAACAAGTTCTTTGACTACATGCATGCAGGCACTCCACAGCTCACCATCAATTTTCCTGAGTATGCGCTGATCAATCGGGAATATGAAGTCGGCTTGCTCTGCCCGCTGGACCGACAGCAAATTCTGCAAAAGCTGAAAAGGTTATTGGAGGATCAGGCACTTTATGAGCAGTTGAGGTCCAATGCGTTAAAAGCTGCCGATGAATATAACTGGCAAAATGAGTCCAGAAAGCTCATACATTTCTATCAGGAACTGACCAGAAATTGAGTCGAACATTGATTTTTATAGGAGGCCCAACAGCTTCCGGTAAAACAGCCGCTGCTGTTCAACTGGCATTGGCCTTAAATGCACCTGTTTTGTCTGCGGATGCCCGGCAGGTGTTTAAAGAAATGCGCATTGGCACGGCAAGACCTGAAGCTCAGGAGCTTCATTCCGTTCCACATTATCTGCTAGGGCATCGCTCTATACATGAGCCTTATGATGCCGCCCGATTCGAAGAGGAAGCATTGGCTTTGCTTGAAAAACTGTTTCCTCATCACAGCGAAGTCATTGTCGTGGGGGGATCCGGTTTGTACATGAAAGCCCTGGCAAACGGATTGGACCAAATGCCTGAGGTAGACCACGAAATCAGGATTCAAATCCAAAATGAATTAAATCAATCGGGTTTGACTCCTTTGGTTGAAGAATTGAAATTGAAAGATCCTGTGTTTGCCCAACAGGCTGACCTTAACAACCCTAGAAGGGTACAGCGAGCCATCGAAGTGATCAGGAGCACCGGGAAACCTTACAGCGAATTCAGAAGAGGGAAGCTTGTCAGGAGGGATTTCGACATGGTTTGGATCGGCCTTGACCCTCCCAGGCCTTTGCTTTACGATCGTATCCATCAACGGGTGGATAGGATGATCCGTGAAGGACTGATGGAGGAAGTCATCAGTTTGTACCCCTTTCGCCATTTACAAGCCTTGCACACCGTTGGTTACACCGAGCTTTTTGAAGTAATCGACGGAAAAACCAGCATGGATGAAGCCATAAATGGTATCAAGCAAAACACCCGCAGATATGCAAAAAGGCAACTTACCTGGTTTCGCAGGCAGCATGAGTTGCATTGGCAATCCGAATTTGATCTGGCAGAGTGCTTGAGGTTGATCAAGGCTTGACTATTTTCGCCGCTATGGAAGATTTAAGTCACATTCTGCTTCAGTTGGGTGAAGATGATTTTGATGATCAGGGCAGTGTGGTTCCACCGCTGGTGCAAACAGCCAATTTTGCCTACCCCAATGTGCAGGCGATGCGGGATGCCTTACAAAATGAAGAGGAACTGCCGCTTTACACCCGTGGACTGAATCCGACTACCGCTTTACTGGCTAATAAACTCTCCGCCATTGAAGGCACAGAGGCTGCGTTGCTTACCTCAAGTGGAAGTGCCGCAGTGGCCAAAGCCGTTCTTTCCGTGTTGAAACATGGGGATCATTTGGTAAGTGTTCACAAGCCTTATAGCTGGACAGGCAAGCTGATGACTAAGTTTCTTCCAAGGTTTGGGATACAAACCACTTTTGTAGATGGAACACAAATCGAGAATTTTAAGAATGCGATCCAACCCAATACCCGGCTGATTTACCTGGAGTCGCCCAATTCATTCACTTTTGAGCTACAGGACATCGCCGAAGTTGCTGCTTTGGCGAAAAATCTGGGAATTCACACGATCATCGACAATAGCTATTGTACAGGGGTGTACCAAAAGCCTGCCTTAATGGGGATCGATACCGTAGTTCATTCCGCAACAAAGTACTATTCAGGACATAGCGACGTGGTTGCAGGAGTGATTTGTTCAAGCAAAGCCCATATCAGCCGGATCTTTAAGTCCGAGTTTATGACGCTGGGAGGGGTTTTGGCTCCTTTTAATGCATGGCTGCTGCTCAAAGGCCTTCGCACCCTTGATCTGCGACTGGAGCGTTCATCCGAAAGCACATCTAAAATCGTAGATTTTTTGTTGAGCCATCCTAAAATAGAAACGGTCTACTGGCCCGGTCATCCAGGCCATGCTCAATATGCACTGGCTCAAAAACAAATGTCAAGAGCTTCAGGACTTTTCTCTCTTGTACTTAAGAGCAATCAGGAAAAAGATGCTTTGGCCTTTGCACATGCCTTGAAACGTTTCAGATTGGCTGTAAGCTGGGGAGGCTACGAATCACTTCAATATCCGGCGGTGGTCGCTCATGGCCTGAGCTATGGGAAAGACGAAATTCCGGTTGGTTTGTTCAGAATGGCAGTGGGTCTGGAGCCGGTGGATATTCTTATCGGTGATCTTGAGCAGGCTTTGGATAAAATCTGAGCTTACACAAACTCCCTCTTCAGGTTCTCAAGGGTGCCCGCCGGCACATCTTCCACATTCAGGATCATCAGCCCATCCAGCGCATCGCTGAATTGAGGGTCTATGTTAAACCCGATGATTTTGGCGTTTTGATGGATATACTTTTTTAGCAAAACCGGTGCAGACTTAATGGCTGGCTCGATATCATCAATGATACGGTCCAACTTCTTCATGTCATTTCTGGAGTTTTCCAACAGTGCTGCCGCATCCAACGTCTTCATATCCAACGAGTATTTCCGCTTGGGCTTGATATACCTCGCCAACTGATAGTCAAAATAATGCTGCCTGATAAATGCAACAATCAGGCTCTTGGAAACCGTAGAGTATACATTGCTAATGCTTACGGGACCGATGATGAATTTGTACTCGGGATTGTTGAGCAAGACCCATAAAATACCTCTCCACAGCATAAATAAAGGCAAGCGCTTATTTTGGTATTCGGGTACTATGAATGATCGGCCCAGCTCGATCGATTTATCCAAAATAGGCACAAAGCCATCTTTCATCCTAAACAGACTACTGGTGTAAAAGCCTTTTCTTCCATAAAGCCTAACGATGTCTTTGCCCATCCCTACCCGGTAGGCACCGCACAGTTGTTCCCCTTCATTGTCCCATAGGAACAGGTGCTGGTAATATTCATCGTACTCGTCAAGGTCAATTTCCTTGTTCGTTCCCTCCCCTTCCTGCCTGAAAGTCAGCTCCCTTAGTCGACCGATTTCTCTTAACACACTTGGAATTTCAGTGCTGGGTGCCAGATATAGCTCAAAGCTCTGTTGAACAGTGATTCTTCGGTTCTTGATGGAAGCCAATTCTGCCTTGATGACTTCCCGGCTTAGCCCGCTGATGACGGGGCGGAGACGGGTCGGCAACTTAATCTGAGCCAATGAAAGTTTACGCTGCTCCAATGCCGAGCCCATGGAATACACTTTCGCCCTCAAGTATCTGCCGAGATGGCTGGGCTCATCAAAAGACTGAATATCTTTTACGGAAACCTGATTTCCGATCCTGACCTTGATCCCTTTATTTCTTGATTTTTCAAGCTCAGCTGGGAGTCTCAGTGTCCGCAAAGAAGGATGAAGCTTACCCATCAGATGAAAACTCCAACTGTTGCTACCTTGAAAATAAACCGGAATGACTGGCACCTCAGCCTTTTGAATGAGCTTCAAAGCAGGTTTCTGCCACTCTTTGTCACAAATTCCTTTTTGGCCTTTGTAATAGGTTGACACCTCACCTGCAGGAAAAAGCCCAAGTCCGTGCCCGGCCTGAACATGCTCAAGAGCTGTTTTCATACCGGTGATGCTGCTGGCAACACTGCGATGTGTCTCCAGAGGATTTACACCCACAAAATAAGGTGAGATCGGTTTGATATAGGTAAGCAGAAAATTGGCCATCACGATGAAGTCAGGCCGCTGCTCAGCAATCAGCCGGATGAGTATGAGGCCATCTAGCGCTCCAAAAGGATGATTGGAAACCAAAATAAAGGGGCCGGATTTGGGTATGCGGGCCATCTCCTCTGGGTAAACTTCATATCTGACTTTAAGGTCGGCCAATAAAGAATCAATAAACTCCAAACCCTGTTTGTGCTGACTACGGTTGTACAGCCGGTTGATATCATTCATGCCGGAAAGCCACATCAGCAGGTGATCAAGCATAGGGTATTTGTCAATTCCCAATGCCTTGGCAAACTGCGCCCGATTGATCAAATGCTCCATATATTGGTCAATAATGAATGAGGTTGAATTGCAAAGTAACAAAGAAACCACCGGATCACTTTCCTGACAAGCTCCTCGCTGCTGAAAGCCTATATTTGCACTACAAAAGATACCTTCATGAGTAAAGCCAAAGACCGGTTAGGTGTAGTGTATTCAACAAACCCTGACTTTCATTACCAAACTGATCATACAGAGGAACCTGACACCTTGGCTCCCAATAAACAGATGTTAAAACTCTGGCTGGACAAAAAGTCAAGAGCAGGAAAAACGGTGACCCTGATTGAAGGCTTCATTGGCAAAACAGCTGATCTGGAACAGCTATGCAAGCAGCTGAAGTCCCAATGTGGCACAGGAGGATCGGTCAAAGATCAGCAAATACTCATTCAAGGAGACGTAAGGGACAAGGCCATCCTATGGCTTGAAAAACAAGGGTACAAAGCAAAAAAAGCAGGAGCCTAGAGATGAGAAAACTACTGCTGCAACTGCTGCTGATCGCCTTGATCGGCTACTTTGTACTGGATTACTTTTTCCCGGATAAAGACCTTAAACAAGTAACCGGTGAGGTATCAGAGAAGGCTGGCCGATGGCTTAGCCGTGCCGATAGTCTCGCCAGAATGACTTACCACGATTTGAAAGATGACCAACTGGACAGTTTGGAGCAAAGCCTGAGCAAACTGGAAGAGCGCTGGAAAAGCACCGAAGACACAGCCGATGTCCGCATCAGGCAGGATATTGAACAACTGAAGCTTAAAAAGGAAGAACTTAACCTTAAACTCATGGAACTTGATACGGTAGCCAAAGAGCGCTATGATCAGGTGAAAAACAAACTTGAACTAGGTATAAAGCTTCTGGAGGAAAAAATTCATTCTCTGGAGAAAGAATAATTGCTTTAATTGACGATGATCATCTAATCCTAACCTGAGCCATCGATGATTGAGCTCCTAAAAACCTTCCTTTTCCTCTTTTCGGTCATAGATCCTATTGGTTCTGTGCCTGTGTTCATTGAGGCAACCAAGCATTTTGGAAAAGAGGAAAAAAGAAAAATAGCCTACCGCTCGACTTTCACAGCATTTCTTATTCTGCTGTTTTTCATTACCGCCGGGCAGGGCATGATGAACATTATGCAAATTTCATTAGATGCATTTCAAATTTCAGGGGGCATCATTCTTTTTTTGTTTGCCCTTACTATGATTTTTGGAGAAGGTAAGCCCGAAGAGGAAAAACACCTGATCAAAGACTACCGGCACGTGACTGTATTTCCCATTGCCATGCCTTCTCTTGCTTCTCCTGCCACGATTATGACGGTGGTTATCATCACAGACCCCAATACCCATCCTTTGCTGGATCAATTTTATACCATGTGTATTGCAGCGTTTGTATTGGCCATTGCCTGTCTGCTTTTTCTATCCGCTCAGTCCATCCAGAAAAAGATCGGGGAGTCTATTCTGACCGTTTTAAGTAAGATCATGGGACTTATCCTGGCATCGTTTGCCGTGCAAAGTGTTCTTACCGGGGTAAAAGATTATTTCTATTGATCAAAGACCCCATTTCGCTGCAAAATCCTCCGCTTTGGCTACATCTTCCGGCCGGTCAACGGATAGGCTGGCTCCATCGGTAAGCACGGTTTTGATCCGGTAACCGGACTCCAGCCATCGCAATTGCTCCAGCTTTTCGGCCAACTCTAATTTACCTTCAGGGATATGGCTGATGGCTTTCAAAATATCTGCCCGATAGGCATAAAGCCCGACATGAATGTAAAAGTCAGCATGAGAAAGCCAGTGTTCGACCGCCTGCCCACGAACAAAAGGAATCGGAGACCTGCTGAAATAGATCGCTTCCTGATCTTTATTGATCACCACCTTGGCTGAGGCCTGATCCAGAACTTCGTCAATTTTTTTAGCACTTTTTATTAAGGTTGCCAGCTCGGTTTTCCCATCCAGAATTTCTGCCAGTGCTTTGATTTGCATTGGGTCAATAAAGGGCTCGTCTCCTTGAATATTAATCACATAATCAACCTTCCCGCCAATTTTGCCTAGTGCTTCAAAACAACGGTCGGTACCACTTGGATGCTCTATGCTGGTCATGATCACCTGAGCACCAAATTGCTCCGCATGAGTTTGAATTGCCTCATGGTCAGTAGCGATATAAAGTCCTTCTAATGGGGCGAGTGAGCAACGTTCCCATACCCTTTGAATCAGGCTCTTGCCGGATATTTTGGTGAGCATTTTACCCGGAAAACGGGTAGAGCCGTAGCGTGCAGGGATGATCCCAATAATGTTCATACAGATTTGACTTTTAGGGAGTTAGAGCCCATCTCGATCACTTCTATTTGTGTCCCTTTCTCAATGTATTCACCCCTTGAATAGGCATCGTAAAATTCACCCTCGATAGAAACTTTACCGCTGGGACGCAAGCCGGTTTCGGCGATCCCCCGCTTACCGATCATGGCGGAAGAAAGTTGGTTGGAAGTAAACCCTTCACCTGAAGCCTGCGTGCTTTGTAAAGAGACCTTGCGCATAAAGGGCGAATTGGCGAGGCTCATCCCTCCGAAAAACAAAAGCAGCGCACCTCCAAAAAGGCCTGAGCACAAAACCAGCAAAGCAGTTAGCACCCGGCCGCTATCAACAAAACTGAAATCAAAGTCATTGTTATTAAGCATGACCAATACCAGAGAAGCGGAGCAAAGTACAAGACCTGATATCCCGGCTATGCCAAATCCTGGAATGACAAACACTTCCAGTCCCAGCAAAACAAGTCCGATAAAAAACAAAAGGATCTCCCAATTGGCAGCCAGGCCATTGAGGTAATAGGGTGTAAAATAAAGTACCGCTGCAATAACAGAGGCAGCTAAAGGAAAGCCAATTCCCGGTGTCTGAAGTTCATAATAAATACCTCCTATGATGATCAGCACAAGTATCGAGCTGATAAATGGGTTTAGGAAAAAGGCAATAATCCTGTCATCCCAATCCAACTTGTATCGAAAAACAGAAGCCTCTTTAAAACCTGTTCTAAGAAGAACGTCTTCCAAACCATCTACCTGACCCTCACAAAATCCCTTTTCTAGCGCCTCTGAAGTGGTAAGGGTTAGCACTTTCCCTTTTTTTATCAAGGTATCAAATCTCAAGTTTTCATCCACCATTTGTTCAGCAAGACTTGGGTCCCGGCCATTCGCTTCAGCGGTAGAGCGCATCATGGAGCGCATATACGATTGATATTTATCGGGTGCTGCTTTTCCATCTCCGGTCACAACAGTTGCTGCTCCAATGTTTGAGCCGGCCTCCATGTAAATCGAGTCGCAGGCGATGGAGATTAGTGCCCCTGCCGAAGCAGCGTTTTTGTTGATATAGACAAATACCGGTTTTTCATACTCCAAAAGCATCGTTCTGATTTTGTCGGCATCGTCCACTGCACCACCATAGGTGTCCATGTCTACGATCACAGCATCTGCCTCTCTACTGCTTGCTTCTGCCAAAGCCAACTCAACGTATCTGCTCATTCGAGGATCTATCTCGGCCCTGATCTCAAGTACCAGCACTTCTTTGCCTTTTTCCTGTGCAATTGACAGCCCTGATAGACACAGCAGCAACAGGCTTAGTATCTTGCGGCAAGCCTTCAAAATGTCCTTCATGAATTCTCCACTTCGTTTGGTGTTTCAATACAAATGTACAGGTAAACTATGGAGAATTTTATGGGGCGATCAGGGCACCCAAATGCTCATTGAAGAAAGAAATGAGAACACCAGGAGTTTATCTTTCGTGTCCATTTCTCTTGCTATGATCGAAAATTCAATTCCAATAGCTCAAAACCCCGGGATTGATTGGTATGGAGGACTAGCAGCCATGAAAGAGGAATGGCTGGTTTTTCATCTGGAAAGAGCTCAGAACAGCCCGGTTTTCAAGGGGATTGCTGTAGGGAACCTAAGTCACATCATCTGGAAACGACCTGAGTTAAGTTTTCAACGCCTGATGGGTCATGTTATCGAAGTTACAGATGAGACTGGCCAACGTCATAGGCTTAACTTGAGCAGTGGTGAACCCGTTCCAGAACCGGATATTGCAAACTCAGAGGAACCGATGGATGAACGCCTTTTTCCGGAACATTATCCTCAGGCACACCCATACTTTGAAGAAGTGAGCAACTTCCTTTTTCAGCAAACAGGTCAGGAGGCCTCTCTGGCCATCGACTACCTGGAGTGGAAAAACCTTATTTTAATTGCCTGGTATGAAAAAAAAACCTCAGGCTACATTCATCAGCTTGGTGTATTTGAGGCCTCAGGCTCAAATGTTGATAAATTTATACTTGCAAGGGATCGGCAAGGGATGGGAAGAGATACTTTTTTTGTGGCAAATGATTATCTTTTCATGGTATGCGAAAATACCGACCTGAGGGTTTACAAATGATCTCCCGATTTGGCTTTAAGCTGGGAGTGCTCATGCTTCTGGCAACAATGCACGTTTATGCGAACGACTCGTTACGTATCGAAAGTGAAGGAGACCGGCTTTATGTGATACATCAAGTGGAGCAAGGGGAGACTCTTTATGGCTTGTCAAGACGGTACAAGTCATCAATGGACGAAATTAAAAACAGCAACGGAGGGCTTAGCGGTGGGCTCACTATTGGCACTGTGATTAAAATACCTTTGGCCAACGCCAAGCAAGTCAATGTTGCAGTCAGCCCGGCACAACCTAAGCCAGTTATTCCAACCCAAATTGATGGCCATGAAGTAAAGCCCGGAGAGACTCTGTACAGCATTGCACGTCGATACAGCATAAGTGTTGATCAAGTAAAGGAATGGAACAATTTGAAATCCAATGAGATTTCTACCGGCCAACTGCTTCAGGTCAAGCCCGGGAATGCTGAACAAAAACCAAGCAAGCTCCCACCTGACAGTCTGAAAACAAAAAAAACTGAAACTAAGCCGGTTGAATCCGTAGCTCCGAGCAAAGAACCCCCTGCTGAAGCCAAGCCCTCTATAAAAACAGACACCACAAGCCTGGATCAAACCTCTGCCAATGTCAAAGAAAAAGAAAGTAAGCCTGAACCTACGGGCATTACGGTCATCAAAGACACCGGCAAGGCTCCTGTTGATATGAGCTTATTGGTTGACCCTAATCAGGAAACGGATCCATCAAGTTCCTACAGTCCTGTGACAAAGGAAAACATGAGTCAAAAGCGAAAAACGGATTTTAAAAAGATCCAGGAAGAAGGGATGGCCGAGGTGATTGCAGAAGGCCCAGATCACCAACGCTACCTTGCCTTGCATCGAACCGCTCCGATGGGAACGATCATTCAGGTGGAAAATGAAATGAATGGTCACATGGTTTTTGTCAGGGTGATCGGAAAGCTCCCCGATACAGGTGCGAATACAAAACTGATCATCAAACTTTCTCAAAAAGCCTGTAGTTCACTGGGCATGGTGGACAAGCGCTTCCCGGTCAAGCTCTCTTACATTCCTTAAGATCAACGTAAGATTGCTAAATTGCAGGGAAATAATTCTGCAAGCCAACCGTTTGATCAAGCATGAGGTGTAGTACAATCATTTTCTTAATTGGTCTCTTTCTTTTTTGGGGAGGTAGTCAGGCGTTGCATGCGCAGACGGCACCAAACTCAAGAGACAACACGGTAAAGCCAGCCGAGTCAAATGTGCGCTTCAGTTCTGAGGGTGCCCGTAAAAGCAAAAAGAGAAAGTGGTGGCAAAAGAAAAACCAGGCATTTGAATACAATCGTAAGGTTAGGGAGTATGAGGACAGGGTTGATAATGCAGTTGCCCGAAACCAAAAAACCGCAAAAGAGATGCAAAAGCCTCAATACAGCAACAAAAGTTATTTCGGACATAAACGCCCACCCAAGAAAAACCCGGTTGGTAAAAAAAAATTCTGCAAAGAATGCGGGATTGTCCATTGAACTGATGAGCGTTAACGTTCAGTTGTAAAACATTCTCTATGTCATTAAAATCATCCGCAACCGGCATGAACATGCTGGAAAAGGTGGGATTGTTTTTGGTCTACCTCCTTTCCGCAGTTTGGGCAATCAAAACCTTTAGTGAGCCTGACCTTTGGTGGATGTTACGTACAGGTGAGTACATCCTGCAAAATGGGGTTCCTTACACCGATCCTTTTTCCTACACTCGGTTTGGTCAACCCTGGATCAATGTCAAGTGGGGCTTCGAAGTGATCGCTTACTTATGGGCTCAGGTGTTTCAGCCAGAAGGTCTGCTTTTGCTTCAATTGATCTGCAACCTGGCCATGCTTAGCATTCTGCGTGCATTGTGGCTATTACTTAGCCCGAAAGAAGATAAGCCATCGTACTTTACGTTTTATCTGGTAGCTGTCATTGCTTTTGCTGCTTCAGAATTCAGAATGACCTCCCGCCCGGAAATGGTCAGCCACCTGTTAAGCTTGCTCTTCATCTACCTGCATGTCAGGTTTTACACTTCAGGATACAAGAATGTAAAGCTGATGTATGTAATGTTTGCTCTCCAGGTACTTTGGGCAAATTTGCACGAAGCCTTTGGAGTGGGTATGGTTCTTCATGTGGTGTTTTTGAGTTCAGCACTCCTGATGCATTATGTGCATGAAAAAATTGAAATCAAATTGCTGATCAGGTACGGATTGCTGGCCCTTTTATGTCTGCTTGCCCCTGCTTTCCATCCGTATGGACCTAAAATGATCCTGCACCCGATTGAGATTTTCTCCCAGCTTTCAGCTAATAAGTATACCGTCGAATTATTTGATTTTAGGCAACCCTTGTACTGGGGCATTTCCACCTATTTGGGCTTGGGGATTATGCTTTTTTTGATTTTAGGCTTGTTTTTAGCCTGGATGAAGTTCAAGAAAGAGTCTCCATTAAGGCTAATGGTATGGTTAAGCCCGGGCTATCTTCTTGTGCTTGCCATGTTTTTTTACCTTGCCCTAAGTGCCCAAAGGAACATTCCTTTTTTTGCATTGGCCGCTGTGCCTGCAGCCTCATTGGCCTTAACTGGTTTAAGTACTATTTCATGGATAAATCGAATTTTTACGATTAACATTTGGAAATATGTGTTGCTGGCTGGAATCATGTTCTTGTATGGGACGATCGCCAGCAACAAATGGTATGAAAGTTTTTCATTGAAAGACTCATTTGGTTTGGGTATAGACCCGCTTAGGAATTCATCAGGCGCAATACAATTCATTAAACAAAACCAGATTAAGGGAAAAGCTTTTAGTGATTATCTCAATTCTTCTGCACTCATGTGGGGGCTTCGCCCAGATTTCAAAACATTTATAGACTTAAGGGATTTGGATGTTTTTCCTCAGACCTTTTTCAATAAATATCTTGACGTTGTCAATGACCCGATGAAGTTTATTGCTCTGGATAGCGTCGAGCAGTTTGATTATGTTGTTTTGAGCCGGATTGACTTCCCAGCATTACATGAGTTTCTAAACCGGGAGCGTTACTTTGAAATGGTGTATGTTGATCCTTCTGACGCCGTTTATGTTCGGGAAATTGACGATAACCTGGAGCTATTGAAAAAACATGCCTTCATGGATGGCAAAAGAGATTTGTTTAATTTGAACAGAGTGAGCAAAACCCATTGGGTACATCGAGTTAACTATATCTTTTGGCCATTTTATCGCCCACACTACTATGATAAAATGGATATTGATGAACAAGCTGCGACGTATTACCATACCATTATGCATTATGACATGTGCGTGGAAAGGGCAAACAGGTCTTTGGCCAGAAATCCAAGAAACATCAACCTTCATTTACTCGTAGGAAGCACTTTTCTGAGTTGGTCAAACTACACCCGCAGCCCAGATGAGCGAACCAAACGTCTTAGCCTGGCTTCTCAAGCCTATCAGAGTGCCTTGAGTATTGAACCGGAAAATATCACTGCATTGCAAGGGATGGCTTATTTTCATATTCAAATCGGCTACCCGGACATTGCCAAAGATTATTTGGATATCGCTCTAAAAAAAGAACCAGATCAACCTTACTCCTTGCTTTACTATGCTGAAAGCCGAAAGCAAAAGGCAAACATGGACACTCTTAACCGACTTAGGTATCTTCAGGATGCCTTTGACCTGGTAGATCGGGCCAGAATGAGAAAGCCAGAAGAAGCTGAAATTGTATGGGTATTGGCTGATCTATATAAAGCTAAAGGGAATTGTGCTGAGGCTGAACAGCTCATTTTGAACTCGACAAGTATTAAAGCCGATGGCTACCGAAATAACCGTTTGGAATATTTGCTTAGCGATTGCCCTGGCCGGAAGCCAGCCAATTCTCTGCTACCTCGCTGATGGCAATGGCCACTTCAGCTTTGCTCAGCAAAGGCAGAGACTTTTCTTCCCCTGACTGAAATAAAAAGGTCACTTTGTTGGTATCGTGTCCAAAGCCTGCTCCTGCATCCGATAGACTGTTAAGTACGATCATGTCCATGTTTTTCCTGTTTAGCTTTTCTTTGGCATTCACACGCTCATCTTGAGTTTCCAGGGCGAAGCCGATTATAAACTGTTCTGCTTTCTTAATCTTTCCCAATCCGGCAGCAATGTCTTTGGTCTTACGAAGACTAATGCTCAATTCGTCTGATGACTTTTTTATCTTTTGCTCAGAAGGTTGTGCAGCCTGATAGTCAGCAACGGCAGCCGTGAGAACTGCTAAACGGCACTGCCCAAAAAGCTGTTCTGCCTGTACACTCATCTCTTCAGCTGACTGCACATGGTAGATTTTCAATCTGGGGTTGGGTTTTGGATACACTTGCGAAGGCCCTGCGACCATGTGCACCTCAGCCCCAAGGTTCAACAGTGCTTCTGCAATAGCTGCTCCCATTTTGCCGGTTGAGTGATTGCTGATAAATCTCACAGGATCGATTGCCTCTCTGGTAGGCCCAGAGGTCAGCAACACTTTTGTGTTTCTCAAAGCCATCCCTGACTTAAAGTGTTTCTCGAGCAAGTCAAAAATCTGTTCCGGCTCTGCCATTCTACCCTGCCCATACAGGCCTGATGCCAGTTCGCCTGTTTCTGCCGGTATGATATGTACCCTGTCAGCACTGATCAGGTCCAGATTCCTTTGGGTTGAAGGATGAACGTACATGTCAAGATCCATTGCCGGGGCAACCCATACCGGACACCTGGCTGAAAGATAAGTGGCCTGTAACAGGTTTTCACAGCGCCCCTGTGCAAAGGCTGAGAGGGTTTGGGCGCTAAGTGGAGCGACCAGCATTATATCGGCCCATAGACCCAGTTCCACATGACTATGCCATTGGCCGCTTTGCTTATCAAAATAGGCCTGAAGAACAGGCCGCTTACTCAAAGTAGCCAGTGTAAGCGGGCTGATAAAATCAGTAGCGGAGGAGGTCATGATCACCTGGACATCTGCTCCAGCTTTGACCAGCAACCTAATGAGGGAGGCCGATTTATAGGCTGCAATACTTCCGGTCACCCCAAGAAGTATCTTTTTTCCCTCTATTGACATAGGTTATTGTTCGGATTCTTCTCCGGTCTCTGAAGCAGAACGGAACATCACCTTGCCATCAAGAAACTCTTCAACTGCTACAAGAGAAGGCTTGGGCATACGCTCAAAATGGCGAGAAATCTCGATTTGCTCTCTGTTTTCAAAGATCTCTTCTAGATTGTCAACCGTAGTGGTAAACTCAGACAACTTGTTGTTGATCTCCTCTTTGGCCTTGGTAGAGATTTGCCTTGCACGCTTACCAATCACTACAATAGACTTGTAGATGTTGCCTGTAGGCTCTGCTATTCTACTTGCATCACGTGTCACGATTGATACGGGCGTGTTGCTGCGGGTTGAAATTCCTTGAAACTTCGATTTTGCTGTGCTCATGTTTTTTATCCGATTTGGTTGAGACAGTTGGCATAAATAGCTTCTGCCTCTCTCATGTACTTACTATTGGTGTATTTGTCTACAAATTGCTGGTAACTCTCAATCGCCTGATTAAAGCGGTCCCTTTTTTTCTCTTCCACGCTCAGCTTAGCCAGATTGTATTGACTTTGAATTTTTAGAAACAACAACTCTTCATTGAAAGAAGAAGTAGGGTAATCCTGCCTGAAATTTTCAATAGCAACTGTAGCTGACTTAAAATATCCGATTTTATGATACAACTTAGCGTGTTCGTAAGCCTTGCGCTCAAGCTTCCCTTTCAAAATATCGGTCATGTTATTGCACTTCTCCAAATGCTTGGTTTCCGGATACAGCCTTAAAAAACTCTCTACCGCCTCAATCGCCTCAAAGCTGCTGCTTTGATCCAGGTGGTAAGGTGGAGACATTTCAAACTGAGAAGAAGCGTACATAAACATGCACTCCTCTGCAAACTCACTGCGTGGAAAAGTCTCGTAAAACCTCTTGAAATAATAAGAAGCCATCACCAACTGTCGCTGATAATACTGGCAATAGGCATAGTAAAACTGCACTAGCTCAGACTCTTTACGTCCACGCATAACGGGGATCATCTCCTCGAGCAGCACCCCAGCCTTGTAGTAATCACCTGACTTGTAATATTTCAATGCAGCCTCGTAGCGCTCATTGATATTTTCGCTACGCTGTATTTTCTGAAACTTAGAGCAGGAAAATAGTGTGAGGAGTAAAAGGGGAAGAATGAAAACCCTTGAATTCATAAAGCCTGCAAAATTAGTGAACTACATTTGATTAGTCAAGACTTTTCCTTGTTCTGCCTCGATACAAAACTGCTTCCTTATCTGGTCGCAGGCTGAGCTTCCAATCAAACCCTCGTAACCGGGTTTCTTCTTCTTTGATTTCTTTGGGTGGAATGAACAATGCATCGGGCTGTCTGAGAAACGTAATCGTCTGCAATTCACTGTCTTTGAACAGGATATTCATATCTGAACAAACGACTTTGTTAAGGCCCATAAGTGCCGTATCTTCTTTCAAGGCATGGTAAATACTTTCTCCATTTCCTCTTACCTCTACCCTGGAGATTCGTCCTGAGTCAAAAAAGGAGGTCATATATCTTCCGGCCATTTGGTTGAAGTACCCCAACGTGTCTATGCTGATGATGAAACTATTAAATCGCATGAACATTTTATCCAACTTATTATTGGCCAGCTGAATATGAAGACTATCTGCACTAAGTTGGTTATCGTCTGTCCAAAGTACAGGCTTACGGTAAAAATGAATGGTAGAATCTGTAAACCGATAAACCAATGAGTCGGATATGCCCTGTAAGTCGGATTTGAATACCCTTACTCCATAATAAGCCAATAGTATTCTGAACTTCTCCACTTTCCGGTCGATTGAAATAAGACTGTCAGCAGATAAAAACAGGGTGTCTCCTGAAACCAGATTTTCCATCCAGGGATCACCATACACCTTGGTGATACCCGTAATCTTATTATACCTCGCTTCCCTACCGTATATGGTCACCTGATCACTTTTTGAGATCATTTTCACATTTCCCTTAGCCCAGCCTAACTGATTGAGCTGATCATAATTCACACTGTCCCCGCTCAGAAAATAGCTGCCGGACTCCATGCTTACCCTGCCCCTGAAGTTGGACACTTTAGTTGAGAGATAATACTCCCCATCTTCCGCATAAAGCACACCGTCATTATCATAAATTCGGGTAGGCCCAACGAAAATAGCTTTACGAATACCGGTTTGATAGATGAGGGTATCGGTCTCGATTTTCGAATCTTTGTCGGTAGCGACAACCTGATCTTTGAAATAAAAAGTAGCGATGAAAGCCTCATACCTACCTGATTTAGAGACAAGCCGGGTGTCCTTATCGGTGATCACCCCACCAGTATAGTAGTTTGCAACCCGTGTGCTCAAGTAATAATCAAGAAGGTTGGTTTCCAACACTGTACTTTGATTGATGAGCTTCACTTTTCCCGTGATCACTGCCTTTCTCTTTTCTCCTTCGTACACCAGCTTATCTCCATATAGTTTGAGGGTATCACCTTGCTCGATTCGTATGTTGCTGAATGCCTCAAGCTTATTGATCGATTTGTATTGATATGCTGAGTCGCAATACATGAGTGCATCTCCCTGCCTGAAAACCACATTTCCCAGCAGTTTGATGATGTTTTGGTTATTAAAAATTCCACCGTCAAGGGCATCGCAACGCACCAACTCTATCCTTTGATTGCCCTCCTGAGAATAGGCCTGTAAAGCCATCAAGGAAAAGATAATCAGAAGCAGAAGGCGATTTTTCAATGAATAGGAAAGGGAGAGGAGTAGCACTCGAAAGGGAAAGCGGTATTTTTAGCCAAAATTAGACCAATTCCATGTGATTACCTTCGAAGAGCGGTTTATTGAATTTCAAAAACAGCATGCACTGATTAATCCGGGGCAAAAAGTGCTGTTGGGTTGCAGTGGAGGGGTTGACTCAATGGTGCTTGCCTATTTGTTTCAACATGCTTCTATTCGATTTGATCTGGCTCATGTTAACTACGGCCTTAGAGGAGAGTCTAGTGTTCTTGACGAAAAGCATGTGAAGGACTGGTGCCAGACGAACGCCATCACTTGCCATGTGTTAAAAGTAAGCCAAAGCCATTGGGAAGAGCATGATGGTTCGGTACAAATGAAAGCCAGAAAAATCAGGTATGCCTTTTATCGGGAACTGATGAGCCGTCAGGGCATACAACGAATGGCTACCGCCCACCATATTGATGATAAAGTAGAAACCATTCTTCTTAACTTGCTGAGAGGCACCGGAATCGAAGGTTTGCAGGGAATCAAACCCATGCAAGGATCGGTCATCAGACCTTTGCTTTTTGCACGTAAATCCGAGATCATACATTTTGCAGGAGAAAAGGGTATCATTTGGAGGGAAGATGCCAGCAATGAATCCACTTATTACCGTCGAAACTACATCAGAAAACAGATCATCCCTCAATTTGAGAAGCTCAATCCTTCCTTTGTGACAGGCATGGATCGATTTGCTCAGCGGATGGAAGTTGTGCAAAAGCAATTCTTCAAAAGTTTGCAGCAAATTCTGAGAACCTCATCGAAAAAAGAAGGAGATCGGTTTTACCTGCAGCGCTCGGCCTTTCAGTCAACGAACGAAGGAACTGAGTTGCTTTATTATTTGATCAAAAGCTATGGGTTCTCAAGAGAAGACAGCAGGTCCTTATTGACCCGGAAACACAGCCAACCCGGCGCTCTGTACGCTTCAGCCAGTCATCAACTGCTTATTGACCGAAGCTTTTTCATCATCGAGCCGAAAACTGATTTGTCTCATTCCATTTGGCCTTTGCATCTCAAAAAACAAGATAGCTTGGCCAGACTTCCTCATGATCAACAACTTAAATGGAAGTTTCATCAAGGCAGTATGCTTATCCCTAATGACCCGAACGTTGCCTTACTTGATGCCGGATTGCTAAAATGGCCCCTTGAAATAAGACCCTGGGCAGCCGGGGACCGCATGCAGCCCATAGGTATGACCGGTGAAAAAAAAATTAGTGACCTTCTCATCGATTTAAAAATAGACCGTCTTAGGAAAAAAGACCTACTTGTACTTTGCTCCGAAGGAAAGATTGTCTGGCTGATTGGATTAAAGATCAGCGAGGCATACAAAGTGACCCAAAGGACTTACGAACTCATCCGATTCCAATGCGATTAAGATTTAAAAATCCGTTTTCAAATGCTTACAGCCTATCTGAGCTTCAGGTGATCCGTTTTCTGGGTGCTGCCCCTATTTTCAGAAGCCTTGATAAGCGTGAATTGCATCTACTCATCCAGAAAAAACAAGAACGAAACTATGACAAAGATGAGGTGATCTACTTCAGGAATGATCCCGCATTGGCACTTTACATGGTAAAATCAGGCTCCATCAGTTTGCTTTTGGACAAAGGGGACGATTTCGAGCCTTTTAGAATAGTTAATGAGCGGGAGACTTTTGGTGAGTCATGTTTGCTGAACGATACTCGCAGAATGGTCAATGCTATTTCTCAATCCGAAAAAACCGAACTCTATATTTTTCCGCAGGAAGCGCTTTTCGATTTTTTTGATGAGGCCAAAAAAGCACGGGAAAAGATGATTACAGCATTGGCTCAACACCAATATGAAACCATGTATCGAATTTTCAGGCAATACAGGCACTCAAAAGGCTTTTTTGACCTGGCTCAGGCTCTTGCAAACTAGTCTTCAAATCCTGTTTTTTCGATTTTCTCAATTCTGATTTGAATGTTTTTTGCTGTTTGTTTAGTCAACTCATAGCGTTTAAAAAGTTGGTCCCAGGGTATTAAACTCCGGCAAAGGTTTTTTGCTTTTGCTTGTTTAATAAGTTCAATAGAATTATTACTTCCATCAGGGTAGCTAACCAGATTTTCAACTAAATAAGCTTGAAGTTTCCTATGATTACTAATCCAGCTTTCTTCTGAAAGTCCCAGAGAAGGAATCACATCTTCAAAATAGTAAAGAATCTGATTTTGTAAACTATCATCTCTGATAAAAGGTAATTTTCCACTTTGTTTAAATCCTTCATATCGACTTTTATTGGGCAAAAGCCATGAACTTATACCAACTATTTCAAATGCCGTCCTAAAAGTGTCAGAGTCAACTTTGCCTTTTCGATCAAGATCACTCAGGTAGGCATAGGCCTTATTAGCCTTTCTATAAAACTGCAAGCTCTCTTCAATCTCAATAAGTTCTTCCCGTAAATCATTTTTCAGGCCACTTAAGAACACTATAGCTTGTTTGTCTTCATTTCGCTGGTTGTTCTTATTGTTGAGCCAGACACTCAGATTGACCGCTACCACAATAATTAATATCTCAATCACAATATACACCAGCTTCTGGCTAACCCTACGTTTGTTGATATGCAGTCGAGGTATTTTTTTAACCTGAACCGAGTCCTGAGATTGACCTAAAGATGAATTTTCTGTTTCCATTCATTATTAATTAAAGCCCTAATTTATCATTCTGATGAATTATACCGGTCGGTTGCCGATCTTTTCTGCCCATAACTGGTTTAATTTGTACAATGAGTTCGGCAGATACAACCGAGAAAAGAAACCTGAGAAGTTGGGCAGATGATGACAAGCCCAGGGAGAAGCTATTAGCCAAAGGCCCAAGATCGCTTTCGGAGGCAGAGTTGATTGGCATTTTGCTGGGCTCGGGTACCCGCAACATGACGGCTGTCGATTTAGGAAGGGAACTAATGGCCAAGTCCGGCAATAACCTGCATGAGCTGGCAAAAAAGAGCGTTAAAGAGCTCACAAAAACCAAAGGCATAGGCCTTGCTAAAGCCATTACCATTGTGGCAGCGATGGAGCTTGGTCGTAGAAGAAAAGAAGAGGCTCATGCCCAACTGGAGGTCATCAAATCATCTCAAGATGTCTATGAGTTAATGAAGCCCTACCTGCTTGACCGCTTACAGGAAGAGTTTTGGGTTATACTGCTCAACCGGGCCAATCAGGTGCTTGACAAAAGTCATATCTCCACAGGAGGTATTAGCTCAACAATTGTTGATCCCAAAGTCATTTTTGCCAAAGCATTGGAGCAATCAGCATCCGGAATTATTCTGGTTCACAATCACCCATCGGGGCAGCTTCAACCCAGCTCCGAAGACCTCAAAATCACTAAAAAGCTTCAGGATGGTGCCGGGCTTTTGGACATTCAACTCCTCGATCACGTTATATTTGCAAATCAGGGATACTTTAGTTTCGCTGACGAAGGCAAACTCTAAGGTCTATGCGCAATTCACGAACAATCGTTTTAATTCTCCTGGTGTTACTGGTTTGTGCAACCATACTGTTTCAAGTATTCAGCGAAAACAACGAACGAAAGTACGTGGACGAGCTGATCAGGATGAGGGCTGAAAAAGACTTGTTCTTCAAAAACGATCCTCAAAGCCCGATTCAAGACCGGAACACTTTTAAGCAACTGAGCTATTTCAGCCCTGACCTAAACTATCGGCTACCGGTTCGCTTTTCTGAAAAAAGCGATAACTCAGGCACTTTGCTTATGAAAATGACCGATGGACTGTCTGAACCATTTATTCATGCAGGAGACTTACTTTTTTCATTCAGAGGGGAAGAGTTCAAATTGATGGCATTTAAGCGGATCGATGACAAACAGGACGACCGGCTGTTTGTTCCATTTTTTGATCTCACCAATGACAGCCTGACTTATGGTGGGGGGCGATATCTTGAAATAGACCTACAGGAGAAACCCTTGAACATTGACTTTAATTTATGTTACCAGCCTTACTGTGCTTACAACAAAAAGTATGTATGCCCTGTACCTCCTCTCAAAAACAGGCTGAATATTCCGATTTTAGCTGGGGAACTGATGCCCGCCAAAGCAAACTGACATCGGGACTATTGATTACTTTTGCCCTATTCTGAACTAACATGCGAATAGCTTACTCCTGGCTACAGGATTTCATTTCTCCCCTGCCATCTCCTGCTGAAACTGCCCGAATGCTAACCCAGGTCGGCCTTGAAGTGGAGCACGTGGAGCTTTTTGAGCAGGTCAAAGGATCATTGGAAGGATGCGTTGTAGGTCATGTACTGACTTGTAATCCTCATCCCGATGCTGATCGACTCAAGGTTACGACTGTAGATGTAGGAAAAAAGGAACCTGCTACTATTGTTTGCGGGGCTTCCAATGTTGCTGCTGGCCAAAAAGTGATCGTTGCACTGCCCGGTACCTCCTTATATCCTTTTCAGGGAGAAACAATGAAAATTGGACATGCCAAAATCAGAGGTATTAGCTCTGAAGGCATGATTTGCGCTGAAGATGAACTGGGTATTGGATCTTCACATGATGGCATTTTGGTATTAAATACTGACCACATGCCCGGAACTCCTGCATCACTGGCTTTATCGCTAAGTCAGGATAACGTTTTCGAAATAGGCCTTACGCCCAACAGAGGGGATGCTGCCTCCCACTTAGGTGTGGCCTTTGACCTCGCTGCTTTACTTCATCAGCCCATACGCTTGCCAAAACATGACTTACCCAAGGTTTCGAATAAAAGAACGATCAGGGTAAGCATTGCTGACCCGTCACTTTGCTACAGGTATAGTGGAATTCTACTGGAGCAGGTAAAGATTGCCGAGTCGCCGGCCTGGCTTCAGCAGAGGCTGAGGAGCGTTGGCCTAAGTCCAATTAACAATGTGGTCGATGTGACAAACTATGTTCTTCATGGTCTGGGACAGCCTTTGCATGCTTTTGATTTTGATAAACTCGCAGGTGATCAAATCATAGTAAACAAAGCAGGTAATCATCTTCAATTCACCACGTTGGATGGAGTTGATAGAAAGCTGAATGCCGAAGACCTCATGATTTTTGACTCGGAAAAACCCATCTGCTTTGCAGGTCTTTTTGGCGGCAAAAATAGCGGCATAGATGAGAACACAAGGACAGTATTTTTGGAGAGTGCTTGTTTTCACCCAACAGAAGTCCGTAAAACAAGTCAGCGACAGGGATTGAAGACGGATGCATCGTTCCGCTTTGAGCGTGGCACAGACGTCGAAAACACCATTCCCGCATTGCTTTTAGCTGTATACTGGATACAGGAACTGGCCGGAGCAAGCCCTGCATCTGAGCTCTTCGATATTTATCCCCAACCGTTGAGTCCAAAGCTCATCCAGCTGAACTTTGAGAAATTACATTCCTTTCTGGGAATTCAAATAGAAAAAGATAGAGCAATAAACATCCTCCAAGCTTTAGGCTTTAAAGTATCACAACAAGGGGAATTATGGGAAGTTTCGGTGCCGCTGAGACGCACAGATGTTCATGGCCCTGCCGATCTGGCTGAAGAACTACTTCGGATGGTGGGTTTTGACCAGGTGCCACTGTCCGCCGGAATAGGAACACCCTATTTATCTTCATTTGAAAAACCGGACCCTGAGGCCCTAAAGAACAACCTTGCCGATAAGCTGGCCGCAAATGGTTGCAATGAAATAATGACCAACTCATTGCTGAGCACACATTTGCTTGAAAAGTTTGAGCCCGAAAACCAAAACGAATGGGTTCGTATCGTAAATCCACTCAGCGAAGAACTGAATGTGCTCAGGCCAAATCTGATTTACCATAGCCTCGAAGCTGCTGCTTATAACATCAACCGTCGTCAGAAAGATCTTCGTCTTTTCGAGTGGGGAACTGTTTACCGACGAAAGGATGATAAGTTCGAAGAAGAAATGCATTTAAGCCTACTCACAACAGGGAAATATCCGGTTGAAAGTTGGCAAGCCGATTCCAAAGAAGTTGATTTCTATCATCTGGCGGGGCTTATTCAAGTTTTGGCCAGTTCATGTGGCTACAAGTCATTTACATTCAGACCTATAGAAAACAAGCTCTTGTCTGCTTCACAAGGCATATATGCCGGCGATCATTGGATCGGGTGGGTGGGTCGTGTGCGGAAATCTTTGCTTAAGGCTATGGACATCAAGCAGGAGGTTTGGTATGCCGAACTGAACTGGAATACATTATGGAATGCCATCAAAAGAGTTGATAAAATTCAGGAACCAGATAAGTTTCCTGAAGTACGCAGAGATTTATCCCTGGTGATTGACAAAAGCATTCAGTTTAGAGCTATAGAAAAGATAGCTTATAACCTGGATGTGCATCTTATCCGCAATGTGCATGTTTTCAATATTTTTGAAGGAGCCCCACTGCCCGTGGGTAAAAAATCCTACAGTGTCAGCTTTACCCTGTCAGACAAGGAAAAAACACTGACTGATGAACGAACGGATCAGTTAATGGAAAAACTCATCAAGCATTACGAAACAGAATTAGGGGCATTAATCAGAAGGTAGGATGCAGCAAAAAGCAACAGATGATTTCTTGCTTTTCGAACAACGATTGAAACAGCTTATCCAATCGCATCAGGTGCTTCGTTCAGATCTGGAAGCCCTGCGGGAAGAAATGGCCACTGTTCTGCACCAAAATGAGCTTTTAAGGGAGGAAAACAACCATTTCCGAAATCGGGAAAAAATGAATAACATTGTCACGTCATTGACCGAGCGTAACACGGAAAGCGAGCAGTTAAAAAGTAAGCTAGATGGTTACCTGAGGGTCATCGACAAGTGCATTAAGCATATCAACAATACCTGAATAAAACTTGGGACTGCTTTCCATCAAAATCAAAATTGGTGACCGGGAATACCCTCTGAAAGTAGAAGCTCAGGATGAACATAACGTACGCCAGGCAGGCAGACTGCTCAACGAGCGAATGAAAAGCTATCGTGAACAGTTTGGCTTAAATGACAAAGTAGACTTGTTGGCTCTGGTTGCATTTGATTGCACCATGGAAAATTTGAAATTAAGCCAGGGTGCCGAAGAGGACAACCAACAACAGGTGGAACGCCTTAAACACCTCCATCACTTGTTGGATCAGGTTCAAAAAAGTTGATATCAAGCCCAAGCATTTTCGATAGATCCTGACGGTTTTTGATTTAACCCAAATCAAATGAACCGAAAATGTTGATCGCAATAATCATCACAGGCATAGGTTGCTTAATCGCAGGTTTAGCAGGGGGTCGATTTTTATTGAAAAACACCCTAAAAAAGTATGAGAAAGAAGCCCGGGAGAAAGCCAAACTGATCCTCAAAGAGGCTGAGTTGAATGCTGAAAACTTCAAAAAAGACAGGATACTCGAAGCCAAAGAGAAATACTTGAAACTCAAGGCAGAGTTTGAAGAGGAAAGCAACAAGAAGAAGAACTTCATTTTACAAGCCGAAAACAAGGTAAAATCAAGGGAGGGCCAAATCAATAAACAGGTGGAACTTCTCAATCGCAAAGAGGCCGAGATGGATAGCCTGAGAGAAAACCTCAATGCGCAAATCGAGATCATAAACAAACGGAAGGAAGATGTGGAAAAGATGAGGCTGACGCAAGTCTCAAATCTTGAAAAGATAGCTCACCTGAGCGCCGAGGAGGCCAGAAATCAGCTCATGCAAGCCATTGAAGATGAAGCCAGAGCAAAATCCTCAGGAATGGTAAAGGACATTTTGGATGAAGCCAGAATGTCTGCCACCCGCCAGGCCAGAAAAGTAGTCATCGATACTATTCAACGTACTGCCACCGAACATGCCATTGAAAACTGTGTTTCCATTTTCAATATTGAAAGTGATGATATCAAAGGTAAAATCATAGGGAGAGAAGGTCGAAACATCAGGGCACTTGAAGCCGCCACAGGTGTAGAAATCATTGTAGACGATACCCCGGAAGCCGTCGTCATCTCAGGCTTTGACCCCGTAAGGCGTGAGATTGCCAGACTTTCCCTACACAGGCTCGTTACAGACGGACGCATTCACCCTGCCCGGATAGAAGAAGTTGTCGCCAAAGTGAGCAAAAGCATAGAAGAAGAAATTATGGACCTTGGAGAACGTACCTCCATTGATCTGGGCATCAATGGCTTGCATCCGGAGCTAATCAAATTGGTAGGTCGTATGCGCTACCGCTCCTCCTATGGCCAAAATCTGCTGCAACATTCCAAAGAAGTAGCAAAACTATGCGCTACCATGGCCGCTGAACTTGGCTTGAACGTGAAACTGGCCAAGAGGGCAGGACTGCTTCATGATATCGGCAAAGTGGTGCCTGATGAGCCGGAATTGCCTCATGCACTTTTGGGAATGGAGTTGGCAAAAAAATACAAAGAACATCCTGAGGTGTGCAACGCAATTGGGGCACACCATGATGAAATTGAAATGACTTCTGTTATCTCGCCGATCGTACAGGTTTGCGATGCGATTTCAGGCTCCAGACCAGGAGCAAGACGAGAAATTATTGACTCTTACATCAAACGTCTGAAAGACCTCGAAAGTCTTGCGCTTTCCTTTGATGGAGTGACCAAATGCTACGCCATTCAGGCCGGAAGGGAACTAAGGGTAATTGTTGACTCCGACAATGTAAGCGATGACGTGGCTGGTAAATTATCATTTGACATCTCTCAAAAAATAGAAAAAGAAATGCAGTACCCAGGCCAAATAAAAGTAACGGTGATACGTGAAATGCGTGTGGTCAACTATGCTAAATAGAATTGCCTAAAAGCAAACCGGGGAGGACATTTGACTGCCCTCCCCGGTTAAATTTATTAGATCTCTTCTTTTACTTGTTGAGTGCTTTGAGCATAGTTTCACCAATCATGGCAGGAGACTCAACCACATGAATGCCACATTCTCTCATAATTTTCATTTTGGCTGCAGCTGTATCATCTGCACCACCGATAATGGCACCGGCATGACCCATTCTTCTTCCCGCAGGTGCTGTTTGTCCGGCAATAAAGCCAACCACAGGTTTCTTATTGCCTATTGATTTGATATACTTGGCAGCTTCTGCTTCGTAGTTACCACCAATCTCGCCTATCATGACGATGGCATCGGTTTCAGGATCATTCATCAGCATCTCTACTGCATATTTGGTAGGTGTTCCAATGATGGGGTCTCCACCGATTCCAATTGCAGTAGAAATACCCAACCCTGCTTTAACGATCTGATCAGCTGCTTCATAAGTCAGTGTCCCGGACTTAGAAACGATGCCAATTCTTCCTTTCTTAAATACAAACCCTGGCATGATACCTACTTTGGCCTCCTCAGGAGTGATAACTCCGGGGCAATTAGGGCCGATTAAAACCACATCCTTGCCTTTGATGTAGTTCTTTGCGGTCATCATGTCCTTCACAGGAATACCCTCTGTGATAGCTATGATAACTTTGATACCTGCATCAGCAGCTTCCATGATGGCGTCAGCAGCAAATGCGGGAGGAACAAAAATGATGGAAACATTGGCACCTGCTTGCTTCACGGCATCAGCTACCGAATTGAAAACCGGCCGATCAAGATGAGTGCTGCCGCCCTTGCCGGGAGTAACTCCACCAACTACCTGAGTGCCATACTCAATCATCTGTTGTGCATGAAAGGTGCCCTCAGTACCGGTAAATCCCTGCACGATCACCTTAGAATTTTTGTTCACTAGAACGCTCATGAAATCTTTTTTAGAGTCATGCAAAAATAGACGATTATGGATGCTTTACAAATCTGTTCCATCAGTATCCATACTTCTCTTTCCACCTAAGTTTCAAAAACTGCCGAATCTCACGTTCTTTAGCACTATCAGCAGGGCTATAAAACACTTTCCCGCTGATTTCTTCAGGCAAATACTCCTGTTCACTAAAGTTCATCGGGTAATCATGGCTATACTGGTATCCTTTGCTGTAGCCAAGTTCTTTCATAAGCCTGGTAGGTGCATTTCTCAAATGAAGCGGGACTCCAAGATCACCAGAGGATTGAACTTCGGCAAGTGCCTTTTCTATACCCATATAGGAAGCATTACTTTTCACTGATGATGCCAGGTAAGTGGCAGTTTGAGCGAGAACAATTCGCCCTTCAGGCATTCCTACTGCATGCACCGACTGAAAGCAAGCCTGGGCAAGCAATAGCGCATTGGGGTTTGCATTTCCGATGTCTTCGGAAGCCAAAATGATCATTCGCCTGGCGATAAAAAGGGGGTCTTCACCACCATCAATCATTCTGGCCAACCAGTATAGTGCCGCATTTGGGTCACTGCCCCGCATTGACTTGATAAATGCAGAAATGATATCAAAGTGTTGCTCTCCGGATGCATCGAACCTGGACATTTTACGGCCTGCTACTTTGGCAACCAAAGCCTCATCTATGGTATTGCTTCCGGTTTCCAGTTGATTTGCACATAACTCAAGCAGGTTCAGGGCTTTTCTTGCGTCACCATCGGCAAGAGTGCTGATCAGACCTTTGTCATTTAGTTGGAGCTTTCTTGGAGACAGTAGAACATCATCGTCTAATGCACGCTGAAGCAAGTCCATTAAATCAGCAGGTGTAAGTGCCTCAAAAACCATCACCTGAGTTCTTGACAATAGCGCATGATTCACTTCGAATGAAGGGTTTTCTGTTGTAGCACCTATCAATGTCAAATAACCCTTCTCTACTGCTCCAAGTAATGAATCCTGTTGGGACTTATTAAACCGGTGAATTTCATCCAGGAACAAAACCATCTTTCCGTATTGCCGGGCTTTTTCAATCACCTCTTTGATATCCTTAACCCCTGCGCTTACTGCACTCATCCCTATAAAGCCCAGACCCATTTTGCCAGCAATAATTTCAGCAAGCGTAGTTTTGCCTACCCCTGGAGGCCCCCAAAAGATCATAGAAGGCAACAGGTTTTGCTCCAGCATCCTCCTTAATGAACCGTTTGCACCCACAAGTTTGCTTTGACCCACAAAAGTGTCCAGTGATCTGGGCCTCATTCGTTCGGCTAAGGGAATTGATTCCATACGGAAAAATAAAAAAAGGGAGCGAATAGCTCCCCTTTTTCTGTTGTTCGTTATATGCTTTTGCTACTTGATGAGCTGCACCCAACCCGTAAAGGTCTTGTCCTGCTCCTCCACATACACACTGAAGAAG
>JAIYAX010000028.1 GCA_027488815.1 Cytophagaceae bacterium | reverse complement strand
TGGTGACTATATCACGGGTGATCACCTCTTCCCATTCCGAACAGAGAAGTTAAGCCCCGTTGAGCCAATGGTACTGCGGTCATACGTGGGAGAGTAGGTCGTCGCCAACCTTATCATCATGACCAGTCGGATGGTCATGCACAAAACCCAATCCACACGATTGGGTTTTTTTGTTTCAGGGGAACTCTAAATTGAATTTGACAGCTAGACCCTTCAAATCTTCATACACCGGCCTTAGCAAGGGTATTCCACTTTTCGCTCTTTCTGCCTCACAAAAATATTCAGGGTCGCCAGGAATAAGTACAGGATACTGAGCATCAATTGGTTGAGCTTCCTTAAATCGACTTATCCAATTGTCCATATGAGACAAAAAGTCTTCAATTGGCCTGAAAGCATCGACCTTAATTGCCATGAAGGTATGGCCAATTCCTAAACCTACAGGATTGGCAGCTAATGGCAGAAAAGAAACAAAAGGTGGTACCCAGGGTCCATAGTTTGCACCGCTCAAAACCCCTGAAAAAATATCAACAGTTGCCCCTAAACAATACCCTTTATGATAGCCTTTGTCGGAGTCGCTGCCTAAAGGAATCAAAGCACCACCGTGTTTTAATGCAAAGGGATCTGTAGTAGGCTGCCCGTCTTGATCTTGTAGCCAACCTTCGGGGGCAGGTTTATTTTTTCTTTGAAGTAGTTCAAGCTTTCCGTTTGCTGCTGCTGATGTGGCCAGATCGGATACAAAAGCCGGGTATTTACCCGCAGGTATAGCAAAAGTTAGAGGATTTGTGCCAAGCATTCTCTCCTTAGCATTTACAGGAGCTACCAGAGGGCTTGCATTGGTCATGCAGATGCCGATCATGTTTTCTTTTGTGGCCAGCAAAGCATGATAGGCACCAATTCCAAAATGATTTGAATTGTTGACAGCCACCATTCCCATTCCTGTTTGGGATGCTTTTTGGATCGCTAGTTTCATTGCAAACGGACCTGAAACTAAGCCAAGGGCAGAGTCTGCGTTTAACGTGGCTGTCGATAGGCTTTCCCTTTCCACTTTAAACTGAGGCGTTGGGTTGATCCTATTCGCTTCCCATAGCCTCACATATCCTGATAAACGAGCGACACCATGAGAATCTATGCCCCGAGAATCAGCAGTAAGCAAAACAGAGGTTGCAGTCTCTGAATCGTTTTTATTACAACCCATAGCCAGAAAAACTGCATAGGTAAATTTGGCCAGCTCCTGCTTCTTTAAAATGATCTCATCTGTCATCACGCTGATTTTTTTGCAAAATAGTAGGTTCTTATTTGGAATGCAGATCGAATAAGGTGGAAATTGGCTTGATTTTAACTGTGTGCTTTTAACTAATCGTTGCTATGAAGATTGTCTGTATCTTATTGTGTTTCGGCATGCTGCCCGGGCTTGCAGCCTCGAACGATGTCCAAAGCCGTGTCGTCAAGCATCAAATTGATGAAGTAACAGTGTTTCAACAACAAGCACAAGTGTTCCACAGTGGAAGTCAAAAGCTAAGCGTAGGAGTACATAAATTAGTTTTTGAAAAGATTAGCCCATATGCTGATCCTAATACTTTGCAAATTAATGGGAAGGGGGATGGAGAAATGACAGTGATAAAGATGCTTCAGGATTTTGACAAGCAAGGTCAGCAAACTAAAGAATACCTACAGTTGAAAGACTCATTGCTTGAACAACAGGAGACTCTTCGTGAATTCAATGATCGGTTAGATGTATTACAAAAAGAGGAACAATTGTTGATGGCCAATATGAAGCCCGGTTCTGAAAAAAGTACGTTCTCCACAGAGGAGTTGCAAAAATTCAGTCAATTTTTCAGGAACAGGCTTACAGAAATTAAACAATCCCAGAGACAGTTACAAGAAAAGCAAAAAAAGCAGCAAGAACGAGTTCAGATGCTTGAAGCCACGTTGAATCAATTGGCTAGCGAAACCTCCCAACCCTATCTTGAGATTGAGGTAGAACTTCAAGTCAGAACAGAAGGAGTATTTCAATTCAGGTTTAACTATATGGTTTCGTCAGCAGGTTGGCAGCCGTCCTATGACATCAGGATAAACCCTACTGAAAAAGAAGCTAGTCTGATTTCAAAGGCTAGAATCACTCAGCAAACCGGGGTGGACTGGAAGGATGTGAAGTTGACTTTATCCACCCGTCGACCAAGCTCTTCAAGCCAAATGCCGGATCTACAGCCTTGGTATGTCAACGTTTACCAACAACAGGTGTTCAGGCAGGACCTAAAAAGAAAATCGAAGGCAGCAGCTCCGGAGATGGCAGGTTCTCCTGCCCGAGAAGCTGAAGAAACATCAACTGAAGAAATGGAAGTAAGCTTATCTGTAGTGGTAATGGAAGAAACAGCCTTAAGTATTGAATACAATATCAGCGGGAAAAGAACTCTCTTTAGTCAGCCCACTCAAGAACAACTTGATATCAATCGATTTGAATTACCTTACCTCAAAAGGTATCTGTGCATGCCAAAGTATAGTGAGCAGGTATACCTGACAGCATTGATTATGGGTTGGGAGAAGCTCAATCTTTTGCCAGGGCAAGCCAATGTATTCTTTGAAGGAACTTTTACCGGGAAAACCTATATCAAACCATCGATCACCAGTGACACTCTTGTGATCTCACTGGGAAGTGATCCCCAAATGATTTGTTCAAGAAAAGAGCAGAATAAGACCGGAGTCAAGATGTTGGGTACTCAAGTGAAAGTGAGCAGGAGCTATCAGGTTACTTTAAAGAACGTCCGGAATTTCGAAGCTGACATTCTTCTCATTGAACAATATCCCATCTCGCAACATGAAAACATACAAGTTGAGCTGACCCAATGGGATGGTGCAGAATTGAAAAAGGAGAGTGGCACACTAGAGTGGAAGATTAAATTGGAGCCCACAAAGTCGGTCAGTAAATCTTATTCCTTTGAAGTGAAGTACCCTAAAGACATGATAGTTTCCGGTTTATGAGGCATTTGATCGTTGTTGCATTCTGTTTTTTGATTTCAATTTCTGGTTTTGCTCAAGTCCAGTTTGATGAGGTAGCCAAAGTATCTTATCGTTTTCAATTGGCAAATGTAAATGGTAAGGTAAATGACAGCTTATTCCTTAGTACACATGCCAGCCAGATAGCGAAGCCTGATACTTCCTTATCTGTGGTCATGGTTTTTGAGTTGATCAGTAGAGTAAATCCAGCCGGATCAAGGGCTTCTCTTGCTTCCGTTTATTTCCAGTTTTTAGGCTGGGAAGGCGATGGGCAATATCAGGGGGTACCATTCAGCATTCAGTTGCTACCCTCAACCTTCAGCTTTCAAATGGAAGTCGTAGACCTACAGAACAGGAGTTTGTTTAAAGAAGTCATCAGCAAGTCTTCTCTGACTGCCAAGGGTTTTCTGGCAGATGTTTCCATTCCATTTGCATTCCAGTCTAGCTCACATTCCATTCGAATCAGCAAGCTTAGCTTTGGTTTTGGTGCTGACATTCTTGATAAATACCGTGATTTTATCTCAAATGTTAGCGAATACCAACTGCTCGACGAGGACTTACGGATTTCAAAGGATTTGTTGAATGAAATGAGACTTAATAATCTTGAGCAGTTACCCGGAAACAAAAAAGTACTAGATGAAATGTTGGTTTTTGTGAATGAGGCCAATCAAAGTCCCTTGATCAAAGATCTTGGCTTAAGGGAATACGATCCGCTGACCATATTGCAGCGACTTTCAACTCTCAAAGAAGAAGTACTTGCTAAGCGAAAACTAGTTTATCAGCAGATGAATGGTCTGGATATCAGGCTGTTCAATGAGGGTGTTCGTAATGCATTGGCACAAAATCTGGACTCAGCCAGGTATTTTTATCAGTTGTCCAAGGCGATTAACCCCAACTTTTTGCCTGCAGAAGTAGAGCTTGCCTATTTAGAATTCAGCGAAGGAAACATTTCAGGGGCACGTAAGCAATTTCAAAGTATCGCATTCAGAGACCGACCCGATCCTGAGTCGATGATCAGGTACAAAAAGTTGGGAGAGGAGCTTTTGCAGGCTCAATGGGAAATAGCTAAGAGGGAAATATCAAACAGCCGCTATGAAGAAGCTCAGGATTGGCTAAAGAAAACAGAGGAATTGGTTCAGAAAAACACGTTTTTGATGGCTCCGGACAGCTTGCTCTATTTACAAAAGCGATCTTCGAAGGAGGCTTACCAATTTACCTATCAAGAGTTTATCGATAAAGTCAACAGTGGATCTTATGAGTTGGCTCATGTTCAGTTGCAGCAGTTAAGAGCCAGATACTATACATTACACTATGAATTTGCTGCAACCAATACTTCTGATGTGTCAGAAGATGCCTTAGTCAAGTTAGGAAATGGGCTTGAAGAGATTTCGCTCAAAGCTGAAAACAGTAATTCCTTAGCTTTGGCGTTTCAACTCGCCATACAGGCACGTAAGTATCCGGGGCAGTTACAACCACGTAAAGAGCTTTTAAATCAGGTTCTCAAAAACAGGTTGACCAGAGTTGATACGCTGGACCTGATTTTGTCTGTTGACGATTTCGTGAATAGAGCCCTGCAGGCGGGAATGAAAATCTCCATACCATCACAAGTCAGCCAACTCTGCGGGGCTTTAACACCTTATTTCGACTCTTTAACTTTGGCTTATGAACTTTTTGACAAGTCCGAGTATGTTACTGGCTATAAAATTCTTTCCTCTGCAGCCAACCGATTGAAGGCTAAAGGCAATTGTGGAATGGTAATCAATGGGGCGGAAGAGCGAATAGAAACTTACCAAAAGATTTCCAGGTATCAGGAATTTGTTAACTCAGCACGAATGGCAGAACAGGCCAAAGATCTTGTTGTATTCTTCAATAAGTATGCAGAGGCTGAATATCAGTTTCTGCTCAATAAACTTTATTTAAATGGCATTTCTCATAAGCCTTTATTCCTTCATGCTATGGATGGAAAGGCTGACTTGAAGTATGAGGCTGCTTTATTTTATACTGCGACTGATCAATACGATAAGGCCATTGAGTTGATAATGGATAGCACCATGAGGCTTGAGAGGGCCAAGCAAGTTCGAGACCTGGAAGATATACTTGCAGAAAAAATGGTTCGATGGATCAAGGCCGAAAAGCCATACCAAACCTTTCAGGCTGTCGAGATCGCTTATGAATTGAGCAGGCCCACATTAAAATATCTCTTCAAGCAGTTTATAAAATACCGCAATGCCCCATGAGTTGAGTTCCTCTGGCACGAGCCCCTGGATGAAGTTCTGGAAGGCAAGCCAGTGGCTTTTTTATTTGTCTTTTGGGCTGGTCATGCTGTATCTGGCATTTAGAGGTACAGATGTGGCGGCCATAGGTAAAAGCATAGCACAGGCAGATTATCGATGGGTGGGGCTATCTCTTTTGGTTACTTTTCTTTGTCATTTGGCAAGAGCCTGGCGATGGAATTTGCTGATTGAGGCTTTAGGAGAGGGAGTGAGATTTCGCACGGTGTTTCTCTCGATGATGTCCGGTTATTTTGTTAATACTGCTGTTCCCAGGCTAGGTGAAATAAGCAGATGCATGTTGATACAACGTGAAAGCCCACAACCCTTTGCTAAGCTTTTGGGAACTGTTGTTACCGAACGAATTATTGATCTGGTGATGCTGTTTCTTGTGCTGATGTCGGCGCTGGTTTTTCAGTTTGACTTGCTAGCCGGATTTTTCTCTGATCAACTTTTTAGTCCGTTGATGTTAAAGGTCACGGGGATTTTGAGTAAAGTACCGATATGGATCTATGCCGGGGCTGCCATTGCTCTTGCCTTTGGGATCTATTACCGTCTAAAGGCCAAAGAAAAGGCCAAAGAGGAGAAGATAGGCAAATTGGAGGAGTTGGCCTTTCAGCTTGAAGAGGGTCTTTTGTCAGCATTAAGACTAAAGAGATCTGTACTCTTCATTTTACTTACCCTATCCATTTGGGTCATGTATTTCTTTATGACCTACCTCTGTTTTTTCTCCATACCGGCAACAAGTGGACTGAGCGTAGGTGCAGGGTTGGCCCTGGTTGGAATCGGAAGTCTAGGAAGATCGGTACCCGTGCAAGCAGGGGGCATGGGGGCTTATCATTGGATTTTGGCTCAAGGGCTTCTGTTGTATGGAATAGCAGAGACAGATGGCCTTGCGCTGGCCACGATCATTCATGCGACCCAAACCCTTTTCTATCTGGTAACAGGTGGCGTTTGCCTGGCTTTGATCAGCTTTTTCTACCCTAAAAAATCAGGTAGTTGACTCTGCAAAGGTGGTAACACCTTTACTAAGATCTGACATAATGCCCTCCTTGAGAGCAAAGGTGGAAACTACCAATCGCTCAATGCTAAGCTCATTTAATAAAAAATCAATCAAGCAACTGGCAACCACTATCATATCCACTCTGGCTTCAGCCATTCCGGGGATGTTCAGTCGCTGCTCTTTGTCCTTGGTGATCAGCTTTTCATGTTGAGTTCTAAACCCTTTAAGCGGTAAATGAAAAGAAGTCTCCTCAGATGAAATTTGAATTTTCTTCTTCCTGGCATGCATTTCATAGAGGGTGTCAAATGAGCCAGAGGAGCCGACCATAGTTACTACTTTTAAGTCTTTGGATACCTGAATCAAGTCCTTAAGTTGTTTCTCTAAATAAGCATATAGTTCTTTGCTATCTCTTTTGGACATTGGATCCTGATGATGAAACTGATCCAATAGCCTTTGAGCTCCAATTTCATAGCTTCTAAGCCATTGTGGCCCGTTGGTGTCAGCGATGATAAACTCAACACTGCCTCCTCCAATATCTACGATCAATGTTGGTTCAGGACCAATTTTATGAGCCAGGGCAACCCCTTTGTAGATCAACTCAGCTTCCTTATTGCCTGATATAATCTGGACCTGAATACCTGTGCGTTCAAAAATGGTATTGACCAGATACTTCCCATTTCGGGCATTTCTAATTGCACTAGTCGCTGTGGCGATAACTTGTTCAGCTTCAAACTTATCGATCGCCATTTTGAAGTACTCCAGTGCTCTGATGGCCCGGTCAAAGGCCTGATCCGTAATGTATCCTTCGCCGATGCCTCCTTCTCCAATTTTTACATGCACTTTATCCCTGAAATAAGGGTAGATGGTTTGGCCTTCTTGCTCACAAATGAGGAGGTGGAAAGTGTTTGTGCCACAATCAATGATCGCAAACCGGTGAATTGACATGGCGTAAAAATAAAGTTTATACTGAGGCCGAAGACAAAAAACTAAGCTGTTAAAAAAGAAATGCCGGCGACTACCGGCATGTCTAAAATCACTTGTATGTTCACTGCAATTAAAAAACCTAATTGATACCTACAACAGTTGGTTTAGTTGGTTGATCAATTGTGTACCAAAACTAGAAATAGGGTCAGGCAGGAAACATGACGAAAGTCAGGTATTCGATTTTTTTCTGTTTAGCCCTTTTTCTATTGTATCTGCATTTATTGTAAACATCATATAATCAAATATATAAACGACAGCAAACGTTTACAAATGAATGTATCCGTGTTCAAATGATTAGTAACCGAATCGATTTTTTGGGAGCCTACACCTTTGCATCGTCGGATCGACAAATGACCGGCAGAAACATATAATTCATTTTAAACCCTTTTAATTAGTTAAGTCATGAGAAATTTTAGAAACAGTGTTCAGTTGATCGGCCGTATTGGAAATGATCTGGAGTTGAAAGAAGTAGGCGACGGCAAGAAGCTGCTTAAGCTATCCCTGGCAACGAACGATACATATAAAAATGCGCAAGGGGAAAAGGTAACTGAAACACAATGGCACAATGTAGTTGTGTGGGGCAAGCCCGCAGAAGTGCTTTACAAGTACAGCCATAAAGGTGCGGAGATCGGTGTGGAAGGCAAACTTGTGACCCGCAGCTATGAAGACAAGCAAGGAATGAAGCGATACATCACCGAGGTACTTGCCAATGATGTGGCTTTGCTTGGGAAATCAGACAAATAGTAATCTGTTCTTACCTGCTTAATGAAAGCCGGCGGTCTACCCCGCCGGCTTTTTTTGTTTTCAGAAAAGTGTTCACCCCGCTCAATGATACTCTCATGACTTAGGTGCTCACCTTCGTTACATTCTGATTTTTTAAGGCTGTTGCACCGTATTGTTTTGTACAGTCAATCAAACAGACAAGAAGAAACAAACCTAATAAACACATGAAAAATTCAGTTGCATATCGGTCAATGAGTTTCACAATCCTGTTGCTTATATCAGGATTATTGAACGCCGGAAGTTTGCCGCAATTTGGGGTGGTGCAAAAGCCTTTTGAACCCCTCAAGAAATCAAAGGCCCAAAGCCTTGCTTTTGTTGATGATTTTGTATCCTCACCCAAAGTCAACCTTACATTTCCATTTCTCATCGGTGGCAAATGGTACCATGAAGTCTACATTCATGAAAACGGATTTGTATGGTTTGGTAATGAAAAACTCAACGGAGAGAACATTGTAGAACCACTAAAAGCGACAAGTTTCCAAGAGGTAGAGGCTGTTATCTCCGCTTTTGGAGCTGATCTGCAGTCCGGTATTTTTACCAAAGCTAGCCTATTGACTCAAGTAAGCGGAACGGCTCCTCTGCGTGTATTTACCATTGAATGGTCTGGGTTTACACGAGCAGAAGCATTGCTGGAAGGGCAAAAGGAGAACCTTAGTTTTCAGATCAGGCTTCATGAGAAAAATGGAGAAATTGAAATTCACTATGGAGACTTTGAGCTTTCGGCAATCGCTACAACCAAGGCACAAATTGGGATCAGTTTGAAATCTCCCGTAATGCTTGGTGCTGTATCAGAGGCTTGGATCAATGGTATCAGTATGAATACTCCAGCAGGCAAGCTAAGTGTAGATGCTACAGCACAGCCTTCATTTGGACTTTGTTACAGGATTTACACTGAAATGCCCTACATCGTCATGAAAAACCCGGAGGGAATTTATGAGAAAGTAGCGATAGAGGAATTGCCTTCTGTCTACTACAAAAACTTGATCTATTCACCAGAGAAGGGGATCAACATTAGCCAGAGATACTTAGCGATGCATCAGCTAAGCCTTGCAAAGTCCGGCCAAAAGCAAACAAATGGTAATGCTTTGCCAGAGCAGAGTAGGTTGAGCCAACTGATCTCGAGTGTTCGCTGGAGAACGAACTAACCATAAAAAAGCAGTTTAGGTGAAGTACAACGCAGTAGTTTTTCATTGGACACAATGAACCCTGGTAAAGGCATAGTGCTTTGCGCTATGCCTTTCTTTTCCTAAACTCTTATTTCATTAGTCCCCAACCACTACCCACTTAATAAAACCAAAATCATGAGACATTTAAAGAGCATTATTGTCCTTGCAGTCCTTTCCCTGAATATAGAAAGCATTGCATTGGCTCAAGAACTCATATCAGGAATTAAAGGCAATTACATTCAACTCAATCCAACAGGGTGGTTTGTGAAAAGTAAAGTACATGTGGAATGGGTAAGAAGCTCCAACTTTGGACTTGGTTTCAATGTAAGCCTACATTACAGAATATTTGAAGGAATACGTGCTGAAGGTTTTGTGAGGAGATACATTCAAGCTTCAGGAAGTCGCTCTTCTGTTCCTTACGTTCAGTTGAAAGGGGGCTATGGGAGATTTATCTCTGAGCTGAACTATGAAGTAACCGGGCTAAATGGGCTACAGGAAAACTTTGTTTTTGATGCACCTTTTAAATCTATCAATTTGGGACTGGCTTTGGGGATAAAGTTTTTTTTAGACTCAAAGCAACGTTGGGTGGGTGACTTCAATTTGGGAATGCAATACTCCCCCTGGAGACCAAACCCTGTTAAACAAGCGGAATTTGAACGCAGAGTTGGCCCAGTCACCGATGGCTTGGTATGGCACACCTTAGGACCAGGTGCGATACTTCAGCCTTCCTTATCCTTTGGGTATCGCTTTTGATCGTCAGAATTTAACCGTGAGGCCCAGAGTAGTATTGACTCCGCTGATTCCTATCGTTAGGTTTTCTACAGGAGAATTCACTTTCAAGAGTGTTCCTTTATCATCTTCAAAGCGGTTTAAGGAACTGGCTTGATAATCCATACAGATAAAGAAGCCAATGAACTTGCCAAAGTACTTTTTATAACCGACCCCGAGAAAGAAATTGGAACCTCCTCCTCTTACAGAATTAGTGACCCCATCTTTTGTACGCTCATAGCGAAGGCCCCCTGCACCTACCCCAAGCCTGGCAAAGGCAGTAGAACTTTTCCCATTGTAGAAGTGAAAGGCGGTAAAAATTCCAATGTTAAATCCGCTAGCGGCATCACTTGAGTCAGGGTCGCTGATATACGCTTGGGGGTCTCCGTAAAGGCCGATCCCAAAACGCTTACTTATACCATACTCGACTTTGATTGGAACCAAAACGGCACCAGCACCATTGGAGTTATCAGCGTTAGCCTTGTCATTTGATGTGGCTGTATACAAGCCCAGGCCTGTTCCCAAATCAATTGCAATGGTTCCTTTGTCAAAGCCTTGTGCCGTGGCAGATTGGACTAAAAAATACAGTAAACAAGCAGTGATGAGGATCTTTTTCATATTCCGATGGAGGTTAAGTTGGTTGTAATTAAAGGACTAAGCTTGCGCAAGTTAAAAAAAGCAAGCGAAATCGTTAAGCGGCAGATGGAATGGAGAGCCTCAGCCCATTTCTATTCGGCTTAACCTCTACCCCTAGTAATCCAAATAAATGACATGAGTTTTTAACTTTGAAATATCATGAACTCCTATGGAACCTTCTGAAGGTGTAAATACAATTGTTGCTTTCGATTCAGCTGATTGGAGGGCCTGGCTGGAGGAAAACGGAGAGAAGCACCCTTCCATTTGGCTGATTATTTATCATAAGAATAGCCGCCAACCTAGTTTGTACTATGATGAAGCCGTAGACGATGCCCTTTGTTACGGGTGGATCGATAGTGCCATCAGAAAAAGGGATCATGAAAGTTATTACCAATATTTCGCCAGGAGGAACCCCAAGAGTAACTGGAGCAAGGTGAACAAGGAAAAAGTAGAACGGCTCGTTGCCGAAGGGAAAATGCAAGCCCCCGGACTGAAAATGGTTGAACTGGCCAGGCAAAACGGCACCTGGGTAGCCCTGGACCTGGTAGAGGCATTGGTTTTACCGGATGAGATGATAGCCTTGCTAGAGCAAAATCCTTTGGCAAAACAGCACTTTGAGGGCTTCCCCAGAAATGTAAAGAGGGGTATTTTGGAATGGATCTATAAGGCAAAAAAGCCGGAGACGAGAGCTACTCGTATTGAACAAACGGTTGAGAAGGCCCAGCAGAATATTCGAATTTTATTTGATCGTAAGAGGCGCAGCTAATCTGTCATCTGGCTGACAAAGTCATAGCAGAACGGTTCGTACTTTTAACTAAAAATCACCATGAACTTCAAAGTCATCACCATCTGTCTGTTGTTTTCAATTAAAGCTGTAGTTGAATTGAAAGCCCAGGTACCACGAAAGATCATCGTGGAGCACTTTACCAATACACTTTGCTCTGTTTGCGCCTCCAGAAATCCGGGATTTTATTCGAATCTGAACAGCCAGCCCAGCATTTTGCATATCAGCTATCATCCGAGCTCTCCCTACTCCGGTTGTTTCCATAGCCAACATAATGTGAGTGGGAACGATGGGAGAACCAATTACTATGGTATTTATGGAAGCACTCCCCGATTGGTCATTCAAGGGACGGTGATCGCCGGAAGTGCCAACTATGGCAGTGCTTCCATATTCAACAGCTATATCGGCCAGAGCAGCCCTTTGAGTTTACAAGTAAGTCAGCAAGTGTTTGGAACTGACTCCATTCAAACTCAGGTGGTCGTTAAAACCGTAGCGTCACATAGTTTGGGTAGTTTAAGTTTGTATGTAGCCCTTGCCGAAGATACCGTGTTTTATGCAGCTCCAAACGGGGAAGGGCAACAGCTAAGGGTGTTCCGGAAAGCGCTGAGTCCTAATGCCGGACAATCCATTCAAGCCCCGGCCACTCCTGGAGATAGCATCATTTTTCGATACAGTTCAACTAAGAATCCGGTTTGGGTAGCTAGCAGAATGTTTAGTGTTGCCATTTTGCAACAAGCAGGCAATAGAAGTGTGATACAGGCAGAGAATAGTTTGGGGGCTAATGTGGTGGCAGGCATTGAGGATCAGAGACTTAAAGAACCTCCGGCATCTGTTTTTCCAAACCCATTTTCAGATCGGTTGTTTTTCAAAAAACAAGATCAGAATGCTGATCTTTATGCAGAGTTTTACACCTCTAATGGTGGTCTGGTGAAATCAGCGCAATTGGGTACTGATGGTTTCATAGATACAAGCAGTTTGCCTAAAGGCTTTTATCTTTTAAAAATGACCCATGCCAAAGGAACATTTTTGTATAAACTGAGCAAAGAATAGAAACAAAATGAGAACCCTCACCTATATTTCCCTGGTATTCACATGTTTGAATTCCATGTTTCTTTGCTTTGAAACCAAGGCCCAGTCATCGGCTAAAATCAAGGCTGACACACTCAAGTATTGCCTTACTCCACAGACGGTTGGCATAGGTACCTACGATCCGATCAGCTATTTTGAGCATTCGGCACCACTCAAGGGTAAAAAAGAAATTTTCAGCACCTTTGATGGAGTAACGTATTGGTTTGTAAACAGCAGCAATAAGAAGAAATTCGATGCAAACCCACCGGCGTACCTCCCGCAGTTTGGGGGCTGGTGCAGTATGACCTTAGCCATGGGCAGGGCAACTGTTCCGAAGTATGATAACTTTCTGGTGAGCAATGGCAAGCTGTACCTTTTTGAAAGAACGCTGTCTGTCAACGGCAAAGAGCTTTGGATAAAGGATGTACAGGGAAATGAAAAGATTGCGCTTAAAAACTACCTAGAATATAAAAACTCCGGAAAGATTAATTGAGCCGAAATAAAAGCCTTGCGGGTTTAGCCCTTTCGGTAATTCTTTTTTTGCTCAGTTCGTGCCAACAAGAGCAGTCTTTTATGATTTTGGGCAATATTGAAGACCCCCAACATCAGATTGCAGATACTATTGCCAAAGTCATCAGTCGCAACACGAAGTTTGAGATGACGATCAAGGCAGGATTGGGCAATCTTTCCAATCTTGACTCGATCCGCAATGGTAGAGCCGACTTTGCAATTGTTGACAATTTTGCGCCCATCAGTCCTGAAGTCAACGCCGTATTGCCTCTTTACCCGCAGGTACTGCATGTAGTCCACAAAGGCCATTTTAAACCGGAAACTTTACATGAATTGCTGGAAGGGCGAAAGATATTTGCAGGGATAGAAGGTAGCGGTACTATGCGATTTGTAGAGCAATTGCTTGTTGACTATGGTATCAATGCCACCACGATCGACTTTGTGGGTATCTACGATATTTTCGAAGCCGACGTGATTTTCTCTTTTACTGATTTGCTCCGATTTGAAGAGCTTAAGGATTTGGAAGGTTACAGGCTGTTTAGTTTCGACGAAGCCTCACGTTTGGGTCATGGCTCGCTAGCCGAAGGAATCTGCCTCCGCTATCCCCAATTCGAACCCTTTGTGATACCCAAAGAGCTTTATGGAAGGTACACAGAAAATCCGGTGCTCACCGTAAAAGTGGATGCACTGTTGGTTTGCCGTGCGGATCTTTCAGTTGATGAGGTTTATGAAATTTCTAAAATTCTGAATGAACAAAAGCAATCATTGGTCGGCATTAATCCTTTGCTTGCAGATTTTGGACATCACTTCGACCCTGACCAATTGAGCTTTAACCTTCATCCCGGGGCACAGAATTACCTTAACCGTTACGAACCAGGATTTCTGGAACGTTATGCGGATGTACTTAGTGTTGTTCTCACCATCATTTTCGCATTAATCAGTGCCGGCTACTCCTTGAAGGAGTTTCAGAATTCGAAAAAGAAAAATAAAATAGATGCTTTTTATCAGGCCATTCAGTTGATCATCAATGAGATCAAAACGGTGGACTCAATTGAGCATGTATCCAAGCTGAGGCAAAGAATAGATGAACTCCGTGAAACAACCCTCAGTCTGGTAATTGATGAAAAGCTTGCGGCCAATGAGTCCTTTAGTATTTTTTTAAATTTATGTACTCAGGCTCAAACAGAGCTGGCTTCAAAAGAAGCTGACTTGCGGCCCAAGAAACAGGCTTAATTCCGCTACCATCATCTTATTAAGTTACATTTGACTAATTAAGCGCAGCTTTGCCTTTACGCAACCATGGCACCCGAGTCACCGAGTTCTAAATATTGGTATATCAAGAGCAATCAAATTTTTGATCAGCTCAACGATGATGAATATAAAGAGATTGAATGGATCACTGGCTTTAAAGCATGTAAGAAGAATGAGTTTTTGTACATGCCCGAGGAGCAACACCGAAAAGTGTATTTCCTCAAAAAAGGAATGGTGAAAATAGGGATGTATAATGAGGAGGGGGATGAAATTGTACTTGATATTTTAAAGCAGGGAGATTGGTTTGGCGAAGTCACCTTTGGGGACTCCAAGGGAAGGAGTGAATTTGCTATGGCCATGAGCAACGATACCTTGTTGTGTAACTTCAATGCAAGCAATCTGGAAGATTTGCTTCGACGAAAACCTGAGATAGCCATCCGCTATACCAAGAAAATTGGAAGTCAACAGATTTCCTTATCCAGAAGGTTCAGTTCTATTATTTTCAAAGATGCAAGGCAACGCTTACTGGACTTTTTTAAGCAGCAGGCGATGGAAACAAAGCCAGGGGAAATAACCAACATCAAATACCCAAATTACCTGACGCATCAGGATATCGCCTCACTCAACGGCCTTGCCAGGCAAACGGTCACCACCATGATTGGTCAGTTTAAAGAAGAAGGCATCCTGGACTTTGACCGTAAATCTGTTTTCATTCCGGATCTGAAAAAACTACGATAGATCAATCTTTGTCATGTGACTGACAAACGCCGGTCTTAGGTATCCTGACATTTGCAACATCAAATTAATTCATGATATATGCCTAAGTTTTTTATGTTGTTGTGGATGCTGCTTCCATTTTTAGCCATAGGTCAGCAAACTGAGCAGGGTTCATTGCGAACCAAGAATTTTAATTTAGAGGATAAACTGGCGATTCAGGGGTATGACCCTATAGCCTATTTCTCCAAAGCCGCCCAAATGGGAAAGAAGGAGTTTGCAACTCAATACCAGGGGGTGACCTACTGGTTTGTTTCCAAGGAAAACAAAGAACGATTTCTGGCCAGCCCGGCAAAGTATGAACCAGCTTATGGCGGCTGGTGTGCCTATGCAATGGGCGCCACAGGAGAGCGGGTTAGTATTAATCCGGATACCTACAAGATCATCGATGGCAAACTCTACCTTTTCTACAATAAATTTTTCACCAATACCCTCAACAGTTGGAACAAAGACGAGACTGCACTTAAAAGGAAAGCAGATCAAGCCTGGAGCCAGCAGTTTAAATAAGAACTCAAATGAAAAAATACCTGAATTTGTTTCAGATAAGCCGATTGGCGATCGCCATCATCTTATTGCAGACCTTGTTTTTCAAGTTTACAGGGGCAGAGGAGTCAAAGTTTATTTTCAGTAGTCTGGGGGTTGAGCCTTTTGGCCGATATGGAGTGGGCACTTTTGAGCTATTGGCTTCTATCCTTTTGTTTGTCAGGGGGTTTAGCTGGCTGGGGGCATTACTAGCTCTGGGTTTGATGATGGGTGCTTTAGGAGCTCACCTGTTTGTGTTGGGTATCGCCGTTAAAGGCGATGGAGGATTGCTCTTTTATTTAGCACTGGCTGTTTTAACGTTGTCTTTTCTGGTGCTATGGCTCAAGCAATCCGAAGCCATGCAATTTATAAGGAAGTATGTTTAGGCTCTTTAGCTTTGTTTTTTGCTGGATTCTCTTGACTTTTCAAGCCAGGCTTATGGCTCAGCCCTTGCGCAAATACCTGCAAGCAGAAGCCTCAGCGGCAAAAGGCAGTAAGCAGATCTCAGGCTCTGTTGCTTTTCAAAGCGTTCATGGTCTGGCCAAAGCCAAAAAGATCCGAGTAGGTTATGGCTTCAGGGCAACAGCCTTTCAAGGGAAAAACCAACGGCTCAACACAGCACCCGCAATACTGACAACCGGCGCAGAAGGGCCTCAGGTCTTGTTCTTGCCAGACCGGCCGGATTACTTTGATTCGTTGGGCCTTGCTACTTCTTCGGTGCTTTATGTTAATGCGATGTTCGTGATCGAGTATGCCATCAGTAAAAAGTGTGAGGCAGGATTTAATATTGATCTGGCAGGCTTGAGTCTGGGTGCGGATCAAAAAGCACGCTACCGTTCAAGTAAAAATAACCCCGGCGATTTTCCGGAGGAGATTATGGCTAGCCCTACACCTTGGAATCTCCTGCTCATTTCCCACAATGACATAGGAAGTCTGAACTCAGAAATCTACCTTCGTTACCGATTCAATAGTCAGGGTTTGGTCAAGATCGCATACTCTTACCAGTTTATCGAGTACACTACTTCTCAGCCACTGCGGTTGGGAAATGACCGCTTCAGACAAACACCGGGTCTATTGGCCATAGGACTGGCCTGGAGATTCAAACAACTTATTTGATTTTTTATGCAACTTCAGCAATCCACTTTTCAGAATTTAGGTCAACTGCTCACGGTCTTACAACAACTCAAGCCTGAAGAATACCGAAGTCCTTTACCTGTTCTTAGCGGTGAAACCATCGGGAGACATACCCGCCATGTAGTAGAATTCTACCACTGTCTACAGAAGGGTCTTGAGCATGGCAGTATCGACTATGATGGTCGCAAGCGTGAACTAAGCCTTGAAGAAAAACTAAAAGATGGTGTAACAGCAATCGAGCGGGTAATCACCTTTGTGATCAATACCAGTCATGACCGGCCATTGACCCTTGAAGTTTGCTACGATCCTTCAGGTGAAAAAACAGAGATCATCACCACCTATTACCGTGAGCTGAGCTACAATATCGAGCATGTGATTCACCATCTGGCATTGATCAAAATCGCATTGGAGCAGCATTTCCCGGAGGTAATCATTCCTGAAAATTTTGGCGTAGCCTATTCCACACTAAGCTATCGGCAGGTATGTGCACCGTAAGTTATATTCCTCTCAACGGTTCGCCCACAGGAAGCTATCTGTTAACAACCAACAGAGATGAGCGTCTGCTTCGGGCAGCGGCAGAGGCTCCGGCCTGGCACCAAGTGTTTGATGCTGAAGTACTAATGCCGGTTGATCCTCAGGGCAAAGGAACCTGGGTGGCAACATCAGGTAAGGGAAGAACCATTTGCTTATTGAATGGAGGTCTGGTAAAACATGTACCGAATCCACCATACCGGCATAGCAGAGGTCTGGTGGTAACCGGGTATTTTAAATTTGAAAACTTTAGCTCCTTTGCCAAGGGTTTTGATTTCTCAAACCTGGAGCCATTTACTTTAGTGGTTGTTGAAGAAGGACAACTATACGAAATGCGATGGGATGGGGAGCAGGCCTATTTTCGTAATCCCGATCCTGGGCGGCCCTGGCTGTGGTCTTCGGTTACGCTGTATGAACCGGAAATCATTCAATGGCGAGAGGAACTGTTTCAAAGTTGGATTGCTCAACAGGCTGGTCTGCTGGCCACTAAGCCTGAATTGATTTTAGACTTCCATCAATTCAAAGAAGAGAGTAACGAGAAGCACCATATTTTGATTGAAAGAAAAGGGATCTTAAAAACAGTAAGCATTACGTCCATTTTGCATACCCGGGATCATCTGGCCCTTCGATACCTGGACCTGATGCATAGACGTGAACAGCATCTCATTAAACTGAAAGACAAATCCCTTTCATTGGTTTAATGTGGGGGCATTCAGGAAGTTTTGGTACAGGCTCCGGCATTGGGAGCATTGGCCTGCTTATCTGGTATACTTTCCGGTGTTTTTTCTGTACCTCTTTTACGCAATTAAGGCCAGATCCTTTTTCTTTTTTACCGCATCAAATCCTTCTATCCCAACAGGAGGGGCATATGGGGAGTCAAAGTCTGCCATTCTGAAGCTATTGCCTGCCGGGTTGGTGCCTCCGTTTATATTGGTGCAGCCCAGTCAATCGCTTGATGAGCAAAGGCAGGGAACAGGATTTGAAAATTTACGACTCCCCATCATTGCCAAACCTGACATTGGTGAAAGGGGAAATGGGGTAGAATTGATACGATCTCAAGAACAACTACTTAATTATCATAAGAAGTCTTCAGAGCCTTATTTGCTTCAAGAATATGTTGATCTTCCCCTTGAGCTTGGGGTTTTTTACGTTAGGCTACCTTCTGAGCCTAAGGGGAGAGTGACCTCTGTTACCGGTAAAGAATTTTTGTCTATAACCGGTGATGGTCGCCAAAGCATCAGTCAACTGGCGCAGAGACAGGCACGTGCTCAGCTGGTATGGCCACAAATTCAGGCCCGAATGGGGTCCGAGTGCTTAAGAGTTCCGGATGCAGGAGAGCTAGTGGTGCTTGAACCTATTGGAAATCATTGCAGGGGCACCGCTTTTCTTGATTTGAATGAACAAACAGGGCCTTTTTTGCATCGTTTTGTTGATGAGCTGTCGAAGTCTATACCCGGATTTTATTTCGGTCGATTTGACCTGCGTTGCAGTGGCTGGGAAGCGTTTGAAGGCAAGGGCAAAATTCAGATTGTTGAACTAAACGGCTGTAGTGCAGAGCCAGCGCATATTTACCAAAGTGGTTTTTCTTTTGTTGAAGCTCAGAAGGTTCTGTTCCACCACATGAGCTTACTCTATCAGGTGAGTAAAATTAACCATGATCAGGGAGTTGAGTACCTTAGCAGCCGAGAGATGCTTTCCAACTGGAGACGTTATAGACAATCTCTGCCAAAAGCATGATCAGTGTATTTTTTTGGGGTCTTTTGGCCAGCTTCGTCGGCTCCTTGCCTCCCGGGGTGATCTCGTTTACCACGGTACAGCATACCCGAGAGAGCGGTTCGGGTGCTGGTTTTAGATTTGCTGCCATTTCTGCATTGCTGGAGCTACTTCATTTGCTGCCTGCCATTGCCCTGAGCCACTGGCTGATGTCAGAGCCGCTGATCATGCAGATTTTTGACCTTACTGCTGTGTTGTTCTTTTTGGTGCTTGGCTTCGCCACCTGGTATAAGCCAGGGCAACCTGAATCTAAATGGCTGAATTTCTCATGGAAGAGAGGGCTGTTAATTAATTTTTTGAACCCGGCAGCTATTCCATATTGGCTTTTTGTGACAACCGTGTTACAGACCCAAGGGGCACTGCCAGAGCATTATTCCCTCACAGTGTATGCCCTTTCTGCAGCAATGGGTACCTTTTTAGCGCTGGCGCTTTATGTCAGGTATGCGGACCGGTTTTTGAATTTTGTTTTAAATCCACGATTTCCGCTGCAAAGAATCATTTCGTTGCTGTTTATGGCCCTGGCGGCTCAACAGCTACTCCGATGGTTGCTCTAGCTGATGAAGAAAAGGGTTAGTATTCAGCTTTAAACAGGGTAGTTGAATAGTAAACAGAGTTCCTAATCCCAAAGTTGACTGTACCTGAATGGATCCCCCTAGTTTTTCTGTGATCTCTTTCACGATGTATAGTCCCAGTCCAGAACCTTCAGAATTTTCAGAAGCACGGTAGAACATCTTAAAAATGTTTTCCTGATGCTCAGCAGCTATTCCAAGGCCATTATCATTGATCTGGATAAGTGCCTGATGCTCATTGTGCACCACCTCGACCATGATAAATGGGGTGGGTTTCTTGATGTCGTGGTATTTGTAAGAATTTGAGATGAGATTGATCAACAGCATTTCCAATCGTTTGCGGTCGGAGTAAAAAATCCCTTTTGACTCCACTTTGGCTGTACAGCGGATGAATTGGCCACTTTTATAAAAACTAAGGTCTTGAAAAACCTGCTCAATCAACTCCTGAAAGGGGATTTCTTCAGTCTCAATTTCCTGACGGGCGTTTTTTGAATAGGAAATAATGTCTGTGATAAAGCCATCTAAGCGGTGAATGGCATTTTCCATGTGATCAAGGTACTCCGGATGTCCGCCCTCCATTCTTTGCAGATTGATAAGTCCGAGCAGCGAGGTTAGCGGGGCTCGCAGGTTGTGGGAGGCACTGTAGACAAATCGGTCAAGCTCTTCGTTGGTTTTTTCAAGTAGTTGGTTGGCTTCACTAAGTTCCATGTTTTTCACCATGAGGGTGCGCATGGCATTTTTCCTGTCGGTGATGTTTGAGGCTATCCTCAGCAACTGGCTTTGTCCGGACGAGCTTGTAATGGGCCGGTAGATGACTTCAAACCATAGCTCCTGACCATCGTCGAGGGTAAGGGCTACTTCTTCTTTATGTGTTTTACCTGAAAAAGGGAGGGGCCTTCTCAACCATGCTTTGCCGGGCTCTGATACCATAGGCAGCAGTTCCTCATTGGTTTTTCCGATCAGATCTTCCCTGCGCAAGCCCATGAGTTGTTGCAAAGACTGACTGGCGATCAGGTAGCGACCTTGTTCATCGTTGAGAGCTATCAGGCTGGGAGCAGTTCTGATCACTTCCTCCAATAGGTTTTTTTGAGCACGAGTCTCCAGATCCGCCTGCTTCATGGCCGTTACATCCCTGAAAATACCCATGACTTCTTCCTCATTGAGCTTGACCAAACGGACATCAAGGCAGCGATTATGATCTGTTTGATGGAATTCTTCTCCAAATTCCCTCTCTCCGCTATGCATCAGCCAGATAAGCCCTTCAAGCAATTGGTCTTTGTGATTTTCTGACAGGCACAAATCCTGAAGGTGGCGGGGCTTTATTTCTCCAGATGTGAAAAGAAAAGGCAGATGATGGCCATTGAGTATTTCAAGAATTTTGCCCTCTGAACTGAACCGTAAAATGGTATCGGGTATCGCTTCAAGCAGGGTTCGCTGCAACTGTTCATTGCGCTCCAGACTTTTTAGTATCTTTTTTTGAAGCTTTTCATTGATCGAGATGAGCTTGGTCTGCTCAAGCTGCTTCTCAACCACACGTGTGATGTCTTTGGCAAAAAAGGTAATGATCCTTTCCTTTTTCAGTTCAATAAAAATCACTTTAAATCGGATCAGCCTGCTTTCATTGCCTCTGGTAAGTTTGATTTCTTTCTTGATGAGTTTTTGGGTAAAAATTGACTCCTCAATCGCATCAAGCAGATGGCTGTATTCCGCTTCAGTAAATAACCGGTAGAGCTTTTCTCCCTTTTTTATTTTTAACCAATCAGCAAGAGGAGAGTTAGCGCTATAAAAAACCTTCTCCACCTGGAGCATTTCATCCAGATCAAAGATAAGCTCATTGAACCCTTTGGAAAGCCGTTCAATCAATTCCTTGGAGTGGTACTGCCCCCAGGCCGGATTCTCTCCGCCCGTCAGCAATGCGGTATTTTCTTTCTTATGCAAATTCATAAGTCTTGCCTGCATGCCTGACGTTAGATTTTGCAAAAACCGAAACCATGCTTTGATTGCCTTTAACGAATGCCTTTTTCAAAATCCACCTAAGGAATTTTTATTCATGTACAAAGGTCGCTGCAAGGCATGTAACCGAATGGTGATATAGCCAATAAACCACACCATGTAAGAAATTCCCCGCAATTGGCTACTGCCCGGCTTCCAAAGGAAATCAATCCGGTTATTGGATAACCTTTCTAGTTTTGCAGGTTAATTGAATAAACGACCGATGTCATCCTGGAGTGAACATGAAATACGCCGACGTGAGGAACGTCTGGAACTAATCAGAATGGGTGTTAATCCCTACCCCTCTGAGCTTTTTGAGGTAAATGTTTCTGCTATCGAAATTGCAGAGAACTACGAAAAGCAGAAATCGGATTATAAAAATATATCCATAGCGGGTAGGTTGATGAGCCGGCGAATTATGGGCAATGCTTCCTTTGCAGAATTACAAGACTCAACAGGTCGAATTCAGCTCTACTTTCGTCGGGATGACCTATGCCCGGGAGAGAATAAAACCTTTTACAACACCGTTTTCAAGAAATTACTGGACATAGGTGATATCATTGGGGTGAAAGGTTTTGTGTTTACGACCCAAACAGGTGAGATATCTATCCATGTGACTGATTTTAAGCTGTTAACCAAGTCACTCAAGCCTTTGCCTATTGTAAAAGAGGCGCAGGATGAGGCCGGCAACACGGTCGTTTATGATGCTTTTTCTGATCCTGAGCAGCGCTACCGCCAACGTTATGTTGACCTGGTGGTAAACCCTTATGTCAAGGACACCTTTATCAAGAGGACCCGGCTGGTTCAAAGTATGAGGGAGTACCTCAATGCAAAGGGATATCTGGAAGTGGAAACTCCAATCTTGCAACCGCTTTATGGTGGTGCCGCTGCCCGGCCTTTCAAAACCCATCACAACACGCTGGACATGACGCTGTATCTGCGCATCGCCAATGAACTTTACCTCAAAAGGCTGATTGTGGGTGGTTTTGATGGAGTTTATGAGTTTTCAAAAGACTTCCGGAACGAAGGAATGAGCCGTTTTCATAACCCCGAGTTTACACAAATCGAGCTGTACGTGGCTTATAAAGACTACCACTGGATGATGGACCTGGTGGAAGAGATGGTCGAGAAAGTGGCAATGGACTTGCATGGCGACACAGTCGTGCAGGTAGGAGAGCATAAGATCGATTTTCACAGGCCATGGAAACGGATGACTATGTTTGAAGCCATTGAGCACTTCACGGGAGTTGATATCTCAGAAATGAACGAAGAGGAACTTCGGGTCGCCGCTGCTAAGCTTCATGTGAAAGTGGATGAGCATATGGGCAAAGGCAAGATTATCGATGAAATTTTTGGTACCCATTGTGAGGGTAAACTCATCCAACCAACTTTCATTACTGACTACCCGGTTGAGATGTCTCCTCTGGCCAAGAGGCACAGGATCAAGCAAGGACTGGTGGAGCGCTTTGAAGCAATCTGCAATGGTAAAGAGATTTGCAATGCTTTTTCAGAATTGAATGACCCCATCGATCAGCGAGAGCGATTCGAAGAGCAACTAGAGCTCGGCCGAAGAGGGGATGATGAAGCCATGGTGCTTGATGAAGATTTCTTGAGGGCCCTTGAGTATGGCATGCCCCCCACTGCCGGACTTGGTATCGGTATCGATCGGCTGAGCATGATCATGACCAATAGCCCTTCCATCCAGGATGTGTTGTTTTTCCCGCAGATGAAGCCTGAAAAGATCATCAGTACCATGGAGCATGAACTGAAGGAAGCAGGTGTTCCGGAACATTTTGTGGCCTTGCTGGGTAAGCTGGGTATAAACGACAGGGCTTCTCTTCGAGAGGCAAATCCTAACAAACTGTTTAACGACCTCTGCGGGCTGCGTAAAAAACTAAAGCTTGAACAGGCCAACCCTAGTCTGGAGGATGTGAAAAACTGGCAGGCATGATCCAACTGCTGCATCAGCCCTGGCAGCACTACGCCCTGATGGACAGTGGTGATGGAGAAAAGCTGGAGCGATTTGGCAGCCATATCCTCATACGGCCGGAGCCACAGGCGATCTGGAGCAGGAGCCTTAGCGAAAAGGAATGGACCCAGCAGGCTCATGCCCTTTTCAGACGTTCAGGTAAGGATCAGGAGCGTGGAGATTGGCAAATTAAACCGGGAGCAGCTGAGCAATGGAAGGTCAGCTATGAAGGCAAAGGCTTCAGGCTGCAATTCCGCCTTGGAATGACCGCCTTCAAACACGTGGGTCTTTTTCCTGAACAGGCCGCTCATTGGGAGTATATCTACCACCACCTAAGCCAAAACCTGAGTCCGGGGGCCAAAGTGCTCAACCTGTTCGCTTACACTGGCGGCAGCTCTATGGCTGCACGTGCGGCCGGGGCTGAGGTCACCCACCTCGACAGTGTAAAACAGGTGATCTCCTGGGCAAGAGAGAATATGGAACTCAGCAACTTGAACAACATCCGTTGGCTGGTGGAAGATGCCATGAAATTTGTACAAAGGGAGCAACGGCGTGGTAACACCTACCAGGCTATTTTGCTTGATCCACCCGCTTATGGGCGTGGGCCTGATGGTGAGAAGTGGCATCTGGAAGACCAGATCAATGAGATGCTTCGATGCTGCGCCGGATTACTTCGTGGAGAAAAAGTTCTGCTGCTGATCAATCTTTATTCACTGGGTTTTTCAGCACTGGTTCTTGAAAACCTGCTTAAAGAACATTTTGGCACCGCTATTCAGCCTGAACTCGGGGAGCTTTACATTCAGGATGAGTTTGGTAAAAAACTGCCCCTGGGGACTTTTGGGAGATTTGTTTCATCAGGGAATCTAACTGTAATGTGATAGAAACAATCCACGCCAATATAAGCTAAGTAGAGGAGTTAAGTAGTTCAATTCACTAATTATAGCTGTTTTTGATCTGATTTCATTTAGCAGAAATCTACAGGAATTGGTAGTGCAAACTATGGTTGTATTCAAAACTTTATTCACTGAAAAAAATGGCAAATACTTACACACAAATACATATTCAGGCAGTTTTTGCAGTCCGAAATCGTGACTGCATTATCCATAAGGATTGGAAAGATGAGCTGTATAAGTACATGACCGGAATCATTCAAAATCATCATCACAAAGTTTTGGCTATAAATGGGATGCCTGATCATGTTCATATTTTTTTTGGCATGAGACCAACACAGTCTTTATCAGAATTGATGCAAGATGTAAAAGGAGACTCATCAAAGTGGATTAATTCAAGAGGGTTTGTGAAAGGGAAATTTAGCTGGCAAGAGGGTTATGGGGCATTTTCCTATGGAATGTCACAACTAAATAATGTGATACAATACATTGAAAATCAGGAAGCTCATCATAAAAAGAAAACCTTTAATGAGGAGTATCTAGAATTACTAACAGAGTTTGAGATTGATTACAATGAGACCTTCCTGTTTAAAAGCCTGGACTAACAAGATTTTTAGGCGAGCTTGGGAGTCATAGTAGCAGGTTTAAAATTGAAAGCCGAGAATTGGTTTTGACCCTAACGGGACAACTAAGCATATTCGGTGTGGATTCTTACCCATATTAATGCCCTAACGGGCTTTTCTATGCAGCGGTCCGATTGGTTTAGCTGATTGCCTGTGCCTTTAGGCACAGTATATCGAGTAGAAATCGTGTGCTCTCGGATTGTGTTGTCCTGTAGGGACAAAATCTGGTTATGAAATTAGCTTAAATCGATGTAGAGGACCAAGGGTGCTATTTAGTACTTGGCTTGAAAAGGTGGTTAATCATCATGCTATAATAAACGTATCATTTGGGCTGGTTAGGATCATTAGATTTTGTCCCTAACGGGACAACTAAGCATATTCGATGTGGATTCTTACCCATATTAAAGCCCTAACGGGCTTTTCTATGCAGTGGCCCAATTGGTTTAGCTGATGACCGGTGCCTTTAGGCACAGTATATCGAGTAGAAATTGTGTTCTCGGATTGTTTTGTCCCTAACGGGCTTTTCTATGCAGTGGCCCAATTGGTTTAGCTGATTGCCTGTGCCTTTAGGCACAGTATATCGATTAGAAATCGTGTGCTCTCGGATTGTGTTGTCCTGTAGGGACAAAATCTAGTCATTAGGTTGGTTTTTACAGCTAAAGAAGTCTTATGGGCTTTTCAGAGGCGTAATCATGGATTGGATGAAGGCCTATGCCTTTAGGCACAGTATGTCGATTAGAAATCGTGTGCTCTCGGATTGTGTTGTCCTGTAGGGACAAAATCTAGGTATGAAATAGTTTTTTTATCGCCGCAAAAGCCTTACTGATATGGCCGAGTAGTTTGATCGCTGGCCTGTGCCTTTAGGCACAGTATATCGATTAGTAATCGTGAGCTCTCGGATTGCGTTGTCCTGTAGGGACAAAATCTGGTCATTAAATTAGTTTAAATCGATGTAGAGGGCCAAGGGTGCTATTTAGTACTTGGCTTGAAAAGGTGGTTAATCATCATGCTATAATAAACGTATCATTTGGACTGGTTAGGATCATTAGATTTTGTCCCTAACGGGACAACTAAGCATATTCGGTGTGGATTCTTACCAATATTAAAGCCCTAACGGGCTTTTCTATGCAGTGGCCCAATTGGTTTAGCTGATTGCCTGTGGCTTTAGGCACAGTATATCGATTAGAAATTGTGTTCTCGGATTGTTTTGTCCCTAACGGGCTTTTCTATGCAGTGGCCTAATTGGTTTAGCTGATTGCCTGTGCCTTTAGGCACAGTATATCGATTAGAAACCATAGCGTTTTTGATGGGTATTGTCCCGTAGGGACAAAATCTGGTCAAAGTAGTTTCCACGACAAATAAGCCATTCGTTGAACATTTTAAATTTTAACTCCCTATCGATCATACCAATTGTTACGCTTGCTAAGCTTCAGATCCTGCAGAAGGCTGGACTTTACGTTGATGTTAAACTCAAATGACTGACGTGGGCCCAAAGGGATCCAGTCAAGCCGCATCTGCCAGCAATGCAAATCCCTGAAAATGTTCACACTGGTAAAGGATAAGTTTTTGGCGATGAAATCAAAGCCGGAAGTAAAACCAACTTTCCATTTTTCGGTAAGTCTGATATCTCCTGCAAAATTCATCGTTTGGGTCACACGCTTTTCCTCAAAACCATTTTTGCTGTAGTTGAGGTTATAATTCAGGTTTAAACTCCAGGGCAAATTGAAATCCACATATCGTTCGGGGTTGTTTTTAATTTGCCGCCACTCTTCTTCAGAAACTCCGGGGGGCTTTTCTTTTTCGGCTGGCTTCTTCTTGTTTTTTGATTTGAATGTATCAGGGTTCAGGTTGGTTCCGAACACCAGGCTGTAATTGGTCACCTGCCCTAAGCCTTGTCCCCGGTTCCAGGCATAAATACTTTGAGACCGATATTGCTCCACTCTACGAACTCCGTTTACCGTAGATGAACTGATTGCCTGTATGAAATAAGGGTTGAGTGTACCATTGAAAGCGATGGTGAGCTTGCCCAAGACGCTGGTACGGGCGTTGAAATTGATGACTGACAATCGGTTGCTATCGGCCGCAAAGTTATAGGCTCCGTTGAAGCCAAAGTTTTCAATCAAAGGTACCTTCTTTTTAGCCTGAGAGGTGTCTTTCCGGTTGCTCAACTTCATTTCCAGCTGGTTGGCTATGTCAAAAGTGAGGCTTTGGCTACGGCCTCGCCCGGTACCACCATACAGAGTTCCCTCGAACGTATTCAAGTTTTGACGGTCACCTTTGCGATTAATTTGCCTGTTCTGGAAAAAACCATAGCGCTGATCTCCAAAATCTGGGCTATAGACAAACCCAAAGGTGGGTAGAACTTTATGTCGGATGGCCTCTATCGGCCCGTTTCTGCCAAATTTGAAAAAGCCATATAACTGTGTGGTAAAATTAGTACTGAAACTATAATCATAGTTTCGGCGAAAACCGCTTATGGTATCCACCCTGATGCTGCTATCAGTTGGGTTGAATTGACCAAAATTAAGTTGTCGTGGAGACCAACGCTCACGATAGGTGAAGGTGGGGTTTACGCTGAAATGCTTCAATATCCTGAAGGATGATGAAATCGGCACCTCATGCGCCATACCGTAGTTTGCCCTGGAAATGATCAGGTTAAGAGTATCCCCTCTAGTTGTAATGGGCAGGGGTGCGACTTCGGCAGGGCCTGCATTTGATACTCTTATCCCAGAAAAGCCAGCTCCTTTTGGAGCGTTGGAGAACCTTGCTGCGGCGGTATTCCGGTAACTCATTCTGATCTTTTCATACCATGCTGTGCCCGCACTTGTCTTTTTTCTGAACGGCTGAATCTGGTTCATGTTGAACGATATGTTGGGCAGATCCACATTCATAATTCGTGTTGCCGTATTCTGGCTTTGGTTGGCATTTATCGCCAGGTTAAAAGGTGTACCCGGGAAAGTGGTAAAGTAGGAAACCGAAGACTGGAAGTTGTTCGAAAGGAAGTTACCTGTTTGAAAAGCATTTCGCTGATTGAATTTGACACTTCCTAGCTGCACATTTGCCGAAAACCGGTCATTTCCCCTTTGCACCGGGTTGTGTGCCCAGGTGAACCACACATCCCTGATAAATACTTTTTCATCAAGGTCAAATCCAGGATCAGGCCTTCTCACATAGCGCAAATTGAGGTTACCATCATAATGATAGCGCTTACGGTATCGGAAAACATTATTTAGTCCAAAACCACCTTTGGTGTAGATCTCCCCCATAATTTTAGCGTCGAAGTAGTCGCTAAAGCCAAAGTAGTAACCTCCGTCTCTCAGGAAAAAACCTCTGTCCTGCGCCTCTCCATATGAGGGGATGATCACCCCGGAAACTCTTGTTTTGTTAGAAGTCGGAAACATGCCAAAGCCAAAGCCGAAGGGGGTAGGAACCTTTTCGATTTGAAGGTTAAAGGGGCCTGTCACAATCTTTTTGTCCTTAATCATTTTAATCCGCCTGGCGTGAATTTCAAAATGAGGCTCCGCCAGATTACATGTGGTATAGCGGGCATCGTTAATGTAGAAATCAGTGGTATTGTCCTTCTTCACCTGAGTTCCATGGATGTAGCCTTCCCCCTGCTGCGTGACGATATCAGAAATCAGCCCTCTGGCACTATTGTAATTGTACCTGATGGTCTTGGCCACATATTTTTCTGATCCCTGTTTAAAGATCGGTGTGCCAATATTTTTTCCTGCTGTATCGACAGTGCCGGTTGCGGTTACCTCGTTCGTTAGCCATGAAATATCAATCTGGTGGGCGGTGATGTTCAGGTTGCCATAGTTCACTTCTGCCTCTCCAATGAGAGTGACCACCTGCTTTTTTACATCAAAGCGTATACTGTCTTTTGACTTATATTTGATTGTGGTCTCAATGTCTGACTTGCCTGTACTGGAGTAGACTCCTTTACGTTGCATGGTACTGTCAGCTAAGCTTGTCGAATCCGTTTGAAGGCTATCGGTAGTGCTTCTGCGCAAGCTACGGTTTAGGGTATCGCTACGAACCTGACCCTGGGCAAACAAGCCCTGAAATGGCACCCAAAAAAGAAAAATCAGTAATCCGATACCAGACTTCACCAGAGTGTATCCTTTCAGGTTGCTTTAAATTTGCTAATTTGCCGCAAGTTAGTAAATACACCGGCCTGGGGTAAAAGGAATGACCAAACGCAATGCTCTGCTTTTTTCCATCGCAACATTGGCCTTACTATCTTCTTTCGGATCATTAGGGCCTGGTCCATACCGTCTCAAAACGATTGTCATTGATGCCGGGCATGGCGGGAAAGACCCCGGTTGCATCGGTAAAATATCCCGTGAAGCAATGGTTTCCCTCTCTATCGCCAAAAAATTGGGAGATATGCTTGAAACCCACTTGCCAAATGTGAAAGTGGTGTACACCAGAGAAGAAAATCGCTTTGTAGAGTTGCATGATCGGGCAGGGATAGCTAATAAAAATAATGCCAGCCTTTTTGTTTCTATCCATTGCAACTCAGGTGAGCGCAATGCATTTGGCACCGAGACCTACACCATGGGACTGCATACCACCCGTGGAAACCTCGAAGTTGCCAAGCGTGAAAATGCTGTGATTCTTCAGGAAGATAACTATCAGGAAAAGTACGATGGATTTGATCCCAACAGCCCTCTGGGCCATATATTGTTTTCAAATTACCAGAGCAGCTACATAGACAAAAGTTTGTTACTTGCTGAGAAAATTGAATCCCAGTTTAAACAAAGGGTAGGCAGGAGCAGCAGGGGAGTAAAACAAGCTGGCTTGCTTGTACTTTGGAAGTCAGCGATGCCCAGTGTGCTTGTTGAGGTTGGTTTTTTAACCAATGAAGGAGAGGAGCGCTACCTCAACGATGACCTTGGACAGACCTATATGGCTTCAGCCATCTACAGGGCCATCAGAGACTACAAAAACGAAATCGAAATAAACAACTGAGCAAAGCAACTCGAAAACTGTCTATCACGTGAAATACTCCAGAGAAGTTAAAGTCGGACTACTTACCATCGTATCGCTAACCCTGCTCTATTTTGGGTTTAGCTTTTTGAAAGGAACCGACTTCTTGACCACTGAAAACAAGTACTTTGTTGCTTTTGATAACATTGATGGTTTAACCAAATCCAACTCTGTTATTTTGAACGGTCTGGCAGTTGGACGGGTTGCCTCTGTTGAGATCGCCCCTAAGATGGGCAACAAAGTATTGGTCACCCTTGATGTCGACCGAACCATCCGCCTGAACGACTCCACACGGGCGATACTTACCAAAACTGACCTGCTGGGAGAAAAAGCCATTGTACTTGATTTGCGCCAGGGAAACCGAGTTCTCAAAAACAAAGACACATTAATTGGCTTCAAAGAGCAGGGTATCACTGAGTTCCTCACCGAGCGGGCCTTGCCGGTGATCAGAAACTTCGATACCACGTTGATGAACTTCTCCAAGCTGTCAAAGGAGTACACCCTTGCCGGTGAGCAATTGAACGTAGCCCTTAAAGACGTGGCCACCATTACCCGAAATGTTGCACAAATCACTCAAGACAGTAAATCCAAAATCAGCAGTGTTTTGACCCGTACCGATGAAGCTTTGCTATCTCTGCAAAAAATGCAGGCTACCCTCCAGCCTGTTCTGGACAAGCTTGCGCTCATGGCCGATACTCTCAATCAGGCCGACTTGGCTCATACTCTGGCAAATGCCCGCTCTCTGAGCGCACAACTTAACACAGCTATAACCGAGATAAATGAGGGAAAAGGTACCCTCGGCAAGCTGGCCAAAGACGATAGCCTGTACATCAACCTCAACAAACTGACTGTCGACCTGGATAGGTTGGCTGTCGATTTTAAGGAGAAACCTAAGCGGTACGTTCATTTTTCTATGTTTGGAAAGAAGGACAAAGAGGCTAAAAAGTAACTCTGCTTTAGCCAGTCCTGATTATATTTTTGTTAAGACTGGTCTGAAGTCGCCATTTTCAAGGATAGATAGCCTTTTTTGCAGCCGTGAATCCAACTTTTTTATCCCCACAGGCTGCCGTTCAGGAAATCCGTTCTGGTGCCAAAGTATTTATCCATAGCGTCGCTGCTGCACCTTCTTCATTGATCAGTGCCATGGTTGATCGGGCACCGGAGCTCAAAGATGTTCAACTGTATCAACTCCATACCGAAGGGGAAGCCGCTTATGCCAGGCCTGAGCTTCAGGAGAGTTTCTTCGTCAATGCCTTCTTTATTGGCCCTAATGTGCGCCAGGCCATCGCAGAAGGACGTGGCAGCTATATCCCTGTTTTTCTTTCCGAGGTGCCACGCTTGTTCAGGGAAGGGATCATCAAACTTGATGTAGCCCTGATCTCTGTTTCTCCTCCCGATGCTCATGGCTTCTGTTCTTTAGGTACTTCCGTTGATGTGACCCGTGCTGCTGTAGAAACGGCCTCCGTGGTGATTGCTCAGGTCAATCGACACATGCCACGTACCCACGGGGATACGCAGCTTCATATTTCCAAAATCCACAAGATGGTGGAGCACCACGAGCTTTTGCATGCTCTCAGCCCGGTGGCCCCCAACCCCATTGAAAAACGAATCGGCGAATATGTTTCATGGTTGGTGGAAGATGGTGCTACCCTACAGATGGGCATAGGATCAATACCCAATGCCGTGCTTCTGGAGTTAAAGAACCATAAAGACCTGGGCATTCATACGGAAATGTTCAGCGATGGAGTACTTCCACTGATCGAAAGTGGGGTGGTGAACGGACGCAAGAAGAAAAAGCATGCAGGCAAGCTGGTTTCCACCTTCCTGCTGGGATCACAGGCCTTGTATGATTTCGTACATGACAACCCACAAGTTGCCATGCTGGATGCCGAATATGTGAACCAATCCCGTATCATCATGCAAAATCCTCGTGTGACCGCCATCAATTCAGCCATTGAAGTAGACCTCACCGGCCAGGTATGTGCCGACAGCATGGGTACCTCGATGTACAGCGGCGTTGGAGGGCAGATGGACTTTATTCGTGGAGCTTCTTTGTCAGATGGAGGTAAACCCATTATTGCCTTACCATCCGTTACCAGCAAAGGACAAAGCCGCATTGTACCCTTGCTGAAAGAAGGTGCCGGGGTCGTAACCACCAGAGCACATGTGCACTACGTAGTCACCGAATATGGTATTGCGTATCTCTACGGCAAAAACCTGGTGCAAAGGGCCAAAGCATTGATCGATATCGCCCACCCCAGCCATCGTGAAACTCTGGAGCAAGCCATGAATCAACGCTACCGCTGCTGATCCAGAATAAGTTTAGAAAACCGGATTTCCTTTCCTTGTGTTAAAGAAGTTTGATAAATACCGGGCCGGAGTCCCTTCAGATGAAGGACATGATTTTCTGCTGTTAACGGTTGTTCCAGCACCAGATAGCCCTTAGAGTCATAAATTCTTAATAGGGCGTTCTGCCTGATACCCATTACTTCTACCCACTCTCCAGCAGGATTGGGAAAAAGGTAATTCCTTTTTTCCTCCAGACCATTTACCCATGGATCAAGCAGTGCACAAGGTTGAAATGCCGTCCCTTGACCCTGTTGAAATTGTCCATTGCTTACCCACCAGTTCAGCCAGTCTCCGCCCTGCCCGCTCAACCAACCGCTCAGGTTAAACCATCCGCTACCGGCAGTGTCGCCTTTGATCCTATACACTTTTAGCGCTTCATTCCCTCTTACCCAGTTCAATGCCTGCCCTGCCGTCAGATTTTCGGGATTGTTGGGCAACACGCAATTGACTTGAACAAAATAGGCGTTGTCATCCTCTGCCGGCCATTCACCAAACACTCTTGCTTTTAACGTACTATCAATGCAAACTGCCGTATACTCATCACAGGCAATCCCTCTTGGGCTATTTGTCTGGCCGAGCATTCTGGCTAAAAAGACACTTAGTCTGCCTCTGCGGTCTGGGTTATCAAAATGGGTGTCAGTCAGGGTTGAACTTAGATAAGGATGGTTGATAAAGTCAGACCAGCCCAAAGTGATATTCGCATGGAAGGGGTTTGAAAGGGCAGTTGCAGAGGTGATACTGCCGTTCAATGCCGAAAAATAGGACTGCCCCATAATGGCCATGCCAGCAGATGTTCCTCCCAGAGCCACCTTTTTGCTATCAACCAAAAATCGGATAGCCGAGTCCAGTGCCGAATTTTTCCATTGGTTATGGTAAACAGCCTGATCTCCACCGGCGATCCACAAAGCTTCAGCCTCTCTGACTTTTTGAGCTACATAGGGATGATTGGCTGCTGCCTGAGTAGGTATTACCAGGGTTTCCACCGAGTTAAGCTGCAAGCCTAGCTGATTGAAAAAATAGTTGTTGTAGCCATTGCTTCCCGTAGCCCTTAACACGACAACATCACCCCCTGCAGCTTTTTGAAGCCACCAGCGCATCGCCTGATCATTTTCCGTGGCACCACCCATCAGGCAAAGCCCCTGCTCATGGGGAGTAACTACATCCGCAGAACTACCTGTTAGGAAAGAAGTATAAGGCTGGGCAATCACTGAAAAACGGCCTGTCAGCACTAAAATGCTGAGCATAGAGACCAGATGTAGAATTCTCATGTTGAATAGGCTCATGCCTTACGTCGTTGAAGTTCAGCTTTGATGAGCCCAAGCTCCCGCCCGGTTTGTCCTGCAACGGAGGTGTTTTCTTCAGCCCTGCGGAACAAATAAGGCATAACAGATTTAACCGGGCCATACGGAACATATTTCGCCACCCTATACCCTGCGGAAGCAAGATTATAGGAGATGTGGTCACTCATGCCATACAACTGCGCAAAAAAGACATTGGGGTCCGCCGGATTGATGTTGTATTTCTCCATCAAAATGGTGAGGTATTGGTTACTTTGTTCGTTGTGCGAACCGGCGCAAAAGGCGATTCGTTGTTTGTTGTCGACACAAAATCGAAGGGCAAGGTCAAAATCCCGATCAGTGGCGGTTTTGTCAGGCTGAATGGGGCTGGGGTATCCCATTTCTGCCGCCCTTTTACGCTCTTTTTCCATGTAGGCACCCCGAACCAGCTTGGCTCCCAGCCAGATGTTGTTCATGGTGGCATAGTGATAGGCTCTTTTCAGGTTTTCAAGACCTTCAGTACGATACAACTGATAGGTGTTGTACACGATGGGTTTTGCGTGGTTGTACTTGGCCATCATGGCATAGGCCATTTGATCGATAGGCTGCTGAATCCAACTCTCTTCCGCATCGATGAAGATACGCACCCCCATCTGTGCAGCAAATCCACAAATGCGATCCACACGCTGATTGACCTGCCGGAAAGCTTCTTTTTCTACTTCGGTCAGACTCTTCCCACTTTGTACTTTTTCAAGCAGGTCGATAGAAGCGATCCCGGTCACTTTGAAAACAGAAAATGGAATTGACTCGGGTTGAGCGGCGGCAGCCCGTATCGTTTGCATGATCTCCTGTGTCGTTTGCTCAAAACCTGCATCCGTTTTGGCTCCTTCCACGCTGTAATCCAGTATGGTTCCGATATGGTAGTTGTTCAGCTTTAGAATGGTATGGCTGCATTCCTGTATACTCTCCCCTCCACAGAAATGGGCAAAGAGGGTGGATTTAACCAATCCTTTCACCGGTAGACCTATTTTGAAGCAAAAATTGAGGAATAAGGTACCCAGTTTTACTAGCCAGGGATAGGCCATCGTCTGGAATAGCAAATGCATACGACGCAGGTCGGGGTTGCTTCTGGAGGCAAATGCCTTTTTTAAATCATCAAATTGAATTGTCGCTTCGGTACTCACCATAAATATCCCTGATCAGGGCTGTTTACACCACAAACATAACAGATCATGGCTTGGGTTCAGCACCGGCGCAGAAACTGTGAGGCCATGCAATTTGTTACCTTTACACCTTATGAATGAAGTCCCGGTTACAACTCCATTTAGCCAAAAGAAGCCCTATCTGATTGCAGGACCCTGTAGTGCAGAGTCCGAAGAGCAGCTTTTCGAGGTGGCGAATGGGCTAAAGAACGAAGGAGTACATCTTATTCGTGCAGGAGTTTGGAAGCCCAGAACACGTCCGGGTGCTTTTGAAGGACTGGGCTCATTGTCGTTGGACTGGATCACCTCAGTGCGGAAGGCTATCGGGATGCCCTTCGCCATCGAAGTGGCTCAGCCACAACATGTGGATCTGGCACTAAAGGCCGGAATTGACGTACTATGGCTGGGGGCACGCACAACGGTCAACCCTTTTCTCGTACAGGAGATTGCCGAAAGTCTGCAAGGCACCAAGGTACCTGTGATGGTCAAAAACCCCGTCAACCCGGAAGTGGCTCTTTGGATCGGAGCTGTTGAACGGGTGCTCAAAGCCGGCATTACAGAGCTGGCGGCTGTTCACCGTGGCTTTTCTGTATTTGAGCCCGGTCGCTATCGCAATGCCCCCCTTTGGCAGGTGGCGATCGAGTTCAGGCAGCGCATGCCGCAAATCCCGTTGTTTGCTGACCCCAGCCACATGGCCGGTAAGCGATCCATGGTGCCGGAACTGGCCCAGCGAGCCCTTGATCTCGACTATGATGGTCTCATGATCGAGGTACATCCAAAGCCCGAAGCCGCATTGAGTGACGCTGCCCAACAACTTAGTCTGCCTGCTTTTGCGGAAATGATGAGCCAGCTGGTCGTGCGTCAGGCGGATATCGATAATGCAGAGTACCACTTCAGGCTTCAGGAGCTAAGGGAACAGATAGACCGCATCGACCGTGAGCTGCTTCACCTTTTGCAACAACGTATGCAGGTCGTAGAGCAGATCGGTGACTACAAGCGGGAAAACAACGTAGCCGTCTTTCAGAAAGAGCGCTGGGCAGAAATCCTCCGAAGCAGGCCGGAGTGGGCATCCCTCAACAGCCTGAGCCCATCCTGGGTCACGGCGCTATACACCCTCATCCATGAGGAATCGATACGTAAGCAAACCGAAATTGTCAACCTCAGCAAATCCGGCCTGGACTGAACCACACCCTCTCTTTTTCGAAGGAGAGGCCATTAGTTGGCTCAGAGGGCTTGGCCAGAACCATTCCTCCTACCTGGTTTTGACAGATAGCAACACCCGTCGTCTTTGTTACCCCCATCTGGAGCCCCATCTTCCACCCCACTACCTGATGAGCATACAACAGGGTGAGGCCTCCAAACAATTGCAGACTTGCCTGCCCATTTGGGAAGAAATGAATGCCAAAGGAGCTGACCGGGGCAGTCTTCTGATTTGCCTTGGAGGTGGGGTAGTGACGGATCTGGGGGGCTTTGTGGCATCTGTTTACAAGCGAGGTATTGCGACTGCCTACATCCCCACAACGCTTATGGCCATGGTGGACGCCTCACTGGGTGGTAAGACCGGACTTGACCTGGCTGCACTGAAGAACCAGATCGGCACTTTTCATCAGCCGGAAGCGGTGCTGGTACTCCCTGAACTACTGGACAGCCTCCCTTCAAGAGAATGGATGAACGGATGGGCTGAGGTTTGGAAACATGTACTGCTTGCCTTGCCGGAGGAATGGGAATCTTTTAAAGAAGAAAGCCCGAAACTCAGCTATGACCTGCTTCGCAAGGCCATTGGAGTAAAGATGGCGCTGGTAAGCGAAGACCCTTTGGAGCTTGGAGTACGGCAGCGATTAAACCTGGGCCATACGGCAGGTCATGCGCTCGAGACGATGGCATTGGCGACCGGTCAGGATCTGCTACATGGAGAGGCGGTTGCTTTTGGGCTGTTGGCAGAGAGTGAATGGGCATATAAGAATGGGCTTAGTGAGCAAGGGTTACATGAGGATATCAAAAAGTATTACCAAACCCATTATCAGCACAGCCTCCCAAAGGCTTGGGTGGAGGAGTTGTTCAGCCGGGCATTAGCGCAGGATAAAAAGAACCGGCAAGGGCAGCTCAGGCTCTGCCTTTTGGAGGAGGTTGGAAAACCAATCGAAGGTATAGCCGCCGACCTAACAGTTTTTGCCGGGCATTGCAGGGAGGTTTGGGAGGGGTTGAAAAGCAAGAGCTGATAAAAAGAAGATAAATGACTTGCTCTAACAGTCGCTCGGCTGTGCCTGATAATTCCTAAGTGCTCCTTGCTATTAAAATAGTTATTCAACCCAAGCACAACATCAAGGGTGCTTGACACTGCTTTATGACTGCTAGAGTACATTTAGAATAATAAAATATAGATAAATAGAATTTAATCTATTTACGCAGAAGATATTCGATGTGCTTCTGCACATTGTTTTGCGTTTGGGAACTGGAAAGGCATTAATTCAAGATTGTGTTATATAGGCAGGCATAGAATATAAGTAAATAAAAATATTATAATACAAGATATTGTGCTAAAAAGTTGTTGTTAACAATTTCTTAATTTGTCTTTGATCAGTCTACCTAGTTATTTAGCAACATAGGTTACACACTACTTAATTCTGTTTTTCTCCCTCCGGAAAGAAGTTCCAGCTGTAGCCCTTTGGAGAATTTTCATCAACTTTTAAACATAAACACTACAAAATGAACAAGTTAAGTACCCCTCCCATTTTCAGATTTTGCAAGGCTCTTAAAGCCTTAGCGAAAATCCGTTTTCAATCTTTCAAACCAAGATTGATTTTGATTTGCCTCTTTGCGACGGCATGCTATCATAATGTGTTAGCTCAGACGGTGCCTTGGTCGGGCACAGCACTTACAGGTAATACTCACCGAATAGACAATGTGGGTATTGGGCTTAGCGGTCCTACTCATCTACTCCATTTGGAGAAAGCAGGAGGTGATCAGGGGATATTTGTGAACAGTTTGGAAAGATCTGCTTATTTAAGACTTAGCTCGAATAACAACGGTCCTGTAGATATTTATACCCCTAACAGTTCTGCTGATCTCAGGTTTTTGGTAGGTGGTGCAGACCGCATGACCATCAATACTAGCGGCAATGTGGGGATTGGAATCGTTTCTCCTGCACATACACTTCATTTGGAGAGAACAGGTATTCAGGGTATTTTTGTAAATAGTACGGATAATGCAGCCTTTCTTCGACTTAGCTCCAATAATGATCGACCAGTAGAAATTTACTCTCCAAACAATTCACCTGATCTTAGATTCAAAGTTAACAATGATGACCGTATGACCATCAATTCTAGCGGTAACGTTGGGATTGGAACGGTTTCGCCTACCCAAAGATTAGAACTTTCAACTGGAAACTTAAAGTTAGCGGATGTTTCAGGCGGTACTACGGGAAATCTGTTGATTGGCGGAGTGACATTTAGTGGGGGTGAAGGTATGAGGTTGTTTGGAGGAGAATTAAATTTTAGTGGATCAATAGATGTAAAGACGAATTCTTTAACCAAAGGACTGACTTTTCGAGTAGACAATACCAACGGTGGAACTGAAAGAATGAGGATAACAGCAGAAGGGAGAGTTGGAATTGGAACTGCTAACCCAGAAGGCGAATTAGATATTGTAAGTTATATTTCAAATGCTAAACCTTCCATAAGAATGACGAAAGACGTTCAAGGTACTGATGTCAGATTTTTAACAGGAATTGCATCTGTTTCTGGAGACTATTTAAATCTAAGCCAACCAAATGATATTGTAATAAAAGGATATGGAGATGATTCCAAAAACTTATTCATAGCAAATGAAAGTTCAGGAAATGATATTATTCTAAGCACTTTCGGTTCCAGTGCGCAAGAAGTTTTTAGAGTTACTGGAGATAGAAAGGCAAGAGTATTAGGCAGATTTGAATCTGGTGAACTCGGTAGCGTACTGGCAACGGGTTTATATTCCGCAGCCTTTGGCAGTGGAAAAGCTATTGGCGATTATTCCGCTGCTTTTAGTGGTTCAGAAGTAATAGGGGTTAATTCGTTTGCTGCAAATAATTCAAGAGCAGATGGTAATGGCTCATCGGCATTCACAGGTGGACGGGCTAATGGAGATTTTTCATTTGCTGTTGGTGAAAACTCCTTTGCTACAGGTAATCGAACGATTTCTGCTGGTTCAAGTAATAATATTTCATCAACTGCTTCAATTGGCATAGGTCAAAGCCTTACAACAGATGTACTATCAACAAACTCTACATTAATTGGTGGACGACTAAAATCAATTTCTTCTTACACTCTAACGCTAGGTTTCGGAGACCCTTTTTTGAATACTACTTTGGAAAATAATGTACCAAATAGTTTAATGATTGGAATGTTTAACCGAAATGATGCTACGAACAGCAATAAGCCACTGCCAACAGTAATTGTTACGCCAGCACCATCCACAGGAAGCACCTTTGGTTCAGTGGGCATTGGCACTATTAATCCATTCTCTAAGTTAAGTGTAAATGGTAATTTAGCAATCGGAAATGCCTACGCAAGTTCAGCTGCTGCTCCAGATAACGGTTTAATCGTAGAAGGCAATGTGGGGATAGGTACTTCAACAATATTAAGTGGTACAAAAGCGAATGTTTTCGGTTCTAACGAAAACACTTTTCTTGTTAGAAATTCAAATACCGCCTCACCAGCAGGCATCCCATATTCAGCTATAACAGGTGAAATGCCTAATCCTTCTGGATCTGATGGGCCGAATGCTGACAATAACTATTACATTGGAGTAAAAGGTGTTAGTGATGTAGGCATAGAAGGGCAAGGAAAATATACAGGTATAGTAGCTAGAGTTTTTGGAGGGACAAATAATACCACGGCAATGCTCTCTAAAAACCTGAATTCTGGATCTGTAAACTATGGAATATGGACAGAAGTACAAAATGCATCAGAATTAAATTATGCTATTTATGCAAAAGCGGAAGGAACTACTGGAGCAAATTATGGGGTCTACACTAAAGTTACTGGGACTGGATCATCGTCCAGCAGTCCAAGATATGCGATTTGGGCTGACAATGGTGGCATCATAAACAGTAACTTTTCTTGGGCTGGATACTTTAATGGGCGAACAGGGCGTTCTGGATCTGATTTTACAACTAGTGATAGAAATTTAAAAGAAAAAATTCGACCAGTTGAATATAAAGACGATATACTAAATAAGATAAATGTTTATTCTTATGAGTTTAAAAAGGATTTAGAATCAAACATAGCACTAGAACCCGGTTATCAAGTAGGATTTATAGCACAAGAGATTGAGTCGGTCTTTCCTCACCTCGTTAAAGATATTTCATTTCCTGCAAAATATTCACAAGAGGGGAAAGTTCTTAATCCAGGACTTGAATATAAAGGTTTAAATCTTGATGGGTTAATTCCTGTTTTATGGAGTATTGTTAAATCTCAGAATGATAAAATAAATGAATTAATTTTAAACAAAGAAAAAAACATCAATTTTAATAGTACGCATGATAGAATAAAGAATATAGATTATTTAAAGCAAAATTATCCTAATCCATGGGATACACAAACCACAATTGAGTACAATTTACCTTTGGGTTGTAAAAAGGCTATGATAATGATAACAGATATGATGGGTTCATCATTAAAACAATTTGATTTGGATTTGAGTGAAACAAAAATTTTAGTTCAATCTGGTTCATTTCAAGCTGGCACCTACATCTATCTCTTGGTTGTAGATGGAATTGAATTGGACTCAAAGAAAATGATTTTTACTAAATAGAATTTAATTAGCCTTGAGGTATTTCTTCAAGGCTAATTTTGTTTATTCGAGCCTGTAATGATGAGAAGTAAACTAGCAATTATTTTATTTTTTTCATATTTTTTTGTTAACGCTCAGAAAAAGGAGGGGGCATGGTGGTATTACGGGGAAAACGCAGGGTTGAATTTTAATTCTTCTATACCACAGCCAGTGTTCGATGGAAAAACATTTTATGCATTATTTGCGGGTACAATTTCAGACGAAAAAGGAAACTTACTGTTCTATTTTGATGGTGACACAGTTTATAATCGAAGTCATCAACCGATGCCAAATGGAAAACCTGGTTTTCTATCAAATACTGGAACCGACAAAATTTTAATCACTAAAATTCCCCGAAGTCAAACTAAGTATATTGTATTTTTCTTAAATAGAAATGACGGTTTTAGTTTAGCAAACAAGTATTCTCTTGAATATTTTATTGTGGATATATCTCTTGAACAAGGTATGGGTGATGTATTACCAAATTCACTTGTTTCTCTTATACCTGCAAATCAGAACTCTAGTTGTGCCGCTGTTCTTGGGTTAGCTGATCATGTCAATGGCAATGATTATTGGTTAATTTGTGCACCAAAGCCTGGAAACTCATTTAGATCTTATTTAATTGATTCTAATGGCGTGAATAATAACCAATTCGTTAGCTCTAATGTAGTAGTAAACTTGCCATCATCATCTATTGGAGCTGGTAGCAACTATGGGATAAAGACTTCACCAAATAGTGAGTTACTTGCATTGACAGGCCCATTTCAGAGTTCTACTGGTATACCCTCTGTAGAATTATTTTCATTTAATCGAACAAGTGGACTATTATCTAATAAACGTGAAATTTTAGTACCGAATCCAATTGGAAGTTCGATCTTTCACTCTGCGTTCTCATCAAATTCGCAAGTGCTTTATTTATCATACGAGACAGGAGTATTTCAGTTCAATCAACTTGGTTCATCTTCTAGTATAATTAACTCTACTCAGGTATTGGTTAAACAAAATCCGTTGGCCTTACAATTAAATATCAGTGGATTTCAAATTGCACTTAATGGTAAAATTTATTATTCATACAACTCAAATCAATACGGTTCAAGTATTGGGGTTATTAATTGTCCGAATAGTTTAGGCGTTTCTTGTCAAGTAACAGACACTATTCTTTCTGTTTTTCCTGGTACAAATGGAAAATTGTTTCCAGTCCTCAACCAAACCCTTTTCGTCAACGCTAATATACTGCAGGCGCAGGCGGACAAGGATACCATTTGTCTGGGCGATAGCATCAACCTAAGTGCCTTTGGGGCCGGGGCAGATGCTTTTCAATGGGTAAAGATCAGTGGTCCGGGGCCATCGGGGCTGTCGGCTACTTCGGGTGGGTTGATCAAGGCCAGTCCGCAGGTGGGCACGCATGTGTATCGTGCGGTGGGCTTCAAAACCTGCGGCGCACCGGATACCGCTACGGTACGGCTGGTGGTGGTGCCAAGCCCGGTGGCCAATGCAGGGCCTAACCAAACGGTATGCCGGGGAGATACCGTACAAATCGGCAGCACAGTCAGCACAGGCACCTACCGCTGGGCCAGGCTGCCTGCTGCTCCGGTGGGCAATCTGCTCAACGACAGCACGGTGCAGAGGCCTTTCTTTAGATCAGCATTTGCGAACCCTGCCCAAAACCAGTTCAATTTTGTGCTGCAATCCCGAAATGCGGGATGCACCCGAACCGATACGGTAACGGTCAACATCAACAACCTCCCCACCGCCTTCTCCCTCGCCGGTCCGGATACCACCAAATGCGAAACATCGCCCATCCAACTCGGTACTGCGCCTGTCCCTAATCTAAGCTATGCCTGGGCTTTGATCCCTACAGGTCTGCCCACGAGCTTGCAAAACCCAACCACCGCCCAGCCGCTGTTTACCTTAGTGCCTCCGGCTACGGCCACCAATCCCCAAACCTTTACGTATCGCCTGCAAGTCACAGACAGTAACAGTTGTAGGAATGCCGATACGGTGCAGG
>JAIYAX010000016.1 GCA_027488815.1 Cytophagaceae bacterium | reverse complement strand
TTTATTGTTAATGATGTTGCAAAAATATTTACCTTCGCTATACAAAATATACTACTATACCAAAGTATACTAGTATAATTTAGTATAGTAACAAAAAAGGTAATATGTACACAAAAGGAGAATGCACTGAGTTTATAAGACCTGTAAGGGATGTTTTGGAAATAATAAATGGGAAATGGAAATTGCCTATTTTAATTGCATTGGCTTTTGGAAACAAACGCTTTAAGGAATTAGAAAGAGACGTAGCTGGAATAACACCAAAAATGCTTTCAAAAGAATTGCGAGACTTAGAAATGAATGAACTGGTAAAACGTACCGTTTATGATACAATTCCTGCAACTGTAGAATACTCGTTGACAGACTATGGCAAATCATTAGATGATGTTATAGCTGCCTTACGAGACTGGGGAAAGAAGCATAGAAAAAAGCTATTCAAAAAGGAGGAAATTGAGCAATAAAAGAAACAAATCAAATACACCAGCTGCTATCAGCACCTACCCAAAAGGCCACTCGCCCTCGTTTGCAACGGGAGCGAGCGAGATATTCGCTTGCAGCGATCAGCCCTACCCATTACCAGGGCTTTGTGGCTTCTGCTAAATATGATCTTCTGGATAATTTTATACCGGTCCTCAAAGCTGAATTGCCTGTCTGCTTTCTTAAAAATCTGAACCTCTTCTTTGCTTAGACTTGTGTAAAGCTATTTCAGGACAAGACAGTTTTGTGGTCAATCAAGCATTTGTTCTCCACATCAATCCCGCTTGTGCGTGATGGTAAATATCACCACCTTAACCAAGCCCCATTCCATTGCCTACAAGCCTGAAAATTATAGATATACCACTATCGGCTGGGAATTTCTTGTTTGATTTTCAATGTGCCTTTTCCAGCCTATCATTGGATCTCACAATTTAGTCAAGCTACACCTCTGTTAATATTCAGTTAACACAAAAAGAATAGATTGGGCTCAGGATATGAAAAAGGGGCTCTTTCTATTTTTTTCCTGGATGAGTTGTATGTTTCTCAGCAGCCCATTGTCGGCAGGTGCTAATCTGACGAACAACAAGTTTTTTCCGACCACAACTTTGCGCCAAGGGCTCAGATTTGAATTGGAAAACACAAAACCACTGACTGTTGAGTATGTTAACCTTCTGCTTCAACTCACAGAGCATTTGGCAGATTTAGAGCCAGATACGGCTTTTTATTATGCATCATTGGCTTTAGACCAGGCAACGGCACAGGATTATGAGCTAGGGGTTGCTGTTGCAGATTTTTACCTGGGTAAATTGATATTTGGAAGCAGTGTGTTTGGTGAGTCAAGTCAATACCTTTTGCGTGCACTTGACAAGTTCACTGACTTGGGCCATAGCGAGGGCATGGCAAACAGTGCCAATTTGCTGGGAATGGTCTATTATTTTTCCATGCAGCCGGAGTTGGCAGAGGAGTACCATCGAATGGCGTATGATCTTTTTAATCAGATAGGTAACTCCTCAGGAAAAGCCCAGGCCCTTGGCGCTCTTGGGCACCTCTATGAGAAAAAGGGAGATTTTAAAATGGCACTGAAGCAACAAGAGATAGCGCTGGAGCTATACCGTGACGCAAACATAGAGGAAGGTATGGCTGATATTTATGAAAACATAGGCAGCATCTATGAAGACATAGGTAACCATGACCTTGCACTCAAACATTTTATGCTTGCACTTAGCATGAATAAAAAATTGAATAGACCTGTTCCTGAAATCACCAACTACAACAACATAGGAGACTCCTACCGTAAGTTAAATCAGTTTGACAGTGCCACACACTACAGCCTTTTGGCACTACGACTGGCAGAGAAGGTTGACAACAAGTACCAGATGCGCAGTGCCTTCAAAGACCTTTCAAAGGCATATTTCACCATGGGAGATTATCCAAAATCTCTAGACTATCTTAATCGCTCCTATGACCTCTATGAGGAAATCTACAGCCAGGAGAGCGTCACACAGTTAGCCCGCTTGCAAACCATGTTTCAGATAGAAAAGAAGAACAAAGAGATTGAAGTATTGGAAAAAGAAAGGGAAATAGGACTGGTCTACCGATACTCACTGGCAAGTATTGCCTTGCTCACTACATTATTGATCATAGTAGTGATGAACCGTCAAAGGATTAAGAACTTAAAAAACAAAGAGATCCTTGAAGAGCGTGACAGAACATTTCAGGCGGAGCAGAAATTGTTAGAGGCCCAACTTAGCAATGCAAGGCTAAATGAAAACCGGTTGAATGCAGACTTGGAACAAAGGTCAAAATCATTGGCTACCCATACCTTACACCTCATCGAAAAAAACAAACTGCTGGAGAATATCAAAAGTTCACTTGCTGCATCGCTAAAACTAGAGGGGGCAGAGCGTAGACTCATGCAAAAAGAAATACTGGGGAAAATCTCAGATAGCTTTAACCATGACCAAGAGTGGACTGATTTCAGGCAAAATTTTGAGCAAGTGCACCAGTCATTCTTCAATAAGATACAGGAATTTCCTTCAGAGCTCAGCAATACCGAAACCAGGCTATGTGCATTGATCAAATTAAACTTAAGCACCCAAGACATCGCCATTGTACTTGGAATCTCCATTGATAGTCTTCGAATTGCCCGCTACAGACTAAAGAAAAAGCTTGGTCTTCAAAAAGAAGAAAGCCTCAAAGCTTTCATTCAAAAACTATAGAATTCCTAAGATTAAATCTATGTTATTGAAAGCTACCATTCTTAACAAATACGTAACATTCAAATTGTGTTTCATAAGTCAATGGAATACAACGAATTAACTTGTGTAAAGACCATCTGTTGCCCTTTTGCTACGGTTGTGATTTTGCATGTTGCTGTTTTGTATACACCTCTGTTTTGACTCCTGACCGCCTCCATTTCATTTTTGTGTCGAAACAAATTCTACCAAGATGAAAAAAATAGTACTCCTTCTTTTTGTTAGTGCATTTATCAAAGTGCAAGTGCAGGCTCAAATCTGCGGAACAGGCCTTAGCCTTCAAGGTGCTGTAGTGTCCATTTCCAATTCACCTGCAGACACTGACCTGGATTACGTAGTTGTAAACCCCTACAATGCCAACGAGGCATGGGCCGTTGGTAAGCAGAGTTTGCTGATTAAAATGACTCGCAGTGGCAACACATGGAGTGCTGCTCAACAAACCACTACTTTTACTCAGTATGCCAATCAACGATTTAAGTATATCCAATTTTTATCTCCCACTACTTATTTACTGGCAGGTGATGGAATTGGAAACGCCCTGAGCGATTCGGGTAACGTATACATTTCTACGAATTCAGGCACTACATGGGTGAATCAGCCTTTTAAGGTTCCCGGAGGTCCAAATTATTACATCATTCGCCATCCTAGTTTCTCTAACTGGTACATCACTGGAACCAGAAACGGGGTATTCATCACCAAAAATTCCGGACTGACCTGGGTACGTCAGACCAATATCACCCCTTCCAACAACTTCAGCTCACGCTATTACTCCGCTGTATTGGATACTGCCACCGGTACTGTATTGATGAGCAACCGGGATGGATACATTCGCAGAACAGTCATTGCAAATTTTACAACCGCAGGAAATGACAACCCCACATGGACAAACGTAATTGCGCCCACCACCACATTAGGCTCAATAACTATCGGAAATGCCAGTTGGGACAACATGTTCAGAAATGGAAATACCATATGGGCTGTTTCTGACAATGATGCAGGTGCAGCACTTATCCGCTCTAATGACAATGGATTGACCTGGGGAGCCATCACCGTGCAGGGTTATAGCCCCTTATTGCATGGCCAGTTTCGCTGGGTTTCAGCCAATAGCAATGTTGTGGGAGTTGTTGACAATGTGGGGTATTTTTACTACGCCACCAATGCCAGTAGTGCCGCTCCAACATTTACTCAGGTAGTTGGTAATTTCCCAAGCGACACCACCGGTACTTATACACTCAATACCATAGCCATAAGTACTACCCCGGATGTGCAGATTTTAGTAGCCGGTAATAAGAAACAGTTTCCAACTATCGGATCAGGTCCTATTTTGAACCATTTTTCATGTCAATCCATTACAGGACTTTCTGCCTCAGTTGAAAACAAAGAAGTCTCCTTGTACCCCAATCCTGCACAAGGGTCTGTAAACCTTGTTTTAAATGCAGCCTCCATGGTGAGGTTGATGGATGTAAAAGGCAGGGTGATAAAGTCGATCTTTTACAATGCTGAAGGAAACTTTGAAATGGACCTTTCTGATATTCATGCAGGGGTGTATTTCTTGAGCATTCAATCTGCAGAGACCATACAGACTAAAAAATTGCTAAAAGAGTAACAAACAAATGATCCGGAGGAAACATCAGGTAACTGGTTTTTCTCCGGACTTTTAAAATAACTGAAATCAAATACCCAACTTAACGTGGTAAGCCCTGTTAAATTTTTTATTTTTCTATTCCTTGTTTGTCTTACACTCCCTGTTTTTGGGCAGTCAGGCAAGATAAGAGGTACAATTACCGACAGCCGTACGGGTGAACGATTGACAGGAGCACTTGTGCGCATCGCCAACTCAGAGAAAGCCGCAGTATCAAATTTGGAGGGACAATATGAAATAGAGGGATTGGCATTAGGTCAATACACCCTATCAGCCACATACATCGGCTATAATCCCACACGTCCTACAAAAGTTGAAATAACCAATGAAGCTGAAGTAGTTGAGCTTGTTCTTATCATGCAAGAGTCCATGACCACGCTTACAGAGGTAGAAGTGATCGGTAAAATGGATATGGAGTCTGAGGTGTCAGCATCTCGAATTGAACAAAAAGCAGACAACATCATCAACGTGATCTCAGCTCGTTCCATAGAACTTTCTCCGGACCTTAGCGTAGCCGATGTCTCGCAAAGGGTGTCTGGTGTATCCATAGAGCGAAGTGTGAACGGCGACGGACGATTTGTGATCATCAGGGGTATGGAGCCAAGGTACAACAACACACTCATCAATGGTGTAAAAATACCCAGCCCTGACCCCAGAAACAGGTTTATTCCTCTTGATATTTTCCCGGCAGAGATGCTGCTTCGCATGGAAGTTACAAAAGCACTCACTCCAGATATGGAAGGCGATGCAATTGGAGGAACGCTAAATATGGTGTTGCGCCCAGCACCAGACACACTCATAGCCTCGGCAAACATCGCCACTGGTTACAACCAGTTCTTTCTGGGAAAGCCCTTCCTGCGCTGGGACAGGGCCAATGCAGCAACTGACCCTGCCTCCTCATTCCCCGGACAAATACCCCCTTCGGGCTCATTCAACTATAAAAATATGGACTTCCAATCTCAGAATGCCCCAATTAACGGCCTATTGGGTGGAACAGTTGGGCAGAGATTTTTTAAAAATAAAATAGGCGTATTGGTGTCCGGATCGTATCAAAACACCTTTAGGGGAACAGAATCTGAGATTTATCGGGTGAGTGTAGACCCCTCTACAAACAATACCGTCTACACCGGAGTACAAACCCGCAGTTACTATTCACAGCTTGTCCGCTCAGGGTTGAACGGAGTGGTTGACTACCGCATCGACAAGCGAAACAAAATCACCCTCACCAATATTTACATGGACATGCGTGAGGTACAAACCCGCACCATTTCCGATACCTCTTTTGTGAGCAACAGGTCAGGACCCGGAACAGGAAGAATAGATCTTTTTGAACGATCCCGCTATCAAACTCAGGTCATTCGCAGCCACAACTTGCAGGGCGAGCATAAGTTGGCCTCCAACCTGCTCCTGGACTGGTCAGCAGTGTATTGCAGTGCTTTTCAAGATATACCTGACCAATCGGAGTACAATCGCAGTTATGTCATTTCCGAGGCTCCCGGCACTGAAGACTCCGCCCGATTTGACAATGTGGTAAAAGAGTGGCAGAAAAATAATGACAAAGATTACGCTGCCTACCTCAATGTCACCTACAAGCTGCGGGCGATGGGCCAAATGATTGAGTTCAAGGGAGGGGGCTTGTACCGTGATAAGACAAGAGAGAACAGGTTTAACAACTATAAACTACTTCACAAAGGCGTATCGCCATACAGTAGCGATATAAATGATATCAATCCTGCCAATCTGGATGTGATCTACAATCCCAACAATGCCTTTTTCAACAATGAAAATTTTGATGCCAGCGAAAATGTAACCGCTTACTATGCCCAAGTGCGTTTTCTGGTGAGGGGAGTGCAGGTACTTACCGGTTTTCGTACAGAGATGACCACCCAGTCCTTTCAGACCAAAGCCAGGCGAACCTTTAATGCACCTACAGAAGCTTCTTTAAAATACACCGATTTCCTTCCGAGCATTCACCTAAAGTACATGATTGACGGCCGTCAAAATCTAAGGTTATCTGCCTTTAAGTCGATCAGCAGGCCAAGCTATTTTGAGTTGGTTCCCTATAGACTTATCGGTGAAGCCTTTGACGAAGTGGGCAACTTTAATCTAAAACGAACAGAGGCTGATAACTTTGACCTGAGGTATGAGTTTTTCCCAAATTACAGGGAGCAATTTGCAGTAGGTCTATTTTATAAAAACATCAAAAATCCGGTAGAATATGGTTTTACAGATGCCTCAGGCAGTACCCTGGCACCTCAAAACTATGGCACAGCTACCAATTTTGGGATAGAGATCGTGGCAGTAAAGTATTTCGGAGATTTTGGTATTTCAACCAACTACACCTATACCAATTCTTCACTCACCATGCTTAAAATCAGGAACAGAGACACCATCACTACGCTTGTTGAAGAAGTAAGACCCCTGCAAGGCCAATCTGCTCATATTGCCAATGCAAGCCTATTGTATAGAAGTGATAAGTATGGGCTGAATTGCCAACTCTCTTATGTTCTTACCGGGCGCAGAATTGTTCAGATATCTCAACTGGAAGGAAAAGATTTCTACCAGCGCAACCTGAGCTTGCTTGACTTTTCTGTGGATAAAGTCGTTCGTAAAAACCTGGTTATTTTTGGTAAGTTCACCAACCTGCTCAATAGCCCCTACGAAGAAGAAGTGAAAGATGGCACATTGGTGAGACGTGACTTTTTCGCTCAGAATTACATCATCGGATTAAGAATTAAATGGTAAAACCACATAAATTTCACACAATGAAAAACGTAGCATTCCTTCTGCTAGTACCGTTGATGGCCGGACTTTTTTCCTGCCGCACCAATGAGGATCTTGAACTAAAATATCCTCGAAAGCTTAATGGAGAGTCCATCAGCTCAGAAATGCTCCCCACTGGCGTAGATGTGCCTGTAAAGGGTGTAATGGAAGCTGGAAAAACCTATTACATCACTGGAGATATCTTCGTAAATACGGGAGATACGCTCTATCTTGAAGAGGGGGTAAAGGTGATCCTGCTCGGCAATTTTTCATTTTATATAAGCGGAGTGTTGATCTCACAGGGCACACAGGCAAACCCAAATTATTTTACCATTCCCGATACCACACGTGCCCGTTTTCCTGAAGGAGGTGCCTGGGGAGGCTTGATGTGTGATTCGGCTCGTTCGGTCATGATCCATTGGACACACATACAGCATGCCGGTGGACCTGACGACTCAAATGACCCGAGGTATGCCTTTTCATGCATCAATAGCCTGGTAAAACCCCTCATAATACACGACTCTTGGATAGAGTATTCCTATGACGATGGAGCTAGATTTTACGGCACCCGTGACATCAGCCTGCTACGCAATCATTTTATCCGAAATGGTGGGCCGGAGGGTGAAGCTTTGAACCTGCAAAAAGGAGTGACAGGTACCATTGCCTACAATGTCTTTTGGTCAGCAGCTACCAATTGCATGAAAATCTATACTGATGAAGTGGTACTCAATCCTCAAACAAATTTACTCATCCATAACAATACATTTGTAAACACAGGTTACCGCAGGGTGCAAAAGCCGGGCAATGCCATATTATTTGACCGTTGGGTTCGAGGAACGATCGTAAATAACTTGTTTGTGAACTGTCGCCAAAGTCTGAGATTGACCAATGCCATTGACAAAAACAACACCGTGTATGGCTACAATCTGTTTTATGGTGAACTTGACAATGCGCAGTGGCAGACCAGTACACGCAGCAGGTTTTACCCTCTCGGTGACTATGGTACACCTCAGGCCACAGACCTGATGAATACCAACCCGGAGTTTGTTTCTTTGGATCTTTCTTATGTCAATGCCCAGAATATAAACCTGGCGCCCAATAGCAACAACATACGCTTAAAGCCCAATTCACCTGCAATAGGAGCAGGCAATCGTACCTACAATGCAGATTTGGGGGCATATCCCACAGACGGCCAGGGCAATAAACACTAATTGAAAGGGATTTAAACAAAGGTCTTTCCTTTTTTTAGCACAGGGCTTTAGAAACCAGAATTGGTTTTTGGCGACGGATGCAATTTCAAAAGGATGCCCCATAATAGAATATGAGCAAAATCAAGTGGACTTTATGGATTGTTGCGGGTATCTCGCTCAGCCATTGCACATCAAAAACTGAGAATGCTGCACAGCAGAGCAATGCAGCGGATACTTCTATCCATGCATTGATGCCTCGTATCACCACGCAAGCTGTTCAGTTTGATACCGATGACCCTGCCATTTGGGTTAACCCTTCAAATCCTGAAGAGGGCTTGGTGATTGGCACGGATAAAGATGAGCAAGGAGGATTGTATGTTTTCAACCTACAGGGGCAAATTGTAGATACTGTTCCCGGTCTCAAACGGCCCAACAATGTGGACTTGGCCTACGGCTTAGAACTGGCAGGCAAGGCCACGGATATTGTAGTTGCCACTGAGCGTATGACCTCCAAGTTGCGCATCTTCTCAGTGCCCGATTTCAGACCATTGGACAAGGGAGGAATTGAAGTCTTTGAAGGAGAGCTGGGGCCTGAATTCCGTGATTTGATGGGTATTGCTTTGTACAAAGATGCAGATAAGAGAATTTATGCCATTGTAGGAAGGAAAAACGGACCGACCGGTGGCAGCTACTTATGGCAGTATTTGCTTAGTGATAATGGTTCAGGGATAGTAAAAGCAGAATTGGTACGAAAATTCGGCCACTTTTCAGGCAAAAAGGAGATTGAGGCCATAGCAGTAGACCAAGCTTTAGGTTTTGTGTATTACTGTGATGAGGGGGTTGGTATTCGCAAGTATTATGCAGACCCTGGCCGTGGAGATGAAGAATTGGCCCTATTTGGCACCACCGGTTTTGCCGAAGACAATGAAGGCATCAGCATCTATCCCACTACAGACACCACCGGTTACATCATCGTATCAGATCAGCAGCGCAATGCCTTCAAATTTTTTGCACGAGAAGGAGATGGATCCGGAGCCCATGTACACACGGAGGTAGGGGTAGTTTTAGCCTCCACAGTAGAAAGCGATGGCAACGACATTGTGGCCCATAGCTTTGGCAACAAGTTTCCGGGAGGCTTGTTTGTGGCCATGAGTGACAACCGCACCTTTCAGTATTATGCATGGGATGACATGAAGGCTGCCATGAAAGTTACTCCGGCACCCTGATTTTTTACAGTTGTAGTTTTGGTTTAAAGGTGGATCACCTGGCGTAGACCACTCGCCCTCGTTTGCAACGGGGGCGAGCGAGATATTCGCTTGCAGCGAATGCATTTTTATTTCTTTCACAATACTGTAACTTTAACCAACACCACTCGCCCTCGTTTGAAACGGGGGCGAGCGAGACTGAAAACATCCTCGGGATGATCCAAAAATACCTCAAGGAGCATAAAACAGATGATTGGCTACTTGAAGGGCCTTTAAAAGAGCCTGTTGGAACACCTGGACCTCGGCGATATGGGAAATAGGCGAAATGATTCGCCAACGGAGTAGTTGTGCGTCAGATTAGCAACATGACACCTAAGAAGTTCACAAAAAATATGGTTTCTATTTATGGAAACATTTAGTATCTTTGTGACGTTGAACACGACAGTATTGAATGAGATTTTTCGAGACAAAATTTTTAGAAGAAGCGGACGAGTTCATTTCGCAACTCGACCCAAAGACAATTAAGAAAATCTTTTACAATATTGACCTTGCTGAACAAACGAATGACCCAAAACTTTTCAAGAAACTTCAAAATGACATTTGGGAGTTAAGGACAAAGTTTGCAGGACTTCAAATCAGGCTTCTTGCTTTTTGGGACAAGACAGATAACAAAGAAACTTTGGTCATAGCGACCCACGGTTTTATTAAGAAAGCTGACAAAGTTCCGGTAAACGAAATTGACCGGGCAGTAAGACTGAGAGACAAATATTTTAACAACAAACGACAAAAGTGATCATATGGCAACTAAAGAATTAAAGACATACTCACTTGCCGAAATGAAAGACAAATACATCGGCAAAGTAGGGACACAAGAGCGAGACGAATACGAGTATGAACTTCGCATGGACGTTTTGGGTAAAATGATTAAAGCCGCAAGACAAGAAAGAAACTTGACACAAGAAGAACTTGGAAGACTTGTTGGAGTTCAGAAAGCTCAAATCTCTAAACTTGAAAGTAGTGCCAACAGTGCTACCATTGACACTATATTAAAAGTATTCAGAGCATTAAAAGCAGAAATCAATTTTAACGTAAAACTTGAAGACAATTTTATTAAACTCGCTTGACAGAAAAGAAAGCCGAACTCACCACTCGCCCTCACCACTCGCCCTCGTTTGAAACGGGGGCGAGCGAGATATTCGCTTACAGCGAATGCATTTTTGTTTCTTTCACAATACTGTAACTTTAACCAAGCCCTTTCCATCTGCGTAATCTCTGGCACTGCTGTATACATAGTCAGCCTCCTCATTTACCCAACCTGCTCTCACAGGATTTAAGTGGATGTATTCAATCTTACCTTCAACATGAATGTAACCACTAATTTCGATAGCATGGTTTGCATCTTGCCACACTTTATAATTTTCTGCTCTACCCGTTTTTCTCGCCTCAAACGAAAATTTATCTAAGAACCATTCCGCCCTACTTTCATTACTTTTTTTTATCTCTTCAATAATTTGTTTGGAAGTAAACTTTTTGAAATCTCTTAAAATCTCAGAAAGTTTATACCCCTCCCTTGCACGACAGACCATATGGAGATGATTAGACATCAAGACCCAGGCATAAATTTCCAAACCTTTCATCTCGACACTATAATTAAGTGATTGGACTATAATCTCTTTATAAGAGATTCTGGTAAAGACATCAATCCAATCAACGATGGTAGAAGTAATGAAGTAGTTGCCATTCTGGTCTGCTATTCGATACTTATCACCTGCCATACCATAAATGTACTATGTATTTGATAAGGTTGATCGTTGCAAACGATCTTCTCATTCACCCCCGTTGCAAACGGGGGCGATTGGGGCATCAATCCAATCAACGATGGTAGAAGTAGTGAAGTAGATGCCATTCTGGTCTGCTATTCGATACTTATCACCTGCAATACCATAAATGTACTTTGTATTTGATAAGGTTGATCGTTGCAAACGATCTTCTAATTCACCCCCGTTGCAAACGGGGGCGATTGGGGGCGATTGGGCCACAGAAAGACTGAAGCACATAACCCTCCTGATGCTGATCTACTCTGCCGGGCTGCGACTGGGCGAACTATTTAAACTAAGGGTAGATGACTTGCCCAGGACAGCGGAAAAATTTTTAGCATATTAGGGAAGGAAAAAAAAGACAGAACTGCTATATTGGCTGAAAACATCCTCAGCTTGATCCAAAAATACCTCAAGGAGTACAAACCAGATGATTGGCTATTTGAAGGGCCTTTGAAAGAGCCTGTTGGAACACATAGACCTCGGCGATATGGGAAATAAGCGAAATGATTCGCCAACGGAGTAATTAGGTGCAAGGCTTTAAACCGACACAACCGACAGTAACTCGTTAACAACTTTGAACCTTTTAAAAGACATACAAAGGACAATTTTTGTAAATTTGAAATCTATATAATAAACAAAATGATACAGGAAAAATCCGGACTTTTCGGAGTAAAATATTCAAACAGGGACTTTGCCCAAACCGACACTTGGGGCAAGAACCAATTTAATTCCTCTTTCCCTGCGGGTTTGACAAATTTTATTGCTTCTAAGAACTTAGAAAACGTTTATCTCTATCTTGACAATCAACTTAAAGTAAAACACACGAAAATATCTGCGGAACAACTTTACGGAATTGAACCAAACGCTGACGATTTATTTTTCTCTTTTGAAAGTCAATATACACCATATCAGCAATTAGTTATTGGAACTTTACCAAGAGTTGATTTAGTTACCCAACTAAGAAGTAACGGACAATGTTTACGCCCAATTGAAGTTAAATTAACAGCACTTCCTGACAATTCAACTTGTAATCTAAGTGAAGAATACTTTGGTTGTGAAATAGTAATCCGCCCTGATACGATAGTTTATTTGGCTTGCAGTATTGCTTCTAACTTCAAAGACAACAAAAAGGAACTTTCTTCACTTATTGGAAATAGGTTTGACACAATCACTGATTGGACAGACGGTGTTTCTGTATGGTCTTATATTACTGAAATGATAACGGGAATTGACCGTGTAATCCTTTCTGTTTTGGGCAAACAAAAACCGTTACTAATGCAACCTATTTGGAAAACAAATGGCAAATCGCCAAAACTCGCAGACAATTGTTTAGATGTTTTTATTTGGTCAAACTTCGCTTTTACTCAACTCTTTGTTGATGTTGCAAGGGGTGAGTTATCCGCAGGTTCAAACAGAATTACTCGTCAAGTAAGAACTATCATTTGGCTTTTCAAGATGCTTTATGACTTTGCAAATCAAGGTCAAATTAACCACCACAAAATTATTGACGAACTTTCATACAATACTAAAAATGACAAGGCATTTGCAGTAAGTGGCCGAATTACAAACAGGTATATGACTTGTGCTGAATTGACAAAACCGAGAATTGAAAAGAAAGAAATCAGAAAAATCATTCTAGGCGGTGGACAGCATTTGTTAAGTCCAGAAAGACGATTTGATGCAATTATTTACAACTCACCAGAACTATTCACATAATGGAAACAGTAGATTTGTTTTCAGGTTGTGGCGGTTTGTCGCTTGGGTTTCAACATGCAGGTTTTAAAATATTAGCGGCATTTGACAAATGGGAGCCAGCAGTAAAAGTTTATAGAGATAATTTCAATCACCCAATTTACGACATGGACTTAGGAAGCGAAGAAGGACTTGAATTTGTTAAGAGCCTTAAACCACAAATGATTATTGGTGGTCCACCTTGCCAAGACTTTTCAAGTGCAGGAAAAAGGGACGAAACGTTAGGTCGTGCAGACCTGACAATCTCTTATGCAAATATTGTAGCCTCAGCAAAACCCGATTGGTTTGTAATGGAAAATGTTGAGCGAATTGCAAAGAGTCACATTCTGAAGAAATCATTACAAATTTTAAAGGAAGCAGGATATGGAATTTCTTATCAAGTTTTAGATGCCAGTTTTTGTGGAGTTCCACAATCAAGAAAACGTTTTTTCTTAGTCGGACATAAACATTCAACAGACAATTTTCTAAATCCATACTTCAACAAAAATTTAGCAAGCAAACAAATGACTTTGTTTGACTATTTCGGCAAATCACTTGGAGTTGAGCATTACTACAGACACCCAAGAAGTTATGCAAGACGTGGCATTTTCAGTATTTACGAACCAAGTCCAACAATTCGTGGTGTAAACCGACCAATTCCAAAAGGCTACACAAAACACGAAGGAGACACAGTTGAAATTTCTGACAAAGTAAGACCTCTATCAACAAAAGAAAGAAGTTTAATTCAAACTTTTCCCGAAAACTTTATTTTCAACGGTAGCAAGACAGACCTTGAACAAATCATAGGAAATGCAGTCCCTGTAAAACTTGGAGAATACGTTGCAAACTGTATCAACGAGTATATCAACGACAGACAAGAAAACAAGCAAATTACAGTCGGACAATTAGAACTTGTATACCACGAATGAATAAAGCCCAGCACCTAACAGCGGTAACTGTCGTTCAACTACCCTTAATTTATTTAATCTTGAGTTTTGAAACGAAAAACGGCCTTCATAAAGCACTTATAGGAGCGGCTGAGTTTTCTTCAGGTTTTTTTATCTGTAAAATTGGGTGTCTCTTAGAGGAACTATGGAAGCCATAAAACGGGCATAGAAAAGCTGAAAATGCCTCTTGATCCTTTATGGCTTTTCTGCTGCTTTGGCAATTGTTTTTAACCTGTTGAATTCATGTACTTGGCAAGTTGTATGTCAAAGCGGCCATTAATTTCCCGTTTCACGTGACAGGCTATGTATATGTGCTCCCCCCAGCTGGCGCAAGTCTGTGACTTGTGCCCAGCTTGCACAAGTCGTGACTTCTGCCATCATATACCAAGCCAACTAACCTTCTAATCCAGCTATCCCCATCTTCGCTCGGCTGTTCCGATTGACCCTTATGTGACCTGGCCTCCGGCACACTACTTAACCATGACCCCTCGTAACCAATGCCAGCACCTGTTGGTTACGAGTAGTGAGAATGACTTACCTCCCATAGGTCCTTCTCCGCAGCCATTGGTTGCCATGATTTCCGTTAGCAGCCGGTTGATCTTCTGAGGCCTTTCGGTGTTTCTGGTCAATAATTCCGGCCATAAGCATCGCCACTTTTTCCTCTTCTTCGTTTCCTGCGGGTTTTAGCTGCTCTACTTTGTAGTGTCTGTTTACAAAATGCGTATCAAAATTCCCACTTCTGAAAGCCTCGTGAAGCATCACGTACCGGCCAAAAGCGAGGGTGTTTTCTACGCCTACGATCTGGTATTCATCAATAGCCCGGATCATTTTTTCAATGGCAGCTTCCCTTGTTTCGGCAAAGGCAACCAGCTTGGCAATCATAGGATCGTAATAGATAGGGATGTCCATGCCTTGCTCAAATCCATCATCGACCCTGATACCATTGCCTTGTGGGCGCACATAGCGATGCAGTTTACCGATATCAGGCAGAAAATTATTGGCAGGATCTTCTGCATACACCCTGAGCTCGATGGCATGGCCACGTAGGATCAGGTCTTCCTGCTTAAAATGAAGCGTGTGCCCTTCAGCGACCCTGATTTGTTCCCTTACCAGATCAATGCCTGTAATCATCTCCGTTACCGGGTGTTCTACCTGTAGTCGGGTATTCATTTCCAGAAAGTAAAACTTCATCTGGTCATCCATGATGAATTCTACCGTTCCTGCATTGAAATAGTCACAGGATCTGGCGGCATTGACGGCTGCTTCTCCGATCTCTTTGCGCATTTCTGGGCTTAGTATTGAGCTTGGGGCTTCCTCGACCACCTTTTGGTGTCTACGCTGTATGGAGCATTCCCTTTCAAACAGATGTACGATGTTGCCATGCTCATCACCCATGATTTGCACTTCAATATGACGAGGAGAAGTGACGTATTTTTCTATAAAGACCGACCCATCACCAAAAGAAGACTGAGCTTCACTAATGGCACGGTTCATTTGCTCTTCGAATTCTGCTTCGTTTTCCACAATACGCATCCCCTTGCCACCCCCGCCTGCACTCGCCTTGATTAAGATGGGGTACCCGATCTTTGCTGCCAGTTGCTTTGCTTTAGGGATATCACTGATGGCCTCTTCCGTGCCCGGCACCATAGGAATTCCAAATTTCATGGCCGCCTGCTTTGCTGCCAGTTTGCTTCCCATGATCTCAATCGATTTGGCCGAGGGGCCGATGAAGAGGATGCCGGCATCCCTTACCTTCTGAGAAAACACAGCGTTTTCGGAAAGAAAGCCATAACCGGGATGTATTGCATCAGCCCCGCACTGCTTTGCTACCTCGACGATCTTGTCTTGCTGCAGATACGACTGTGATGATGGGGGAGGGCCGATAAAATAGGCTTCATCAGCAAACCTCACATGCAGTGCTTTACGGTCTGCTTCTGAATAGATCGCAACCGTCTGAATTCCCATTTCTCTGGCCGTGCGCATGATCCGAAGAGCAATTTCACCACGGTTAGCAATCAGTAGTTTGTTTATTTTTTTCATGACTAAATCGATCAAAAACCGGCTTGCCAGGTTGAGGTTTTACAGCCTTGCTTCAGTGACAAAGATGGCAAACGTGACTAAAACTTAATGCAGCCTAAAGGAAATTGTTGAGCAATGCGGCCTTTTGTCTATTTTTGCTGCATTATACCATTTTAAAACCGCTCTACTGTGGATCTGTTTGAGAAGTTCAAAAAGGACATGGGCCCTTTGGGCAAGCATGCCAAAATAGCACACGGATATTTTTCTTTTCCAAAACTCGAAGGTGAAATCGCCCCCAGAATGAAATTTAGGGGTAAAGAGATGCTGACCTGGAGTTTGAACAACTACCTTGGCCTGGCGAATCACCCGGAGGTGAGAAAGGCTGACACCGAAGCAACTGCACAATACGGCTTAGCTTATCCGATGGGAGCCCGTATGATGTCAGGTAACTCCAATGAGCATGAAGCATTGGAAGCAGAGCTTTCTTCATTTGTGGGCAAGGAGGATACGATGCTTTTAAATTTCGGATATCAGGGAATACTTTCAGTTATAGACGCTATTCTGTCAAGGCAGGATGCGGTTGTTTATGACTCAGATAGCCATGCCTGCATCGTGGATGGTCTCCGCATGCATCTGGGCAAACGCTTTGTTTTTCCTCACAATGACATTGAAAGCTGCGAGAAACAATTGCAACGGGCCGGTAAATGGGTAGCTGAAACCGGAGGAGCCATTCTGGTGATAACGGAAGGCGTATTTGGTATGGCCGGTGATCAGGGAAACCTGAAAGACATCGTTGCACTTAAAAAGAAATATGATTTCAGACTGTTGGTAGATGATGCGCATGGATTTGGAACCATGGGTAAAACAGGTGCAGGCACAGGAGAGGAGCAAGGGGTACAGGATGAGATCGATTTGTATTTCTCCACTTTTGCCAAATCAATGGCAAGCATTGGTGCTTTTGTTTCCGGTGATGAATTTGTCATCAACTTCCTCAGGTACAACACCCGTTCACAGATTTTTGCCAAAACCCTACCCATGCCATTGGTTATCGGCGGAAGAAAGAGACTTGAACTGCTTCGTACCCAGCCGGAGTTAAAAAATCAACTTTGGGTCATCGTGAAAGCACTTCAGTCAGGGCTTAGGGAGGCAGGCTTCAATTTGGGTAAAACTGAGTCGCCAGTAACACCGGTATTTCTAAGTGGAGGTACCAATGAGGCCGCTAACCTGATCATTGATCTCAGAGAGAATTATAGCATTTTCTGCTCTGTAGTGACCTATCCTGTCGTTCCTAAAGATGTGATCATGCTGCGCCTCATTCCTACGGCTGTCCATTCCTTGGCCGATGTAGAAGAAACCATAAAGGCCTTCAGCGCTGTCTCAGGTAAACTCAAAAGTGGAGTTTATGCGAACAGTTCGATTGCCCAGGTGGTTTAATATGCTTTCCAGATCAAAATAAAAGGCTTTTTATTTGACTCGAATGTTTTAATCACTAATTTTAAACGTCAGAAAACTTAAACACCAACCTTAAACCGTTTCATAATGAAAAGATTTGATGAGATCAAGAATCTTATAATGTCAATGGAAGACGACTTCGTAAAGTTTTACGATAAAGACAACCAAGCTGCAGGTACCCGTGTGAGAAAAGGCTTGCAGGACATGAAAAACTGGGCTCAGACCGTGAGAACAGAGGTTCAAAACATGAAAAATTCCAAAGCTGCACCTCCAGCCAAGAAGAAAAAGTAAAAACAACCACATTAAAAGAAAGGAGGCTAATGCCTCCTTTTTTATTTAATCAGGTTTTTACTGATGTTATTTTTTAGTTCAGCAGAGGCTTCTGCCATTGGGGCTCTGACATAAGGAGCAGACAGTCCCAGAGCTTGCAGCAAAGCTTTCACGCCGGTAGGGTTTCCCTCCAGATACATTAAGCGGTTTAAAGGCAGCATTTTTTGAGCCAGTGCATGGCTTTTCGTAAACTGACCTTCTAAAGCCAACCTTACCATCTGTCCAAATACAGCGGGGTAGGCATTTGCCAGGACAGAAATGGCACCAACGGCCCCCATGCTAATCATGGCAGGAGTGAGCAAATCATCTCCCGATATCAACAAAAAGTCGTCAGAGGTGCTGGCTTTAATTTCAAGGCATTGAATCAAATCGCCGGAGGCTTCTTTAATTCCAATAACATTGGGGTGCTTTGCGAGGGTTGCGGTAGTGGCGGCGCTCAGGTTTGAACCTGTTCTTCCCGGCACATTGTAAAGAACAATTGGCAAAGTGGAAGCATCAGCCAGGGTTTGGTAATGAGCAATAATTCCGGATTGAGAAGGCTTATTGTAATAGGGACTAACACTTAAAAGGGCTGAAATGCCGGTCACATCCAAATGCTGAAGCTCTTCTTTTAAGGATCGGGTATCATTGCCGCCTAGCCCATAAACAACAGGCAGCTGGTAGGGGTTATGTTGCAAAACAGTATCGAGTACCGCCCGTTTCTCAGATTTGTTGAGTGTTGCGGCTTCTCCTGTAGTACCCATGACAACCAGGTACTCAATACCCTCTGCTCCAAGGTAATTGACCAACTTCTTGACTCCATCAAAATCAATGGACTGATCCGATTTGAATGGAGTGACCAATGCTACCCCGGTGCCTTTCAATAACGTGTTCATGCGGTAATTCGGCTACTGTAATGATATAAGTGTTGTAAAGCAACATCCTGACTGGCATGCTCAGGGAGCTGTATCATCAAATCCAGATAAGGATTAAAATCAGACGAAGCCCTCCCGATTAAGGTCTTGGCTTTGGACTTTGCTGCGATCAACAGCAAGGGCTTCATTGGCTTATCAGACAAGATGTACAAATAATCAAAGGGTATTTTTATAAATTCCTGTGCCGCAGGAGATAGAATAGAACCCAACCAGGAAAGTTCTTTTCTGCTGAACACCTGTGCCCCGGGGATCAGCCATGTGGCCTGTTTTTGGTCCTGATATTGAAGTATCGTTACTTTTTTACCTTGATTTCTTAGCTTTTCGATGAAATAAAGCAGGGCTTCCTGATTGAGGTTTTGTTTGAAACCGACCAATACTCCAATCTGTTGAGTCTTTTCAAATCCAATACTAGGGCTGGGTTTTCGAACTTTTTTACCCCACCATTTCAAGCGGATAGAAGAAAACCAATTGAAAAAAATCATGGGTTGATCATATTATTCAACTCTTGCTCTGAGATGATCTGAACTCCCAATTTACGGGCTTTTTCCAATTTGGAAGGCCCCATGTTTTCCCCAGCCACCAGGTATTGAAGATTGCCACTTACCCCGGACAACATTTTACCCCCATGAGCTTGTATGCGATCGCTCAATTCCTCTCTTGAAATCCCGGCAAAAACACCGGAAATCAGAAAGGTCTTCCCTTCTAGTGAACTGCTTAACAGCTTGGTTTCTTTTTGTTCGACCTTCAGCTGGAGTCCATGGGCTTCCAGTCTCTGAATCATGCTCAGGTGATCTGCCTGACTAAAGTAGGACAAGAGGCTATCGGCAATTTTTTCACCTACTTCAGGAGCTTGCAGCAAGGCCTCACGGTCGGCAGTCATCAAGGCATTCATACTCCTTAAATGCCGAGCCAATTTCTCTGCTACCGTGCGCCCGACAAAGCGAATACCCAGCGCAAACAATACGTTTTCAAAAGGCATTGCTTTGGATTTGTCAATGGCATCGATCAGATTTCTGGCTGATTTCTCGGCAAACCTGTTGAGGTTCAACACCTGATCATACTGTAAATCATAAAGGTCAGCCGGGTTCTTAACCAAACCTTCCTGAAAAAGCAATTCTATTGTTTCAGCTCCCAGGTTTTCGATTTCCATGGCTTTACGCTGGATGAAATGCTCAATTCTGCCTTTGATTTGGGGCGCACAGCCGTTATCATTTGGGCAATAAAAGGCAGCTTCTCCTTCGGAGCGGACCAACCGAGTGCCACAAATCGGGCAATGCGTAGGGAATAAAATCGGTTTGGCATCAGATGACCGGCTTTCAAACTCTACGCCTGTTATCTTAGGGATGATTTCACCACCTTTTTCAACAAAAACCATGTCTCCTTCATGCAATTGAAGTCGATCGATCTCATTGGCATTGTGCAAGGAGGCTCTTTTCACGGTTGTCCCTGCCAGTAAAACAGCCTGCAGATTGGCAACAGGGGTGACTGCGCCTGTACGGCCTACCTGATAGCTGACATGAAGAAGTCTGGTTTTTGCACTTTCAGATTTGTATTTGAAGGCTATTGCCCATCGTGGGCTCTTGGCCGTAAAACCAAGCATTTCTCTTTGTCTGAAATCATTCACCTTGATCACGACTCCATCTGTGACCAATGGAAGACTGTGGCGATCATGATCCCACTTATTGATATAGGCGAAAACCTCCTCAATGCTAGGGCAGAGTTGGTAGGTAGGGGATACCGGAAAACCCCATTTCTCCAGCAATGCGATACCTTCGGCATGATCAGTAATTTGTTGATCATCAACCAGTAATTGGTAGACATAGCAGCTCAATCTGCGCCTTGCGACCTCAGCACTATCCTGCAGTTTAAGTGTGCCGGATGCGGTATTTCTGGGGTTAGCCATTTTTTCTTCACCGGCTTCTTCCTTTTCCCGATTGAGGGCCTCAAAGGCCTCCTGACTAAGGTAAACTTCTCCTCTTACTTCAAACTCGGCCGGGAATTCCTTTGCCCGGAGAGACAGAGGAAGACTCCGGATTGTTTTTGCATTGTTTGTGATATCGTCCCCTTTCTCCCCATCACCACGGGTGACTGCCTGGCTCAGCTTTCCGTTTTTGTAAATGAGGCTGATGGCCACACCATCAAATTTTTGTTCACAAAAGTAGACCGGTGGTTGTAGCATTGACTTTCGCACACGCTCGTCAAAATCACGAACTTCATCTAGGGTATACGTATTGCCAAGCGAAAGCATGGGCCGCTTATGAAATACAGTTTTGAACTCCTTGGTAATCGCACCGCCTACCCTTTGCGAGGGAGAGTCTTCGGTTTGTAATTCAGGAAAGGAGCGTTCGAGTTGGATTAGCTCTTCAAGAAGGCGGTCAAACTCAAGGTCTGAGATTTCAGAAATGCTCTCCTCATAGTATTTCTGATTGTAGTAATTGATTTTATCTCTGAGCGTTAATATCCGCTCACGGGCAAAGTCGATGGTCATTTTGATTCAGGGATCTTGCCCATCCATTTGATGAGCATGTTTTTTTGACTCAGGCTTAACTTTTGGGCTATGCTGAATTGTAGGCTGGGGCGAGATTCTTCTTTGAGCTCCATGACTACCTCTTTTTTCGATCCCCTGCGCATGACGGTGAGATTCACCCGATCACCAGGCTTTCCTGTATCCACCAGCTCTGCCCAGTGTGTGTTGGCCGATTTACCATTAACAAAGAGAATTTCATCTCCTGAGTTTAAACCTGACACATAAGCAGTCCCCCCTTTCTCTACCGATTTAACCACGTATCGATTGCCTTCAAGGGCAGCGCTCATACCCAGCCGAATTTCCTTTAACGGTTTTTTCCAGTTCAACTGAATTCCCAATGGCTTAAATGCAGCCTCATAGTCGGGGGACTGAGTACTATAAATCCAACTATTCATTAGAGAGTCGATACGGTTTCCGCTTACTTTTTCAACGGCACTCAGCAGGTCTTGGTAATGAAAGCCAACATCAGATTTGATTGCAAAACTATCGTACATCACCTTGAGGACTTCATCTAAGCCTGCAACACCTGCGGTTTTTTCAAGTACATAAGCGTTGATCAGCGCCCCGGCAAGATGACCTTTTTCGTAGTAGGATACCTGACTGTTTGAGCTGTTTTCGTCTCTACGGTAAAACTTGATCCAGGTGTCGAAACTTGATTCTGCCAAAGTCTGAACTTTGCTTCCCGGGCTTTGCTCAATTCGCTGTATTCTCAGCTTAAGTTCTTGCAAATAGCTCTCTGTGCTCACTACACCTGCACGAACGGGCAGCAAATCATCGTAGTAACTGGTAAACCCTTCTGCAAACCACAGCAAATCTGTATAGACCTCTTCATCATAGTTAAAGGGTCCAAGGCCATGAGGACGCAACCTTTTGACATTCCATAAGTGAAAATACTCATGAGCAAACAAAGAAATCACTCCATTCCAATTGGTCCGGTAAGTCATGGGGCTGATGTGAAGCGTTGTTGAGTTTTTATGCTCCAATCCTCCTCCTGCACCCTGAAAGTGATGAATGATGGTCACATAACGCTGTATAGGCAGATGGCCAAATACTTTACTGGCTTCTTCTGAAATCTTTCTGAAATCAGAAACCAGCCTTTCCGAGTCAAATTGTGCATCGCCATAGAGGCATATTTCATGGGGAACTCCCAAAGCTTCATAAGTGATGATTTTCTGATTACCGATTTCTATGGGTGAGTCAACCAGTTCATCGTAATCAGTCGCTAAAAGAAGCCAGGGATCTTTTGCGCTTGCCTGAAGTGAAGTGGAAATTTTGTTGTGTTGTTGAAAAGGATAAATTTTGACACTAATGGGAAGTTGCTTGTAGTTTTTTACATACATGAATACTGAGGCAGCATTGATATAAGCGTGGCTTTCATCGATGTGGCTGGTCCTTACGGATAGTTCATTTGCATAAATCCGATACTTTATCTGAATGGTAGCTCCTTTACAGGGATGGATTTTCCAACCATTCTTTGAAACTTTTACTATTGATATCTTTTGTCCCAAATCGTTGGAAGCTTCCAGCCCTTCCACATTTCTGGCAAACTCTCTGACTAGATAGCTTCCGGGCGTCCAGACCGGCATTTTTAGCTCCAGGGTATCCTCTTCAAACCCTCTGATTTGAAGACTTACTTCGGCATAATGGGTATGTGGCTCAGAGAACCTTAACTCATAATGGAGTACCCCACTTTGTGCAAAAAGCTCTAAAGGAACAAGAAGAAGTAAAAAGCTAAGTTTTCTCATCATGTTATGACGGTATAAAAATAAAAAAGCCTAAGGTGTGATCTTAGGCTTTCTGAATGAATTGAGCAGACTTATTTTTTGATGGCAACGCCAGAGGCCAGGAAGCGATAACCGATTTTTGGCTCAGTGATACTGTCGATTTCAGCTTGTGTTTTGCCTGCATCTTCGGCATAGTGCTTCAGCTCATCAACACTTGTGGTATCTGTGTAGGCTTTGCCTTCAATGATGATTTCTTTGCCTGCAATGTCTTTGGGAACGAAGAATGCATAGTCTTTAAACTTTACTTTCATGGTTTCTCCATTGCTCAGGCTGATGTTCATCCAACAGCCTTTTGCCTGGCATACTTCAGCCACATTAGCAGTCAACATGGTATTTTCGATGTTGTTGTTTTCCTCCATCATGGTTTCAAAAGTTTCAAGAGAAACTGCAGTGGATAAATTATCAAGCGTATCTCCGAAATAGCTGAAAGCTGTGTCCAGACTGGAGCCCGAGGCCGTTTCTGACTTTTGTTCTGTGCCACCGCAAGCGGCCATGAAAAAACTTAGTGTCAGGATATACAGGAATGGTTTGATGTTCATAGGGTTGGATTTTATGGCGCAAAATTAATGTAAAGATTTGGAACTATGCAGCTCTTCAGGCGGAGGCTCTTCTCAATCGGTCATTGATGGCAAGGCCAAGACCATGGTCGGGTAACTTTTGCGCCAGAATGAGGCTAATTTGAGGGTGATCGTCCAGCCTTCTCATAAAACTGAATAGATGAGTGGCGGCTTCTTTAAGGTCACCGGAAGGGGAGAGGTTCAGGGTAAGAGCAAAATGTTCAGTATGCAGGCCAAGTGGGTCACCAAAAAGAAGTAATCCTGTTGTTTCAGGATGAACCGATGAGGGTAAGCTGCTTTTTAGATCTTCGGTCAGAATTAATTTTTTTGAAGGAGCATAGTGGCTTTGGAGTTGTCCGGGGCTTTCGGGTCGGGAGCTTGAATGCTCAATCACTTTGATTTGAATAGATGCTGGAACCTGAGCCTTCAGTTCTTCAATGGACAAGCCGCCCTTTCGGTAAACCACCAACTGATCTGCCTCCAGTCCGACAATAGTTGACTCTAGGCCTACCTCACAGGCGCCACCGTCAAGTACATAAGCCAATTTCCCTGTTAACTGCTGCAATACATGGGCTGCGGTAGTCGGGCTGATGTAGCCAAACGGATTTGCACTAGGTGCTGCCAAAGGGTAATCCAATTTTTGCAGCAAGGCCAAAGTAAGGGGGTGCGCAGGTACTCGGAGGGCAACTCCATCTTGGCCGGATGTGATTAAGTCAGGAACCCTGTCGTTTTTAGGTAAGAGAATAGTGAGTGGTCCCGGCCAAAATTTCTCTGCAAGGTCTCTTAAAACAGCAGGAAATTCAGTGGCCATTGAGCTGGCTTGTTCCAGGCTTTTACAATGAAGGATTAAAGGATCGAAGAAAGGCCGGTTCTTGGCCTGAAAAATTTTAAGGATGGCCTTTGGCTCCAAACCATTTCCGGCAAGGCCATAAACCGTTTCGGTTGGAATGGCCACCAATTCATTCAGATCAAGGAAATGCCTGGCCAGATCCAGGTCTGTTCCACTACCGGTGTACAAACAAGACGTTACTTAATCAACTGAATCCAACCAGTATAGCTGTTGCCGGTCTGAATGTCGTTCAAAGAGAAATAATAAACGCCAGATTCCAGCTCTCGCCCATCGAAGGTGTTTTTATAATCCATATCGGAAAACACCTGTCTGCCCCAGCGGTTAAAGATTTTCAATTCCAGGCCTGATACCCTGCCCAAAACCACAAATCGATCGTTTAGCCCATCTTCATTTGGGGTAATCACGTTGGGCAAGATGAATTGTTTAGCGTCAATGATCTGTTCAACTTCCTTGGTGCAGCCCAACTGATCTGATAGTTGGAGAATGATTCGATGCTTACCAAAATTTTCAAATCGATATTTGGCCCAGGTACTATCACCAAATTGAACTCTCACTCCGGGATTTAAAGTGGTATTTTCTACAAACCATTTGCGTGTTGCATCACTTTCCCGATTGAAATCGGAGGTGCTGAAGTCTGCAAATTCCACTTCGAAAGGCACGATTCCGCTTAAGGTGTCTGCCTCGAAGGAGGGGATCATATTTTTACCAACTTGAATTCTGGCTGTATCACTGAAATTGGCACAACCCCCTCTGCTGATGATTCTGGCTTGCAACCTGATCAGCCTGTTTCCTAATCTTGGAACCACCCAGGTTGTATCATTTGACACTTGTTTGACTGCAAGAATGTCCTCATTGGGTCCCAGGCTTCTCCAAATGGAGGAGGCAGAGTCAATCGTTATGGAAGGTGATGTGACGATCAATCGCAAGCTGTCTCCAAAGCAAAGGTTGCTCTGGTCAGGGCTGACATCGCCCGGTAAGGGCAGTGGAAAGACCTTGATTTCGATGCTGTCCCGACTGATACAACCTTGCAAAGAGGTAACCTGAAGTCTGTAAAAACTGGAAACCTGTGGACTTACAAATACAGAAGGGTTGGTCGAAGAGCCATTGATCTGTGGGCCTGACCAACTGTAATTGTAGGTATCAGCCGGAAACATGGTTGATGCAATAGTAATGTTGTCGCCTATGCAAATATTTGTTTGCTGTGGCACGAAGGTGATTTGCCGGGGGAGAACATCAAATTCAACGGTATCCAGCTTGGCAATATTGCCACAGGCATCAGGAATTGAGTCAATCAGAATGAGCTTATAGTTTTGACCGGAGCTGTTGTTTAGAAAAGTGATTGTGAAATTGGTGCCCCGGTTACTTACGCAGTTGTTGCAGGCGATATTAGTGACTGGCAACTGAACCCCTGTGGGTGATACAACTCTGAATGACTGGTTGTTTAATGAGTCCCTTAATATACGCTCTGAAAATCTCACACCAATTGTGCGCCCACAATAGATCATGGTATCTGCTGTAAACCGGGCTTGAGTGGTATCCCCAATGATGGTAGCTGATCCACCAACAGGAATAACAGGAGGAGGCAACAAATTGATGGTAAAGCCATTGGCGTTGTTTGGGTTGGTTTCAAAATTTGAGACCACAAGCACATAGGTTTGTCCGGCAACTACCGGAAAAACTGGATTATTCTGTCCCACTATTCCTGATCCAACGGGAAGGTTACAACCTGTAACTCCGGGCAAGCCACTGTAATTACAAGCTACTTGTAGAGCAGCATTGGTATAAATGGCAGCGCAATTTGAGTTTGTTAGGTTGTAGATCGCCCAATCGTAGTCGTCAGCAAGTATATTGGGAGTGATATTGAAGCCAAAAAGCCCTGTACCCTGCACGGTAAAGGTGTACCACACTGAGTTTCTCTCACCTGTTGCCAAACAACTAATTGCCGGATTAATTTCGTTGCAGATCAAGCCGTTACAGTCGGCTGGATTTGTAGAAGTGCCATTAACGCCTTGGTATGAAGCGGGCTCAAAATAAACACCCTGGCAAACAGGTATAGCACCTATGCAGTCTTGCTGGGGCTGCCCTGGAGGCAACTGTGCCCAAACGGTACAAGGCGTAAAAATTCCTAAAAAGAAGGCCAATTTTCTCAGCATAGTTATCAGTTTTTAGTATTGGTAAAGGCCTCCATGCGATGTTCATTCACCAAAAATCTCAACTTCATTCCTTTGTATTTTTGATTTAATGTTAGTTCTTCAAGGTCTACTGTGACGTCTAGACTAACGGTAGTTGATTGTTTATTTGAGACAAGAGTAATCCTACCTGGGATGCTCTGATTTTTACCAAGCAAATTTACCACAATCGTCGCTGTTGACGAATTTTTACTTCCATTTTCAGCTCTAAAACCTTTGGCTGGTATTTCAAGACGCATCAGGGTCATGCCATTGGCAGTTAGGCGATCCGATAGGTTTGTTACCAAATTTTCATCCTGATAGGTGTCAAGTTTTACCTGCAAAGTGATTTGTTCTGTGCCATTCAGACAGCTAAGGTTGAGCATTGAAGAGTTAAAAGTTGAAAGCTCGTTACCTACAGTAAGTACTGCTTGGCCGGGCACTTTGGCAAAATAACTCTGTGCTTGTGCGAAAGAACAGATCAGGAAACAAGCGATCAATGATAGATTTGAGTTTCTCATTTAATTGGTAAATTAGTGCAATATACTTGAATTACTTTAATTGCTGACTGAAAGCCCCTTTCATAAGCTTTATTGAGGTATTCGCAACCTGCTTCACGTTGATTCATTTGAACCAAAGCAAGCCCGTAGCCAAAAAGAGCCTTTAGGTGATCCGGCTCCAGAGCCAACAAACGTCTGTAATAGATTTCAGCTTGAGAATTATTGCCTCCTGATCCATGAATGTACGCCACATTATAAAGAGCCTGTGTATTCGATGAGTCAAGCTCAAGTACTTTTTGAAAATCGCTGAGGGCATCTGCGACTTCGTTTTTGAGAAAAAAGAGATTTCCACGATTGAGGTAAAGGTCTTTCTCATTGGGATTTAACTTGATGGCTTTGCTCAGGTCAATCATGGCATCATTTACCTTGCCTGACTCCATAAATGCCAGCGATCTGTTGTAATAAGGCTTATAATTTTCAGGTTCTAGTTGGGCTGCTGAACTGAAGTCTGCAATCGCATCGCCGTATTTTTTTAATTGAAAGGAGGCGGTGCCTCGGAGGATAAGTGCCTCTGCCGATTGGTCAACAAAAGTTTTGCCTTCAAGAAGTTTCAAGGCTTGCTCAGGTTTAAGGCTATCAAGGGCCGACCTTGCGGCCTTTGTTGTGCTCTCATTCTGGTTGCAGGAACTAAGGCTTAGGATAGCCAGGCAAAAAGCAGCGAATAGAATGTGAAATCTTTGTATCATTGGGTAACACTTTATGCGAAGCGTAAGGATCATTTGTCAATTGAAAAAGCTTGAGCGAAGGCTCAAAAATAAGCTATTCTTTCAAGTAGCGAAGTACTCCCTGTTGTTTCTCGCTTTTGTTCAAGGCCTCACACTTCTTCTGGTTTTTAGTCTTGGCCTTTTTAAACCTCTGGGGACATGGTTGATGCTGAGCCGATGGGTGCAGGAAGGGTATCGACCTGATTACCGACCCATAGCCTATGATGACATGTCAATGGCTCTCAAAAAGGCCACCATCACCGCTGAAGATCATCGGTTTATGTATCATCACGGATTTGATTTCAAGGCTATGGAGCGTGCTGAGCGTAAGAACATTCGAAAAAAATCATCAAAGCGACCGATAGCCGGAGCCAGCACACTGAGTCAGCAAGTAGCTAAAAATGTATTCTTATGGCCTGGCCGTAGCTATGTTCGGAAAGCACTGGAGATGTATTTCACCGTATTAATTGAAAGCTACTGGAGTAAACGGAAAATTCTTGAGACCTATTTGAATGTCGCTGAGCTTGGGAAAGGCATTTATGGGAGTGAGGCTGCTTCTAGGCATTATTTCAAAAAGTCAGCTTCAAAACTTAATCAAAGAGAAGCCTCTGCATTGGCTTCTATATTGCCAAGCCCTTTGAAATGGTCACCTCTCAAGCCCAATGAAAGGGTAAGGAGACGCCTGGCTGCGATACGTAAATACCAGGCCTTCGCAAGGGTTCCCTGATCAACTCATTTATTAGGCATGCCGAGTAATCCTTTGTGATATGGGGTGCTTGGCAGTATCATTGCCCCTTCGTAAGCCTGCGATTTAATTCAGTCTTCTTATGTTCAGATCTGTTATCTCCGGTGTTGGGCATTATGTGCCTCCCCATGTCGTCACAAATGATGATCTCTCTAAATTGATGGATACCAACGATGCTTGGATACAAGAGCGTACCGGTATTAAAGAAAGGAGATTTGTAGAAAAGGGCAGCGACGATACGGTTTCCACGATGGGTACCAAAGCTGCCAGAATAGCCATTGCAAATGCAGGCTTGAAGCCGGATGATATTGACTTTATCATTTTTGCCACCCTAAGCCCGGATTATTATTTCCCGGGGCCTGGAGTAATGGTACAGGATCAACTGGGTATTGCTGAGATTGGTGCTCTGGATGTGCGAAACCAATGTTCAGGATTTGTTTATGCCCTTTCTGTTGCTGATCAATACATCAAAACAGGCATGTACCAGAACATATTGGTCATTGGCTCTGAAATTCATAGCCATGGACTTGATATCAGCGACCGTGGCAGAGGGGTTTCTGTGATTTTTGGCGATGGGGCAGGGGCGGCAGTTGTTTCTGTCGGCGATTCTAAATCAGATCGGGGAATACTGTCCACTCACATGCATAGCGAAGGGAAGCATGCCAAAGAATTGGCTTTGCTTTCACCGAATACCCTCGACTGGATACCGGAGATTATTAAAAGAAACGACCCGGAGGATGTTTCTTATTTTCCTCACATGAACGGAAATTTTGTCTTTAAGCACGCTGTTACCCGATTTGCTGAAGTGATCATGGAAGCGTTGGAGGCAAACAAGATGCAGGTATCGGATATCGATATGCTCATCCCGCATCAGGCTAACCTTCGCATAAGTCAGTTTATTCAACAGAAAATGGGTCTGGAAGAAGGTAAAGTGTACAACAACATTATGAGGTATGGCAATACGACCGCTGCCTCTATCCCCATTGCCTTAAGTGAAGCCCTATTGGAAGGAAAAATCAAAAAAGGTGATTTAGTTTGTCTTGCTGCATTTGGGTCAGGCTTCACCTGGGCATCTGCTCTCATCCGTTGGTAATCTATTTTTAACTCAAGCCACCCATGTCTGAAACCCCCAGGCGAAATGCCATAGACCGCTTTTTGTACATCATCGAAAAAGCAGGCAATGCACTTCCTCATCCGGCCACCTTGTTTGCTTCTTTGGCATTCCTGATCATATTGCTTTCGGGTTTGTTCAGCCTGTTCGATCTCACTGCTATACACCCAGGCACCGGAGAACTGATCAAACCATTCAATTTGCTTTCTTTTGAGGGGCTTCACATGATCACCACTAAAATGGTGACCAATTTTACTGGATTTGCGCCACTAGGAACTGTTCTTGTGGCTTTATTGGGCATTGGGATTGCCGAGGGTTCAGGACTAATTGGTGCCCTATTGAAAAAGGTGGTGCTCAGCTCGCCACCAAAACTGCTCACGTTTGTCATTGTATTCGCAGGTGTCATGAGCAATATGGCTTCCGAAGTTGGTTATGTCCTTTTGGTGCCTTTGGCCGCTGTCATTTTTTTAGCTTCAGGCCGGCATCCCTTAGCTGGTTTGGCCGCTGCCTTTGCCGGTGTGTCAGGCGGGTATAGCGCTAATCTTCTGCTTGGCACCGTGGATCCTCTTTTGGCAGGATTGAGTACGGAAGCGGCTAAAATCATCAATCCGAATTACATCGTTAACCCGACGGCAAACTATTACTTTATGTTTGTCTCCACCTTTTTTATCTCTGCCGCAGGCACCTGGGTAACTGAGAAAGTGATTATCCCGAGACTGGGCCCATATACCGGAGAGGAAAAAGCAGGTGAAATAAGCCATTTGACACCTGAAGAGAAAAAGGGCTTGCGCTACGCAGGCATTTCGCTTTTTATCATGAGCCTTGTGCTTATCTGGTCTGCAATCCCACGTGAATGGCCACTGCCGGGTGCTGGCTTCATGAGAGATATAAAAACGGGTGATTTGCTGCATTCCCCCTTTATGTCCAGCATCGTGGCATTCATCTTTGTGATGGGAGCAGTATCAGGAATTGCCTATGGAAAAGGGGCCGGCACAATTAAGACCGATGCAGATGCCATGAAAGGCATGAGCAAGTCTATGGAGACTTTGGGGAGCTATATAGTACTGGTATTTTTTGCAGCTCAATTCGTAGCATTTTTCAACTGGACAAACCTGGGGTTGCTTCTGGCCATTAACGGGGCAGGGGTTTTGAAATCGGTTGGTCTTGGTCCTTTTCCATTGTTGATTGCCTTTATCCTTATCTCAGCCACCATCAATCTGATCATGGGGAGTGCCTCCGCCAAATGGGCGATAATGGCTCCGGTTTTTATACCCATGTTTATGCTGCTGGGCTTTTCACCTGAGCTTACCCAATGCGCCTACCGCATAGGTGATTCGGTGACCAATGTGATTTCACCGATGATGTCATATTTCGCCCTGATCGTAGCATTCATACAGCGATACGACAAAAAAGCCGGCATAGGAACTGTGATCAGCACCATGTTGCCCTATTCGGTTGTGTTCCTCGTTATCTGGACCTTATTGTTTATCGTCTGGCTTAGTTTGGGTCTTCCTATCGGCCCGGGTGTGCCCCTTTACTACGGAACATAAGGCAGCAATAAGCTGTTGTACTGTCATTAGCAATGAATAGTACAAAGTCAACCTGGACAGAACAGATCGAGCGGATGCATCCGTATCATCTCATGCTGTACCTGTCAATTTTCAGTTCTGTCCTCATCTTTAGCTTTTTGATAGGGTCATTTATTCAGTCCGCCGAAACCACCGGAAATATGGGATTGGAAATGCCTGTATATTTCTACGTGTCATTGGGAGTGGCCATTGCTTGTTCGCTTTTAAGTCTTCCGATGAAAACCTGGTTTGAAAAAGAGAACCTGTCTGCTTTGATGTATGTCTTGTCAGGACTTTCTGCCGCTTTAGTGCTTTTCATGCTACTCCAATATTTTGGTTGGAGAGCTTTGGCAAATCAAGGTGTTTATTTCACCGGAAGAGCCTCTCAAGGGTACATTTATGTGGTAACAGGTGCCCATGCTTTACATGTGATCGGCGGACTGTTGATGGTGTTGTTCGCCTACAAACGAATTCATAAGTCAGCGCAAGACCCTGTGAGCAAGTTTATATACTTTACCGATGAGTTTGAACGAATGCGAATCAGTCTGGTGGTGAGATACCTGCACTTTCTGGATTTGGTATGGCTCATCCTTTTTATACTGCTGTTTATCCTTCACAGCTAGCCTCAGCATAAACATGGTCTTCCTATACGTGAAGATTTTCTTAGCTTTCGAGGAAGGTTTTTAAATTCATGTAAGATGCAAAAAGAACAAACTTTTAAGCCCGGCAGCGGCTGGGTCATGTTAACTGTATTGGCGTTGATGATCGTAGGGATTGTTTTAGCTTTCCGAAACGCCGTTGAGTCACCCATAGCATTAGCAGCAGGAATTGCGCTCAGTGTGCTTGCCTCATTGTTGATGATCGGTTTTTTCATCATTGAGCCCAACAATGCACGTGTCATGGTCCTCTTTGGAACCTACAAAGGCACAGTGAAAGAAAACGGATTTTTCTGGGCCAACCCGTTTTTTAGCAGGAAGCTCATTTCACTTAGGGCCAGAAATTTCAATTCAGAGCGCATTAAGGTAAACGACCGAATTGGAAACCCGGTAGAAATAGCCTCTGTGATTGTATGGCAGGTAAAGGAAACGGCCAAAGCACTCTTTGAAGTGGATGATTTCAAGGCCTATGTTATCCTTCAAAGTGAAGCTGCCGTTCGCTCCCTCGCCGGGAAATACAGTTATGATGATTTCGGAGACGAGCACGATAAAATTACCCTTCGGGGAGGAGGGCAGGTCATCAATGATGAGCTGGAAAAAGAACTGGTCGAACGGCTTGAGCTGGCAGGTATTCATGTGATCGAAGCCAGAATAAGCCACCTTGCGTATGCACCCGAAATCGCAGGGGCGATGCTACAACGTCAGCAGGCTTCAGCAATCGTTGCCGCTCGTACTAAAATCGTAGATGGCGCCGTCGGAATGGTTGAAATGGCCCTGCAACGATTGGCTGAAAAGGAAGTCGTTCATCTTGATAATGACCGGAAAGCGGCTATGGTAAGCAACCTGATGGTTGTGCTTTGCTCCGAAAAGTCTACTACCCCCATCGTAAATGCCGGAGCCTAGCGTTATTCCAGGATGATGATGGTGGTTTTGTTTTTCTTGCCTTTTTGCATCACTTCTGTTTTGGTTCCTCCTTCGCTGTTATCCATCAGATCTTTGCGTGCATCAACATGGTAGGGGATGGTACGAAGTTTTTCAAAAAGGACAATCCCTTTTGAATTGGTAACAAGTTTGGCTACAGGGTTGGCTTGCTCTAGGTAGTTTTTTTCATTTTCATAAAGGGTAACTTCTACTCCTTCTACGGTATTGCCTAGGCTGTTTCTAATTGTAATTTCAAGCTTGGTATCAAGCAGTTGGATCGTTGAAGTGGCTGCCGACAAAGCAAATAAGAAGGCAAGCGCAATAAAAAAAGTAAAGGGTTGATTTGACTTCATGTGGGTAACGAGTTTAGCGGCCCACAATTTAGTAACTATATTCGCACGTTTTTTCTATGACAAAGCGAAGTTTCGATAAGAAGGCCCTGCTGGAAGAGTGCCTGAAGTTGCAAAGTAAAGTAGTTGAAAATGCTCGTAAGGCCATGCTTGATGCCCAGGAGAGCGCCAACGAGGAACAGGGTGGGATGGAAGAGAAGTTTGAATCGTTCCGTGAACAAATGCAACAAGACAGAGATATGTATGCCCGGCAGTTTGAAGAAGCAGTTAGTGCTCTTGCTTTGCTTAAGAGGGTTGACCTCAACCGAGAACCCCATGAAGTTGAGTTCGGCACTGTGGTAGTGACAGAGGTTCAGAAATACTTTATCTGCATTAGCCTTGGGCAATTGGTTTTCGAGGGAGAGACTGTCTTTGCTATTTCTGCTCAAACGCCGCTGTATCAGGCCATGTCAGGAAAAAAAGTTGGAGAGCATTTCAGCTTCAGAGATCGTCAGTTTAAAATCACCGATTTGTTCTGATGGATGTATGAATTCTCATAACTTTGCCTTTTATTTACAACTGATTCAAAACGATACGTACCAATCACATGTTTTTCTCCAGTCTGTTCGAAAGTAAAGAAAAGAAGAAAGTAAAGAGTCACTTAGTCAATTTGGCCGCTTTAGCCAATAGTGATGGGTCGATGCATGACAAAGAACGTGAGTTTCTTGAGAAGCTCGCCGGCAAGAATGGCATCGACAGAGATACTTTGTCTGGTCTTTTAAAAAATACCAAAACCCATCAATTGGTTATCCCGGATAACAACTCCGAGCGATTCGATCAGATCTTTGATCTGGTACAGATGATGCTTGCAGATGGTATTCTTGAGGACAGCGAGATGGAACTATGCCAGCAAATTGCAGTGAAGTTTGGAATTCGTAAACCGGCTTCAGGCATCTTGATCAGAAAGATAGCCGCTGGTATCAAAGAGGGAAAAACTCAGCAAACAGTTAAGTCCGAGGTTATCGGATTTTTATAATCGTCTTAATGATAAAGAAATTAAGGGCCTCAAAGGCCCTTTTTTTTGGCATCTGGGTCCAAGTTTATTCAAAGCCACCAAGTTCTCCCGTTTGAAACCTCAAACAGTCATGATTTTCGTTTTAGCACTTGAATCAAAAGCAGAGGGAGAAGGATGAGGTCAGCTAACAATGCAAAAAACAGCGTCAGGCTCACCAACAAGCCCATGTAAAAGGTACCGTTAAAGTCTGAAAAAATGAGGGTTAGAAAGCCTGCCATTAAGATAAGAGAGGTGATGATCAGAGCTTTCCCGGTGCTGATAAACGTCCTTTTTATGGCATAAATAGGGCTTTTGCCTTTGTCAAGCTCCACTTTCATCCGACCTAAAAAATGAATAGTGTCATCCACCGCTATGCCAAATGCAATGGTGAATATGATACTGGTGCCTACCTGTAAAGGAATGGACGCAAAACCCATAATGCCTGCAATGATTCCAAGTGGAACTATATTGACCAATAGAGCAATTAGTGCCACGACTATGTTTCGGTAAATGAGCAAGGAAATGATCGTAATCAGCAAACAGCCTATTCCCAGCCCTTTCATCATGTTCGAAACCAGGCTATCGTTGTTTTTATCCAGCAGGTAGGCGGTGCCTGTTATTTGAAATTGGACCAGGGTAGTGTCAGTATTTTCTTTTACAAATTGCTTGAAAGCTTCATTTTTCATTCTTGAAGATCGGCTTCCAAGGTCCTGCGTTCGTCCACCAAATCTTCCCAGCCTTCGGGTACTGTCTGCAAATGTTTTGATCATGGGCATCTTGGTTAGAAAACTGATCTTTCCTTGCAGCTCATCATAAGCTGTGCTGTCTTCCGGGAGTGTGAAAGCTTCCACGCTTCCTCCATTGCTTGCCCGGTTCAGGCCTTTCACAAAATCCAGGACGCTCATTCCTGATTTAACCCCATACTCTGATTTGAGGTAAGAGTCTACTTTTTGTATTTCCTGAAGCACCTCATAGCTAAGTAATGTAGCCTTAGGATCAACCACTGTGATTTTCATTTCAAAGGGCCGGACACCCGAAAACTGTTTCTCAAAAAACATGAAAGACTGTTTAAGAGGATCTTCATCATCAATATCGTCCAACAGCGTTATGTTTACCTTGAGTAATATAATGCCAGCACATAAGAGCGTGGAAATGAGGCTGAATACAACCAGCACTTTTACCCGATGATGAATCAACTCATAAAAAGAGCGATGGAGTATGTCTTGCCAGAGGCTTTTATCAGTAAAATGGCTTTTGAATGCGGATTTGGGAAGTAAGATCAATAAGGCAGGAAGTAGCCCGTAAGTGATGACAAAGGCGAACAGTACCCCCGCAGAGGTAAACAACCCAAACTCACGGATAGGAGCAATGCTTACTGTGAGCAGGGATAAAAAACCAACAGCCGTGGTCAATGAGGTGTAAAAGGTCGACATTCCAACCTCTCTGATCGACTTTTTGAGTGCTTCAAAACGCCCCAGCCCCATTCTCAACTCATCTATGTATTTGCTGAGGATATGCACGACATCACTCATTCCGACGATAAACATAATGGTAGGCATGATGGTACTCACCAGATTGACTTTAGCACCGACCCATTGCATAAAACCCAATACCCAAATCACAATCAGGAGGATGATGAGTACCGGAAGCCAGATCCCCGCCCAGGTTCGGAAGGTGAAAAAGAGGAAAACAACCACCAGCAGGAATGAGCTGACGGTAAAGAGGATCAGTTCATTCCTCATTTTCAAAATATAGGTCTCCTGAGCCAATATTTTGCCGGCTTTATGAGCGTCAGCAAAGCCGAATTGAGTCAATAGCCGGTCTACTCCATTAAGCATTACCTGACCGGGTTCTTTATCCATCATGTCAGTATGCTTAAGGATAATGCAAATGGACTTCCCATCTGTTGAAACAAGATTTCCGATGATGCCGGGCTCTTTAAAAAGTCTGACGGAGTCTTGTACATAAAGGAGACTATCGCCGCTGTGTACTAAAGGGACCTGGCTAAGCGACATGGGTCCTATGATCGGAAGGGTATAGGTTGTGATGGATTGTACCCATTGAATATTCGGAAGCCTTCTTAGAGAGTCGCACAGTGAGTCGATTGAATTTAGAAAAGCATAGTCGAATAACCTTCCCGGGGTCTCGATACCCAGCAGCATGAAATCGTTGTCATTTTCAAAAGCTTTTCTGTAGTTAAAGTAATCTTGCAATTCCTCATCATTTTTCGGAAAGAAGCTTTCAAAATCATAATCCAACTCTAATTGGCTGGCAGAAAATGCGAGCACTGCTGTAAGCAACATAACCAGTCGCATGGCCCAAATGGCCCATTTCCTTATTTTCTTCTTCATTAACATTCTTCTCTCTTGCAAACAGGAATAATTATTGTTAGGTTTGGGTGGTACCAAAATTTTAATTTCATGAAAAAAGTATTAGCCATTGCCGCTCTTGCGCTATTCATAGGATCAACATCCGTGTATGCCGGAGGTGGTGACAAAGAAAAGAAGTCTAAGAAGAGCAAGTCTGAAAAGTCATGCTGTGCGTCGAAAGAGGCAAAATCTTGTGCAGGAAAAGCTGAGGCTGGCAAAGACACCAAGTCATGCCACGACAAAAAAGAAAAGGCGCTTTAATTGCACTCTACTTAATAAAAAAAGCCCCGACGGGGCTTTTTTTATGTCCTTTACCTGCATCATGGGGCCAATATGATTACTTTTTCTTTTGCTCTGATCCCTTGACGATCAGCATAAATAAGGGTGTAGAAACCAGAGCTTAAATCACCGATCTGCCAATTGATCTCAGTCTCATTAGCAACCGGCTTGCTCCTCACTTTTTCTCCCTGCACATTGAGTAAATAAACCTCACCTCCATTGGCATAAGGCAGACTTAGGTTTAAAACTTTAGATGCCGGGTTAGGGTAAAACTTAAGCTCCTGTTCCTTCTCCTGAGCACAGATGCTGGAATACTGCCTCTCTCCTTGCTGATCTTCATGGGCTATACGGTAATAGTTGAGGCCTGAAGGGGCAGATCGATCGGTAAATCCGTATGATTTTGTTCCCTCAAAGGAAAGGGTAGCAAGCACAGTACCTATGGTTTTGAAATTCATCCCATCTGCTGAACGTTGTACGAAATACGTTTTTGCATTTTTTTCAACAGCTACCATCCAGTTTAAGACCGGCTGTCCTGTCTCATTAATCCTACAATTGAAATCAGCAAACTCTACTGGTAAAGGGTTTAGCACAGTAGTGAGTGATCCGAATGTGAAAGGGCTAAAGGCTGTTACTGCGGCATTGGTTCGGATAGTTCCGGCGGAAGTACCTGTACAGGCACCGGTTGTGACCACTGTGTTATTCGCATTTTCCCAGGCGGTTCCATTAAAACGAGCCACCCTCAAGTCTGCATTGGTGCAGTTCAATACCTGACTGAATTGAGCATTCTCCCAATGTAAAGTAACAGTTGCATTTCCGGTACCGGCAATCCTATCCAGAATCCAATGTTCGATGGCACTCACGTTATTTAAAGTGGGAGCAGGGCTTGTCGCCAGGGTAAAACTGCTAAATGGTGAGTCAAAGTATTGGGCTCTGAATGAGCTAACAGCTGTAGGGGCTCCAATGGCAATCCGACCAAGACGGTTAGCACTTCCGGTTGGGAACACAAAGGCTGTATTGCCTTCTTTGGTCACCTGGCCATTGACATAACTCAGTGAACTTGCTCCTGAAGTAGAGGAACCAGCCAAGAACACCAGACTGGCATTTTGATTAAGTACGCCTCTTGTAAAGGTGCCTGCGCTAGAGATACGGTAAGTTCCGGATTGGAGGGTAAGTTGGTTGGTCGAATTCATTTGAAAATTGAAGAAGGTTTCAATACCGGTGCTGTTGAATATCCCCCCGGAGGCATGGCAGCCGGCATATACAATCGTGCTTGTGCCCGATGTAAATGTGCCACTGTCGGAAAAGTTTCTGTGGATCAACATTCGGTTTGTTCCTGCAACTGCCAAAGAAGCTCCTGACCTGAGTTCTAAATCATATATTGAGGCCTCCACATTCACAGAAGGGCTATTTGGGGTTCCTGAAGCTATAACCGCTGAGGTAAAGCGGTCAGGCACGCCATTACTCCAGTTTGCTGGTACGTTCCAGGCATTGCTTAAGCTTCCATTCCATGTGGTGCTTCCACCGGGAGCTCTGTAAACGATGGTATTGGAAGGGTAAGTGGAGACGAAACAACCCCCAAGATTTGGGCTAAGCACACATGAAACAACATCATTAGGAGCTAGAGTGCCCGGACTGAATGCAGCACTGTTGGTGCCACTATTTGCTCCATTGATCCTCCACTGATAGGAAGGCGAAGCACCTGCATTCACAGCAATCGCCTGAAAACTGAGGTTGTTGAAATTTGCGATTAGAACATTGCTTAGAGTTGCATTTGCGTTGAATAAAGAGGCATCAGCAAACAAGGGCAAGATCGGAGTTAAAGCAGATGTGAAAACTAAAACCTGGTTACGATAATACCTGACCACATTACTCTCCACACTTACCCTAAACACATCACCGCTGAGGTAAGGGAGGGTAGCTGTTCTTGTGGCACCAGACTCCATCACGAAATAAGTGGCATTGTTCTGAAGATAAATCCCAAACTGTATGGAATTAAAGTTAACATTTGGATTTGTAGAACTTAGCCCTATACAGCGGAAAGTATTGGTTTCTGCGACAGTAAATTCCAGGTATCCATTGGTTTTCAGACTGTTATTGGAGAAAGCCCCAGAATTCCAGAGGCCATTATTTGAAAATTTCTGAAGATTGTTTCTACTGGCAACAGCACTTATCAGACTTGCAGTGGTCCATGATACTTGTTCTATCCCCAGATTACAATTGCTGGTCGAACTACTTTCGATATGGAAATCAAGGCTAGCTGATACGCTTACCTCTCGGTTGAAAACAAGGTTAGAAGAGTAACTAACAGTGCTACAACCGCCTAAGTCAGGAACAAGAATGCAGGAAATGGTATCGTTTGAATCAATACCTCCGAAACTGAAATTAGGCGAGATTCCGGATTGAAGGGTATCCTGATTGACTTTCCAAAGATAAGTTGGATTAGTCCCGGCATTGGTTGAAGTGGCCACAAATACCCCTGTATTGAAGTTTGAAACCACAGCGTTGGTTATAGTCCCTCCAATTTGATTTAAAGAAACATCCACAATCAAGGTAGGAGTTGGTACTAATGCACTAATAAACAAAATATTGCCATTTATTGAGTACCGGATCTCATTATTGATATAGCTGATTCGAAGGGTGTCACCTGTAGCGTAGGTGCCAAAACCACCCCGGTCGGCACCCAGTTCGTATATCCTTAAGGTACCATTGTTTACCAGATAAAAAGCATACCGAATACTGGTGAAATTGGCATCTACATTGGTGGTGCTAAGCCCTGCCATTCTTTCACGGTTGGTTTCAGAAGCAATGAATTGAAAATATCCATTGTTGCTTACGGTGTTCCA
>JAIYAX010000026.1 GCA_027488815.1 Cytophagaceae bacterium | reverse complement strand
TCTCCAAGCCCGTTACGATAAAGTTAATCGCATTTGAAATGCCAATGCAGCCCTGTGGACTGGTTACTCTTAAGGTGTATAACCCTGATTGGGTAGGTACAAAATTCAAACTTGTAGCACCAGTCACAATCGCTCCATTAAGTAACCACTGGTAACTACCTGGAAGTGAATTTGCTTTCAACGTATCTACAACCTGCAGAATGTTGACAATAGGCAAGGAATTGACCGCCACTGAAACGGAAGTTCTCGTGCTGCTCTCACAACCTGCGGCGCTTACTGAAGCCACATGGTAGGTAGTGTTAGTGGTGAGTGTTGGAGTAGTAAAACTTGCTACTCCGTTCCCACCTGCAAAAGGACTTCCTCCGGTACTGGCTGCATAGAAACGGTAGTTCGCTCCGCCTGCCGTTGGGGTAATGGTGGCGGTAGTACCTTCACAAATCGCTGCAGGAGCAGGGGCTGTAGGGGCGGAAGGAAGCGGATTGACCGTTACCGTCACGGCCGTTCTCGTGCTGCTCTCACATCCTACAGCACTCACCGAGGCGACATGGTAGGTAGTGGTGGTGGTAAGGGTTGGGGTGGTAAAGCTCGCTACACTATTCCCGCCTGCCAAGGGGCTGCCTCCTGTACTCGCTGCATAGAAGCGGTAGTTCGCTCCGCCTGCCGTTGGGGTGATAGTTGCCGTACTGCCTGCACAGATCGCTGCGGGAGCTGTAGCGGTTGGTGAAGAAGGCAATGGGTTCACCGTTACCGTCACAGCTGTTCTCGCATTGCTTTCGCATCCTGCTGCACTAACTGAGGAGACATGATAGGTGGTAGTGGTGCTAAGGGTTGGGGTGGTAAAGCTCGCTACACCATTTCCTCCTGCCAAGGGGCTACCACCTGTGGAGGCTGAATAAAAGCGGTAGTTCGCTCCGCCTGCCGTTGGGGTGATCGTAGCCGTGCTGCCTGCACAGATTGCTGCCGGAGCAGGAGCTGAGGGTGTGGAAGGCAATGGATTGACCGTTACCGTTACCGCTGTTCTCGTGCTGCTTTCGCAACCTGCTGCACTTACCGAGGCGACATGATAGGTCGTGGTGCTGCTGAGGGTTGGGGTGGTAAAGCTAGCTACACCATTCCCTCCTGCCAATGGACTGCCACCTGTGGAGGCTGCATAGAAACGGTAGTTCGCTCCTCCTGCTGTTGGGGTGATCGTAGCCGTGCCGCCTGCACAGATTGCTGCTGGAGTCAGAGCTGTAGGTGCCGAAGGCAAAGTAACACAATTTGGAGCAAACACACGGGCGATCCGTGAGCGATAAATGCCGTTGTAATTGGTGAAATCTCCCCCAATCAAAACTTTGCCATCAGGTTGAAGAGTGAGATGCAGGACTAATCCAAATCCAATTGATCCTACCCCTGATATACCTGTGCCTGGGTCAAAGAGAGACTCCAAACTCCCGTCTGAATTCAGGCGAGCGATCCGATTGCGGGATATGCCGTTATAGGTGGCAAAACTTCCCCCGATCAACAGTTTGCCATCTTGTTGAAGTGCGATGGACCTGACTGTCGCATCTGCTCCGGTGCCCGGGTTAAAGGGCGAATCTAAGCTGCCGTCAGCATTCAGGCGGGCGATTCGGTTGCGGGACGTACCGTTGTAGGTCCCGAATTCTCCCCCGATCAACAGTTTGCCATCTTGTTGAACTGCAATAGAGGCTACAGAACCATTCGCCCCAGTGCCCGGGTTGAAGTTCGCATCTAGGCTGCCGTCTGAATTCAGGCGGGCAATAGAGTTGCGAGAGTTGGCATTGTAGGTGGTGAAATCGCCCCCAATCAAGACTTTGCCATCGGGTTGAAGAGCAAGGGAGAAGATATCATCATTCGCCCCGGTGCCCAGATTGAAGCTGGCGTCCAAACTGCCATTTACATTCAAGCGAGCGATTCGGTTGCAAGATGTGCCATTGTAGTTGGTAAACTCTCCCCCGATCAACACTTTGCCATCTGGTTGAAGAGCGATGGACCTGACTGATGGAAATAATCCACCTGATACCCCGGTGCCCGGGTTGAATGTGGAATCCACGCTGCCGTCTGCATTCAGGCGGGCGATCCGATTGCGGTTTGTGCCGTTGTAGGTGGTGAAATCACCCCCAATCAAAACCTTGCCATCGGGTTGAAGGGCGAGGGAGTTGACTCCTGGAAATGACCCTCCTAAGACTCCGGTGCCTGGGTTAAAGGTAGTATCCAGACTGCCGTCAGCATTCAGACGGGCAATCCGGTTGCGGGTGGTGCCGTTATAGCTTGTATAATCTCCTCCTATCAACACCTTTCCATCGGTTTGAAGGGCAAGGGACAAGATTATTCCATTCGCCCCAGTTCCCCGATTGAAGGTCGCATCCAGACTGCCGTCTGGATTCAGGCGAGCGATTCGGTTGCGAGTGGTGCCGTTATAGATGGTGAAAAAGCCTCCGATCAACACCTTGCCATCGGGTTGATAGGCGAAGGATAAGACCCCAAAATTCGCCCCGGTGCCCGGGTTGAAGGACGCATCAAGATTGCCATCTGCATTCAGGCGGGCGATGAAACTGCGGGACGTCCCATTATAGCTAGTAAATAGTCCTCCAATTAAAACCTTGCCATCGGGTTGAAGGGCGAGGGTACGGATAGTACTACTAGCTCCGGTGCCCGAGTTGAAGGATGTATCCAGGCTACCGTCTACATTCAGGCGGGCGATGTAGTTACGTGATGTACCGTCATAGCTTGTAAAATCTCCCCCGATCAGCACCTTGCCATCGGGTTGAAGGGTGAGGGACTCGACTGTATTACTGGCCCCGGTACCAGGGTTGAAGGTCGCATCCAGGCTTCCGTCTGAATTCAAGCGGGCGATACGGTTGCGGGTGGTGCCGTTGTAGCTGGTGAATTGTCCCCCGATCAACAACTTGCCATCAGGTTGAAGGGCTAAGGACCGAACTTCACCATTCGCCCCAGTGCCCGGGTTGAAGGTCGCATCTAGGCTGCCGTTTGCATTCAGGCGGGTGATACTATTGCAGGGTGTGCCGTTGTAGCTGGTAAAATTGCCCCCAATCAACAGCTTACCATCGGGTTGAAGGGTGAGGGACAGGACTGTACTATTTGCTCCTAAACCTGGGCTGAAGGTCGCATCCAAGCTGCCGTTTGCATTCAAGCGGGCGATACGGCTGCGGGGCGTGCTGTTGTAAGATGTAAAGCTTCCTCCGATCAACATCTTGCCATCGGGTTGAAGTGCGATGGACCGGATCGTACTACTCGCTCCAGAGCCTAGGTTGAAAGTCGCATCCAGGCTGCCGTCTGCATTCAGGCGGGCGATCCGGTTGCGAGTCATGCCATTGTAATTGTTGAAATCTCCTCCGATCACAGCCCTGCCATCGGGTTGAAGGGCAAGGGACAGGACTGTACCATCCGCTCCGGTACCAGGAGATAGTTCGTTTACAGCATTTACAAAAAAACTATGCGGTACGCCCCCAAAGTTAAACGTAGTATCCAACTCCCCCGGCTGGGAGAATTGGGCAGAGGCAGTTCCGGACAAACCAACAATTATACAAATGCTCAAAAGAAGGATAGGAAGTTTCATCGAGATAGGTCTAAGATGAACAAATATATAGGAGCTATCATGCTTTTCAAAATCTTTTTTATGGTTATTATCATAAAAATTGAGATTTTAATTTTGATCGCTAGGCTTTATGAAGATAAACGCTGTAGCCCGGGCAGTTCCTCCTTGATAAATGTTTCCAGACTACAAACGGTGGCTCCTTTGTAGGTATATCGGTCAGAGGTGGGCGTTAGGAGGTATTTATGCTCTACCTTCAACGCCATACAAGCTTCTGTAAAGCCTCTGCTCAGGGTAGGCGCATGGCTGAGCTTGATCTCAATGGCGGCAAACGGATGAGCATTTTTCACCAATAACAGATCAATCTCTGCTCCGTTGTGTGTCCTAACAAAAAAAGGCCGCAGTTGTGCTGGCAGCGAAGCGATGATCTGCTCAACCACAAAGCCCTCCCAAGAGAACCCAGCCACCGGATGCCCTCGTAAGGTAGAATGCTGATCTATATCGAGTAATGCATGAAGCAAACCACTGTCTCTCACATAGGTTTTTGGAGATTTTACCAAGCGCTTACCCAGATTAGCATGCCAGGGTGCCAGCTTGCGGATCATGTACGCACCTTCCATAAACTCCAGATAACGAGCCACAGTCGGCCCGCTCACACCCAGCGATGCAGCCAGATCTTGGGCATTGAACAATTGCCCCTGTCGGTGCGCAAGCATGCTCCAGAAATTCTGAACCAGAGATGGAGAAAAGGTAGTACCGAATAGTTGATTGAGGTCACGGTATATAAAGCTATCCAGGTAAGCCTTTCGCCATGCCATGCTTGCAGCTTCATCTTTTGCCAAATAGGAATCTGGAAAACCTCCTCTCACCCATAGCTGCTGTATTGAGTTAAAATGTGTTGAGATTTCTGTAAATAGCAAAGGTGTAAGCTCCAGGTATTTAACCCTACCTGCTAGCGACTCACTTACGCCTTTGATCAATGATGGCGAAGCTGAACCCAGCAATAAGAACCTTCCCGGCACCCGGTGATCATCTACCAGTGGACGCATCAGTTGAAACAGTTCAGGAATAGTCTGTACCTCATCCAGGATTACTGTTCGACCTTTCAAACTTCCCAAATAACTCTCAGCATCCTCCAACTTTCTTCTGTCTGAAGGTTTCTCAAGATCCAACATTTCAGCATCATGAACAACAGAGGATGCTATTGTTCTGGCAAGGGTACTCTTCCCCACTTGCCTTGGCCCAAGAAGTACTACCACAGGAAACTGAGCTAAAGATGAAACTAGCTCGTTATGTATATCACGCTGGATCACGTCTCAAAATTGGTCATTATCCATGAAAATTAAAAGTTGTATTTTAATATTTCATGGTTAATGCTGGATGAATGAGACTTTCTGCGCCATTAGCGGGCTGATTCAGGCTATACCAATAGCCCTTTATTGATCCGATCAGGGACTGCAGAAAGCCATCTCATGCCACATTGAATTTGAAACCAAGCCTTGCAATCCTATCTGTACTCCCTATCTTTACGCTTCATTGCCGAGGTGGTGAAATTGGTAGACACGCACGTTTCAGGGGCGTGAGGCTTAACGGCTGTGCGGGTTCGAGTCCCGCCCTCGGTACCAAATCAATCTACTTTCTACTCCCTGAGATTTTCTTTAACCAAAACTTCCTTCTAGATAGTTTCTGGTTAATTCATGGCTAGCCTTGTCAAAGAGCTGCCTGGTCTCGCTAAATTCAATCAGTTCCCCCATGTACATAAATGCGGTCAGGTCAGACACCCTCTTCGCCTGCTGCATGTTATGGGTTACGATCACCACGCAATAATCGCTCTTCAACTGAAGGACCAACTCTTCAACCTTTCGGGTGCTGATCGGGTCAAGTGCAGAGCAGGGTTCATCCATCAAAAGCACCGAAGGAGAAACTGCAACCGCTCTGGCAATACACAAACGCTGCTGCTGCCCTCCCGAAAGTTCCATTGCCGAAGCCTTTAGGTCCGGAAGCTCATCGATGAGGTGAGCCTGACTGAGTGCTGCTTTCACTTTATATTCCAATTCAGACTTGGTCAATTTCTGGCTGAGCCGTAGACCATAAGCCACATTATCAAAAATCGATTGAGGAAAAGGGTTGGGCTTCTGAAACACCATTCCCACTTTTTGCCTGAGCTCTGCTGCCTTGCTAAGATGGATGTCCTGCCCTTCAAACAGCACATCACCTTTGAGTTTAGCCATAGGGTTAAGGTCATGCATACGATTAAAACAACGGAGCAGGGTTGATTTACCACAACCCGAGGGCCCAATAAGTGCAGTCACCTGCTTGTCAGGAATGCGAATACTTACCTTTTTGAGTACATGTTTTGCACCAAAAAACAAATCAAGGCCTTTCGCCTCTAATTTCATCTGGCTCATCTTCTTGTACTGGTTTGTTTGTAACGTAGATAAAAGGCTATCATCTGCAAAATCAGAATTTGAACAAGCAATAAAAGTGCTGTCCCGTAGGCTATCGGGGTAACGATTTCGATGGCATGATGCTGTGTGGAAAGAATGAAAATATGGTACGGCATGGCCATAAACTCATGAAACAAGGATTGAGGCAAAAACCTCTGATAAAAAGTAACCCCGGTGAATAATATCGGTGCGGTCTCCCCTGCCGCTCTGGAAATGGCCAGCATGGCCCCTGTCCAGATTCCTGATGACGCCGCAGGCAGCACTTGATGCCAGATAACTTCCCATTGAGTAGCTCCAAGTGCCAAAGCTCCCTCACGGTATGATTGAGGAACATTGCGAAGCGCTTCTTCTGTAGAGGCCACTACAGTTGGCAAAGTCAGCAAACCCAAAGTAAGTCCTGAGGCAAGTAGAGAAGTACCCATCTGCATGTGCTGGACAAAAAGAACCAGTCCGAACAAGCCAAAAATAACCGAAGGCACTCCGGCAAGGTTGCGTATGCTGCTTCGGATCAGTCGGGTGAGCAGATTATCAGGAGCATATTCTTGTAGGTAAATGGCAGTACCAATCCCCAATGGCAATGAAGCAATGGTGGAAATAAGGGTAACATAAAAGGTGCCGACGATCACAGGAAAAATGCCACCTTTGGTCATGCCCTCTTGTGGCCCCTCAGAGAAGAAAGTCCAGTTCCAGGAAGGAGCTCCTTTGTAAATCAGGTCCCAGAGGATCACGGCAATGAAGCCCACCACCAGGAAGGTGCTTAAGTACAGGCTTCCAAAACCCAGGTTTGAATACCAATTTCGGTTCATCATGTCTGTCGGTATCTAAATTTGGCAGCGATTGCTTCTGCAGCGATATTGATGATCAGGCATAGGCAGAAAAGAAGGCTGGCGACTGCAAATAGAGCAAAATAATGGGTAGTTCCGCTGGCTACTTCTCCCAGTTCAATGGCAATGGTTGAGGTGAGTGTACGAACGGAGTCATAAAAACCATGTGGGAATTGAAGCGCATTGCCGGTTACCATCAGTACGGTCATGGTCTCTCCTAAAGCCCTGCCCAGGCCCAACATGGAAGAGGCGATCAGTCCAGAGGTACATGCGGGTAAGGTGACCTTTATCAGGGTTTCCCATTTGCCTGCTCCCAGACCGTATGAAGCTTCTTTGAACGAAAAGGGAACAGCACGGATGGCCTCTTCTGATAAGGAAATAATGGTAGGCAAGGCCATCAGGCATAGCAAAATGGAGCCATTTAAGGCATTAAAACCTGTGCTCAATCCTAGGTACTTTTGCAATAAAGGTCCGATCAGTTCAATACCTATAAAACCCAGAACCACGGAAGGAATACCTGCCAGCAACTCGATCAGGGGCTTCAGGAGGTTTCTCCAAAATCTGGGAGCTACTTCTGACATGAAAGCAGCCATAGCAATACCGAGAGGGATAGCCATCAGCATGGCTCCGATGGTGACCAAAATCGTACTCCATATCAGGGAAAGTGCCCCATAAGCCGGCCCATCGAATGCGCCGGGGTTCCAGGTCATTCCGGTTAGGAAATCGAATACCGAAACTTCTTTGAACAACATGGCCCCATTGATTAAAAGCATCAGAAAAATGCCCATCAGGACCAGTACTGAAGAAAGGGCACAGGCTTGAATGATTAATGCCATCAATCGGTTTACTCTATCCCTCATGTTGGCGTGCCTTGGTTAAAGCTTTTAGCATTTGTTGATGGGTTAATGTGTCCAGCGGAAGATAGCCGTTTTTGCGGATCATGTCCTGACCTTCGGCTGAAAGCTCGAACTGCACAAAATCCAGTGCCAGGTCAGATGCCGGCAGTGCAAGGAACTGCAGCAGAGGCCTCTGAACAGGATAAAGGCCCGCCTTAAGGTCTTCCTGAGAAAGGGGCGAGTAGCAGTTTCCATTCTCTTCATTCTTTACCATAAGTACTTTGATCTGCTTTTCAGAGGCCGACTTGCCTTCGAGATAGCCAACACTCACATACCCTATTCCGGATACATCTTGCCGGATGGCTTCTAAAATCTGGGCATTACCATTTAGCCCCAACAAGCTATTATCATACTCTGCTTTTACAATCTGATCCCTGAGGTACAGGTAGGTGCCGGAATTACTTTGCCTTCCATACAGCCTCACAGGGCCTTGCTGCCTGCTGATTTCGGACCAATCTCTGATATTTCCCTGGTAAAGTGCGGAAACCTGACTTAAGGTAATGGTATCGAGCGGATGATCCTTATGAACGACAAAAGCAATGGCATCCAGCGCAAATACCAATCGTAAAATCTCAATATTCTTCTCTTTCAGCAGGTTGGTCTCTTTCTCGGTAAGTTCTCTGGAGGAGTTAGCCAATTGAGCCCTTTGGTTAATCAGTGAAGCGATCCCCATTCCTGATCCGCCACCGATGATACCGATCGAAGCTAATGAGTCCCGCTGCATGTATTTCTCAGCCATGGATAGCACCAGGTTCACTTCTGAGTCCGAGCCCATCACCTTAATAAACCTGAAATCAGCTACTTGACGGCAGCCCGAGAAAGCAAAAAACACAATAAAAATAACAGTCCCGTAGGGTCGGATCATCACCAACGAAAGTAGGGTCTCCCCTGCTTTGGAATGTAAAGGCAATGTTAATCTTTTGTTACCTGTCCTTTAACAAATGGTCTGTTTCGTATTATGCCGCTCTTCCAACTGACATAAGTCATGAAACTTAAATAATCCTGTGCTCCTTTGCTTTGCTAAACATTGTGTTCCCTTAAGTTTGAATTCAGAAACACAGGCTAATTCTTTGTTCAGAAATCGATAGGGCCATGAACTTGAGTCAAATGATTAATTCAATCAAATTAAATACTTCATTTAGAACTATTTATGGCTTTTTAATTCAAGCTTTGGTTAAACTATTTTCTGTCAAATTTATACCTGGTATAAGGCTGACGGAGAACAGAACTGATTTTCTAAAACTAAATTGACATGAGTGCCAATAAACAAGAACAAATCACCCGTGAGCTCTTTGAGCAAGGTCTTGAAAAGGGAGAAGCTGAAGGGAAGAAAAAACTGGAGGAAGCCCTGCTGCAAGCATGAGCCCCTTTGCCGCCACGATCACCTTTGCGGCCGGATTGATGGTAGGCATTGTGTGTTTCTACTCAGCTCTCAATCAGGCAGATATCTGTGTAGGGGGCATCACAGCCATTGCCGGTGGTCATAACCTGTTTGCAAACACCCTTATTCAGGCGGCTTTTCCGGAGTTTTATGCCATCCTTAGTCTGTTGGCAGCCATTTTGATGGGGAATTTGATTTAGAACAAGTCAGCTTTTACAATTGGAATTGGCTTTTACGGTCTTTGAAACCTTTTAATAATCGTTCGATTGCTCAAAACTGTTAACTTGTGTTGTTTTAAATCCAAAGCATTAGCTCATTTCAAGTCCTTATTCTATGCTTAACACCAGATTGATCCTATTCTGCCTGCTTCTGCTCTCCCACCTTGCCCTTGCTCAAAAGGAAGTAGATGAAAGCAGTTCCTGGAGAAACCGCATTTTCTATGGCGGCTATGCCTGGGCAAGCTTTGGCAACCTCACCTGGGTCGATCTGAGCCCTCAGGTAGGCTATATGGTGAATGAAAGGGTAGCTGTCGGTATGGGAATCAAATACCAGTACAGGGAAATCAGGTCCATACGTTTTTCTGACCATTTGTTTGGCTATCAGGCGTTTGGAAGGCTTAACCTTACCCGACAGGTATTTGCACAAGGTGAATTTGAAAATATAAGTCTCACGTTTGAGGATCGACTCGAAAGAAGGAGCAGGATTTGGGTACCGGGAGCCTTTTTGGGAGGTGGATTCTTTCAATCTGCAGGAAGTCGAATGGGGTTTAGCATCATGCTCTTGTACAATTTCCTGTATGACCCCTTACGTTCTCCCTACCCCAGCCCATGGGTCATCAGGATGGGGGTTTCTTTGTAGCCCTACTTTTTCGCTCCTTCCATTTTCTCTAGATACCGTTCGTAAAGAGCCTGCTGCTTACCACGAAGGTCCAGCTCTCTTCCCTGAATAAAGGCTTTCTCGATCTGATTGCTCCGCATGTCCAAAGCATCTCCATTGGATAGGATCAGATTTGCGTCTTTTCCAATGCTCAGGCTTCCTGTTCTGCTGTCGATGCCCAGAATTTCGGCTGCATGAAGGGTAATGCTGCTGAGTGCATCTTCTTTACTCAGGCCAAAACTTACTGCGTTTCCGGCGATAAAGGGCAGATTTCTGCTGCCCATCAGTTCCCTAACCGGCTCTATGGAAAGGCAAAACTTCACTCCTTTTGACTTCAGAATTCCGGGAATGGAATACACCTGATCGATGGCATCGTCGTCGTGGGTCGGAAGATCGTGCAAAGCGGAGAGGATCACCGGAATGTTCTCTTTGGCTAAAAAATCAGCTACTCTCCAGGACTCTTTGGCTCCTACAAGCACCAATGAATTAAGCCCTTCAGCTTTCAATGTCTGCACCGCTTCGAGGATTTCCTTTGCTCCACCTACTCTGATGTACACCTTTTGCTTGCCTTGCAATGCTTTGCACATGGCCTGATAAGGCAAATTAGCTTCTTTGCCAGGCTTACTACAGTAGCTTTTGGACTCAGCGATAAAATTCCGAAGGCCTTTCAGGTATTCGTTTCGCTGTTCATTCTTGTTAACATCGCCCGGCTCAGCCCACCATCCTGACCGGCTGTAAAGGTCAGGCCAGTTGATCCATAAGCCCTCATCACCCAGGTAGGCAGCATCCTGCCAGTTCCAGGCATCCAGTTGCATGATGCTCGATTGCCCAGAAATGGTCCCGCCTAAGGGAGCGATTTGAGCAAGCAAAATACCGTTGAACTTAAGGGTAGGGATTAATTCACTCTCAGCGTTATAGGCCACCAAAGAGCGAATGGTAGAGTTGTATTCTCCCCTTTCGGCGAAATCGAGGGTGGGCCTCAGGGCGTCAATCTCACGAAGGCCAAGTGTGGAGGCGGGTAAAATAAAGCCGGGGTAAACATCTTTGTTTTTTCCATCGATCAGCTTGCCTTTCAGGGAAGCGGGGACAGCCCCTGTTCCAATGGCCGTGATTTTCCCTTTATCAAAACTGATGTATCCGCTCTCGATTACTTTTCCGTCCCCAAGGTGAAGCCTTGCCTGACTAATGGTTATGCTTTCTGACTGGGCAGCAGCTGGTTTGGGTACAGGGACCTGTGCAAAAGCGAAAGCAGAGCAAATGCTTAGGAGTAAAATGGATGTTATCTTTTTCATGGGATCGGATTAAAACTGGCCTTCATCTTCTTCATCCTCACAGTGGTAATGCTTCTTGGCCGGTGGGCTGGGTTTTTGGACACTTACTCCGGCATCTTTGGCCTTCAGAAGTTTTTGAATAAGTCGGCTTCGCTCCTGCGCAATGCTTTCCCTAAGTCGCCGATCTTCCTCCTGATCAAAATAACGCACTCCCTCTACCCAGGTTTGTACCGGTTTGGCATAAATGGAAAGCGGATGATCACTCCACAAAACCAGGTCGGCATACTTTCCGGGCTTGATGCTACCCGTTTGCCCATCCAGATGTAGCATTTTGGCAGGATTGAGCGTGGCCATTTTCCAGGCTTCTGCTTCGCTCATTTTTCCATACTTCACCCCCTTTGCAGCTTCCTGATTTAGCCTTCTTGCCATTTCAGCATCATCAGAATTTACTGAGGTAGTTACACCGGCTCCACTGAGGATGGCCATATTGTAAGGGATGGCATCTTTAACTTCCCATTTGTAGGCCCACCAATCCGCAAAGCTGGAAGCATGTACTCCATGGGCTTTCATTTCATTGGCAACTTTGTAGCCTTCCAGAATGTGGGTAAATGTGTTCACTTTAAAGCCTAAAGAGTCGCCCACTTTCATCAGCATGGCAATTTCAGACTGAACATAAGAGTGGCATGAGATAAACCGCTTCTTCCTCAGAATTTCAAGCATGGCATCCAGCTCCAGGTCTTTTCTGGGTGGGATCATTTTGGCCCGTTCTTTTTCAGGGGTTTTGTTGAACTCCAGCCATTGCTGCTCATAAGCCAGGGCTCTGGCAAAAGCATCATAATAAAGCTGCTCAATACCCATTCGGGTCTGAGGAAAGATCGAAGTGGAGAAACTACCCGAATTGCTATTCTTTGGGTTCTCACCCAGAGCAAATTTGATGAAACCGTCTGCTCCGGCAATTTTCATTTCTTCAGGTGCGGATCCCCATTTGAATTTAACAAGTGCTGACTGCCCTCCAACGGCATTTGCAGATCCGTGAAGTAATTGTGCTCCAATCACTCCTCCTGCCAGCTGACGGTAGATATTAACGTCTTCAGAGTTCACCACATCCCCGATACGCACTTCAGCCGAGTTCATCTGACCACCTTCATTTACCCCTCTGCTGATAGCGATATGCGAATGTTCATCAATAATTCCAGAACTTAGATGCAACCCTTCCGCCTTGATTTCCTTTACTCCAGTCGCCTGGAGGCTTTTCCCAACCTGCTTTATTTTTCCGTTCTCCACCCAAACATCCGTATTTGTCAAAATGCCTGCTTCTTCGTTGGTCCAGACCGTAGCATTTCTGAATATGACCGACTCTGTTTTAGGTTTTTCTGGTTTACCATACGCTGCAAAAGGATAAATCACCTGACCCAGAAGTGTATCCCGCTCAGATTTGGGCTCTTGCTTCTTGTTGGCACTGGTGTCAACATAGGCCTTTTCCCATTGGGCTGACCATTTTTCAAGACCACCCCCGGGCTTGGTCAGGGTTCCGTTCCAGCTTCTTGACTGGTAATAGCCCTGAAAGCGGTACACTCCCTTTTCGACACTGTCAGCAAAATCCTTGATCTGAAAACTGATCTGTTGCCCCAAAAACTCAGGCTTTAAGGTGTAGGAAGCCGAGTCTGATTTTCTGCTAAGCTTGTACTCCTGCTTAAGGCGGCTTCCCGATACGATCAGGCTATAGTTTTTACCTTGCGTTTGAAAGGAATATTCCCCTCTCAAATCAGCAGCAGGCAATTCTTCATGGATAAATGGCTTTCCACCAACCCAGGTTTGAAGAATTCTTGTATCTTTTTGAAATAACGGGCCGGAGGTAATCAGCAAATTGGCCAGATAGCCTTGGGATACCCTTCCTAAAAGATCGGACATGCCCAATTCTTTAGCAGGTTGGGTGGTCAAGGCTGCGAGGGCTGCACGCTCCGATAAGCCCCCTTTTCGAATGGCAGTGCCAAGTGCTGCCTGAAAATCTTTGAGTTTTTTGTTTGATGAAGCAGTGAAGCTGAAAGGAATACCCTTTTCATTTAGAAGTCTGGGGTTGTGCGGGGCAAGTTCCCAGTGTTTCATGGAGGCCAGGGAAACATAATCTGCATCCAATGGGTCAGAAACATCATATGCCTCAGGAAATTCAAGCGGAAGTATCAAAGACAATCCTGTCTTTTTGACTTCCTCCATGCGCTGGTATTCATCTCCATTGCCTTTTACAATAAAGGGAATGCCTATTTCTTTACCCAATTCGGCAACCCTAAGCACATTTAATTTATCCCCGCCCGGTTCGATAATGGCAGGAAGCGTTAATTGATTGTTCCAGGCTTCCAGTGAAAGATTTCGCTCTTCTTTGTAGCCTCCTTCTCTGTACCACTTAGCGTCATAATGCACCTGCCGAAGCAATGCAATGATCCCCATGAGGGAGGAAGGATAGGATTGCTGACTTCTTCCCCTGCTAAAGCTGTAGAAGCGGGCAGCGGAAGGTTTGAAAACACTTTGTACCTCACGCTGTTCATCCAACAGGCAGAGTAAGCCGGTACCACGCACTATTCCATCCCGCTGATGGCTGAGCACCATTGAAAAGCCGGCCTCACGTAATTCTTTTGCTCTTTTAGAATCATGCTCAAACTGCTCGGAAGCTTTGTACTCCGGTTTTATAGCATCATTCCAGAAGTAGGCACCTTTGCGCTGGGGTTCGAGTTGAGGATTAAAGTTGGTTCGGCCTCCTCCGGTACCTTCCTGCTTTTTAATGCCATAGTCAGAAACCAGCTCGATGAATGCCGGATAGACGAACAGATCAGTCCCATCCACCACAATGGCTTCTTTGGGAACGATAACATTAGCTCCCAAGGCTTGTATCTTTCCCTCGCTGATCAACAGGTTTGCCTTCACGGGACCGGTTTCTGCATCCACCAACTGTGCATTCAAAATGGCATAAACGCCCGGTGATTTCTGCTGGATTTCATGTTTCGGAAAGGTTTTCTGAGCCCAAGAATGCTGTAAAAGAATCAAACAAAGGAGAATAGAGAGGCGAAATGTTGACATAGCGGAATTTAGCTGTTAATCGTGATCGTTTGATCAAAAATGCTCCACAACGATTTGGTGGTTGGTATAAATGCACAGGTCGGCGGCAATATGAAGGCTTTCAGCTACCATTTGTTCTGCACTAAGATGAGGAGCATGCTTCACCAAGGCAAGGGCAGCAGAACGGGCGTAATCACCTCCTGATCCAATGGCAGCTACCCCTTCATCGGGCTCAAGTACATCGCCTGTCCCGGAAATAATAAGCAGGTCCTGAGCATCTGCTACGATCATCATGGCCTCAAGCCTGCGCAGGTAGCGGTCTGATCTCCACTCCTTAGCCAGTTCGATTGCTGCTCTCTTGAGGTTGCCACCATAAGCCGACAACTTTTCTTCAAACTTTTCCAGCAATGAAAAGGCATCTGCCGTAGAACCTGCGAAGCCAGCCAACACTTTACCATCGGCCAGTCTTCTTACCTTTCTGACATTGCTTTTGGCAACTGTATTGCCCATGGTCGCCTGGCCATCAGCACCCAGGGCTATCTTCCCCTGATGGCGAATTCCGACGACTGTAGTGGCATGAATAGATTGTGGTTCTGCCATCAAATCAGCATGCGAATAGGGTCTTCCAATAACGACTTGAAGGTTTGCAAAAATGCTGAACCTACGGCCCCATCTACGCTTCGATGGTCACAACTTAGGGTCACTTTCATCACCTGTCCGGGTACAATCTGATTGTTTTTTACGACAGGGGTCTGTTTGATGCCTCCGACTGCGAGAATGCAACTATCAGGTGGATTGATGATCGCTGTAAACTCCTCGATGCCAAACATGCCTAAGTTGGAAATGGTAAATGTGTTACCTTCCCAATCACTAGGCTGCAGTTGTTTGTTTTTTGCCTTTGCTCCAAAATCTTTAGCCTCTTGTGCAATCGTTGACAGGTTTTTCTGATCGGCATGACGGATGACAGGTACCAGCAAACCTTCTTCAACTGCAACAGCCATTCCCACATGAATATGCTGGTATTGGCGGATTTTGTCGCCCATCCATGCGGAATTCACTTTAGGATGCTGCCGTAATGCCAAAGCTGCTGCTTTGATGACCAGGTCATTGAAGGATATTTTTACCGGCGAAAGTTCATTGATGCTTTTTCTCGCTTCAACAGCTTTGTCCATGTCAATCTCCATGGTGAGGTAAAAATGCGGAGCGGTAAACATGCTCTCACCCAATCGCCTGGCAATGGTCTTTCGCATTTGAGAGACTGGCAGGTCCGTATAACCTTCCGTAGCTGATGGAATGGAAGGAGTAACGGATGCTGTACCTTTTGCCTCAGGCGCAGGCTGTGTGCTGTCGGTTTTGAATTCTTCAATGTCCCGCTTGATAATACGGCCATTTTCTCCACTTCCAATTAATGACTGAAGGCTAATTCCCCTATCCATGGCCATTTTTCGGGCCAGAGGCGATATTTTCATGCGCTCTGAACCATTAGCCTTTGAAACTGACGATGTGGACGCTGTCACTGCATTTGTAGTTGAGGCTGAAGTGACGGGGGCGGAAGCCTGGCTACTTGCAGGACCTGAAACCAAAAGAGGGCTAATATCTGTGCCGGGCTCACCTATGATGGCGATAATCTCGTCCACCTGAGCCACCTTTCCGGCTGCTACACCGATGTGCAACAAGGTACCCTTGTCATAGCTTTCCAATTCCATAGTGGCTTTGTCGGTTTCAACTTCAGCAAGTAGATCACCTGACTTTACCTGATCTCCTACTTTTTTGTGCCAGGCGACGATACCTCCTTCAGTCATGGTATCGCTCATTTTAGGCATTCGAATGACTGTCGCTTTGATAGCCGATAAGTCTATGGATGATTTTTGAACAGGTTCTGGTGCAGCCAGGTTAGCTACGGGAGAGGGAGCAGAGTTGGCGGCTGCTGAGTTGCCTGACTTAAGCAGAGTGCTGATGTCTTCCCCTGATTTGCCAATGATTGCGATCATTCCATCAACCGGTACTGATGACTTTGCCTCTACACCGATATGGAGCAATACCCCATCCTGATATGCTTCCAGTTCCATCGTGGCTTTATCGGTTTCTACTTCGGCCAATACATCGCCTGATTTTACCTTATCTCCAACTTTCTTTAACCATGATGCGATCACCCCTTCTGTCATGGTGTCGCTCATTTTGGGCATTCGGATGATCTCCGCCATAGGCTATACTGGAATTATTTTACTCGATCAAAAGTACAGATTACTGCAAATATAGCAGCATGACTTAAGGCCTTTCAAAAAATGACCATTGAAAAAAGCGGCTGTTTTCTAGGCTCTCACCCGGCTCACCCTCAAAGGTGACTCACTGAAGTCGCCTTTGCCAAACTTTTTCAGTATGCGGTAATGTGAAGCGATGGCCGAAAAAAACGTCTCATGCTCAATATAAGGCACATTGTGCTCTAAGGCCGTTTGTTTCACGATATCGCTGATGGCAGCATAATGGATATGGCAAACTTTAGGAAACAAATGGTGCTCAATCTGAAAGTTAAGCCCACCGCAAAAGAAGTTAGCCAGTTTTGACTTACGTGCGAAGTTGGCTGTTGTGTTCATCTGATGAATGGCCCAGGCCTCTTCGATGGTGTTTTCGTCATTTGGTTGTGGAAACTGCATGCCTTCCACCACATGAGCCAGCTGAAAAACCAGGCCTAAAACCAAGCCTTGAACCATATGCATAAACAAAAACCCAAGTAAAAACTCATACCAGGTAAGTGACATGACCATGAACGGAACGACCATAAAGATGACCACGTACAGTATTTTGAAAAATAGCAGGTTGAAAAGCTCTGACTTGGGGTGATTGCTGGTATCAACTGCACCTATTTTGGGAGCAAAGAATTTCTTGAAATCCTTACGAAACACCCAGGATAAGGAAGCAAATGAATACAGGAAAAACGCATAGAAATGTTGAAACCTCTGAATAGGATGGATTTTGTCATGCGGAGATAATCTCACTAGCCCGGGTGCAACGTCAAGGTCTTCATCGTGCTCTGGAATATTGGTATAGGTATGGTGCACCACATTGTGGGTAATGCTCCACATGTAGGCATTGGCTCCAATCACATTGAACAACAAACTCAACGCCTGATTGACTCTTGGTTTGGCTGAATAGGAACCGTGAATGGCATCGTGGCATACATTAAAGCCAATAAATGCAGTAGTAGCACCCATAATTCCGGCCCAAAACAACATGCCAAGTGGGCTCAACGTACTGCTGATGATCAGGCCATAGCTTAGCATAAGCGTGCCCACAAACAATACCGTTTTAAAAATCATAGCAGCATTTGCATGCTTTGAAATGTTATTCTCTTTGAAATAGGCGTCAACTCTTTTACGAACGGTTGGAAAAAATTCAGATCTTGTCTGATCAGAAAAACGAACTTTCTGTAACTGGGGACTAGCGGACATCAATGTTTAGGGTGAAATGGAATTAAAATACAAACGTTAAATATAAGAAGCCAAAGCTTACCCACAAAACTTCAACGCAGATCGTTGAAAAGTAATGAGGTACGTTATGTTTGTAGAACATATCTTTCGCTTCCAGAAGTTCCCATTCGTGTCTGACATCTCACTTCATCAATTGCTTCATCAACTCGACAGACAACCTTATTTTGCCTTTACCCATGATTTTGCAAAACTGAAAGGTTACCAAGGTTTTGAGAGCTATGCAGCTTCAGCAACTGTTCCCTTTTTGCTTTTGAATAAAAGTGCCGGAAATGAACCTGAACTATCCCTTGCCATCCAAACATTGGCCAATCATGACCGTCCGGTATTTGTCTTTTGGGGTTATGACTTAAAAAACCGACTTGAAAGGCTTCCCTCAGAGGCCAAACCCTTTCATCATTTCCCAGACTTGCTGGCATTTGAAGCCGAGACTGTAGTTGATTTTTCAGCACAGCAACTGCAAATTGGAGAGCTTATTGAATCCCGTAGAACCATTTCACTTCAATGCAGCATTGACCGGGAAGCCTATTTACAACAGGTTAAAGCTATTCAGGAATTGATTAAAGAAGGGGAAGTCTACGAGCTTAATTACTGCATGCATTTTCTGTCTGAGAATGCACAAATTGATCCTGTAGACCTGTTTTGCAGACTGGTCAAAGCCTCTCCAATGCCTTTTTGCGGGTTGTATAAATTAAACGGTCAATACATCCTCAGTGCTTCTCCCGAACGTTTTCTTCGATACGATTTGCACAGGGTCATTTCTCAACCCATAAAAGGTACGGTGTCAAGCCAAAAAGCGGGCAGTGTTGCGGAAGCAAGGCAAATGCTTACCGGCAGTGAAAAAGAAACAGCTGAAAATTTAATGATCGTTGATCTGGTAAGAAACGACCTCAATCGATTATGCAGGGCCGGTTCTGTTGAAGTGGATGAGCTTTTCGGTGTTTATGAATTTCCAGGGCTTTATCATATGATCTCGACCATTAGTGGTGAGCCGGAAAAGCCTCAGGATGCTATCCAATGTCTGTTGAATTCTTTTCCAATGGGCAGCATGACGGGGGCACCAAAGATCAGTGCCATGACCTGGATTGACCGACTTGAAACGCATGCAAGAGGGCCCTTCTCCGGCAGTATCGGTTATCTCTTGCCGGACGGGAGTTTTGACTTTAACGTCCTGATCAGAAGTATTTTCTATGATGAAAACCGAGGCTTGTTAAGCTATAGCTCCGGAAGTGCCATCACCATCGACTCTGATCCTGAACAGGAATATGAAGAGTGCTTGCTGAAAGCTGAGAAGATTAAAAACCTTCTGGAAAACTTCACTTGATAAAGCCGTAGGATTTTCCTTCATTTCGGTCAAACTAAACGACACATCTATGAAAGCACTTAAACTCGTAGGGTTCATCATCTTGGGTATCGTATTGCTGATCGTGGTACTTTCCCTGATTGCTCCCAAATCCTATCAAATGGAAAAAAGTATTGTGGTCAAAGCCGATGAGGCCACAGTCTTTAAAGCCATCAACCAATGGTCTGAGTTTCAGGCCTGGTCTCCCTGGTCGCCTCTTGATCCGAATATGGAGATTAACATCTCTGAAAACGATGGTAGTGTAGGCTCAACCTATTCCTGGAAAGGAAATGACTCTGTAGGCGAAGGCATTATGACCCGTACAGAGGTTGTCCCCAACCAAAAATCTGTAGCAGACCTTGTTTTTAAAGTGCCTTATGAGTCCAAAGCCAACACCTGGATGAACATGGAGCCTGCCGAAGGTGGTTACAAAGTGACCTGGGGCATGAAAGGGGACATGGCTATGCCCATGAACATCATGATGCTGTTTATGGATTTCACCGAAGCCATTGGCAAAGACTATGATAAGGGCCTGAACAACCTAAAAACACGTGTAGAGGCTCAAAGCACCTCTTTCCAGGCTCAACCAGTAGAGATGCCTGCTATGAAACTCTTGTACATCCGCTCTGAGATGTCACTAGCAAATACCAGCGAGATCATGAAGAAGTCATACTCCGAACTTTTCCGTTTTGTGCAAGCAGCAGGTCTTCAGGCAACAGGAGCCCCTTTGGCTTTTTATGAAAGTTTTTCACCTGAGAAATCTGTTGTTGCCATGGCTGTGCCAGTAGCCCAACTTCCTGAAAAACTGGAAGGAGCCATCAAATCCATGGAAAGACCTCAAACGTATGCTCTGGTTGCAACCTATAAGGGTGCCTATGAAAACATGATGCCCTTCTATGAGTCTTTTGATGCCTATGTGAAAGCCAATGCGCATACGATCAACGGTGCAGTAGTGGAAGAGTACATCACCGACCCTGAGTTAGAAAAGGACACCACCAAGTGGATCACCAAGGTCTACTATCCTATTGTGCAACCCGCCAACTAAAAAACAAAGCCCCCAATTCTAAGCGATTTGGGGGCTTTTTTATCAATCATCTTTACGATTGGACTTTTTAGCCTTTTTCTCGGCACGCTTTTCTTTTAACGATTTCTGCGCAGTTTTTTTCACTTCTTTTACTGCTCCTTTATCTTTTGACATAGCTCAATGGTATTTAGTGAATACGAATATGTCCATTCCAAAGTGAAAATCAAAGATCTCACTTATTTTTTTGGGCATTTCCTTTTCTGAACGGTCGCCTTTTGTTTCCGGATGAATGCTGCCCCTGGCCGTTTGGCTGATGCCGGAAAGACCTTTTTCCACTTAGCCTGATTTCGTCCAGTTTTAAATCGGGCGTCACTCCTACTTCGGCTGGTATCTCCTGCATTTCCATGCGCTGATCAAGCATCTTTTCGATCCGAATGAATTTCAGCACATCTGCAGGGTTAACAAATGTTATGGCTGTTCCGGTTGTCTCGGCCCTGGCTGTCCGGCCAATCCGGTGGATGTAATCTTCAGGATCGGGAGGTACATCAAAATTCACCACTAGACTAATGCCTTCCACATCAATTCCTCTGGATATAATATCCGTTCCGATAAGTGCAGGCAACTGTTTGTTTCGAAAGGCAAGCATGGCACTGTCTCGTTCTTCCTGGCTAAGGTCTGAGTGAAACGCCTTGGCTTTCAGACCTATTCGCTGTATGGTTCTGTCCAGCACTTTTACTTTATCCTTGGTACTGGCAAAAATGATCATCGATGGATAATGATTGGACTTGAGGAGGTGATCCAGCAGCTTAAGCTTGTCCATTTCTTCGATAGGAAAAAACAACTGGGTAACTCCTTCAGCGGGCTTTGACACTGCCAGATTAATTTCTGCCGGGTTGCTGAGCAACTGATTGGCCAGCTTTCGGATTTTAGGGGGCATGGTGGCAGAAAACATCAGATTTTGCCTCTGCTTGGGCAGATAGCTGCTGATTTTCATGATGTCTTCGTTAAAGCCCATATCAAGCATTCTGTCCGCTTCATCAAGGATGAGCGTGTCAAGCTGCGAAAAATCAAGTTTAAAACTGGCCAAAAGAGAAATCAGGCGTCCAGGTGTAGCGATGACCACCTCGCAGCCTTGCAACAATGCCTTTTTCTGCACTTCAAACACCTGACCATCCCCACCGCCAAACACTGCTATGCTGCTTACAGGTGCGAAATAGGCCAAGCCCTGTATGTTCTGATCGATTTGCATAGCAAGTTCCCGGGTAGGGACAAGTACCAGTGCTTTTATCTTATGCTCATTTTTTTGGTTTAATATCCGGTGAATGACAGGAAGTACAAAAGCTGCTGTTTTACCTGTACCCGTTTGTGCACATGCGATCAGGTCACGCTCCTGCAAAATCAATGGAATGGCAGCCTCCTGGATAGGCGTAGGTTGGCTAAAGCCAATCGCATCGAGACCCATGAGGAGTCTTTCATCCAGGTTAAAATCAGAAAAAGTCAATGATTATGAGTTAAATTGAAGATCAGGATACATACTCCTGCTTTAAAACAACCGCAAACCAGTTGGGTTCAAGCTCGACATAGCCCATATCATAGCAAAAGTAGTATGTTTTACCTTGACGGGTCATATAAATATTCGTGAAATAGTTAAAATTAAAGCCTTTACGGCTTAGCTCGTCCCTGCTTACCTTTGCTTTGCCATTTGGGCTTAACACATACAGGATACGCCGGTTTTTCCTGAGCAGGTTATTGGTGTTCCTGATTAAATCGTTGGCGTTGCTATTGTTTCGGTTGTTGAATGCATTCCTGCACAGATCGGAACAAAACTTTTTGTCGCTTCTGCCGTAAATGCGCTCACCACATTCCAGACATTGCCTGCTTTCGCCGTCATTTACAAGTTCAATCATCTTCTGTCTGTGTAAATACTACATCTGTCAGCAAATCTAAAACTCAAGACATGGAATTGGATCGCATAAATGCAAAAGTACTTCAATCGGTTAAAAACAATTAAACTGTCTTGAAAAAATCATACATGTATATGTGTGGATAATTGAGTAAGCACACAATTCATCTCTGGAAATAAGGCTTAATACATCATTTTACGCACAAACTTACAGCCTGGCATCAGATTTGAAACGCCATATCCACAGCCTGACAACAGATTAAGTGCATTGTTAATAAAAATCTATAAATTTGTCCCAGCTACCTACTACACAGTCATGAAGAAAGTTACAATTACCCTCCTAGCCATCAGCGTATTGGCAGTTTCGGCATGTTCAAGAAAAACTTGCCCTACCTATGCTAAAGTACCAACTGAGAAACAGGTAAAAGGCTAATAACGCTAAACCTTGCAGCTTTTCAAGCCTGGAGAAATCCGGGCTTTTTTTGTTTGATAACATTTAAAATGAACCAATTATATTTGGTTCTTCGTTTTCACTACAATAGCTTTCACTGCATCATGAACAATTACCGCTTGTTTGTTTTATGTATTCTTTTTTTCCCTACCTTACTTGCTGCACAGGAAATATCTCTTGTCAATGGGAAGCACTCGTTGGCAGAGTCACTTCCATTTAGTCTGGTCACTGCCAATGAAATCTGGCAAGGCAGAGTGACAAGGGCACTTGCTACTTCACATACATTGTCCTCCTCAGAAAAAGTAAACCTCGAAACTCAGGGTGTTTTATTTCATGGATTGCTATCCAGACAAGTTTATCTGGTCAGCGTACCGGCTCAAATGCCCATTGGATCACTCAAGTCCGAAACTGTTTCTGGACTTTTTGTCATTCAGCCGAATTGGAAACTAAGCCCTCCTCTCTTGACTGGACAGGTTCAAAACCATGCCTTGCTACCGAATGGAGATGTTGACCTAGTCGCAAGTGTGGTACCGGGCTTATCCATAGCTCCGATCATCCAATCGTTGAGGCAAATGGGTTTCAACGCCACACTGGACAATGAAACGGGAGGAACGATCAAACTAACTGCTTCCCAGCAAAAACTGACCTTACTTGCCGCTCATCCTGCCTTGTACTACGTTGAGACCGTAGCCCCTCCTGCCGAACCTGAAAACCTTCCCGGAAAGAACTCTCACCGTTCAAATGTAATCGATCGTTCCGGTGTAGCTGCTGTACCCTTAAATGGTAACGGTGTGGTCGTGGCACTTGGTGATGATGGAATCATTGGACCTCATGCTGACTATCAGGGCCGTATCAATCAAGTCAATGTTACCTTAAACAACGGCACTCATGGAGACCATATCGCCGGAACCATCATGGGAGCAGGCAATATTGACCCCAGCACCAAAGGCATGGCTCCTGCCAGTGAATTGATGGTTTATCAGGTCTGGAATGCGGTAAATCAATCTCCAGTGTCGTATGTGAACAACAGTGTGCGGATTACCTCCACTTCCTACAGCGATGGCTGCAATACCGGATACACCAGTTTTGCAAGAACAGCCGATATCCATATCAACAACAACTCCTCTTTAATGCATGTGTTTTCTGCCGGAAACAATGGAGCCTCCAACTGCAATTATGGAGCAGGTGCAGGTTGGGGAAATATCACAGGCGGGGTAAAAGTGGCTAAAAACGTAATTGCTGTTGGTAATACCACTTCTTTGGACGTCCTGAATGGCTCAAGCAGTGTGGGACCTGTTCATGATGGACGCATCAAACCGGATATTTGTGCTGTGGGAACCGATGTGTTCTCCACCATCAATCCTCACACCTACAATTCATCAACCGGTACTTCTATGGCTGCCCCCGGAATTTCAGGCGTCATGGCCCAGCTGTATCAGGGATATCGCTTGTTGAATAACAACGTGGATCCTCCCTCCTCCCTGATCAAAGCAGTCATGATGAATACGGCTGACGATATTGGTAACTCAGGCCCTGATTTTAAGCATGGCTTTGGAAGGGTTAATGCCCGCCGGGCCTATAACGTCATTAAAAACAGTCAATACCTGTTTGGCAGCATCAGTCAAGGTGATACTGTGCTACATACCCTTCAGATTCCTGCCGGAACAGATGAGATCAGGGTAATGGTGTACTGGCATGACAAGGAAGCTCTGGCAAATGCTTCAAAAGCCTTGGTAAACAACCTTGATGCTGTGATTGTAGACCCGAGTGGGTTGGAGATACAGCCCTGGAGACTCAATCATGCACCGAATGCCAATCTGCTCAACTCTCCCGCCTTCAGGGGTCGGGATACCCTCAATAATCAGGAACAGATCACTGTTTCCATACCTTCTGCCGGAAATCACACCATCCGTATTGTAGGTGAGAACATTCCTTTTGGCCCTCAGAACTATGTAGTGGTGTATGAATTCAGGAATTCAAGCATTCATTTGACTTATCCCAGAGGCGGGGAAACATTTATTCCAGGATTTCAATACACCATTCGCTGGGACGCAATGGCCGGTAGTTATGGAGTAACTTCTTTGCAATACAGTGTGAACAATGGACAAACCTGGACAAGTATCATCGGAGCTGTGATTGCTGCCCAAAGGCATCACAACTGGCTGGTGCCCTTTAGCCTTGAAGGAAAAAGAATTCTAATAAGGGTGCGCAGAGGTTCAAACGGAAGTGATGTTACAGAATTACCAGTATCGATCATGAAAACACCCGACAATCTGGCCATTGACTGGGCTTGTACCAATGGATTGAAACTGAAATGGACGGGTGTGCCATTTGCCAAGCGATATGTCGTTCACCAACTCGGCTCGATGTATATGGACAGTATTGGTTCAACACTGGGAACTGAATTTGTGGTAAATAATATTTCTTCTTTTCAGGAGTACTTTTTTGCTATCACGGCTTTAGGAGATGAGGGACTGATCAGCAACCGTACGATTGCTGTTCGAAAGACTCCAGGGACATTTGGATGCATCGCCCCTACTGCACAGATGAATGCAGCTGATAGTAGCTGTACCCAATTGAATATGCTGTTCACAGATGTGAGTCAGGGTGCTGCGGTAAGCTATCAATGGGATTTTGGAACCGGAGCCAACCCATCCACGGCCATAGGCCTTGGTCCACACCAGGTGATCTATACAAGCCCCGGATTGAAAAATGTTTCACTGATTGTAGGCAATAGCCTGGGCATAGATACGGTCGGCCAAACTGTGACGATCCAGCCCAATGCAGAAGCAAATTTCAGCTTTCAGCCAACTGCTTTACCCAGAATGATTGCCTTCACTTCACTGGCCAATCACTACGATTCCTTGCTCTGGGAATTTGGCGATGGCATGAGCTCCACTCAGTTGAACCCTATCCATCAATATTCCGGTGACAGCCTTTATCTGGCCAAACTCAATGTCTATGGCTACTGCGAAACCAGGTCCATCACGCTTCCTGTTGATTTGAGTCAACCTTCAGGAACGGTGAACAAGCTGACTGAGGCCAATCTATTGGTATACCCGAACCCGGCATCTGACCGTCTGATTATTGAAAGCAATTCAATTGTTCTGGAGAAAATCAGACTGATTGATACACAAGGCAAGCTGCATATGGAGTGGATCAGAAAAGATAGCGAAACGCCAACCAGCATTCAATTGAATACTTCCGGCCTCGCTGGTGGCATGTATTTGCTTAGCATAGAAAGCGATCAATCCACCGTAGTCCGTAAGCTAAGGATTGAATAAAGGCATTACTTTTTGAGGAAGGCTTTTTCCAGCAATGCCAGTTTATCAGCATCAAAAGCTCCACTGACTTTTTCCAGTATTTGACCCTCAGCACCTATCACAACCAGGATAGGTGCTTTTTTGTCTTTAACATCGAGTTCTTTTAAAAGAGCCTCTGAAGGTTTGGGAAGCAGGGCGATCATCTTGAGGAAATCTTCTTCCACGGCTGCTTTCGCCTTTTTAGAAAAAGCGGATGCTGCAGTTTTACCCCCTTTCTCTAAAACCGGCATAAACCATACACTCACCGGCTCGATCTCCTCCACGACCACAAAGCCGTCCGTTTTGCGGCTGATAAAATTCTGATAAACAGGCAGCCACCACTCGGCCAGCATCCCCTCTGCCTCTGGCCTGAAGGCAATGCAAAGCAAGGCATATTGACCTTTGGTGATGGATTGGATGCCGAGGGCCTCTCCTTCCACCGACTGAAACTGTGACTGACCAAAACCTTGTCCGACAGTTTCAGAAGACAAGGCAAAATTCAGGAGAAATAAAATGAAAAAAAGGGTTGCTTTCATGGCTACGAAGATTTAAAGATTTGTGTTTGGGATCAGGGGTTTATACGTCGGGAAAGGTTAAATGGTCAAATATCTTACGTTGGGTTGTGTGCTTCAGGGGCTTAGACTAGTTTTGGCCCTACTAATTAACCAAAATGGAAACAAGCACCCAGGGAAACCGAGTTTACGACCGAGCAAAAGAACATTTTTTGAAGGACTTCCCCGCTAGCCTTCCCATCGAGCAGGCTTATGTACACATAGGGATGTTTCTGGGTTGGATGATTGAGAATGACCTTTGCAGCGAATTCTTTATTGAGGAATGCGAAACTCAGATCTATCGTTTCAAACGCAGGGAAATCAGTTGTACTGTACTCAGTGAAATCTGGGATGGCTATTTGGGAAGTGACCTTTTTACAGAAAAAGGCAACATGTTTTGCTTCTACTACTACGGAGGCGGCTTGTATAAAAAAGATTATCAAAACACCCTGGCTAAAGGGCTGCCTTCCATTTACCATGTGGTTGACTCATGGGAGAATTTTGCTGAAATCGGTAAAGTGCTCTCATTGAGATACCTGGACTGGGAGCGACTGGTCAGCTAGTCAGCAAACCATTTGATTTTGCCAAGCAGCCTATAAGCTTGTAAAGCAATCTGGCACCCACGTTAGCGTCCCATTCATCGTCGCCGGGGGCTACTTCCACCAGATCTGCACCGATCACTTGCTTGCCTGAAAGGGCCAATTGGCTAAGCAGGTAAGTGGTCATTTCAAAACTGTTTCCTCCCGGCACCGGAGTACCTGTGTTTGGGCATAAAGCCGGATCAAAATGATCAATATCGATGCTGATAAAGACCCTATCCGGAAGTTCCTTGATGATTGCAGCACAGAGCTTTGCCCAGGTCTCCCCATTGAATAGCTTGTTTTTTAATTCCTGGTCAGAGAAGAGCACAATCTTTTTGTCTGAGTCGGATATAAGCCGGGCTTCCTGATCACAATAGTCACGGATACCGACCTGCACCAGTTTTGTAAGGGCAGGCAGCTTCAAGGCATTGTACATGATGGAGGCATGTGAAAATTCGAAATCTTCATAGGCCGGTCTCAGGTCAGCATGCGCATCGAGGTGTAAAATCCCAAAAGGCTGTTGTTCATCATTAAGCGCCTGATAGTAACCCAGAGGCGTGCTATGGTCACCTCCCAAAAGGATGACCAATTTCCCGGAAGTCCGGTACTCGGCAACCTGAGCCCTTACCCAGGCATTAAACTCCTGACAGCCCTGATGGATCTGTTGCAAGACCTTTTCGTAGTAGTCCTGATCATTACCTGGTTTTCCTTCCAGCAGCCACTCCATGTAGTCACGGGCTTGCTTGCGGTACCTCTTGCTGTTCTTTTTCCATTTTTCGGGTACAGGCGCCATCCAAATGCCGGCCTTCCAAAGCTCAGGATACTCTACGTCATAGAGGTCAACCTGAAAACTGGCATCCAGCATGGCGTCCGGGCCTTTTGCAGTGCCTGACTGGTAAGAGACGGTGACCTCCCAGGGAGCAGGAAGCAAAACGATCTTGGCAGTATCCAGATCAAAAGGAAGCCCATAAATCTGATCACCCGATCCGGGACTGTTGGGATCAAAGACTGCGATCAGGCTTGCCTTTTTCTGCTCTGGGTTCTTTTCATTTTTCTTACTCTTGCTCATCTCCGTAGTGTTTCTTAGGATACTCAAAGTGGGCTAAAACTCCGCTGTTTTTGCCAATCTCCGCCCAGGCCATGTCTTCAAACTCGAGGTGGGCAATGCCACTGGTGGGCAGATTTCCGATTTCTGCTCCACTCAGGTACTCGATCATGTGGGTGAAGGTAGGATTATGTCCAAACATACAGACTGTATATTTATTTTCCGGTAGGGCATTGATGGCCCTCAGCAAAATCCGGGGCGATGCTTCATAGATCTCTTCATCAAACAGTATCGCTCCTGCATCACCCTGCAAGGTTTCAGCGTAGTAAATGGCTGTGGTTCTGGCTCGCTCGGCAGGGCTGCTGATGAATAAGTCAACGTGAAGGCCCAGATTTTTTAATACCATCGCCATGCGGGGGGCATCACGGTGGCCACGAGGGTTCAAGGGTCGGTCAAAATCTTTCTGCCCTGCTGAAGACCAATCTGACTTCGCATGACGGCATAAAACAAGGTGTCGGGTCAAGGTTATTGCTTAATTTAAACAAATATATAGGTTTATTAATCCGGTAGAGAGATTGGATTTCCACAATGTGGAGCAATAACTTGTTTTTGGTTAATTGGAACTCTGTGTTGACATTCGCCCCAAATTAATTTACTCATGCCAAAAAACCTGGTCATCGTTGAGTCCCCTGCTAAAGCCAAAACCATTGAGAATTACCTGGGGGCTGACTTTAAAGTTACGTCCAGTTTCGGGCATGTGCGTGATCTGCCCAAGGGGGATCATGCCATCGACATCAAAAATGATTTTGAGCCTACCTACGAGATCAGCAGCGACAAAATAGACCTGGTTAAAAGCCTTAAAAAACTAAGCAAAGAGGCCGAAGTCATCTGGCTGGCAACGGACGATGACCGTGAAGGAGAAGCGATATCCTGGCATTTGAAAGAAGCGCTATCGCTTAAGGATCAGGATATTAAGCGTATCGTTTTCAGAGAGATCACCAAGCAAGCCATCCTCAATGCGATCGAAAAGCCAAGAACCATCAATACCGACCTTGTCAATGCGCAGCAGGCCCGCCGAGTGCTCGACAGGCTGGTCGGCTTTGAGCTCTCGCCTATCCTCTGGAAAAAAATCAAAACCGGTCTCTCGGCCGGCCGGGTGCAGTCGGTAGCGGTGCGCCTGGTAGTAGAGCGTGAGCGGGAGATCGAAGCCTTTAAGACCAAATCAGAGTTTAAAGTCACCGCCCAGTTTGAAACGCTAAGGGGCAAGGCCTTTAAAGCAGAGCTGCATAACCGCTTTGCCCAACAGGAGCAGGCCAGGGAGTTTTTAGAAAAATGCATCGGTGCCGGCTATAGCGTGCGTGACCTGGAAGTCAAGCCGGTCAAGAAAAGCCCTGCCCCACCCTTCACCACCTCTACCCTACAGCAGGAAGCCAGCCGTAAGCTCAGCTTCTCCGTGGCGCAAACGATGAACATCGCCCAGAAGCTATATGAGTCCGGTAGGATCACCTACATGCGAACCGACTCACTGAACCTCTCCGAGCAGGCCATCGCCCAGGCCAGGAGCACCATCGAAAGCCAGTTCGGGCCCACCTTCAGCCAGAGCCGTAAGTTCAAAACCAAGTCAGAGAGTGCTCAGGAGGCACACGAAGCCATACGCCCTACGGACTTTAACACCCAAAAGATCAGCGGCGACCGCAATGAGCAAAGGCTCTACGAACTCATCTGGAAGCGAGCCATCGCCAGCCAGATGTCTGATGCCCAGCTGGAAAAAACCATTGCCCACATCCAGGTAAGCACTGTACCTCAGGAGTTTCAGGCCAGCGGCGAGGTGATCAAATTTGAAGGCTTTTTGAAGGTGTACCTCGAGTCCAGTGATGAGGAAGAGGAAGAAGAGGGAGAATCCATTCTGCCGCTGATGAACAAAGGCGAGGCCCTCAGCTTCAAGCAGATGCTGGCTACCGAGCGGTTCAGCAAGCCTGCCGCACGCTATACCGAAGCCAGTCTGGTGAAAAAACTGGAAGAAATGGGCATCGGCCGTCCCTCCACCTATGCGCCCACCATCTCCACCATCATCAAAAGGGAGTACGTGATCAAGGAGAGCAGGGAAGGCAAGGAAAGAATGCTACAAGAACTGGTGCTCAGCGCAGTTAAAATCAGCCAGCGCAGCAAGAAAGAGGTGTTTGGCTCCGAGAAAGCCAAACTCTTCCCGACCGACATCGCTATGGTGGTGAACGACTTTCTGGTCAAGCACTTTGCCACTGTGGTCGACTTTTCTTTTACCGCCAACGTCGAAAAAGAGTTTGACGATATCGCCAGCGGTCGCAAGCCATGGAAAGAGATGATCAGGGGCTTTTACAGCAAGTTTCACCCCACCGTGGAGCAGACCGAAGGGCTTGACCGTGCCTCTGTAGGAGCATCCCGTGAGCTGGGGCTCGATCCGGTGAGCGGCAAGCCTGTGATTGTGCGGCTAGGACGCTTTGGCCCTCTCGTGCAGATCGGACAGAACGAAGACACTGAAAAACCACGCTTCGCCAGTCTTAAAAAAGGGCAACTGATGGAAAATGTAAGCCTGGAAGAAGCTCTGGAGCTGTTCAAACTGCCCAGAGAGGTAGGTAACCTTGAGGGCAAGCCTATGACCGTCGGCATCGGCAAGTTCGGCCCCTATGTGAGGCATGATGGCAAGTTTTACAGCCTCAGCAAGGAAGATGACCCCTATACAGTCACCGAAGAGCGAAGTGTGGCCCTGATCAGGGAAAAGTCAGAAAGCGATGCTAAAAAGATCATCAAGCTGTTTGACGGTGCCGAAGAGGTGAAGGTGCTCAACGGACGTTTCGGGCCGTACATCGTGGTGGGCAAGAAGAATGTCAAAATCCCCAAGGGCAAGGAGCCAGAGGCTCTCACGCTGGAGGAATGCCTGGCCCTGGCCGAAGCCAGCCCGGAAAAGAAGCCCCGTTTCGCCGGGAAGAAGAAAAAGTAGGGATACTTAGTAGTTGGTAATCTGGGTTGGGGAACGGGGGAAGGGCTTAGTATTTCCTTGATTTGGCGGAGGTTGCGTGGCTCTTACTATGCCTTTCAGAGTATAAATGTTCATTGGGTATACAGAACACCAATATCAGCCATACAAGGGCCCCGAGCTAGATTTAGAGTGCCCTGTAGAGTGACTCTGAGGGGAAATAGGCATGAACAGCCAAAAAATATTTATCATATCGAGAAATAAAAAATAGACAGATCTACTATATTGGCTGTAAATTCATGTAGCATGATCCAAAAATACATCAGAAAAGGGAAACCAGATAATTGACTTATCAAAAGAACAAAGAAGGAGCATTTTGGATTAAATGGCTTCGGTAATAAGGAAAATAGGCGAAATAATTCGCTAAAAAAATAGTAATCAGCAAGTTTGACGACCGACCTTTCGAAAATAAAACAGACAACAAAAAATATAAACGTAACAACATGACAAATACAATTTACCAAGTAGTAAAAGAGTTTAAGACCACAGTTGACGGTTTAAACTTTGAAATTAAAGGACGAGTTTTAAAACGAATTTCTGGCGACAACGGACAGACTGTTGACTTTAAATGGGAAATAAGCCATTACTACAGACCATTAGACGGTGCTACTGTTTATCACCCATCGCAAGACCACGCTGAAACAGCAGAGAGAGCTGAACAACTTTTACTTTACTACATGACACCTTTCTCAAACATTGACATAGAAGTAAATCCAAGTTATTAGCAACTAAAAAATAAAAAAAATGAGCAAAGTAAATTTTACCGCAATCAAAGAACATGTAAGCACAAAGTATGGCGACTTAACTGGTGTAATTCAAATAGACGGACATTCCAACATTTCTTCTATATACGACTTGTGCAAAGACCACAAATTTGACACAAGTGACAAATTCATTATTGGGTTTGGAATTTGTGAAAGCGCTATTCACGGCATTGGTAAAAGCAACCAAGTTTCTTGTTCAATCTTATATGTTGACAAAGCGATTTACGGAGCAAACTTTGAAGAAATTGAGAGAAAACTCAAAAGTGATGGAACACTAAAACTGAAGAAAAAAGACATTTATGTAAAGTATTCCGAGCTTGGCAAGTATATTAAACGCTATGACTTTATTGCGACAATTGAGTTGGCAAAGTATGCTGCGACCATTGAAATAGACGAAGACGATGATTAGAAAACCTACAGCCAAGTACTACTACAGAGTGAGCTGTACTATCACCAGCATTTGGAATAAGTCATCATTATTACTGATGCCTAAATCTCGTTAACTGCGTTTTTCTATAAAAATGATGAGGTCGAAATGTAAGGATCACCATGGAAAAATGCTTAAAGTATATATGCCAATCGGAACAGTGGAGCGCCGAATGGGGCAATTGGTGCTAGCATCGTTTATTGCAAATTTGTGCATCTATTGCAAATTCGTGATGGAAGACAATTTAGTATTAATAAATCCCTCACTGCACCAAGCATTGGAAAGTTCTGAGTCAAACTTTTTGGACAAATTAGAACTAGCAAATAACTATTGACCGGTAAGAAGATATCACCCCAAGCAATTCTAGCCCTAAAGGAGGCATTGTCCGTTATTTTTTGGAAACGAGAAGAACTACGAGATTTTATTAAACTGTCAATATCCAATACTGCAATTATTGGAACAATAAATTGGGAAGGCAACAAACGAGTTGCAGTTAAGGAATTGATTGAGCGAATGACAAATAGACCAGATATTTACGGAGATGACTTAATGAGTTTATTGTTGGCTGTTACCGACATGACAGACTTTTCTCATTTAAAATTTTGGGACGAAGACGGATCAAAGACTAGAAATGCAAAAGGAGCAGTAGAAATATTGAGAGTTCAAACCAAAGGGTTTATCCTGATTACACAAGAACAAGAAGAAGCAAGAAAGAGAAAAGCTGAGACGGAGAAAAGAATAAATAAAAACAAATCATTAGATAATGAACTGAATGGACTTAAAACAAAGTTTCTTGAACTTTCAAAAATTAAGGACTTACAAAAAAGAGGATTTCAACTTGAACCATTCCTAACAGAGTTGTTTATGCTTTACGAACTAAATCCCAAAGGCTCATTCAAAAACAATGGAGAACAAATTGACGGGGCTTTTACTTTTGACGGGACTGACTACTTATTGGAAGCTAAATGGAAAAGACAAGTTGATAGAAGTGATTTAGCTACCTTTTGTTTCAAGGTTGAATCAAAGTTGAAAATAGCCGTTGGGCTTCTAGTAACAATTGATGGTTTAACTAAAGAAGCTATTTCACCTGACTTCAAATCAATTATTATAATGGATGGGGTTGATCTAATTGCGGTACTTGACGCACGTGTAACTCTGCCTGACCTACTTTATCAGAAGAGGCGAAAGGCGATAGAGACTGGAAATATCTACATCAACTACAACAACCTTTAAATACTAAATTTATGACAGTTAGAAATTTTTGTCAATTATGTGAGATGCTAGACTGTGCGAAAGTGAAACTTCAAATGTCTTTAGCAACTCACAAATATATACTTGGGGTATCAGGGTCGATTGACCCTAAAGCAATTGAAGACAAACTTGTAAGGGATCATCTCGAAGATATTAGAGTTGAACACGATAACACAAATTATAGGACCGTTAGATTTACTCCAACATTCAAACCAAGAATAGGTGATGGCTTTGAAGTAAAATTGGAATAAAAAGCCTTTTTTTGGCGTAAGTTTGTGACTTCTGCCTCATTTTATTTTTCTCCCTCTGTCGCTCGGCAGTGCTGTATGACCAGTATAATCTCCCACGATTTAAATAAAATCAAACGTTAGCATTCATCATGGAACTTTCTAATGAATCCCTAATTGGTTTTTTAACAGGAACATTGGCCACAATTGCTCTTAAAGGTATCATTGACTTTATTCAAAAGCGAGTTGACTTTAAACAGGAACTTCAAAAAACAATTCACCTAAAGAAGCTCGAAGCCGCTGAACATGCAATTAAAGGATTGTTCAAAACATATCAATCAACACTTATTATTGCCACAGCTATTGAAAATCTTCTAGAAAGAGATATGGACGAAGAACTCTTCGATAAAATTTGAGAGAACTACTTCAAACACATTGCTGATAGCGAAGAAAATTTACTAACATCACCCGTATCTCTCTATTTTACCTTGGAAGACGAAGAATTGTGGAGCTTGGAAGACCAAAAAAAGTTGTTTGAGGCTTATTCAAATGTGAAAGTTCTTGGAGAGAATATCCATCTATGCAATGAAAAACTCGACACAATGAAAAATGAAAATCAAATTAAAGAGTTAGAGGAATATATTGAATTCAAACTACGTGAACCGCTGAAGAAAGCTTTTAGAGAACTTGGTGAATTACTAGTCAAAAACTCAAATGCAACATTCTTCACAATTCAAAAATTAAAAGCCGAATTTAAAAGCTAAAACGGAATAAAGACAATCCATAGAACAAGAAGCCAACTGTCTTTGCTGGCGCAAGTCTATGACTTGTGCCTTTTTTCAGTTTTTCCCCTAGCAGGTGTCCTAACCTAACAAGTTTTCAACACTAACTTAGCCCCCTTGCTGGCGCAAGTCTGTGATTTGTGCCTTTTTTCAGTTTTTCCCCTGGTAGGTCTCCTAACCTAACAAGTTTTAAACACTAACTTAGACCCTCGTCCGCTATCCAATGTTTGCAATTTTTGATGACCTAATCAGTTAGTCAATCACCCCATTGGCAAACAAGGTCTAAGAGAAAATCACTTGCAGCGAGGTACTGACTCCTCACTGTGAAAACACTAATGAAACCAGCAATAGTTAAAGAAGGCCGAAAAGACCCTTAACTGTTGAAAAGTCAAATTCAGAACAAGGTCGTTTTTGCTATTTTTGGAGAAGTCCTACCCAATGATAAATTATATAGACTACATAAACGAAACACTTAAGCCGAGAATAACCGAAAAAGAGGTTGTAATTGACTTGTTTGCTGGTTGTGGGGGTTTGTCATTGGGTTTTGAAGCAGCGGGTTATAAGACTATTGGCTATGAAATGGACAAAGCTGCTTCAGATACATATAACAAAAATCTTATTGGCGACTGTTTTCCTATAAAACTTGAGCTTGATTTTAAATATCCACAAGCAGATATTGTCATTGGTGGCCCACCTTGTCAACCTTTTAGTGTTGGAGGTCACCAAAAAGGAATGGAAGATGCAAGAGACGGATTTCCCGTTTTTATAGATGCTGTTAAGAAGTTGCAACCAAAGGTTTTCATGTTCGAGAATGTTCGGGGACTATTGTACACCAATAAATGGTATTTCGAATTGGTGTTGACTGAACTTCGCAAACTTGGCTATATGATAAACTTCAAGTTGATCAACGCAGTACACTTTGGTGTACCGCAGAACAGAGAAAGACTTTTTGTTTTCGGACATAGGGCAAAGTTTACGTTCCCCAAACCGAGTCATCATAAAGTGACGGTTGGAGAAGCGATAGGCGATTTGATGTATACAACTCCGCCTGAAAGTAAATTCTTAACAGCATCTATGGACTCTTATGTGGCTAAATATGAAAAAGCATCTTCATGCATTAACCCAAGAGACCTATATGCTGACAAGCCAGCAAGAACATTGACGTGTCGAAATCTTGCGGGAGCAACAGGTGATATGCACCGTGTGAGGCTCAAAGACGGACGGAGAAGAAGGCTATTGCATACTGAAGCGGCAAGACTTCAAAGTTTCCCTGATTGGTATGAGTTTACAGGAAATGAAACCCAAAGGTTTAATCAAATTGGAAATGCAGTACCTCCCCTTTTGGCTTATCAATTGGCTTTAGCATTGAAAGAATGTTTCCAAATGGAAGATCTTTACTCAGCAGAAGAAATTATTGAAAACAACTTACATCAAAATCAAGTGTTGACACTTTTTTAAGATGAAGAAGTACATATCCAAAAGCACTAAATCTAAAGCTGTTCAAAAAATTATAAATGAAGCACTTGATATTTTAGAAAGCGTCGGCATACCCATGAATAAAACCGAAAGAGGTTTGGAAAGAATGGCCGTTAGTTTCCTTGCTGTCGCCGGTGTGACAAAAGATTGGAGCAAGGCTAAAGAAAACACAAATCTCAAATCTCGTAATATTATCACTATAGTAAATAAAAACTTTGAAGAAAAAATATCATCAGGTTCTTATGATGACATCCGAAGAAAAGATTTAAAACTACTTGTCCTAGCGAATATCATCGTCAATAGCGGTATAAACAAAGGGTCTGCTACAAATGATCCAACAAGAGGTTACGCCTTGCATCCGGATTTCAAGCAACTTATTGTTTCATACAAAACCCCTGACTGGAAGAAGAATCTAAATGCATTCAATAAAGATAAACCTTCGCTTTCCGATATTCTTTCACGAAAAAGGGAACTTGAAAAAATTCCGGTAAAACTTCCTGATGGGAAACCAATTGAGCTTTCACTTGGAGAGCACAATGTTTTACAAAAAGCAATAATAGTGGAATTTCTTCCACGTTTTGGTAGCGGTTGTGCAGTACTATACATTGGCGACACTTCAAACAAAACACTGCATATAGAATTAGAGGAACTTAAAAAGCTAAATTTCTTTGAGATTTCTCATGATGAACTTCCGGATATAATCGCTTATAGTGAAAAAAATAACTGGCTTTACTTAATTGAAGCAGTTCATAGTTCTGGTCCAATGAGTGAAACAAGAGTTTTAGAGTTAAAGGCCATGCTCAAAGATTGTAAAGCTGAACTAATCTTTGTAACAGGATTTCTTACTCGACATGACTTTAGGAAGTGGATGTTGGATGTTGCCTGGGAGACAGAAGTTTGGATTGCTGACAATCCAGACCATTTAGTTCACTTCAACGGGCATAAATTTTTGGGGGCATATTAGCAAAAGCTTTTTGAGTCTGACTGCCATTCTGAACTTGCATCTCCACATTAGCAGCTCTTTACCTGACAAGTTTTTCAATACTTACTCAGCCTTTCACCAGCTATCCAAGGTTTGCAACTCAGGGCCTCCCAAACAAAATCCCATTGCATCCTTGGAGCTTAATTGAAAGAATGCCCCACAATACTTAGATTTACCTACTCAATCGAACTTTCAATACCGAAAAGAGCATCCTATATGTCAAAACTGGAGAAAATCCTTCCCTTCATTACCCTTATTGGCATTGTCTTTAAACTGTTCGATGTGCCAATGAGTGGTCCTCTAATTGTGACTTCATTGTCTATCCTTTCGCTTTTACATTATCCGCTTGGTTTTGCGCTGCTCAATAACATACGCCTTAGGCATATCTTTAATAAGTCGTCCTACAAGGGGCTAAGTCCACTCAAACTTATTGTAAGTTTTGTTGCAGGAATAGCCTTTTCTTCAATCGGTGTGGGCATCATGTTCAAGCTTATGGCCTGGCCTGGAGCCGGACCTATGCTGATGGTGGGATTGAGCTCTTTATTTATCATTTTGGCTATTAGCCTGTTGATGTATTTTAAATCAAAAGAGGCTTTCTTCTTGGGTATTTTGTATCGGGTAGTCTTAATCGGTGTTAGCAGTGCGGTCGTTTTGATTGCAAACATCTAGAAACAAGTTTTGCTACACCTAGGCTGGTCTCCTTATATGTCAAGCTTCCTCCACCTTGGCAGATGCTCTCAATGCAAAAACAAGAAAAACACAGGATTGGGAAACGCCAAAAGACAAGCTCAATCCATTACTTTTACAATCCTGTCTTGTACTAGCAGGCTGAAACCGCCAATTACTACCGGATATAACAAGATGTTTAGGTATGGAAAAATTACTTTCGGATACGTATTACAACACATGGCTTTCCTTACTAGATGTGAAGCTGGACAAAGAATTTGAAAAAATAAAAGCAAGAGAGTGGACTGCTGAGAATTTCAAATTTGCAACGGCTGTTTCCGTTATGTCCTCTTCAAAAATTGAAGGTGAAACTCTGGAAGTGGATAGCTATGTAAAGCATAAAATGCTAGATGTGGAATACCTGCCTAACTTGACTGAAAAGCCAAATGACTTATATGCTGCGTACGAATTCGCAAAAGACCATACATTATCAAAAGAACATTTTAACAAGTGCCATGCTATTGCTACTCTGCATTTACTGCACGAACAACAAAGAGGTCAAATAAGGAAAGGTAATATGTTGATCATGGATCAACAATCACAGCGTGTAGAATATGAAGCAGCATCCGCTCAATTGGTGCAAATAGAATATGAACGGTTTTGGAATGAATTGAATAATCTAATAGTGCTTAATCTAAAAATTGATGAAACCTTTTATTATGCATCGTTGATACACTTGGTATTTGTTAAAATTCATCCATTCAACGATGGCAATGGCAGAACTGCAAGATTGCTTGAAAAATGGTTTCTGTCTTCAAAACTAGGAGAAAAGGCCTGGTATATACCAAGCGAATTGCATTACTACAATAACCTGAAATCGTATTATCACAATCTAGCTCGGGTAGGATTGTTTTATGAAGAATTAAAGTATGAAAGAGGAGTCCCATTCTTGCTTATGCTTCCGCAATCCTTACTTTTTGAAAAGTAACATGGAACCTATTTCCCTTGCTGGCGCAAGTCTGCGACTTGTGCCTTTTTTTATCCTTTATGCCAGGTGTCCTCACCTGATAAGCTTTTCAATCCCTGCTCCTTATCAAGGATAATGGCTGCGAACATCACCCTTTCAGGTCAGCCTTTCGTATCATTTTCGTATCAAAGCGTATCATTGAGTATCATTTTAGTTTTGTATTTGCGCCTTTCGCTATGGCTTGGCAGGGGCCTTTTTCCTGACAAAGCGGAACTAAACTAAAGGACTTATCTTGCCATCACGGTCATCTTCTGCCTATCTTTATCATCTTTTAAATAACATGATATGAACATTGCCATTATAGGAACAGGAAACGTAGGAGGCGCATTGGCGCAGCAGTTTGTCAAAGCAGGGCATCGGGTCGTCTTGGGCGCAAAATTTCCTTTGAGTGAAAAGTCCTTGCAGCTGGCCACTAAGATTGGCCAAGAGCGATTTGCTCCGATCGGTCAAGCAGCGGAGCAGTCCGATGTCATTGTGATCACCACCCCTCCCGATGCTGTTCTGCAGATTCTACCTCAACTGGGCAGTATCGAGGGCAAGACCATCATCGATGCAACTAATTCCATACGTTCCAGGCCTGAGCCCTACCCTACGGCTTACCATGCCATCAAGTCAGTGACTAAATCAAACGCTGTGGTCAAATGCTTCAATACGACAGGCTTTGAAAACATGCTTCATCCGGTCTATCAGGGCGAAGGCATTGATATGTTTTGCGCCGGAGATGATAAAGCCTCAAAACAGGTGGCAGAACAATTAGCCAAAGACATCGGCTTTGCCACCTGCCTAGACTTTGGCGGAGATGATAAGGTGGAGTTGCTCGAAAAACTGGCCTTGAGCTGGATCAACCTTGCCATCATGCAAGGACATGGCAGGGATATCGCATTTAAAGTAATTAGACGCTAAGGTCCTAAGAAGTTAACAACCATCAGTTCCAAAAAAGTGGTAGATAAAGACTAACTCGATTAAAATGAATGCTTTGCAGCAATTGTTACTTTATAAATGATCAAATTACTTGCGATACTTCCCCGATGAAAATCATTCGGTTGATCACTTGCAAGTCTACATTTGAGGCACATATCCTTAAGAACAAGTTGGATAATGAAGGTATACCCTGTTTTCTAACCAATGAGAATTTCTCTTCTCTCATGCCTCACTACGATGGGATGATGGGATCAGGAATTCAAGTCATGATCGAAGAGCAAGACCATGAACGAGCCTCTAAGTCGATTTCAAGCCATACAGATAAAATCGTTCAAAACTGCCCGAATTGTGCTTCTGAAAACATTTCGTTTGGCTTAGGGCCGAATAAGTATCCCAAAATACTTTTTGTCATTTTGTCACTTGTGTTTTTCATGCCAATGACAAACATAAAAAACACCTATTTCTGTAGGGATTGTAAAACTGAATTCTAGCTTGGTATGCGGTATTTTTTTCTAAATCAAGAAATTCATGAATGAAAAGATGCTATTATGAAAAATTACTTTTCTATTGTCAAATTCATAATACCTACATTCCTGCTAATTTCATTCCTAACAATTAGTGGATTCTTAATTCTTCAATGGTTGCTTATAATTGAATATGATATCCTAGACATAGATGAAGAGTTATGGAGACAAATATTGCCTTTCATTTTTCCTTATATTCCTCTAATAATTTGGCTTCGTCCAAGACTAAGAGTGATTTTTGACAATCGGTCGTATTATAAATCTAGTTACAGCTTTCTTTTCTTAGCAGGCTTTACAATTTCCATTTCCCTTATCTTTTTTCAAGCTTATCTCAAAAGTATAACAGAAAAACTTACAGAACTTACTTCTATTGAGGACATTGATAAATTTAACAGAACAAGGTATTATAGCTTAAAATATCTTACTTTAGATACAACTAAGTGCAGCTCTTACTCAGAATTAAGAAGAGAAGGAAAATATAGTTATCAAATGAAGTTTTATTTTACTTGCCCTATTGAAATAGATACACTCAAAAAATCAAGTGAAGTCGATAGACACTTTTATGGAGTCAGCATAAAGGAGAATATAGAGTATTTAAACAAAGAAGAAAAAGATAAATTACATGACTTTTTCCATAATCAAATTTTAGAAAAAATAGGCAATGGAGAAATAACTAATTTTGGATACTTTGAAAATTTACCTAAGTCGCAAGAAAAAAATAACTTTCTTAAAGCAATACAATCTAGAAATACACATGAGAAAATAGGAAATGAGGCCAATATTCTAGTTCTTATGCCATCAAGGCATAAAGATACATTTACAAATGAACTAGCCTTAGCAACTGGGTCATTTTTAATAGGCTTAGGGATTATTTTGCTTTGTCTAATAGGAACAAAATTTAATGAGCCTGAATTGAAAAGATATACTTCAGGGGAAAAACCAATAAATGATAGTGTAGTAAATGAATTAAAGTTCCTTGTCCCTGAAAATGGCCACTTTATAACATCAATACTTGTTAACTTGAATATCATTTACTTTCTTTTGATAACCTTTTCTGGTGTGTATAATGAATATCTTACTGAGGATGAGCTTCTTTATTGGGGAGCAAATACACGTAACTTAACTTTAGCTGGAGAATGGTGGCGCATCATAAGTTGTATGTTCCTTCATAATAGTTTAATGCATATGATACCAAACATTTTTGCGCTTTATCTTCTTTCAATACTAGCTGAACCCTTTTTTAGTCGGCTGAATTATTTGATAATATATCTGACTTCAGGGCTTTGCGGAGGTTTAGTAAGTATTTGGTGGTTTCCTGAAAAACTTAGTTTTGGTGGCGAAAGTGGACTATTTGGTCTTTTTGGTGTGCTTTTAGGATTACTATTATTGAAAGAAGAAAAGTTAAAAAACACTGAATACTTGATTTACATTAGTGTCATTCTAGTTTTATACCTCATTTTTGGTTTGACAGGACAAAATGATAGCGCATCACAATTTGGAGGCTTTACAAGTGGTTCCTTAATTGGAATTATCCTTTACCGACTCGACAAGAGAAGAAAAACAAATTGTTGAAGTCACTTATTCTATTGACTCTCATTTCATTCTCACTTCCACCCATTTAATACCCCCTCCTTTTCCCTAGTTTTGCGTAGAACGATGGCTTAAAAACGATTTTAATCATAAATGAAACATCTGGTCATATTGTCTGGCGCAGGCCTGAGTGCTGAGAGTGGGCTTAGAACCTTCAGAGATGCCGGTGGGCTATGGGAAGGCTATCGTGTTGAGGATGTGGCCACCCCGGAGGCCTGGCATAAGGACAAGGAGCTTGTCTTACGCTTCTACAATGAGCGCAGAAAACAGGCGCTGGGGGCTGAGCCAAACGATGCACACAAAAGCATTGCCGATCTTGAGCATCATTTTCATGTGGAGGTGATCACCCAAAATGTAGACAACCTTCACGAACGTGCCGGAAGCAACAGGGTGATGCACCTGCATGGGGAGTTGTTTAAGGCCAGAAGCACTCGCAACCCTTCCCTTGTGTACCCCATCGAAGGTGCTGAGCTTAACCTGGGTGACCTTTGTGAACTGGGCAGCCAATTGCGGCCGCATATCGTTTGGTTTGGGGAAGAAGTGCCTCTGATCCCACTGGCAGCAGAAAAGGTTTCCCAGGCTGACATTCTGATCATCGTAGGCACTTCAATGGTGGTCTATCCTGCTGCAGGACTGGTGCATTATGCCCCAGTAGGTACACCTGTCTATGTGATTGACCCGAACCCTCCTGCCATCAACGGTCACTTTCGAGTATTGCCCATTGCGGAAAAAGCGGTCGCCGGCATGAAAAAAGTGAGGGAATTGCTGCTGTCAGTCTAAAGCCGATCTTCCTCACCGGGTGGCTCCTTTGGTTTGTAATGATACACCACTTTGGGGGCCTGAATTTCTTCGGTGTTTTCTCCCGGAGGAACTTCTTCATCAGGCTTTTCATCTTCCCATTCAAACTCTTTCGGCTCCTGCTCCCTGGAGGTATTGCGGTAGATAAATGCCAATAGCAGTCCGGAAAGGCTTCCTGCCAGATGGGCTTCCCAGCTCATCATAGGGTCAATGGGCAACAATCCCCAAATCATACTGCCATACAAAAAAACCATCAGCAAACTGATGGACAGATACCTACGATGCCAACGAAATACTCCGAAGAAGAAAAAAAGACTTACCAGGCCGTAGTTGAGTCCGCTGGCACCAATATGACTGGCTTCTCTGCCAAGGCACCAGGTATAAAGTCCGGTGAGTAAATAAATCCTGAACCATAGTTGCCACCATTTACCCGGAAAATAGACACTCAATAGGGTGGTTAAGCCAACAAACGACCAGGCATTGGCCCCCAGATGACCCCAATCCTGATGGATAAAGGGTGAAAAAACAATTCCTTTAAGCCCTGACCAAGTCCTTGGAAACACACCATAATCATAAAGTGTATGCCGGTAATAGCCTGTCCACAGCAGCAGCAAGGCCATGATCGATACCAACATCAGGGAAAAGAGCAATCCGGGCAAGAAGGAACCCGACAGCAAGCGGTACTTGTTTATCTGATGATTTGGGGCATGATTCATGCACTGAAACGATCGACTATTTAACTACAATGAAACAGATCATCATCTTTTGCCTGCTTGCAGGTGGCCTGCAATATGCCTGTGCGCAAAATGGAAAAAGCGAGTTCAAACCAAAAGTGGTAAAAACTAATGAAGAATGGAAAAAGCTGCTGAGTCCGGAGCAGTACCATATCACCCGTGAGAAAGGCACCGAGAGGCCCTTCAAAAACAAGTATTTTGACTTCGAGGGCAAGGGGGTGTACCGCTGTGTGGCTTGCAAAGAGGTTCTCTTTAGTTCCGATACCAAGTTTCAATGCCCTAGCGGATGGCCCAGCTTTCATTCACCAGCAGCCAAGGAAAAAATTCATGAAGAAAAAGACCTTAGCTATGGCATGGTAAGGACGGAAGTGATGTGTTCCAATTGCGGAGCTCATCTGGGACATGTGTTTGATGATGGACCTGATCCTACCGGCCTGAGGTATTGCATCAATTCCGAGTCCCTGGTTTTTGAAGAAAAAAAGCCGGCTCCCAAAGCCAAACCATTAAAATAAAAAAGCCCGGGTGAGTACCCGGGCCTTTCTGAACAACTATAACGAACAACTTAAACTATACGAAAATCATACTTTACTTTCCAAATCTTAACTGCTTTAGGTTCAAGTATGTTTAATCTTTTTTGAACTTCTTATCAACACTGACAAGTCATGTATCATTTGAAAAGCGAAGGCTCTTTTAAGAGGATTGATCAGGACGATACAGTGTTCCCAAAGCCCTACCTCTTGTCTTTTGATCCATTTGCCGGTACTTCTATTCCTCTCCCTCATAACAGACTTATCTTGTTGATACAAAGGTATAAGTCAAGTCCCTGCTGAACGAACGCTCTTAGGTCAATTCATTACCATGTAGGATTTAGAGGTAATTATCTGGTTTTTGCAAGGCGGAACAAGGCCTGAAGCAACAGGGAGAAGATCAGTACTAAAACACAGCCGATCAGATTGAACCACAAAAAGGTAATATTGCTAAAGAAGTAAAACAGTAAGACCACGACTTCGGCAAGAATAGCCGCAAAAAAGACACTCGTTCCCCGGCAGTACTTGAAAAAGAAGGCGACCATAAATATACCCAGGATGGTTCCATAAAACAGTGAACCCAATACATTTACAGCTTCAATGAGACTCCCAAGCTGCCCGGCAAACATCGCAAGTCCAATGGCAAACATCCCCCATCCGGCAGTAAACAGCTTGGAAAGAAATAAGTCTCGCCTGTCGTCAGGCTTGGGTTTGAAGCCACGTTGGTACAGGTCGATCATGGTCGTTGTAGCGAGCGCATTCAATTCACTGGATGTTGATGACATGGATGCCGCAAAGATGACCGCTATGAGTAAGCCGATCAGCCCGGGTGGAAAATAGTCCAGGACAAATCGTAGGAAAATGTAATTGGTATCGCTGTTGCCCTTTCGGCCGGTTTGCTCATCCATTAGCTGCCGAACCTGGGCTTGATTGCCTTCAAAATCCTTCTGTGCGGCTTGTAGCTCGCTTTTAACTTGTTCAAACTCCAAATCATTGCCTTTGTCAAGTGCATCGGCTGCCCTGAGTGCTACTGATTTTCGTTGCTCAACAAGCTCCTGGTGCTTGTCCTTCAGTTGCTCCATGCGGGCTGCGGCTTCAGTCCCTTTCATCTGGTCCAGCGCTTCCTGATTGAAATACAAAGGCGGATTGATAAAGAGGTACCAAACCACCAATAATGCCCCAAGCAGTAAAATGGAAAACTGCATAGGGATCTTCAGCAGGCCGTTGAACAAGAGGCCTAAACGACTTTGGGTCATCGATCCGGCAGACAGATAACGCTGTACCTGCGACTGATCCGTGCCGAAATAAGAAAGCATCAGAAAGAAGCCGCCAATAAGTCCTGACCAGAAGTTGTATTTGTTGCTAAGGTCAAAATTAAAGTCAAGGGTCTCCAGCTTTCCCATGGCCCCAGACAATCTGAGCGCACTTGAAAAGCTAACATTCTCCGGCAAGGTCATGACCATAAAAACACCTGCCAGCAGCATACCTAGCAGGATAATGGTCATTTGCTGCTTGTGAGTTTGACCGACAGCCGCTGAGCCTCCAACCGTAGTGTAGATAACCACAAGTCCACCGATCAGGAGATTAGTCAGGTAGATGTTCCAATGCAGCAAAGCAGACAAGATGATGGCCGGTGCGTAAATGGTTAAACCAGCAGCAAGGCCACGCTGTATCAAAAACAAAAAGGCCGCTAATGCACGGGTCTTGTAGTCGAGTCGGCTCTCCAGAAACTGGTAAGCCGTGTAAATATTGAGCTTATGGTAAACCGGGATCACCCAGATGGACAAGACAATCATCGCCAGCGGCAGACCCAGATAAAACTGCACAAATCCCATTCCCTGGGTATAGGCTTGTCCAGGAGCTGACAGAAAAGTGATGGCACTTGCCTGGGTGGCCATAATGGAAATGCCGACTGTATGCCAGGGTAATGACTGATCGGCGAGAAGGTAGCTTTTAAGATCTTTTTGCTTTCGGTTTTTGTAAACCCCAAGGCCTGCAATCACAAACAGTGAAAGCAGGAGAACCAACCAATCCAGCAGGTTCATGTAAAAAAGCGATTAAAAAGGTATAGACCCAGAATCATCAATAAAAAAGCAGAGATCAACAGCAGGTACCAAGACCTCCAGGATTTGAAGACTGGAATCTCTTCTTCTTCTTCTTTCATGGCTTGGCAGGAACGGGTGTCGAAATGAGGTTGCCCAACAATTTATATGCTCCGGGGACACCGGCAGGTATCTGTCTGAAAAAAGAAAGGCCGGTATATATCATCATTCCTTTGCCATATGGAAGTATGAGCAAGGAGCCTTTTTCGTCTTTATCTTTTGTATCGCTCATGACCATCGGTTGGATGAAACGATCATCCCAGGATTGTGCGAAGTATAGTCCTCGCTCCTGAACCCATCCTGACCAATCGGCTTCGTCCATTTTGTTGGGTGTTTCAAAAAACTGCTTTCCAGCACCTGTTAATTTCACCAAGGCTCTCTCTTCGGTTACCCTGCCCCTACCCAGTTCCAGCGTGTATGGAAAAGGCAAAGGAGAAAGTAAACCTCTGCTGACCTGGTATTGAACCAGTACTACCCCGCCTTGCTCGGCAAATTGGATCAAAGGATTAGTCCACGATTTTAAAGCTGCTGACGTGTTGTAGGCCCTTACACCAATGACTATAGCATCCAAACCCTTGAGCCACTCAGAAGATGGAACTAACTCGGGATCCAAATCCATTACTTGTATTCCCATGGCTTTCAGACCTTCTGCCACTTCATCGCCAGGCCCTGAAATGTAGCCGACTTTTTTAGCTTTGCTGAACACCTGTTCACTTATAATACGGATTTCTGCCCTTGGGAACCAGACCTGTTTGCCTATATGGGAATAGTTGATGTTCTCCAGGTCCGTCTCAAAAGTGTCTTTTTGGGTGACGATAAGTGGGAAAATGGTCTCCACCCCTTTTGGATTTTTAGCAACTGAGAGGGTATCCTGAAAACTCAATACCTCTGAAGCAGCTAGTTGGATTGGGCTAGATCCAAGGATTTCTTTTTTCTCATTCATCCACAAAAGAGTTCCGTTCAGAACGGTGCTGCTATGGTTGCTCAGGGTTAAAGAAGGGAAGAAGAGGCCTTTTTCTGTAGTGAAATAAACGTTCCTGGCTGGTTTAATCGTAATGGAGGGCAAGAGTTTGATGGTCTCTGTTACTTCGCCTTTCACCGGATCGGTGTATTTGTAGACCACTGAAAGAGGAACCTCAAGCTCAAGGTTTTCAATTTTCAGTCTTAAACTGCTTTGTATCGGGCCGGAATGAATCGGCAGACCAATTTCCTCTTGCTTTTCATAACTGAACATACCTTCAGTTTTAGGTGATTTAAGCCAGCCCGGCTGGGAGGCTTCAAGATGGTCAGGAATTGTGGTGGTACGCTTGAGCTCCAGAGGCTGGTTGTTTAGCAAAGGTTTATTGATCAAAGTATCCCATGAAAAACTCTGAATTGACCAATGAATGGCCTCTACTTTACTCAGCGAGCGATTGGTCACCCATAAGGTATAGTCTGCTTTTTTTAAGGGTGTAAGCAATGGATTCGAAAAAAGTAACTCTGCTTTGATCCCACAGGCTGAGAGGATGAGATTTTTCAGATCCTTCATTTTCAGGTTTCGGTAATTACTTTCCGGCTGGCGAAGGAGATTACGGTACAATTCAGTTAACTCCAAAACAAGAGATTCGGGCGATGTAGAGCGGGCTGTTTTGACTATTTGATCTACTTTTAAGATCGTCTTCTTATCCGTTGTAATTCTTGACCAATCCGTCAGGATCCTTTCCATAAAATCAGACTGAACCGAAGGTCCTTCCAGCAATTGCAGGTATTCAATCCTGCTTCCTACCGTTTGTGCTGCTCCAAACCCCTGGCTTTTGTGCATGCTGCGGCTTTCACCGGCAATTTCGGTGTAAGACTTGCCCAGCACGGGGTTAAACAATCCAACATCCACTTTCAGCATGCTCTCCATCTGAGCGCCCGGGCTGGCACCGGGTGCTACCCAGCCATTCCAAAACAAACGGGTAGGCTTCCAGGGTTTTAACCATTTTAATTGGCTCCTGAATGCAGTGCTATCTCCAGCCAGTTTAAAGGCCTCCCTGGCCAGCAAAGCAGAGGCCGTATGATGACCATGCCCTCCGCTTCCATCCTCCGGGAATCTGGTGATAATGACATCGGGTTGATGCAATCGAATTGCCCAAACCACATCGGCCAATACCTCCTCTTTATTCCAAATGGCAAAGGTCTCCTCAGCGGACTTGGAATAGCCAAAATCATAGGCTCTGGTGAAGTGCTGACGTCCCCCATCGATCCTCCGGGCTTGCAGCAATTCATGGGTACGTATGATGCCAATGGCCTCTCCCTGTTCCTTTCCAATCAGGTTTTGCCCTCCATCTCCTCGTGTAAGTGATAAATACACGGTATTGAACTTTCGTTCATTAGCCAGATAGGTGATCAATCTTGTGTTTTCATCATCTGGATGCGCTGCAACATACAGCACGGTGCCGCAGACTTTCAGCTTTTCCAATTGATGATAGATCGCACTTGTACCATAGCTTATCTGGTCTTCTACTTCAGGCTGAGCCGATGATGGGAGGTAGAAACAAGAAAACAATAGCCCGACTAAGGCGCTGGTGAGTTTTTTAATTCTGAAGTGCATGAGATAGGTTGGCAGGGCAAAACGGATTAATTCCTGATCAGCGATACATCGGGTATGAATTGCTGGATTGAAGGTGATGATAACTGTGAAACAATGTTACGCCATCTTTTCCGGTAAATCGAAGCTCAATTTGTGAGGGGTTGCCTCCATTTTGAGGAAAGGCTTTCAACATCAGGGTTTGCTCTCCCCTCTCCAATGGAACTCTGGTGTAGGAGATGCTGTGAGGTAATGTCATCCATGCTCGTGTATCAGCTTTTTCGGTAACCGCATTCATCACTCCTATGGCGAAGCCTGCTAGGTCACCGATGTTTTCCGCTTTTTGTTGATTTTGAGGGTTCTTGCTGTCTCCTTTGGCTGCCGCAGTAGTTCCTTCTTTCACCGCATACTGCAAGGCTTGTTTTAATGCAAGGCGGGTAATGGCCTTTCCAACCTCAAGAACCATACGTTGCTCAAGGCATTGAAAGGCTACGGCATTCACATTCATAGCTTGTTCAAGGGAATAGCTCTTGCCATTTACATCTACTGTAGCTGAACTGAAAAAGGGAACTCTTTCCACGTATTTGGGGAAAGCCACCCTCACGACCTCAAGATCAGTTAGTTTTGCTCTTTGGTCAGGGTTGTAGTTATTCATGACCGCAGGAAATGAGTAGCCAAACTGATCGTTGACAAAAGTCAGACTTCCGGATTGCCCTTTTTGGACAGTAAAATTAAGCGACCATTCAGACTTAACAGGGCTCAGGCCATTCATCCATAGCATAACCAACTGTCGGGAGCCAGAATTAGCTCTTTTTTCAGCTTTCATATTCATCTCCTGCTCTAGTCTTTGCTGTTCCTGTACAAAGCCCATGGATGAAGCTGTACGTAGCAGATCTTTCTTAAGCTGCATCGGCACACCTACTTTGGAGGTTTTCTTGTAGCCTTCGTAGGCATTTCGGTAGGCGATAAATGCGTTGTTGGTCTCACCTGAAGCATCGTAAACCAATCCCATCATGTTTTCTATAAAAGGTTCATCACGGTACTTGGCCTTTCCTTTGTATTTATCTTCCAGTCGGTTGAGTCGTATGTTCATGCGCCTTACTTCCACTAGAGCTTTTTCGAGATCATTTAGTTTCAAATAGTTTAAAGCCTTGTAGAAATTAATCAGCAAAGCTTCATGATCTTCTGCCTGGTATTCGGTTGCATTTGGATTACTGAAAAGTGCCAGAGCCTCTTCACCAATGTTTTTCTGATAGTCTTCTGTAAGCAGCCATGCCTTTTCGAAAAAGGTGTTGCTCAACTCATAATTGCCCATTAGGGAATGAACAACGCCTCTGTCAAGATAATAGAGCAGCCTGGTCTTACGTTTTTCCCCTTTTTTATCAGAGAGCAGTTCCTTTTCAGCTCTGGGGAGATCACCTTGCTGGAAAGCCATTTGAAATGCAGCATTACGCTGGTAATACGTCATGCAGGCACCCAATGAAAGAGTGCCTGCAAGAAATAAAGTGATCTTGAGACGCATTCTATGCCTCGATTTAGGCAAGGAAAGTATCGTTTAGTTTTGAATGAACTTCTTAATCTCCTTCTCTCCTATCCACACCAGTTCATTGGTCTCCAGATTGGTCAGTTCCAGGTTGATTTGATAGAAGATGGTTTTTTTGGCTTTGAATTCATCGTTGATGGAATTCATGGTGCCAAACATCATGAAATCTGCTCCCAGTTCTCTTCCCCACTTCTTGGCTGTTTCAGGAGAAGCAAATTCTTGCTGATCTGCCCGCTCTTGCCTCAATTTCTCTCTGAAAACACTATTGGTGACTACCCTTACCGTTGCAGAGTTGATGTATTCACGCTCCAAATCTTTGATAAAAACTTCCGGCTCGATCTGTTCTGCTGTTTTATTGGTTACCAACCCAACAATCACCACGGGTTTACGGCCATTCTTTTGGTTAAATTCACTTAGCCAGGTATGTGAAAGGCACTGCTTGATCATTTCATTGGCTACCAGTCTGGAGTCAGTATCATTCCACCTACCGCTGAGGTCGGTTTGCTGATCAGGACTTATTCTGGTAACTGTTCGGTTAGCGCAAGCATTCAATAAAACCAATGCAAGGCTTAAAAGGGTCAACTGAATTGTTGGTCTCATGTGTTTTGATTTTGACTAGTTGATTTCAAAAGTTATGCCGATCGGCAATCTCGTAAAAATAAAGATGATTTATGAAATGGAAATGGAAAGAAAAGGATCTCTGAAATGGCTTCAAAATGATCATATTCAATGAGTTAACCTAAAAAGCTTCTTTCTGGTGCTCACCAACCAAACCCCAAGAAGTATGAAGAGACCTGCAGTAAATGAAGAAATGCTGAGTTGGTCTAGACCCAAAGAAATGCAAATCACAATTGCCAGCAAGGGTTGAAGATAAATATAGCTCCCCACCAGTTCAGGACTTGCCTTTTGGATGGCCAAGGCATTTAATCCATAAGCAAGGCCCGTGGTAAACAGTATGACATAGGCCAATGCCATCCAGTCAAGCAGGCCTATTCCTCCCCAGTTGACATCATTGACATCGTTCCAGCCCCAAAAAATCAAAAAGGGAGATGCATATAAAAAGATCCATTTGGTGATGTTCATAGGTGCTAGCTCTAACATCAGTGGTTTGACCCAAACCAGGTACAATCCATAGCTGATAGCATTGATCAGGATGTAAACATCACCCAAGACACTGGATTGGCCTGCGGTTTTGCCGGAACTGCCCTGAAAAACCAGCCATGCTGCTCCTATAAATCCAAGGATAATTCCTACCCACTGCTGTGAGCCTGGCCTTTGGCGAAGGAGAAAAGCGGATAAGATCAATACCAGAATAGGAGTAGCCGTCATGATCAATGAAGCATGCGAGGTTGAGGTAAGCGCAAGTCCCTTGAAAAAGAAGAGTTGGTTGATCATCACCCCCGTGACAGCACAACGCATCAACAGGATATGCTGCCGAAGGGTGGGCAAGGGCTCCGTTCTTCCATAAAACAGACTTACCAGCCAGAACAAAAGGGTTGACATAGCCACCCTGACAGCGATAAGTCCTTCCGGACTAAAGTGGGTGGGCATGAGCGACTTTGCTATGATGTAATTGGCAGCATAAATAACCGCTACCGAAAGCAGCCAGAAATGAACTTTAATCGGGGTTTCCAATCGTTTACTTACCTACTCTGGCGATGATTCGAAGGTTGAAAAATCGCTGGGAAAGCGTGTTGGGGACAGCAAATTGCCGGTTTTCGAAGTCTCGTATCCAAAGGTAAGAGATCACATTTTCAGCTCCGATCAGGTTAAGGACTTCAATCCCAATCCATACCGTTTCAAATTGCCTGCCCAGCCAGGAACCTTCCCCAAATGAGAGCAGTTTGGAAAAGCCAATATCAACCCTCCGATAGGCGGGTGCCGTAAAGAAATTCCTGAAACGGGTGGCGTTGGGTGGGCCAAAAGGTAATCCGGTGGAGTAGACTAAATTCAGGTATACCCGCAGGGTAGGCTGCCCCGGAATGTAATCCTGGAAAAAGATGCCCAGGTTTAAGCGCTGATCTGTGGGTCGTCTGACGAAGCCAATGCTGTCACCTTCAATGTCTTCCTTGGTACTGAGGATACCCATACTGAACCATGATTCAGCTCCTTTGATAAAATCACCGCTCACTCTGAAATCACTGCCCACCGCATAGGCTCTAGCCATATTGGCTGCAAAATACCTCAAGCGGATATTTTCCTGATCAAAGGGTACCACATCCCACAGGTATTTGAAGTATCCCTCTGCCAGGAATTTGAAGGATCGTCCCCATAATTTGAAATTGTAATCAGAGGCCAGAATAAAATGAGCAGATGACTGAGCCTTTAGGTTTTTGTTGATTTGCCCGGAACGGTCACGCATCTCCCGGAAAAAGGGAGGCTGACGATAAACCCCTGCGGAAAACTTAAACAGGAAGTCTTTTCTCCATTCCGGTTTATAGGCCAGTTGAAGCCGAGGACTCCAAAGCCACTGCCTGTTTAAACTCCAGTATCCAATTCGCAATCCATAGTTCAGATCAAGACGGTCGGTTAACACCACATGATGTTGCACATACGTATCGTAGCGCTGGCTTTGTAAGTCATTGTCTTCCCTTACCCGATCGATAAAGCGTACAAAATCTGAGGAATCGAGAAATGAATACTCTTTGAAGCGGTCATTGACCACTTCCTGCTGCACATAATAGCCTGCTTCAATCTGGTGTTTAGGGCTGATATCCCAATAGGTGCGGTTTGCCAGGCCTACAATTTCCGCATCAAACTTGTTGCGGGCATGGTTGTAAATGGATCCAACTCCAATCGTCGATATGCACTCATTAAACCCGGGTGTGCCAAAATTGGAGTTTACATCGCATAAACGGTACCCTCCTTCCACATCAAAATACTCTCGCTCAGTCGCTCTCATATATGACGCCATCCAGTCGGTTTTAAGCTTTTTAGAAAAGCGATGGCTTAGTTTCAAACCGTTCTGGTAAGTGTCGTAGTTCATCTCCTCCCTGCCTAAATAGCCTATAAAAAGCCTGAACGTCTGATTGACCGTGCCAAAAGTACTTTCCCTGCTTTGAGGTAAAACCAGATAACGGTTACGGGCATAGGAGCTCAGGAATTCCAGTCGGGTTTCTTTTCCTTCCTTCCTGGCCTTCTGCGAACTGAAATCGTAAGCCAAAAGTGCCTGAAAATCAGAAAACTGGGGTAGGTACTCCCCTTCGGTTTCCAAGGTATTGAGCAGATATTGAGAGCGCTTGTGTCTGAAACCCATGAGATAAGTAAACCTGCCTTCTTTGCCCTCCACGTGGCTAGCACCACCAAGCAAACCGACCGTAAGACTTGCCTTGAAACTGGTAGGTCGTTTGTACCTGATATCGAGTACGCTGGAAAGCTTATCTCCATACCTTGCCTGCCATCCTCCCGCTGAAAAGGAAATACCCTCCACAAGATCAGGGTTGATGAAGCTAAGCCCCTCCTGCTGACCTGCCCTCACCAACTGAGGCCGGTATACCAACATATCGTTCACATAAACCAGGTTTTCATCAAAATTACCACCCCTGACAGCGTATTGGTTGCTCAACTCATTGCTTGCGCTCACCCCGGGCAGCGTGGCCAGTATTTTGGTGAAATCTCCAAATGTGCTGGGTAAAAGCTTCACAGACTGTGACTGAATGCTGTAGGTTGAAACCTGATTTCGCTGGTTGATTTCCCCTGAATTGATGTTGACCTCTCTGAGCATTTGAGCAGATTTCTTCATGGTAATGGTTCCAATGTCCATTAGTGGGGTTCCATTCAGACGGATGGGAAGGTCCAAAGGCTCAAATCCAAGAATTCTAAGGCGAATGGTGAGACTGTCTTTTGCTTCGGTTTTTAGGTTAAAAAATCCCTTGGCATCAGAGACTCCGCCTTTGCCGGTGGCCATGTCTGCGACGGCAACAAGTTCAATAGCATTCCCTTCTTCATCCGTTAGCCGACCTTTGATGCTTGTTTGAGCAAGTAAAAGGTTGCAGGCAAACAGTAAAAGGAATGATAAAACTGCTGTGTATTTAATTGACAGCAGCGGACAATTCATGTAAGTCTGAAATGGTTTTAACAGGATCAGCCGAGCTGAACACAAATTGTCCGGCGACAAGTACATCTGCTCCCAAAGCAATAAGTTTGGGGGCGTTCTCGGCATTGACACCACCATCGATCTCAATCAAAAAAGAGGCTCCGGATCGGTTTCGCAAAGCTTTTAATTGCTCCAGCTTCGTATAGGTGTGAGGTATAAATTTCTGACCTCCAAAGCCGGGATTAACGGACATCATGCAAACGAGATCAATGTCATGAGCAATATCTTCAAGCGAAGCCACAGGGGTATGTGGGTTAATGGCTACGCCGGCTTTCATGCCACATTCTTTGATCTGATGAACCAATCGGTGCAAATGTGCTGTGGCCTCGATATGAACACTAAGGTATTCAGCACCTGCATCAGCAAACGCCTGTACATAGTTCTGTGGGTTGATGATCATCAGGTGCACATCAAGCGGCTTTTGTACCAGTGGCTGTACGCTCTTAAGTACCGGGAAACCAAATGAAATATTGGGCACGAACACTCCATCCATTACATCGATGTGGAGCCAACCGGCTTGGCTGCGGTTAATCATTTCAACCTCTCTTGTCAGGTGACCGAAGTCCGCAGCAAGTAAGGAAGGTGCAATTATAGCCATCCTGTTTATTCAAGAATAAATTTTCGGGTTGCTCTTACCCTGTTGTTTTCAATCATGAGCACATAGGCCCCTTTTGGTAGGTTTTGCTGCGCCAAAGACCAATCAACTACCACAGGAGTAGCTGAAAAGGATTGCTTGACCACCACTCTCCCCAAGGCATCAAAAATGCAGGCGATATAAGCCTCACCGTCCTGCATCCCTTCCAACTGAAACCTGATGCGATCTGAACTCACAGGATTGCCCAACAGCTCTACCGTAAAATCATTGCTTCTTTTCATCAAAGGGTTTCCTGCGATAATCATTGCTCTGCTGAAGTTGGGAATACCGTAACCGATAAGGGTGTCCGGACTGGTGGCACGGGTGCCTGACATTTGCAACATCTGAAGTACTTGCATATTGGTAAATGTGGGGTTTGCCTGCCAGAAGCCTGCTGCCAGACCGCAAAGGATCGGGCCGCTGAAAGAAGTGCCAAAAGCCTGACCTACAAAACCGTTTTGAAAGGCTACTACTGCCGGAGCTCCTTGTGCCACTAAATTGGGTTTAATCTGGTTGTCCGAGCTTGGTCCTCTGGAACTAAAGCCTGCAAGGATACTATCTGGCTGCAAGGCCCCAACTGCCAATACAGAATCACCATCTGCAGGAGCCGTGATGTACCTCCAGGTACTTGCCCCTTCGTTCCCGGCACTGGCAACAGGCAAAATACCTACTGAGGCAGCCATATCTGCGGCACGGCTGATGATGGTGGTGTTGCCGTTCATGTCTGCATAGGTGTAATCCTGCGCAGGATTGTCAAAAGTATAGTACCCCAGAGAAGTATTGATCAGGTCAACCCCAATACTGTCAGCGAATTCAGCAGCTACCAGCCAATTGGCCTCTTCTACCCGATATTCACTTGCCACATCTTCAGTGCGGCAAAGAACAAATCTGGCAGAAGGGGCTGTGCCTATCAGAGACCCTGAAACCAAGCCTCCGATTGTACTTAGCACAAGCGTGCCATGGTTATTGCCACTGTAAACCGATGGGACATTGTTCACAAAATCGTACGTGGCTTGTATTCCATTTCTCAAATTGATGCTGTCAAATGGCAGTGCATTATCTACTCCGGGAAAGCCTGAATCAAAAACACCAATAAGCATATTTTGTCCTCTGAAGCCCATTGAATGCATGATGTCAGTTCCCAACATGGCATTTTGATTGAAGGAAGCTCCATAGTTTAAAGTTTGGCCTGTCCTCTGCTGGGAGGGAGATGCGCTGATGGGCATTTCAACAGGAAGGTTCACCTTGCGTACTGGCCTCCTTACCCGTTCGGTAGAAATCACAAATGGCAGGGATTGATAGCTGAGGATCATCGAATCGGTAGCATTGCGGATGATCGCAGCATTAAACCATTTGGAAGTGTACCAAACGATGGCTCCACGGTTTTTTAAGCTGTCGACATACCTGGCATTTACAGGTAAATCACTTAAACGGATAGGTATATTCTGTTTTACTCTTCGGTCGATGGATCGCTGACTTAAAAAGGCCTGAGGGTTGCTGATGCTGAAACTGGATCCGACCTTATCGGCAAAATATATGATATCTGTGCGTTGGGCATAGCTTAAAAAGCTGAGAGATATGCCTCCAAGCATAAGCATGAATTTGATTAGCTTCTTCATTGTATAGACGAGTTCATTACACAAATTACTGAATTTCTCCTTCACCAATAAACTGTTCCTCATATATTTCTCCAGTTTCAGGCACGAAAAGCCCAAAGAGGTTGCCCTGCGCAAAAGAAATTTCTTTCTTAAAACTACGATAAAGACCGATCCCGCTCCGGTATTCTTCGGTCACCTCTGCAACACTGACAAAATTCTGAGGAATTCGGTAAACCAGAACCTCCAGACCTTTTTGATTTAGGCCTGATCCAAGCACCCGCTTCACTTCAAAATCTTGCCATCGGCAGATACGTGCTGGTCGTGAATTAAAAGCATTCCTGTTCCAGGTGATGTCTTGCTTAAGTTCAGCAGGAAGCATGTGAAATGTGGTATTATTCGATTGTCTGAACAAACCCAATGGGCTGGACCATTGAAGCAGTAAACTATCAAGTGTCCAGGGCAATGTAGTGTCAGGCCTTTGCCATCGTTCGATCAGAATGGCTCTTCGGCCTTCCAACGGAACGGTGCCAATATGTTGGTATCGGTAATAAAAGAGTGATGTGTCGCCCTTGCCGGTATCCAATGCCTGATAGGTCACCCTGAGCACTTTGAAGTCCTGATAAAATCCGGTGTCTTGTCGGTAAAAGGAAGAAAGCAAAAGTGAAGGCTCTGCAGGTTCAGTTTTTTCCGGGCCACAGCCCCAAAGGATAAGCAAACCTGAAAACAAAAGCAGTCTATACCATTTGTTTCTCTGCTTCATCTGAGAAAACATTATGCCTGAAACTGGAAAGAATCCAACCTCCACCGATCACATCATCTCCTTCATAAAAGACGGCTGCCTGCCCGGGGGCAATGGCATTAACCCCCTTGAAAAAATGAACCTTGATTTTATCACCTTCCTGCATGATTTCCGCAGGAGTGCCTTTGTCTTTGTATCGTACTTTGGTGATTGTTTCCAACGTTTTACCCTGAATATCAGCGTATTTCACCATATTCAGTTTGCCAACCATCATGCCGTTGCGGTACTGCTCATCAAAAGTACCCAGCACCACTCTATTGGTTTCCTTTTGGATTTCGGTAACAAAAACAGGATAACCCAATGCGATGCCCAAGCCTTTGCGTTGGCCTACGGTATAAAAAGGATAACCCTCATGATGGCCTACTACAGTTCCATCTTCCAATACAAATTCCCCTCCTTTGACTTGTTCTTCAAGGCCTGGGATACGCCTTTTTAAAAAGCCACGGTAGTCATTGTCCGGAACAAAGCAGATTTCATACGACTCCGGTTTGTTGACCAGATCAAAAAAACCACGCTCTTTAGCCATCTCCCTGATTTGGGATTTGGTCAGTTGTCCCAGTGGATATTTGGTTCGGCTAAGGCTCTCCTGACTGATGCCCCAAAGTGCATAGGACTGATCTTTAGCCATATCAAGCCCTCTGGAGATCACAAATCGTCCGTTTTCTTCTCGGATGTTAGCATAGTGGCCGGTAGCAATGGATTCACAATCCAGGCGGTCAGCACGGCGCAGTAAAGCATCCCATTTGATATGGGTATTGCAAAGAACGCATGGGTTAGGGGTACGACCTTCAAGGTATTCTCCGGTAAAATGATTGATCACATAGTCTCCGAATTCTTCTCTGATGTCGAGGATGTAATGCGGGAAGCCCAAAGAAACTGCTACCTGCCGGGCATCATTGATTGACTCCAGGCTGCAACACCCTGTTTCCTTTTTGCTAGTTCCGGAGGAAGCATAATCCCATGTTTTCATGGTCATACCCACCACCTCATAGCCTTGCTCATGAAGCATAACGGCAGCCAGGCTGCTGTCAATGCCCCCACTCATTGCCACCAATATGCGTCCTCTCTTGCTCAAAACTGACTAATTTATGGACTGACGCACCCTACTCGTATATGCCCTAAGTGCTACAGATGCATCGCATCCGGTTCTTTGTATTTCTTCTTTTATCCATATCGCCGCTAGCACATGGGTAAGTTGCTCACCTTCGTCATCTCCGGCTATTTCCAATTGAAGTGCTTCTCCCTCCATCAGCTGATGTTCGGCAGACTTTAGTTCTTCGATGGAGTATCGATCGATGATGTTTTTGATGACAGGTAATTTCATGGACTTAACTTTTTAGCTTTTCAATCAGCTCAACTACCACTTCTTCTTTAGCACTACTAACGCCTGAAACCAACTCTCCATTTTTAAAAACAGCAAAAAAAGGCAGATTGGTCACCCCTGCTAATTTGCGAGCTTCGGGGTTTTGTTCGGCATTTACTTCCACAAAGGTAAGACCTTCAAAGCGCTCATCATTCGATAATCTTTTAAATTTTGGTGCAAATAGCTTGCAGCTTCCGCACCAGTCTGCAAAGTATTTAACCACCACACCTGTATGCTTTTTCAGGTTGTTCTGAAAATCCTGATCTGTTGAAACAATTACTGCCATTTCTTTTTTGAGTTGTTAAACGTTTAATTCCCTTTATTTTTGTCCTGCCTCAGCCTTATTCCCCATGTCGCTCAAAACCATCGTAAAGATCAATGAAGTAAACAACCTCACCGATGCCAGATACGTGGCCGGAATGGGTGTTGATATGATCGGCTTTAACATAGACAAAGATGATCCCCAATTTGTTGGCAAAGAAAAGTACTTTGAGATAAGGTCATGGATTTCAGGGGTTCAGATTGTTGGAGAAATTAATGCTTTTGATAAAAGACAGTTGGAACAGGTACTGGAAGAATTCAAACCTGATGTGGTTCAAACCACGTCTATTGATACCCTTAAGCTCTTGAAAGACATGAAGTTCCCATGTATATTCAAGGCTTTCGTTTTTGAATATGAAAAGCTTGAATTCCTCAAGTTGGCCAGAAATCATCCTGATTTTTTACTTCTTGAAAAACCCGGTGAAGAAATCACCGAAATGGAGGACAACCAGATCAGGACTTTATGCAGAGAATTCAATGTATTGCTGAGTTATGGTGTCACCCCCGAAAATGTCAATGACCTGATGAAGAAATATGATCTCTCCGGCTTTGGTTTGTTTGGGGGCGATGAGGTAAGGCCCGGCTATCGTGATTTCGAAGATCTGGCTGATATACTGGAAAACCTCGAGTTTGAATAATTACCAGCCGAGCAGCCAGGCAAAAATCAAAGGTGCCACGATGGTTGCATCACTCTCAATCACAAATTTAGGCGTGGTAATGTCCAATTTGCCCCATGTGATTTTTTCATTGGGAACAGCACCGCTGTAAGAGCCATAGCTGGTCGTGCTGTCAGAAATCTGACAGAAATAACTCCAGAATGGAACATCATGCCATTCTAAATCCTGGTACATCATAGGTACTACACAAATGGGGAAGTCTCCTGCAATACCTCCTCCTATTTGAAAGAAGCCAACGCCTTTTCCTGAGGAATTTTTACGGTACCAGTCGCTCAGCCATACCATATATTCGATACCTGATTTCATCACAGAAGGCTGCAACTCCGATTTTATGCAATAGGAAGCGAAAATATTGCCCATAGTACTATCTTCCCAACCTGGCACCACCATAGGTAAGTTGCGTTCAGCGGCAGCGATCATCCAACTGTTTTTGGGGTCGATTTCATAATACTGCTCCATCTCACCACTGAGCAGCATTTTATACATGTACTCATGAGGAAAGAAACGTTCTCCGCTATCCTGGGCTTTCTTCCATTGTTTAAAAATATGTTTCTGAATTCTTCTGAAGGCCTCTTCCTCAGGAATGCAGGTATCCGTCACTCGGTTAAATCCGTTCTCCAATAGCTCCCACTCTTCCTTCGGCCCCAGGTCTCTGTAATTGGGCACTCTCTTATAATGTGAGTGAGCCACCAAATTCATAATATCTTCTTCCAGATTGGCTCCTGTGCAGGAGATAATGTCCACTTTACCCTGTCGGATCATTTCTGCAAGCGAAATACCTAGCTCGGCAGTGCTCATGGCACCTGCCAGGGTAACCATCATTTTCCCGCCTTCTACAAGATGGGTTTCATAACCTTTGGCCGCATCAACGAGAGCAGCTGCATTAAAATGTCGATAGTGATGAGCAATAAACTGAGAAACAGGACCCTTCTGCATAGTAAATTTTGAAAATCAGGCTGCAAAAATACAGATACTTCCGGTACCTGAAATTTCAAATCCAATTTACCGCTTCAGTTTTTTTATCAGGCTATACAACCGATTAAACTTGAATTTCAGGTCTGGAACAAGCCGGCTTGTGTATTTAGATGATTGCGGTATGTTTGCCACGAATTTTCATAATCCCTCAACGATGAGAACAAACATGCCCATTCGGCTTGCCTTGATCACCGCAGCTCTTCTGACTGCACTGATTGGCTGTCAACAAGATAAAAAAGAAAACAAAATGAACATCAAAGCACCCATTGCAAAAACTGAAGCTAAAGAGCTGGTCATGCATCAGGACAAGCGTATTGATCCATATTTCTGGATGAGGCTGAGCGATGAGCAAAAAAATGCCGAACAAAAGGATGCTCAAGCCCAAGCAGTTATTGATTATCTGGAAGCAGAAAACGCTTATCTGGACACCATGCTGAGCCATACCAAGGCTTTTAAAGAACAACTGTTCCAAGAGATCAAAGCAAGAATAAAGGAAAAGGACGAATCGGTCCCCTACCTATTGGACGGCTACTGGTACTATACCCGATTTGAAGAAGGTCAGGAGTACCCCATTTACTGCAGAAAAAAGGGTGACATGAACGCAAGCGAAGAAGTCATGTTCAACGTCAATGAGATGGCTAAAGGCTTTGATTACTATCAGCTTTCAGGGGTAAGAGTTGCGCCTGATAACGTGACAGCCATGTTTTTTGTGGACACTGTCGGAAGAAGACAGTATACCATGCAGTTTAAGAACCTGGCTACCGGAGAAATTTATGGAGACAACATTTTTCCATGCAATGGTTCAGCAGCCTGGGCGAACGATAACAAGACTGTTTTTTATGCTATCAATGACCCACAGACACTGCGGTCATTCAAGGTAATGAGGCATACAATGGGTGCAGCACAAAGCACCGATGCCCTTGCTTTTCATGAGACAGATGAAACCTATGCAGTCGGTGTAGGGAAGAGCAAATCCAAGAAGTTCATTTACCTGTCAACCTCTACGACTTTGGCAGATGAATGGCAGTATCTGGATGCCAATAATCCTTCTGGAAAATTCTCAGTGATTCAGCCACGTACCAGAGACCTTGAGTACAATCTTGAAGATTATGGCGATCAGTTTTACATTGTAACCAACCTGAACGCAAAAAACTTCAGACTCATGAAGACGGCTATCAACAAGCCTTCAAAAGACAACTGGCAAGAAGTGATTGCCCACCGTGAGGATGTGATGCTGCTTGGTATTGAAATCTTTAAAAATTACCTGGTGATCGAAGAGCGTAAGGAAGGATTGGTCAATATCCGTGTGAAAAGCTGGGACAATACCGTCGATGACTACATTCCGTTCAGGGATCCTTCATGGAGCTCCGGGGTAAGCACGAACCCTGAGTACGACTCCGAATGGCTTCGCTACAGCTACACCTCTTTGACCACCCCCAACTCAACTTATGAGTGGAACATGAAAACCAAGGAAAACAAGCTTCTGAAGCAAACGGAGGTTTTGGGTGGATTTAAAGTAGAGGACTATGTTTCAGAACGTCACTATGCCACAGCAACTGATGGGGTCAAAGTTCCGATCTCGCTGGTGTATCGCAAAGGCCTCAAAAAGGATGGAAATAATCCCTGCCTGCTTTATGGATATGGATCTTACGGTGCAAGCATGGATGCCTATTTTTCATCCGTACGACTTAGCCTGCTTGACCGTGGGTTTGTATTTGCCATTGCCCACATCAGAGGGGGGCAGGAAATGGGCAGACAATGGTATGAGGATGGCAAACTGTTGAAAAAGAAAAACACGTTTACTGACTTTATCACTTGTGGGGAGTATTTGGTGCAGGAGAAATTTACCAACTCCTCCAAACTGTTTGCGGAAGGTGGTAGTGCCGGTGGCCTGCTAATGGGTGCTATTGCGAATATGAAACCTGAGCTTTGGAAAGGGATCGTGGCAGCTGTTCCCTTTGTGGACGTAGTTTCCACCATGATGGACGAAACCATCCCATTGACCACATTTGAATACGATGAATGGGGTAATCCTGCTGACAGTGCTTCCTACTTTTACATGAAGTCTTACAGCCCTTATGATAATGTGGAGGCCAAAAATTATCCCGCTATGTTGGTCACTACCGGGTTTCATGACAGTCAGGTGCAGTATTGGGAGCCGGCTAAATGGGTAGCCAAACTTAGGGCTACGAAGACAGACCAGAACCCACTCTACCTCAAAACGGATATGTCCACAGGCCATAGCGGTAAAACCGGAAGATTTGAACGGTTAAAGGATGTAGCTTTGGAGTACGTTTTCATGTTTGACCTTCTGGGAATTACCAAGTAATCTTACATTCAGCCTCTATTCCAACTCCTGAAGCCATTGTCTTCAAAATTCTGATATGTAATTAATTGAAGGTAATAGAACTAGTGAAGTAGGTATGCTTCACTAGTTTTGCCTTCCAAAAAAACCAACTTATCTGATGCCATTGATCCAGCTAAAATCTCCAGTTATTATTGGAGTTTTATTCACCCTATTTTTCTCTCAAAATCTTTTCAGCCAAACAGAAGAAAACAAAGAGCCGGAGAAAAAGGCTACGTCTGGCCCAGGTCTTGGAATTTCTTTGATGAATCATAGAATAAGTGCTCAACTCTACAGCGACTTTGCTTATGCAGTTGGTCCACAAAAGCAGCGTAGGTATTATGATTATATCACCAGAGACACGCTTGAAGATTTTGGAAGAAGAGATTATACCAGCTTTCCATTATACACCAACCAGTTCTCTCTTGCCTACAGCTATCTGCAACTTCAGTATGACTTTGAAAATAAACTAAGATTTAGGTTTGCAGTTCATGCTGGGTCCATTGTAGAAGCGCTGTATTTTGAAGAGATGCCTTCGGTAAGGAAGATAAGAGAATTGGCTGCACTCTACTACATTACTCCGAAACTTGCTCTGGAGGCCGGTATCTTCCCCTCCTACTTTGGGGCAGAAATCGTGTTAAATAAGGAAAACCTGCACGCCACCAGAGGTTACATTGCTGACTTTACACCCGATTACGAAGCAGGTGCCAGACTTCACTGGTATGCTACTGAGAAAAGCACCTTCAGAGCAATGATGTTGAATGGCTGGCAGCAAATAAGAGAAGGTAATGGTAGAAAGGCCCTTGCGCTTGGCTGGAGCTACAATAATCCTAAAAAAGTGGTAGGTGATTGGCACATGTATTTTGGCGACGAAAGATTTGCATATAATTCGCCAAACAGGATATTCCGTTATTATTCAAACAGTTATGCCCGTATCTGGATAGGTGCCAGTAAAAAGTTGCTCATTTTACCGGTATTTGACTTTATGATTCAGGAAAAACCTGGCTCTTCAGGTACACGATTTGATTGGGTCACTGCACCTGCCTTATCTGTGAGATATGCAGTGCATGAAAAATTTGGTGTTGCCGCCAGATACGATAGGATCTGGAATCCGGGTGATGTCATTCCTGAACTATTTACCGGGCTCCCTATCGGCTGGAGAAGCAATTCTGGAACATTTACATTGGAATATTTGCCAAGCCCTCAAGTCACGTTCAGATCAGAGTTTCGCTACACGATGAACGATGGGAAAGTATTCCGTGACAAGGATGATGACTTAACGAAACTAGACTACTATTTCATCGTGAGTATGGCCATCCACATTCAATAATAGTATGGATCGGAATGCTTATTTGATGATTAAAACCAGGAAGTAAGACTAGTGATAAGCCAGAAATGGGTGTTTGAGCTGCCTTTGTCACCTTTGGTAAATAAATCCTGCTCTGAATAAAATCCCCTGCCTTCCAGTCGGTAAAGGATGTTTTTCGACAATTTCTGATTTAAGCCAAGACTTGAGCTAAAGCATTCAAAAGCTAGGGCTCTGTTTTGAACAGGAACGATAAGTTTATTGGGATCGGAGAAGTACTCCATTCTATAGGACAAACTCCATCGGTTTGAAAGCCTGTGTTTGGAGGAAAAGTTTAATTGCCACCATAGGTTCTGATCACTAAAAGTGTAACGATCTTTCAATTGCTGATAACCTGCGTAGGCACAGCTAATGATTTCCCATGATTGAGTTGCCTGATAAATCCAGTAAAAATCACAAAAGTACCTTATTCGGTACTCAGGAAACCTCTCTGATTGCTCATTCCCAATGTAAGTATTGATGTTAAAAAGTGAATTGTTGTTGGGTCTATATTCAATCTGAGTTCCCAAAGATTTGCTGTTGTTCCTATCCTGAATTTGTTGCCAGCCATTTAATAAGTACAGGTAAAGCATCCATTTTTCCTTGACTGGCATTGACAATTTAATCCCGGACAGATAATAAGGGACATATTCAGGAGCAAAACTTCGGGTGTACAGCAAATGATCCTTACTCACCACGCTCTCGTTGGTGTAGGGTGAGCCCAGCACTCCTGCATCTACCCAAATTTTTCGTTTAGCATCCAGTTGGTAACCTATTGAGGCTTCCACTATATTCCTCGAGGAACCTTCCTCTTGTTGATAATTTGAATTCATGTAGGTTCCGAAACCCGGCACAAGTCTGGTTCTGAAATTCTCACTTTGATACCTCAAATCAATATAGGCCAGATTGATCGTGGCTTCATTATGCCTGTTCATCGAAATCATGTAGGGTACCTCAGACTGTTTTGTGGCTGAAGTCGAATAGCCATAGTAAACATCCACATAGGCCCCTACCGATAAATTTCCCACTTTTTCTCCTGAAGCTGTGTCCATGAGTCCGGTATTGACTACCTGGCCGATAGAATGTTGGCTGATGAAGAACACCAAGATACTGCCAAGAATAAACTGTTTCAGTTGCATATAGCAGAGTTATTCAAGTGGACACCAGTTAGTTGATCTAACGCCATTAAGGCAATAGTAAAAAAAAGAGCAGTAATTAACTGCTCTTCATTTTTCAATTATGGAGAAAATTATTTGTCAGCCTTCTTGAATTCATCAAAACTTCTGAGTGCTATTGCTGGCAATTTGGCTGCAGTCAGTTTTTTATTGACGTCAATCAATGGCTTTTGTAAAAGCAGATCAAGCTCTTTTTGTGCTGCATTTACCTTATCTTCCATCAGTGTAAGGTTTTTAAGCTGCGCATTACTCGGTCGACCATAGTATCCGGCTACTTCAGAATAGAGGCTGCTTAGTTTTTCCCGGAGCTGTGGTTCGGCAGAGCCAACGTAATTATCTCCTTTCAACACAACCAGGGTTTCTTTCTGCTTGTCTATTGAGGCTATCATCTGATCAGCTTGCTTCTTAACTGAAGGCAAGGCTTTAACTGCATCACCTGCACCTTTTTTCAATCCATCCAACTGATCGACAATGTAAGCTAGTCGCTCGCATAGACGGTAAAGCTTCATGGTAGTTTCAAACTGCAACGTTCTATCAGCGTCGGAGTGGATACTGTTGGGGTCAGCCTTCAATTGAACCGTAGTCTCAAAAACCTCTTTGCCTTTGGTCATACGCACTTTGTATTCGCCAGCAGGAAGTCTGGGCGTAGCGAAGCCTCCCCCACTGATGGTTTTTCCCTGAGCAACTTTTGGAGCCTTCAGGTTGTAATCCCAGCTCACGATGTTGATTCCTTTTGATTTTAAAGGAGAAAGATCACCTACCAACTGCTGGTCTTTATCAAAAACTTCAAGGCTCATTTTTCCGAAAGTATGCCTGCTTTTGAGGTAGTAGGCGATGCGGACAGAGCGATCAGGGTTAGGACCTGTAAATTCAGCCATGTCACCTCCTTCACTGAAGGGCGATGCATCTCGCAATAGGGTTGGCTTACTCTTGAAGAAATAGACCGGTTTGTCTGTATTCTCGGATGTAATCTCACGCAAAGGACTCACATTGTCGATGATAATGATTCCACGACCATGAGTACCCATGACAAGGTCACTTGTCTTTGGATGCATCACAATAGAATGTACCGCAACAGCAGGCATGTTATTCACGAACTTAGACCAGTTCTGACCGCCATCAACGGTGATGTACAAGCCATCTTCTGAACCTAAGAATAAGAGATTGGGGTTCTCTATATCTTCTTCAATGGAGCGACAAAACTTTTTAATGTCCGCTGTTACAATGGATTTCCAGGTTTTGCCCAGATCAGTGGTTTTGTAAACGTAGGGTTTCTGATCATTTTGGGTATGGCCATCAAATACCACATAACAGGTATTTATGTCAAATCGACTAGGCAATACCTGATACACCCAGGTATTCTTTGGAACTCCGGGAACGTTTAAAATGGTGTTTGTCCATGTTTTGCCCCCATCTGCTGTTACCTGAAGGTTGCCGTCATCCGTTCCTGCCCAAATCACCTGAGGATCTTTGGGTGACTCAGCAATACTGAAAACAGTACAATGGTTTTCTGCTCCTGAATTATCCATAGATATACCTCCGGAATTCTCCTGTTGCTGCTTGGTTTTATCATTGGTAGTCAGGTCAGGGGATATTTTGACCCATGTCTCACCCATATCTTCTGACTTATGAACATATTGGCTACCTACAAAGAGGCGATCGGGCTGGTGATAGCTGATTTGTATCGGAGTGTTCCAGTTAAATCTCAATTTTGGGTCTCCTTCAACCGGATATGGCTTGATGATTTTGGACTGCTTCTTTTCAGTATCATATCTCCAGATGTTTTCAGCACCCTGTGACTCAGAATAGGTAATGTTGCTCTTTGCCGGATGGCGGTAAACCCTAAATCCATCTCCCCATCCTACTGCATTCCAGTCACGATTTTCAATGCCTCCGGGGCTTTCTGATGGACCATACCAGGAGCCATTGTCTTGCAGACCCCCATAGACTCTGTAAGGCTCTGAATTATCCACGCTAACATGGTAGTATTGCGATAGAGGTAAGTTCTTAACCATTTCAAATACATAGCCACCGTCCCAGGTTCTGTAAAGCCCTCCATCAGTTGCGACAAAAAACATATCCGTTTGCTTGATATGAAAATGATAGTCGTGAACGTCAGAATGAAAGCCTCCGAGTGAGCGAAATGTTTTACCCCCGTCCTTGCTCATTGAGCCATTCAACCCTGCTTTCAAAACCACATCAGGGTTTCTGGGGTCAATGACAATCCGTGAAAAGTAAAAAGGCCTTACAGACAGTTCAAAATCGCCATTCAAGAATTTCCAGGAACTACCGGCATCATCTGAACGGTAAAGGCCTCTCTGCTCTGCTTTTTCAGCTTCTATCACTGCATAAAGGATACTTGAATTTGAAGGTGCCACAGCGACAGCTACTCTTCCTAGTTTACCTGCAGGGATACCATTATGGATTTTTGTCCATGTCTTTCCAGCATCAGTAGATTTGTACAAAGCACTCTTTAAGCCCCCACTGTTGAAGGAAAAAGCAGTACGCCTAAATTCCCAAAAGGCAGCATACAGAATAGATGAATTTTGAGGATCCATGACCAATTCGGAACAGCCGGTGTTCTCATCCACAAAAAAGATTTTCTCCCAGGTTTTTCCACCATCTGTGGTTTTGTAAACCCCTCTGTCAGCTGAAGGTCCCCAAAGTGAGCCTAATGCCCCAACATAAATGATTGAGCTGTTTCCCGGATCGATGCGTATAGCGCTGATGCGCTCTGTTTTTTCAAGGCCCATATTGACCCAGTTGCCACCACCATCTTCCGATCTGTAGATGCCATCTCCTACGGAAACGCTATTTCGGGTCCAAACTTCGCCGGTACCTGCCCAAACCACTTTGTCTGGGTTTTTGGGGTCGATGGCCACAGCTCCAATAGACTGGATATGTTTATCAAAAACCGATTTGAAAACAACGCCTCCATCATTTGACTTCCAGATGCCACCACCTGCAGTACCCAGGTAAATCACTTTGGGATCAGTAGGATGTGCCTCAATGTCGCTGATACGTCCACTCATGATGGCTGGGCCGATTTGTCTGGCCCTTAATGAGCCAAACAGTTCTTCTCCTTTCAAGGCTATAGGGGCCTGAGCAAAGGCCATAGGTATGCTGAGCCAGGTGATCAAGGCACCCAGCCCAATTTTTGTATAGGTTCTCATGTGCTTATTTGGTTTCCGGGAATGAAAAATCAGCGTCGTTAACGGCAACATCAAACTCATACTTTTCAAAAACGAGGCCTCCACCGGTCTCGCCATTGGCCTTTTGAGTAATGGAGAAAGGAAGCATCAAACCATTTACTTCCTGGTAATCACTAAATACAGTTTCAATGACCATTCCTTTGCCTTGCCCTTTGTTCACTACGGAGCGTTGTACAATGGGAACATAATTTTCCTTGTCAAAGAAGTAAGTGTCTGAGTTCTCAACCTCTTTACCATCTACCAGCTCTGGTTTTCTGGTGAGTTGAATTTTAAAGCAGGCAGCTCCTTCTACAGTTTCTTCCCCAAGAAGAGTAACTTTATAGCCTTTCTTAGCATAGTCAATGAAAGGATCCGGGAAGTCCCCCATTTCTCTTCTCATGTTTTCGCTGTCTTCAGCTTCCATTTTCTCAGCTTTCATGGTCATGAAATTGGTCGTCCATCCTTCTTTTCCATCAAATGAAGGAGATACCAGTTCTTTTCCCTGAAAGGTGTATACCATTTTCTGCTTTCCAGATGCAGTTTGGATCTGTGTGAAAGGGATATCCATCGCTCCTTGCTTTATTTTGCCGGAAACTTTAATGGATTTTAGTGCTTTCCATTTGGCTTCACCGCCAGTGTTTTCGAAGTACTTTTTAATGATTTCATCTACCGTTTGTGCCTGTGAAACCGGGGCAAAACCCAGCGAGGCAATAGTTAGCATGACGCAAAAACAAATGGAGTGTTTCAAAGGGTTCATATTTTTCTCTTTAGGTGTTAATCAGTCTGTGAAGGTGTTTCAAAATGCAATATCAAGTTGTAGAAATTGTCTAAATGGATGTTTTATCATTCAAATGGTTAATTTTTAAAGTGGTATGCTTTGTCCGGCCACAATGAAAGAACCTTAATCCGCTCTGTATGAAATAAAAAAAGGCAGTATTTCTACTGCCTTTTGAGCCCCCTGCCGGAATCGAACCAGCGACCTACTGATTACAAGTCAGTTGCTCTACCAGCTGAGCTAAGGAGGCACTTCTGTTAAATGGAGTGCAAAAATAGCAGTCGGGACTCGTCCTGCAAATTTTTTTATCAGCTACCCATGCTTCTCATCTTCTTCAACTGCTCTTTGGCCTGCTCAATTTGCTTTTTGTAGCTGACTACCTGCTGTTCATACTGAGCCAATAAACCTGATCCTTTGGAGCTACGGCTGAACATCAACATGTTGTTTTCTATGTTCTGACATTCCAGCTCCAATTGATTGATTCGCTTGCGCAAAGCCTGTTCTCTGCCTGCTATGATCTTGGCGGATGCCGCCTGGTTGCTTGAACTGGCCAGTTCCATTTCCAGTTTTTTAAGGTCTCGCTCATCAGAAGGCATGGAGTTGGAGCTACCAATCAACTGGTCAATAGCTTTTTTATACCTTTTATTGATGCGTTCCTTGTCCTTTATCGGCACAAATCCAATGTTTTGCCAGCTTGACTTTATTTCATTTAAGAAAGTTGACAAATCATTCGTATTGGGATCTGTTTTTTCCAGTTGCTCACAGATTTGCTCTTTAGCCTGAAGATTCTGAAGCTCCTCTTCTTCTCTTTTCTTACCCTCTTCCCTCCTTTTCTGGAAGAACTGATCGCATGCTTTTTTAAATCGGTCAAAAATCTTGTCCTTCTTCTCTTTCGCTACAGGACCAACGGCCTTCCATTGCTGCTGTATTTCCTTGATTTCTTCAATATGCTGCTGCCAGTTTTCATCAAAAAGCGACTCGGCCTTTTCACAGAGCGCAACCAGTTGTTTGTAGTTTTCAGCCTTTTGCTTATCAAGTTGCTTAAAAAAGCCTGTTTTCCTTTGAAGGAAAAGCTTGTATTCAGACCAAAAAGGCTTGTTGACCTCCCCTACTTTCTCTTGAGGTACTTTGCCGATAGCTTTCCACTGCTCAATGATTTTCTGAATGTTATCACTTAGCTCAAACCATTGCTTGGGGCTTTCAGGCACTTGCTGAGCCATGAGTTTAAGGCTGTCCAGAAGCTGCATCTTGCTCTGAAAGTTCTTTTCCCATTCCTCATTCAACTGTTGCAGATGCTCTTTTTTGCGCTCATAAAGTTTATCTGAAGCAGCCTTGAACTTCTCCCAAAGCTCTTCTTTCTTCTCTTTAGGTACTGGTCCAACCTGCTTAAACTCCTCATGAAGGTGGTTGAGTTCTGTGAGTTGTTTAATGTTGAAAGGAGCCTCAATTAACTTTTCAACTTTAAGAATAAGGTGTTCTTTCTGCTCGAGATTTCGCTTTCTGTCAAGCTCAATTAACTCGATATACAGCTTACGGTTGTTGTAAAATATCTCCAGCAGGGCGGAATAATTCCTGTTGATCTCCGCCATTTCTTTCTGTGGAACCTGGCCGACTGACTTCCAGTCACTTTGAAGTTGTTTGAGTTTATTGAAGCTGTCCTTGGATTCTGCTTCTTCGCACAGTTCTCTCAGGTTTTCCAGAAGAGCGTTCTTCATGATCAGATTGGCCTTACGGCTTTTCTGATCTTTTTCATAGGATTGTCTTACCGATTTGAAATAAACAGTAACCAGATTGTTAAGATTAGCAACATCTTGCCCATGTCTGTATTCAAAATCTGATGCAGGATTACCCTGCTGAATAAATTTTTGCCTGGCCTCATGCTCTTCAGCATGAATAATCTGATCAAAATGTGCTTTAAGCTTGCCCATGAGCCGGGCTTTGCTCACATCCTGGTTTCGAAGAATCTCTTTTAATCGGGCAATGGTTTCACTCTTGTCAAGAGAGTCGATATCCTCATGATGCTCCTCTTCAGCCTCTTCCTGTCCTTGTTGTTCTACAATTAATGCGAGGGTTTCTGCTGCCACATTGCTTTCATCTTCGCTTTTTTGCTCAGTTTGAGGCACTTCAGTAGCCATAGCGGCTTCTTCCTGTTGCTCCTGTTGGATGGCAACTGGCTTGTTTTCTTCTTCCTGTTGGTTTTCCGGCCCGTTAATCATGCTGAATGGATATGTACAAAGGTATTAATTGAGTCTTGGATCTTTAGGATAATGGACAAGTGGATGGAATTCTTTGTGTTGATTTAATAATACTTGTTTCCAAAGCATCGATGGCTCTGTTTTAAAGACCAGTGAAAGATTGTCATTAAATACCAGCCATGAATCATTTTCGATTTCTTCTTTCAATTGATCAGGCCCCCAGCCCGAATATCCCACAAAGAAACGGTACTGCTCCGGCTTATCAAGACCAAGAGCTAATCGTTCTTTTACCTGTTCAATATCTCCTCCCCAATACAAGCCCTCCCCCAGATGGACGGACTCACTAAGCTGCTCATTTGAGCGATGAATGAAATGTAACGTGTTTTGCTCCACAGGACCACCGATAAACAGTTTGAGGTTGATTTCACTGAATTCATCTGATAGATCTGATAATGAGATCTCGGAAGGCTGATTGAGAATAAAACCAAAAGATCCGGCTTCCTGATGATCGCACATGAGGATAACGGTACGAGAGAAGTTAGAGTCCTGCATCAATGGCTCTGAGACCAAAAGACTTCCATTTTTCACCATGGAAATATCCATTTTCATGTGGCTGATGCGTTGTACTTTTGTATGGCAATATAGTGAGCAAATCCTATTCACCTCCTAGTGCTTTTTATTAAAAACCTTTAGTACGCTCATCATGAACGAAATCCGAAATCTGCGTAAGGAGTATTCAGCCAGCACTCTTGATATATGCGATGTGGATGCCAGCCCTTTTGCACAATTGGAAAAGTGGATAAAAGAGGCCATCAAGGCGGAGGTGCTTGAGCCTCATGCTATGTGCCTGAGCACGGTAAGCGCCGAAGGAAGGCCTTCTTCCAGGATTGTGCTGCTTAGGGTGCTTCACGAAGGCAAGATGGGTTTCTTTACCAACTATAGGTCTAGAAAAGCCTCTGAGCTCGGTGACGGAGCCAATGTAGCGCTGAATTTCTTCTGGGCTGAGCTGGAAAGACAAGTAAGGATCGAAGGAAAGGTGTATAAGTCCAGTGTCGAAAACTCAGATATGTACTTTCAATCAAGGCCGCCTGACAGTCAGATCGGTGCCTGGGCTTCTCCGCAGAGTCAAAAATTAAAAGACCGGGCTGAACTTGAAAAGCTGATTTCAGACACTCAGGCCAATTTTAAAAACGAGCCTATCCCACGGCCGGAGTTTTGGGGTGGCTATGAGGTTGTTTCTGAAGCCTTTGAATTTTGGCAGGGTCGCCCCAGCAGATTGCATGACCGTATTCTGTATGAAATGCTGGATGGGCATTGGCAACTCAGCCGCCTGGCCCCTTAATTAAAGAAGCTGATTTAACTCCTGAATACCCGGTGTGGAGTTTAAGGTAAAGCCGTCCCCGTAACCGGTTCCAATCATTCGACCAAACTCTCTGGCCCTGCTTTCAATAAAATTCAAGAAGTCAGGCGAAGAAATGTAAGTGCTTGGCTCAGAGCTGTTCGGGTCAAAAAACTGACTTTTGAAGGCCTTAATGGCAAGCATTACTTTTGGCCAGTCTTCGGTGATATCGATGATGAGATCGGGTTGTAAATACCTGTCCTGGATGTAATGAAGTACCCTCCTTGACCTCCATGGGGCCTGTCCGGTTTCAATTTTTCTCAATCCTGCCCAAAACCAGGCTTTCTCAACAAGTTCCGCCGCTTTTCCATGATCCGGATGGCGATCGTCAATTGCATTTGCCAGGATAACATCGGGTTGGTACTTTCTAATGGACTTGACAACTTCAATGGCATTATGCTCATCCACATTGAAAAAAACATCCCTAAGTCCCAAATTTTCACGGTGGTGGATACCTAAAATCTTAGAAGCAGCTTCCGACTCTTGCAAACGCAACTCTGGAGTGCCTCTGGTGCCCATTTCGCCACGGGTTAGATCAACAATCGCTACCCGGTAGCCCAACTTCACATGTTTGATGATGGTGCCCGCACAGGAAAGCTCTGCATCATCAGGATGAGCAGCGAAAACCAATACATCAACTTTCTGCGGGGAGAGCATCATGCAAATAAATGGAGAATAGACTTGAGTATCGCAATAAGGAACTATCTGATCCTTAATTTTCTTCCCACTCTGAGCAGTGTTCGGGTGTTTATTCGGTTGAGTCTGGTAATGGTGGATACTCGTACCCCATACCTTCTGGCAATATGACCCAGTGTTTCCCCGGACCGAACTCTGTGGTAGATGGCTCGGCGCATTTCTCGTATATATTCATAATGCTCCGGCAATAATTCAAATTCGTCAGTTACGATAGACTGCTGACTGAAATCATACATCAGCTCCGGATCAATTGGATTGCCTTCGTAGCGAACTTCGAAATGAAGATGAGGTCCTGTGCTTCTTCCGGTAGAGCCTCCAAGGCCTAATGGGTGACCTGCATCGATGTACTGCCCGACTGCAACCAGTTGCCTGCTCAGATGCCCATACAAGGTTTCCAACCCATTAAAGTGCCTGACCAGCACATACTTGCCGTACCCCCTCCGGTCTACCTGAACCATACGAACTATCCCGGCAAAGGCCGCACGGATGGTATCCCCAACCCTTACCCTCAAATCAATCCCATAGTGGTAGCGCCCTCGCCTTGGACCAAACCTTGAGGTTGGAAACAAGCTCTCGCCCGGCATGGTCCAACCCATATACTTTACATTTGGCTGAAATAACTTGATGGAAAGGGTGTCCTTGCGTTTGGTGGGGTCTATTTTGTAGGGATTGACTTTACGTGAATCCCAGATCGAATAATAGGAGGCAACCTCTATCCAATTGCTGTCTACTAGTATTTCTTCTGAAACCTCCACAATTCCTCCTTCGCCGAGTCTTGGATTCAAGGTATCTTCGCTTACAATGGAAAGTTCTTTATCCAACTCAAACTCCTCCTCCTGCTCACCTTCGGAGTCCAGTAACTCTTCGTATTCGTCAGACTCTTCAGTTGAACTATTGACTTTCTTTCCTTTTTGGCTCAGACTATCTGAGACGCTTAATCTGCCTGGTACTTTGATTTCCGTAAAATCCCCCTTTTTCTTGGCCGGATTTTGCTGAGCACTCAGACCCAGGGAAATAAAAAGAAAAATTAAGACTAAAAGCCTTAGATTCAAGTTGTTGTCGTTCAAGTATAAAATAAATTCAGGTCAGCGGGTAAAGACCTGCTGACCTGAATTGAAAAGATTAAAATTAACCGAGATAGGGCTTGAGCGCTTTGCTACGGGAAGTATGTCTTAACCTCCTGATGGCTTTTTCTTTGATTTGCCTAACTCGCTCTCGTGTCAGATTGAATTTCTCACCGATTTCTTCCAGGGTCATGGCGTGCTCACCGTTCAGCCCGAAATAAAGGGTGATCACATCGGCCTCTCGTTGAGTAAGGGTCGAAAGTGCTCTTTGAACTTCTCGACGAAGCGAGTCGGTCATTAAACCTGAGTCTGGAGTATCTTCACCATCGTTCTCCAGTACATCCAACAGGCTGTTTTCTTCTCCTTGTACAAAGGGAGCATCCATAGATACGTGCCTTCCAGAAATCTTGAGTGTGTCGACAACTTCAGAGGTTGAAACTTCCAGCACTTCTGCTAACTCTTCCGGTGAGGGTTCACGCTCGAACTTTTGCTCCAGTTCTGAGAAAGTCTTTGAAATTTTATTCAATGAACCTACCCTGTTCAATGGTAGACGAACAATTCTAGACTGCTCGGCTAAGGCTTGCAGGATGGATTGACGAATCCACCAAACGGCGTAGGAGATGAATTTAAAACCACGGGTTTCATCAAAACGCTGTGCAGCCTTAATCAAACCGAGGTTGCCCTCATTGATCAAGTCACCTAAAGAAAGACCCTGATTTTGATATTGCTTGGCCACAGAAACAACGAAGCGCAAATTGGCTTTCGTAAGCTTTTCAAGGGCATATTGATCGCCTTCACGGATACGCTTGGCCAGTTCCACCTCTTCATCGGGGGTAAGCAAATCTACTTTGCCAATTTCCTGCAAATACTTGTCAAGTGATTGGCTTTCACGGTTGGTAATCTGCTTACTTATCTTGAGCTGTCTCATCCGATGTGATTGATTATTTTTTTAAGAACCTGAGTTATACGAAATAGTTACCCTGCAAGTTTCATACTACTTTTTCAGCAGGCTTGGGAAGAAGCACTTTTCGTGACAACCTGTACTTGCCTGTTTTCTTATCAACTTCAATGAGTTTTACTTGCACTTCCTCTCCTACTTCCATCACACCTTCCATGTTTTCAAGCCTTTCCCACTTGATTTCAGAGATGTGGAGAAGACCGTCTTTGCCTGGCATAAACTCTACGAATGCGCCAAATGGCATAATTGACTTCACTTTTCCGGTGTAAACTTCGCCTACTTCAGGAACAGCAACAATACCTTTGATCCAATTCAGGGCGGCCTTCATAGAGTCTCCATTGGCAGAAAATACATTGATGACACCCATGTTATTCACTTCCTCGATCACGATGGTAGCACCGGTGACACGCTGAATTTCCTGGATTACTTTTCCGCCCGGGCCAATCACTGCGCCGATATATTCTTTATCGATGGTCAAGGTATGAGCTCTTGGTGCGTGTGGCTTGAGTTCATCTTTAGGCGTTGAAAGCGTCTTGAGCATTTCTCTCAAAATGTGTAATCGGCTTTCTTTGGCCTGATGAAGCGCTTTTGAAAGGATTTCATTGTTCAATCCTTTCACTTTGATATCCATCTGGCAGGCGGTAATTCCTTTTTCAGTACCTGTTACCTTAAAGTCCATATCACCTAAATGATCTTCGTCTCCAAGGATGTCAGACAATATGGCATACTTCCCTGTTTCTTCATCAGAGATCAGACCCATCGCTATTCCCGAAACCGGAGATTTGATTTTGACGCCGGCATCCATTAAGGAAAGTGTACCCGCACAAACGGTAGCCATTGAACTTGAGCCGTTTGATTCTAAAATATCTGAAACAACCCTGATGGTATAAGGAAACTCTGAGTGAGCAGGAATCATTCGTTTAAGAGCCCTTAAAGCAAGATTGCCATGACCAACTTCTCTCCTGCCCGGTCCACGGTTTGGCTTTACTTCACCAGTAGAAAAACCGGGGAAATTGTAATGCAGGATAAATTTCTGGTAACCTGAAATGAATGCTCCATCAATTTGAAGTTCATCCAATTTGGTACCCAATGTAACGCTTGTCAGAGATTGGGTTTCACCACGTGTGAACACAGCTGATCCGTGTGCTCCAGGCAGATAGTCAACTTCGCACCAAATAGGTCTAACTTCGTTCAGTTTGCGTCCATCAAGTCGTTTTCCTTCGTCCAGAATGGCTTTGCGGGCCGCTTTTTTCTCAATATCATGGAAGTACCGCTCAAACAACGAAAGGCTTTCTGTGTGTCCTTCTTGGAGTTTTGAAAGGTAGCTTTCCTTTACGGCTGAAAATTTCTCCTTACGCAACTGCTTGTCGGCTAGTCCTTCAGTAGCTACTGCATAAACAGCAGGATACAGCTCGTTAAAAAGTCTTTTACGGTATTCCTCATCATGGGTTTCATGTGAGTACGCTCTTTTCTCCGTTTTTCCTGCTTTAAGGGTAAGCTCTTGCAAGGCTTTGCATTGTTTCTTAATGGCTTCATGTGCGAAGGAAAGAGCTTCAATCATCTCTTCCTCACTTACTTCGCTCATTTCGCCTTCCACCATATTGATGGAGTCCATGCTGGCAGCTACCATCATGTCAATGCTTGCTTTCTCTAGTTCAGCAGGCGAAGGGTTCACTTTGAACTGGCCTTCTATCTTGGCTACTCTGACTTCAGAAATGGGTCCGTTGAAAGGGATGTCTGAAACAGCCAATGCGGAGGCAGCGGCTAATGCGGCCAAAGAGTCAGGATAAACCTGAGAGTCAGAGCTAATTAAGGTAATGCTTACCTGTACATCTGCATGGAAATCATCCGGGAACATTGGTCTTAAGGCCCTGTCAACCAACCGGCTCACCAGTATTTCATAGTCAGATAGCTTGCCTTCTCTTTTGAAAAAGCCACCCGGAATTTTTCCTGAGGAGGCGAACTTCTCCTGATAGTCAACTGAAAGCGGAAGAAAGTCCACACCATCCTTTGCCGTTTTATTGGCAACGACCGTAGCTAGCAACATGGTGTTGCCCATTCGAACTACTGCAGAACCATCCGCCTGTTTAGCCAGTTTGCCTGATTCTATTGAGATGGTACGGCCATCTCCAAGTTCAATAATTTGATTGATGATATTCACAAAAAGAAAATATAAGGTGGAGGCAAATGCCTTTACTAAAAAAGAGAAAAGGAACCTCAGGAGTTCCTTTAGTATGATTACTTTCTGATTTCGAGCTTGGCGATAATTGCCCTGTAGCGCTCAATATCGGTCTTGTACAAATGATCCAGAAGTCTGCGTCTTTTACCTACGAGCTTGAGCAATCCCATTCTGGAGCTGTAGTCCTTTTTCTGAGACTGCAGATGAGAGGTCAGGTGATTTATTCTTTCCGTAAAAAGGGCGATTTGGCTTTCCGCTGAACCGGTATCGGTCGCTTTGGATACCAGACTGTTTTTTGCAAAAATGGTTTCTTTTGCTGCGTTTGTCAGATTCATTTATGACGGCTTATTTTTTTCGAACCACAAAAGTAGGAATTATTATCGCCTGTTGTTCAAAGTACTTCACTTTTTTTATTGCTCTTCAGTCGACTTAAAAGTCGTTGCCAACTGATGAGATAAAAATCCGCATCAAACAAGGGCGAGTCGCTTCGGGCTTGTTTCAAGAAAAACAATCCTACTGGAAATAACATGATGTTGGCTATCCAAATTCCCCAGCTCACCGATATGAGGCCTTCTTTGGCATATTTTTCTGTTAAAAGGGTAACGACATAGAAAATGATGAAAAAGATGATCGAGATAAGAACCGGGAAACCGAGTCCTCCCTTTTTAATGATGGCTCCCAAAGGTGCCCCAATTAAAAACATCACAAAAATGGCGATTGCCTGCGTGAACTTTCTTTTTTGCTCGATCTCAAAAGTATTGGCTTCACGTTGAAGGTGCTCAAACCTGTCCTGATAGCTTTGAAGGTATCCACGGATATTTCGGGCGGCATTAGTTGATCGGGTGAGTATTTCGATGGACGTAGCGCTATCGGACTTTGCCTTCAGATGGTTCCCGGCGAGCCTGGCGGCTTCTCTTGAACTAAAAGGCTTATCCACATAAGGCGGACGAGGATTGACGGTATACACATGTGGCACTTCCGGCTGTCGGCCATATAGCCAAAAGTCTGTTTCGAGTACCCTGTGTTTATATTGAAGAGGCTTAAACATATAGAAATAAAATGGAGCCAATTGCCTCTCCGCCGTGTGAATAATCTCTACAGAAATGGAACGCATCGAGTCAACATCGTCGCCTAACTGACGTACATTTTTCATCACCCTGTTGTGAGTAAACAGCTCCTCGGCGGTCTTATTCATGTCAAAGGAAGCTAGACTGAACAGAATTTCTGACTCAAAAAAAGCAGTACGGGTGAGTTCCCGACCATCGTATCGGCTCTGGGTTTCACCTGATTCATTGTAGAAATGGCCTTTAAAAAGCTCTAACTTAAGGTATCGGTCATTATAAACTGCATACATTTTGCCCGAGTCGGCCATGATGACTTTGGTATTTCCCATGCCCTGGGTGTGGTCATAAATGATGATATCGCAAAGAGTGATTCCATCCGGATACTTTTTGCCTACTTTGATGGAAAAACCCGGGAGACCGTTGTAAAAAAGACCTTCCTTAAACTCAAGAGCTGGCTTTGTCTGCTTAATGTCATAGAGCAAAGAATAGCCTTTCAGGTTGGCTTTGGGCACTACATAGTTGTTGAAAAGAAATGACCCCAGCACCAGTATACAAACTAAGATAAATATCGGCCTGATCGTTCTGACTAAGGAGATTCCGCTGCTTTTGATCGCAGTTAGTTCAAAATGCTCCCCCAGATTTCCGTAGGCGATGAGGGAGGCCAATAGAATGGAAAGTGGCAAGGCCATTGGCACTATGTTCAGGCTGAAAAAGAAAATCAACCTTAAGAAGATGTCAAAGCTGAGGTCTTTACCGATAAATTCCTGCATATAGCCCACCATGAGCTGCACCAGAAAGATAAAAACCACTACAAAAAAAGTTAGGATAAAAGGCCCAAGAAAATTGGACAGAATAAACTTGTCGATCTTTCTCAACATGGGACTACTCCGTGGAAAAAGAAGGTCAGGATACTCCCAAAGACTCTTTGAGTTTGTATATCAAATCTTCCCAAAGCTCTTCAAGGTCCTCTTCGTCGGCATTTTCAGAGTAATCAACTACCTTGAGAAAAGTTGTTTGTGTGAGATCGTTGCTATCAATTTGAAACTCAATATAACTTGGGTCTGCATCTGAATGCAGGATATTTTCATCCTTTTTAAATTCATACTTGATCATTTTGTTGACCCGTTGCACCACGATGTTGGCCAGATGCTGCTGACCATCCCATAGGAAAGAAAGGTTTTTGTCCGGGGTGTAATTGACCTGCTCACAAAACCATTGAGAAAGGCCTGAAGGAGTAGAAAGCAGCGGATAGATCATGCGTGCTGAAGACCTAATCTCTACCTCTTTGATGAATTTATGCTTTGTCATATACGCCTCTATTCATAATCACAGGGCTGAAAGTAACAGGAAAAAATCTTTCGGTCAAGATTAAAGATTTGTGATGGTGCTTTATTAGTTTTGCACCTCATTTTTGGCGGGGTAGCTCAGATGGTTAGAGCGTAGGATTCATAACCCTAAGGTCGGCAGTTCGATCCTGCTCCCCGCTACAAAAAAAGGGGCTTTCCAAGCCCCTTTCTCATTTATACCCCAATTGATTTATTTCAGACTTCCAACGATGGCTTTGAATGCATCGGGATTGTTCATCGCCAAATCAGCGAGCACTTTACGGTTAAGCTCGATACCTGATTTATGAATTTTGTCCATAAACTGCGAATAAGACATCCCATGCTCACGTGCAGCAGCGTTGATACGCTGTATCCACAGAGATCTGAAGTCTCTCTTCTTTTGCTTTCTGTCACGATAGGCATAAACAAGGCCTTTCTCGACTGCGTTTTTAGCTACCGTCCATACGTTTTTACGACGGCCAAAGTACCCTTTCGCTAGCTTGAGGGTCTTTTTTCTTCTTGCCTTTGAGGCAACGGAATTTACTGATCTTGGCATTTTAACTTAAAGTTTTTTGGCTGAAGGCGAGCATTTGACTACTTGGATGCCTGCAACCTGGTGAAACAATCAAACAATTATCAGATGTTGAGCATGGCTCTAACACGACCTTCATCAGAAGGTGATACCAATGCATCATGCGTGAGGGCACGCTTTTGCTTGGTGGTTTTCTTCGTAAGGATATGTCTTTTGAAGGCGTGTTTACGCTTGATCAGACCTGATCCTGTCAATTTGAAGCGCTTTTTGGCGCTTGACTTGGTTTTTACTTTGGGCATGATGCTAGTATTAAGTGGGTATAAATGCTATTTCTTGGGCACTGCTTTGGGTGACAGCATCAGAAACATCCTCTTGCCTTCCAGCTTGGGCATTTCTTCCACTTTGGCCACCTCTTCAAGACCCTGGGCAAACTTTAGCAGCAGGATTTCTCCACGCTCCTTAAACACGATCGTTCTTCCTGCAAAGTGAACATAGGCTTTAACCTTAGCCCCTTCTTTGAGAAAATTGATCGCATGCTTGAGCTTAAAGTCAAAATCATGGTCGTCAGTATTCGGACCGAACCGAATTTCTTTCACGACAACCTTGTGGGCCTTGGCTTTGAGCTCTTTTTGCTTTTTCTTCTGATCGTACTTAAATTTCGAATAGTCGATGATCCTGCATACCGGTGGGTCGGCATTTGCAGCGATCTCAACCAGATCAAGCCCTTGTTCCTGTGCTATTTTAAGGGCATCTTGTGTACTGTAGATTCCTTGTGTCACATTTTCTCCCGTTAGCCTTACTCGGGGTACTCTGATGTACTCGTTTATCCGATGCTCATCAGCCTGCGCCTGGCGCATCGGTGGCCTTCTTGGATTTTGAAATGAACCTGAACTGTTATCGATACTCACTACGATTTTTAAAAATTGCCCGCAAAAATGAGGATAAACATTGACTTATTCAAAAAATAGAGCCTCATTTCAATGCATTTATTTCTTTGAGAATCTTTTCTTTGAACTGATCCAGTGGCATGGTGCCTTCATCTCCCTTGGCTTGACGGCGAACTGAGACGCTACCTTCTGACATTTCTTTCTCTCCGATAACCAGCATATAAGGGGTCTTGGCCACTTCTGCATCCCGTATTTTCCTTCCGATTTTCTCTTCTCGCAGGTCCATGGTGGCCCTCAAGCCGGCTGACTGCAGGCTTTGATAAACCGATCGTGTGTAATCGTCATACTTTGTAGAGATCGGCAATACCGTCACTTGCTCCGGAGCCAGCCATACCGGGAAATGACCGGCATAATGCTCAATTAAAATACTAATAAACCGCTCCATAGAGCCGAAGGGTGCCCGATGTATGATGACCGGACGGTGCTTTTGGTTATCAGAACCCATATATTCCAGGTTAAAGCGCTCCGTCATCACATAGTCGACCTGCACAGTGCCTAGTTGCCATTTGCGTCCCAATGCATCATTGACAATGAAGTCGAATTTAGGGCCATAAAATGCCGCTTCACCAAGGCCGATAAAGTAATCCAGGCCCATAGATTGAGCCACTTCAAGAATTTCCCGCTCCGCCTGATCCCACATGTCCACCGATCCTGCATACTTCTCGGGTGTGGCAGGGTCTCTGAACGACAGCCTTGTCCGCACTGGCATGTCAAAGGTTTTGAAAACAAGCTGAGTAAGCTCTATGGCATTAATCAGCTCTGCCTTTAACTGATCGTGGCGGCAGTAGATATGTGCATCGTCCTGCGTGAAGCCCCTTACCCTGCTGAGGCCCGACAACTCACCTGACTGCTCATAGCGGTATACGGTTCCAAATTCTGCAAATCGCAATGGCAGGTCTTTGTAACTTCTTGGCTTTGAAAGGTAAATCTGGTGGTGATGGGGGCAATTCATCGGCTTGAGGAGGTACTCTTCGTCTTCCACCGTGATGGGTGCAAACTGGGAGTCAGCGTAGTATGGATAATGACCGGATGTTCTGTATAAGTTGAGGTTGCCTACATGAGGGGTAATGACCTCAGTGTAGCCTCGCTTAAGCAGTTCGGCTTTGATAAATTCTTCCAGTTTTCTACGGATGATGGTTCCCTTAGGTAACCAAACCGGCAAGCCGCCCCCTATCGCCGGTGTGATTAGATAAATCTCAAGCTCTTTGCCCAAAACCCTATGGTCACGTCTTTTGGCCTCTTCAAGCAGATGGAGGTACTCTTCTAATTCTTTTTGCTTAGGAAAACTGATCGCATAGATTCGGGTAAGTTGCTTTCTGCTCACATCCCCTCTCCAATAGGCTCCGGCGACATTCAATAGTTTAACGGCTTTGATTAATCCCGTATTCGGGATATGTCCGCCTTTGCAGAGATCAGTGAAATTTCCCTGGGTACAAAACGTAATGCTTCCATCGCTCAAGCCATCAATCAGCTCTAGCTTGTAGGGATCTCCCTTTTCTGTGAAATAGTGTATAGCCTCCTGCTTGCTGATGGATCGCATTTCGTAAACGGAGTTGGCTTTTGCCAATTCCAACATCTTGGCTTCTACTCTAGAAAAGTCCTCCTGAGAAAAACTGTATTCACCAAAATCAATATCATAGTAAAACCCTTGCTCTATGGAGGGGCCTATTCCCAGTTTAATCCCCGGGTACAATGCCTCCAACGCTTCAGCCAGCAAATGTGCCGATGAATGCCAGAAAGCTGCCTTGCCTTCCTGATCTGACCAGGTCAAAATGCGTAGAGAAGCATCCTCTTTGAGCGGTTTGCTTAGCTCTGTGATCGTACCATTCGCCATAATCGCAAGGGCATTGCGTGCTAGGCCCTCGCTGATGCTTTTGGCAATGTCATAGCCCGTGGTTCCTTTATCGTACGTTTTGACCGTTCCGTCAGGTAATGTGATGTTGATGTTCATATCAGTTTGGTATTCGCTCCAATTCTCGCTCTACTTTCGCCAGCCTTTCTTTGAGCTTTTTGTTTTCAGGGTCTTGATACAGAGTCTTTTTCAAATAGAGTGATTCATTTTTAAGGTCACCAAGTTTTCTAAAATTCTCAGCCATCCAAAAATTGATCTTTTCAAAGTCTTGCCTGATCATTTGTACTTTTTTGAAATAGGCATTTGCTTCCTCTGGCTTATCTTTTTCACTGAGGAGTATACCGGCATTGTAAGCACTCAGGTAATTACTGCTGTCTGAGCGAAAAGCCCGTTGAAAGATATACAATGCGCTGTCCACGTTCCTCTCGTCCAACAAGGCTACACCCATATTGTAAAGCATGTAGCTCTCTTCAGGAATAAGTCGGAGCCCTGAATTAAGGTATTCTTTGGCAAGAAGGGTATTGTTTTGATCCAGGTAGATTTTAGCAAGGGTATTGTAGGCATCAGCGTGGAGCGGATCAAGCTCGATAGCTGTTTCCATGCTCCCTATGGCCTTGGCAGTATCGCCTGTTTCATACGAAAGAATGCCCAGCAGAACATAACCTTTAGAACTAAACCGGTCCTTCTTCAAGGTCTCATTGATCTGGAATTTGGCTTTGGCGTATTGCCTGAGGCCCAAAAACAGTTCAGCTTGTAGCAAGTTAACCCCTGGCCCCTGAAAGCCATGTCTGATGGCATCGTCACATGCATAAATGGCTGGCACAAACTGGTTGATTTCTTTGAAAATACGGGCTTTAACAAAGTGATTTTGAGGGTCAATGGAGTCCAGGTTGATCGCCTTTTTAATAACGTCAACCGCTTGTTCAGGTTGCTTTTTCTCCAATAGCAACTCTGCTCTCCTGCGATAGAGCTCACTTTGAGTAGGATTGGCCTGGATGGCTTTGTCAATTGCTGTAAGCCTATCATCAATGCTCATCAGGCCTTTGCTTACTGACTTTTGCTCTGCCTCTTCCTTTGGTTTTTCCTGCTCGCAGGCGAGAAAAAGCACCAATGGCAACAGAAAAAAATACTTGTTCAATGAGTTCATGATGGTCACAATTGGGCAAAAATAAAGAAAGAAACGGGCATCTAAGCCCTGTTACAATTGAAATTCGACAGCTACTTTAACTCCAAATCGATTTGCGTTAGGATTGTCAAGATAACTAAGTCTGTGAATAAACTCAATTCGAAAAAGACGAAGTACGTTCTCAACCCCATAACTTACTTCCGCATAGGGCAGCCCTGAGAAGGTACTGAAAGGCAACACAGTATTCCCCTCGTTATCAACTGAGGCTGTCAGGTTTCTATTGGCTGAAGAAATTCCACCATAAACACCTGTGCCTGTGGCAAAGAGCCGCCATTTGAGCCGCTTGATTACGGGGATGCTGTTTAGAAGAAAACCATCAAACTTTTGGGTATACCTGAACGAAACATATTTGTCGCTTACAAATTCAAACAGGTTCATCAGGTTGAAAGCCAAAGAGTTGTAGAATGGTGATTGGTTACCGAGGTGTACCTGTAGCAAAGGATAAGGCAATGTAGATGGAATATAGCCTGCCTTGATTTCATAAATGCCTCTTCCGGTAAGCCCGGTGTTTACCGTATGGCTCATTCCTACCATGAATTTGTGATAGTTAAACTGCCCTCCTGCCAGGCCTTCGATACCCAGAATGTATCTAAAGGTAAAAATAGGCCATTTTCTTGCTCCTAAGCTTACTCTTTCATTTCGATCTGTTTGTAAAAAAAGTTCATCTCTGCCATAACGGGTTTCAAAAATGACCTCTGAAGCGGTAAAATTTCCCGAACCATTTATTGAGGTAGGCTCATCTGCACGGGTGCGAAAAGCAAAGGGATACAAAGCCTCAAAACCCCTTCTTCTGAACTTGATTTTAGTGGTCAGGCCTTTCTTCACTTCTCTGGAAAAATGGAGACTGTAATCGGAGCTGTAAAAAGGGCGGTTCAGGGTTCCCCATCGGGTAAAAGCCAAAAACAATGGTGAAGTACTGAGGTCTTCTGAAATCAATCCTACCTGATCAATATCGTATCTGAGCTCTGCTCCTGCTACAGTCCATTTCTTACGATCGAGGATACGGTTAACAGAGGCGTTGTATTTGTATCGGTTATCCCCCCATCCATAGGCCAGATAGCCACCCAAAATCCACTTTTTGGAAAAATCTCCGTTGGTTTTGATGCCCAGTCTCAAGCGATTACCCTCTATGTTGTTGTTGGAATACACCCACAGATAGGTGCCAATATCCACAGGACCCACTTTTTTGAACCCATTGTAAATGATGTTGACCACCTCCACATAGGATTTAATGGTGGGTATCTCTTTGATGGAGTCAATCATGTTGTACACACTCTTTTCAGTATTGGTCAGGCTGTCATGCCGATGCTCTTCCCAATATCCCGTTTCTTTTAGAGTTGCTGCTTCCCCTACCACGATCTCCTGCTCATAAAAGCGGTTATCCATTGGCCGATTGATCGCCACATTCTTATTAGAAGTGTAAAATTTGGCAATCATGCCTGCCCAACTATCCGAAAGGTCTTCCACATCGACCAGGATCCTTGTTTTGTCGGGTATCCATTGACTGGAGTCGGTTCTCACCAATGTCTGCTGGATTTTGATCTTTTCGATAAAATTCAAATTGGCCTGTTTACCAATCGACAAGTCAAGTTGCTTTAGCGCAAATTCATTGGAAGTAATCCAGATGCTGCCGTTGAATGCCAAATCTTGTGGCCGCCGTGGCCTTACATCAATCTTATAGCAGTAGTTATTGCCGATGTAGCCGCTGTCTTGTAAAATATATTCATAGTAATAATTGATGCTGCTGTTCAGCGGCGTAGCAAAATTCTTATTGAACAATGAAACGTAGTTGTCATAGAAATTATACTCCTGAAAGGTGCTTCCAATCAACTGTGAGACAATGTCACCGTCACCAAAGCCTACCCCTGATACATTGGTCTTAATGATGACTTCCTTGGCGGCTTTTGGGTTGGCTCTAAAGTAGTATTCTGATAAGGATTCGGACATAAAAATGGGCAAGATGGGCTTACCGTCTTCCCCCTGAATCATCCGGAGGCTGTCGAAAAGACCGGAAATGTTTTTGAATATCTTACGGTCTTTGAACTTGGGACTGATGTTGTCAATGTCCACTTCAACTTTGGTGTACGCTTCAAACTGGTAGGCTTTTAACCCATTCTTGTTGTTCAATCGGTTGTTCTCAATAGCTCCTCGAATGATCCGAAGCGCAGGGTTTTCGCCTGCGATGATCACCACTTCATCAAGGCTACGGGAGTCAGGCTGCAACTGAAAATTAATGGTTTGCTCTTTGCCTAAAACGACTTTACGGTAAGAGGGCAAGTAGCCGATGTAGGAGGCCACCAGACTGTCTTTGGGATTCTGGCTTTTTAAGGTATAAAATCCTTCGAAATCGGTGGTCGTTCCGGATTGTGTTCCCTTGAAGAAAACATTGACAAATGGCAGACCTTCACCGGTTGAGGCATCAATCACTTTGCCTTTGATGAGCGTAGGTGTCACCTGTGCCCATAGGGTACCGGCACTTAACACCAACAAAAAAATCAACAATCTGGGCAATGGAGAATTTTACTACAAATTAAGGAAAACAAGGTATTCAAATTAAAAAAGCCCTAGCTGTTCTGCGCTATCAGGATCAGTTTTAGCTGGTTTTGGTTTAAAACTTAGCTTTTCACCGGGACTGAACGTTTCTGTCTGATCCTCTTTGGCAGGTGGTGAGATTGAGTCTTCAGTCTCTCTATCAGGCTCTGGTGCAGTTTCTATTTCATCTTCCTGATCCGGACTTTCCAACAACTCTATTTTCAAGACCTTGTAGGTTGAAAGTTTATTGCCTTGCGCCTTCCAGCCCTTCACATCAATCAGCATATCCAGGTCAATAGTTTGCACTTCTTTGTCCTGTTTTGATTTCTGAACAGTGATTTCAGCCTGCCGGTTGCTTTCTGTGGTACATAGATCAAGTTTTGTTCCCGGGCTGTCTGGTAGAAAAAGAAAGCGTTTGCCAAGGGAACTCGTCTCAATCTGGAATCTCTTGATGAAATGCGTCTTTGTAGGGCCATCAAGGTAAATGGCAGTCAAAACATCTTCTTGATTGAAACGACCTATGAAGAACACTTCATTTGGTTCGTACCTGTTGGTGAGTTCAAAGCTTGTGAGTTCATACTCGCCGTTTTTATAGACGACCAAAACTTTATCATCAGGAGCAAAATTTCCGATGGTACGGCCTCTGCCATCGGTATTCAGGCGGCCTAAAACCGGATCATACCAAAGATCAAGGCCTCCTAATGTTGAAACGCCTCCGGATTTGAAAACGATCTTTCGAACGGGGTATTTGGTGAGTCTGTTCCCCTGTGAAGCCCTGCCCTTGATGGCCAATGTGCTGAAATCAAAGTCAAATGCCTTGATCTTGGCCTTGGCTCCGGGGCTCAGATTCACGGTGATGGCCTCTGCTTCTCCATTAGGATTGTCAGTAAAATACAACAAACGAGAGGCCTTGGTGCCCAATGTGAGGTCGTACTCTTTGTCACGTGTGATTCCCAATACCTGAAACCTCTTTACATAGGTGATGCCTGATGCGCCATCCACATACGCCAGGTTATATACCCTTCGATCGTCGTTTTTCTTGAACACGGAGACATGCAGAATGTCTTTGCCCACAAAAACCTTATCTGAAATTTTGACTACTTTGAATTTACCATTTCGAAGAAATGCGATCACATCATCCAAATCAGAGCAGTCGGCTACATATTCATCTTTCTTGAGGCCGGAACCAATAAACCCATCCTGTCGGTTCACATATAGCTTTTGATTGGCCGCTGCTACGATATGGGCGGCTATGGTATCGAAAGTTTTTAGCTCCGTTTTGCGCTCCCTGCCTTTACCATAGTTAACCAGCAGTTTTTTAAAGTAATCAATCGCAAAGTCTGTAAGGTGCGCCAGATGATGCTCAGTTTGCCTTAATTCTTCTTCGAGCCCTCTCATTTTTTCCTCCGCCTTGAAAGAATCAAATCGTGTGATCCTGATCATGGGGATCTGGGTGAGCTTCTCAAAGTCCTCATCCCCTATCTCTCTATAAAACTGCTGTTTGTAAGGCTCAAAACTCCTGTCGAGGTAGGCAAACAAGCCTGGTTTGTCGCTGTATTCCTTGAATGGAATGTACATCTCATTCAAAATGAACAACTTTTCAAGCGAAGAAAAGAGCAGTTTTTCCTGAAGCTCTGATTTCCTAATTTCAAGCTCTTGCCTCAGTAACTCTTTCGTATTCTCTGTGCTGATCCTTAGGATTTCATTTACCCCTAAAAACTGCGGTTTATCATCAAGTATCACACAGGCATTCGGCGAAAGGCTTACTTCACACTCCGTAAATGCGTACAAGGCATCGATAGTAATATCAGGTGAGGTACCCGGGATGAGTTGAATTTGGATTTCGACCTCTCTGGCGGTGTTATCGACTACCTTTTTAATTTTAATCTTTCCATTCTCACTTGCTTTGACAATGGATTCGATGATCGAGCCGGTCGTTGTTCCAAAGGGTATATCTTTGATCAGGAGCGTTTTCTTGTCTTGCTCAACGATCTTGGCTCTTACCCTTACCCTGCCTCCTTTTTGGCCTTCATTGTAAGCGGAAACATCGGCCATCCCTCCGGTTGGAAAATCGGGATACAGGTTAGGGCTTTTGCCTTTGAGCAACTGAATGGAGGCTTCAATCAGTTCACAGAAGTTGTGCGGAAGTACCTTGGTGGCCAAACCGACAGCGATACCCTCTACCCCCTGGGCAAGTAACAAAGGGAATTTGACCGGCAGAATGACCGGTTCCCTTTTGCGGCCATCATAACTCAACTGCCATTCAGTGGTGTTGGGATTAAATAATACTTCTTCAGCAAACTTGCTGAGCCTGGCCTCGATGTACCGGGGGGCAGCGGCAGCATCTCCGGTTCGGATGTCGCCCCAGTTTCCCTGACAATCGATTAAAAGATCCTTCTGACCCAGGTTAATGATGGCCTCTCCGATGGATGCATCACCGTGCGGATGGTACTGCATGGTTTGCCCGATGATGTTGGCTACTTTGTTGTAACGTCCATCTTCCATTTCATACATGGCATGCAGAATTCGACGCTGAACAGGCTTCAAGCCATCGAGAAGGGTGGGAACAGCCCTCTCCAGGATAACATAGGAAGCATAGTCCAAAAACCAGTTCTTGTACATCCCGGCGACAGGAATAATCTCTTTAAGTCCCTCCTCTTGTTGTTCGTTTTGTTGATCTGATGTGTGCTCCACTTAAAAAAACAGATAATGCCAATCACAAAGTAGGTAAAAACCTTTCGGGGACTTGCGTAGTCATTCACTTAGTTATTCACAATTAATCCATTTTTGCCTTTTCTATTTCCCATGAGAGCTATTCTTTGTCTGTCATTTCTGCTGCTATTGATCCAATGCAACGAAAAACCTAGGATTCCTGAGCGCTTTGATCTTAGTGCATGGTCCTCTGATCCTAATGGTTGCAAAGGAATGAGGTCAAAGGTCTTTGCAGATTTTTTTCCCTATAAAGCTCAACTGATCGGAAAAACAGAAAATGAAATATTGGGCCTTATGGGCAAGCCCAACCGGGTGCAACTCTATCAACGTAACCAGAAATTTTACTTTTATAGTTTAAAAGGAAATACGCTGTGTGCTGATTCTACCATAGAAGTTTCAGAATTTTACCTTCGCTTTAGCGCCACATTTCAAGTCACGGAAGTCAACTATACCCAAGATTGAAACCTCCTTGCTTAATCGGAATATGCTTGGTACTCCATTGGAGTATGACTGCAAAGGCTCAGTTTAAAAGTCAGGATTTCGATAGCACCTATATTCATGTCTTCAGGGAAAAGCTTCAAGTACAGGTATTCTTAGGCAATCGATCGAATGAAATAAGAGTGTATAATCCAGATCCCTCTAAATCAATTATTTATGTGCCTAATATGCCGGTTCAGTTTGGTATGGGACTTGACCACCACTGGTTATCTCTGGAGGCTGCAGTCAAATTAAGGTCAAGCACAGAAGGCAACCCTTCAAAGGGAAACAGCAGGTACTTTGGGCTAGGTGGTGCAGTAAATGGGCGTGAGCTCTGGTTTAATGCTCAGTATTCCTTTTTTAGAGGTTTTCATGTAAGCAACCCTCAGAGTATTCAACCCAATTGGAGCACACTTCAGGCAAGTTATCCTTTAAGAAGCGATATCTTATCAAATACACTTTCGACACAGTTGGTATGGAGCAAAAACTACCGCAAATTCAGCTACCTGGGAGCAATTGAGCAAAGAGAAAAACAAGTTAAAAGTGCTGGATCCTTGCTAATGGGTATGGGTTTATCGGCTATTGGCATTTCAGCAGACTCTTCGATGGCTGCAGGTGATAGTGTACTTGGATTTGAAAAGGATGCTCAAATCAAGGAATCCGGCTTCTTAGTTTTTAGTCCACAGATTGGCTATGGGTACACTTTGGTATTGCCAGCCAACTTTTTCTTCACCATAATGCTCTTGCCCAGCCTGAATTTGTTTACCGGAACCACTATTCTAGCCAATAATGAAGAAATCCCTTATCGCTTTACTGGTTTAATTGGTTCAGAATTGAGACTGATTATCGGATATGACAATGAGCGAACTTTTGCCGGGATGCATATACACAGACAAGGTTATTCAAGCGATCCCAAAAACAGAATATACCTCTCCAATAACTTCACCACGGTACGGTTTTATTTTGGAATGCGTTTTACAACTCCAGAAAAGCTAAGCCGATTCGTGAAAAGTTATTTCGGTTTAAAGAAATCTCCGAAATAGCCTCAACATGGCTCCGGCATTTGATTGCTGAGGTACATTTTTGCTTCCCAGGCTTCCAAAATGACGGACTTTTCAATCAGGTAGGGAGCATATTCCTTGTTATCCGAAATCAATTCCAACTCAGCCAGACTACTCCCAAGTCCAATTCGCTTGTAAACAATTCCTTCGGTTGAAGTGACCAATACATAGGTCTTTCCGAATTTGAGTTCATTAATCCGCTCGACTTTCCTGGCGATCACCACTGTTCCGGATGGTAAGGGAAGCATGGAATCTCCCAAAAGCTCAAATGCCCGATGGTTCTCTCCGGAAACATTCGGTAACAGCAGACCGGGAAGCTCTTCCACATATTCCTGATCCGTATATCCTGACATATAGCCCGCTGCTGCTTTATGGGGAACGAGAAGTATCTTTTTATCCTGATGAAGGCTAAAATCCACTTGTTGAAGCCTCGTGGCGGAAGGGATATCCGGTGCAGCGATGAGACTATCAACACTTACGCCGAGCATGCGGGCAAAATCTTGTAGACGCTCGATGGGTGGCTCTGCCCTGCCTTCTTCATAAGCACCCAACAGAGAACGCTTAATGCCCATTTTCAAAGCCAATTGCTCCTGTGTATAGCCTTTTAGCTTGCGTAATTGCTTTAGGTTTTGCTGAAATCTGTTCATTGCTTCCGGAGATAAGGGATCAAGGTGGAAATAGTCTGACTGAGTAAATGGGTCTCCCCGCAATCATGATTGATAAGGCCGATCACTCTCATGTCTTCAGTCACCTGACAATGGTAAACCACCTTACCTTGCCCGCCTGCTCCTGCATTTTTACGGATCAGCATGCCCATACTCCAACGTGCACCAGCTTTTTGTATCGATTCACTCATCATTTCGTCGTTCTTGAGAGGCAAATATCTAATATTTTTGGCAAATACCAAATTATTTAGCAAATAAAATTCTGGTCAAAAAAAAACCACCCAAGAGGGTGGCCTTTTCTATGGTTTAACTTAACTACTGCTTGTTGAGTTCTTTATTGCCTTAGCGCACAAATACTTGTCTGGCGGTGCGAAACAGCCCGTTGGAAACTTCCAACATATAGTCTCCAGTGTTCAGGCTATTGAGGCTTAACTTGGTACTGAAATCATCGAAATGTTCGTACACTTTAGAGAAAATCAGGTTTTCACTTTTGTCGTAAACGTTCACTTCAACTTTGTTTTGGTTTTCCGGTTGAGCTACCTGTATCAGCCACTGGTTTAAGCCGGTTTCGCTGATGGCGGTTCTGGGGTCGCTGGTTTGAGGCGCATACAGCGGAGAAACCACTGTACTTTTTACTGCCTGAGTTTGAGCGTACATGCTGATCGAAGATGTCAGCATGAGTGCGGTTAAAATGGCGATCTTTTTCATGATGTTGAGGTTTATGATGTTTTGGTTTGCTTCGTTATGTTCCGAATTCAACCATAAGACGCAGGCCTCAGAGGCTGCGTTGAACCTTTTACATCAGTGGTAGAAAGACTTTTTGAGTGTCGCTAAAGGAAGATGAGCGTCACTTTTTTGCCGACCTCTTTTTTTCAGAGCTTCCGGCCATTGACTCCAGTATCGACTGAATCAGGCTAATGACAATCGAGAACCACAAAGCCCACCAAAAATTCCGCAAGGTGAAGCCGTCGATCAATTCATCAGTGAGGTAAACCATTAGCGCATTGATGACCAACAGAAACAATCCCAAAGTCAATATGGTGACCGGGAGACTTAAAATAATCAAAATGGGCCTGAGTAACAGATTGAGCAATGAAAGCACAACCGCCACCACCAATGCAGTGACAGGTCCGTTGACACTAACTCCGGGGAGAAGGTAGGAAGCCACCAGCACTGCTATGGTGGAAATCAACAATCGAAGCAGCCAGTTCATGATTTCATGTTGACAAATTGTAGCGGCTGACCGAAATCCTGTGTGCGTAGCCTGGCGATCGTTGCCCGAAGGTCATCAATCTTCTTACCTGTAACCCTGATCTGATCATCCATGATAGCTGCCTGAACTTTTATCCCAGAGTCTTTGATCAACTTCACGATCTTTTTACTGACCTCTTTGTCGAGCCCGCTTTTTAGTGGGATCACTTTTTTGATCAGCATCCCCGACTTTTCAATTTCTTTGGTAAAATCGAATGAGCGGCCATCAATACCCTGTTTAACAGCACGACTGATCAGAATATCCTCAATGGCCCTGAGTTTCATATCATCCTCAGTGATTACCTCCAGTTGGAGGTTTTTCTTATCCAACTCGATTTCTGTCTTGGAGCCTCTGAAATCAAAGCGGTTTAAGATTTCTTTCTTGGCAGTATTGACGGCATTATCAAGGGTTTGCTGATCAACCTTGCTTGCAATATCAAATGAAGGCATAGGCGCATAAGAATGTAAGGCCAAACTTACAAAAGCCTGACCATGCCTTGCAAATAAAGGCTATTTGTCGGTTTTAAGCTTATTGGCAAACTGCTTTTTAAACTTATCCACTTTAGGCCTTACCACATACTGGCAATAAGGGTTGCTTCCATTCTCGTTGAAGTAATTCTGGTGGTAATCCTCTGCCGGGTAAAAACGTGTAAAGGTCGTTATCTCGGTAACAATGGGGTCTTTCCATGCTCCCGATTGATCCAACTGCTTCTTATAAGCCTCTGCTTTCTCTTTTTGTGCATTGTCATGGTAGAAAATAGCCGAACGGTATTGTGTGCCTACATCATTTCCCTGACGGTTAAGAGTAGTAGGGTCATGGGTGCTCCAAAAAACCTCAAGAAGCTCTTCAAAACTGATCTGAGCCTCATCGTACTCAATCTGAAGCACCTCGGCATGACCTGTCTCTCCGCCGCATACGGCTTTGTAGGTAGGGTTTTCAATTTGGCCACCAGAATAACCTGAAGTGACTTTGCTGACCCCTTGAAGTTGCTGAAAAACGGCTTCTGTACACCAGAAGCATCCGTTTCCAAATGTTGCTATCTTCATGTTTCCTTGAGTTGTCATTGATTTTGCTATTCCTTCCTTAGGTGTATCCTTCTTACCGCTCTGGGCCTCGCAGGCATAAACCATCAGGAAAATGAATAAGGCTGAAATTGTTTTCATAGAATCATAACCCCTTGAAGGTCGAATTGGTTTTTTCCCTTTGCTCAGCCAAGCTGCAATAAAGAAAAAGCGGACCACTGACCCGCCTTTTGAATTTAAAAAAACATGAAAATCGATTTATCTAGGCCAGGCGCCTATCCCTCCGGCCAGATTATAGACTTTAAAGCCTTGCTCTACCATCAGGGAACAGGCGCCGGCACTACGTCCACCGCTCCTACAGAAGACAAAATAGGTTTTAGATTTATCCAGCTTTTCAAGTCCGGATCGGAACTGACTGCTGTTAAAATCCAGATTTTTTGATCCCGGGATGCTGCCACCTGAATACTCAGCAGGAGTACGTACATCAAGCAGTACTGATCCTTTTTCTGTCTGAAAGCGGGATTTGAAATCACTGCCTCCCAGGTTTTCGTAATTGCTTTTGGTCAGCGAAGAGAGAAAATTAAACATAGGTATTCGTTTTATTTCGGGTTGGATGATGAAAATTTACCAATAGCACAGCTCACATAGGAGATGCCGGCATGAAGCAAATTTCCACTTCCGACCTCCGGATAGCCAAGATCAGCCAGCCTTGATTTGATTTGCTCACGCATCCCACTTTTTGCTGAAACTTCTATTAAAGCGGCATCCTTATCCACCACTACCTTGTTTACACTGGTAAGTTGACCAATTTGTTTGGAAATGGTGTTGGCACAGCCACTGCATTTAAGGTTTTCGACTTGAAATGTATAGGTCTCCATGATCTGCTATTGATGAGTCAAATTTCGCAAAGGCCTTCCATCACGGATGTGATTTTTGTCACTCAGCGCATTAATTCTTTCAGCAACACAAAAACACCCATCGCCAGCACCAGCCAACCAAAGGCTTTTTTCAGGGAGGAGGCATTTACTTTACTGCTGAACAGGTATCCGATCAAGGTACCGGTGACGGTGAATAAACTAAGCAAAGCAAGCATTCTCCAGTCCAATTCGACCTGTAGTGCGTCACCCAAAAACCCGATCAGCGATTTGATCCCGATGATGACAAGTGAAGTCCCTACGGCTTTTTTCATTTCTACCCTTGCGAGCAGCACCAGCGCCGGGATAATGATAAAACCTCCTCCTGCTCCCACCAATCCTGAGAGCAGGCCTTCGCCTGTTGCGACCAGAGCAATCAACCAGGGACCTGGGTAGGTAGCATTGGCTGTATTGGGATTAGAGTTTACCGATTTCAGCATAGATCTCGCAGATAGCAGCATCACCAGAGCAAAGAGCAGCATCAATCCGCTTGACTTAGGTAAGTGCCAGCCTCCAACATTCAGCAATGGGTCAGGTAAAGCAGGTACTAAAAGCCAGCGGGTAAGAAATACTACTAAAAGTGAACACAGTCCATAGAGCCAGAGAACACTCCATTCCACCTGCCGGCTGCGGTAATACGGAATAGCACCGGCAAGGCTGCTGAGCCCTACTACAAATAAGGAATTTGCCGAGGCTATGACAGGCTCTATGCCCATAACATATACCATGACCGGAACCATCAGGATGGCACCTCCCCCACCCAATAGGCCAAGAACCACACCGATAAGTAATGCAAGCAAGTATCCAATCATAATCACAGTAAAGGAGGCAAAATAAACTTGCGGTAGGCAGGTTTTATGTAACTTTTATTACCAAGTTTACTCTTGCCGGGCAAATGAGTGCCAGCCTTCATGTAGTTACATGTGGAAAAAAATACCCTGCACAGCCCCCTCGATTCAGGCCGGGTCGTTTGTAAAGGCCCATGCTGTTTTGCACTTTTGATTGCAGAGAGACCTTGACCCCCGGCATGAAAAAAGAAAAAAAGATTTTTGTACTTGACACGTCTGTCATCATCTACGATCACAACAGCATCAAGAACTTTCAGGAGCATGATGTTGCTATTCCTATCACCGTTCTGGAAGAGCTTGACAACTTTAAAAAAGGTAACGACACTAAAAATTTCGAAGCTCGTGAGTTCATTCGCTTCCTTGACGAGCTGGCTGGTGAGCACTTGCTGAACGACTGGATCCCCCTCAATGGAAAAGGAAAGGGAAAGTTGAAGGTATTGATGGAAAGTGGCAGCAGTCTGGATGCAGAAAAGATCTTCAGAGACAACAAGGCCGACCACCGTATCATCAATGCGGCTCTTTTACTTAAGGAGCAAAATAAGGAGCGCCCGGTGATCCTCGTGACCAAGGACATCAACTTGAGGCTAAAAGCGAAATCGCTTAACCTTAAGGCAGAAGACTATGAGACGGGCAAAATCAAAGACCTGGGAAGTCTCTATACCGGCAAGTCAGTTATCGAAGAGGTACCCTCTACGGTGATCAACCAGATGTACGAAGACAATGGCTGCGAGGTGAAGGATGTCATGAAAAAGACTCCTTACCATAACCACTACTTCATCCTCAAAAGCGACAAAAATTCCGTTTTGGCCTACCATAACTCACGGGAAAAAAGGATTGAGAAGGTAGAAAAGCGCTCTGTTTACGGAGTTAAACCAAGGAATGCCGAGCAGACCTTTGCCATACATGCTGTGCTCAATCAGGATGTAAGACTGCTCACAATTCAAGGTGTTGCAGGAACAGGAAAAACCCTTATCGCCCTCGCCGGCGCCCTGGAGCAAAAGCGGGAATACAAACAAATCTATTTGGCAAGACCTATTGTGCCGCTTTCAAACAAAGACATTGGCTATCTGCCGGGTGATATCAAATCCAAGCTCAACCCTTATATGGAGCCACTTTGGGACAACTTGAAGTTTATCCAGAACCAGTTTCCTGAAAACGACAAAGAATACCATCGTATCACCGACATGGTCAACAGCGAAAAGCTGCTCATCACACCCCTGGCGTATATCCGTGGCCGGAGCTTATCCAATATCTTCTTCATCGTGGATGAGGCCCAAAACCTTACGCCCCATGAGGTGAAGACCATCATCACCCGTGCAGGGGAAAACACAAAGATTGTGTTCACCGGCGATGTGCACCAGATCGATACTCCCTACCTCGACAGCCAAAGCAACGGTCTCTCCTATCTGATCGACCGGCTGAAGGACAATCCGCTTTACGCTCATATCACGTTGGAGAAAGGGGAAAGAAGCGAGCTGGCTAATCTGGCGAATGAGTTGCTTTGATTGAGAATGAATAATGAATAATGGATAATGGATAATTGAGAATGATAATGGGGAATGGATAATGGAGAATTGAGAATTGAGAATTGAGAATTGAGAATGGATAATGGAGACTAGTTAAGTGAAAAGTGAGTTTACTCTTTGGTATATTGGATGTTATCCTGTAGGCATGAAAGAGAGTCAGCGATTTATTTCACAATTGAGTTCAGTTTTCAATGACCAGTTATTTATAATCAATTTTCTCTCCTCTTCTTACTAGTTTTAATAATTGAGACTAACAATTTCAGCAATTCGGTTAAGTCAGACTTGATCGTATTGAATAATATCTCATCAAGATAATCTGATCTATGAAGAAGTTCAATCCAATAATCTGTTTCGTTGGCTTCTTTTAAGGCTATTGCCAATTTGTGTATAAAGTCTGCTGTACTTTCAGCCTGTTCGGCTTCACGTACCAATGCGCCAATAGCAGTTCCACTTCTGAGTAGCTGCTTACTCAACACGTATTCTTTTTTATGGTCGCATAAGAACTGATTTAACTTGACCACTTTCAATGCAAAGGCAAATGACTTTGTCTTAAGGATGTTCTCCCTCATGATGAGCTATTTTCAGTTAATTTAAGATCGACACAGCGGCTCAATAATCACTAATTTCTTTCCAGTCAAAGTAAATTCTTCATCAATCCCTGAAACACATTATACATCTTTGACAACTTGGATAGTAAAATTATCAATTATGCATTGTCAATTATCAATTCCCATTCCCAAAATATTCTTCCGTCAGCCCTGATTTTTCTCAACTTTAGAGAAATTAAATTTTGGATAAACACCTTTTGCTTCCGTAATTGGATGCGTAAAACGCATTAACCAAATAGATCGTTTATGGATCAAAATCAAAAAAGAGTTGCCCTGGTCACCGGGGCCATCGGTGGGCTGGGAACCTCCATGTGCCGCAAACTGAACGATGACGGCTATCGTGTCATTGCCAACTACCGCAACCAGGCCAAAGCCGATGCCTGGGCCGCCGAAGAGAAAATGGCAGGCTATACCTATTATATGGCTCAGGCCGATGTGGCTGATTTTAACTCCGTAGGAACTATGGTAGCACTTGTTGAAAAAGAAGTGGGGCCCATTGATATCCTTGTGAACAATGCAGGCATCACCCGTGATGGGGTGCTGCGTAAAATGACAGCTGAGGCATGGGATGAGGTATTGCGATCCAACCTCTATTCCGTATTCAATTGTTCCCGCCACGTGATCAATGGTATGCTCGACCGTGGGCATGGCCGTATTATCAATATATCCTCCGTTAACGGTCAGCGGGGGCAAGTGGGCCAGACCAACTACTCTGCCGCCAAGGCTGGTATGCATGGCTTCACGAAGTCACTGGCGATGGAAGTGGCCAATAAAGGCATCACTGTGAACACGATCTCACCGGGTTACATCCTCACCGATATGGTCAAAGCGATCCCGGAAGAAATCATCAAAGAGAAAATATTGCCCGGAGTACCTATGGGCAGGCTTGGAGGAACAGAAGAGGTTGCGTATCTCGTTTCTTTCCTCGCTTCGGACAAGGCCAGCTTTATCACAGGAGCTAATTATGCCATCAATGGTGGTCAACATGTCGCCTGATCATCCTTATTCACCAGTAAAAACCCCGATGCAGGGGTTTTTTTATGCCTGTTACCGGTTTGTATGCTGCACGTTTCTCGATCCAATCCACCAGTAAGCCCATCATCGAGCTGAGTAAGCTGGTATCTGAGCTTTCGCTTGGTAAGTTCGTGCAAGTCAACATCCGCAAAACAGAGGATGAAATCGGTAAAATGGGGGCTGCCATCGAAAGCATGATCTCCGACCTTCACAAAGAGGTCGAGTTTGCGGAAAGCATCGGAAAGGGTCAATACGAAGTGAGCTTTGACCTGTTGAGTCAGGAAGATGTGATGGGGGTGTCCCTGATCAAAATGCGTGACAACCTGCAGGCTGCTGCCGAGGATGACCGCAAGCGCAATTGGGCTACAGAAGGATTTGCCCGCTTTGCTGACGTCCTCAGAGACACGAATAAAGAGGAGAAAGACCTCTATGACTCCATCATCTCTCAATTGGTGAAATACCTTGAGGCCAATCAAGGTGCCCTTTTTGTGGTACTTGAAGATGAAGAGGGCCAGGTGCAAGGGCTTGAACTCAAGTCCTGCTATGCCTACAACCGTAAAAAGTTCACGCAAAAAACCCTTGAGGCTGGCGAAGGTCTGGTTGGTCAGGTATATCTGGAAAAGGAAACCATCTACATGACCGATGTACCGGATCAATACACCTCCATTACGTCCGGACTTGGTGAGGCAACCCCTTCCTGCATCATTCTGGTGCCACTGAAACTTAACGATCAGGTGTATGGAGTGTTGGAAATGGCCTTATTCAGAACTCTTGAGCGCTATGAGGTTGAGTTTCTTGAAAAACTGGGAGAAAGCATCGCCAGCAGCATCTCTTTCGGTAAGATCAATGCCAAGACCCGTCATCTGTTGGAAAAAACCTGTATACAGGCCGAGGAAATGAGGTCTCAGGAAGAGGAACTTCGCCAAAACATGGAAGAACTAAAGGCCACTCAGGATGAAATACGTCGCAGAAACCACGAAATGGAGGCCTTTACTCAAGCCATCAACACCTCCTGCATGGTGATGGAGTACGATCAGCAAGGTACCATTGTGATGATCAACCCCCGATTCTGTGAAATCACCGGCTATCGTCGTGATGAGGTGCTGGGTCAACAGTTTGGCTTCCTGATCCCTGAAAGCGAGAAACAACCAGGTGAATTTGACCGCATTTGGCATACCCTGAGCATGGGCGACCACATCACCAAGGATGTGAAGAGAAGAAAGAAAAATGGAGATACCATCTGGCTGAGGGCGAGCTTCATGCCGATCTTTGGCCTGGAAGGTGAGCTTCAGAAAATCTCGATTATCGCCTTTGACATCACCGTTGACAAGCTGCAGGAAGAGGAGCGCATCAAAACGCTTCAGTCGAGCATGAATTAAGCGAAAGCTTCATTTGAATGTAAACCTGCTGACTCCGGTCGGCAGGTTTTTTTTATGATTTGATGAAAATGCGCAGGCATGTGAGCAGGATTTTGCAGATTTACTTTTCATCACTAGACTATGGAAGTACAGGTTACGGTCAGCCAGACCGGAGAGCATTACCTTAGCAGGCTCAGTAATGGCCGTCATCACTCTTTGGCAGATGAACCTCTCTCAGAGGGTGGAACAGATGAGGCTTTTAGCCCGGACGAATGGCTGCTGGGGGCACTGGGTTCTTGCACGGCCATCACGCTGCGCATGTACATCGATCGAAAAGGCTGGAACATCCCCGAGTTAAAAGTTAAGCTCAACATGCGAAGAGAAACCGTTTCAGGCGAAACAAACACCTACTTTGAACGTGAAATAAGGGTGCCTGAGGATACACCAACAGATCAGGTGGAGCGACTGCTGCAAATTGCCAATGCATGCCCACTGCACAAAACACTTAGTGGCACCAATATCATTTCAACGAAAATAAGCGGATGACTAAAGAACAAATTCTGGCATCTATTCGCCTCAATGCCTTTTTGGCGGAAGTAGAAGCTCCTGCTTTGGAATGGCTCATGGATAAATCCATCATCCGGAATTTTCAGAAAGGTGAGTACCTGTTCAGCCGTGGAGAAGAGAGCCTCTACATGCACGTGGTACTTAGCGGTCGTTTTCAAATTTATTTCGAGCAAAACGGGCAGCGTGTCACCGTTGGCCAACTCGATCCGGGTGCTATCACCGGAGTTCTTCCCTACTCCAGAATGAAAGAAGCCACCGGTTTTGGGCAAGCGCAGGAAGAAAGCGAAGTGCTCAGCCTGCACCGAGACCACTTCAAAGGAATGGAGCAAATCTCTTATACCCTGATGCAGAACCTGGTGTCCTATATGACCACGAGGGTGAGGGATTTCACCGCTCAGCAGCAACAGAACGAAAAGCTGATTTCGCTGGGTAAACTTTCAGCAGGTCTGGCACATGAGTTGAACAACCCAAGTGCAGCCATGTTACGCTCGGCTGCTGCGCTACGTGACCATCTGGGACATACTCCTGAACGATTCAAAGCGGTAATCAAAATTCAAATGGATGACCACTCCATTGATCTGGTAAATGAACTGGTGTTCAATAAACTTTCTCAAGATCGGCAAGGCATTAGTCTCATGGAAAAAAGCCGGCGAGAAGATGATATTGTGGATTGGATGGAACAGCACGGCATTACCAAGCCTTATGAACTTGCCGAAAGCCTGGTAAGTGTTGGGATTATACCTTCTGACCTCGAAGAAATTAGCAAACTGGTACCTGATGTGCACCTGGCAGTAGTGCTTCGATGGGTTGAAAATGTGTTGACCACAGAGCAATTGGTCTCAGAGATCGAAGAGTCCTCACGACGAATAGCTGAATTGGTCAGTTCTGTCAAGACCTACTCCCACATGGACCGAGGCCTGGAGATAGAAGTTGTAGACCTCAAAGCCGGATTGCGAAGTACGATCACTATGCTGGGCCATAAAATCAAAGAGAAAAAGGCAGAGATCACCGAAAGTTACCCTGAAAAAATGCCTGAAATACATGGTAGGCCGGGTCAGCTCAATCAGGTATGGACCAATGTGCTCGACAATGCTCTTGATGCCATAACAGAAGGTGGTAAAATTGAAGTAGCCGTAAGCACTGACCTGGCATGTGCCTATGTGCACATGATTGACAATGGGCCGGGTGTGCCTCCAGATATTCAATCAAAAATCTATGACCCTTTCTTCACCACCAAAGCCCTGGGCAAAGGCACCGGACTTGGGCTGGATATTTCCATGAAAATCATCAAAAATCATGGAGGCAACATCAGGTTAAAATCACAGCCCGACCGCACAGAGTTTATCATTAATTTGCCCATTCAACCCTCTACCAACGAAAAAGAATGAGTTTACCCGTGATCATGGCTGTGGATGATGATCTGCAAGTATTGCAAGCCATCAGCAGAGACCTGAAAAGCAAGTACAGGGCTGAATACCGCATCGTGTCGACCACCTCAGCTACCGAGGCTCTAAGCTATCTGGAAGAGCTGAGACGTAAAAATGAAGATGTAGCCTTGTTGCTCTCTGACCAGCGCATGCCGGAGATGTTGGGTGTAGAGTTTCTTGAAAAAGCTAAAAAGCTGTTCCCCAAAGCTAAACGCATCTTGCTTACCGCCTATTCAGACACTGATGCAGCCATCAGAGCCATCAATGAGGTGCAGCTTCATTATTACCTTACAAAACCCTGGGATCCTCCTGAGGAAAAGCTCTATCCAGTGCTGAACGATCAGTTGGAGGAGTGGTTCATGCACTACATTCCCGAAGGCAAAGGCATACGATTGATTGGATTTCAATACGCTCCCCTTTCCCATCAGATCAAAGATTTCCTTACCGGCAACCTGATCCCCTACCGCTGGCTCGATGTTGAAAGCCAGCCCGAAGCTGAAGAATTGATGCTTCTTGCTGAATCGACCATTGCTGACCTGCCCCTGGTGCTTCTGGAAGACGGATCCATCCTGAAAAGGCCTAGCCCTGCCATCATAGCTGAAAAGATGGGGCGACCTTTGGAAGCCAAGCAGGAGGTCTACGATGTGGCCATCATCGGGGCTGGCCCTGCCGGATTGGCGGCCTCGGTTTACGGTGGCTCTGAAGGTCTTAAAACGATTCTGATCGAAAAAAGGGCTCCCGGAGGTCAGGCTGGAACCAGCTCCCGTATTGAAAATTACCTGGGCTTCCCTTCCGGACTTAGTGGCGCAGATCTTACGAGAAGAGCGATCACTCAAGCCACCCGTTTTGGAGTTGAATTCTTTTCTCCTCAATCGGTGCAACAAATCGAGCTGCGTGATCAGTACAAAGTGCTAAGATTGGAGCAGGATAAAGTGGTTGTTGCTAAGGCTATAGTGATCACAACCGGCGTTGAATACCGTCAACTGGGAGCTAAAAACGAAGAAAATTTTACAGGAGCCGGTATTTATTATGGTGCAGCAAACACCGAAGCCTATGCCTGCAAAGACCGTGAAGTGTACATCGTCGGGGGCGGAAACAGTGCTGGACAGGCAGCCATGTACCTCTCCACCTACGCCAAACGTGTGCACCTCGTTATCCGAAGAAATGACCTGAGCGAAACCATGTCCCAATACCTCATTGATCAGATTTCAAAAACTGAAACCATCGAAGTGGTTCCTTTTTCTGAAATCGTGGAGGTGAATGGGGCTGAGAAATTGGAGCAACTCTGCTTAAAAAACATAAGTACGGGTACTGTAGAGGTCAGGCATGTATCAGCTCTGTTTATTTTTATCGGAGCCAAGCCCAATACGTCCTGGCTTCCTCCTGAGATCCTGCTTGATGAAAAGGGCTATATTGAAACGGGCAGGGACCTTAGCCTGCGTCAGGAGTTTAAAAATAGCTGGAAGCAAAAAAGAGAGCCTTATTTGCTGGAAACCAGTATGCCGGGGATATTTGCTGCCGGAGATGTGCGCTCCGGAGCCATGAACCGGGTGGCAAGTGCGGTAGGTGAAGGCTCCATGTCAATCAGCTTTGTCCACAGATACCTTGCTGAAAACTAATTCGTTAATTCATAGCCAATTGGGCCATTTGTCCATTGGATTGTTTGCACTGGTCATTGCCTTGATCTACCTGTATCATGGCCTAGACTTTCTAACGTTTGGAGACTCGGTCAACCATTATGAAACCATCATTGCCGGCTGGAATCCTTCTACCGGTGCCGTGACCCATTTTTTGTACAAAAATCTGGCACATGCCTGGTATATTTCTGTTCCGATCGACTCAGGTATCAAATCGATTCACGTCTTTGTTGCCATCTGGGGTGTATTAGGAGTGCTTCTGGTTCACCTGATGGCCTTTAGGCTCAGCCAGTCCATTGTGCTTTCTATAACAGTTGCCTCTGTTTGGGCATTTTCGTTCAGCCATTGGAAGACAGCAGAGATCATAGAGGTGTACACCATGAACAGTTGTCTTGTAGTTGTTTTTCTTTCCCTGTTGCTTCTGGACATCAAAGATCGTGGACGCAAGAGGCTTTGGGCGATCCTTTTGGTGCTGGGCCTCTTGTGCTTCGTGCATATACAGGGCACCTTGTTTTATCCGCTGATGTTGGCTTACGTAGGCTATACCCGTCAGGATGAAACCCTACTCAAATCCTTGTCACTGGCCTTGTTGTGCCTGGGCGTTTGTCTGAGCCCCACTCTGGGTTGCCTTTGGTTTCCTGAGCAGCCCTTGAGGGAAGTTTTCTTTGGCGGAGGCTATCAAGAAGAAGTGCTTAGTCTTGACCCAATGGTGATCGTCAAAGGATTTTTACAATCCATCATGTACCTGTTCTACAATTTCTGGCTTGCTTTGATACCAATGGCGTATGGGTTCCGGATGCTATGGAAACATCATCGCCGCTTTTTCTGGTTTTCCCTGATCGCCGCCGGGCCTACCTACTTTTTCAGCATGCGCTACATCGTCTCTGACAATTATGTGTTTTTCCTACCTGCTTACCTGGTTTTACTGGGTGTATTTGCCATTGGTTGCTGGTACATCAGCCAAAGACTGACTAAAAGAACCCAAATGCTGGTGTTTGTCATGTTGATGATCCATCAGCCCATAGCCTACCAAAGCAGTCTGTGGATCGTGGAACAACTTCCGGTTTTGGAAGAATTCAAAAAGCGAAAAGCCTACAAAGGTGGCCTTAGGTATTATCTGTGGCCGGGGATGAACAACAACGTGGATATACTCAGCCTCAGCAAACAAATTTACCTCAGTGGCAAAACCCCGGATTTCATAGCAGATTTTGACTGGCAATACTCCTCTGCTCTTAACTACCTCCGGAAGACAGAAGGCTTACCTCCTCCCCCGCCTACTGAACCGGAGTTGCTCTTCTACGAAAACCTTAAATAGCTTCGGCTTGTCTACGGTTTTGGCTAGCTTTGTCATCATCGCTATGTTATGAGAAACCTGTACTTTCTAATCCTATTCACTTGTCTTTCAGGCAATTTTACCCACTTTGTTTATTCGCAACCGCTTCCTCAAGCTTTGACAGCAAGGCTGCAATTTGTCCTGGACAGTTGCCGCACTTCTTCTCAAAGTCCTGTTTACATCGCCGGCTTTTCGGCAGCAGTAGACGTGCGGAATGTGGGTATTTGGACGGGTGTTTCCGGTCAGGCAGGTGCTGCCAATCCTAACTTTGGAGTGCCTGCTGCCTTACTCTGGCAGGACACCATGCGTTCCAGGGTATACAGCGTCACCAAATCGTTCACAGCCAGTATCATTCTTATGCTTATGGCAGAGGGCAGGCTTTCGCTCGACGATACCATAGGCCGTTGGATTGACACGCTGGTAAGCAACCCCTTGCCTAATATCCGAAACCAGGCGACGATCCGCCAATGCCTCACCCATGCCACAGGCCATGGTGATTATGTCACCAGTCTGGGTTTCATATTGGATGTGGTGGCCAATAACGGCACCAAAGTATACAGCCCCCGAGAGGCCATTGGCTTTACTCCCACACCTTTGTTTGCACTTGGGGCGAGCAGGTCATATTCCAGCACCAACTACATTCTGCTGGGCATGGTGGCTGAAGGGGTCACGGACTCAAGCATCCATCAACTGTTTAGAAGCCGGATATTCCAACCCTTGGCCCTGAACAACACGTACCTGGCCATAGCAGAGCCTGCCTCAGGATTTTTGGCACACCCTCATGACGACCTTTCCATCTTGCTTCCGGTCCCTTCCGGTGTCATGAACATACAAAACGTCTTTCCATTTACATCGATCGCATCAGGTGCCTGGGCCACCGGTGCCATCGTGAGCACTGCTGCTGACATCGCTAAGTATGCCAGAAACCTGTATGGTGGAACTTTATTACCTCCATCGGCTTATGATTCCATGCTGCGGTCCGTAGATTCCAGCCTCAACCCTATTCCGGTTGCGAATTACAATGATTTTCCGGGCTATGGAGTGTTTAACAACTCAGCCGTAGGCGCTGGTGTAGTGGGTCATGGAGGCTCTGCCACCGGCTACAAGGCCTTTATGTACGGCAATCCACAAAATGGAATAAACATCAGCATCCTATGCAATCAACAACCTGCCTCACTGGATCGAATAGGTCAGGTGTTGTATGAAAGTGTGCTGGCAGCCAACATCACCGGCATTGAAGAGAGCCATCAGGAGCCTATTCAGTTCATCGGATTCTATCCTAACCCTGCCGAACGAGAGATCAGCCTGCAATGGCAGATGAATCGCCCGGGGAAAATGAACATCAGCATCAGGGACATGAAGGGCAACTGTGTCGATGGGTCTATTCTTAACCAGTGGTATGCATCCGGTTTACACCAAATCATCCTTCCATTACCTGAGCTGGCAGCCGGACTTTATCTGCTGCAACTGGAAACCGAGGGAATGTTACTCCACAAAAAGCTGGTCATCAGGTAATTCTACGCTGACCATAATTTAAGCAAGGGCCGGGGTAAGTTCCTCTTCCAGTTCCTTTTCCACCCTCAGCTCTTCCATGATAAACTGCTGACGTTCAGGGGTATTCTTGCCCATAAAATAGTTCAGCAATTTGGGGATAGTGGTATCTTCCTTAAGCACAATCGGATCCAAACGTATATTTTCTCCGATAAAACCGCCAAACTCCTCCGGTGAGATTTCTCCCAGACCTTTGAAACGGGTGATTTCAGGCTTTGATCCCAGTTTTTGAACCGCAGCACGTTTCTCTTCCTCGTTGTAGCAATAGATCGTTTCCTTTTTATTTCTTACCCTGAACAGAGGGGTTTGCAGGATGTACACGTGACCTTGCCTTACCAGGTCAGGGAAGAATTGCAGAAAAAAGGTGAGCAACAGCAAGCGGATATGCATTCCATCCACATCGGCATCGGTAGCGACAACGATTTTGTTGTAGCGGAGCTCATCCATCCCATCTTCGATGTTAAGGGCATGTTGCAGCAGGTTGAACTCCTCGTTTTCGTAAACCACCTTTTTGGTGAGGCCATAGCAATTGAGCGGCTTTCCTCTCAGGCTGAAAACCGCCTGCGTTTCTACATTTCTGGATTTTGTGATGCTCCCGCTGGCGGAGTCTCCCTCTGTAATGAACAAAGTGGTTTCGAGCCCTTTTTCATCCTTATCGCCCAGGTGGAATCGGCAATCCCTGAGTTTCTTGTTGTGCAGATTGGCCTTGCGTGCCCGCTCATTGGCCAGTTTCTTGATCCCGGCAATATCCTTGCGCTCTCGCTCCGACTGAAGGATGCGTTTGAGCAAGGCATCCGCAACAGCCGAATGTTTGTGCAGGTAATTGTCCAGCTCGGTTTTGACAAAGTCATTGATCCAGGTACGCAGGCTGGGCCCGTCAGGAGCAATGGTCTGGCTGCCCAGCTTGGTCTTGGTCTGTGACTCAAACACAGGCTCCTGAATACGCACACTAACCGCTGCCACGATGCTGGAGCGTACATCAGACGCTTCAAAATCCTTTTTGTAAAACTCTCTCACAGTCTTGACTACTGCCTCCCGGAAGGCTGCCAGGTGCGTACCGCCTTGGGTGGTAAACTGCCCATTGACGAACGAATAATACTCTTCTCCGTATTGGTCACCGTGGGTCATGGAGATTTCGATGTCCTGACCAGGCAGGTGGATAATGGGATAGCGGCGGTTTTCCTCAGCGATCTTGCGGCTAAGGAGGTCAAGCAGGCCATTTTCGCTATGGTATTTTACACCGTTGAATTGAATGCTGAGACCTGAATTGAGGTAGGCGTAGTTCCAGATTTGATTCTCCAGGAACTCAGGGATGTAGTGGTAGTTTTTGAATATGCCATTGTCGGGCTCAAAAGCGATGAAAGTGCCGTTGCGCTGATTGCTGGGCTCTTCTTTACTTTCAGACTTCAGCATGCCTTTTTCAAACTCAGCGATTTTGGTCTTGCCATCCCTCACGCTTTGCACTTTAAAATAGCTTGAAAGGGCGTTCACTGCCTTGGTTCCGACACCGTTCAGTCCAACTGACTTTTGAAAAGCGGCTGAGTCATACTTGCCACCAGTGTTGATCTTGCTTACACAGTCGATCACTTTTCCAAGGGGAATACCTCGTCCATAATCCCGAACCTCCACCCGATGGTCGGTGATTTTGATTTCAATGCTGCGCCCATTACCCATCACATGCTCATCGATGGAGTTGTCAATGATTTCTTTGACCAGGACATAAATCCCATCATCAAAGGCCGACCCATCGCCCAGTTTACCGATGTACATGCCCGGCCTAAGTCGGATGTGCTCACGCCAATCCAGTGAGCGGATGCTGTCTTCTGTGTAGCTAACTTCTTGCGGCTTGTTTTCAGTGGATGCCATAGGCTAAAGATAAGCGATGTCAACACCTAAGCCTTTCCGGTTTATCCACACTTAGTTTAGCATTGACCTTGTATTTAGCTGATGTGTGGGTATTTGAATGGGCTTGAAGAAATGAGTCAGTCTTCGACAGGCTCAGACTGACAAAGCATGTCACCCTGAGCCAGTCGAAGAGGACATCTTTGGAAACGGGAATAAGCTGCAAGCTCTCACCAGCGTCAGGAGTGATGGGAAGGGCAGATGGTTATTGGATAATGGCTCATGGATATTGGCCAGTCACACCATTCTTAATTATCCATTTTCAATTATCAATTCAAACAACCATAAAAAGTGCGATCCAAAATCATGGAATAATACAATTTCTCCTATTTTGTACCTGATTTGGTAACAAAAAAGGCCAAAAAATACCATGTTTGGGGGATGGCGCAGTATAGGATTGGCCTCTAGCTTTGTCCCTAGAAAGACAGAATTAGCTACAAACTAAGCCTCTTTGCATTCAAGAAGTGCTTTTTTAAGTCCCTGCCCTCGGCGGGGACTTTTTCTTTACCATTTATACAGAGGATTGACCATTGGCATGTTCCCTGATTGAGATTGGATTTTCCCATCTAACTTGCCTACTTTCATTTCCGGAATGCTGCAACTAGAACATTTAAGTAAAAGGTACGAGAAAGTACCTGCGTTGGAAGATCTTAGCTTTGAACTGCAGGCAGGTGATGTAGCCGGTCTTCTCGGCCCAAACGGTGCGGGTAAAAGCACTTGCATGAAATGTATCGCCGGTCTTTTGCGGCCGGATTCAGGCACTATCCGCATCGCAGGCCATGCTTACCGAAGCGTGGAAGCCCGAAAGGCATTGTCTTATATCCCTGAAACTCCTGAGCCCTATCCCCTTTTGACCGCCTGGGAACACCTCCAATTTGTGGCTCAGGCTTATGGACTGAAAAATTGGCAAACCAAAGGCGAGCGGTTGATGGAACGCTTCGAAATGGGACCCCTCAGGGATAAGCTCGGTAAAGAAATGAGCAAGGGCATGCGACAAAAGATCAGCTTGATCTGTGGTTTGTTGCCGGAACCTTCCCTTTTGCTCATCGATGAACCTATGATTGGCCTTGATCCCAAAGCGATACGGGAAACCAAGGAATTGTTCAAAGAACTTAAAAACGAAGGCAAAACCCTGCTCATCAGTACCCACCTGATTGATAGTGTGGAACATATAGCAGACCGGGCTTTAATTCTGCAAAAGGGCCGCCTGATCATGGATCAGCCTTTGGAAAAACTAAGGCTGGAGTATGGTCAGGGTGATCAATCCCTTGAGGATATATTCTTTAACCTGACCGGCAATGAAGGAGTTTAAACTGCTGGCCTTCAGGGACCTGCTCATTTTAAAAAATCGATTAAAAGAGATTTTAAAAAATCCTGTCCGGCTGATCCTCTATTGCCTGTTTTTGGGCTGGCTTTTTAGAAGTGTCTGGATGGGTTCATCAAGTTCCGGCAGTTCCCTGAACGAAGCCGAAGTTCCTGAAGATTTGATCAATGAAAAGGCTTATCTAGCCTTAAGCACCATCAGTGGCATTCTCTTGTTGCTTATCTTTTTGGTATCTGTGTACACGGCTACTCTGAGGAAAAGTACGTTTTTCAGAAATGCTGACGTGCAGTTTATCTTCCCTTCCCCTCTGAGGTCCAACTGGCTGCTTCTGTATCATGTGTACAGAGGATTGTTGCCCAGCATGGTGTTTTCCCTGTTTTCCTATGCCTATCTCGTGCTGGTCATCCAACCCGACTTTTGGATGCAAAGCAATTCCAGCATGTTTCTGGCTCTGGGCACATTTACACTTTTCAATTTCCTGATCAGCCCCATGAATTTTTTAGTGTTTGTCTTGCTTACCGGGAAGGGCAATGTGCAGACGAAAACCTGGATCATTAGGGGAATAGTCTTGCTTATCCCTTTGCTTTTGATCGTTCCCGGCTGGGGAGCTGACAGCCTGAAAAGTTTTGCTCATTCCGTTTTTGTAGAGGGATGGTTTAGCTTTTTACCTGTTGTGGGATGGACGCATACCTTGTTGCTTTCGGCCTTTCCGGGTGTTACTACTCCCATTTGGCCTTTATTGGCCCTGCTCATTACTTTCCTTGCATTACCCTGGCTGATCTTTTTTCTGGTTGGCGATTACTATGAAGACGTGTTGCAGGCTACTGAGCAAAGGAGCAAAAGAGAAGCCATGGCCCAGGGGACTGAGCTGGGAGATGAGCTTGAATTTTCGTGGGGAATGAACCTGAAATCAAGAAAAGGCCTAAGGGATTTCGGGTCGGGTGCAAAAGCTTTTTTCTGGAAGGCCTGGTTGATGAACCGAAGGCAAAACCTGCATCCTGTCTTTGGTTTTTCTGCACTTCTTTTTTTGTTGATCGGAACAGCCCTCAGTCTTTGGCTAGGTCTGGATGATCCCGATCCTGGAGCCACAGAGGTGATTTTTTACATGGCAGGGACCTTTATGCTGCTGATCAATTTCATAGCAGGGATCGGAAGAGTTCGCATAGGAGACTTGAACAGGCCTATGTTTCTGCTGATCCCTGCAGGTACACTAGCCCGATTTTATTACGTTACCTTATTAGACCAATTGCAAATGCTGGCTGCAACGGCTTTTTTGCTGATCCCACTCCTATTCGTTGAGATCAAGCTTTGGTCACCAACCGTGCTGTTTCTTCTCTGCGGTGCCGGCATGTACTACATAGGTTTTATGCTCAACCTGTTGCTGAGGCTGGTGGTACGATTTAAGTGGGACAGAATATTGCTGAGGCCTTTTGCTTATATTTTACTCTTGCCCTCTCTTGTTTTGCCTGCGGTTGCCTTGTCATGGGCCGGATACGGATGGCTGGGGCATCCTGCTGCTGCTCTGGGAGGAGTATTGCTGGTTCTATCGCTTTGGCTTTTGTTGCTTTGGACATTGATTGCCGAAGAAATAGATCGACTGGAAATCAACTAAACCTTTGGATACAAGTCTTTAATTTGCATTAGAAACCTTATGAAAAAGCTGATCATTTTATTCCTGCTCATGCTGATGGTATGGCAGGCAGAGGCGCAAAAAACGTATGGAACCACAGGCGGTGATCTGATCTTCTCCACAGCCATTGGACAGCTTGGAGGCAGCGATATCAGTGGACCACTTCGTTTCTCTGCTTTTTACCATGCGAACCACCTGGTTCATTATGATTTTTCCTCGAATACGGGCATCTACATGGGGATTGGGGTACGTAACATTGGCTTTATTGCTGACTTTGATAGCCTGAAAGTGAAGTTCAGATCCTATGCCCTGAGTTTCCCATTGGCTTTCAAACTTGGAGAAATGGACGGAGGTACCTATTTCTTTGCCGGAGTAGCGATGGATTTGATGTTTGCTTTTAAAGAAAAAAGGTTCGTTAATAATGACAGGGTCTACCGGCAATCTCAGTGGTTCAGCCCACGTACCCGTACTTTTGTTCCACATGTGTTTGCAGGTGTCTGTATGGCCTATGGAACCACCTTAAAAGTCGGTTACTATCTGTCAAATTTCCTCAACCCTGACTATGCCCGCACCGAAAATGGAATTAGGGTAAAGCCTTATGCCAACAGTGAAACCAACCTGATCTACTTTTCTTTAGGCTGGACAGTCAGAAATAAAGAAGGCAAAGCAAGATTCCGGGAAAGAAGGGGTTAATCTCCTTAATAGGGCTACGGCTCTTGAGGCTATTTGGGTTATAGTGCCGCTTTAAACCTTACTTCATTCTTCGTTCAATTCTACGAAGGCATCTTCTGACCCCTTCAGAGATGGTACGTTTAGACTTTGAAATTGAACCGTCATATTGAATAGGATCGAACAAATTCTTGCCATACCGGAAGGAAAAGTAAGTCAACAAAGGGCCAGAAAAAGTATTGTGCTGAACATACATGAGCGGATCACCATTTCTATCGAATATAATTTGCTCAATAAAGATATCTTCGCTTTGACGTTTATTGAAGTTGCCAATCAGGGTAGCCGTTTCATAGGTTACAAATAGATACCTGATTTCAGTGCATATATAGGCATCCAGATAGTTTTTCTGACAAATCTTCGCAATCTCCTGCCCATCGATGCTGCTAATGGAGGTAAACCCCGGCAAGGGCAGCTTTTCCACTTTTGTTTCAGAGTCCAAAAAATAATCCATCATCGAAAACTTATAGTTCTTTCCACTTCCATCCACCAGTTTATCCATGTCTTCCTCATTGGCCAACTGGCTGAAACCGATTCTACTTAGTTTTATATTGGGTTTGTCAATTGATTTCCAAATGGTCTTTGTTCTGAAAGGTGAGCAGCCGGAAAGAATAAGGGTTGAAAAAACTGCTAGAAAAACAGCAGAAAATGGTAAATAACGTATGGAAAGGATATTCATTTATCAAAAACAGATAAGGCCAAAATTCACTCCAGCAAATAAATCAAACAGTTCTAATAACTCGCATTCAAATCAAAAAACATGTGATCTTAAAAAGATACCCATTAGCATGCCTTTGCAGAGAACCTGCCCTTTGGCTTCATATAGGTTTAAACATTTTGTCCCTCACGGGACAACTGAGCGTATCGGTCGTAGTTTTTACCGCTATTGAAGCCCTAATGGGCTTTAAACTACTATGGCTTAAGGGTTTGGTCGATTGGCTGTGTTTTTAGCCAAAGCATATCTTTTGGTATGGTTAGAACCGATAGATTATGTCCCTAAAGGGACAACTGAGTGTATCGGTCATGGTTTTTTAACGATATCCAAGCCCTAATGGGCTTTTATCTACTATGGATTAAGGGTTTGGTCGTCGGGCTGTGCCTTTAGCCAAAACATATCTTTTGGTATGGTCAGGATATATAGATTTTGTCCCTAAGGGGACAACTGAGCGTATCGGTCATAGTTTTTTAACGATATCCAAGCCCTAATGGGCTTTAAACTACTAAGGCTTAAGGATTTGGTCGATGGGCTGCGCCTTTAGCCAAAACATATCTTTTTGTATGGTCAGGATCAATAGATTTTGTCCCTCACGGGACAACTGAGCGTATCGGTCGTAGTTTTACCGCTATCGAAGCCCTAATGGGCTTCAAACTACTAAGGCTTAAGGATTTGGTCGATGGGCTGCGCCTTTAGCCAAAACATATCTTTTGGTATGGTCAGGATCAATAGATTTTGTCCCTCACGGGACAAGTGAGCGTATCGATCGTAGTTTTTACCGCTATTGAAGCCCTAATGGGCTTTAAACTACTTTGGCTTAAGGGTTTGGTCGCTGGGCTGTGCCTTTAGCCAAAACATATCTTTTGGTATGGTCAGGATCAATAGATTTTGTCCCCAAGGGGACAACTGAGCGTATCGGTCGTAGTTTTTACCGCTATTGAAGCCCCATCAGGCTTTTCAGCAGTGGCACCAAAGGTTTGGTCGATGGGCTGTGCCTTTAGCCAAAACATATCTTTTGGTATGGTCAGGATCAATAGATTTTGTCCCTCACGGGACAACTGAGCGTATCGGTCATGGTTTTTTAACGATATCCAAGCCCTAGTGGGCTTTAAACTACTAAGGCTTAAAAGTTTCGTTGTGTGGCTGTGCCTTTAGGCACAGTATATCGGTTGACAATTATGTATGCTCGGTTGGTATTGTCCCGTAGGGACAAAATAGTTCATGATCGTTGGAAGGAGTCTGTTTTTTGAAAGAAGACCAAAAAATGAACTCATGAACGGATAAGACATCAGAGGTCGATATCACTTATACAAGAAGGGTTTAACTGGACCCAAACTGATGATTAGGTTTCGTATTTAGTTCCTTATATCCGTACAGCCTAACACTTATTATCATAGCCTGTTTGGCATGAGCAGGATGGTCTTATGAAAGGGCTTTACGCCTGATAAAGAAATAGAGCCCTAGAGCAGCCCCGGCAGTAGCCAGCATGGGCAGATAATCATCTAAAGGGACATCATTTGTCCCCCCGCAAGCCTCGATACAAGCGGTCAAATCAGCGCCTGTAAGGCCTGTGCAGTCGCATGGAGGGGGTTGTGACATTGCTGGTATGGACCAAACAACCACGCAGAATGTTATAAAAATAGATTTTTTAATCGTTTTAAGTTGTTCTTTCATAAAGGTTAAGGGATGACCACTTTGAGGTGGTCTCTGTATTCAGGGTGTGAGACCGATAAAATGTAAACTCCGGAGGGTAAGGTTGATACATCAAAATGTTGTTCCTCACTTCCGTCCCAATTTTGTTTCCATACTACCTGGCCTTTGGTGTTTAATAGGGTTAATTCCGTAGGCACAGTGTTTAAATACCGGCTTTTTAGCCTCAACAGACCTTGAAGTACAGGATTTGGAGAAACGCTGATTCGTGGAAGGGAATTCCAGGTCTCTTCGGCCCCTGCGACGAAACTGAGGTTCTGTAGTCTAAGATAGAAACGATTTGTTCCAAAGCTTGCTGTATCGGCACTTATCTGGAAGGGATACACCAGAGAGGTATCCACTAATTGACTAGTAGAAGTAAAACGGTCGACCAACCAAACTGAATACCCTGCCCAATTGCCTACCCTTGCATTAAAACTAAGTTTGTAAGATCCTGCCAGTACAGAACTCACCCTCAATGGAAGAACCATGGTGTCAAAAGTGGGCGGAAAACTATTGATGGAATAGGAGTTACTACCCTGCCAACTGTTGATGTTGATGGATGGATTGCTGTATTTGAAGGCATCCCAATCTCCGTCAAAGGCAAAAGTAGCGTTTGGCTCAATTTTAAAAGCCATTTCATCCCAAAGGCTGTCATTGGCATTTGCTACTTTAACCCATTGAGTAGGGCTCTGCTGTGCCGTTTTAAAGTTCACATTGGGGGTAAGGGTAGATTTTACCGCTTCGGTTAAGCTCAGAACCGGAGAAGCATCGTTGGATTGGACAAAGAAAGCCTCACCGCTGTTGATGATGGTTGGATTGACAATGGTGTTGGGGGTGGTCGTAGTCCCAACATGGGAATAGTAAGCCCCTGCTCCTGTCCTCCAGACATAGATGGCATTGTTGATATTGGTCTTGGTCCAACCCGTGGCAGCAGCCCAATCAATGGGTGCAGGCAATGGGTTTCCGACCAGGTTCCAGCCATCGTTGACCAAACTTGGGCTTGCACCGCTGTAAGAAACCGGCAGGTTAATGGCGGTTGTAGCAATACGTGGCGAGCCGGAAACTCTAAGCAAGGCACTGTTGTTCAACAGCGCTTGGGCCGAATTGCTCAAGGCCAGATTAATGGTTCTATCCCCCCTGACCAGCAAACGATACCCCCTTCCTTCTTCGATGGTTGATGAAGTATTGGGAATACTGGTAAATCCAAGAAAGTTTAATCCCGGCAGGGTTTCATCATAGTAAAAACATGATGCTGCATTGCTTTGTGTTGGATCAAAGCCATTGCTAGCTCCACCCGGCCCGGTGATATGGGTATGCTGCTGCCATTGACTAAATGTCGCATTGGTCACCGGAGAAGAAAGAAAGCGAAAACCCCTCACATCTGCCGGCAGGTTGCGCTGCACGGTAAAGCGTGTGCCATCGGTTACCGATAAACTGCCGGTTACTTCTGCCAGGCGAGCTGTACTGTCTGCATCACTTCTAAGGATCAGCGAATCGTTGTTCAGATTTAAGGTGACATTATTGGCTGATAAAGTACCTGCCGGGCGAATACGCACCGAGGCGGCGGGAGTAGAGGCGGGCAACAGGCTTTTGGTTCCTGACCCTGAGAAAGTCAGGTTGTGAAAATCCTCCCCGTCTGTGCTGCTAATATTGAGATTTTGGTCAGCTGAGGCCGTAAATTCCACGGTGCTATAATCCTCCTGAAAGCCTGTGGTGCTGTAATTGCTCCAGTCACCACTCAAGGTAAACGTTCGGCTTCCGCCTGCCAATGTGGCTGAACCTATGATGCTCAGGTTACGCATGTTCAGATTGTTATTCGGTGTTTTGAGGCCTGAACCTGCCATAGCCAGATTGCCATAGCCGTGGGCCGTGGTGATGGCCTGGGCACCTGAGGCATTGTACACAATGGTCGAGGTTGGGGCTATGGTGACTGCCCCATTGTCACCAAGCGTTGTACTGGCGATACCGGATAGACCATTGGAATTGCTGGTGTACAAGGTACCGTTGATGGTTTCTGTTCCGGGACCTGTCACTAGCCGGTTTCCCGCATGTAAAACGCCGTCGACCGTAAAGTTTAAAGATGTTCCAACATTTAAATCGGTAAGCAATGTAAGAGATGCAGTATCCGCTACCCTAAAATTGGAACTCGAAATGGAAGATGTTAATGCTCGAAAATGAGAGGAATCTCCGGTAAAAAAGAAAGTCATATTAGTGGCAGCAGCACCTGTATAGCTACCACTAACCATGTTTACTTCCAAAGTGTCAAAGATGGAAATACTGCCTCCTGACCCAGGGTTTCCATTAGAAAATTGTACAGTTCCTCCAAGTAATCTAAATGAGCCTCCTATTCTTAAATTAAGAATAGCTCCACCTACAAATCTTAAAATACCTGACCCAGTACTTGATATGATAAGGTCACCCTCCAATCGAGTCAAACCTCCAATTGCATTTAGTGAAGCACTTTGGGAGGTTGGGTTCCACCACACATTTCCATAAACCTCTGTCGTAGAAAACCCCGGATTGCCGGTTTGTGATCCTGTAAATTCCAAAGTAGCATCTGCCTCCCAGGTAGTCGCAGTCGCATCAGGTGATGCACCGATGCCAAACAACTGAAACAAACTCCCGTTTCGGCAGATCATTGTGGCTGAACTGTTGAAGTTGAGTGTCCCGCCGCTTTCTCTTCGAAAGGTCCCAAATAAATCTATATCCGTACCTGCTCCATTGGCTACCGTGAAGGTACCGCCTGTCAAACTCAAATGCCCACCCGATAAAACGGTCAATTGGTCTACTGTGCGGCTGGTAGTGCTAGCGATGGTATGTCCTGCACGAATGATGATGTTGTCGTTGGTAGAAGATGGAAGGTCGCCAAGTACAGTCACATCGCTGTAGCTTTCGGTGCTGATCAGCGCTCGCTCCCATACCGGAGGTGCTACATCACTCCAGTTTCCGGAGGCAATTGTTCTGTATTTGTAGCTGGCCGGGCCGGGCGTAATATCAAATGTGTTGCTGTTGACTGTGCTGAAGGAGCCTGATGAGGCAGTAAGGAATATGCCTGTTCCGGAAGTCGAAAACTGAAGTCCTGAAAAAGTAGCCAATCCTGAAACAGGTGCACTGCTCACAGGGCTGCCTATCAGGGTTGCGCCTGTGGCTGTTATGGAAACAGTAGTCGTATAAGCAATGTCTCTGTTGCCATTGACATCAGTGGCCTGAAGGGTGACCGCCGGACTGATGCTGGTAAAAGTTTCTACGGTGGTGGGCTGCTGGATATACCTCAATTCAGTAGCAACTGCATCATACGCATTCTGGCCATTGGTTGAATTGCTGCTTCCTGCCGACGCAAAGCCTGAACTAGTAGTGCCGCTGCCGAGCCGCTGATTGCCTACTGTGAGGTTGAATACAAAATCATCCCCATCCAGATTGCCATTCCCAGGGCAACAGGCAGAGTTTACATTGGTTTTTAACGATAAGCGTAAACTAAATGTACGGCTGCTATTATCTGAAACCGAAAGATTGACCCCGGTAAATTGAATTTGATTGCTTGTAACGACTGGTGTATTATTGATCAATGTGCTGCCTTCGAAAAGCCCCACTGCCTGAATGGCATCAGCCCAGTTGTTCATGGCATTGCCGCCATTCTGTGTAAAAATCAGGTCGTTGACAAACGTGGGTAAAGCATCTGCATCTCCTGAAAAACCCCCATCCCTTATGGTAAAAGACCATACCTGAGCTCCATCGCTCGTTGTTGTGATAGTGGCATCATTCTCCAATGAAGAAAGGGTGACACTCTCGCCGCCGGCACTTATGATGTCAGAGCTAAAAGATGGAGTAGTCGCATTGGCTGTTGGCGCCGATGCAATCAGGTAGTGGTACGTTGCGGCATTCGATCCGTCCCAAGTGTAAGGGATCAGCAGGTAGTTGTAAGTGGTGGCTTCTGCTAAGCCAAAGTTGGTAAAACTGATACTTACATCCGAAATAGAAGAACTTACAATGGTGGTGTTGATATCCACTACAGGTGATGTACCGTTAATAGCAGTAAGCGTCGGAGTATTGGGAGATACTGCTCTTAACAAAAGGTAATTTCTGTTGGTGGCTCCACTCCCCGGGAAAGTGGCAGCTGTCCAGTTGAGGACGATGGTATCTCTACGCACTGCAGTAGCCGTAAGACCAGTTGCCTGTGTGGTCGGTGGGTTGCTCAAGGTCCTGAAGTTGATGTTGGGTCCGTAGCCTGTTCCTGCTAAGTTGGTAGCATAGGCCCTTACGAAGTATTGAGTTTGTGGGCTGAGTCCGCTCAAGCTGCTACTGAAATCAGCGGTTCCACTTCCATCATTGGTATTTCCCAAACCAGGTAGAGTGGGCGAAGAAGCAGTGTTCCATACCACTCCTTTTGCCGTTATGGCTGAGCCTCCATCTGCTAAGGTTTGGCCTCCTGAACTTGCTGCGGATTGAGTTATTCCTGAAGCTGGTACCGTTATTCCCACAGAAGGCACATTGGGTGTTGTGACCGAGTTGGTGGTCAATGGACTGGTGAAATAGTGATAAGTGGCTGCCTCAGAACCGTTCCAGTTGTATGGGAGCAGCAAATAGCAATAGTTGGTACCTGCACTTACCGTATTGTCTGTGAAAGTGGTGGTAAGTGTAGAGGCAATATTGGTGACCAACGTAGTTCCTGCGGCGGGTACGGCTGGAGGAGCAACTGCATTCGTTATACCTGTGGCAGTGGGGCAAGAACCTGTTCTTCGGTAGATGGCATAGCCTGCTGCACTTACAGTACTGGCTGGCGGAAAATCCAGTTGCACCGAAGTGCCTGATAAAGCGGTGAGCGTTAAGGAAGCAGGTGCTCCGCTGGGTGGAGTCGACAGTGTCCAGAAGTCTAAAGCAGTTCCGTAGCCTGTGCCATTGCTATTGGTAGCATAAGCCCGGGCTTTGTATTGGGTGGCGGCACTAATTGGGGTTAGAGTACCCGAGTAAGTACCTGTGCCAAAAGTCCCCGTTTCTGAAAAGCGGCTATCGGCGATATCAGGATCGGGATTAGCAAACAAGTCATAAGCAACTCCTCTTTCCGTAACGGTTGAACCCCCATCGGCTGTGATATTGCCATTGCCTGTTGCGCTCGTGCTTCCGATGCCGGTGGTGCCCAATGTTAAAACAGTGGGTGCTGCAACAGCGGAATTAATGGTAAAGGTTTGGGCATTGGAGGCTGTGGCGTTGCCTGTGTTCAGGACGGTAACCGAGGCAGAACCTGCAGTTGCAATATCGGCAGCAGAGATAGTGGCAGTCAGTTGGGTACTGCTGACAAAAGTGGTGCTGCGTGGACTACCGTTCCATTGTACCATGGAAATACCGGAGTAGAAATTGGTTCCGTTGACCGTAAGGGTAAATCCAGCCCCTCCTGCGGTGGCATTAGTAGGGGAAATGGAAGTGGTGGTGGGGGTGAGTGGGGTAAAGGACATTGAAAAATTATCAATTCCAATGCCTTGACTATTAGTTGAACCTCCTACGCCTGTGAAAGTCCAGCAAAAATAATATGTGCTGCCCGTAGCTATTGAAAGACCTGTTAGGGAAACGGACTTGGCAATAGAAGTCGGTGGATTGGAGATCGTAGTGTTATTCGCATCGGCAGCATAGCTTTGGTTACCGGTTGCCGCTACAGTATTGATAGTTGTTGCAGTTGCTCCATGAAAAAAAGTCCAATCATAGGCTCTGGTTCCAGAACGATACTTTTCAAAGTCCCAACTAATTGTCAAATTATCGACTAAACCTTCTGTATTGTTGGTAAAAGCAAATAGAATGGAACGGGGGGAAGAAAAACTCCCGGAAGTTAAAAAACCAAGAGCACGATCTGATGCAGATCCTGTAATTCCATTAGCAAAATTATAAGTTCCTCCAGATGAAGACCCTGTTAAAACTCCTGTTCCTGTTGTTCCTGCAGCCTGAGTGGTAGCAGAAGTCCCAGTTGACCAATTGGCAGTAGTATTTACTCTAAATCCAGTTGGAAGAGTAGCAGTTCCACTACTTCCCATACCATCAAAATTCTGCGTTGTACTGATGCTTGTAAGCGAAACTTGTCCCAGAACGACGACATGCATCAGACAGGTTAATAGCAGGATAATCAGCCTTTTCATATAGTTAGTTGTTCGGTACGCAAATATGCATTTGCCATTTTACTTGAATGTTAAGGGATTATGATATTCTGATGCTTATTTCAACACCTGAAAAATAAGGCGCTCGTGGCCCTTTGGGCTTTGGATGTTCAGCAGGTAAGTGCCGTTGCTTATGCCGGGTAACTGACTGTTCAGTTGCTTTTCCAGGTCCTGTAGCGCTCCGGCAGGTAGGGAAAACAGCTCTTTTCCCATCATATCCGAAACCTTTGCTCCAATATGTTGCTGCCCTCCTGAACTGATCAATCGGATTTCGTTCTGGCAAGGGTTAGGAGCCAATTGTATCTTGCTTTCCTGCAAATCATTTACAGATATGACGGAGCTCATTCTCCTTCCTGCATTTGTCACAGAGCTCAGCCTGTAATAAGTCCAAAACTGCAATCGGTCATCAACATGGGAAAACTGGCTGCCTTCATGTGCGCTTCCTGTACCCAGGCTTTGCCAGGTCTTTCCATCATAAGAGCGCTCCAGAAAACAAATTGGGGCATTCTGTGCCAGTTGCCATTGGATCAGCGCCTTGCTAGGGGCAATGGCTTTTCCTTGAAAATCGAGCAGATCCAAAGGCAAGGGGTTGAAAAAAGAGGTGCTTCCCAAAGTGAAAGGACTAAAGGAACTTACCACCCCACTTGTAATGCGTTTGATGATCGTATTGATGGAGAGCAAGCCTTCATCCTTCCAACTGCTGCCGTCCCACCTTGCCACCCTCAAGTCGGCCTCCACATCAATGCCACAGGAGCGTACATCGTCATAAGATAAAACTACCTGTACTGAGGCGGTGCCATTCGTCCTATCTAAATCCCAATGCTCGCAGCTCCCCACTTTTTCCAGTATGGCGTCTTTGGAAGTGATGTCGTAAGGATTGCCAAACCGCTGGTACCTGGCCATAAACTGATCGGTAGCAAGGGTGGGTGCAGTGATACCTATGGGTGCGTAGTAACCATCACTTCCGGTAGGAAAATTAAAAGGATCTGTGCCTGATTTACTGATCCAACCATCTACATAGCTGGCTGAGCTGCCTTCGCTGGCTAGTGAGGTTGAAGACATATCAACTCTGGCCGTGGTTGCGTCTGGTGCAAACAATATCCCATCCAATAAATTGAACCTTCGTTCGATTATCGCACGGGTATTGTTCAATGTTAGACCGGTGGATGAACTGTTGTTTAATAACAACGTGTCAAAAGAAACATTTCCATTGACTGCAATGATTTGTTGAGCTGAGGATCCATTAAACTCTACTTTGCCCAAACCGGCATTGAAAGAAGGACCTGCTGTATTGGATGTCCAGTTACCTGCAATCTGTACGGTATTGGCCATCGCTTCTAAAACCACTGTTCCGTTAAGGGTCAGGTTGTTCAGGCTGATGTTCCCATTTAAGGTTTTGTTGGAAGTGCCCGACAAAATGAGGTTCTGGTAGCTTTGAGCTGTGCTGATGGTTTGATTGGCTGTGGCATTGTACTCGATGGAAGAGCCCGCCGCTAGCGTAATCGCAGGACTGTTAGTAGAACTGATGGCGGTGTTCACAGCACCAGAAAAGCCATTGGTATTTTGCAATTTGAATACGGCAGAGGGTTGCACTGTAAAGGTGGATCCTGTCTGAAAGGTCAGGGAACTTCCTGCTGTCGTGGAGCCTACATTACTTCCATTGACCACCATGTTTCCATAAAGCGGGGCTAATCGTATGCTTTGCAAGGTCAGTGCATTGTTGTAAAATTCAATGGTACTGGTATTAGAAAGCGTGTAGGTTCCCTGAATGTCTGGCTTCACCCCTGTTCCTGCGACTCTCATTCTTGAGTTCCCAGTCATGGTCAGGTTAGTTCCTCCCCCTCCAAAAGTGTTATTGCTTACTTCCAGGATAACATCATCGCTTATCGTGACTGTGCCATTAATAAAAGGAGTGGTGGTAGCCGTTTTTGTTCCTGAACCTGAAAAAACCAGATTTTGGTAATCGGCATTGTCCTGAACGGTTTGGTCTCCTACCCTGCCGTATTCAATGGTGCAGCCGGGAGCAAGTGTAGGAATGATGCCGGGAATAGCGGTGTTTGTGCCTGTGAATCCTTGTTGATCCCTAGTAATAAATCGACCGGAAACAATGATGATTGGTGAAGCAGTGCCTGTTACCTGACTTTCACCGCCATTGTCGAAAGTGGCTCCGGCATCAATTTGTAATTGAGACCCGCTGTTCAAATTCAAGTGCTGAAAGCTTGCTCCTGTCAATCTTAATGTTGCCACACTACTGACCAATAAGGTAGAAGCACTCAGCGATAAGGCTCCATCCGAAGTTTTAATACCTGATCCTGTGATGTTCAGATTTCGATACCCCACTGTACTGCTTACGGTTTGGTCTCCTGCCCTGTTGTACTCAATGGTACTGCCGGCCGGTAATGTACTTAAGGTAGCCCCCGTACCGATGGTACCCAAGGCACCCAGGAGGCCATTGGCATTTCCTGTCCTTAAGGTGCCGTTGTTTGTAACGGTGTATCCCCCACTAAATTGAAAGATTCCCGCATCTAAAATACCTCCTGAAGCGATCGTGAACACGTTCAGCCCAACTGTTCCGAGACCAGAAAGCAATGAAGTGGTGCTTCCGGAAAGCACTTCAAAATCTACTTTTTCCCGATTGGTCGATCCGTTGACCTGACAGGTCTGAGTGCCAGCATTAGCAAAATTGAGTTTCCCAAATTGGTTGGCTCCTGAACCTGTTATTCGAAAAGAAGCCGCTGCATCTACACTTAGGTTTCCTCCCAATTGAATGGTACCAACATAGCTTGGTGCTGCAGGATTGTTGGTGCCCGCACCGAAGCTCAAGGTTCCGCCTGTGACAGTAAGGCCAACAGGGATGATCAGTGTAGAGAAACCAAGTCCGGCGGCTGACAGAAAAGTAAGGTTTACTGTGCCCCCGGATTGACGATAGTTATTGATGTTGTAGGTAAAACTGCTGGCGGTGGAACCGGTAAATGCCAAATTTGTTGATCCTGTGCTTCTTACATCCATCACATTCGAAACAGAAAAAGAGGCATTGTTGATGTTATGAAACTGGGTTTGGCCCGGGTTATCCCATATAAGGAAGCCATAGGACTGGGCTAACTGTGTCGGGATCAAATTGGTGATGCCGGTGATATAGGTCAGTGCGTTTACATTCCATGAAGCAGCAGGTATTTGACCTCCGTTGCGGGCATGGTGATAGCGGGAACCAGATAAAAAGTCGCTGGTTCCAAATTGTTCAAGGCTGCCCCCCGTCAGAGTTGCCAAAGCCCCTTGTACGCTTAGGTTCCTGCTTTTCACGGCTGAGGAGATGTTTATGCTATCGGTTGAACGAATGGTAATCCCTGCCGACGAACTGCCTGGCACCAGCGTAGACGAAATGAACGTGCTACCGTCGCTTGAGCTCTCCCAACTCGATGCGTTGCTCCAAACTCCGTTGGCCACCGATGATCTGAAAAAATCGGTTGGGCTGCTGATGCAACTGATACCGGCCTGTGTTACAGAAAATGCACTTGAATTTGTACCAATGCCGGCTGGGTTGCTGCTTGCAATTCTCAGTCTATAGCCGCTCCCTGTAGGAAGGCCGGCAGGCAGGTCAAAATTTAAGGTGCCACTGGAAAGGTCACTTATCGTGGTTCCAACTGCCCAGGGCTGGTCAAAGCTCCCCGATCCATCGGAAAGCTGGACGGTGAATGTATTGCCTGTAAAAGTAGCACCGGAAGTATAGGCCAAAGTACCTGAACCCACTGCAGCACAATTGGCAAGTGCAAATGGCGCTCCGGTGATGGCTCCTGCATTGAGATCAAAGGTCAGTGTGCCTGTGATGGTGAGATTACCTTGTAAGCCACCTGTGCCCCCTCCGGCTTCTGCGTTTAACCCATACAGCCGAAAAGTGGCAGCAGAAGTAATTGCGCTATAAAGTGCAGAGACGTCAAGTGTGTTTCCTGTATAGCCCAAATTAGCATCTGGGTTTTGCAAAACACCGGCCGTGTTCGTAAGACTTGCGTTGAGGATTGTGAAATTATTTATGGCAGAGGCAAAAGCATTATGAGATCCTCGCCATTGCCATTGTCTTGGGCCTGTGCCACTACGACCTACTCCAAAATCTATGGTTTGAATGGTTAAGATGTAACCGCTTGCTGGAGTCATATTGAATTGAATATACTTACCAAGATCAATTGATCCTGTAAAGACATCTATCCCATTTGTAGCACCAGTTGGCCAGTTTGTTCCTCTATAATTTCCTGTGCTGGTTGATGAAGTAATCCCGGTTTTTAAGAGGTTTCCCATGCTTAATCCGGTTACGGGTGTTCCATTGTAAGCAAAACTGAGTACATCATTCCCCCCTCCGCTCAGATCATAGGTTGCCGTAAAACTAACTTGAGCTCTGAGCTCAAAAGCAGATAAAAGGAAGAACAGAGTCCCCCAAAGTTTAAGTTGTTTCATCGTATAGCCCAAAAGCTACACAAAGCTAAGGTTATCGTATTCCCCTAAAGTTAACTAGATGTTAAGCCCTTGTTACCAAAATAATCGCTTTTATTCTAGCTGCGGCTTCCGCTGTAAGTACTTAATTCAACTATATCCAGTCTGGGATAAGCGAGGCGTACCAGAATGGATAGCATGGAAAGAATTAATAGGCTGATCACTGCTACCAGATAAATAGGATACGGCTGGCCGGAGTCAAAAAAGCTGGCGTTCAGATCAAAGATCATGATCAAAGTGATCAATAGTAAAAAATTGACCACTGTAGATACCAAAATCAATCCTCTGGAGATAATGTCTTTTGCTTTCAGGATGTGATCCTGATCACTAGTCCAAAAAGCTTTTTTTGGAATGAAAAGCTGGCGGAGAGGTAGCTGATAAATCAACCTGGAAATGCCCAACAGCAGCAGGTTTAATAAAACTACGGTTCCCAAAGTGGCATTGAAAAATATTTCACGGCGTATATATACCTCTGCAATCTCATTCTGATCAAAAAAAAGACCTACCGTTTCTGGTAAGAGTGAGTAAATGTAGAACAGCGCAACAATAAAAAGTAAACTGCTCAGCAGCCATACAATCTTGGTCAATGCTTTCATTTCAATCGAATTCCCTGTGGTTCAATATCTATTTTTTTCTCTTTGTAAAGGCGTCCAATCAGTTGTTTGAATACCTTTTTGCTGATTTCGTAGCGGTCTTTTATCTCCTGAGGGCTGCTGAAATCACCCATTGGAATAAAACCTCCTGACGTTTTGAGGTCTTGTAAGAGAACCGTTTCCATGAGCAATAGGTTCTCAAGAGTATTTTTGTACAAGCTCAGATCGATTTTCCCGTCCTCTCGTACTTCTTTAATGTATCCGGTGAGCTCATCTCCAATGTCAAGGTTTCTGAATACTTCATTTTTGTACAACATTCCCCGATAGCTAAGGTCTATCAAACACATAATCCCCAGGTCTGTAAACTCGGTCACCATGAGGTTAACTTCCTGACCTTTCTCCAGTGAGGAAACGTCTTTTTGGAGATAAGCTGAAAACTTTGTTGAACCAAAAGGCCGCATGGTTCTGGGATCGAGATCTATTCTTACCACAGCCCTCTGTCCTGCCTGCAGAGGTTTATGCTGCTCACTGCCGGGCACGAAGAGGTCCTTCTCCAAACCCCAATCCAAAAAGGCACCTGCCCCTGTGGTATCTTTCACATCGAGGCAAACAAATTCTCCACAAACACCGAATGGCTTTTCACTCGTTGCCACAGGTCTATCTTCACTGTCTGTGTAGACAAACACCTCAACCGTATCGCCTATCTTGTTCTCAGGCAGCATGTACTTTTTAGGAAAAAGCACCTCCTCACCATCCTGATCAACCAGATAAGCTCCAAAATCAACCAATCTGGCAATTACCAGAGAATTATACTGACCTATATCCATGTTTTAGTAAGCCATTGAGCTGTTTTTAATCCGAGGACAAATACCATCCAACCCAAAACCAAACTCACCATCAGGTAAAAAATGAGTTTTGAATAGTGTGATTGAGTGAACTGACCTTGCAATTCGGCAATGAGGGTGCTAAAGGTTGACAAGCCTCCGCAAAAGCCAGCCGTTAACAAGGGAGCCTCCCAACCTTTGGCTGAACGCTGAACCAGTAAGAACCCCGTCACCGAGCCCAAAATAAAACAAGCAAGCAGGTTTGCAGACAAGGTGGGCCATGACCAAAGGCCGGTTTCAGGTTTTATCACTTTGGTGAGTGCATAGCGAAGCATGCTGCCCAGACCACCTCCGACAAAAACCAAAACAAATTCCTTCATGTGGTCAAAACCTTTACCTCAAAATCAAGTTTCAAAAGTACTAAAAGCCTGATAGCTTTGCGCCCGTTTAATCTACACCCATCACATAAATCACCCCTTACAGTATGAGAAATGTTGCCGTTATCGGCTCAGGAACTATGGGCAATGGTATCGCCCACGTATTTGCCCAGCATGGTTTTGCTGTTTCACTGATTGATATCAGCGAAGATGCCTTAAACAGGGCTTTGGCTACGATAGCAAAAAATCTCGACCGTCAGGTTGCCAAAGGCACTTTGACAGAGCAAATTAAAAACGATACCCTGCTGCACATCGGCACTTTCACCGACCTTAAAATGGGCGTTCAGCAAGCTGACCTGGTGGTTGAAGCCGCCACGGAGAATGTCGACGTAAAACTGAAACTGTTTCGTGACATAGATCAATATGCTCCTGCGCACGCTATCCTTGCATCAAACACTTCCTCCATTTCGATTACCAAAATTGCAGCTGCGACTTCCAGACCACAGCAAGTGATTGGAATGCACTTCATGAACCCTGTGCCTGTCATGAAGTTGGTAGAAGTCATAAAAGGCTACGCCACCAGCGAAGAGGTCACTGAGAAGATCATGGCAACCAGCAGGAAGCTGCATAAAATTCCGGTTGAGGTAAATGATTTCCCGGGTTTCATTTCAAACCGCATCCTCATGCCTATGATCAATGAAGCGATTTACAGCTTATATGAAGGAGTTGCTGGTGTGGAAGAGATCGATACCGTCATGAAACTGGGTATGGCTCATCCCATGGGACCTCTTCAACTGGCAGATTTCATTGGCCTGGATGTTTGCCTTTCTATTCTGCATGTACTTCACGATGGTTTTGGTCAGCCTAAGTATTTCCCATGTCCCTTGCTAAGCAATATGGTGATGGCCGGTCATAAAGGCGTTAAGTCAGGAATTGGCTTCTATGATTACAGCCATGACAGTAAAGAACTGGTCGTTTCAGATCGATTTAAAAAGTCACAATTGGTTTAAATCTGAACTTCAACCTTTAAATCAGCCTCCTTCTTTCAAAAAGGGAGGCTATTTTTTTGCCAGAATATTGCCCACCAGCAAGGCAATAAATAAATCGTTCCAGACGGATTGAAGAAGAAGAACCTTTTTAACCAAAGGCAAAGCCTCCATATAGCGCATCGGGAGTTTCAACATGCCGGATAGGCTGATGACCATGCTTTCGGCATAGCTCCCAAAACCCGCATGCAGGTATTTTCCCATCACTTCCGGATTTAAAATGACCATTAAGTCATACACTGAACCAAATGCGATAGCCATCAGTAAATAAACGGCTGAAGTCCGCCACAGTCGTTGGGACATCGCTAGATCATAGTTCCCAAACACATCGATCAATATCTTGTAAATCAGCAAGGCCTCAACCAATAAAATCGAGGTATGAATGGCAAACAAACTAGCCTGTCGTAAACCAGGTTCTGATATGCGATAAAAGGGGTTTTCAGCCGAGATCGATAGCAAAACAACAATAAACAAAAGTAGACCCAACAATCCTCTTAAGAACCCCTTGCGGAATTTAGCCCGAAGTAGCAACCAGATCAGCCATACATAGACCAGGCCGAGCACCAGAAAAAAAGGAATGAGCAATTTGGTCCATCGGCTGCTCGAAATCATGAATAACAAATCAGAGAGACTAAGCCCCAGAAAGAGTAATGCCAGTTGAACAATTACCAGGAACCGATAACGGCGATCTTCCGATTTTGAATTACCGCCCATACACTAGTCTGTGGACAGAAGGCGACCCACCAGTAGTACCACAAACAAATTGCCCCACAACGCTTCAATGACCGCCAGATTTTTCACGAGCCTGATCGGGCTATCGTATACAGTATCCTGACCACCGAGCACACAAAGTGAAAAATAAATGCATTCGGTATAGCTCTCCAGACCCAGGTCAAGCGGAGCGCCTAATGCTCCCAGTTGTACAATACTGATCAGGTCATAAGCACTGCCAAAACAAATGGCAATCATGAGGTAAACACAGGCAGCTCCCCACAATTTCTGAGAGGAACGTTTGTCACCGGAAAACATATCAAGTATGACAAAATAGATCACAGTCAGCTCAATGATGAACAAGACCATGTGAATGAAAAACAAATAAGGCCGCTTCTGCTCTTCATCGAAAAGCTGAAAAAAGGGATTAACCGTAAAAAGTGCCAGCAAATAGGAACCCATGATGATAATGAACAAGCCATTGACCAGCCACCTGCTTTGGGTAAAGTTCCTAAGCAAGTCCCAAAGCACCAATACATAGATTCCTCCGAATATCAGGAAGAGGGTATCCCTGAACAAATGGGTTTCATGAAAGCCTGCAATCTCTAAAAAGGGATTTAGCAACAATGCCGAAAACAGGATGCAGCATTGCAGAACAACGACATTTCTAAAGTCCTTTTGCTTTTCATCCCGGAGAGCTTCCCCCTGAAGTTGCTTGGTAAAGTTTAGCTGAATCATCAGACTGGAACCTGGTTTTCTCTTAATGCCTCGTTGAGGGAGGTCTTTAAATCTGTGCTTGCCTTGCGTTTACCAATGATCAAAGCACAGGGAACCTGGTATTCACCGGCATTAAACTTTTTGGTGAAGGAACCCGGTATAACAACCGATCGTTCAGGTACATACCCCTTGAATTCTACCGGCTCTTCACCCGTCACATCAATGATCTTGGTACTTTGGGTGAGCACCACATTTGCACCCAGCACCGCTTCTTTTCCGACCCTCACCCCTTCTACCACAATGCACCTTGAGCCAATAAATGCCCCATCCTCTATGATCACAGGAGCAGCCTGAACCGGTTCAAGTACTCCGCCAATGCCAACACCTCCGCTGAGGTGAACATGCTTGCCTATTTGTGCGCAGCTCCCTACGGTCGCCCAGGTATCAACCATGGTCCCTTCATCCACATAGGCGCCTATGTTCACATAGCTGGGCATTAAAACCACTCCTGAGGCGAGAAATGAACCATAGCGTGCGATGGCCAGGGGAACAGCACGAACACCCATTTTTGCATAGCCCTTTTTCACTCTGATCTTATCATGAAATTCAAATGGGCCCGCTTCTATGATCCGCATCTTCTGGATCGGGAAATACAGGATGACCGCCTTCTTCACCCATTCGTTTACCTGCCATCCCTCCTGGGTAGGCTCTGCAACCCGGCGTATACCTCGATCCAGACTTTCAATGACCGTCTTGATGGCAATGGCACTCTCCGGCTCATAAAGCAGTGACCGATCATTCCAAATTCGTTCTATCGTTTCTTTAATCTCCATAGAGCAGTTCCTTGTGCTTCTGCAAAATAACACAATCCTGAATACCTCAACCATCAGCTACTTATATTTGACCAATGCATCAGGATCAGACAGCAACCAAAACCTTTCTTTATACTTCATTGCTCAAGCCTGCTGATGATGTGAGGGTAGTTGACCGCTTGCTACCCAGTTTTAATGAACATACCTCCTGGAAATTTATTTCCATCGGTCCCGGATCAGGGGTTGATAAAATCCAACCGAAAAGTCAGATCCTTTTCAAATTTCCGTACCGGAGAGGACTTATGGCGAGGGTTTTTCATGCAGGATTGATTTTAAAATTTTCACTTCAAGTAAAACCTCAAGTAATATGCATTAATACCACTGAATTACTGTGGGTTGCATTGGCCAACAAAATATTATTTGGGAGCCTTTTAGTGCAGGATTTACAGGAAAATGAGGCCCTGAACAGGCAGCAATCTTCTTCTTTGATCACCAAATGGAGTGGACTACTTACCGCCCTCCTCTTTACCATCAGCAAAGCATGGACAGACCGATTTTGGGTTGCTGAGAAGGTCTATCCGGTTCAGATGAAGCTGCCCGCAGGTAGCTGGTCTTATTTACCCAACATTGCCATTCGCCATGAGTTTACTGGGCAAATGCCCTCACGGGTGAAAAACCTCATGCTGATCACGGGGACCCTCTCGCTTCCATTTGGTGTCTTGCAGGGAATTGAATGGGTAAAGGAGATGAGAATAAAACAACATGAACTGAGTTTGCTGATCTGCGGGCACTGTCCAGACGTAAAGCTTTTTAACCATTTGCAAATGCAGACGCAACGATTGCCCTGGCTTTCGCTGGAAATCAGCGCCGAACCGCTACCGCATGAACTCCTGCTTCAACGGATTTCTTCCTGCGAAATACTTCTCTGTCCGTACCAAAATCTTCCTTCCATACGGGGCAAATATCCAAGCAAATTCCGAGAAGCTGCACGCTTGGGTAAGCCGATACTTTGTCCTGATTTTGATGAATGGAGGTTCATCCATTCTGTTTCTGGACCTATCCCCGGCACCTTATTGATCCACGGATCCCTGGAAGAACTCGAAGCTGAAGAGGAACAGTTTAAAGAGCGCCTAGGCTTGGAATTAGGTCATTTAGGCATGCCTTAATATTTTTTTAGATAAATTTTAATAAATTGACATACTGATCCTTACATTCATAATTGTTGGTAAATAAAACCTGACTAATTTTATTTTTAGACTTGTCTAATTATCTTTGTGCAAATTCAATCCATGTCGGTTGCTATTGACCTCTCCCCTGCCGAAGAGAACTATCTTAAGGCCATTTACCACCTCTCTGCCGACGGCAGTCTGGAGGTAAGCACCAATGACATTTCAAGCAGAATGAACACCCGGGCGGCCTCGGTAAGTGACATGTTAAAAAAATTATCCGCCAAAAAAGTGATCGAACATCAGCCCTACATGGGAGTAAAAATCACAGCCCTTGGCAAATCCGAGGCTTTGCATATTATCCGTAAGCATCGGCTATGGGAAGTGTTTCTCGTTCAAAAGTTGCACTTCCATTGGGACCAGGTTCATGAGGTAGCAGAGCATTTGGAGCACATCCGATCACGCCTTTTGATCGAGCGTCTGGATGAGCATCTGGGGTTTCCGAAAGTTGATCCTCATGGGGATCCCATACCTGATGCACAAGGGCGAATTAACCTGAGACCACATGTGTTGATCTCCGATGCAGAGGTTGGTGCTGAAGGAACCATGGTATCCGTATTGGAGACCAGTCCTCTGTTTTTGCAATACCTCGATAAGCTGGGTCTGCGCTTAGGTTGTCTGCTGAAGTTACAGGACCGGGTCACTTTTGATGGTTCGGTGGAGTTGCTGATCGATCAGAATAAGCAAATTATTGTTTCAAACGAAGTCGCACGAAATGTCTATATCTCTGCATAAACAGGTTGTAACCCTGCTCCTATTTCTGCTCATGCTGGGCTGCACCAGCAAGCAAGATAATCCAGCCTCTGAAAAGAGAATTTGGCTAGCCACGACAGGCATGATCGGAGATGCGCTAAGGCAATTGGCTGACAGCAGCATTCAGGTAGAGGTACTTATGGGCGCAGGGGTGGATCCACACCTTTACAAAGCCACTCAAGGTGACCTGCTCAAGCTACGTCAGGCGGAGCTGATCGTTTACAATGGTCATCACCTGGAAGGCAAACTTGCTGAAGTGCTTGGCCAACTAGGTAGCAGTAAACCCAGTATCGCTCTTGCAGAGCTTCTTCCGATAGGCGAGTTAATCCGGGCGGATGGAAATGCTGTTGACCCACATATTTGGTTTGATGTTGCCCTTTGGAACAAGAGTCTTCAAATGCTGACCGATAGCCTGATCCAACTCTACCCTACCCTTGAGGAAGGACTAAGCCTGAGACAAAGGGTGCTTTCCTCTTCCCTTGACAGCCTCGATTCCATTTGTCGTCAAACCTTAATGGCTCTACCTGCTGAGAAACGTATTCTGGTAACGGCTCATGATGCCTTTGGCTACTGGGGCAGAGCCTATGGAATGGAAGTGATGGGTCTACAAGGGATCTCAACGCTGTCTGACTTTGGATTAAAAGATCTTAACGAATTGGTTGATCTGCTGGTAACAAGGAAAATCCCGGCTGTTTTCGTAGAAAGCTCAGTACCCAGGCGATCTATTGAAGCCGTCATTCAAGGTTGCAGGGGCAATGGACACAAACTCAGACTAGGTGGAGAACTTTACTCCGATGCCATGGGTGAAACAGGTAGCCCTGAAGGTACATATATCGGTATGGTTCATCACAATTTAAACACCATGATTAACGCATTATCAACGCCTCAACCATGATCATTCAAGTCGAGAAACCTGTTCTGGAAGTTCATGACCTTACGGTTAGTTATCATCAAAAACCAGTGCTTTGGGGAGTAGATTTCAGCTTGCCCGGAGGGGTGATGGCAGGTATCATGGGGCCAAACGGTTCCGGCAAATCGACCTTGCTCAAATCCATTATGGGATTACTCAGCCTTTCCGGTGGACGTATTTCTGTTTTTTCAAAAAACCTGGATGAAGTCAGGAAAAAAGTAAGCTATGTGCCCCAAAAGGAAAGTGTGGATTGGGATTTCCCGGCAACAGTGAAAGATGTGGTGATGATGGGTAGGTACGGACATCTGGGCTTACTCAGAAGACCGGGTAAAATTGACCAGGAAATTGTGGAAGAAGCCCTGGAACAAGTCAATATGCAGGACCTTCGAAACCGACAGTTGGGACAGCTCTCCGGAGGGCAACAACAAAGGGTATTTCTGGCAAGAGCCCTGGCGCAGCAAGCCGATCTCTATCTCATGGATGAGCCATTTGTTGGAGTAGATGCTGCCACAGAGCAAATCCTGGTGGAACTTCTCAACGGGCTTAAGCAAAAAGGGAAAACACTTATCGTCGTTCACCATAACCTGCAAACGGCTCCGGATTACTTTGATTGGTTGGTGCTTCTCAACCAAAGGCTGGTGGCATCTGCCCCTTTTGAGCAGGCATTCACGGCAGCACTTCTGCAAGAGACGTATGGTGGCCGTCTGAACATGCTGAGCACCTTGGCTCAGCATATGAAAAAAGAACAATTCGCTGCTCGTGAACATCGCTGAGATCATAGGAACCAATAACTTCATGGTGCTCTTTGGCTCAGTACTACTGACTGCCTCTACAGCGGTGATTGGAAGCTTTAGCTATGTGAGAAGGCAAGCCCTGATTGGCGATGCCATTGCGCATGCCCTGCTGCCGGGGATATGCCTAGCTTTTATGTGGACCGGCAGCAAATCTCCATGGGTGCTTGTGCCCGGGGCTATCCTGACAGGCTGGTTATCTGTTTTATGCCAGGAAACAATTGTGAAGTATTCGAAAATCAAAGAAGATGCTGCCCTGGGCATCGTCTTATCGGTGTTTTTTGCGTTTGGGATCGTGCTACTCACCTATATCCAGCAGCATGGCTATGCCAGCCAATCGGGTCTTGATAAATTCCTTTTTGGCAATGCAGCCTCCCTCCTGCTTCCTGATTTGCTTAGCTTTGGATTGCTGGCTCTTGCAGTGCTGTTGCTGGTGCTTGCGTTTTACAAAGAGTTTCTAACGTATAGTTTCGATCCCAACTTTGCTGAAACAGTAGGAATGTCTTCTACATGGTTGAGGCTCTTACTCAACGGGCTCACCGTCGTGGCTGTAGTCATTGGTATTCAGGCTGTGGGTGTGGTGCTGATGGCAGCAGTTTTGATTACCCCTGCAGCAGCAGCGAGAAGCTGGACTCACCGCTTACCGACCATGATCCTTCTTGCTGCTGCCTTTTCCGGAAGCTCGGCCATTGCAGGTGTAAGCATCAGCATGCTGGCTTCCGGGTTGCCTACCGGCCCACTCATTGTAGTGGTGCTGTCTTTGATAGCCGTGGTCAGCTTTTTGTTTGCCCCTCAAAAGGGATTAATATCCAGAAACCGCAGGCAACAATTTCATCAACGAAAAATCAACCGGGAAAACTTGCTGAAACTCCTGTACCACCATCGTTCATTGGGGCTTAAAGCCATATATGAACGTAGGCCAATGGAAGAGCAGTCTATAAAAAAAGGTCTGGCAGAACTTCAACAAGCACAGTGGGTAAGGCAGGAAAACAAGGCTTATCAGTTGACAGAACCCGGAGAGAAAGCCGCCCGAAGGATTATCAAACTGCACCGGCTTTGGGAGTATTACCTCAGCCACAAAGTTCATATCGCTCCTGACCATGTGCATGAGGATGCCGAGATGATGGAACATATATTAACACCCGAAATGGAAGCGCTTTTGGAAAAGGAATTGGGCTTTCCTGAAAAAGACCCCCACCAAAGCGAGATCCCTTATCATTGAACCCTATGTTGAACAGCGACGCCATTTGGATCATCTTCACCGGATTTTTGGTTGCTTCCTCTTGCGGATTACTGGGCAGCTTTCTCGTCTTGAGGCGAATGGCCATGGTCGGGGATGCCATCTCCCATGCCGTATTGCCGGGGATCGTGATTGGGTACCTGGTTACCGGCAGCCGTGAACCCTGGGTGATGGTACCTGCTGCTGGTTTGTTGGGGATACTCACCTCATCCATTATCGAAGTATTGCATCAAAAAGCCGGAGTTCAATCCGATGCCTCCATTGGGGTTACGTTCACCTTTTTATTTGCGATTGGTGTGATTCTAATATCGATGTTTGCCGGGCAGGTAGACCTTGACCAGGAATGTGTGTTGTACGGTGAGATCGCTTACCTGCCGCTTAACCCACTGGTGTTGGCAAATGGATGGTCGCTGGGACCTAAAATGGTGTGGATACTTATGCCATTGCTTCTGTTGATTTCCTTAGGCATTTATTTGTTTTATACTCCTTTATCACTTACCGCATTTGATCCTGCCTTTGCCTTGAGTATCGGAATAAAGGTTGGCTTTTGGCATCAGGTACTGATGGGCGCTGTTTCGTTTACCACCGTCGCATCATTTGACAGTGTAGGGGCTATTCTGGTAGTGGCTTTTTTGGTGGTCATTCCCTCCACTGCATGGCTATTGTCTCAAAGATTGCCTCTTATGCTGGGCTTATGTCTGCTGCTGGCATTCATTATTTCGGTAACCGGATATCTGGCAGCTTCGTGGCTGAATGTCTCGATTTCCGGAGCGATGGCCTGTAGTTCTGGAGTATTGTTTGTACTGGCTTTTCTATTCTCTCCACTGGAAGGCAGAGTTTGGTTGGCCTTCAAAAAGAAGTCACAACAAATTGGATCCATCTGATCGTTTCTCCATTAATTTTACAGAATGAAAAAAGTACAGCTGCTCAGCATCATTTTAGTAGGCTTTGCAATGCTTCTGCCTGTTAACCCCTTGGGTGCAGGAGCCGGTGAAGCTATTCGCTGGATCGGAATGCAACAGGCCATTGAGCTCTCGGAAAAAAAGAATAACCAGAAAAAATTCTTTATCGATGTGTACACCGACTGGTGCGGCTGGTGTAAAAAAATGGATGCCGCTACCTTCTCAGATCCCATGATCGGGGCTTTTGTGAACAGGTATTTTTATGCGGTAAAATTTGACGCAGAAGGAAAAGAAAGTATAAAACTTAAAGGTCAGGAATTCAAATTTGTTGCGCAGGGAAGCCGGGGCTACCATGAACTTGCGGCCGCTTTGCTCAATGGAAAAATGAGCTACCCCACTACTGTTTATATGGACGAGCAGTTTCAAATGCTCAGCCCTGTTCCCGGTTATCTGGATAAGCCTACCTTTTCAAAAATCATCTCCTACTATGGGGAGAACCATCATAAAAAGACCCCCTGGCCGGATTATGAAAAGTCCTTCACCGGACTGAAGTAACGGGATGAATTCTCCTTCAGAGCCAACCATTGTCGCCCTTGCAACTCCTCCCGGGATTAGTGCCTTAGCCGTCATTCGGATGTCGGGACCTGAGGCGATCGTCTTGGCTGAACAGGTATTCAGCGGTCGATCCCCTTCGAAAATGAAAGGGTTCAGCGCAGCATTTGGAGAAATCAAAGAGGGTGACCAGACCATTGATGAAGTGGTATTAACCGTATACCGGACTCCGAAGAGCTATACCGGTGAGGATATGGTAGAAATCAGCAGCCATGGCTCACCCTATGTGGTTCAACGCATTCTTCAGCTGCTCATCAGCATTGGTGCAAGGCAAGCCGGACCCGGAGAATTTACCCGAAGAGCCTTTTTGAACGGAAAACTTGACCTCTCCCAAGCCGAAGCTGTGGCGGATCTGATCCATAGTGAAGCAGCTTTTGCCCATCGTTCAGCCATTTATCAGTTAAAAGGAGGTCTCTCGGCCCAGCTTTCCACCTTGCGTATCCGGTTGATCGATTTTGCAGCCCTCATCGAACTGGAGCTGGACTTCAGTGAAGAAGATGTGGAGTTTGCCAACCGAAAACAATTGCTCGCACTGGTAGCAGAATTACAGGAAGTCATTCACAAGCTGACCGACTCTTTTGCCTTGGGCAATGCCATGAAAAAGGGAGTCTCTGTAGCTATCGTTGGCAAACCCAATACCGGCAAAAGTACCCTTCTGAACGCCTTGCTCCAGGAAGAAAAAGCCATCGTGAGCGATATTCCAGGCACTACCCGGGATGTGATCGAAGACCAATTGACGATCGGGGGCCTTCAGTTTAGGATCATGGATACTGCAGGCCTACGTCACAGTACCGATGCCATTGAGTCGATCGGGATTGAGCGAAGCAGAGACCGTATGGCAAAAGCGGACCTGGTGCTTTTCTTGGTTGACCTTAGTCTTGATCAAGCCCAGCAGATCGAAGAAGAACTGGAAGAACTGAGCGATATCCGACACAAGCTTATTTTGGTAGGAAATAAAACCGACCGCCTTACCTCCGAAAACCTTACTGATTGGAAAACAGCTTTTCCTGAGGCGATTTTTATCGCCGCATTGGCACAGCAAGGCATAGAATTGCTGAAGGATACCTTGCTAAAACGAAGTATGGACGAGAGGATGTTGTCCGGTGAACTGCCGGTTACCAATGCACGACACTTTGAGCATCTACTCCGAACCGAACAGGCCCTCAGCCGTGTGAGGCATGGGCTTGACAACCCCATCAGTGCAGAACTTCTGGCGCAAGACCTGAGGATAGCCCTTTACGAGCTAGGACTGATTACCGGAGAAGTGAGCAATGAAGAAGTGCTGGGCAGTATCTTTAGTCGGTTTTGTATTGGGAAGTAAGCTTGGGGATCAATTGCCAAGTATTTTGACCCGAATGTGTTTTTACATTCATGTGAATAAACAACTCGATTACAGCACTTTTTGAATGATTTTTAATTCATAATATATCATTTTATGTTGTTACGAATAATATCTCATTCGCTAAGCATAATTAACTTCTGTTAACACCATCCAATCTCATGAGATAGTTAATTCCGGGTTAACGATTGCGAAATGATAGTAAATGATTATCTTTGCATGAGATATAATTCACAAATGGTCATAAATGAGTATTATGAATGATAAACATTTCAAATCATGGCATTCAATGAGTGATCAGGCGTTAGCTTCACATATTGGAGCGTTTATAAAACATCATAGGCTCGATCAAAACAAAACGCAGGATGTACTGTCAATTGAGGCAGGTATTAGCCGCTCAACCCTCAGCTTATTAGAAAGGGGTGAACCTGTTACCTTGGCGACACTGATTCAGGTTCTCAGGGTGCTGAACCAACTGCAAATACTGGGTGCATTTGAAGTACATCAGCGAATTAGCCCTCTGGTATTGGCAAAGGCCGAAATGGGAAAACGCAAAAGAGCAAGAAATACTAAAACGAAGAGTTTAGAAAAACCAGATTGGTAACCCATGAAATCAGCCATCAAGTTTTCTAGCAGCTTTCACAATCAGCGGTGAAAAGGTAATGGCAAATAACATGTAGCATTTATGTTCAATAAGCAAATACATGAATACGGCTTTAGTAAAAATATGGGGTGAACTAGCAGGAGCAGTGGCATGGGATGAAACTGTCGGCTATGCGACGTTTGAATACGACTCCAAATTCAAAGACAAAGGATGGGATTTAGCTCCATTGCAAATGTCGATTCAGGAAAGAAAACGTGATTTCTATTTCCAAACATTGCGCAAAAAAGCCGATACAGATTTAGACACATTTAAGGGTTTACCTGGTTTATTAGCCGATTCATTGCCAGATCGATACGGTAATGACCTCATTAATTTATGGCTTGCACAACAGGGTCGCCCTCTAAATAGTATGAACCCGGTTGAAACCTTGTGTTTTATGGGTACCCGTGGTATGGGAGCGTTGGAGTTTGAACCAACTACCCTTAAGGAGAATAAAAGACCCTTTTCGCTCGAAATCGATAGCCTGGTGGACATTGCCCGCCAAATGCTTTTGAAAAAAGAAGCATTTGTAACCCACCTTAATGCAGATGAAGAAAAAGCCATTCTTGACATATTACGAATTGGCACTTCTGCAGGAGGTGCTAGGCCTAAGGCTGTGATTGCGTACAACGAAAAAACTGGGGAGGTTAAATCAGGCCAAACCAATGCACCCAAAGGTTTTGAGCACTGGTTGATTAAGCTTGATGGGGTGAGTGATGTACAATTAGGAGCCAGCAAAGGATATGGCAGGGTAGAAATGGCCTATTACAATATGGCAGTTGCATGCGGAATAGAGATGATGCCTTCCAGGTTGTTGGAGGAAAACGGCAGGGCTCATTTTATGACCAAGCGATTTGACAGGGAAGGTGGTTCTACTAAACACCACGTCCAAACCTTTTGTGCTTTGCAACATTTTGATTACAACCTCATAACCAGTTTCAGTTACGAGCAATTATTTCAAACGCTTCGGGAACTAAACTTGTCATATGCGGTTGCAGAACAATTGTATCGAAGAATGGTGTTCAATGTACTGGCCCGTAATTGCGATGACCATACCAAAAACTTCGCATTCCGATTGAAAAAAGATGAAAAATGGGAATTGGCTCCGGCATACGATGTTTGCCATGCCTATCAACCCAAGCATCAATGGGTAAGCCAGCATGCATTAAGCATCAATGGCAAACGAACAAATATTACCAAAGACGATTTGCTCACCATTGGCAAATCCATTAAAAATAAAAAGGCTACAGAGACTATCGAGGAGATCAGCCACACAGTAAGCCAATGGAAAACTTTTGCTGATGAAGTAAAGGTCTCACCCAAACTACGTGATGAAATAGCAGCGACATTGATAAGGATGTAAGTATGCTTCAAATAAGACTATGACGACAGAACAACCGATAAGCGATAAGCAATAAACTGAAATGAGACCGAACATATCAATATTAGTTGGCTCTGGATTTTCAATTCCAGAAGGAATTCCGGGAGTACGAGAATTGAATAAGCGACTTTCTAAAATTGGCGAAAGTGAAATATTAATTCACACAGACCAAAGGGCAATGTTCTTAAACGGCCGTGAAGACCCAAACCGCCATTCAGGGTGGGACAATAGAATTTTTTTGCAAGAATTTTTAGAATTTTATAGTGCTGAAGTTTTGAAACCAAGTGAAGAGTTTCACTACAAAGCTTTTTACGACTTTTATTCAGGCTATTTGACAAACAAAGAGAACAAAGAAGCTATTGAAGGATTTTACAAACGATTTAACGACAAACACTTTAAAGGTTCAGACAATCACAGAGATTGTTACAACCGAGTTTCTGACTTCAATAGAAGTTTTAATCAGCTTTTGGCTTCGCAACTCCATAAGACAAAATATTTTGAAGACATAAGCACATTGTATTATCCACCTTACGACCCTTTTATTGGTTTTTTAAGAGAGTTGCTTAAAACAAGCGACATCAAATTCCATACACTAAATCACGACTTGTTTTTTGACTGGTTAGGCCAACATCATTCTGACCTTTGGCAATATTATGCAGATGGCTATCAACTTGAAGGTTCTCCATTTTACGGGACTGTTAGCTACGACTTTAATGATGGTACAGAAAGAAAAGTGCATAAAACATACTATGTAAAACTTGAACACTTCGTTGACAAATTTGACAAATCTCTTGCTCTTTATAAACTTCACGGAAGTGTATTTAATACAATTATCTATACACCACAACCCGACCAACAAAGAGTTCGGTTAAAATCCAATTATGCAGTATCTGGTTTTCTAATGGAAATCAAAGACCCAGTTACAAGCGAATTGAAATTTGAGAATTTATGGGACGAAGTAGCTCCTGACTTTTTGAGTGGGACAACTAATAAAACAAGGTTTTATACGGGTGACCCTTACTACGAAATTCTATTCAAACATTTTGAAAACAATCTCTCGACATCAGAACTTCTTATTGTAATCGGCTATGGTTTTCAAGACTCAGGAGTAAACGAATACCTTGAAAACAACTTTTTATTAAGGGGCAAACATATGGTAGTAATTGACCCATGCAAACCAAAGACTGAATTGATTGAAAAATACAAGGCGACATATATTCCAAAAGGCGTAACACAAATGACTTATCAAGAATACTTGGAACGTGTTCCAATAGAACTAAAACCTTGATCGGAATAACAAAAACAACAAAAAGTAAAAGTACTATTTCTTACAAGCGCTTGACTAAATAGCCGCCGACATGGTTAATTGAACATTTTGCATCGCATCAACTTTTTCAAGTAATACTATGCAATAGTTTGCGTTTATTCCAACAAGTACATTCCATCAACACAAAAAAACCTACCCTGTTCAGGTAGGTCTGGTATGTTAAATTCTGGAAACCTTAGGCGTTTACCTTCACCGCTGTACTGTCAGCAGCGGGGGCCGGGGCGGCAGCAGGAGCCTCGCCGGGGGTAGCACCTTCCTGAAGGATCACGGTGCTCTCTCCAAATAGTTTCTCTCTGATCTTGTTGGCACGATCTGCTGAGGCAGGGTCAGCCTCATAGGTGTTCTTTAACTGACGGGCAGGGCCACCTTTGTCACCATACACCAACTCACTTCCTGCATTTTTGTCCTTCACATCAATGGAGTTGTAACCGGTGCAAGCGCTTGCAAAAGCTAATAAACCCAGGGCTAGTGTCTTTAATTTCATAAGATGGTGTAAATGGTGACGTAAAATTAAAGGCTGCAAGCAGGAATCAAAAAAGCAAGTAAAAATAGTTTGCCTCCGCCGAAAAAGCCTTCCCTTTCTCAGACCTGCTTGCTAAATTATTTAGTATTCTGATTATCTTTGGTGATCGGTATGAGCAAGGGCAATCATTCTTTTCCCGGGGCAGAGCGCAAGATCATCCACATGGACTTGGACTCCTTTTTTGTATCAGTGGAATGCCTGAGGAATAGTGCGCTGAAGGGTAAGCCGCTGATCGTTGGAGGCTCGGGCAACCGGGGCGTAGTGGCCTCATGCAGCTATGAAGCACGCCGCTTTGGGGTGCGCTCGGCCATGCCGGTGAAGCTGGCCCGTCAGCTATGCCCTGATGTGCTGGTGATCTCCGGCGATATGGAAGCGTACAGCAAGTACTCAAGACTGATCACCGACATCATACGGCAAGAGGCTCCCTTGTTTGAAAAAGCCTCGATCGATGAGTTTTACATCGATGCCAGCGGGATGGATCGCTACTTCGAGAGCACCAAGTGGGCGCTGGGGCTGCGTGAGCAAATCATCAAAGAAAGCGGGCTGCCCATCTCCATGGGCCTTTCGATCAACAAGATGGTCTCCAAGGTCGCTACGGGAGTAGCCAAGCCCAACAATAGCCGGCTGGTACCCAGCGGGACGGAGGCTGACTTTCTGGGGCCTATGCCGGTGCAGCGCATCCCTATGGTAGGTGAAAAAACGGCGGCACAGTTGCAGCGGGTGGGCATACAAACGGTGGCCATGCTGAGGGAAATCCCCATCAAACTACTCGAAAACATGCTGGGCAAGGCGGGACCTGAGCTATGGAGGCGTGCCCATGGCATCGACCACAGCCCCGTAGTGCCTTACAACGAGGAGAAATCCATCTCAACAGAAACCACCTTTGACCAGGACACCATCGATGTGCAAATGCTCCGCAACCTGCTCATGGCCATGGTGGAGGAGCTGGCCTTCAAGCTCCGGCGTAAGCAAAAACTGACGGCCTGCATCACCGTGAAGTTGCGCTACTCCAACTTCGACACTGTAAGCCGGCAGATGCAGATACCCTACACCTCCTCCGACCATGTGCTCATACGCCATGCCCATGAACTGTTTGAAAAGCTATACGACCGGAGGCTGCTAGTGAGATTGATAGGTCTCAGGCTGAGCCATCTGGTGCATGGCCACCATCAGATCAGTCTGTTTGATGAGCAGGTGGAGCACCTTAAGCTTTACGAAGCCATGGATAAAATCAGGGTAAAGTATGGAGACCGTGCTGTAGGACGCCTGGCTGGCTATGCCGCTACCCAGCCCAAAGAAGTCAAGACCAGAGACGCCCTGACCCGGTTTCGAAATAAAAAGCGGGAATAACTCCCCTATCGAATTTCAAATACAGCCCTCACCTGTATGCGAAGCTGCATTTCCTTGATCTCTACTGACTCCAGAGGAGTAGGCATGCTGCTGTCTGCAGCCCTCTCCATCATCATGTTTGATGCACGGGCCATAGGATAATATCCCTCTCCGTCCATATCCTGCGCAAAGACAAGCTTGCCGGGTGTACTCCCTACAGCAGCGAGCATATAGGTTGCTTTTTCTTTGGCTGCCTGCATGGCCTTGATGCGCAGTTCTTTTTGGTATTCAGCCAGTTTGCTATGGCTTATCTTGCCTAAGAAGGTACCTTTTACACTTAGTGGATCCAGCTTTTCCATGATCTTGTTGATCGGTTCCTGGCTGCTCATTTTGATGACGTATTGCTTGGAGGCAAAAAACTCCCTCTTTATTTTACCATTTTCATCATAAGTAGCAGGATAGCTGTTGGCTTGCTCCAACTTAAGCCTTTCCAGACTTAGGCCCGCAGCGAGAACTGCCTTCTGCATCGTCTTTTCCACTTCATCCAGCGAAATGCGCTTCCCGGATTTCATGTACTCAGAAATACTAAGGTGAAAATGGATTTCATCGGGCACCAATGACATCTCCGCACTACCAGTCACTTCTATGCCCGTGGGTTGAGGACTTTGGGCTTTTAAATGACTAACCGAAAACAAGATAAAACCGATCAGAACTACGTTAAACCATCTCATAGAAAATTTTTTGAGTTTGAATTCAAGCTTAGGCAAGCATGATGCCATTATGAAAAATCTTATCCGCTAAGTCTTTAACATGTACTGATAAATATCAAAGACTGATCTCTGAGCGATAATTGCGTTAGTAAAGCACCAGTTTCTCAGAAAGTACACCAAACTCAGTGAAGAGCTTTAATTGATAGAGTCCTTTGTTCCAGTCTTTTACTTGCCTGACAAGCTTGAATTCTCCTTCGTTTTCAGCAACTTCCTTCAATTTACCCAGGTTATTATAAATCTCTGCCTTGGTCCAGCTCATATTAACCGGGAACTGGATTGTAAACTCATTTTGTGCCGGATTAGGATATACCTCAATCCCAAATTCCCTCGGCTCACCTGTAGAAAAGGTCACAAAGCGGGCAAATTCACTCGTAGAGCAAGGATTAAACACCTTCAACTGCACCAGGCTGTTAAGGCCCGGAACAAAAAATCCGGTATCAATGCCAGCTTGCAATTCTCCATTCACAAACCATTGGTTGCGGATTGGTGAAGAAGAGAAAAGGGTATCATTTCTAAAAGTAATCGTTGGCTTGGGCTCGGGGCCAAATACCTGCACCACTTTCCTGACGGTGTCACCGGACCCACAGGCATTGGAAGGAACCACCTGAATGGTGTAACTTCCCAACGTGGTCCAGTTGACCGAAAGGCCGCTGGTTAAGTTAAAAAAGGGCAGCGTAGGTTGAATGCTCCATTGATAGCTTTGGTTGGGCACTGCATTTACCCTGTAAAACTCATTGCGATCATTCAGACAAACCTCCTCTCGTCCATCTATTCCATCGGTAAGCTGTGGAGGAGCACTTACAAAGACTGTAAGAATGCGTGCAGAACCTGTTCCGCAGACGTTTTGAGGCGTGACAGTGAGGCTATAGGTGCCGGCCAAACTCCATGTGGCCTGTATTTGTCCATTGCTCACTTGCTGTATGCTGGCTGATGGTGAGGTCCATAAGTAACTCACCCCGGGCAAAGCGATTACATTAAAATTGGTTGGGATGTTTCGGCAGGCATCAGGATTGCCGTTGATGCTTTGAGGCTGTGGAGGAATATCGCCACTGCGTACGATAAGGGTTCGAGATGTACCCGTTCCGCATACGTTTGATGGGCTAACCGAAAGCACATGGGTACCGGGATTGTTCCAGTTCACCAATGCCTGATTGCCGGTACTGCTGAGGCTGCCACCGCTACTTAATGACCAGGTGTAGGTTGTTCCAGCGATAAAATTGACAGCGTAGCTTTTCAAACCAGCACAACTGAAGGTGTCTCCTGCAATGGCAGATGGCTGAGAAGGAAGAGTGATAATAGTCACTGGTAAAACCGTTGCAGGGCTGGTGCCACAAAAATTGGATGCGGTTACCGTCACATTTGAAGGCCCTGTGCCGGTCCAGTTGATGGTTGCGGTGTTTCCGGAGGGGGTAATGCTCCCAAAACCGATAAAGCTCCAGTTATACGTTAAGCCGGGAAGACCAAAAGTGGAATAAAAGCGATTACCCAAACAGCTCTGCGCATCTCCGGTAATGGCACTTGGATTTGAAGGAATGGCTTGCACATTAAGCGAAAGGCTCCTTGAGGGACCAATCCCACATTGGTTCGAGGGACTTACAGACAGGCTAAATGTTCCTGTACTGTTCATGCTCAGGCCGGCTGTGTTTCCGCTAGGAGAAAGTACTCCTCCCCCACTCAAACTCCAGTTGTACGTTGTTCCTTGCAAAGCACTTACCGAATAGTTTTGTGGATTGCCTATGCACAAGCTGCCCGGGCCTGTGATGGGGCTTGGCTGGCCTGGTAAATCAATCACCCGAACGAAAAGCTGATTGGCAGGCGCTGATCCACAGCTATTTGAGGCTGTCACACTTAATGTCTGCAGGCCATTTTGAGTCCAGTTGATGGAGGCATTGTTGGCAAGTGCAGAAAGTACGCCTCCACCGCTCAGCTGCCAAAGCCAATTCGCATCATTTTGAAAAGGCAAGGTGTAGTTTTTGGTACCGAGACAGGTCAGAGTGTCACCGGAAATGGCAGCCACGGCCTGTGGCAAGGTTCTTATCCTCACTGAAATTGTTCTGGCAGGACTGGCTCCGCAAAAATTTTGGGCAATCAACTGCAGGTTTTGAACTCCGACATTTGTCCAGTTCACAAAGGCAGTGTCAGCAGAAGGATTTAATATGCCTCCCCCACTTAAATTCCAAAGGTACTGCTGGCCGAAAACTGAGGGAGTGCGGTAAACCGATGATCCCAGACAAACCAAGGTATCACCCAGGATCGTTGGTTGAGAGGGTGTAGTGCCAACCAGAATGGTTTTGGTCTGCGTAGGTCCCAGGCCGCATTGATTGAGAGGCTGTACCGAAACGGTATAGCTTCCTGTGTTCTGCCAGTTTACAGTTGCCTGATTAGCTGATGCACTTAAACTGCCTCCGCTGCTGATGTTCCACAAATAGCTCACCCCGCTTTGAATAGGAACAGAATAGTTCTGGCTTTGCAAACAGCTACTGTCACTACCTTGAATAGCTGCGCCAATCACCGGAATATCGATGACTTTGACCAGCACACTTCCAGTCGGGCCGAGGCCACATCGATTGGAGGAGGCTACACTTAAGAGGTATTGCCCGGCATTGGTCCAGTTGATGGTAGCCGATTGAGGACCTGAACTTAAATTTCCACCTCCGCTCAGGTTCCAGCTATAGCCGGTTTCGGTTTCGGGAGAGATGCTGTAAATCTTTGTCCCCAGGCAGGTAAGGGTGTCCCCGGTGATGAGTGGGATGATTTGTGGGATCGTTTTTACCCTTACCGGCAAGGCAACGAGAGCCGATGTTCCGCAAAAGTTTTGCGAGCGCAGACGTACTTCCGTTTGTCCGGGCAGGGTCCAGTTAACAACTGCACTATCACCAAAGGAACTTAAGCTGCCTCCTAAGGTACTTTGCCAAAGGTATTGGACATTTGGATTTTGAATTGCCCTGTAAACCGTTGAACCCAGGCATACCAGGGTATCTCCCTGAGGAACAGGAGCCTGAGGGATCGCTGAGACCAATATGGTTTTCACCCTTTGTGGACCACTTCCACATTGATTGGAGGGTGTTGCACTTAGTTGAAACACTCCGGTACCTGTCCAGTTGACAATGGCCGATACAGTATTGCTGGAAAGATTGCCTCCCCCTGTCAGACTCCAGTTATAACTTGTGCCTGCAACCGGTAGCACAGTATAATTTCGCTGTTCCTGGCAACTGCTATCTGAGCCACTGATGACGGATGGGGTGGAGGGAATAGTGCTCACCCTGACGATGAGATTTCTTTGCTGGCCATTTCCGCATTGGTTGGATGGAGTAACACTAAGCACGTAGCTACCTGTGTCTGTCCAGTTAACAGATGATGCTCCCTGGCTAAAATTGAGAACACCACCCCCACTCAGGCTCCAGATGTAATTGGTTTGATTAACTGTTGTAATTACATAAGGCTTGGTTCCTAAGCATACAGCTGTATCACCACTAATATTAACCGGTTGGGCAGGTACCGTACGAACTTGCACCAGCAGTGCCCTTGAACAACCATCTGATGTGTTCACTGATAAAGTGTGAAAGCCGGGACTGGTCCAGTTTACCGTGGCAGTGTTGCTGCTGGCAGTTAGTGTGCCACCGCTCGTCAGACCCCAATTATAGCTGAAGCCACCGATCAGAGGAACACTGTAGGGGGCACTCGCAAGGCAACTCTCATCAGGTCCACTAATACCCGTGATGGTGGCAGCGGTGTTTCGGACAAAAACCTGCTTGACGACCTGAGTACCCAGACCACAAGTATTCACAGGTGTGACTGTAAGTGTGTAGGTGCCAGGAACGGTCCAGTTGACGACAGCAGAACTACCCGATGGAATTAGTCCTCCACCCCCACTCAGCGTCCAGTTGTAATTGACGCCGCCTTGTGCAGGTACAGCATAGGTTTGACTTCCCAGACAAACGCTGTCGAGACCTAAAATAGGGCCCGGTGAGGGCGGAAAATCATTCACCGTGATCAATACTGAGCGGGCTGGGCCTGTGCCGCAACTATTCTGAGGGGTCACGGAAAGAGTAAAAACCCCTTGCTGTGTCCAGTTTACTGTGGCGGAGCCTCCAAATGAGGATAGGTTTCCTCCGGCAGGCAGGCTCCAGTTGTAGCTCACTCCTGAAAATTCAATGATACTGTAGTTCTGAAAACCCCGGCAAATCACAGAGTTTCCTATGATGCTGGAAGGCTGACCTGGTGCCTGACGAACTGTGATGGTTAAATTCCTTGAAGGACCACCGGAGCAGCCATTTACAGGGGTAACGGTGAGGGTATGTACTCCTGCCGTTGTCCAATTGACGGTAGCAGTATTGTTGGTGGAGTTCAGAATTCCTCCTGAGGATAAAGACCAGAGGTAGTCTGTTCCTGGCACCAAAGCCGTGCTGTAAGCCTGAGAGCCTGTGCAGATATCGGTCGCACCCGTCAAAGGAGCAGGCTGTGAAGGAGGCGTGGTAACCGTAATGGTACGGGTTAAGGTTTGGCCTACACCGCAATCATTGGAGGGCGTAACAGAAAGTTGGTAGCTTCCCGGTATGGCCCAATTGACAATGGCATTGTTGCTGAAAGGAATAAGGCTGCCTCCTCCTGAGAGGCTCCAGGTATAATTACTTACTCCGGCTGTAGCCGGTACTGAATAAGCCCTTGAACCAGCAAAACAAACTACTGTATCTCCAATAAGCTGTGAAGGGAGCGTAGGGATATTCCGTACATTGACAGTAATGGTTTTGCCTCCTGCTGTTCCACAACTGTTTTGAGGAACTACAGTGATGGTATAGTTACCCGGACTGGTCCATTGAATACTGGCTTGATTGCCTGCTGAAACCAAAGTACCTCCGCTAGATAGAGACCATACAAAATCGGTGAACGGGATGTTTGCTGTTGAATACTGTACCTGCGAGCCCAGGCATGGAGCGCTATTGTTGGCAACTATGGGCTGTACAATGTCAATAGGGCGACAACTAAGTACTCCGATGTAAGTACTGTTGGTGTTAAATGGAAATACAGCAGTGTCAAAGGCTACTGTTCCCCGGTTAAATGCAGTAAAAACGATTTGATTGGATCTGTCAAAAGTCATGCTCAGGAAACCAAAAAAGTTACCTACGACATTTAACTCATTTTGCGTTTGGCTTTTAGCCCATTCCAGCACACCATTTGGTTGGTACTTGGCTATGAATCCGCCTGGCAAAGAGTTATTCAGAGGAATCCCTGTAAAGCTTGCCTGAACATCCACAAACCCACATAAATAAATGTTTTCTGAACTGTCCAGTAATAACTCTCCTGGTATTTCATATCCTCCGGGAGAAGTAACCACCTTGCTCCAGATTACATTATTTCCGGTCGATGGAAACTCGAGCAAAATGATGTTTGTAGTAACATCTGAGCCAATGGGTTGACCGTTGATATTGTACTGGCCTGAAAACTCAGTGGTAATGACATAATTTCCATTTGCCTTTCTTTTAATGTCACCCTGCAATAAAAACGAGTCGTTGTTATTGAAATTAAAAACTCTTCTTGTACTTAGAACACTTCCATTGATCCTTGAGTAGCTAACTAAATAGACAGCTTGGCTGGTAGAGCTATTTAAGCCATTTACCACAGATGCTGTACCATCAGAGGCACTCCTGATTAAAAGTACCGGATTTCCGGTGAGGTCAAACTCAAGGCCTAATGGGTAAATGGATGAACTTCCATTGATGCCAACAACCGTTTGGGTTACAGAAAAACCTAGTACACCACTTGTTGACCACCTTTGGAGGTATATAGTTAGATTGCTACCAAAAGTAGGAAAGATGTTCCCTGTTACATATAAATTACCGTCAGGGCCTAATTTTAAAGTATTGTTAAAAGTAAATGAAGGGGTAAAAGCAGGCAGGTCTCTGACAAATAGAAGTTGCCCACCGGGAGAAAATTTTCCTAATATATCTATTGGGTTTGCGTTTGCTGTAGTCAAAGTTAACTGTCCTGCAAAATTGGTTACCCCAGCTCTTTGCGCTTGAAAATAGAGGTTACCCTGGGCGTCAAGCTCAAGGTCAAAACAGAAAAAACTAAAGGATGATATTGAGTTAGTTACAACCCTTAACCAAATCAGGTTGAAATTACTATCCAGCTTGGCAATAAAATAACCTTTAGGTGCTCCGACTGGAGGAGTTATTGTTTGTCCTTTAAAAATGACTGTTCCGACAAAATTAACTGCTAAATAATAGTTTCCGGAGTCACCTCTTAAAATCCTTTCCGGAACAAAGTCTAAAGAACCTCCAAAACCTGAATAATTGAGATCGATCTTCTCAAATCTCTGAGCTTTTGCTTGTTCTCCAAGAAATAAAAGAACTGTGGCTACACTCAAAAATAAAGCTCTTCTCATAGTTGTAACACTTTAATCAATAGACCATTTCCGCACTCTAAATGTTGCCTAGGCTTTGCAATTTTACAATAAGCCTAATTGGTTTAGTAATTGCTAGATTAATCAATTCTACCTAATTTGTTTCCGTTGGCTATATTTCCAACTTTATGGACCGCCTCACTTTTTTACAATCTCTGGGATTGTTAAGCCTTATGCCATTCACCAATGCTTTTAAAACGCTTGAAAAGCTGAATGATCAGCTAAAGCCAAGCCCCAAAATGCCAGTGCTTTTCCTTGGGCATGGCAGCCCCATGAATGCTCTTGAGCAAAATATCTTCAGTAATGAATGGGCAGAACTTGGAAGAAACATCCCAAATCCGGCAGCTGTGCTTTGCATCTCCGCTCACTGGCTTACCAGAGGTACCAGTATTACCGCTATGGAGGCCCCAAAAACCATTCATGATTTTGGAGGGTTTCCGAAAGCTCTGTTCGAGGTACAATATCCGGCACCAGGGAACCCTTTGCTTGCCAAAGAAACCATTCAACTCATCAAGCACACTCAAGTTGTCGAGGACCATGACTGGGGATTGGATCATGGAACATGGAGTGTGATCAGACACCTGTATCCTAAGGCTGACATTCCGGTTTTGCAGCTTAGCATTGATTTCAGGCAAGAAGGCAGCTGGCATTTCGAACTTGGAGCCCAGCTTGAAAAACTTCGGGAAAGAGGCGTCCTAATCGTTGGAAGCGGAAATATCGTTCACAATCTCAGGCAAGCTGATTTCAGCAAAATCAACACCCTCGACTTTGGCTATGAATGGGCAAAAGAATCCAGTTTGCTTATCAACCAATGCCTACAATCCCGTCGCTTTGAGGAACTCTGCCAATATGAAAAACTTGGAAAAGCGGTTCAATTTGCCATTCCCACCCCGGACCATTACTATCCCCTGCTTTATATCCTGGGACTTATCAATCCCAAAGAAGAGTTCAGGCTTTTTAATGATCGTTTGGTAGCCGGGTCCCTGAGCATGACTTCGCTGATCAGCGTTTAGACATCGGCAATGACCTTCTTGTTACCCTTGTACTTTTTTGTAAAGAATCGAATTCAAAAAGTGACATGATTAATGTTAACCTATTAATTACTATACACTTATAAAGTATCTAGCTGATTTTTCTTCAAATTGATCAACTCTGACCTGTTCCCATTTCAGCCAATAAGAGCAAATTGGCAAAGAGAATTTAATTCTTGGGTTTTACTTACTTCATCCAATTGAGCTTTAGGCTACCTGATCACCTTAAGGACAGATTAGTGTGTTTATTTGAACTTCACAACGATGAATTCCTATGTTCAAACGACTACTTCTTCTCTTTACACTCTGTCTTTCAGGCCCTCTGATGGCTCAGCCGGAGGCGATTGGTAACTGGTGGATCTATTTTGGAAATGCTCCTATCAACAAAAAATGGAATATTCATCATGAAGTTCAATACCGAAACTGGAATGTTGTCGGTGACATGGAGCAATTGCTTCTGCGGGGAGGCCTAGGGTACAACCTGAGTGAAAACAACAATAACCTGTTGCTGGGCTATGCCTTTATCCAATCGAAAAACTATATCGGGGAAACGGATCAGAAGAGAACACGTGATGAACACCGACCCTTTCAGCAATTCATCACCCGTCAAAGTTTTGGGAGATTTACGGTAATGCATCGGTACAGGCTCGAGCAGCAAATCTGGTCCAACGATTTCAACCTAAGATTTAGGTATTTTGTGTTTGTCAACATGGCCCTGACGAATAAAACCATGTCTACTCCTAACACGCTTTACCTCTCGGCATATAATGAAGTGTTTCTTAACTGGGATAGCCCAGTTTTCAATCGAAATCGCCTTTATGGGGCAATTGGATGGGTTTTTAACAAAAATCTTAGAATGGAGTTTGGCTATATGAGCCAGATGTATGAGATCAGAAGCCGTGAACAGTTTCAGGTAGTGATCTTCAATACCATTCCTTTCAATCGGGATTAAATGACGTAAATTGGCCGAATGACCTATCGTTTGGCCTTGTTGCTGGTTGCAATAACCATTTCCCTTTGCTCCTCAATTCAGCAAACACCCCTTGTTTTTGGCCATCTGGAAGGCTCCTGGCTGAATGTATCAAAAAACGGCACCCTCATCGAAGTTTGGAGAAAGAAAAGTCCTCTAAACTGGGAAGTCAATTCCGGAGAAATCAAACGGGGTGACACGCTCTGGACGGAGCATATCATCGTCAGCAATCAGACCGGTAAGTGGCTGTATTCTCCCCTGGTTTTTAACCAAAATATGGGTAAAAGAATTGATTTTGAAGTAACTGAGATTGGAGACAGTACATTTACGGCTGTCAACCTACATCATGATTTTCCATCCTTTATACACTACAAGCTTGAAGCAGAGCAATTGGTGGTCACCTTAAGAGGCCAATCTGTTGACCCAAAAGAGTTCCTATTGCAGTTTAAAAAGTCGAAATAATTTTTTTAAATGAATAATAATTCAATATTTGCAACCGAATATGGCTCGCAAAAAAGACCTCAGCAAAATCCATCGTTTGTACGACGCTGCACTTCAACTGGTGCAGGAGCATGGCTTCCATAGCCTTACAATGGCCCAGGTTGCCAAACAGGCTGGCATAGCAACAGGTAGCATCTATACCTATTTTCAAGGTAAAGAAGAAATGATCAATGCCCTTTACCTGCACCTGAAGCTGGAAAAAATGCAGGCGATGCTTAGCGTTTACCAACCTGAGGAGTCTTTTTTGGTCAATTTCAGACAATTGTGGCTTAAGTATTTCCTGTTGAGCTATCAGGAACCGGACAAGATGCATTTCATTGAGCAGTACACCTATTCTCCCCTACTCAGCCCTCAAACCCGTCAGGAAGCAGATCGCCTACTTACTCCTTTGATCAATCTATTGGAGTCGGCTAAGCAAGAACAGTTGTTAAAAGACATCCCGGCAACCATCATGATACAACATGTGATAGGGGGAACCTTAGAGGTGGTTAAGTACTTTTTAAACCACGAGATCACTCCACAAAAAAACGACATAGAAAGCTGCTTTGAGATCACCTGGAGCAGTATTAAAAAGTAAACCGATTACATATCCCATGAAAAAGAAAACTGCACTGATCACAGGAGCCTCCTCCGGAATTGGATTAGAGTTTGCAAAAATGATGGCTCAGGACGGAGTCAATCTCGTGTTGGTGGCCAGAAGTGAAACAAAGTTAGCCGAACTGGCTGCATACATCCGGAACAGCTACGGCATAAAGGTAGACATTCTGGTAAAAGACCTTAGCCGGCCAGAGGCTCCTGCAGAAGTATTTCAATATACCAAATCCAAAGGGCTTGAGGTGGATTACCTGGTCAACAACGCCGGTTTTGGTGACTTTGGCTTCTTTTGGGAAACAGACTGGGACAAATCAGTTCAAATGATTCAGCTGAACATGACGGCCTTAACATCTCTTTGCCATCTTTATTTGCCTGAAATGGTCAAAAGAAAATCCGGTCGAATTTTGAACGTCGCTTCTACAGCTGCTTTTCAGCCCGGCCCAACCATGGCCGTTTACTATGCGACGAAAGCCTATGTGCTTCATTTCAGTGAAGCCATCGCCAATGAACTGGAAGGGACAGGTGTCACTGTGACGACCTTATGTCCAGGACCCACAGAAAGCAATTTTCAACAAGCTGCTGCAATGGAAGAAAGCAAACTGGTCAAGGGAAAGAAAATGCCCTCTTCAGCGCAGGTCGCCGCCTATGGCTATCAGGCCATGCTGAAAGGGAAAACAGTAGCCATACATGGCTTAAGCAACTATCTATTGGCCAATAGTGTGCGTTTTACCCCAAGAAGCTGGGTGGTGAAGTTGGTAAGGTCAATGCAAGATAAATAAGTAAGCCTACCTAAGGAAATGGAAATGCCTGCAAGGAAAGGGGCCCGCAGCATGGCTGAAATTCCGGCAGAGATCCTCTCCCAACTCGAGCGTGGAGAACTGGAGACCGCCAACCTTGTTGAATGGCTTGCCATCGATCAGGGGAAATTAGCCTGTTACCTTATCCAAAAAGAGTCATGGCCAATTCCTGTACATGAGGTTGATGAGACCATCAAAGCTTTGAACAGGCCAAGCGTAAACACAAAAAACCATGCATTGGGCGGTTTGCTGCTCAAGTACTCAGGCAGTAGTCCTGAAGTTCTCAAAAGAGCTCTCATCCATCCGGCGGATATGGTAAGAAACTGGGCATGCTATGCCATCGCACTTAATCCCGGGCTCAGTTTTAGCGAAAAACTCCAGACCATGCTGCTTTTGGCAGATGATCCTCACTTTGGGGTGAGGGAAGTTGCCTGGATGGCGTTGAGGCCATATCTGGCTTCACAACTATCTGAAGGTCTTGAGTTACTACTGCCTTTGGTGACTCGAAAGGAGTCCTCTATCAAGAGGTTTGCATCTGAAATCAGCCGGCCAAGAGGCGTTTGGTGCGAGCATATCCCGGCTCTCAAAGAAAATCCAGGACAGGCAACTCCACTCCTCAGGCCTTTGATGAAGGACGAAAGCAAGTATGTGCAGGACAGTGTGGCAAACTGGCTCAACGATGCTTCAAAAACAAGACCTGATTGGGTGAAGGAGTTTTGTCAGGAATGGGAGCTACCCGATGTAGCCGCCTCGACCAAATACATTCTGAAACGTGCAAAAAGAAGCCTCAAATAGGAAAGCGATTATGTAAATCCACATGCTCAGCTTATTTTTGGCAAGCATGTGGCAACCCCCTTCTTCTGCACATCTTAAGGCAGATCTACTCTCTGGCATTACCGTATTTCTAGTTGCCTTACCCCTTTGCCTGGGTATTGCCTTGGCCTCAGGTGCCCCTTTGGTTTCAGGTTTATTGGCTGGAATGGTCGGGGGGCTGATCGTGCCTATGGTCAGTCGCTCTGCCTTGTCGGTTTCAGGACCGGCGGCAGGGCTCACGGCACTGGTGGCGGCAGCTATCGCATTGCTTCAGGACTTTAGTCTGTTTCTGGCCGCTTTGGTGCTGGCAGGTCTAATTCAAATGCTTATTGGCTTTTTACGATTAGGCACTTTGGCGAGGTACATGCCTTCCGCAGTCATCAAAGGGATGCTGGCAGGAATTGGATTAATCCTAATGATTAAGCAGTTACCCGTAGCGATGGGCCATATTCAGGCAGATTTCTGGGATGATATGTCGCTTCATTTGATTTTCCAGTCTGAGGGGCATCATGTGTTGATTGATCTATTTCAAGGTATTATGCCATCAGCAGCCCTTATTACTGGTTTGTCCTTCCTGGTCTATTTCTATATTCATCATATTAACAAACACCGAAAAAGACCACTTCCGGGTCCACTGTTTATGGTGATGGCAGGCTTATACCTTCAACAAACATTGGTTTGGGTATTGCCTGAGGCTGCATTGCCCGGGGAACAACTGATACAGTTACCCGATCATTTGTTTTCAGGCTTCCAAGTGCCAAAATGGGAGGCTATATTGTCAGACAAGAGGCTCTGGGAATATGGGCTCTACATCGCTTTGATCGCAAGTATTGAGACTTTGCTGTGTGTGGAAGCCATTGATAAGATTGATCCTCAGAACAGAGTGACTCCGCTCAACCGTGAATTGGTTGCTCAAGGAGCAGGCAATCTGGCATGTGGGCTGATTGGAGCCATCCCCATTACCGCTGTGGTCGTAAGGGGGGTAGTGAATGTTGAAGCGGGAGCTAAATCGGGCTGGTCTTCTGTATTTCATGGGATATTGCTGCTGGTATCCGTTGCTTTTTTCCCGTGGTTTCTTGAACTAATTCCTTATGCCTCATTGGCGGCTATTCTGCTCATCATTGGCTATCAGCTCAGCAAACCTTCTCTTTTTGTACAACAATGGAGGCTGGGGCCAGCCCAGTTTATTCCATTTGTTACTACTGTTTTGGCCATATTGCTCACCGATTTGCTGATAGGGATCGGATTAGGCTTGTTGGTTTCCATTTATTTTATCCTTCAATCCAGCCTGAAACCACAGTTTGTCGTTGAGAAAAAGAAGGTTGAAGAACTTACCGAAGTTTTCATTTACTTCGATCAGACCATCAGTTTTCTTAACAAAGTGAAACTATCTTCAGTTTTAGAAGCAATACCGTCCTATAGTATCGTACATTTCGTAGGTCGCAAGGATGGGATTATTGATTATGATATACTTGAAATGATCAGCGAATTCATTCACCGGGCACCTTTAAAACACATCGAAATAACTCTGAAACATGTACCCAAAGTTGAAATAATCAGTCATCATTAACTTATGAAAAAAAGCTATCTAGCCGCTCTCATTGTGATGGTAAGCTTAAGTGCCTGCCTTCCCTCCCGCTTTGTTTGGTACAATTTTGCAAACATCGGCGATCACCGGATTTTCCAATCTAGGAGCCTAAGCCCCTCACCTACTCCACATCAGTTTAAAAGAAGTACCACTCCCCAGGGTCCCAAAACGATAAGCATCGGTGACAAGAAAAATCAACCATTTGAAAAAGTACTAAAGGACAGTAAAACCGTTGCCTTCCTCGTCATTCGAAATGACAGTATCTTGTATGATCACTATACCAATGGGCATTCGGCAAAGGCCATTTCCGCCTCGTTCTCCATGGCCAAATCGGTCACTTCCATGCTGATTGGCATCGCTATACAAGAGGGTAAGATTAAATCGGTGAAAGACCCGGTCACCAATTACCTGCCTGAACTGAAAAAGAATGGCTTCGAGCAGGTGACTATTGAGCATTTATTGCAAATGACCTCCGGGCTAAAATATACAGAGAGCTATTACAGCCCTTTTAGTGATGCCGCCAAACAATACTATGGGCTCAATCTCAGGAAGCATGCCCTCCGCTCAAAGCTTAAAAATGAGCCGGGAAAACAGTTTAAATACGCCAGTGGTACCACTCAGTTGCTTGGGCAAGTTTTGGAGCGAGCCATTGCCCCGCAAACCATTACCTCCTACCTTCAGGAAAAAGTGTGGCATCCGGCAGGGATGAACAGCGCAGGTAGCTGGAGCATCGACCAAAAGAAAGATGGAATGGAAAAAACCTTTTGTTGCATCAATGCTACTGCCGAGGATTTTGCCCGACTTGGAAGAGTATTCTTATACGAAGGAGCTCCTGATGGCCGTCAAATTGTTTCTGCGGACTGGGTGAAGGCCTCAACTATAGTGGACTCTACCCATGGATCAGTGTGGTATTACCAATATCAATGGTGGATTGGCTCAGAGACCAACGGGGACTACTACATGAATGGTCATCTGGGGCAATTTGTGTATGTGTACCCAAAGAAAAACCTAATGATGGTTCGATTAGGAGAGAAAGAAGGAGGAATCCCATGGGAGCCGCTTTTAAGAAAGCTGACAGAAGTTTATTAACAAAAAAGGCGCTCAAGGCGCCCTTTTTTATACTGTCTTGGCCTGTTTTATTGGGAACATCCAACGTTGAACAATCAGGTAATGACTGCCAAACAAAATCGTTGAAAAAATAAGGTCTCCCATAACAGTTCCTCTAAAGAATGGTATTCCGGCAGTGTAGCAGGCGATCAATCCGCTGATATCCTGACTGTACAAAGGGCTTCCCGGCCAACACATGAAATTTGTGATGATAAAAAACAAAACACTTGCGGTCAATGTGGCTCCAATTACTCTTATCACTGAAATCTTTGACAAAATAAAGTATCCTGCGACTGCAATTACCAGATAGGTGGCGTACATCCATTCCATTTGACCATAAGCCCATTTCCATGACTGCCCTGCTTCAGCATACACGGTGTTCATGAGATATAAATCACTGATCCAAAGTGTTGCAAAAGGGATCAAAAGGGCCAGCCACTTTCGTTGAAAGGTCGCTATACTAAAGAGGAACATAGCTCCAACAGGGGAGAAATTCCACTCATGAGGAATGATTCGCAAAACGGCTGCCAGAACGATGAGCAGTGTGCCTATGGCAATTTGAATGAGTTGACGAGACATTTGAGGCTTGAGGTTGAACCAATTTCAAGGCCACAAATATAGCAACAGTTTATGGAGTTAACGATTGAGCCATTTCTTAAAATCCGAGGAGCGGTCAATGCTTACAATCACCTCTTCCGGTGATGCCGGTTCCAATACCAGTTTAAGCCTGCTCTTTGACCAGGCATACATCTGCTGAATGGATTTGATGGAGACGATAAACTGACGGTTGATCCTGTAAAAGTGTTCAGGGTCAAGGCTATCATGGAGGCTTTCCATGGTCTGGTCGATCAGGAACTTCTGCCCACTGTGGGTAAACAAAGTGACATATCGCCCTTCCGCAAAAAAGTAAGCCACTTCTTCGATCGAAATGGTTTTGATTTTAGAGCCTGTCGATACCAGGAAGCGCTTTTTGTATTCGGCTTTTGGTTGTTGAATGTACTCCAGCAACTTTTGCCAGGGCTGCTCCTGCTGGGGGGCGCTTCTCTCCCGGTATTTTACCAGCGCATTCGATAAGTCTTCTTTGGTGATAGGCTTGAGCAAATAGTCAATACTATTGTGCTTAAAGGCCTGAATGGCATACTGATCAAAAGCTGTTGTAAAAATGATGGGAGACTTTACTTCAACCTGCTCAAACACTTTAAAACTGATGTCATCTGCCAGGTGAATATCCATCAGCAGCAAATCAGGCTGCTTTTGCTGAAGAAACTCAACTGTTTTTTTGACGGTATCGGCCACGCCTACTACCTCATAGCTACTGTCGATTTCAGCAAGAAGATGCTTGAGATTATCCGCAGCTAGCTTTTCGTCTTCAACTATAAATATGCTAAACATAAAGGAAGGGTTTAATCAAGGGTTTATTTCATGAAGCTCTTCACATTCAAGCAAGGGTACACGTACTTCAAACTGCTCACCATTTCGTTCAAAAATAGGAGTTGTACCTGTGAGAATGGCATACCTGCGACGTATGTTTTCCAATCCTATGCCGGTTGACTCTGGCCTGCTGCTGCGCAACTGTATGTTGTTCAACACACAGAGTTGATTATTTTCTGTAAATATTGAGATTTTCAAAGGCTTTTCCGAGGAAATCTCGTTGTGTTTGATGGCGTTTTCGATGAGCAACTGCAGGCAAAAAGGAGGCACAAATTCTTTCAGGCTTTCTGCTTCGATCTGTTGACGCACCTGCAACTTGTCGGCAAAACGTGTACGCTGCAAGTACAGGTACCGATCCACCAGTTCTAGCTCTTCCTCAAGGCTGATGAGGTGTTGATTTTTAAACTCAAGCACTTTTCTGAACAGTTTGGCAAATTCATGGGTGAAATGCACAGCGCTTGAGGGGTTCTGAGGGATAATCGAGGCCAGGGTATTGAGGCTGTTAAACAAGAAATGAGGATTGATCTGGTTTCGCAGTATTTCAAACTGGGCCTGAATATTTTCCTCCTTGAGCGAGGCATTTGACCGACGCAGCAAGTCGTTCTGCTCCTCTATCTGCTTGTTCTGCAAGGCGATCTGTTTGTTCTTTGACTGTAATATTTTGTTGAGCCTGTTTTTAGACTGGTAATGCATCCACCCAATGAAGACCAAGGAAAAGATCAGTGCCCCCAGCAACAGCAGGAAGTTTCGCTCTGTTTCAGCTCTTGCCAGATCAGCTTCTTTGGCTTTGTTCTCAAGGCTAAGCGCATGAATGGCCTCGTTTTTCTCCTTAAGTTGAAACTTGCGCTCTTGCTCTGCCATGGCCTCTGCTTTATCTAAATTAATCAGGCTATCATTGGCAAGTTTATATCGCTTAAACCACATCAGGGCTTCCTTAAGTTGCCCATCAAACTCCAGGCTTTCCGCAATATTGTCCATCAGCTGCACCGATTCATAGCGTAGCCCTATGGCTTTGTTTATGCCGTAAGCCTTGTAATACCAGTCGTAAGCTGCCTTATATTGATGCTGATTGAATAATACCTGACCCAGACTTTGGTATGCGATGGCCTGATAACTTTTGTTCTTCAGATCATCCGCCAGTTGGATGGTTTTAAAAGCATAGGTTTTTGCATCTTCAAAGGCATTCAGACTGGTAAAATGGTTACATAGGTTGTTTGAGATATAAAGTGCCTGATCATGGCTTTGTAAAAACATGGCGAGATCAAAGGCTTTAAGCAAATAATGCCCGCCCTCCTCAAACATGCCCATTTCATTGTAGCATCCTCCTATTTTGTTGTAAATGCCAGGCAGCTCAGTCTTTCTCCCAGCGTTTAGATAAATCTGCTCAGAATTACGCAGGTACTTCAATGCTTCTGTTTGGTTTTCAGAACGCATGTAGATCAATGCAATATTGCTGTACGCCTGTGCTACATGCAGGCTGTCATTTCGTTTCCGATAAAAGTCAAGGTTTTTATGGCAGTACTCCAGCGCTTTTGATGGCTCACCTTGCTGGTAAAAATACCTGCCCATGCATGAGTAAAGCTTTCCATTGTACTCCTCAAAGCCAATGGACTTTGCTATCCTAAGGCCTGTTTCAGCAGCCATTCGTGATAATTCGCTCGACTCATGCGCCAGACTATCTGATAATTCATAAAGCCTGCGTACTGAAATGGTGTCATTGGGGAGGTTTAAAAACCAGACTTCATCCTGTTTTTTGTTTGTTGATCCCTGAGCAATAGCAAGCTGATAGAGCGAAAACAAGCTGATCGAAACAGTAATGAAGAGAAGCCTGGAGCTAAGCATGATGTTCATCGGGCAAGTTTAACCAAGGGCTTCAGCTAAGTAGCGAGCGATTGTCATGAACCCGAAAAATCCGGTCATGAACCCGAAAAAAAAAGGGCCGCATTGCGGCCCCTTTCATTAAGTTTTGGTTGTGTTAAGTGTGCTTATTTGGCTGAAGACACGATGTTCAGGCTAAGTTTTACCTCATCGTAGATCATTTTGTCACCCAAACCTTCAAAGAAAGAGCCTGATCCGTAGCGGATATCATATTTGGCACGATCGAAAGTAAGGTCTCCAGCTACAGTTACTTTTCCTCCAGCTTCAGTGATCGTTACCGGGAAACTAACGGGAAGAGTTTTGCCTTTGATGGTCAGATCACCTGTTACTGTGTATTCACCATCTTTAGCTCCTTTGGTAGCCTTGGTAACTTTGAAAGAGGCAGTTGCAAATTTAGCTACTGAGAAAAAGTCATCTGACTTAAGGTGTCCGATCAATTTTCCATTGTATTCAGCATCTTTCAAGTCATCACAAACGATACTGTTCATGTCCACTTCAAAGCTACCAGCAGTCAATTGACCACCTGCTACGGTAAATGAGCCAGCTTTGACTTTTACAGTTCCATAATGCTCGCCGGTTACTTTCTTGCCCAGCCATTTTACTGAACTTGACTTAGTGTCAGCATTAAAGTTGCCATCTTTTGTTCCGGCAAAGCTCAAAGCTGAAATCAGCATCGCTGAAAGAAGTGTTACAAATTGCATTCTTGTTTTCATGGTGTTTTAAATTTAAAAGGTTTAAAAGGTTACTTTCTTAGTTTGTCAAGGAGTTCACTCAGTTGCTCCGCTTCCTGCTCCGTGAGAAGAGACGGCTCAAGATTAATATCATTTTCTTTCTGATCAATTTCTTTGAGCAATCCTAGTCCTTTTGCAGTTATCCTTACTTCTACAAGTCTGCGGTCGGTAGCACACTCTTCCCGGGTTACCATTTCTTTTAGCCTTAGTTTTTCCACAATTCTTGAGGCGTTGGAACTCTTGTCCAACATGCGCTCAATAATCAGGTTTACTGTAGAGGGCTTGGGATGCTGACCCCTCAGAATGCGCAATACATTGAACTGTGCCGAAGTCAAATCGTACCGCTTGAAAACCGCCGCATACCGATACTCCAGCCATGCACTGGTGTATAGAATATTTACAAAGGCTTTGTGATACACGCTTTTGAACTTGGTTTGTTGTATGTCCTGCTGAATTCCCATGACGGTACAAATGTATGTATTAAATTTAAATGTATGTACATATATTGTACATATTTTTATTTTATGTATTGATTATCAATGTAATAAATTTATTATTTTGAAGATTACCCCTCGGTTTATCAGCTTTTTAAGTCACAAAAAACCTAAATCGGCAACCAGCCTTTCAAGCTGATATGCCCACATGATAAAAAAATACTAAGTTGGTGCATGTACTTCATTCGCCTGATTGGTTGTCTGCTTTTGATCTCCATGGCTGCTGTAGGGCAAAGTGACCTGCCTGAAGCTAATCCTGCATGTAGGCTGTTAAGTGATGAGGATGGCTTGCCAAGCATGGAAATCTATCATTTGTATCAAGACCGAAAGGGATACCTATGGGTTGGTTCTGCCGATGGTTTGAGCCGGTATGATGGCATTCGATTTAAAAAGTACGCCTCAGAGAACCTTACCGGAAGGGCCTTAACAGGAACGATTGAGGATCAGTCCGGGCGGATTTGGTGCCATAATTTCACAGGGCAGATCCTTTACTTGAAAAATGACAGCATGCATGTGCAGGAAGAATGGCTACCCAACATCAGACTTGGCTTCCCGATCATTTTTGTTGACCGGCAAGATAAACTCTGGGGTGGCTCCGACAAAGGCTTATTCTGGTATGAGCAATCGAAAAAGAAATGGAATAAAGTACCTTCTCCCTCCGGCAGAACACAAAATGATGTACCATTAGACATCTCCCAAGACCAAAGGGGTCAATACTGGTACATTAACTCTATGTCAGAAGTGTTTACCACCTGTGATTTAAAAAATTGGAACCCTATTCAATTTACCGACAGCAGTATGTCCATATCCCCTGAGAATGAACTGCTCAGTAATCCTTTGTTAAGTACATTAGGTGACAAGGCCATGTTTTTCACCCGGAACAATAAATCCGTTTTCACCTATGAAAATGGGGTTTTTGTGCGAAACAAAGCGATCGAAAGTGTTTTTCCCAAAGAACTTGTATTTACCGGGGTTACCACCTGCCTGGGAAAGTACTTCTGTCTTGCTTCCTACAATGGCTTCTACCTTTTTGACAGTCTTTATAGACCCCTCAATACCCGACCTTTTTTTCCTGACAAGGCCATTTCGAAAGTAATTACGGACCGGGAGGGCAACTGGTGGATAGCTACTTTGGGCTCAGGCATTTTATTTTTCCCTTCTCTGGAGGTGATGCAATTACTTCCTTCAGAAAACATGGGCCACCGTTGTCTCAAAGTGGTTTCAGGTCCTGATGGAACCATTCTGACGGCCATGCAAAATGGAGTGATCTATCAGATTGACCCTCAAAGCGGCAAAGTGCTGTTCAGGTACATAACGCCTATCAAAAAAAATGTATCTGCTGTTCACTACTGGAAGGAAGAAGACAGGATCGTCACCGGTTCAGACATCATCATTTCCTTCAAACCGGGGCAAAGCAAGGCAGAAGTGCTTCTTGAGCAAGGTTGTATTAAATCCATCAGCCCCGGGCCTGTCGGATCATTGCTTTATGTTTCCTGCTTCAAATCAGCCTTGATTGGCAGTAAAAAACAGGATGTCGGCTGGAAGCTGGTACCCCCTGCCCCCGGAATGCGGCCTGAGCGCATGTTCCGAACGAATCGCTGCAGGACTGCCCTATATGATAGCATTAATAATGAGTTGTGGATAGCCTACCAGGATGGAGTTTACCGATACACCCCGGAAGGGCATACCGAATTAAAAACCAAATCAGGACAAAGCCTTTACACCAGTACATTGGCTTTGCAGAAAGATACCCTGTGGGTGGGCACAGTCTCAAATGGGCTATATGCCTTTGTAGATCAAAAAGAGATTTATCATTTTAACCATGAAAACCTGCTAAAGACCGATGCAATCACCTCGCTTGCACTCGAGCCCGGCAGGGTGTGGGTAGGGTCTTACGAGGGACTAGCTCGAATTTCACTAAGTGAAAAAAAGAGTCTCATTTACAACAAAGCGGATGGCCTTCCTTCCAATGAAATCAATGACCTACTCCTCAACAAAGACCAGCTATGGCTAGCCACAGGAAAGGGTCTAGCATCCATTCCTACCTCACTTGAACCTCAAAACCAACATGAACCCAAGATTTACCTCACTGGCCTGCTGGTCAATGACCGGCCATCTGATCTGGCGAAAAAGCCTCATCTCAGTCATTTGGATAACAATCTGTTGTTTGAATTGGATGGGATCAGCTTCAGAAGTTGGGGTTCCTTTCGATACAAGTACCGCATGCTTGGCCTTGACTCAGGCTGGCAATACAGCAATGCTTCCGATCATGTCGCCCGCTTTATATCGCTTTCACCCGGTAATTATGTCTTCCAGGCACATGCCATCAATGAAGATGGGGTAGAATCGGCTGATTTTGTGAATTTCCCTCTGGAAATCCTTCGTCCTTTTTGGATGCAGTGGTGGTTCTTAAGCTTATGTGGCCTCTCTGCTCTTGGCCTGGTCGCTTTCTATTTCCAAAACCGCATCAAGCAACTTCAAATCAAAAGTAGGCTGGCTTTGGAGCAGGCTACACTTAAAAACGAAAAAGAACAGATCGAACAGAGGCTTAAGATATCGACACTTACGGCAATCAAAGCCCAGATGAACCCGCATTTCATTTTCAACGCACTCAATGCCATTCAAAACTTTTTCATCACCGATGATAAATCCAGAGCAAATGAATACCTGGGTAAATTCTCTGACCTGATGAGGCGAATTCTGGACATGTCCAATAAAGAGCTTATTGATCTACAAGAGGAGCTCGAAGCATTGAAGCTTTATCTGGAACTTGAGCAGGTCCGATTTGGTCAAAGCTTTAGTTACCACCTGCATACGGAGCTGGAGTGTGACGCTGATGAGATCATGCTGCCCACCATGCTGGTGCAGCCTTACGTTGAAAATGCCCTCAAACACGGCCTGCTTCACAAAAAGCAAGATCGGAAACTGGAGATTGCCTTCTACCAGAAAGGTGATTTACTACGGGTAAAAATCGATGACAATGGCGTAGGCAGGGCCAGATCAGCCCAAATCAATCAGGATAGAAAAAAATACACCTCCTTTTCAACTCGGGCCAACCAACAAAGACTAGACCTGCTCAATAGTGAGCTTGGAGGAAATTTGAGCGTAGAAGTTGTGGATAAAGTAGATTTGCAAAACCAATCCATCGGCACAACCGTATGGCTGAACATACCTGTAAAAACCAACAACTAAAACGACCCGATGAGTTTACTCAGAGCCTTAGTGATTGATGATGAAGAGCTAGCGAGAAATACACTAAAGCACCTGATCAGTCAGCATTGCCCAGAAGTGGAAATTGTGGGAGAAGGAGATGATGTACCGGAAGCGGTGAAGCTCATCCGCCGTACACAACCTGATCTGGTTTTTCTGGATGTGGAGATGCCGGGCTATACCGGGCTTCAGCTACTTGATTTCTTTGACACCGATGCGGTCAATTTTCAGATCATTTTCGTTACAGCGTACAGCGAATATGCCATTCAAGCTTTTGAGCTATCTGCAGTAGACTACCTGCTCAAACCCATCCAGATCAAAAGATTGCAGGATGCCTTACAAAAGGTGATCATCAAACAAGAAGACCAGCACAAGGAACGCATGGCGGCCTTGAAGATCAACCTCTCAGAAAACGAAGAGGATCAGAAAATCGCTCTACCTATCGCTACAGGGCTCCTTTTTGTACATATCAGGGAACTACTGTATCTGAAAGCAGATGGCTCTTATACAGAAATTTACCTCAACAATGGCAGCCAGTTGGTGGTGAGTAAAAAACTGATTGAATTTGAAAAACTGCTCCCTCCTACCCGTAAGTTCTTTCGCTGCCACAGGAGTTTTCTGATCAACCTTCGCAGGATCAAACAATTTGTGCGTGGGGATGGCGGCTACCTCATCATGGAAAATGACCAGGAAATCCCCATCTCAAGAGAGAAGAGAACCGAGCTAAGTGATGCTTTGGCTGAGATGAGGCCGTAGCTCATGAAATAACTCCGTTGCTCGTGGGTTCAAAGCCGCAGTTGGTGGATTTGTACGATATATAGAAGTAGCCCCCCACTACTTTCGAAACGTAAAAACCCATCAAAACCAATGAAAACTATTTACTCTTTTTTAACTATGCTTCTGTGCATGGCATTTACGAATGCTGCATTTGCACAAGATGGTAACCTTGACACCGGCTTTGATACCGATGGTATTGTACTGGCAGTTTCAGATACTGCACTTGCAGCAACCGACCGAGCTTTTGCTAGTGCCATACAAACAGATGGCAAACTTTTGGTTTGCGGTGATGCCGTCAATGGTGCCAATGGACGATATTTTCTAATGCGTTTCAACACCAATGGATCACTTGACAATTCATTTGGCACTGACGGTGTCCTTAGGGGCTTTATTGGTGCTTCTACCAGCACAACGGGCAGCGTAGTACGATTTCTTAGCAGTGGCAAAATACTACTTGCCGGTACCACTACCATCGCCGGCGAGCAGCGTTGGTACGTTACACGACTAAACCCTAACGGAAGTACCGACACTACTTTTGGGGTGAGCGGAACAAGAATTATTGATTTTGATGCTGCTGCTACTGTTTCGCAACGACTTACAGATTTGAAAATTAGTGTTGATGGCAAACTGGTTCTATCTGGAGATTATTCGACATCTGTGAACCGCTTTTGGATGTTGGCAAGACTCAATGCTGACGGTAGTTTTGACAATAGTTTTAGCGGTGATGGATTGTATGGAATTCCTACAGGCATAGTCAGTGGATCAATATCAGAAGTTGTACTAACTCCTGACAACAAAATTCTGACCACAGGTCGGATGGCGATAGCAGGTGCGTGGTATCCTGGAATTATACGTATCACCAACAATGGATTGGTGGACAGTACATTCAGTGGAGATGGAGTGGAATTCTACACAATACCCGGTTTGCTCGCAAGTGAAGCATTTGGCATGGAAATAGGTTCTGACCGAACCATTTTACTTGCAGGAATTGCCCGAAACGTGCTGGCAGGAAACAATAGCGATAACATGTTTGTATTAAAAGTGAATGCCAATGGTGGCCTGATCAGCACTTTTGGCACCTCAGGTATAGCTACATTTGATCTGGTAGGTAGCCTACAAGACCAAGCATACCAGCTAAGACTACTCACCAATGGCAAAATAGTGGTAGCAGGTGCCTCTCTGAGAACCACATTGGCTACGTCAAGAGACATGGCAGTGATCAGACTGAACAGCAACGGATCATTGGACAATACCTTTGGAACCTTGGCCGGAAGAACCTTTGTTGACGGCGGAGGCAACAATGAAGATTTTGGTTACCATGTATTGGTAAATCCCAGTGGAAAACTGGTGGCAGTAGGTCAGGCTTCGGTGGGCGGCAAAATACGAGCACTTGTTGCACAACTGAATGGCACCATAGCCCCTTTGGTAGTCACAAGTTTTATACCTGAAATCAAAAGTATTTCGAAAACATCAGTTTTAGCGAACAGTGTAACTCTAAGCTGTGCTGTCAATCCAGGCGCAATCTCGACCAGTACCGTTTTTCAGGTGAGTACTTCTGCAACGTTTGGAAGTATTGTGAACAGCATTACCACGGCTACTGGTTCAGGTGTCTCTGATACCACTGTAACAAGCACTATTGTCGGTTTGAGCCCAGGGGTACCGTATTATGCCAGAGCCATCAGCAGCAATATCAATGGAAATGATACTTCAGCAACAGTTTCATTTTTATTCAACAACATCTTGCCATCAGATAGCCTTTCTTTATGGCTTCGTTCTGATCTTGGTATTACTACTTCCAATGGCTCATTAATAACCAGTTGGGCTGATCTTTCATCTAAATCAAACGATGTAGGCATAGCTCCTGGAATTAGCCAACCCACCATCGTAAGCAATGTTATAAATGGATTTCCTGTGGTACGTTTTGATGGTACAAACGACTTTTTGACAAGCACCAAGAATTTGGATGTACGCAACGGTCCTTCTGTTTTTGTAGTCACTAAAAATGATGTAAGGAAAGATTACAATGCTTTACTAAAGCTTTCAGCTACTCATACTCAAACGAGCTCACAAATGGAGCTGTATTGGCAGGCCGGGACATCCGGAAACGGAAATCTTGTGTATGTTGCCAACAGGCCAACAAGTGGATTTGGAGGATTGGCGAAATCAAAAAGTTATGCAAATATTGGAACTGCAAATACATATTATTTGGCAAGTTTTATAGTGCCAAGCAATATTGAAGCTTCCGGTTATTACAACGGAGACTCACTTACCAATGGCATTGATGGAGGAACGGGTGTCTTTTTTCCACAAATTGCTGATCTTGCCCACATAGGGGTAATTCCTGGAGGAGCTTCCTTCTTAGATGGAGATATAGCCGAGATGATCATCTACAACCGCCCATTGAGCCAAACAGAACGCCTTCAGGTGGAGTTGTACCTGGCCAATCGCTACAACCTGAGCCTTGGCTATGTTCCAACTGCTTCATTGGATACCTTTAGTAACCTGACAGCCACTTCTATTACCTTGAGGGCCAATGTGACCCCCAAAAGTTTGGGCACCAACTATTTGTTTGAAGTATCTACCAGCCCCAACTTTACTTCGCCAATTAGTTCTACTACAGCATCACTAGCCGCTTCTGCCACTGCCTCCTTGGTGAGTGCGACAATAAGTGGCTTGAGCAGTGGTACCATTTATTACTACCGTACAAAATTGACCAATGCTGCGGGTACTTTCTACAGCAACATAGGGGCCTTTAAACCCCAAACCCAGATACCCACTAACGGTATGCGTACCTGGATCAGTGCCGACCAGGCAGTGGAAACCACTAACCAAAAAGTGACGGGTATCTACGACCTTGCAGAACCCAGACTCTACACTTCCACAGATACCGCAACGGCTCCAAGCTTGGTAACTAATGTGCTGAATGGGAAGCCGGTCTTGCGCTATGATGGCTCCAATGATGTATTGACAGGAAACCGTCCCCTTGACCTACGCACCAATTTGACAACCGTTATTGTATTTAAAAACAGGGTAAGAAAGTCTTACAATGGGTTGTTCAGGATTGCTTCGGCACTAACAGGTGAAACTTCCAATCTAGAAATTTTTAGTGATGGTGGGGGAACAGGGAATGGACTACAATTTATCAGTGTAAATAGAGCTTCTAATTCTTTGGCAACTCTAGAAACGAGCAGTAGCGGAAATACCTTCCCGGTAAACAATTATTACGTTTGGGTAGAACAAAAATTTCAAATTGGAAATCCTGCTGTAGGATCAAGATTAATTAATAACAATTTAATCACTCAAACTTTAGGCGGGACCACTCAATCGCTTAGAACTCCCAACTTCATCAACACTCCTTACATTGGCATCGGCTACAATGGCACTGCTTTCGCAGGCAACAAGTACCTGGATGGTGACATCGCAGAAGTGATCGCTTACAATCGAGTACTGACTGCTCAAGAGTTATCCCAATTGCACGCATATCTGGAGCAGAAGTATAGCCTTGGAATTTTGAAACCTGCCCTTTCTAACTTGAGCGTAACGAAGCAGGGTGGATCCAACACATTTCTAGCTTCAAGCTTTACTATTGATAACAGAGGCGTTAGTGGCAGTTACCAGGTGCAGTACTCTAGCAACAAGTTCAGCACTTTTGATACACTTGCCAGACAGTTTTACACCTCCGCTCAAAGTAGCTTTACTGCCCAGATACCTGCTCCCTTGAAATTTACCGTGTATCAGGTACGAGTGGTGGCAAGCAACGCTTTCGGAACTGACACCCTGTCCAGAGAAGCTATGTCTCCTTTTGCAAATTTCGATGACTCACAAATCCAGGGGTGGTATAGATCAGACGGAGGCGTGGTCATAGGTACAACAGCCGGCAAAGTACAGCGATGGATAAACTTGAGGAATTCTGGTTCGGTGAGTAATGATCTCGAAGCACTGCTTGGTTTACAAGAGCCTTCACTACAAACCAATGCGATCAACACTCATCCTGCATTGGAGTTTAATGGTGCAACCACTAGCTTAAGGTCAAATGCCTTGGTAAACTTGGGATTCTTTACGATTTCAATCGTCTTTAAGGCTACAGGAGGCCTGGTATACGAGCATGGAACCAATACTAATTTTAACGACGGATCCTATTTAAACTCAACCAACGGTAACACAATAATGGTAAGAAGAAGCTTTGACAGATCGACCAAAAATTTAGCTGCCGGATGGGCAACCAATAACACGTACAGAATAGTTACCCATGTATTTACAGGGTCGCATGCCAGCCATAACCTCTATGTGAATGGTCAACTAATGTCTATGACCAATGGGCCATTCACTGCCAATCCCGGCGCATCTGCTGATGCAACGTTATTCCTTGGCTCAAGAAATGCTGCAAGCGATTTTATGACAGGTCAAATTGCAGAGGTGATCATCAATAATGCTCAAATTGCAAGCAGTGGTTTGGACAGCTTGCATGCTTACCTTGCCCAGCGATACAACATCGGCATTGTTACCGGAATTGAACAAGAGCCTTTGCAATTTGGCAAGCTTGAGATATACCCCAACCCTGCTCAGAACACCATTCAATTGGCTACTTCAGGCGAAGGCTTACCACAAGGCCGCCTGGAAATCTACTCACTCGAAGGACGACTGATACAAGTGGAAGAACAAATAGAAGTAATAAACGGAGTGAGTATTCCCCTGTCCATAGAGCAGCTCAGCCCCGGCACCTACATGCTAATCCTGCATAGTGACAAAGGCGTCTTGAGGCGTAAGCTGATCAAGGAATAAGAAATTTTTCCAGGTATATACTTTAATACCATGAATGAGCCTCCTGAAAAGAGGCTCATTTTTTTTGAACTTTATGAAAAAAAGACATAATGTTTATTGCTGAAAACGAACTTCTTTTAACTGCAATCATTTTACTTTTAATAATCGTGTATTACATTGCGACACAAAAACCAAAAAAAGTATATGAAAACACTTACATCAACTCTAAAAATCCTGATAATCACAAGTTTAGTAGCTCTTGCTATTTCTTGTAATAAAGACGAAAGCAACGATCCTAACCCTTCTGGTGGTGGTGGAGGAGGTGGTTCTCTAGGTGGAGGTACAGGTACAATATCAGCAAATTGTTCAACCAGTCTTTCTGGGAGCGGTTCATTTAGTTTGAACGGAATTGGAAGTAGTGGAAATATCATCGTTACTGGTATTTGCGTAACTACCAGCTCTTTGTATTCAGCGACTATTTCTGACACCTCAGAAAGAGACATGGTTATTTATTTCAGGGGCCAACCAAACTCTGGAACATTTAACATTAAAAAGCAATCTGATTTTCTACAGACATCAACTCCTGCCGATTGTTATATAGTTGCTGACAACCTTCAGCCCAGTAGCAATTACACAAGTCGCTCGGTAAGCACTAAAATTACCGTAACTAGAAGCACAAATGGGATTAGAATACAGTTGCCTCAAGTAACATTAGACAGACTTGGTATTGGTGGCCCGGAAACTATCACTGCCCAAGCTGACTTTACTATACAACAATGATATTTTTAAAATAAAAAGAGCATTTACTCTTTTTTATCACTTAATATAAATTAACATGGAAAATTAAGAACAAAAATTAAATTTAAATAGTCATTTACTATCAGGCCATCACCTCTGCCTCTTTGGCAGCCAGCCAACGCTCTGCCTCCAAGGCCGCCATGCAACCCGTGCCGGCAGCAGTCACAGCTTGACGGTATATTTTATCCTGCACATCGCCGCAGGCAAACACTCCTTCGATGTTGGTAGCAGCAGTGCCGGGTATTGTTTTTAAGTATCCGGCATCGTCCATGTTGAGCCAGCCTTTAAAAATGGATGAATTTGGCGTGTGCCCTATCGCTACGAAAAAGCCTGTTACAGGTATCTCTGTCAGGGCTCCGGTTTTATTGTTTTTTATTCTTACTGCTGTTACTACCGGATCTCCCAAAATCTCGTCGGTTTCTGAATTCCAGTATACTTTGATATTTGGCGTTTTGAGTACACGATCCTGCATAATCTTGCTTGCTCTCATTTTCTCCCCCCTCACAAGCATGTGAACGGTTGGGCAAAGCTTAGAAAGGTAAAGTGCCTCTTCACAAGCTGTATCTCCAGCCCCAACAATGGCAACCTCTTGACCCCGGTAGAAGAAGCCATCGCATACTGCGCAGGCGGATACTCCTGAGCCATTCAATCTTTGCTCCGAAGGAATTCCCAGCCATTTAGCTGATGCACCTGTTGAAATGATGACAGCATCGGCATGTATCTCATGTTTGTCATCAATCCAGACTTTGTGCGGGCTGCCACTAAAATCAACTTTGGTGGCTACTCCCATGCGAACATCGGTACCAAATCGCTCTGCCTGAGCTTTAAAATCCTCCATCATCTTTGGGCCATGAACCCCCATAGGATAACCCGGATAATTCTCCACATCATTGGTAATCATCAGTTGACCACCAGGCTGTACTCCAGTATACATGATGGGTTTTAAGTTGGCTCTTGCTGCATAAATTGCTGCAGTATACCCTGCAGGCCCTGATCCGATAATGAGGCAGTGAACGTGCTCAGGATGTTGACTCATAAAAAAGATGTTTGAAATTAGAAATCAAATTTGGTTCCAATTGTTTTGTTTCGTTCAACATGGCAGCTTAACCAAAAAAGTGACACTTGCCATTTATTACACACTTGCCAATTCAGGATGCTTGGCATGAATACCTTTGTAGTAAGCTTTGATTTTAGGAAGATCTGCTTCAAAATCACCAGATGGGTAAAATACATTTTCTATGCCTGCTACTTTGAATTTATAATCCAGGTATCCCATCATAATCGGAACACCGCTTTGTACGGCTGTATGATAAAAACCTGACTTCCATTCCTTTACCTTTCCTCTTGTACCTTCTGCAGGAATCATCAACACAAAATCGTCTCTTTCAGCAAACATTTTTACCATGGTCTCTACCATGTTGGTATTTTTGGTTCGGTCCACCGGAATTCCTCCCGTGGGATACATAATGAGTCCAAGTGGAAAGTTGAATAATGACTTTTTTGCCAAAAATTTCACATTTACCTTCATCAGATACAAAGCGCACATGCAGTAAAAAAAATCCCAATTGCTGGTGTGTGGGGCTGCTACCAAAACACATTTCCTAATCTCTGGCGGTACTCCTCCTTTGGTAGTCCAACCGGTGAGTTTGAAAAAAATCCGTGAAATAAGAATCTTCATACTCACAACAGTCTATCTTTTATATCCAACCGAAATCTCCGTGCATAATCTTTGGCAATGTCATATCCTGCATCGGCATGCCTTATGACGCCCATAGCCGGATCATTGTGAAGCACTCGTTTAAGTCGTTTCTGTGCCTGATCAGTTCCATCTGCCACGATCACCATACCTGCATGAATGGAATAGCCGATCCCTACACCTCCCCCATGATGAAGAGATACCCAACTTGCTCCTCCTGCTGTATTGATCAATGCATTGAGAACTGGCCAATCTGCCACAGCATCGGATCCATCAAGCATTGCTTCTGTTTCCCGGTTAGGAGAAGCAACTGATCCCGTATCAAGGTGATCTCTTCCAATCACAATTGGGGCTTTTACTTTTCCTTCCTTCACCAATTGATTGAAAGCCAGACCGGCTTTTTCTCGCTCTCCCTGTCTCAACCAACATATACGTGCGGGTAGTCCCTGAAAGGCGATTTTCTCTTTAGCCAGTTTAAGCCAACGCTTGAGGGCCAAATCTTCCGGGAACAAGTCCAAAAGAACTTGATCACAAGTATAAATATCTTCAGGATCGCCGCTCAGGGCAACAAATCTGAAAGGCCCTTTGCCTTCACAGAAAAGTGGGCGGATGTAAGCAGGTACAAATCCGGGGAAATTGAATGCATTTTCAACCTTTCTTTGGTCCTTAGCCTGTCCCCTTAAGTTATTGCCATAATCAAACGTAACGGCTCCCCGCCTCTGTAGTTCCAGCATGAGTTTTACATGGTGGGCCATAGTATCTAAAGAACGGCTGATGTACTCCTCCGGATTTTGATCCCTCAACACTTTTGCCTGATCTACGGAGAGATGCTCGGGGAAGTAACCCACCAGGGCATCGTGAGCAGAGGTCTGGTCGGTTAAAGTGTCCGGTGTGATGTTTCTGGCAATCAGTCGCTCCAAAAGATCAACCACGTTGCAGATGACTGCCACCGAAAGTGCTTCACCTTTGTCCTTGGACCTAAGTGCCAGATCAATTCCTTCGTCGATGTCATGAGTGATCACGTCCAGGTATCGGGTCTCTATTCTTTTCTGGGCCCTCCATAGCTCTACCTCAGCTGCAAGACAGACACCTTCGTTCATCGTGATGGCTAAAGGCTGGGCCCCGCCCATTCCTCCAAGGCCAGCGGTAACATTGAGGGTGCCTTTTAAGCTACCCCCAAAATGCTGACGGGCTACTTCTGCATAGGTTTCATAAGTGCCTTGAACTATGCCTTGTGAACCGATGTATATCCAGGATCCTGCAGTCATTTGTCCATACATCATGAGCCCCTTGGCTTCAAGGTCTCTAAAGTGCTCCCAGTTGGCCCAGTGTGGCACCAATTGGCTATTGGAAATGATAACTCTTGGTGCATCGGGGTGAGTTGGGAGTATTCCTACGGGCTTCCCACTTTGCACCAATAAGGTTTCATCATCCCCAAGATCTTTAAGTGCTTTTACGATGAGATCAAAACTCTCCCAATTTCTAGCTGCCTTTCCGGTGCCTCCATACACCACCAAATCTTCAGGACGCTCTGCCACATCAGGATCGAGATTATTGTACAGCATTCTTAACGCTGCTTCTTGTACCCATCCTTTGGTATGTAGCTTTGTTCCGGTTGGGGTTTTACCCATTGTCTTAAAATCAATCATGGCACTATCTGATTTGCTAACTTTTTGAGGGTTTCCTGGTGTTTACGAGCAGCCTGATAACCAAGTTTGAAAAGAGCTGGAGCTGCTTTTTTGTCAAAAATACCATATTTTCCAAAACCCTTATCTTCAATCAATAAGTTCACTTTATCCAGTTTGTTCACAGTATTTCCCAGAACAGCCAGATCAAAACTGCGCTCTACTACTCGTCTAAAGCTATTGATCCGTATATGATCGTTGATGGTATTGCAATGCACCCCAATAAGGTAGTCGCAGGAGTTTTGCAATGGCTCAATAGGGAAGTTATTTACAACTCCTCCATCTACCAGCATTCGATTCTGAAGTTTCACAGGAGCAAAAATGATCGGTATGCTGGCAGAAGCCAGTATGGGTCTGATCAAGGCTCCTGATGAAAAATAAACCGATTCGCCTGTTTTAATATCGGTTGCATTGACAACCAATTTCCTTTTGAGGCTTTCAAAACTGTTGTGTTGAATGTATTTCTTAAAAACCTCTTCTGTTTTCTCCATGCTGATCAGACCGGTGGTAGAGAAAGAGGGTCTCAGGTAAGCAAAAACATTTGTTTCCTGAATGATTTCAAGCACTTCTTCGGCTTTGTAACCTTCACAATACAAAGAACCTGCGATTGCCCCGGCGCTGGTGCCTGAAACCAAATAAGGCTCAATCCCATACTCAATCAGGGCTTTGAATACTCCTAAATGAGCAATACCTCTTGCTCCTCCTCCTGAAAGTACTAAACCTATCCTCAATTTACGATTTAAAAACCTCGCTTAAATGGAACGATTCGCCTGACTGTATCCCTTTTTCTGTCTGTATCAGACCTACGCATTCATGAATGGGATCATGCTCAAAAAACAAATAGGCATTTTCAGCTATGGCCATATTCAAAACTGATTTTTTCTCTTCCAAAGTGAGCAAGGGCCTCACATCATAGCCCATTACATAATGAATGGGAACATGGTGTTTTGAAGGAATCAAGTCCGCACAATAAACAAGTGTTCTTCCACCATGGCGAAGCACCGGGATCATCTGTTTGCCGGTATGCCCATCGGTATATATGATTTCAAATTCTGGTAAAAATCTGGTCAATCCTTCCTCAACAAATTGCAGATGTCCACTGTCATACATAGGCAACAGATTTTCTTTTAAAAAAGAAGGTTTCTCTCGTTGGTTTGGAGACAATGCATAGTTCCAGTGAGCTTCATTGGTCCAATAAGTGGCATTAGGAAAAGTAAGCTGAAAAGCAGTCCTGTCATTATTCCATTCTACTCCTCCCCCGCAATGGTCAAAGTGTAAATGTGTTAAAAACACATCTGTGATGTCATCAGGTTCAAAACCGTGCTTCCTTAAGGAGGAAATTAAGGTTTCATTGCCATGGAGATAGTAAAACTTAAAAAAGCGCTCATCCTGTTTATTCCCGATACCATTGTCAATAAGGATCAGCCTTTGGTTAATCTGAACCAACAGGCACCTCATTGCCCAGGTACACATGTTGTTTTCGTCAGATGGGTTTAACTTGTTCCAGATGGATTTAGGCACAATGCCAAACATGGCACCTCCGTCCAATTTGAAAAGACCGGTATCAATGGTGTAAACCTTCAAATGAACAGATCGATTATACTGTTTCTGCTTCCTTAAAAACTCCCATTTTACTGAATTTGTCAATCCGGTTTGTAATGAGCTGAGCAGGAGTTTGTTGCATCAATTCATCTGTGGTTTCGATAATTACTTTTTTAATCTTTTTTGCCATACCTACTGCATCCGTATGTGCCCCACCAAGCGGCTCCTTAATGATTTCATCGATCATTTGGGCGCTTTTCATATCAGTGGCTGTTAGCTTTAGAGCCTCAGCAGCTTGTTCTTTAAAGTCCCAGCTTCTCCAAAGTATCGAGGAGCAACTTTCAGGTGAAATCACGCTGTACCAGGTGTTTTCAAGCATAAAAACTTTGTCGCCAATGGCTATACCCAAAGCTCCTCCGGAAGCCCCTTCACCAATAACGATGCAAATAATGGGCACCTTAAGCATGAACATTTCTTTCAGGTTTCGGGCAATGGCTTCACCTTGGCCTCGCTCCTCAGCTTCCAGACCTGGATAAGCACCAGGGGTGTCGATAAAGGTGATAATGGGTTTATTGAACTTTTCAGCCAGTTTCATCAACCTCAATGCCTTTCTGTACCCTTCAGGATTAGCCATACCAAAATTTCTGATTTGGCGCTGCTTGGTGTTCCTTCCCTTTTGTTGCCCTATGAGCATATAGGTTCTGCCATGAATGCTGCCAAATCCTCCGACCATAGCAAGATCGTCTCTTACTTGTCTGTCACCGTGCAGCTCCACAAAACTGTCGGTGATCGCCATGATATAGTCCAAGGTGTAAGGCCGGTCGGGATGCCTGGAGAGCTGTACCCTTTGCCAACGGGTAAGGTTCTGATAAACATCCTTTTTAAGTTTCTTGATTTTCTCTTCAAGTGTCTTTACAGCTTCTGAAACATCGACATTATTTTGTTCAGCAAGCGTTTTCATGTCTGTAAGCTTTTGTTCAAGCTCTACAATTGGCTTTTCAAAATCCAAGAACATCTAGATTAACGGTGAGGGATCAAAGTTAAGGTAATCTCAGTCTTACAAATGCACCTCCTGTAGAAATCTATTCTGATTCCAAAATTTAAGGAAATGCGCTTGACCAACTGAATTGTTATCCCTATGTTTGCACCCACTTTTGAAGAAAAGTGCTTTTGGGGATATGGCTTAAGGTTGTTTTAGTTCATCCATTTGGCCCTTTTCCTGAAATGCTCAGAAAAGAAATTAAAGTCTCTTAGTCGAGTCTTGACATATTGGAGTGGTAGTTCAGCTGGTTAGAATGCCTGCCTGTCACGCAGGAGGTCGCGGGTTCGAGTCCCGTCCATTCCGCAAAAGCCCCATCAGGGGCTTTTTTGTTTTCCTTGACTCCTAATCGAGACTATTTTTAAAGTAATTCCCCTTAGTACAAGTTCAAATGCTTTAGCTGAAAATAAAACTTCAAATAGTTTTTATGGTTAGAATGCCTGTCCCGAAACTTCGGGAAGGTCGCTGTTCTTGACAAGATCCATTCCGCAAAAGCCTTGTCTGAGGCTTTTTTGTTTTCCTTGACTCCTCATGGAGGCGTTGGTTTACATCTCCATATAGTAACCCTATAAACTTGTATCGAAATCCGCTTTCTTTACGATATTGATACGTCGGAAACATTATTTCTTAAGAACCAACCTTAAGAAAACTAACACTGCTCTGAAAACTGTCTGTATGATTTCTTAGTTATTCACTTTCTGTGAGTTAAGATTTTTGAGCCAACACTTGAAACCAATTTCAGTTTATTGACTTTGTTTTGCCAATTCAAATCAAATCCATGAAGTCTTTTGCCTTTAGTCTTGTCATTTCAATTCTTTCTGTCTTACAACTAGCTGCTCAAACCTGGAATGAAGAGGAGCAGCGGACATTTGCCTACAATACTATGAGAAGAATTGCTGCAAATGATTTTGACTCCGTGGTTGTTCATTTTGACAGCACCATGCAGAGAAAGCTCAATTCCTCCATTCTGGATCGTGTTTATTCCCGATTGCTAATGCAGATTGGAGAATACATTAGCCATTCTGAACCCAGAGTTAGCCAGGCAGATACTCTTTTTAAGTTTGTCGTACCGGCCAAGTTTAAACGTGCTGAGGCAGAGCTTACATTAACTTTAAACAAGTCAAATCAGATTGCCGGGTTGTTTTTAAAACCAGTTAGGCAAACCAGTGAATACCTGGCTCCTGCTTACTCTGATCAACTATGTGTCGGAGAAAAGAAAATAGATCTTAAACACGGTGACATTAGTCTGCCGGGGACCCTATCTGTTCCCTGTCAAAACTCAAAATCACCATTGGTTATCTTTATTCATGGATCTGGACCTCATGATATGGATGAAACAATTGGGCCTAACAAGCTTTTCAAGGACCTTAACTATCAATTGATCAAAAAAGGAATTGCCACGTATCGATTCGACAAAAGAACCAAATCTCTTCCGGGTTTCTTCTTAACTAAATCTGACTATACTGTTCATGATGAGGTGATTGAAGATGCTTTGCAGGCTGTACTGATGTTTAAGGATAACCCTTTGATTGATCCTCAAAGGATCTTTCTGCTTGGCCATAGCCTTGGCGCCATGCTTGGGCCTAGAATTGCTCTTCAATCAGACCTGAAGGGCCTGATTATGATGGCTGGAACTTTAAGACCGCTGGAGGATGTGGTTCTTGACCAGTACCGCTATCTTTTCAACCTAGACTCATCCCTCAATAAAGAGGAACAATCCATCATGGAAACGGTTAAACTTCAAGTGCTTGAATTGAAAAAATTGAGCGCTAAGTCCTCCGAAAAAAATCAAAAAATGCTGCTGGACCTGCCGGCAAGCTATTGGTTAGACCTCAATCAAAACCCTGCTTTAAAGGACTTTAAAAAACTAAGAAAACCAACCCTTGTTTTGCATGCTGGTCGTGATTACCAAATCAATGAAACTGACCTGAATGTGATAAAAGTTGCCTCGAAAAACCGCAAAAACGTGGAGATCAACGTGTTCAAAGATCTCAATCATCTTTTTCTAAGTGGGAAAGGCCCTTCAAAACCTGAAGAATACATGGAACCCGGACATGTTCCTACGGAAGTGGGTGACTCAATTTCCCGATGGATTCAAAATCAGGAAGGCTCCTTGGTTAAGTAGTCCTGCATCCTGTCCCAATAGTATTCTTTCCAACCAAACTCTAGCGCCTCGAGTTTGTGGATAGGAACCCCTGTTTGGGTAAATTTTAATTCAGTGCCTACATCTACCGGTCTCAGCTCGAAAGTGCATATAGAATAGTGGTCATCCGGCCACCCGTCTTCTGCAAAATTCCATTCTTGTACAATTTTTACTCCCGGGATCAGCTCCAAATTCTTGCCCTGGCAATAACCTTCAAAAACTTCGAAGGTATCATTGACTTGCTTTCCGATTCTTGCCGGGGCTTCTGTGAAGGCTGCATGTTGCTTTTCATCCATCAATAGCTCATAAACGGCTAGAGGCAATGCATTGAATATGACGGTTTGGTGAATACTGGAGGTTTTCATATTCTGAGAGTTTGAATTAAAAATCAATTTATTAACTCTTTGAAAACTAAACAAGTGTATGTTGAAATTATAAAGTTTATTGGCCTGTTGGTTCCAATGACCTGAAATTGACTTTTGATCAGGGCTAACAGTAAGGCCGGGACTTGTGTGAGTGTTTATTCTATTTTATATTTTTAAGCCAGATTTGATGAATTGAGTTCACGTCGACAGCAGTACCTTCTTCGCCTGGGTCTTTCACCGGATGCAAGTATTGACGATGTCAAAAAAGCCTACCGTATCCTTGCAAAAAGACTTCACCCAGACCTAAACCCATCCCCAGGTGCAGAAAAGCAATTCATTGAAGTACAAGAGGCCTACGAGTATCTTACCCGACCTGATGTACCTAAAAGGAACACAGACACTCCGGAAGATTTCATTAAAAAACAAAAAGCGAAAGAGAAATCAGAAAGAGATCGATTAAAATCTGAGGCAAAAAAAAGAGCCAAAGAGGCCGCCCAGCGGATGGCCGCAACCTTACTGATGATCAACGGATTTTTAAGTATCCCCATCTACCTAAGTCTTTTGATCAACCTGTTTCTGGTTACCGAATGGCTTCTCCCGTTAAAACAAACACAAAGACCTTTAATTCAATATGTTACACATGTAAATGACTACATGACCAAAGAAAAAACACTTAGCTATTATTTTTACTTACAGTTTGACCAACAAGTTGCTGTAGTGGAAGGGGATCTGAGTTACCGGCTTGAATCGCAAGTTCAGGAAAGGCTAAATGTTTCTGAAACCCAACTCTCCGGCGTGATCAGGTCTGTGGAGCTGCAAACCAGCAATGGACTTGTGTGGATCAACTGTGCCTCTTACTTCTTCAATGATTTTGCTTTTTTAATGATCATCGTCGGGCTTTTGGGATTGCTCTTCATCCTGATGCCACACCGCAACCGATTAAAAATTCACGTGGCCATAGGAACCATTATGATGATTTTTGTTGAAATGCTTGCCTTGCTTGTAACTCCCTACTAATGAAATCCTGATTGAAAAAATGGAAACAGCACGTTTGGAAGAGTTTCAATACGAACTACCTGAAAACCAGATTGCACGATTTCCTTTGGAGCCTCGTGACCAGTCAAAACTACTTACCTTCCGCTCGGGAAACATCGAGCATCATCATTTTTTCAACTTACCGGAGTTCATCCCCAGTGGCTCATTGTTGGTTTTTAATGATACACGTGTCATACCTGCCAGGCTACGATTTCAAAAAGAGGAAGGAGCCCTGATCGAAATTATGCTGCTTCAGCCTGAGCAGTCATTGATTGACTATGCCCTGGCCATGCAAAAGACAGGAAGCAGCGATTGGCTTTGTATGATCGGGAATAAAAAACGCTGGCCGGATTATCTTAAATTAAGAACCCGATTATTGACAGAAGAGGGGGAGTTGATCCTCGATGCAGGTTGGAAAAACAGAGCTGAAAATCTGGTAAGTCTGAACTGGTCTCCTTCCCATTATTCGTTTTCTGAAGTACTGCAGTATTGTGGGGACACTCCACTCCCCCCCTACCTTGACAGAGCTGCAGCACCTCAGGATAAGGTTAGTTATCAAACTGTTTATGCTAAATATGAAGGAGCTGTTGCTGCACCTACGGCGGGTTTGCATTTTACTGAAGAGGTTTTCAATAAGTTAAAACAAAATGGAATCCGGCAGGATTTTGTCACTCTTCATGTAAGTGCCGGTACTTTTCAACCCGTAAAGGTTTCAACTATCACAGAGCACCCCATGCATGGGGAGCAAATCATCATCTCACGTCAACTGCTGGAAAACCTATTGAAATCACCCGGTCAGGTAATTGCAGTGGGGACAACCTCCATGCGTACGCTTGAAAGTCTTTACTGGTATGGTGCTTTGCTTGATCAAGATTCAAATGCCCCATTTTTCATTCCTAAGCTCATACCCTATCAGCAACATGTGAAGGCGATAGATCCAGAGCGTTCCTTCCTCAATCTGATTAAAAAAATGGATCAACTGGGACTTGATAGACTCACCGGAACTACTGAAATTTTCATCTTACCGGGTTACCAGTTTAAGGTTTGCAGAGGGCTGATCACGAACTTTCATCAGCCGGGAAGTACATTAATGATGCTTATAGCTGCTTTTGTTGGCCCTGTTTGGAAAGAAATCTATGAAGAAGCTCTTCAACATTCCTATCGATTTCTTTCATACGGAGACAGTTCTTTGCTCCTTCCTAACTGATTTCGATTTAACTTGTCACTTGTCTTTTGAGTCCTTACCCATTTTATTTGTAGTACACGAAAATCAACAATACCATGTCTCAGGATTTTTTACCCCTCAACGGTACCGACTACATTGAATTTTATGTAGGCAATGCAAAACAATCGGCTCTCTATTATCAAAAAGCGTTTGGTTATGAACTGATCGCCTATTGTGGCCCGGAGACAGGTGTAAGAGACCGTGCTTCCTATGTACTTCAGCAAGGGAAAGTGAGATTAGTGCTGACTACAGCGCTCCACCCTGAGCATCCGATTGCTGAGCATGTGAAAGTGCATGGGGATGGAGTGAAAGTACTTGCGCTTTGGGTAGACGATGTCGAAAAGTCATTCCTGGAAACAACAAAAAGAGGTGCCAAACCAGCGGAAGCCCCAAAGGTGCTTAAAGATGAGTTTGGAGAGGTGAAAGTGGCTTCAATTCATACCTATGGCGAGACCATTCACACCTTTGTAGAGCGGAAAAACTACAAGGGGCCTTTTTTACCCGGCTACCTGCCACCCAAGTTCAAAATCAAATCTGAGCCTCTTGGCCTGCTTCATGTAGACCATTGTGTAGGCAATGTGGGCTGGGGAGAAATGAATACCTGGGTGAAATTTTATGAGGAGGTGATGGGTTTTAAACTTATCATCACTTTTGACGACAGTGATATCTCAACTGAATATTCTGCCCTCATGTCAAAAGTAGTTTCTAATGGAAATGGCTACATCAAATTTCCCATCAATGAACCCGCAGAAGGCAAGAAAAAATCACAGATCGAAGAGTACCTGGATTTTTACAAAGGGCCCGGAGTTCAGCATATCGCCATTGCAACCAACGATATACTCCACACCGTCAGTAAGTTAAGGGAAAATGGAGTGGAGTTTTTGTATGTACCTGACAATTACTACGAAGACCTGATTGAACGGGTAGGCCATGTGGATGAGGATTTACAAGATCTGAAAGACCTCAACATTTTGGTTGACCGTGATGATGAGGGATATCTTTTGCAAATTTTCACCAAGCCGGTTGAGGACAGGCCTACCCTATTCTACGAAATCATTCAGCGAAAGGGAGCTAAAAGCTTTGGAAAAGGCAATTTCAAAGCCTTGTTTGAAGCCATTGAGCGAGAGCAAGAGGTGAGAGGAAACTTATAATACCTATGACCTACCAGAAAGAAAAAGCAGCCTCATGGGCCGCCAGCACAGATGACCCTCAGGTAAAGAATGAGGTACATGCATTGATTCAACAATACGATGCCGGAAACAAGGCACCGTTGATGGATGCATTTTACCAAACGCTTGAATTTGGTACAGGTGGCCTCAGAGGCATTATGGGGGTTGGCACCAACCGGATGAACAAATACACTGTGGGTGCAGCGGCCCAGGGACTGGCGGCATATCTGCTTAAATCCTTTCCTGATCAAAATGTAAAGGTCGCTATCGCACATGACAGCAGGCTTAACAGCACTGAATTCGCCAAAGTAACTGCTGCGGTGATGAGTGCGCATGGCATACAGGTATATCTCTTTGATGGGCTACGGCCGACTCCTGAGCTATCTTTTGCCATCAGGCATTTAGGTTGCCAGGGAGGTGTAGTGATAACGGCATCTCACAACCCTAAAGAATACAATGGCTTCAAAGCCTATTGGAATGATGGCGCACAATTGCTCGAGCCCCATGACAAAAATGTGATTGAAGAAGTCAATTCTATTCCTTCTCCATCTGCCATACGATTTAATGCCAATCCAGCTCTGATCAGCACCATTGGCCATGAAATTGATGAAATCTACCTGAATAAGGCCTCTTCCATAGTAGTTAATAGGGAGCTTATCCACATGCAGCGGGACATGAAAATTGTCTACACATCCCTCCATGGCTCAGGGATCACATTGGTTCCGGCACTTTTGAAAAAGGTTGGATTTGAGCAGGTCCACATTGTAGATGAGCAGGCCATTCCTGACGGAAATTTTCCTACGGTCATTTACCCCAATCCTGAGGAAAAAGAAGCCATGACCCTTGGCCTAAGCAAGGCAAAAGCCCTTGATGCCGATTTGCTTCTTGCTACTGATCCTGACGCCGACCGTGTGGGAGTGGGTGTTAAAAATGCCACCGGGGAGTGGATACTGCTGAATGGAAATCAAACAGCGACTTTAATTATCTATTACCTGCTTGAAGCATGGAAGCAAGCCGGAAGACTGAATGGAAAGCAGTATATCACCAAAACCATTGTCACGACCTATCTGCTGGATAAAATTGCTGCTCATTATGGCGTCAAATGCTACAATACCTTAACAGGCTTCAAATACATAGCGGGAATCATACGGGAGAAAGAAGGAATAGAGGAATACATCGCCGGAGGGGAAGAAAGCTATGGTTACATGGTTGGTGATTTTGTGCGTGACAAGGATGCTGTTTCATCCTGTGCAGTGATCGCTGAGATAGCGGCTTATGCAAGATCAACAGGAATGACACTGTATGATCTCCTGCAAGAGATTTATCAGAAATTTGGAAGATATGAAGAAGCACTCATCAGCCTGACCAAACAGGGAGCCAGCGGAGTAGAAGAAATCAAAGAGATGATGGAAAAACTACGTCATCACCCTCCTGCTGAAATGGCTGGTGAAAAAGTCATTGAGGTGAGAGATTATAAAAAACAGGTTGCTGTAAATTTAATAACCGGAAAACAAAGCCCTATTGATCTACCCAGTTCAAATGTAATCCAATTGCTAACTGATAGGGGTAGTATCGTTTCGGCCCGACCTTCAGGCACGGAACCTAAGATTAAGTTTTATGTGGGGGTGAATGGCGATGATCAAACAAGTTCAACTAATTCTGATCGAATTCTGGCATTCATAGAAACTATAAAAAAATGGTAAATGCTACAGCAAGTACTATTTTAATTTACCTGCACTTATAGTAGCATTAAGCCTGTTGAAAATTTGCAATAGTATTTCCACTGCAACAAAAACAGAAAAGAAAATAATTACATATAGAAAGGGCATTATAGAGAAATGAAATCGCTCAGCTCCAAAAAAGACTAAATGAATACATACTAAATATGAGATAATAGCACATATCAATAAATAAGGTTTCAAAAACCTCTTTCGAAAGAAAGGAATTAATAATACTGCCATAAAACCAATGAAAAATGAAATTGGCAGAATTCTTTTAAATATTGTGTATCGATCTTCACCATTCTTCATTAAATATTTAATGAAAAGCTCATGACTAGGGGTTTTATAAGCTGAAAAATTTCTCCAATAGTGCCAGCCGACAAAAAAATGGTCGTGAATAAATAGCTTTGTAAACTTTTTAGGAATTAACTTAATTATACTGTCGGGATTATTGACGATGTAATGAATAGCCTTCTGTTTTGCTCTTTGATCTACAAGTGCTTCATTTTCCAGCCAGTTACCAACGTCATTCATCATATACTCCTCGTCATACATATAACCACCATCAGCTTTGGGGTTATTTCCTATATATAAATTCAGCCCCATATTGTTCGACATGCCAACCTTATTAAAATGATAGTAATTTCTAATAATCCAAGGCAATATACCTAGGAAGATAATAAGGTAAAATATTGAAATTGAATACAAAATAGATTTTAATTTGTAAGACCTATTATATGGGTAAATCATTAAAACAATAAATGGGATAAACAATGAAATTGGTTTTACATAAACTGAAAATGTAAATATAATTGCCGATAATATGAGCTGACTTGTTCTGGTAGCATCAATGATGTAATAAAGTCCGAATACAAGCAATAACCAAAATAGATTTTCAGCACCAAGAATATTCACAGAAGCAATTTGCTCCATATAAACCAATATAAAACCAACAGAAATTAATGATAGTAAGGAATGCTTGAAAAGCTTGTTTAACAGCTTATAAAAAAGATACGCAGCCAAAACATTAGCCAATATTTGCACTATGTGTGCAGCATACTCTACTTTCCCGAATACAAAGTAAATACTACCAAGAAAGGCTGGATATCCAACAGGCCAGGCTGCAGTTGGTTTACCTTCATGAATATACCCCCGTCCATCAGCTATATTCATTCCGGCAAGACTGAACCAGGCAAAATCACCAAATTGCTGTATGGGCACAAACCAAACCCAGGCTAATCTCAGGATAAATCCAAGGCCAAAAAGAACAATTAAAATTGTAGTATAATCTTTATTTCTTACAACGTGGGCTGTGTAAAGCCTTTCATTAGTCATGGTTTTCTTAATTTGCACGCTTGTTTAAATTTGATGTCAATGATTAATAGAAGAACAGTATCTAGTCATATTAGTCTATTTATCGGATTGACCACTTACTTTATTTTATCCTGCGAAGAAAAGAAAAAAAACACTATCCCGTTTGCCGAAAGGATGGTCTATGCTGACAGCTCGGTACTCGTTTCCATCGATCAATGCCATCCCGACAGTGGTGGTTGCAACTATATCAAATATGATTGGCCATACTTTCATGGCAACTCCACCCTTGATCGCTCTCTAAATCAAGCCGTTCGATCCATGCTTGCCCATTGGGATGCTGAAGGGCAGGGGGCTGCCAACCCTTACCAAGAAGGGGAAAGATTTAAATCAGAATATCTCTCTTTGCAAAAAGCAATGGGGGCCGACTGGCAGGAAAACTGGTATTTTCAACAATCTGTGGGTCTGTCTGCTGAATTCAACAGTCTGATTGGAATGTATACCGAAATACAACGCTCACTGGGAGGTGCCCATCCCTCCTATCAACGTCGATATCTTATAGTTTCAAAAGAAAGTGGAATGGCTTTGAAGCAGTATGAAATGATTGACAGCTTAAAAGTGGATCAACTTTGCCAAAAAGTGACAGAGTTATTCAGGATGCAAAAGCAAATCCCTGATGAACAGGCACTTGCCGACCTTGGTTATAGCCTCAGCAGCCCCTATCTGCCTTTACCTGATGCCATTGGTCTGGATCCGGAAGGGTTGGTGTTTTATTATCAACCTTATAGCATTGCTCCTTATGCGATGGGTGACACAGAACTGCTCATCCCCTTTGCTCAGATCAAAAATTTTTTACTTCCTTCCTTTCAAAAATTGATTTCTGATGGCCCTGTGGCCCTGCCTTCCTGATTGGATAAAATAAAAGTCCGGAAATTAGTTGGCTACCCCGCCACCGTGGTCTGTGGCTCACAGACCACACCACACCCACCTCATCCAATAGGATTCCTATCTAAGTCAACCATTGCTAAAAATGAAAAATGTTCTTGCAATGAATCCTTTGTGTACGAATTCGCAACTTTCAACGTGGTTAACGGTGCTTACACATTCATGCGGACTATCATTAATTCTAATTTGCTTTTAATTGGAGCTACTGAAATCATCAACCTGAACCGCTTGTTCTTCTTTAACATCTTTCAACAACTTCTTTCCTAAAAGCTGATATAAATAATAGGGTGGAAGCCCTGTGGCTGGTGAAAGACTAATCAAATGATCTACGGAAATGGTTGTTCCTTTACTCAAATTAGCCTTGTAATAAAGGCTTTTACCCATTTTATATCTCGACTCCATCTCCCCCATGTTTATCTCCATACTTCCTGACCATGAAATACCTGAAAACTCTGGCAATACTGAAATGGGCTGTCTTAACAAGTATAAATCTTCAGGTAAAATAGAATGAAAATCATCGTTTAATTGGAATGATTGATCAGATTTAATGTGCTTCTCAATAAATAATGCTCCAGCATCAATGGCCATACGAGGGACTAAAATATCAGGGCTATGACATGAATATCCTATGTTTTCCAATTCATATCTTGACTTCAAAAATGGAATGCTTCCTAAAAATATATGCTCTCTCTTAAGTGGATATTCTGAATAGGTATACATGAGTACAAAATGGCCGGAGTTAGTCTTAAGTATCTTTACAGCCATGTCAACTTCATTAAGTGAGGCAGCACCACAAGAACAAAATAAAGGCTTTCGCTTAGAAGCAATCTCTTCGATAAGAATGTGGTTGGTAATGTCACCACTAGCTATTTTATAAGCATCTACTGTTAGATATTTTTCACAGAAAGTAAGGCTTGCTATATCAAAAGGTGTTACGATGAAATCCAGTTTATACTCATGAGCTTTTGCGTTAGCCTTCTCTAGCATCTCTAAAGTCGGCTCCAGGAACTCTCTATGAATTCCATAAGTCCTACCAAAGCTATACTTGCTTTCATAAGGACTATTAAAGAACTTACTGGTAAATAGTGTTCTAGGATCTCTTTTTTGAAACTTAACAGCATCTGCACCTCCCACTGCACATCTTTCAATCAGTTCCAAAGCAAGATTTACATTACCTCTATGTGCATGCCCAATCTCAGCGATAATGTATGTAGATCTGCCTCTATTTCCTTTCAATAGTTCTTTCATAAACAGTCTGAGCCATATTAAACTCTTCAAGAGTATCTATGTCTATCGAAGGACTTTCTGACTTAAAGAAAAAAGGTTTACGTCCTATTGGGTAGCCAAAGCGAAGCATTAATGCTTTTTGCATGACGCACACACTATCCCAACTATAAAATGGTCTGATCTCCTGAGAATAAGTATGCCAATGGCCGTATAAAAAATTAGCTGGATGACCTTCAGAATTAAATAAAAACTTTCTTAATGAAGAGACAAGTAGCATCGAGTCATATCCTTCCTTCTTTTTGACTTCCCATGTCTGTCGAAATAATAAAAAATCACTAAACAAAGGATTTACAACTTCTGTCCAAAAAATATCTTCTTCTTCAGATACAGGCAACTCAGATACTATCCCTGCAAATGAAACTGGCCAAGGAATTTCTTCATGAGCGTACTCTTTACTCCGTAAAACAAAGTGAATTCCATATCGATCAGCCACCTCCGAATAAGCAGGATCATCGCAGCTCAGATACACGTCAGTTGGGCTAAATGCAATTAAGACCTGTTCAACTTTAATATCTACTAAGGACTTGTTTTGATAAAATGGCCGAAAATTCTTTAGAGTGACCCTTTTTGAGATTGACTTGGCAGGGATTAATACTTTCATGTGTTTATACCAATTTATTAATTTGAATTGACGGCTTTTTTAAATGCTCGAGATAAAGTATTCCTGGCAACTTGAAGCTCTCTTGCAAGGATAAAAAATTCTCTTTTAAATAACTGGGATCATACAGCATTCCGTTCTCATTGAAAAAGAGAGCATCAGGCTCGTCATTTAAATGAGGGCCACAAACCAGTGGCACATTAAAATAGGCCGGCTCCCAAATACAATGAACTCCCTTTCCAAAACCTCCTCCAATCCAAATTACGTCTGCAATAGAATAAATCCAGAGCAATTGACCGTAAACAGAAATAATTAATATTGACTTATTGGTTTCCAAGCCTATTGTGTTGATGGAATCAAAATGTGAAGGTATAGTATCTGAAAAATATGAGTTAATTCTTTGGCTTTCAAAAGTGTTATGTGGTACGATAATTATCTTGATCGTTTGCAATAAATCAAAATAGCCTAATCTTAAAAGCTGTTCTGCATCAGATAAATATGCATTACCCATTACCAATAAAAGTTCACCTGATTTACAAATATTGCTTTTCCATTCTACAAAAGGAGTTAATTTCAAATAGCCATTTTTTACTTTAAAATCTATTTGGTGAGGCCTTGTATCGTAGTAAAAATCAGAGAGATCTTTCTCTTTGTAAGAGATAAAATGCAAAGTGTCAAAAAGTCTCAAAAGTGAATTTTGAACGAATTGCCTCAAACCGTTTCTGTTTTTTAAAGGAATCAACACTGCATTAACCTTACTAAACAAAGCAGCAGCTGCAATACAACATGGCCAGAACTCATGCTTAATGATGGTAAGAGATTTAGGCCTAAACCTTAAAAGAAATATAAACCAAGTAAAAAAACTATCATAGGGAGCCATATGCATCTTATAATTTTCTTGCTGGCTACTTGCATGTTGCAAACCGTTAACTGAAAAAAAGATGTAGATGGGTTCATATCCCTTTTCTTCAAACTGCCGTGCCAACGGACTTGCTTGCTCATATTCACCTGCACTTGAACAATAAAGCAAAACGACAGGCAGCTCACCAGTATGTCTGCTAAATAAAAAATTCCATGACCTGGTTTTCATGTAGGTATTTAAAGTGGAATATTTAATTCCAAGTAAAAGTAAAACTGGCAAGAGCGGGATCGAAAGAAGGTCCCAAAACAGACCAATGGATATGTACGTTATGATACGTAACATCTTGATAAAACCTGGGTAGAAATCTCATTTGTATTTAAAGCCTGAAAGCAAAGTCGGTCACCATATCTACAAGATCCGGAGCCACTTTTTGAACAAGGTCTGCAACCAAGACGAACCGAAAAAGCCTGACTGCTGGTCAGATACGGAAGATAGCCAAAGGCCTCAATTGTGGGTCCAAAAAACACCATTACTGGGACACCTAATGCCTCCGATAGGTGTGCTAAGGCACTATCATTACTTAAAGTTAGCTCTCCTTTGTTTAACAATTGGCTGGCTTCGATCAAAGTGGTCATACCACAGTGATTTGAATAGTTTTTTAGTCCAACCGCTTTGGCAATGCGCTCCGACTTGTAGTAAGAGGGTTCTTCCCCAAGAAATTGGATGAAAATTTCTGAGTAAGCAGAATTTATTTTATTCAAAAGGTCTATCCATTTATTTTCTGGCAATGACTTTTTATCAAATAAGGCATCGACCACTACAGAAATGGTGAATAGACTATTCCTCTTGCCATCTTGATTAAGTGATGGCTTACAGTCTTGCCATTTGACTTGATCTACAGGACAATTAACAGCTTTGCATATACCCAAATGGCTGGCTTCAGCCATCAGGTAAACACGGCTTTTCTTAGAATTTACCAGCAAAGGTTTACTATAAAACCTGCCCCTAAAATAGCTTTTAATTGTTTGCCAACTTCTGAAAACACTTCTCTTGTCCCATGTCGTATAACTTGAATTATACTTAAAATACAATACCAAACTTAAAAGAACAGTTCTGGAACTTCTTTGGAGATCAATTATGGAATCGATAGGAGGAAGTTTGTGTACCACTTCTCTGATAGATGGCCAAAGTTTTCCTTTCCCTTGAATTTCGACAGGTATAATAAATGGAAAGTAATGACAAACTAAATCCAGTGATTGCCCTCTCCCAATCCAGAATACTCTGATGTCTGACAATGAATGCCTTTTCAGAACGTTAAAAAAAACAAAAGAAAGAATAACATCCCCAATACCCCCTGTGCGAATAACAGCAATTGACTTCATGCAGGGTTAATATGTAAAGACTGGTTTAATGGCTTCTCCATCATAAAACTGACTTATGTTGCCTGCCTGAACAGCGATTGATACTTGATTTAGTGCTTTTGCCAAAGCAGTCTTTGTCCATTCTAAATCTGTTTCAGAGTGACTATAAGAAATACAAATACGCTCCATAAATACACCCATATTTATCATCTCTTGCAAAAACAGAGTCTTAAGCTCCCATCGGTCGAAATGCCCGCCTCCATGAAAATCAATTTCAGGTCGACAATCCATTCCGATTACAGAAATAAATGAATCCAGGTTATAGCGTTCAATCAGTTCAGATATAATGCCTTTCAACTTCCGGCCATAGTTCCAATAGTGTTTAATAACAGGCTCATTAATAAAAATATCAAATGTTTTAATTCCCGCTGATAAGCCTACTATTTCTCCGCCATAGGTACATGAAAGTAAAAAAACTGGTCCGTTTCTTCTTCCTGCATCCATTACTTCACGTTTGCCCACTACTGCTGACAGTGCAAATCCATTTGCCATTCCCTTACCAAAAGTGCTTAGATGTGGTGTCACCCCGAAATAGGTTTGAGCACCGCCTGTATGCCACCTGAAGCCGGTAATAACTTCGTCAAAAATGAGCAATGCCCCTTCCTTTTCACATAAGCTTTTTACAAGCTGCAAAAATCCATTTTCCGGCTCATAGAAAGTAACTGGCTCAATAATGACACAAGCTATTTGTTTAGGAAACTCATGGAATAAGGCCTCCAGACTTTTGACATTATTATACTCCATTTGCAAAATCAGGCTTCTTTCACATTTTGGCACTCCCCCTGGCCTACTGGTAGACCCTATAAACCAATCATCAAAGCTTAAAAACGGTTGCCCTTTGCATCGAACCACTAAATCTCTTTGAGTATAATACCTTGCCAGTCTTACAGCTGCAGAATTTGCATCAGACCCGTTTTTTGCAAATTTGACCATCTCAGCTGATGGAATAGCATGGTGCAACCTTTCTGCTAACTCCCCTTCGAGTAAAGAAGGTTTTGAAAAACTATTTCCTATTGACAAATTAGAACTTATTGCAGAGATGACAGGTAAGTACGCATGTCCTAGAGATACTGAAAAAAGGCCCATGCCATAATCAAGATAAGATTTACCATCTGATGCATAGGCTTTGCAACCTTCTGAGCGTAGAATAAAGTCAGGCGCATTTGATGGAAACTGATCCGATGCCCTGGAATAGGTGTGGGCACCTGAAGGAATTAAATCGCTAGCTCTTTTTCTTGCTTTTGACAGAAGGTCTGAATTCATAAACTTGCTTGTAGTCGCACTGTGTTTTACAAAAGTGACCTTCAGGAAAGTTGCCATTCTTGTGCATCTCTCTAAAGGCAAAATAAGTTGGGCTGTTCCAAATCTCTTCTAAGCTTTGCTTGAAAATGTTTCCCATATTGAGTTTACCTTCATACTCTAATGGACAAGGTACTACTGTGCCATCATACAATATAGATACTGAAGACCAGGGAAACTCACAATACCTTTGCATGTACTCTGCAGTATTAGGACCAACTTCTTCTTCCTGATATAACCACCTGTTATGCTGATTTTTGATATAAGCCAATACTGGAAACTGCTCCCAATAGGATATGAACTCGACAGATTTTGGATCATTACTTTTGAAATCCAACTTAGTTAGTATTATAGTGGTCTTATATCCTTTATCTTTTTTAACTCCTAATATTTTGTGTATTTTATCTAAAGTTATCTCAAAGTCCTTATCTACTCGTCCTCTATATTTCTGTTGAGTTTCGTTGTCTAACCCCTCTAAGCTGAATTTTATAAAATCCAACCCTGCCTCCATTAGTTTCTCAATTTTCTCAACTTGAATGTTAACAGGGTTCATGGAAAAATAGGTAGGGAAGCCTAGTTCTGAAGCTATCTCAATTTTCTGAAGAAGTGTTTTATCTAAAATAGGTTCTCCAAATCCATGTAAAATAATTGACTTGGCACAAATGAAAAAGTAAAAATAGTCCTCAAGATAAGCCTTTGAATTTTCCAAATTGGACTCTCTTACAAATGTTTCCCATTCTTCCCAAACTGCTGTTTGTTGCGGCTTTAATCTCTCTAGAATATACCTAAACTGATCTACACTCATACTTCCCAGTGGCCTTTCCATCAGGTTTGTTCTTGGACACATTACGCAAGTAAGGTTGCAAATATTTGTGGTTTCGATCTGGAAAACCGGAGGGACTTGAGGCTTGTGATCTTCCAACAAACTCAAATGCTGCTCAAAATCATTGGGCTCTGTAATCGCTTTTTTCAGTGAAGAGGTATGGATCACAAATCTTAAATCAAACATATCATCCCATAAGAAAGGAGTATAAATGTATATAATTGTTCGTGAAAGATAGGCTTGCGGGTTTGAGAGGAGTAATTAATAGGCTTGATGGGAAAAATATTGAACAACCAAAATTTATCATATGCTACTGATCATTAAGCTGTTATTTATAGGTTACACTATGCATTCTCTCAAACTCCCACCAAAAAGCTTGCTGGTTATTTAACAGATCTCCTCCAATTCTATCTAAACTAGCTTTTTCATATAGAACTGAAGTGACACTTCGATAACCAAATTCCTAGAACAAGTGAACAACTGTACAGGACGACGATCACACAACTCATCCTCCCTTTTCTACACTTCAGCAGAAAAACAAAAAAAATGTCAGACCAAATTTGTAGATATTGAACGATGTTCATTTTCTTTGTCACATCAATTCAAACGATGGGTACTGCCGAGCGAAAAGCAAAAGAGAAAGAAGAGCTGAAAAACCTGATCCTTCAGGCAGCAAGAAAGCTGTTTGCTGAAAACGGTATCGAACAGACCACTATACGCAACATCGCCCAGGAGATCGAATACAGTGTGGGCACTGTTTATGTTTATTTCAAAGACAAAAACGAAATCCTGCACCATCTGCATATTCAAGGATTTAAGCAGCTTGGTGGAGATATGCGGGTACTAGCCTCAGTTGATGACCCGATGGAACGATTAAGAGCGCTAGGTAGAGTTTATCTTCGGTTTGCAATTGAAAACCCTGATATGTACGAACTTATGTTTTCCATGAAAGCTCCTATGGAGTTTCTGGAAACCCTTCACAACCAGGAATGGAATGAAGGGAAAGCCACCTTTGACTTTCTACGCACAACAGTGAACCAGTGTATGGAGAAAGGGCATTTCAAAGGCCATGAGCTTGAAGCACTATCCTTTACAATTTGGAGTGCCACACACGGTATGGCCTCTCTCCACATCAACCAAAGGATTAAAGGAGTCAATCTCTGCGGACCTGAAACCATGCTTGACCGTGCGTATGATGAATTGGTCATGCTGATCAACAGAGCGTAATATTTTTCAATCTATATGAACATTGTTCAACATTAAAACAGCATTCAATGAACAGATTTTGGATCTCAGCCTACCTCCTGTTTTTCGGCCTCAGCACAGCCTCAGGCCAGCAGGTACTGGATGCCTACATCCGTGAGGGTTTTGCAAAAAACAAATCCTTGCAACAGCAACACATAGCCTTTCAAAAAAGCCTTCATGCCTTGAAAGAAGCAAAAAGCCTTTTCTTACCATCGGTCAGCCTATTAGGAAACTATTTTCTGGCTGAAGGGGGCCGTACAGTTGACTTCCCGGCCGGTGACCTTCTCAATCCGGTGTACCGTAGCCTCAATCAACTCACAGCCAGCTCTCAGTTTCCTGAATTGAAAAACGAGAGTATCCTGCTAAATCCAAATAACTTTTATGACCTAAGAGTAAGAGGTAGCATGCCTTTGCTGAATGCTGAAATCGAGTACAACAGAAGAATAAAAAAGGAACAAATCACTCTGCAGCAGATTGAAATTGACCTGTATAAGCGAGAACTGGTAAAAGAAATCAAACAAGCATACTTCCGCTACATGCAAGCCCTTGACGCTATTCAGGTCTACCAGTCTGCTACTCTGCTGGCAGCAGAAGGCCTCAGGATCAATCAATCTCTGTTTAAAAACAACAAGGCCAACCGCACCCTGGTGCTTAGAGCTGAGAACGAGCTCGTCCGCTATCAAACATTGGCGGCTCAGGCCGGACAGAATGCTGCATCAGCAAAGGCCTACTTTAACTTTTTGCTTAACAAAAATCTGGAGGATAGCATCCTGATTGACAGCGGCTACCTCAGTGTGCCTGCATTACTTCAAACAGAAATGGCCTCGGGCCAACGTGAAGAGCTACAAAAACTAGGCATTGCCGGTAACATCAGCAGCCATCTGAAAGGAATGTCTCAGGCTTACCTGATCCCTAAGCTGAGTACTTTTCTGGACCTTGGCTCTCAGGGTTTTGAATGGAAGTACGACAATAAAACACGCTATTACTTTTTCGGTCTGGCTCTGCAATGGGATCTGTTTAACTCTGGTCGTAACCGACACAAATCCAGGCAAGCCGAACTGGACCAACAGATCAATAAACTTCAAACGGAAACAGTAGATCAGCAAATCGAGCTCCAGCAAACCATTGCGGAACAGAAGCTAAACAATGCTCTGCTAGGCCATCAGGGAGCTGCTAAATCCTATATAACGGCGCAGGCCAACTATGAGGATGCCATTAAACTCTATCGTGAAGGCCAACTGAGCTACATCGAGCTGCTCGATGCCCAAAACCAACAGGTGCAATCAGCCTTGCAGCTTGGGATCGCCCGTACCGAAACATACCTACAAGCCGCTGAAACAGAGCGTGCTCATGCATCATTCAACATCAACTGATTATCCCATGAAATCCATTTTAAACTCTCTCAGCGGCTTCGCAATAGTCGCAGCCATGCTGGCAGGATGCAATTCAGCTCCCAAGCCAGAGCAAAGTTCTTCCAACTCAGAGGCCATAGCTGTAAAAACGCTGGCACTGAAAAAACAAATCCGTGAAAGATCCTTCTCCGGCACCGGCCTGCTCAGCACAGGTGATGAAGCCTTGTACAGTTTTAAAATTGGTGGTGTCATCGACAAGATCAATGTTATGGAGGGGCAGTTCTTCAACAAAGGTCAGGTACTGGCCACTCTTAAGCTGACCGAAATCGAAGCTGGAGTAGCACAAGCAAAGCTGGGGCTTGAAAAAGCCAAAAGAGACCATGAGCGGGTCTTGAGGCTGTATGCCGACAGTGTAACCACACTGGAGCAGGTTCAAAACAGTGAAACGGCCCTAAAGGTGTCTGAAAGACAACTGGAAGCACTTAATTTTAATAAAACCCATGCTGTCATCTTAGCAGCTGAAGCCGGTTTTGTGAAGCGCAAACTGGCCAATGAAGGAGAGGTTGTCGCTACTGGAAGCCCTATCCTTGCCATCAGTGAGAGCTCTGCAAAAGGATGGGTACTCAAAGTGGGGCTATCAGATGCTGACTGGGCATTGATCAAGGAGGCCGATGAAGCCGAAGTGCAGTTTGATGCTTTTCCCAATCAATTGTTTATCGGAAAAGTACTTCGAAAGGCCATGGCCGCAGACCAAGGGAGCGGCTCATTTACGATAGAGGTAGAAGTCAATTTGAAAGGCATCAAACCGGCTGTCGGTATGTTCGGTAAAGCCATAATTAAGTCGGGCAAGCCTGTAGAAATGATATCTATCCCCTATGAAGCGTTGATAGAAGCAGATGGAATGAAGGCTTTTGTCTACATACCCCTACAGACAGACCAAGTGAAAAAGCAAGCCATTGAGATCGAAAGCTTTGACAACAAGGAAGTATGGGTTAAAAGTGGATTGGAAAACATAGAGCGCATCGTGATCAGCAATAGCGCATTCCTCAATGAAAATGCCCGTATTCTAATCGTAAACGACTGAATTCCATGAAACTGACAGAATTTTCGGTAAAGAATTACTCCTTTACCCTGGTGATCTTTATCATGGTGGCCGTCGTCGGTCTGGTCACCATGCTCACCATGCCTCGTGCGGAAGACCCGCAGATCAACCCTCCTACTTATCCGATTGTCGTAGTTTACCCTGGTACCAGTCCCAAAGATATGGAGGAACTCGTGGTAAAACCCATTGAGGACAAAATCTATGAACTTGAAGATGTAGACAAAATCGTAAGCTCGATTGAAGATGGGATCGCCGTCGTGCGGGTAGAGTTTAAGTACGGTGTGAATGTTGACAATACTTATCAGGAAGTGGTACGTGAGGTAAACGCCCTGAAAAACACCCTCCCTCAGGACATCTACAGCATCGACATCAGCAAAGTTGACCCCAGTGATGTGAACATTCTTCAGATTGCACTTGTCAGTGAGACTGCCGCCTACCGTGACTTAAAAACGCAAGCCGAAAACCTTAAGGAAGTCTTGGAAAAAGTGGCCAATCTCAAAAAAGTTAAGGTGTCAGGTGCCCCGGAGGAGGAGGTTCGCATAGACCTGAAGCAGGATAGGTTGGCGCAATATAAAATTCCGCTGAATGTCGTTTTGGGAAGTATCCAAAGTGAGGCATTGAACATTCCCGGTGGCAATGTGACCGCAGGAACACGGACCTTCAATGTAAAAACCAGCGGCAAATTTGAAGATCTGGCAGAAATCGCAAACACGGTGGTAAGCAATGCCAACGGTAAAATCGTTTTGCTCAAAGAAGTAGCTGAGGTGAGCCTGCGCAATGCAGAAGATAAGCATATCACCCGACTTAACGGAAACCGGTCTGTTCTGGTCAACGCAGCTCAAAAAGTAGGTGGAAACATAGCGTCAACACAAGCGGCTTACCTGCCTGTGATCGAGAAGTTTGAAAAAACGCTCCCCCAAAACATCCGTTTGGTGAAGCACTTTGATCAGGCGGATAATGTGTCAAGAAGGCTTTCCGGTCTGGGCTTTGATTTCCTGATTGCTATTGTGCTGGTGTTGTTTACACTGGCTCCCTTGGGCGGCAGGGCATCTTTGCTGGTCATGATCGCCATTCCCCTTTCGCTGGCTCTTGGGCTGGTAGGACTCAATCTGTTTGGCATCGCACTCAACCAGTTAAGTATCGTAGGCCTTGTCGTATCGTTGGGTCTACTGGTTGATGACAGCATTGTAGTGGTGGAAAACATTGAGCGATGGCTACGTGAAGGCTACAGCCGCAGGGAGGCTGCCATCAAGGCCACCGGACAAATCACCGTAGCTGTAATTGGCTGTACTGCCACATTGATCATCGCCTTCCTACCAATGGTCTTCTTGCCCGGTGGGCCGGGAGAGTTTGTGCGTGGGTTGCCCCTGGCGGTCATTTGCAGCGTACTGGCCTCCATGATTGTGTCGCTTACTGTTGTGCCTTTCCTAGCCAGCAGGGTGCTGAAAGAGCATCATAACCCTGAAGGCAATGTGTTTCTCCGCATCCTCAAAAAAGCCATTGGTGCCACCTATGCCAAAGTAATGAAACTGGCATTGGTTCACCCATTAAAGACCTTGCTTATTGCCTTTGTGCTGTTTGGAGCTTCGATGAGCCTTTTTCCAGTGGTGGGTTTTAAGCTATTCCCCAGTTCAGAGAAGCCGATTTTTCTCATCAATGTGCGTATGCCTCTTCAAACCAGCCTACAGGAGAGTGACCGCATCATGCGCATGTTGGAGGACAGCCTAAGTGTAAACCCTAAGATCCGCTACTTCAGCAGTAACATCGGTAAAGGCAACCCACAAATTTACTACAACGTGAATCAGCAGGGCGAAAAGGCTGATTTTGCCCAGGTGTTTGTGCAACTCGCTGAGGACGAAAAACCCAAAAACAAAACCTTTCTGATCAGTGAGTTGCAACACCAGTTCGCTGACTTCCCCTATGCCAAAGTAGAGGTCAAGGACTTCGAGCAGGGCCCGCCCATTGAGGCCCCAATCTCCATCCGGGTGTTTGGAGACAACTTGGATACTTTGCGCAGGCTTTCTTTTGAAGTAGAACAATTGCTCAAAAATCACTCGGGTACTCTGTATGTGAACAATGAGTTAAACACACTCAAAACAGACGTGAAAGTGAGCATTCACAAAGAGAAAGCCCGCACCCTCGGAGTGTTCACTGCTGATATTGACAGGACCATACGCCTTGCTGTTGCCGGGCTAAATATGGGCACCTACACCAATGAAGAGGGTGCTGAGTTCAACATCATGGTGACGGCACCTCGTGAGAAGTGGGCAAGCATCGAAGTGCTAAACAAATTGTATGTCAACAATGCTCTGGGGACGGCCATTCCGCTCAGTCAGATTGCCGAGATACAGTTTGAAAGCTCACCGACAAGCATCAACCACTTCAATAAAAACAGGTTTGTAAAAGTCACCTCTTATACCCGCAAAGGAGTTTTGGCCAATGAGGTGCTCAAACAGGTAGTCCCAGAACTGAATAAGATGAGTATGCCATCCGGGTATTCCTATAAGCTTGCCGGAGAGGCTGAGAGCGAAGGAGATGCCTTTGGAGGTGGCTTTGCTACGGTCATTGTACTTACGGTGTTTCTGTTTGTGGCGGTACTCATCCTACAGTTCAAAACATTCAAGGGTATCCTTATCGTGCTATCGGTGATCCCGTTGGGAGTGATTGGCGGCATTACTTTGCTTTGGCTGACCGGGAATCCGATGTCCTTTATTGCCATCATCGGCTTTATTGGGCTGGCAGGTATCGAAGTGAAAAACTCCATCCTTCTGGTGGATTTTACCAATCAATTGCGGAAAGAAGGAGTGCCTCTTGAGGATGCTATTGAGCAGGCAGGTGAGTTGCGTTTCCTTCCGGTGGTGCTTACCTCTCTTACAGCGATTGGTGGCCTTATCCCTTTGGCCATTAACCCTAACCCTCAGATTTCACCTCTGGCGATCGTGCTGATCGGAGGTTTGATTAGCTCTACCATCCTGTCACGTATTGTCACTCCGGTGATGTACAAACTCATTCCTCCTGTCATTGAAAAAGATTAAAACAAAGCGCCTTATGAAAACCATTTTATCGTTCATGTTTGTGTTGCTGGTAAGTGTAGTTTTGGCTCAGTCCGGCAAAAGTTCCGAAGCCAATGCCTTGGTGGGTAACTGGCTCAATGAAGAGAAAGATGCCCGCTTTCAGATTTATATATCGGGTACAAAATACTACGGCAAAGTGCTCTGGGGCACTGGGGAAGAATCCAAAGACCGTAAAAATCCAGACCCAAAACTGCGAGAACGTGAGCTTATAGGCCTCGTCATTCTTAAAGACTTTGTCTACTCAGGGAATAAAGTTTGGGAAGAGGGCAGCATTTATGACCCAAGGGAGGGTAAGACCTATGCTTGTAAAATTACCTTGACAGACCCCAACATATTGGAAGTGAGGGGTTTTGTTGGGATTTCCCTTTTTGGCCGCACTGCAGTCTGGAGCCGGGTAAAGTAATCTACATTAAAAACTGACAATCATGAAAAACTACATTTTGATCACCGGAGCCTCCTCAGGCATCGGCTATGAAATGGCCGTTCAACTGGCCAATGGTAAACATCATTTAATCCTGACAGCCCGCAATGAAAGTAAGCTCAAGGAAATGCAGGTGGCCTTGATTGCCCGATACGGGATTGATGTACAGGTTTTTGTCAAAGATTTAAGTCAACCTGCACAGGCATTTGAACTCTATCATGAAATCATCGGGCAAGGGCTTGTCGTCAGCCATCTGGTGAACAATGCCGGATTTGGAGAGTACGGTGCCTTTCTGGAAACCTCTCTGGAGCGGGAGCTTCAGATGATCAACCTGAATGTGAGCAGTCTGGTGATCCTTACCAAACTATTTGCTAAAGATATGGCTGGCCGTAAGTCAGGCAGGATCATGAATGTGGCTTCATTGCTGGCCTTCATTCCCTTCCCCTACTACTCGATTTACTCTTCAACCAAGTCCTTTGTTCTGGCCTTTTCTGAAACTCTTGCCTCTGAACTTGAAGGAAGCGGAGTAGTCGTTTCTGTGCTTTGCCCGGGTACGGTGGAAACGCCTTTCCATAGCCCTGCCATGCGAAAAACCAATGCCATGCATGCAAACAAACCCATGCCCGCAAAGGAAGTAGCCGAAGCCGGAGTAAAACTGCTGATGCATGGAAAAGGTAAAAAACTCGTTGGCTTAAACAACTGGTTTATTTCCAATCTGCCCAGAATTACTCCAAGTTTTATTATGAAGAAGATCAAAAAGCAATTGGCAAGTCCCAGAGTGGCAGTTATCCTCTTGCTTATGAGTTTGCTGCTATTCGGACAGCAGGCTCTCATGGCTCAAACGCTTTCCAAAAAGTACGACCCATTAAAAGACAGGATCAACTGGCCTGTGGATTTTCATCCTTCCAAAGCCAGGTTTTACATCCATAATGAGATCGAAATACAAGCCCCGCCTGAGGTAGTTTGGGCTATTCTGATTGATGCTTCCAACTGGCCGGAATGGTATGTGGGTGCTAAAAACGTTGTTGTACAAGGTGGAGGAAAGCTACAGCCTAATGCAGTGTTTGAATGGGAGACCATGGATCTACAGTTCAGCTCGGAGATCAAAGAGTTTGTACCGAATGAAAGACTCAGCTGGTTGTCAGAAAAGAAACAGATACAAGGCTATCATGCCTGGTATATTGAACCTCGACCTGGCGGCTGCCTGCTGGTAACGGACGAGTCACAAAAAGGATGGCTCACTTTTTTTGAAAAGATCTTTCAGCCCAATAAACTGATCAAGCTGCACGATGTATGGCTCAAAGAGATCAAGCGCAAGGCAGAGGGCAGATCGAAAGGAGAGATAACCCAAACAGAGCGGGATCAACTTATTCTCACCCTTCGGACTTCTATGAACAAACTGGAAGATGCATTGGCCGGGCTGAAAGAGTACAAATTTTACAAAAAGTCTGAACCCAACTCATGGAGCATATCCGAATGCCTAGAGCACCTGGCACTGGCAGAGCGGAAATTTCCGGATATCGTGAAAGAACAAATGAGCAAAGCACCTGCACCAGAGCTTAGAAGCAAGATCAGGATAAAGGATGAAGAGATACGTCCCCGAATGACCAGCCGAAATTGGAAGGCACGCTCACCTGAGGTGTTCAGACCAAGCGGGCAATTCAAAGATGCTCAGGCAGCACTTGAGGCTATTCGCAATCAGAGAAAGTCCACTATTGAATATGCTACAAGCAGCCGGGATGCGCTCAGGTACCACTATTGGAGGCATCCCCTTACCGGACAGATTGATCTGTACCAAACCCTCCTGCTCATGTCTGCACATATGGAGCGGCATACCGAGCAGATAATGCGGATCAGGGCAGGGTTGTAACTATGGCTTAGCTTTAAATTTGAAGTAGAGAAGTGCTCGCATAGCATCATTTAGGTTCAGGAAGGAGCCATTTTTGTTGTTCTGAAACATTGACAACTCCTTCGGCCAAACAAAACATTTATTTAAAAATCCTACAAAGGTTTTTTTAAAATCAATCACACCCTATGCTTCCCAATAGGTCTGCTAGTTTTGATTCTATATCTTTTCGCCGATGTACTTCATGGCCTTATCGTAGGTCTCAATTCCGTGTGCTACGTACTCGTACACTTTTACTTCCTTTAAGGATCCTATTTGTTTTTTGGCTCTTTCAATTGAATTCTGATTTGGAAACAACAGGTCTTTATCACCTACTAGTAAATTGGTTTTCACCTATACCTCGGCGAGTTGCTTATCCATATAAGATGGCTTTTGCGTTTTGTCCTTGTAGCGACTGGCAGCAAAAACTTCATTGTCAACAAGCATTTTTTCTGACTGGTTTGTAAGACTGTGATTGGGTTTAGAAAAAACAGCCTTATCAAGAAATTTTAATACATTCTTTGAAGTTGGGTTAAGCATAGGCAGTAGATTAAAATATAGATTCTTTGCGCCTAGCAAGAAAGGTTGCAAACAACCAGGATTTAACAAAAAAGCAGTTATAACAATTTCCGGCTTCTCAATTCCAAATTTCATATAATTAAGCCCTCCAAATGATGCACCTGGGATGTATGCCTTCTTAATAACGAGCTTTTCAAAAACTTCATTAGCCCAAACACCATAATCTAAAGATATTATATCCGGGCCAGAGCCTTCACACCCCCTTGGTCAGTGGCTCACAGATCATTCAAATCAAACTTAAAATTGTAAGCCCTAGCCTGTACATAACACATCAATAAGAAGAATGGACGAATAGACAAAGTCTTGGTCTGTGGCTCACAGACCAAGGTGTGGATGACCAATCAACCTGTGAAAACAACTCTTAAGTAGCCGAAGCCGCCTGCATCTTAAACTCTGAAGTAAAGTGAAATTGAATTCCCGGATTTTTCTCCATGACCATCCTTAAGACCCATTCACTTTCCGCCAAAAAAACAGGCATACCATCTTTATCCTGAGCGATCTGCTGCGCTCTAAACTTCATAAATTCCTGTAAGTCAGATTGTTTTTCAGCTGTAATCCAGCAAGCTTTTTGAATTGGCATTGGGGAAAACCGACAGGAGGCTCCATACTCGTGTTGTAAACGGTACTGAATGACATCAAATTGAAGCTCACCAACGGTACCAATCACTTTGCGATGTCCTCCGCTTAGTATAAAAAGCTGAGCTACACCCTCATCCGTAAGCTGCATGATACCCTTATCCAATTGCTTGGTTTTGAGCGGGTCGGTGTTGATCACCTCTCGGAATATCTCAGGGGAAAAGTTCGGAATGCCTTGAAACATCAGATCTTCACCCTCCGTCAAAGTATCTCCAATTTTAAAGTTACCTGTGTCATATAGACCAACTACATCACCCGGCCAGGCATCTTCTAGTACATTTTTTTCTTGAGCCATGAAGCTGAAAGGAGCGGCAAATCTTAGGTTTTTTGAAAGCCTCACATGCTTGTACACTGCGTTTCGCTCAAACTTACCGGAGCAAACACGCACAAATGCAATTCGATCTCTATGCCTGGGGTCAAGATTTGCATGGATTTTAAAAACAAAGCCGCTGAATTTAGGCTCCAGTGGGCTTACCTCTCGTTGCTGGGTAGGTCTTGAGCCGGGTGTGGGTGCAATGGAGATAAAGTTCTCCAAAAGCTCCTGTACTCCAAAATTATTGATCGCACTTCCAAAAAACACCGGAGCCAAATGGGCTTCTCTGTACTGATCAGCAGTAAAAGGCTCATAAACACCTTGAATGAGCTCCACATCCTCTCTCAGCTGTTTGGCAAGTTGATTCCCAACTTTTTCTTCTAACGCAGGATCGTCCAGATTTTTAATTCGGGTGACTTCTTTCTCAATAGTGGTTTTGTTGGGATTAAAGACCATCAACTCCTCACGAAACAAATCATAAACCCCCTTAAATGTCGCTCCAATTCCTATGGGCCAACTCAAAGGCCTCACTTTGATCTTCAGTTTCTCCTCCAGCTCATCGAGTAAGTCAAAGGGATCTTTACCTTCTCGATCCATTTTGTTCACAAAAATGATCACCGGTGTGTTTCGCATCCTGCAAACCTGCATAAGTCGCTCGGTTTGCTCTTCTACCCCTTTTACGCAGTCGATCACTAGAATGACACTGTCAACCGCTGTGAGGGTTCGATAGGTATCTTCTGCAAAGTCTTTGTGACCGGGTGTATCCAGCAAATTGATCCTAAATCCTTTGTAATCAAACACCATTACCGAGGTGGCCACTGAGATACCCCTTTGCCGCTCGATTTCCATGAAATCAGAGGTAGCCGACTTTTTGATCTTGTTGGACTTAACCGCTCCAGCTGTTTGAATGGCCCCTCCAAAAAGTAGAAATTTCTCCGTGAGGGTAGTCTTGCCTGCATCGGGGTGGCTGATGATGGCAAAGGTCTTTCGACGCTCCAGCTGTGAAGGGTTGATCATGAAAGCTATAAAGAAAAGAGGGCAAAGGTACTGCACTCTTACTTAAAAAGATGATGCCGGAGAAAAATCTCACTGCATCCTTGAGCAAATACTATTTCAGTTTCGGAATTGGTGCCTTAAAATGGCAGGTCATCATCCCCACCGCTATAAGCTCCCATATCCGGTGCAGACTCAGGTGCCGGGCTATGTTGCTGAGGAGCTTGCTGGCCTGTTGGTGTATATCCACTGTCAGCAGCAGGTAATATTCTCCAGGCTTGTAAGGAGTTGAAATAGCTTTTCTGGCCTTGCGGGTTGACGTAAGAGCGTCCCCTCAAATTAAACGAAACCTCCACCTGTTGACCAGGTGCAACACGGTCCAATAGCTCACACTTGTCTTGCACACATTCAAATTTGATAAACTCTGGGTACTGTGGGTTTTCCACATACTCCACCACAAACTCACGTTTTCTAAATTTCTCACTCACTTGCACGACTGGAAACACTTCCAACACTTTGCCTTTGATGCTCAACATAGGGATTCCTTTTTAAAACCGAAAAGTACTGAATGAAACTGAAATTTCAGTCTCTTACTTGTTTTTCAGTTTTACACAATTGGTTCTTACATCGCTTTTGCCGGAGCTATTGATCTACACGATAAGAAGCCCGTTGAAATTCTGAAATTTGTTAAAACATCAAAATTCTCATGAGCCAAATGCATAAGCTTTTATTTTTCTTCAGTCTGTTGATCCTACTGACAGGATGCGGAGAGCCCAAAGAATTTGATCCGATCAACATCGAACTTACCGGCAGCATGAAAGCCTCTGTAAACGGTGCGGAATGGAACAGCAAGCTTAATTGCACCTTCATTTTCGACAAAACCAGCAGTCAAATGATTATTTCCGGTTTTGAGATCACACCGCAAAACGCCAGACGAACGATCACCCTCACTATCAACGCTTTAGAAAAAAGTACCTACGTTCAGCCGATCGCTACAGCAGCCTTTACGGATGGTACTGCCGAAGACACCTGGATGAGCACTGAATGCAACGTATTGGTATCAAGCGTTGACCTTAAGCAAAAACTGGCAAGTGGCACCTTTACCTTTACTGCCAAAAGTGCCCGTGACAATTCCACCCGAACCATCACACAGGGTGAGTTCAAAAATATTCCCCTACTCGAGCAATAATCGACTCAAATTGTACCCATGTAGGGTTTACTTCAATTTTGAATATTTAAGCCATCAGGCTGATCATCTGATATTTCCTATTATCTTTGCACCCGATTATTGTTGAATGGTAACGAAAGAAGAGTTTGAAGCAGCGTTTGATAGGTCAAAGCAATTGACCCAAAAACCCTCAAACGATATCTTGCTGAAGTTATATGCACATTACAAGCAGGCTACTGTGGGTGATGTCAATACAGAGCGGCCGGGAGGCTTTGATTTTGTTGCCATAGCGAAATACAATGCCTGGGAGGCATTGAAGGGTATGGATACCCAGCAGGCAATGGATCTGTATGTAGACCTCATTAAATCACTCGAATCACAGTAAAGCTAAAACTTCAACTCAGCCCCCTTTAAAATTTTACAAAACTTAACTCAGCACCATGGTGCTGATCAATTTATTATGCAAGAAATTCCCACTTTTGAACAATTGGGGCTCACCGCTCCATTACTTGAAGCCATCAGCGATATGGGCTTCACTCAGCCCTCTGCCATTCAGGCATCGGCGATCCCTGTCATGTTACAGGGTAAAGATTTAATTGGACAGGCTCAGACCGGTACTGGAAAAACTGCAGCTTTCGGAGCTCCGGTAATTCAATTAGCTGACCCCTCAGAGCGTTTCCCACAGGCCATCATCCTATGCCCTACCCGTGAGCTTGCCGTTCAGGTGGCTGAAGAACTAAAAAAGCTGAGCAAACATGTGAAAGGACTACATATATGTGCGGTTTATGGTGGTGAGTCCATCGACAAACAAATCAAAGCCTTGCAAAAAGGAGCCCAGATCATAGTAGGAACACCTGGTCGGGTAATGGATCATATGGACCGTGGCACTTTAAAACTGGAGCAAATCAGTATGGTAGTGCTTGATGAAGCTGACGAAATGCTGGATATGGGCTTCCGTGAAGACATCGAGCAAATTCTGGAATCGGTACCAGAGGAGAGACAAACAGTACTTTTCTCAGCCACTATGCCACCACCTATTTTGTCGATCACCAAGCGATTCCAAAAGGATCCGGAGATGATTAAAATAGCTTCAAAAGCGGTCACTGTTTCAGCCATTACACAATACTATTTCGATGTAAAGGGTAGTCTGAAGCTAGAGCTAATGATTCGTTTGATTGAGGGATATCAGCTTAGCCAGATTCTGGTGTTTTGCAATACCAAATCGATGACAGATGAGCTTACGGAAAAAATGATTGAAAAAGGCTTTGATGCTGAGGCACTTCACGGTGACCTGCGTCAGAACCAACGAAGTATGGTGCTCAACACCTTCAAAAAAGGTAAAGGAAGTATTCTGGTCGCTACGGATGTTGCAGCCCGTGGAATCGATGTAGACAATGTAGAGGCAGTGTTTAATTATGACATGCCTAACAATGAAGAAATCTACGTTCACCGCATAGGCCGAACAGGCAGAGCCGGTAAATCTGGCCTGGCATTTACTTTTTGCTCTAACCGTGATAACCTGCGTACTCTGGAAGACATAAGAAAATACACCAAAGCAGAAATCTCTGAAGGCGAAATACCAGGTAAAGAGCAGCTGATGATCATCAAGAAGAGGAAGATCAAAGAGCAGATTCAGGAAAGCATGCAGTCTCCTGATATCCATCAGTTCAAGGAAATTGCGCAGGAATTACTTCATGATGAAACCTTAAGCCCTGAGCTTGTTCTTTCCTCTCTGTTGAATTTACAGTTTGGCCCATTACCAACTGACGATACGGTATTCATTTTTGCATCACCCAAGAAAAGGTCAGATGATCGTCCGGAGCGTGGCTCCAGATTTGATCGTGATCGAGGGGGAAGGGACTCAGACCGCCGTGGTTCAGATCGCAGAGGCAATGACCGGGGCAGCTTCGCTCAAAGAGATCAACCCAGAAGCCGAAGCAGGCAAGGTGATGAGGCTCCGGCAGGCAGACCTGAACGTGAGTTTGGCCGACCAAAACCAGCCAGAGGCAGCGGGGAAAAGATGTCCAGAATTTTCATCAACCTGGGCAAATCAGCACGTATCAAGCCGGGTGATTTGGTAGGTGCTATTGCCGGGGAAACCGGTCTGGCTGGAGATCGTATTGGGCATATCGAGATTTTTGATCATTTCTCCTTTGTGGAAGTCCCCCAAAGCCTGGCTCGTGAAATCTCTGAGACCATGTCACAGGTAAGCATCAAAGGGAAAACCGTTCACTCAGAGGTTGCCCGAAGCTGAGAATTTTTTAGGCGGTATACCGCTACATTATCCTCTTTCCAAAGTAACTCCCTGCCGGCTGCCTCTACAGGTGGCTGGCAGGCTTGTTTTCCTGCTGCTGATAAGACCGACACAGAGTGGTCATTGACAAACAACCAGGTTTCCATACCGTTACCGGCTGTTGCTGAGCAATAACTGCCAATCTGGAGCCCATTTGGAATGCTAAACCCAAAATAGAAGTCAGCCTGTTTCAACAATCGGTCATCTGTAAGCAAAAGCAGCTTGGCCGGCCGGTTTTGTTGAATAAATTGAAAAGCAGCCTTTTCTGAAAAATAATCGTGGGGATGGGTTTTGACAAGTGCATATAAAGGATGAAGCGCCGTAAGTGCAATAAATCCCACCCAAAAGGCTTCCTTGCTTAACCGCACACGGGGATACCATGCCGCTGCAAAAAGCAAGGCAAATCCCAGATAGACCAGTGCGATTTTCTCATGGCCGGTAAGCAAATCAATGAATGCTGCTCCCAGGAACATCAAAGTATAGCGAAACAGCCAAACCCTTTTCTGGAAATAATACCTGATGCTAAACGCAGCCAGAATAGCAATACCCGGCATGATCGGGAAAAACATCCTGGGATTAAGCGGTATGGGCCGATACTCCTGAAAGCTGGAGCTCATAAACCAAAACACCAGCAAGCCGGATACAGTGTATACCCATGCGATTGACTCCACATTATCCCGTGTGTAAATGAGACATCTCCAGCCATTGAGCAATTTGGGCATCGAAAGGATCAGCACAGCGATCATCCCTGAGTCAGAGAGCATCACCAGTGGCTCATAGGTAAGTCTGGGAAAAAGCAACATGGCTTCTTCTAAAGCGTCCTGAGCCAGATGTCTTGCCTTTTGAGCAGCCTGAACCGTATCAATCAGGTAAAAATAGTCACCGGCAACAAAATAGTACACATTGAATAGCACTGCCAATAGCAACATCAGCGAAAAGGTGAAGATGAGGTGTCTTTTGATGTCCTGCTCTTTTCTAAATCTGGTGACAATCCACCACATCAAAAATGGAAACACATATATCACCGTTTCCTTGGTGAGTAAGCAGGCAAAAAATGCCAGCGCAGGCAAAAGACTGTACCAGGCATTTTTGTAGCGTGACACCCAGAGCAGCATCACACCCAACATCATGAACAAAGTGTCAGTCGTATCGGGGTATACTTTGTTCGAATAGAAAATAATGTAATACTCCGTTCCAAAAAGCCAGACAGCCATCAAGGCTGCATACCTGGATCGCCTGTAAACGAAACGGTAAATGACGACGAGGGTAAGCAATGTGGCAAGCAGTGGCCATAAAATGGCACTAAAGTCGCTTAGACCCAGCAATCCTGTCATAAGTGCAAGAGGGATGATTAATCCAAAGCGGTGGTTGTGAATATCGTCAGTCAGTTGAAAAGTGCCATTCCATACCTGATGGGCATAGCGCAGGTAATTGATGTCGTCATAAAAGAAAAACCCCTGAAAGGTGACCAAGGCAAAAATGACCGTAAACCCGGCCGTGATCCAAAGCACCCAAACAGGTTGCCTGAGCAAGAAAAATCCTTTGAGCAGTTTGATCAGCCGGGCATGTATCCTCAGGCTGACTTTGCGTGCAGCTACCGTCCTCATATTCACCGGCTGAAATTAGGTTATACTTGCATGATAATAAAAAATGAAGGCTTTTTATTTACCGGAAATACAGCAACAAGGCTTTCTGAGCGAAGCTGAAAGCCACCATGCGCTTCAGGTGTTACGATTGCAGGCAGGAGACCCTATTCTTTTGCTGGACGGTAAAGGCTGTAAAGCAAAGGCAATTGTTCATCAGGTTCAAAAGAAAAAATGCGGCTATGAAGTCGTGGATCGTCAATTTGGAAAACCAGACAAACCTTCCATTCACATTGCCGTTGCCCCTCCCCGATCAGCCGAACGGATTGACTTTTTAATCGAAAAACTGGTTGAAAGTGGTGCAGATACCATTCACCTGCTGGAGTGTCAAAACTCGGAGAGAAGAACGATTTCTTTGCCAAAACTAGAACAAACAGCTATCGCAGCCCTTAAACAATGTAAGCGGTTTTACCTGCCTGTGATCAAGCCACTTCAAAGCCTCGGCTCATTTCTGGAAAACGACCCTTGCAAAGACAAACGTGTTGCTGCCTTGCTCCCGGAAGCCAGCCCGATGGAAGGAATGAGCCAGAAAGACCTAAGTCTCCTGATTGGGCCTGAGGGAGATTTTAGCTCAGAAGAGTATCGTAAAATTCTGGCTCATGGGTATGCTCCTGTCAGGCTCAGCAGGCATATCCTTCGCACAGAGTCGGCTGCTGCTTTTGCCTGTTTTGCTTTGTATCTTTCACGCCTGAATTCTTCGGTATCATCATGAACTTTCGCCATACCTTATTCATATTCATCTTATTGCTTTGTTTCGCTTCGTACGGACAAACCTATTCGTTCAAAATCGCTAAACTCAAATACCAGGGAGGTGGTGATTGGTATGCCAATAAAACCGCTTTGCCCAATCTGATTTCATTTTTCAACCAACAAATGAAAGGCAAAATTGCTCCGGAAGAAGAGATCGTTGAGGTGAGTAGTCCGGAGCTCATGAGTTACCCCTTTGTGTACATGACAGGCCACGGCAATGTGGTATTTAGTAATGAGGAGGCTGAAAATCTGAGAAACTATCTCTTGGCAGGTGGTTTTTTACATATCGATGACAATTATGGACTGGATAAATTTGTGAGACCGGAGATGAAAAAAGTATTCCCTGAGCTTAACTTCATTGAACTCCCCTACTCACACCCGGTATTTAAAAAACCATTTTTGTTTTCAAATGGACTGCCTAAAGTACACGAACATGATGGTAAACGTCCTCAGGCTTTTGCTTTGATCTACAAAGGCAAAATCATTTGTATATACACCTACGAAAGTGATTTAGGTAATGGCTGGGAAGATCAGGCGATCTACAATGACCCCGAAGAAGTAAGGCAGCAAGCCCTTCGTATGGGGGTAAATATTTTAACTTTCGCCCTATCAGGTGATGTAAGTCAGTAAAGTAAGTTATTCTTTATTTCGCAGGTTATATTTATCGACAAGTGAATTAACTTGCGAAGTATTTTGTTTTTCATTTAAACAACCACACCGCACCGTGATCATTATCGCTTTTCTACTTTTGCACTGGTACCTCTCTTTGTTCTGCCAGAGCTTTTTTTTACATCGATACTCTGCTCATAAGATGTTCATCATGAACAAGTTTTGGGAGAGTTTCTTTTACATTATGACTTATGTAACTCAGGGAAGTTCCTATCTAAGTCCAAGAGCTTATGCCATTTTGCACAGGATGCACCATGCCTACAGCGATACGGATAAAGACCCGCATTCTCCACATCACACTAAAAATGTTTTTACCATGATGTGGGAAACCAAAAATATTTACAATGATCTGGTTGAAAAAAGGGTAAAAGTGGATGAGCGTTTTGAGCGTAACTATCCGGAATGGGTGAAATTCGAAAAATTCGCAGATAGCGGTTTCAGCCGTCTGGGCTGGGCCGGTGTGTACATCGCTTTCTATCTGATTTTTGCTACTCAGTGGTGGATGTTTTTATTCCTCCCAATCCATTTTCTGATGGGTCCTATTCAAGGTGCTGTTGTAAACTGGAGTGGTCACAAGTATGGTTATTCCAACTTTGACAACCACGATAAGTCTAAAAATTCATTGATCTTCGACATGCTGATGTTAGGCGAATTGTTTCAAAACAATCATCACAAGCTTCCTTTACGTGCGAATTTTGCTGTAAAATGGTTTGAGTTTGATCCTACTTACCCTGTGATTTGGGTTATGAACAAGTTGACCATCATCCGTCTGATGCCAGCCCGGATCTGATGACAGAAATTGCTTAAACAAAAAACCCGCTTCGGCGGGTTTTTTTATGGTTTAAAACTTGGGTTTCAGGATTTCCGCTGCAACGATGGCTTCTTTCAGGCTGACAGGGTTGCGGAACATTTTAGCATACTTCGATTCTTTTGGCTTGTTCACCTCAAACTCCTTGAAAATACTTCCCCTTTGGTAGTCAGCACCCAGCCCTACTTCGGGCACGTTGGTCTCCAACTTGGCGTAGAAGGGCTTCTCATGCTCAACTTTCTTTGATCTGACAGGGATTAGTTCAAGGCTTCTGGCTTCATCATCCACCTGATCCAGAGATTTGGGCCTCAGGGTCTTGTCGTAAGAGGTTGAGCTCATGGGTGAATTGCGCCTCACGACTTTTGCGGGAGTTGATGGCACAGGGGCCTCCGCTTTGGGCTGAGGAGCCGGGCTTTGTTTGCGCTCATCAAGTATCTCTTTTAAGACCTCCTCGAAAGTAATTGGACCTGATTTAGGGGGTGAATCAGATGCCTGAGGCTCAGGTGTTGAGGTCGGGTTCTGCTTTTTGCGGGCAGAGCGTAATTGCAATAAAAAATAAATGACAAAGCCCAGGATATAGAGCCAGTTCTCCACGTTTTCCATGAACCAAATGTAGCCAATCCTTTCTATTTTTGGCACCCCAATTCAAACGGATGCAGCTCAATTCACTGGAGATAAAAGGATTTAAAAGCTTTGGCGAGAAGATCGCTATACGCTTTGATGAGGGTATTACCGGAATTGTAGGTCCCAATGGCTGTGGCAAGTCAAATATCGTGGATGCAATCCGATGGGTGCTGGGAGAGCAAAAGACCCGTATGCTTCGTTCGGAAAAGATGGAAAACATCATTTTCAACGGCACAAGCTCACGTAAGCCCTCCCAGATGGCGGAAGTAAGTCTTACTTTTACCAACACCAAAAACCTGCTTCCTACAGAATACAATCAGGTCACCATAACCCGCCGCTACCACCGAAGCGGAGAAAGTGAATACCAATTGAACGGTGTAACCTGTAGGCTCAAAGACATCACCAACCTCTTCCTGGATACCGGTATCGGGCCTGACAGCTATGCCATCATCGAGCTCAAAATGGTCGATGAAATCTTAAATGACAAAGAAAATTCAAGACGACTGTTGTTTGAAGAAGCGGCCGGTGTGTCGAAGTTTAAAATCCGTAAGAAAGAGACACTCCGTAAGCTTGAGGACACTGACCAGGACTTGAGTCGGGTGGATGACCTGCTTTTTGAAATAGGTAAAAATCTAAAAAGTCTTGAAAAGCAGGCCAGACAAGCGGAGCAATATTTCCTGTTAAAAACTGAGCTTAAAGAGACCTCCATCGCCTGGGCTGCAGCGCTGGTAAGCAAAGAAACGGAAAAGTTAAAGCGTCTTACCCGACAAGTTGAAGAAGAGCAAAACAGAAAAGCCTCCCTATCTGCTGAGCTTGCCAAAACGGAAGCTGCTCTTGAGCAGGTGAAAACCAGTATCGTTCTGGCCGAAAAGACACTGAGCAGCCGCCAGAAAACTGTAAACGATCATACGACCCGCATCAGGAATTATGAAAGCGAGCGTAAAATCAAAAATGAACGTCTGCGCTACCTCACCGAACGTAGAGATACCCTTCAGGAGCAAATCGAAACGGATAAAAAAAGTCTGGAGAGATCTGAGTTCAGCATACAAAGTTTGGAAGAAGAGGCAAAAGTGCTTCAGGAAGGGCTGAAGGATCTTGAAGAAAGGTTTGTTGAATTAGAGCAATCCTTTGGGTCGGCAAAGGATGAAATGTCAGGCATTGATGGCCAGAACAGGGCCACCATGGAGTCTTTGCAAGTGCTGCAAGGCCAGTATTATGAAAAGTCAAAAGCAGCAGAACTTAAGCAGATTCAAGTCAACTCTTTCAAAAATGAACTTGAAAAAACAGCCAACAACGAGCAGCAAAGAAGCACCTCTTTGGTGGATTTTGGATCACGTTTGATCGACCTGAAAAAGCAGATAGCTGAAGCCGAAAAATCGCTCGAAGATCAAAACCAAAAGGAACAGGTGCTGGAAGAACAAATTGATCGAAAAGTCTCCGAAACCGAGGCTCTTAGAGAAGAAATCGCCCAGCTCAACCGTACCATTGACCAGAAACAAAACGAGTACAATCTGACCAAGTCATTGGTAGACAATCTGGAAGGATTTCCGGAGGCTATAAAATTTCTGAAAAAGAATGCCGACTGGGGCAAAGATGCTCCACTCCTCTCCGATGTCATTTCCTGCTCGGAAGAGTATCGTCTAGCGATCGAGAATTTTCTTGAGCCATACATGAACTATTATCTGGTTGCCGATGAGAAACAAGCCCTAGCTGCTGTAGAGCTCTTGGGCAAGTCTGCCAGAGGTAGAGCTAATTTTTTCCTCCTCAATCGATTTGAGAAAGTGAAAGAAACCCGCCCTAGTTTCAATATGTCCGCCTTCCCGGCAATTGATGTGGTTGAGTTTGATCCCTTGTACAAAAATCTCATCAGCTATCTTCTGCAAAATGTTTACCTGACAGCAGAAGATGACCAAAGCCTTCCCGAAGCTGAAGATGTTGTTTACTTATCCAAAAGTGCAACACTTACCCGGCGCAGACGCATCATCGGAGGTGGATCAGTTGGTTTGTTTGAAGGTAAGCGGATTGGCCGTGCCAAAAACCTTGATAAGCTGCAAGAAGAAATCAAGAATCTGAGCGGCAAATTGCAAAGGCAGCGAAAGCTGTTCGATGAAAACCAGATAAAGATCAACTCCTTGCGGGCCTCTTCCATTAAGGGATCTGTTCAGCAGCAGCAAGAGACACTTTCCCGCCTGCGACAGGAAGAGGCTGTTGTACAGACCCGTCAGGAGGAGTTTACGTCTCAAATGCAAGATCATGCGGGTCGTCGTGATGAGCTGATGGAGCAAATCCTTATGCTCGAAAATGAGCTCCAGGCCTTGCAACCTACGGTGGCACTTTTAGCGGAAGAGCTTGAGCAGGTACGGCAGCAATCGCTCGCTCAGCGGCAACTGGCAGATGAAAAAAGCAGGCAGATTTCATTGCTGCAAGAGGCTTATAACCAATCCCAAATGAAGCTGCTTCAACATAAATCGCAGCTAAAACAGATTGAAAATGAAGCCCAGTTTAAAAAAACGAGCGGGGAGCAAACTCAGCAAAGGATCAGCAACAGCAAAATCGAGTTAGAAACGATTGATCAGCAGGTGATTGCTTTGCTTGAGGCCGATGCCGGAAGTGAAGACCAGCTGCTGGAGCTTTACAAAGAAAAAGAAAGTCTGGAGCAAGGCTTACGTGAAGCAGAGCAAGAATACTATGCCAAACGGGGTGAGGTAGGTAGCCTTGAACAAAACATCAGAGAGTTGCAGCAAAGCAGAGAAAACCTGAATATTCTAATGCTGGAACTCCAACGAGAGCAGGCCAATGCGCAAATGTCCATCGGGACCGTGCTCGAGCGACTTGCAGCTGAGTCGGGTGTAAAAGCGGAAGAGATCATGGATCGCCCACTTGACCCTATGATGGATGAGCCTACCTTAAGAACGATGGTCGACGACCTTAAAGCGAAGATTGATCGGCTGGGTATGGTAAACCCTATGGCAAAAGAGGCCTACGATGAAATGAACCAGCGGTTTGACTTTATCACACAGCAGAAAAATGACCTGATCGCTGCCAAAACTGCCCTGCTGAACACCATCGATGAGATTGATATTGTCGCTAGAGAGGCCTTTTTAAGTTCTTTTATGCAGATCAAGGAAAGTTTCATTCATGTCTTCCGGTCATTGTTTGAGGAAGGCGACACCTGCGACTTGCTGTTAACTGATAGCAGCAACCCGCTGGAGAGTGAAATTCAAATCATTGCCAAACCCAAAGGCAAAAGACCACTTTCCATTAACCAGCTCAGCGGGGGGGAAAAGACATTGACTGCTACCGCTTTGCTGTTTGCGATTTACTTGCTCAAACCTGCCCCATTCTGTATTTTCGATGAGGTTGATGCCCCACTGGACGATGCGAACATCGACAAGTTCAACCAGATCATCCGGAAATTCAGTAAAGACTCCCAGTTCATTATCGTGACTCACAATAAGAGAACCATGGCCTCCACTGATGTGATTTATGGCATTACCATGATTGAAAAAGGGATTTCCAGAGTGGTGCCTGTCGACTTAAGGTCGCTCAATTGAAAGATGACTACACCTGAATAAAAGAACTTGATTATTTCCAAGCCTTAGCTGACCTTTACATCAAATAATCAACCTCGCCAACATGAAAAAAATCCTGATTTCCGCTGCAATCGTGATTGCACTGGTAGGGGCTACTTTTTTTTACCTGAAGAAGCAGACTAAGTCTCATAGCCCGGCTGAAGTCGCAAGCTATCAACAAGGTGATTTTCAAATGAGCATTTATTACTCGAGACCCTATAAAAAAGGAAGGAGTATTTTTGGAGGACTTGAGCCTTACGGAAAGGTATGGCGTACAGGTGCTAATGAAGCTACTGAAATAGAAATAAATCAAGATGTCAGTTGGAATGGAGTTACCCTCAAATCAGGGCGTTATGCGCTTTTTACCATCCCTGACAAAACCAAATGGACAGTCATTTTAAACAGCGAGTTAGGTCAATGGGGAGCATTCACTTATGATGAAACCAAAGATATCAACCGTGTTGTTGTCAAACCTTTTATGCTGCCTGATACTGTTCAGCAATTCACCATCAATATCCTGAAGGAGGGAGAACTGCCTGTTGTACGCCTCAAATGGGATTTGACCGGAGTGGATATTCCTTTCTCAACTCTGTAATCAGTGAGGCTAAAGGCCTTTAGATTTTCATTTTGCTACCTATTTGTACTGAGCAGTTTCATATTTCAGGCTCAGGCGCAGACGGCTATTGTTGATAGTCTCAGAAACGCATTTAACCGCTTCGAGCAAAGGGGCCATACCGACAGCAGCCAACGAATTCTACAGAATCTAGTGTCCGAATTGATCAAGGTCAATCTTGACAGTACCGAGTTCTATCTGAAAAAGCTGGAAGACAGTTTCAAACAAAGACCTGATAGCACAGCCATTTGTACCTTTTGGATCAGCAAGGGTACTTTTTTTGACCGAAAGGGGAACATCGACTCGGCAGGGCATTTCCTTCGTAAAGGGTACCTGCTCAGCCAAAAGCTAGGCAAAAGAAAAAACATAAGTATGGCGGCTAACGCAATGGCCTCCATGTATTTCAGCTTAAAAAATTACCCGAAAACGTTGGATTACATGCGTGAGGCACTTAATAATGCCGACACATCCAATCATAAGCTTTTAGCCACCTTAAACAACAACCTGGGTACTGTTTTCAACTTTAATCAGCAGAAAGACAGTGCATTGGCCTATTTTGATGAAGCGATAAAACTGGCAGAAAGGCATCAATTGAAAAGCGAATTGGCCTCCGTGTATGCAAGTTTGCTCACCTACTATTACCACAATGATGATTTCAACAAAGCCATATATTACGGAGAGCTCGCCATCCCTTTACTTAAGAGCGAAAAGATGCTTTTCAAACTGGGATATGCCTACAACACCATGGCCACAAGCCTCATGTATTCCAAACAGTACGATCGGGCAGAAAAACTCTTTCTTGAAGGTCTACGGCATAGTCAGGAGCGTGAAGAACAACAGACAGTAGCCTACTATTTCAGAAATCTATCGGAACTGTATGAATTGATGGGCAAATACAAAGAAGCCCTTAAGTACAGTCAACGCTATGTAGATCTGCAAGACACCATCAACAGCGAAGACCTAAATTCCAAAATCAGTGAGATAGAAAGTGAGCTGAGCCTGGAGCGTAAAAACAGGGAACTGCAGATGGCTATCAAAGATGGGGAGATCAAACAAGCTCAATTGGATAAGGAAATTTCAACCCGAAATGCCCTGATTACCATCATCGCTCTGGTGCTCATTTTAGTGGGTATATTGATTTACAACAATATGCTGAGGCAAAAGGCAAACAAGTTGCTGGCCAAGGAAAAAGAATGGGAACATGATCGCCTACTGGCCTTGGAAAGTAAACACCTGCAATTGCAGAAAGACCACCTGCTGGCTCAGTTTGAAACCCTAAGAAATCAGGTAGACCCACATTTTCTGTTCAATAGCCTTAATGCCCTGAACACCCTGATCAAAACGGATCCCGATAAGGCATTAATCTTCTCCCAAAAGTTTTCATCCCTTTTTAGAAAAGTGCTTGAACTCCGAAATCAACACCTGATTCCTTTGGCTGAGGAACTGGACCTAGTTCAAAACTACCTTTACTTACAAGGAATTCGATATGGTGAAAATTTAAAGGTTCAAAACGAACTGATCTCAATTGGCAGAGGTCAATATATTCCTCCGTTTAGTCTGCAATTGCTGGTAGAAAATGCCATTAAGCATAACGAGATTTCAGAAGACTACCCACTCAGCATCCGCTTGTATACATCTGATGATAAGATCATTGTAAGCAATAGCTTACGAAAAAGAAACTCAAGCCACGAATCAACAGGCACAGGCCTTAAGAACCTTTTGGGCAGGTACAAATACTTCAGCGAGTCCTTGCCGGAATTTTATGAAAAAGAGGGTTTTTACGTTGCCGTATTACCGATGATTGAGGAAGACCAAGAGTCGGCTTAGCGGGTAAGCAAACGCAGTTCTTTCATGACAAAATCCATCAACTCCTTGATATAGCCCGGGCTAAAATCAAACTGAATACCAGCATGATGATACAGCTCAGGTATTGATTTGGTATATCCTAATGCAAGAGCTTGTTTGTAGGCTTTAATGGTCTCTGCGGGCTGTTCACGGTAGTTTTTCCAAAGTGCAATCGCTCCCAGTTGCGCAATTCCATACTCGATGTAGTAAAAAGGAACTTCGTACAAATGAAGCTGCTTCTGCCAACTGATCCTACGGAAGTGTTCTAGGTTACTGAAATCCTGCTGGTTATCGCAAAATTCATGAAATATAGCTTCCCAGACCATGTGGCGCTCTGTGACGGAATGACCGGGATGCTGATAAATCCAATGTTGAAATTTATCGATAGTAGCGACCCAGGGCAAAGTTTGTATGATTTGCTCAAGATGCTGAAATTTAGCTCTTCGTAAATCAGCCTGCACCGGGAAAAATACATCCCAATGATCCATAGTGATCAGCTCCATACCCATACTTGCCAATTCAGCAATTTCACTGGGAAACAGCTTATAGGTTGTGAGTTTTAAATCCTTACTAAGAAAGGAATGCACTGCATGGCCGCCTTCATGAAGCAGGGTAACCATATCCCTCAAATTGCTCGTGGCGTTCATGAAAATAAACGGAGCTCCCGTTTCCATCAGAGGGTAGTTGTATCCACCGGGTGCCTTGGCCAGTCGGGAGCCCAAATCAAGTTGCCCAATGGTTTGCAAACAACGCAAACACTCTTCGAAATAAGGATCAACCCTCCCAAAAACAACTGCTGTGCGCTCGGTTAGCTGTTCAACAGAGTCAAATGGCAACAAGGGAGATTTTGCGAATAAATCTACCGCCAGGTCATAAGGTCGCAGCTTTGATAAACCCAACTGCTGCTTTCGAAAAACAGCAAGTTCATCAAGCATCGGTACCACCAGGGATTTAACTGACTCATGAAACCTAAGGCATTCGTCAATGCCGTAATCAAAGCGACCTAAAGCCTGAAACTTGTAGGCACTGTAGTTTGGAAAGTCGGCCTGAAGCGCTATTTGCTGTCGAAGCCTTAAAAGATCGTCAAACAGTTGGTCCAACTCATCCGCATCGGCCAATCTGCGTTCCTGTATGGCATGGTAAACCCGCTCCCTGATGGCCCTATCTGACTGCCTGAGCAAATCGGAAGCCTGAGGCATGGTAAGCTCTTTACCTTCATAATTGACCGACATGGCACCTTGTATCTCTCCATATAGTCTTTGAAGACTCGCCTCTTCGGTAAGCAGTTGCAGGTTTTCTTCCCTGAAAATTCTGATGGATGATTGAATTTTACGCTTGTAAAGTTGAAATGCAGGGTCATTGTGTTCATCAATGAACGGAAGTTCAATCAATTTCCGATTGAGCTTATCTCCCATCGCAGCAGCTTGTGGCTGAACCTCCTTGATAAAATTCTGAAACGATCTGCGATACCCTTCATGTGCGGTATCGCTTGTCATGCGAATATATCTCCAAGCCATGTCTTCCATCAAGATGGCTTCCAGCTCACTCTGTCGATCAAGCCAAACTCTCAGATCGTTCAAATCGGTAATGGCTGCAGAAAGCAATTGATCAAAATAAGGAGCCAGGCTATCCCAGCCTGTGATTTCTAAGTCTTTGGGCAAGAAGGTCCTTTTGGCCTTAACCTGCTCTTTCTGAAACTGGGCTGTATTCATCAGCCTATTTCAATGATAACTCCGGGAGTGATGGGATGACCTACGCAGGTGAGAACATAGCCTTCCTTAAGCTCTGAGTCAGATAATCCTTCCCGCTCGTCCAGATGGACACTACCGCTCAGGCACTTTCCTCTGCAAGCCGTACAAAGTCCACTTTGGCAGGAGTAGGGCATGTCAATATCATCATCGAGCGCTGCCTGTAAGATACTTTCCTCTGGAGCCACCTCAACTTTATACTCTTTGCCCTCAAGTAAAATGGTTACCGTCTGTATGCCCTGTTTGTTGCTGTTGACTACAACAGCTTTCTCATCGGCAGATTTGCTTTGGTCACTGAAAAAACTTTCCCTGAAGATATGAGCTGCCGGTATCCCCAAAAGATCAAGTGACTGGCGAACACTATCCATCATCGGCAGTGGGCCACACATGTAGTAAAAGGTATCCGTTATAGGAAGTTGTGGAAATAGCCGGAGAGAGTTTTTAACAACCTCAACCGTGATATAACCGGTAAGTCCGGACCAGTCACCGGGAGGTTTTTCCAATACATGAATGAGGGCAAAGCGATCTTTATACTCCTGCCCGAGTTGATCCAAGCCAGTTTTGAAAATGATGGAGTCGCTGTCTCTGTTCCCATAGATCAGAGAGACAAAGCTGCCCGGCTCTGATTTTAAAACTGTTTTAGCGATTGAATAAAGTGGTGTAATGCCACTTCCACCACCAAACAATACAAAATGTCTTGATTTGGAGGGCTCTGTTTTTACCACAAAATTTCCCATAGGAGGTAAGAGCTCGATCTGAGCCCCTTCCTTGAGTTGCTCATTCAGGAAATTGGACATTAAGCCTCCCTCTACCCGCTTTACAGCCACAGCCCAGTCGGCATCCGTAACCGGTGAGCTGCAAAGTGAGTAAGCCCTTCGAACACTTTTGCCATTTACACTGGAAATAAGAGTCAGAAATTGCCCTGATAAATAAGGTGCGGCCTGTGGCGGTGGATCAAAGTGTATGCTGATGGCATCAGAAGTTTCTCTGATGACTTTTTTGACGGTTAATTTGAGTGAACTGCTCATTTGATTAATTAACGAAAGGCCGCTTTAACTTCTTACAACTAAGTTCAGAAACTCAGCTTAGTTTAATTCCTGATCACAACAGTTGCCCGGATACTCTTTCGGGCTTGTACTTGAACAATATCTCCCGGCTGGTTGTTCAAAATAATTGCCCCGGATTGCTTTTCAGCCCTGATGTAGTAATTCCCGAAATTGATAAAACCAAAGTTGGCCAATCCGCTTTGATTGGTGAAGAGTTGAAATAAAAACAAGTTGCTTTGATAATCCTGATAAGTCGCATACAACCATACTGCTACATTGCTCTCCGGATTACCAAAATTATTGATTACCCTTACCTCAAGACTGCCCGTTGTTGAAGAGGAGTCATTCAGGATGATATTCTGCGTATTTGGATTGACCTGTTCATTGTTATTTCCGCTGTTACAGGAGGCAATAGCAATGAAAATGACCAAAACGATGGCTATAGACACGAGTAGTCTCATGAGGCAAAAATACAATTAATGCCTTACAGGCACTTTGTAGAATTGGTGAAAGCTTCCGTAAGCTAAACCAAGGAAATAGAGCCCCTCAGGCAAATGGCGGGTTTCAATGATAAAAGACTCCTCATTGGGAGCTTCTATTTGGTCTAAAACAACCTGCCCTCGTTCATTGATCAACCGGAGATACAGAGGCTGATATAGCTTTTCTTTAAAACCGATGTAAACCTCTTCGTCAGCAGGTAATGGGAAAAGCTCAGGTGCGACAAAACGAAACTCCGTTTGCTCCAGTGAAAGCTGGTTTGCGCCCGTTATTGGGATGTTTACACTTCCAAAGCCTGGCACATTGGTTTGAAAGGACAACGTTCCTGAAGGGCTCAGGTTACCGGATTGGGTAAAACTCAAGGAAACTGGTGTAGACTCCCCTATTGCTATGGTAAATCCGGATGATCCCGAAGTGATCGCAAGACCAGCTCCTGAGATGGTGGGGTTTGAAATCTGAATGGTTTGGTTTCCGGTATTGGTCAAATGAAAAACATAGCGGTAGAGGCTATCTACACCGACCGGACCCAAATGAATGCTGTTCAGGGCAGGCCTGATGCCCCAAACTACCGGAGCGTTTGTAGTCGCTGCGGTCAGGCTGCTGATACGTTCTGCAAACTGAGGATAGTCAATGAAGGGATTTCGATTTTGTTGTTGAAGAGCAATGGCCTGATTGCGGGTTCGTTCTTCTGTCAATGGAGGGTAAAGGCTATGCCAGGTGCGTAGTATGCTTTCCTGACCTGACATGAAATTGCTGTAATCCTGATAGCGCAGCACAAAATACATCATCCCTCTTGCGGTCCTTCCTTTTTGAAGGTTGCGTGGCTCATACAAGTTGTTCGCACCTAATTTTGAGGCATCAGCCAGATTGAGAGGATTGTTGATGGCGACACTTTGAAAAGGCGTGCTTGCAATGCCAAATGCAAAGTTTGCCCTGCTGTTGTTTGCCGGTGCATCCGTGGGGAACAAATGAAAAAGATCTGAACGCATGGGCTCGTTCTCGCTAAAAAACCCTTGCGGGAAAGTGTGTTCTGTATTGAAGTTCATGGGAGAATTTTGCGCCTGGGTTCGGCTGGTGTAGCCAGTGATGACCCGCCCGGTGTAAATGCACTCTAAGGTATTGACCGTTGCTCCTTGCCCGTTGGTGGCCTTGTTATCAATCAACATAAACATCTGATCCCTTGCACTATTGTACCCCAGAGAAGTGAATGGGCTACTTATCTTCGTTTTTAAGGCTGTCCTGAGGCTTTGTTCAATCAGGTTTTCTGTTGTCTGATAATAGGTTATGCTGTACCTCCCCTGGCCGGTCAGATTGATCCGGTGCGTTCCTGCCAGACACTGACCTGTAGGGCAAAATGTCATGATGAGTTCGCTGTTGTGGTAGATGTTGTGTCTGGGTTTGAAATACACCCAAACCCTCACACTGTCCAGCGCAGGAACGAAAAACACAGAGTCTTTTAAAAAAAATGCCGGAGCACCATAAATGGGCATTAGGTAAAACTGGTTGACTGTAATCCCTTGTTGAGAAACATTGCTTAGAAAAAAAGAGAGACTATCCGTTTGCGTCTCCAACAGGGTATCAAAGGCAAGCAGTGAAGTATGGCATCGGATCGACTGAGCCTGTGCAAGACTGAAGCTAAAAAAGAGGAACAGGATCAATCCGTATTTCATGCTGCAAGTTGCACATTTGGTACAGATGATGAACCCAAATCAGGCAGAATGAGGAAAAAAATGAGCCGTAAATTGGCGATGTACACTATTAAAATGGACCAAACTAAATCAAAGAAAACAGGCTCACCAGGCTACGGTTGCATTCAAGTGTAAAAAACAAGCTCAATCGACTACAGGCTGTTATCTTCGCATTTTAGTAATCCCCCTATGGCTGAACCCCTTCTGGCAATTTCACCGATCGACGGTCGGTACCACAGCAAGTTGCGTGAGTTGTCTGCTTATTTCTCTGAATATGCCCTGATTAGATACCGCATTGAAGTGGAGCTGGCTTATTTTAATGCCTTAGCTGATGCAGGCTTTTTCAGCCTTAGCAGAGAGCAGGAAATAAACCTTCAGCAAAGATTGGAGCAGTTTTCGGAGGCCGATGCCCAGCTCGTTAAGCAAAAAGAAAAAGAGACAAACCATGATGTGAAAGCCATGGAATACCTGGTAAAATCCTGGGTAGAAGAGGAGGGTCTCGGTGCAGCAAAGGAATGGGTTCATTTTGGGCTTACCTCACAGGACATCAACAACACGGCCTTGCCAATGATGATTCGTGACTCCATTCAGGAGGTTATTCAGCCTGAACTGATGCTCGTACTTGATAGATTGCAAATGATGGCAGAGGAGTGGGCAGATATTCCTATGCTTGCCCGAACACATGGACAACCGGCCTCTCCTACCCGCTTGGGGAAAGAAATGATGGTTTTTGTGGAGCGGCTCAATGCACAACTGGCCCAACTTGCCTCGTATCGTTTCAGTGGAAAATTTGGAGGAGCTACCGGAAATTTCAATGCGCACGCAGTTGCTTTTCCACAGGTAGAGTGGAAGGCATTTGCAGACCGCTTTATGGAGGAACGACTCGACCTGCATCGGCAGCAATACACCACACAGATTGAACACTACGATCAGCTAGCTGCCCTGTTTGATCTGTTTCAGCGTATCAATTGTATCTTACTTGACCTTTGCAGAGACCTTTGGCAATACATCAGCATGGACTACTTCAGCCAGCAAATCAAAGCCGGAGAAGTGGGCTCTTCTGCTATGCCTCACAAGGTAAATCCGATTGACTTTGAAAATGCAGAGGGAAATTTAGGCCTTGCCAATGCCTTCTTTGATCATCTGGCCCGTAAACTGCCCATTTCCAGATTGCAGCGTGATCTTACTGATAGCACTGTGATCAGAAACGTAGGTGTTCCTTTTGCGCATACCTTGTTGGCTCTCAAATCCCTTACGGTAGGTCTAAGTAAACTTAAACTGAATGTTCATGCAATCGAAAAAGACCTTTTGGATAATCCAATGGTCGTTGCAGAGGCTATTCAAACCATCTTGAGGGCGGAAGGCTACCCAAATCCGTATGAAAAACTTCGGGATTTTACTCGTGGGCAGGCGGCTTTGAGTCAACAGGACCTAGAGTTGTTCATTCATTCGCTGGATATTTCCGAAGAGCTCAAAGCAAGATTGCTCTCTATCAGCCCTTTGAACTATACTGGGATCTAACGAATGTTGTGATCCATAGTAAGTTTCCGGCATTTTCTAAGTCGGTGATTGAACTTGAGCTTCCACCAGGGCCCATGCCGAAAAAACATCCTTGTTTTGGTCTTAAAGTTATTCCAGCCGTTTGAAATGCGCTCATCTGAACTTAGATTCTGTTCAGGAGAAACCATGTACTCAAATCCCATTTTTACAGATACCTCTTTTACACACAAATTCCCGTACATCAGGCCTTTGCTGGAGTATTTTACGATCACTGGCAAAGACTTAAACCGGTTGGTGTAACGATCCTTTACGTATCGATCTCTGCTTCGGGAAGTTGTCGTTGAAGTGCCTCTTGCATAGTCTTCCTTTTTTGTCTTGGGCTGTGCCTGGCTATGCAGAGAAATACAGAATGAAAAATACAATACGAAATAAACTGCCGCCTTCATCGATCACGAAGGTAAGCATTGAAACGGAATTTACTTAAACAAGCTTACGAGCCAATCGGACTGTGAACGTTGTTCCATGCCCAACTTTGCTTCTGACCTCTATGCCACCACCCAGAGCTTCTGATTGATTTTTGACAAGATATAAGCCCAAACCCTTGCCTTCTACATGGTTGTGAAAACGTTTGTAAAGCCCGAAAATCTTCCCTTTTTGGCTTTCCAGGTCGATACCCAGGCCATTGTCGCTAAACAGGATCACCAGCATATCAGCCTTTGGTTGCATTTTGATTTTAATCTTCAAGGCCCTATCCGGTGATCTGTACTTGATGGCATTGGTTAGCAGATTGATAAAGATCGAATACAGGTAACTTTTCACCGAGTGTATCTGCAGATTGCCTTTAAAGTCACAGTCTACCTGCACACCCAATTCCTTGACCTGCATTTGAACACTTTCCTGCACTTGTGAAAACACCTCCCCTGCATCGACCAATTCTTTGTTTTCCTTGATATCCTTTTTTATGGCCAATATCTGGGTAAGGTCACGAATGACCCCATCAAGATTAGTAGCCGCCGATTGGATATTGTCCATCACAGTTGAATTGAAAGGATCCTCAAGTTGTTCCCTGTTAAAGAGTTGACTTAAGCCCAGGAATTGCGCTACGGGAGCTCTCAGGTTGTGTGAGGTAATAAAGGCGAATTCTTCGAGACTTTGATTCTTTTTAAGCAAATCAGTAATCAGCATATCCCGCTCCTCTTCGGCCTGTTTTCTGTCTGTAATGGGGATACAAACTGCGATATACTGCTGCACAATGCCAATGCTATCCTTGATCGGGGTGAGAATGACATCTAGCCAAAATATGGTTTCATTGGCAGAAAGCCCTTTGTACTCTCCTCTCCAGCTTTGCCCTCTGCGAATGGCACTATACATGCTCCTGTAATAGCGAAGGTCATGAAAACGTGATTTGAGCGCAAGAAAATCCTTCCCGAGGAAATCTGCTGCTTTGATGCCTGTTATCTTCTCAATGGCATGGCTCACGCTCACAAACTTTCCTTCCGTGTCGATCAATGCGATCATAGCACCCTTGTCGACAGCCTGCCTGAAACCTTCCAGTTCGTGTAAGACCTGTTGAACCTTTTGCTCGTTTCGATGGGCTTCGGTTACGTTAATGCATTGAGAGAGGTAACAACTCTCTCCATCGTACTCAATCGCTGTGTAAAATACATCAACCCAAATCAATTCGCCCGATTTCTTATGGTGCAGAGATCTGGGAATGCATCCAAACTGCTGGTTCTCAGTTAAAATTTTCTCTTTGAGCTTGATCTTTTCATCTATTGGCCTGACATCGTAGATGGTCATTTTTAAAAATTCATTCCTTGAAAATCCATACAGGTTGAGTGCGGCATCATTTACTTCCAAAAACCGTTTAGTCGAGTTAGAGAAAATCCAAAGTGGGGTTGGGTTATGGTCAAAAAGGCCTCTGTACAGTTCCTCACTTTTCATGAGCTCTACTTCGTTCTTCTTGCGCTCGGAGATGTCCCTGAAATTGGAGACTACCGCCCGAACATCTGGATCCTCAAGCAAATTGGTAAGGGTTACATCAATCCAGATGACATGACCTTTTGCATGAATGATACGCTGCTGAAAGCTCACACTTTCTTTTGGCCTTTGAAGCAAATGTCGGTAAATGAAAGAGGCTTCTGCACGGTCATCCGGATGAATAAAAAAACCTCCGTCCCTACCGGTGTGTTCATACAGTTTATAGCCGGCAATTTTCTCAGCTGAGCCAGATCCGAAAATGACACAGCCCTTTGCATCATAAAGCACAATTCCATCGCTTGCTTTCTCGATCATCGCCCTGAACCTCCGCTCGCTGGCGCCAAGCAAATCCATTAGGCGGCGTTCCCGATCCAGATTGTTTTTCAACTCCTGCTCAGAAGCCTGCAAATCCTGATTCATTTCAAGCTCTTTGGCTAGCATGCGCTCTTGCTGATCAAATAGGTTGCGCCTAAGATCACGCTCCTGAAGCCCTTGGTACAGGATAGAACAAGTATTTAGTAAAGGACCTAACAGGTGAATATGCTCCTCTGAATACCCTCCTGCACGATTGGCAATGCCTACCATACCGATGAACTTACCATCATATTTAACGGGCAATCCTAAAAAACTAAGCAGAGGTGGATGTTCTTTCGGAAGACCACCACGTCTGGGGTCCTGGGCAGGGTCGTTGCTGATGAGAGCTTCACCTGACTCAATTACAGCACCAAAAAGGGAATGGGGATCAAATACCATTCCTGCAGCCTGAGTGGCTTCATAGAGCTCACGTGAGTAATCATCCCATGTAATATTTGAGATCGCATTCGTCACTAAAACCCTTATGCCGTTGCGTTCCTGAACTTTGCCAATAAAGCCAAACTCGCTGGAAGTGGTGTGCAAGAAATGCTGAAGCAACTGATCAAATAAAACTCTGTCATTAAGGTCACCTGAAATCAGGGCTTCCAGAGTCTTATTTGCAGCAGCAAGTATGGTTTCTTTATTCAATTCCGATAGTTTCTTTCCTCAAGACAATGTGGCAAGATGGAGATCACAACTTAAAAAAACTAACCCTAAAATACCAGCATAGTCTGCAATGTACTGTTTTGTTTCTTTTTGGAATTCATCTATTGCACTAGGTTTGCACCTGTGAAAAAAATCATCTCATTTCTGCTTAGAAGGGTGCCAAGACCCTTGCTTCAACGAGTAGCCCACATCGGACTAAGGGTAGTGGCGATTTTCTATCGTGGACATCAGGTTCAATGTCCTATTTCCGGTCGCTGGTATCGTAAGTTTTTGCCCTATGGCCGCCTACAGCCCAGGGAAAATGCCCTTTGTCCGGACAGCCTCTCTCTTGAGCGCCATCGCCTCATGTGGCTATACCTACAGAGAAAAACACAATTCTTTACCCAACCGGCTAAGCTGCTACACATTGCTCCTGAGCTTTGCTTTATTCACCGGTTTGAGGCCTTAAGTCATCTGGAATATATAACTGCAGACCTTGAATCCCCTCTGGCAAAGGTCAAAATGGACATCCATCAAATTCCTTTCCCTGAAAATTCGTTTGATATCGTTTTTTGTAACCATGTGTTGGAGCATGTTGATGACGATCACAAAGCCATGAAGGAAATGCTGCGTGTGCTAAAGCCGGGTGGTTGGGGAATCATTCAGGTACCGCTTGATGACAAAAGAACTGCTACTTATGAAGATCCCACAATCACAGACCCTGCGGAAAGGGAACGTTTGTTTGGCCAGAATGATCATGCCCGGGTGTATGGGTTGGACTATGGCCGCAGGCTCGAGAAAGCAGGATTTAAAGTAACGGAAGATGATTTTGTCAGAAATCTGCCTGAAGAAGAGGTAAAAAGGTATGCACTGGATTTGAAGGAAACCATTTATAGAGTGGATAAGCCATGATAGCAGCAGCGGCGATATTGGTAGGGGGAAAAGGAACCAGGCTTGGTTCACTCACCCAAGATGTACCCAAACCATTATTGCCTATCGCCGGGATTCCGCTGTTGGAACATCAAATTTGCCTGCTAGAACGATATGGGGTGAAAGAGGTTTTCTTACTTGCTAACCACCTGCATTCTAAAATCAAGCAATTCATTGAAGAACGAAAAGGGATCGCCAAACTGCATCTGTGCATTGAGCCGGAGCCTTTGGGTACTGCCGGGGGCCTGAAATTGATCGAGCACCTTCTTCCGAATTCCTTTTATGTGCTTTATGGAGATGTGATGCTCGAGATGGATTTAAGAAGATTAGCCCGCTACCATTATTTAAAACAAGCGATTGCCACCTTGGTCGTTCACCCCAATGATCATCCCTATGACAGCGACCTAAGCGAAATCGATGAGAATGGGCAAGTCACCCATTGGTTCCCCAAGCCACATCAGGAAGGTTGGTATAGGAATCTGGTCAATGCCGGTTTGTATGTCTTTGAAAAAGAATTGCTTCAGCATATTCCAATTAAGGGAGCTGCTGATTTCGGGAAAGACCTTTTTGGACAGTGGGCAGGCAAATTACCTATCTACGCCTATAGCACACCTGAATACCTCAAGGACATGGGAACACCAGACCGTTTAGAAAAGGTCAACAAAGATTTTATCTCCGGAAAAATCACCCAATCCAACCTTGAGCGAGAGCAAAAAGCGATTTTTATTGATCGTGACGGAGTGATCAATGAGGAAGTCGATCTCATTTCTGATCCGAATGACTTGCGATTATTACCCGGTACTTCGAATGCTTTACAAAAGATCAACAGATCGTCCTATCTGGCTGTGCTGGCCACCAACCAGTCGGTAGTGGCACGTAATCTGATTGACATAAAAGGCCTGAGAACCATTTTTAACAAAATGGAAACAGACCTGGGGAGAGACCGGGCTTATCTGGACGCCATTTACTACTGCCCACACCATCCGCATGGAGGCTTTGAAGGTGAAAACAAAGCTTATAAAATCGATTGCCACTGCCGCAAGCCAAAACCCGGCATGTTGCTGGATGCAGCCCGTGATTTTAATATTAACTTAACTCAATCCTGGTTTATAGGCGATGCAGACCGGGACATTCAGGCTGGCAAGGCTGCTGGTGTGCAAACGGTTGCTGTACGCACTGGCAAGGGCTTGAAGGATGCACAACAAAGGCCTGACTATTTCTTTGACAATCTTGAACAGGCAGTACATTTTATCATCGATGATCCACTTGCTGCTGCATGCGATACAATTTTCAAAAAGATAGGCGAACAAGAAACCAGGAAAGGTACTCAAGTGATATGTGTTGGCGGTCTTTCCCGTAGTGGGAAAAGCACACTGGCTTCCAGATTTGCATTTGCCTGCAAAAGCAAAAGGCTAAGCCTACTTCATATTCATCTCGACGACTGGCTTCTGCCGGCAAGTGAGCGGCAAGCAGGAATGTCAGTAAAGCAGCGCTACCGGCTGGAAAAAATCGGCAAGGATCTGGAAAGTCTGTTCAAAGGGGAGATGATCGAATTTCAGCCTTACCACACCCTAAGCATGGAAAGATCCACCCGAACTGTGAGTTACCAATACAACTCCGAACAAATCCTGCTAATTGATGGAGTACTTGCACTTGATGAAGCCATACAACAGGTTTTTAACTCTACTAAAGTGTATTGCCATCTTTCGGAGCCGCTCCGTACCGAAAGATTGATGAGTTTTTATCAATGGAAGGGACTAAGCGAAGAGCAAATTTTAAAAAAAATAGGAGAACGTTCAGAGGAGTTCCACTATGTAAAAAAGTTGGAACAAGTGGCAGACTTATTATTTGATTTCAGCAGAGACCAATTCTCGTAAAGCCTCTTCAATACCATCAGCCTGTTTTTGTTCTTCGAGCAAGGCTGGTGCTGCTGCACGTTCTCTGCAATCAGCAATAGAACAACGCTCACAAGTGGTATGAACCAGGCGCTGTGGTATTTGAGGATCATTGGCAAACTTCAGCTTGGTAAGCAATTCTTCATCTGCTAAAAAGCCAATCGTTACCGAAATGAAAACTTCTGGAGAGGAATTGTTTCTCCAGGCAAGAGATATACACAGGTACCTGTTTGGGGTTTCATGATAAGATGAAAGTTGAGCTGACACCTGTACTTCTTCGGGTTGTGGCTGTTTATAAAGCTTTTCAATGGCTTGTATCGCCACCCACCTGCGGCAATAGTGTTCACTTAAGAAATTTGCATGCGGGTGATGATTCCCTGCCAGATGCAGCTCCTTTGTGAGGTGGTAAAGATTTAATTCTGGCCTCCCCTCAAATCGAAGAAAAAACAATTGTTTAACTCCGAAATGCCTGGGCAACAGGTTGGTGAGCCGCTGCATAAGCATCTCCGGAGTGGCTTCATATTTACGAAGCAGAGAGGCAATGCTTCCAGGAGTCCATTGTTTCTGTTTGAACAAATCCTTGATGTCTCTGACCATTTCCTGTTCATCCATAAGAAGAGCTACAGAGAAGTATGATGCCTGAAAATTACTCAAGGCCATTTCAAAGCTATCGGTTTCCACTAAAGGCGTTTGAAGTGGCCTGTCTTTCAAAGACATGTACTGAAATGCGAGCTCACGACCCTGTAGAAAACCTACCTGAGAAGCATTAAGTCCTTTGTTAAGATAGAAAGTACTGCTCTCCGGGTGGTAATAAGAACGCAGATCTCTAAGTGCCTGCTTTCCGGGCATGGCTTTCTTGTCGATCCTAACCTGAAAATGTGTCTCCAAAATATCATACCACTGCTTTCGGTCTACCGGTATGGTATTGTGGATGTGAAAGGCTTTTCTGAAAGCGACAACTTGTTGCTCAACTTCTTCAAAATAGTTGTTTCTGAGTTCCTGATAGGCCTGTAGGGCGGCAAAGTAAAAGCGCTCACGGGTGATGTCGTAGTTTCTTACAATCTCCAGAATAGCATGTATAAAAGCATTGACCTTATCCGGTGCCTCAGAGACGATTTCCAGAAGCTTCTGTGCATCAAGTCCAAAAAATTCAAGAGGGAACTCCCTGAAAAAGGTAGAATTAAGTAACAAAACCAAACCCTCTCGTTCCGGATCAAGTTTCAGCGAGACCAGATCGTCGTACTCAACCCCCAGATTTTCTGCCAAAAGCAATATCTTATCCGCCTTCGGGTATTTCTTTCCTTTTTCAATTTCGTTTAGAAATGAAATCGAAAGCCCTGTCTTCTCGGCCAGCGAGGCAAAGGATAGACCCTTTTTGATTCTTAATGCCCTGACCTTTAAGCCAAAAACAAATTTTACGGTTTGGTTACCTGTCAACATTTGATGGCAAGTTATCGATTTACGAAAAAAAAATCTCGTAGCGAATATTCGCTATTTGAATATTTTATATCTTTGGCGTAAATTTAACATATGACAGGTACCCTAACTTCTTCATCAGTTTCAGGAATCAGACTACAGCTTCCTTTGAATTCTCAGTTATATACTGAGGTATTAAGTACTGACGCTCTGGCATTTATAAGAGCGCTTCATGAAAGGTTCAACGACAAGAGGCTCATCCTTCTTCAAAAAAGAAACGACAGGCAACGAAAACTAGACCTTGGTCAATGGCCTGATTTTCTTCCGGAAACAGCTTCAACTAGAGCAAACGAGTGGAAAATAGCGCCTATTCCTACTGAACTTCAAGACAGAAGGGTAGAAATCACCGGCCCTGTGGATAGAAAGATGATCATTAATGCTCTCAACTCAGGAGCGAAAGTGTTTATGGCAGATTTTGAAGACTCGACCTCCCCTACTTGGGCAAATCTGATGGAGGGTCAACAAAATCTGATCGACGCTGTAAGAGGCAGTATCTCCTATCGCCAACCGGAAACCGGTAAAGAATATCGATTGGTGGATCAGCCGGCCATACTTTTTGTTAGACCAAGGGGATTACACCTTCCTGAAAAACATATTCGAATAGATGATGAAGATGCATCTGGCAGCCTGATTGACTTTGGATTGTACTTTTTTCATAATGCCAACTACCTGGTCGACAAGGGATCAGCACCCTATTTCTATTTGCCAAAGTTGGAAAGTTATCTGGAGGCTCGCCTATGGAACGATATCTTTTTGTTTTCACAAAACTACCTCGGCATTCCAACGGGCAGTATCAAGGCAACCGTTTTGATTGAAACCTTGCCTGCAGCATTTGAGCTCCATGAAATTCTATATGAGCTAAGGGAACATTCTGCAGGCCTTAACTGTGGAAGATGGGACTACATTTTCTCCTATATCAAAAAACTCCGCAACCAGCCGGGCTGCATACTTCCTGATCGTGCTCATGTCACGATGAGTGTGCCTTGCATGGATGCCTACTCAAGGCTTGTGATTCAAACCTGTCACCGACGTGGGGCTCATGCAATGGGTGGCATGTCTGCTTTCATTCCCATCAAAGGCAATGAAGAGGCCAACGAGGCTGCTTTTGCCAAAGTAAGGGCTGATAAAACCCTGGAAGCCCAAAAAGGGCACGATGGCACCTGGGTTGCTCACCCCGGATTGGTTTCAACTGCTTTGGAAGTGTTCAATACCGCTATGCCAGAGGCAAACCAAATTCACAAGCCCTTGGAAAACAGGACATTTACTCCCCTTGATCTGCTGCAGGTTCCTCAAGGGGAAGTCACCTTAGAAGGATTAAGCAGCAATATCAACATCGCCTTCCTTTACATTGAGTCATGGCTACGAGGAGTTGGGGCAGCTGCTTTGTACAACCTCATGGAAGATGCAGCAACTGCAGAAATCTCACGCATGCAGGTTTGGCAGTGGGTTCGATATGGCACTAATCTCAAAGATGGCAGAAAGGTAAATGAAGATCTGGTACGACAACTCATGGTCGAAGAACAAACCAAAGCTGAGGCCTACCTCCTTCAGCAGGGAATTCAGTTCAACCGACTGCAAGAAGCTGTAACTGTTTTTGAAAGTCTTGTATTCGCTGAAACACCAGCAGATTTTCTCACCCTTCCCGCTTACGATTTACTTTAATCCAACCATACACCCCCCTTAAAAACGAACAAATGAATTCATTCAAGCAAAAAGCCGCACGCATCACACAATTAGAAACATCTTGGAGTACCGATGCACGCTGGAAAGGTATACTACGTCCATACACTGCCGAGCAAGTGGTACGGATTAGTGGTTCTTACCCCATTGAGTATAGTATAGCAAAGCAAGGTGCTGACCGCCTGTGGCATAAGCTAAACCATCAGCCCTTCGTGGCAGGTTTGGGAGCACTTACAGGCAATCAGGCGATTCAGGAAGTCTCCGCTGGCCTTGAAGCCATCTACCTGAGCGGCTGGCAGGTTGCTGCCGATGCTAACCTGGCAGGGCAAATGTATCCTGACCAGTCTCTGTATCCAGCTGATTCGGTGCCTGCTGTGGTTCGTCGTATCAATCATGCCCTTCTTCGAAGAGATCAGATTGAAAGCCTAAGCGGGGAGCCCTCTATTCATTGGCTGGTACCCATCGTAGCTGACGCTGAGGCTGGTTTTGGTGGCAACCTCAATGCGTTCGAGTTGATGAAAATGATGATCGAGGCAGGTGCTGCCGGAGTGCATTTTGAAGACCAGCTTTCATCTGCTAAGAAGTGCGGTCACCTAGGAGGAAAAGTGCTCGTTCCAACACGTGAGGCCATTGATAAACTTGTTGCTGCAAGGCTGGCCAGTGATGTGATGGGTGTTTCAACGATTTTGATTGCCCGCACCGATGCTGATGCAGCAAGTCTGATTACCTCTGATATTGACGAAAGAGACTGCCCCTTCCTGACAGGAAAGCGCACAAGTGAGGGTTTTTACATGGTAAAAAGTGGAATAGAGCAAGGAATCAACAGAGGTTTGTCCTATGCACCTTTTGCAGATCTGATCTGGATGGAGACCTCCAATCCTGATCTGGGCTATGCCAGAGAGTTTGCTCAAGCCATCCATGCCAAATTCCCTGGCAAAATGCTGGCCTATAATTGCTCACCAAGTTTTAACTGGGCCGCCAGCCTGAGCTATGCCGAAATGGAAAGCTTCAGAGAGAATCTAGCCGAAATGGGCTATCGCTTTCAGTTTATCACGCTTGCTGGTTTCCATGCCCTCAACACCTCCATGTTTGAGCTCTCCCTGGCTTACAAGGAGAAAGGCATGGCAGGTTTCTCTGCCCTACAGGAAAAAGAGTTTGCCTTACAGGCCAAAGGTTTCAAAGCTGTAAAACACCAGTCATTCGTAGGTACTGGTTATTTTGATGAGGTTCAAAACATCATCCAGAGTGGGAATTCCTCTACGACCGCTATGAATGGCTCCACCGAAGTGGCGCAGTTTTACCAATAATGTCGTTTAGTTTTTGAATTGAAAGTACCCCGATCATGTCGGGGTATTTTTTATTTATTCCGGTAGGGTTCTACCAATTTCTGCAACTCTTTTTTGAGCGGAATGTTTTGATGCATAACGGAGGCAGGTGGGCAAATCACCAATCCGGGTCTTTTCTCCTTCACTTGTGTTGCTGTTGGTAAAAAGCATAAGACCAATGTTTCTGATGCAAACTTCTGTTCAAGCTCTTCTTCACTCTCCACACTGATCAGCTCCCGGAAACCGCCTCCTTGCCCGAGATAAGCGATTAATCGTTCAAAAAAGAGTCGTTCAGGGGCATCTGCTTCGTAGTTTTGATCGACCACTACAACCGGCTTTAGTTTGGATTCGATCAAATAAAGTTTCTTGCTAAACAATAGTTGTACAGCTGTATCATTCAATTTTTCCATCAGACAGTTTGAAAAAGAGATCTTAATTCAGTTGCCTCTTCTGGCTTCATTCGCCCTGCAAGCACCAGCCTTAACTGCCTACGCCTGAGGGCGCTTGCATACAAATTAAACTCTTCCTCCGACTCGGGAACTAATTCCGGAACTTCTCTTGGTTTACCATCAGGGTAGATTGCAACAAAAGTGAAATAAGCTTCGTTCGACTTGTACCGGTAGCGGTTCGGAATATCTTCTGCATATACCGTTATCCTTACTTCCATAGAGGACCGAAAGGAACGGGTCACTTTAGCTTCCAGAGTAACCACATTGCCCAGTTTAATGGGAGTAGCAAAAGAGACATTGTCCACACTTGCAGTCACGACAGTAGAGTTGGAATGCCGCTGAGCGGAAATGGCCGCAACGATGTCCATCAGGTGCATAAGCCTCCCTCCCATTAAGTTATTGAGGGTATTGGTATCGTTTGGTAGCACAAACTCTGTCATGGAAGCATAAGACTCCCTGGCAAATTTCTTTAGCATAAAAAAAGCCGTTTTACCGGCTCGATTGAATGATCATCTTGGTCTTCTCCGGCTTCGGTATTTTTTAGTTGCCGGGGTCTTTCTAAATGGCTTTATCTCAACAAACACCTGTCCGGAGAAATAGCCATCTCTGCTTCCGCTGTTACCTCTTTGTCCACCTGTAAGTACTCTCCTGCCTTCATTGCTGTTGTCAATAAATTCTCTCAGCTCAGGGGTTACGTTTCCTACATCATAGCTTGAGCTCACTCCATCCAAATAGTCGGTGAGCGTAAACCTGTAAGACGCTTCAATACCAATCGAAAGTTCACGCCTGATTCGGTACCTTACTCCACCACCAATCGGGAATACCGGTGTGATAGGTCTATAGGCGATGCCTTCCAGTTCCAGTGAGCGAACTGAATACCAATTGCCAAGTTTGTCTTGAGTACGCACTCGGAAATAATTGAAACCGATACCCGCCATTAGATAAGGGCTGAATTTGATCCTTGTGCCCTTGTTTTGTGGGATAATATCATAAAATCCGAGCAATGTTACTTCGGTATTTTCTGAGGTAAAGTTGATACCTCTTCCTGCATTTGGCGTTTCCGGCTGATCTCCTCCTCTTAACTGAAAGATGGCTGTTTGTAGACGTGCAGCAAATCGCTCATGAAATCGATAGGCAAGGCCGAACTGCATATATGGTCTGGTGTAAAGCACTCTACTATATTGTGTAAAGTCGTAAGACACATCCCCAAAATAGTGACTGGCTCCTATCCCAAAATGATAAGATAGCTCTCCAATAGAGTTGTAACCTGAATACAAGGGGTTATTTCTAAGCCTTTTACCTGGTTGTGCTTGTACTCCAGCAATTCCTGCAAACATCAAAAGCAATGCTATAGCTAAGGAATGCTTCAAAGAGTGAAATACAAGCTGTTTTCTGGCAGCCATTTTTGTTGCTTGGTTTGTAATGGGTCAAAAATAATAAAATAGACTGAGTTAACAAATCAACGCCAACCATCCCCCCCCGTCAATGGCACAAAGCGAAAAGTACCATGATCTTCGGTAATCAACTCTTTGTCAGACTTTTTAATAATTCTAAGCATTCTTTGTACTTGCTTGTCTCCAACCGGGATCACCAATATTCCTCCTGTCTTGAGTTGGTCAATCAGTAATTCCGGAACTTTTGGACCACCTGCGGTTACGATGATCTTATCAAAGGGTGCTAAATTTGGAAGGCCTTTAGAGCCATCTCCTAAAAACATTTTTGCATGTAAGCGCATATCTGTTAGCAACATACGTGCTTTCATGAACAGCGGCTTGATCACCTCAACGGAATATACTTCCGCCCCCAACTTGCTCAAAATAGCTGCCTGATACCCAGAGCCAGTGCCAATCTCGAGTACTTTATCTCCGGGTTTTATACTCAACAACGAGCTTTGCACGGCAACTGTATAGGGCTGTGAAATAGTTTGTTCATTGCCTATGGGAAATGCCTTGTCTTCATAGGCATGATCCAAGAAGATATCGTCGAAAAAAAAGTGGCGGGGAATATCCAGGATGGCTTTGAGTACGGCCTCATCTTTAATTCCCTTTTCTTGAAGAGTGCGCACCAGCTTCTTGCGCAGGCCTTTGGCCCTGTAGTCGTCGATCATGGATAGATGGGCTGCCTTCGGATTGAAGCGCAAAATATGCTTTATTTGCGTCTATGAGGAGGGCTATTGGGATTCTTGTTATATTCTTATCGACTACTGCCTGTCAATTGATTAATCCTGTCGAGAAGATACCTGCGTTTGTAGAGATAGACTCTGTACGGTTTGATAGTGCCGGTTTTGGAGGTTTTTCTCAACAAGAGATTCTTGACGTTTGGGTGTATAACGGTATTGAGTTTAATGGTGTTTTCCCCTTGCCTGCCCGGATACCTGTGCTTAACTCAGGTGCCGTCAATATGACTATTGATGCAGGAGTGGTAACTGATGGCATACGGTCGCTTCGTGTGGCATATCCATTTTACAGAAGTCCGATGTTATCGGTAAATCTAATTCCTGGAAAAACAGTAAAAGTTACGCCTATCTTTCGATTTACAAGCAGTATCGTTAGTAAAAGCAATACCTTTTATGCTGATTTTGAAAATGAAACCCTGCTGGAATTAGTTAAATCAGGGAGCGACAGTGGCCGGTTTAGCCTTAGCAGATCATCGGAGGATCTAATTCCGCTATCCGGAGGTAATTTTGCTGGAAAAGTATTTTCTGACAGCAGTACTGCTGTAAGAATAGAGTTAACAGATGTGAGTGAACGAACCATCATTTCAGGTAGGGCTGTCTATCTCGAGCTTTCTTTTAAAAGCAATCTTCCCCTTAGGATAGGACTTTATGCAAGTTCATTCGGGAGGGTGAATGATTTTTCTGATTTGACACTTTTGCCCTCTACCACATGGAAAAAGATCTATGTAAACCTAACTGAAGAAGTAGGGGCTGTGGTAAATGGCAAATACCGGATCTATATCAGAGCAGTAAAACCAGCCAATCAAACCGCCACCATCTATCTTGATAACATGAGGCTTTTGTTCAACGACTAAATTCCCGGCGTGTTTACAGGCATTATCGAAACATTAGGTACTGTTCAATCAGCAGACAGGTCAAGCTCTGGGAATATTTCCTTTTGGATAGAAAGCTGCTTAAGTCCGGAACTTAAAGTAGATCAAAGTGTGGCTCACAATGGTGTATGCCTTACAGTTGAAGAAATAAATGGATTAAAATACAAGGTCACAGCCATTCCTGAAACCTTACAAAAATCTAATTTAGGTCAGCTTAAACCTGGTGATCTTGTAAACTTGGAGCGCAGCATGGTGCTTGGTGCCAGAATTGATGGGCACCTGGTTCAAGGCCATGTGGATGGAATGGGTCTATGTGAGCAGGCTGATCAATTTGGAGAAAGCTGGCTGTTTGCCTTTAGTTATCCGGAACTGATCAAACACATCACAGTACCAAAAGGAAGCATCTGTGTGAATGGTGTAAGCCTCACAGTGGTTGATAGCAACCCACAGCGTTTTTCAGTGGCGATTATCCCTTATACATACGGACACACCAATTTTTCTACTCTTAAAAAGGGAGACTATGTAAACCTTGAATTCGACATTCTGGGAAAATACATGGCTCAATATTTCCTCCATTACAAAACTTTAATGTGAAATCTATCACATGAATGCAGCCCCTAAAGAAAAACGTAGCTATAGAAATATCAGTACGGTAGATACAGAAATCTTGCAGAAAGCATATCGCCTCATGCATACTGCAAGGGAAATGGCGAAGTTGTATGATGAAGAAAAGGTGATTTCCAGCAAATATGTGCACAGTACAAGCAGAGGCCATGAGGCCATTCAATTGGCTGCTGCATTACAGATCAAAGCCAGTGATTTTGCCTCCTTATATTACCGTGATGAGTCATTCTTATTGGGGCTAGGTTTTAAGCCATTTGAGCTTATGCTTCAACTTATGGCCAAAGCCGATGATCCTTTTTCTGGAGGGAGAACCTACTATGGTCATCCATCGGTAAGAAGAGAAGGTTTCCCTCTGATCCCACACCAAAGCTCTGCAACAGGTATGCAAGCAATCCCTGCCACAGGAATGGCACATGGCATTACCTATCTTGAACAAACCGGATTGCTAACAAACAGTAAAGAAAAGCCTATCGTTCTATGCTCTTTGGGTGATGGATCAGTAACCGAAGGCGAAGTCGCTGAGGCCTTTCAAATGGCCGTTTTGAAGTCCATGCCGATCGTGTTTTTGGTGCAGGATAATGAGTGGGGTATCTCTGCTACAGGCAAAGAAATGCGGGCAATGGATGCCTACGAATATGCAGCAGGCTTTAAGGGAATGGCAAGAATCAGAGTCGATGGCTCCGATTTTATCGACTCTTACCTTAGGATGAACGAGGTATTCAGCTATTGTCGTGACCGTCGAGGACCAGTAGTAGTACATGCAAGATGCCCTTTATTGGGTCACCACACCTCCGGTGTCAGAAAGGAATGGTACCGTGGAGAGGAAGACCTTAAAAAACATTTAAATGACGACCCTTTACCTAAACTTGAAAAGAAACTGATCGAGAGGGAAGTCAGAGAAGCAGAGTTGCAGTCCATTGCTGAAGAGGCAAAAAATCTCGTGAAAAACAGTTTTTGGGAGGCTCATGCCTCTGCTGATCCAGCCCCTGAGTCAGTTGTTTTATATGAATTTGCGCCAGCAGCCGTCACTAAAGAAAGCGGGGAGCGAGAGCCGGTAGGAGCTGAAAAAGTGATCATGGTGGATGCTGCTTTGCATGCTGTTGATGATTTATTAAAGGAGTTTCCAGAGGCCTTGTTTTATGGTCAGGATGTTGGAGGGGAATTGGGAGGTGTCTTTAGAGAAGCAGCATTGCTTGCGAAAAAATACGGTGACCATAGGGTATTCAATACTCCTATTCAAGAGGCTTACATCATCGGATCCACAGCCGGCATGACTGCTGTTGGATGTAAGCCTATTGTTGAAATCCAGTTTGCAGATTATATATGGCCGGGCATCAATCAATTGGTCACCGAGCTATCAAAATCCTGCTACTTGTCTATGGGAAAATTCCCGATTCAAGCCTTAATCAGAGTCCCCATTGGTGCTTATGGCAGCGGAGGACCATACCATTCAGGCAGTATAGAGTCGGCTTTATGTACCATCAGGGGAATTAAGGTTGTGTATCCAAGTAATGCGGCTGACATGAAAGGGCTGATGCGTGCTTCATTTCTTGACCCTAACCCGGTGGTTATGCTTGAACATAAAGGTCTTTATTGGTCCAAAGTTTCTGGAACAGAAGATGCCAAAACCCTGGAGCCACAAAGTGGGTATGTGATTCCTTTAGGCAAAGGCAGAAGCGTACAAACAGCGGAAGATACAAAGGTAAAAGAAGGCGAAAGCGTTGGAATTGTGACGTACGGGATGGGTGTTTATTGGTCCAAAGCCGCTTCAAAAAGCTTCCCTGGTCAGGTGGAAATTTTTGATTTGAGAAGTCTTAATCCAATAGATTGGGATGGTATAATTGCTTTGGCTCATCGACATGGTAAATTGCTGATGGTGACCGAAGAACCATTGCTTAACAGTTTTGCCGAATCACTAGCTGGTCGTATTTCTGCACAATGTTTTCAAGTGCTGGATGCGCCTGTGATGTGTGTTGGATCATTGCCATTACCAGCTGTACCATTAAACAGCGAACTTGAAAAAGCCATGTTGCCCGGGGTTGAAGGAGTGAGGGCAAAGCTGGAAGATCTGATCAGGTATTGATCTTCTCAAAAAGGATAACCAATTCCAATGTTCACATTGCTTTGGCCTCTTACTCCAAAAGGCCTACGCCAATTTACCTGATCTCCAATCCATCGCTCCCCAGCTGGTAGAGCAGGGTCTTTCACTTTGGTTCCGATATCGATCCTGAAGAGCAGGAAGGAAAAGTCCAGTCGCAAGCCCAATCCGGCACCTATCGCCATTTGATCTAAGAATAAGTCTGGCTGAAACCTGGCTCTGGGTCTGCTGCGGTCTGCTCTGATCATCCACACATTGGAGGCATCTACAAAAAATGCCAATGCAATCAGCCGAAACACCTTAACTCTCAGCTCGGCATTGGCTTCAAGAAGTACCTCTCCCGGTTGCTCAAAATTGTAATTAAAGGAGCCATCAGAAAGCTGCTCAGGAGTGAAGCCTCCTGGGCCAAGCCTCCTAGGCCTCCAAGCCCGGTTACTGGCACTTCCACCAGTGAAAAAGAACTTCTCATAGGGCAGTACATTAGGCCTTACTGTTCCATCGGCCAATAGTCGATCTTGCCCATATGGTGAAGCATAGCCACCACAGATACGCATGGCCAAAAGAGAACTTCGGGTAATGGGTTGGTAATACCTTGCATCTGCCTGAAGTTTGTAAAACCTATAAAATTCCAATCCGAAAATGGTGTCGTTGGAACTCAAAAACTCATCACTAAGCAAGTTGAGCATCGTTCCTCCTGACTCTGCAAATACCCGAACATATACTCCTTTGCGGTACAGCATAGGGTTGAAGGTATTGTAAACAAAATCCAGTTTGATACTTGAAATAATCGACCTGTTAAAACTGAATATCAAAGGGTTGCCACGCTCTTGAAGTGTATCGAGAAAGTCCCTGAAAGCTTCTGTTTTCCGGGTGGTATTTACCAGAGTGAGATCCAGAATAGAAAAATTGAGTACCGATCTTGGAGTCGGCTGTATGGTGTACACCATCGCAGCTTTAAGGTTTGAGCGCTGAAACTCAGGACGGATGTTGTAATTATATGACACCAACATCCTCGTTTTGGCATTGTACCTACTTAACTTATACCGCAAAGGACCAGGTAAAACAAGGTGAGGAAAGGTAAGCCCCAATGTGCCGATAACCTCAGTAGAATAGTTTGCATAGCTCTGTAAATCGCTGGTAAACGCAGCCTGACCTTCGACTGATGCCCTGATGTTCATGTCCAATACTTCGAAGCCCCTGAACAGGTTTCGGGCTTTGAAACCCAGTGAACCAAATGGACCGGGCAAGCCCTGGCTCACGCCGATTCCAACCTCTTCTGAAGTCTCAAATCTGGGCAAAGAGGAGGTTTGGATGTAGCTGAGGAGGCCTTGGGAAGCGGTATCGTTGTAAAACACATTGACAAACCTAAATGCATCCAGATTATTCAAGTTTCGTTGTGTGGCTTGCACACGGTCTAAACTGTAAAGTTGCCCGGGTCTGATAGGTACTTTGGTACTCAACAGCTTTTCTGAATACCTTCTTTTCTCATATTGGTAAAGAATTCCAGACTCCTGTTTTATAGTTCGACGTAAAGCAGGGCGTTGGGGATCAAAATCAGTAGTGAAGTATACATTCCTGATGTCAAATTTTCTGTGAAGGCTATCCTGATCGGGAGTTTCGATGCGGTAATAAATATCCAGTAAAAAGGGTTCTGTGTTGAAGGTGTCTAAGGTAACCTTGATGTATTGCTTTCTAAACCTGAAATAGCCCGAATTTTTCAAAGTCTTTTCGATATAGTCTCTGTCAGCAAGAAGTAAGTCCTCATCGTAAAACATGCCTTGCTGTAAGGCTAGTCCAGACTTAAGAGATAACAAAACACTATCCAAGCTAGCCTGCCCACTTTCGAAAACGATCGCATCTACCACCGAACGCCTTCCTTCATCGATTTGGTATTTTACCTTCACCCAACTTTTTCCAATTGAAGTTGTGCTGGTTTTTGCTTGGGCATGAAAAAGTCCTTTGCGGTAAGCTTTGTTCAGAATTCTCATTCGGTTAGCCTCGGCTTTTAGGGTATCCAGGTATACCGGTGGCTCACCTATTACCCTCATTAAGGTGTTTCCTTCTCTGAGGACCATGTCATAGTGATCAGCTTTACTGATTTTTTGATTTTCAAGACTACGCCTTTTTAAGCTGTCGGTTTCCAGACTGATTTTCTGGTCATATCGGCTTAAGACTTCCGCTTTTTTACGGGCAACAGCGTCAGGTTTAAACCTTTTTTTTCCGCTTAAATAGGCCGATAGATAGGGCGTGGTTCCAAAAATTCTACGGTTAGGCTGCTCATCCAGTACTTCCCTATAAACTTCCGGCGATAAAACTTTTGCACCGCTTATCTTTTGGCTTCTGAGCAATCGTTTATCAGGGTCAATGCGCTTTGAAATACGAGCACACGAGCCCAATAAAAAAATGAATGCCACTAAAAATAGATAAACTTGCCCCCGTGAAAAATGAAAGGAAGATATGGTAGGTGCCAACCGGATAAAAGCCGTTAAATCTTTGCAAAATAAGAAAAACCGCCTTGAAACCGGTCTATTCATTGTAGAGGGGGAGAAAGCAGTGGTAGAGCTGATTCAATCGGGCATGGAATTGGAAAGTCTATATGTGACAGGTGCATTTGCGCTGAAGCACAAGGAGTTATTGATTGATCTTGACACTAATCTGCTCTCTGCCAGTTTGGATGAGCTTGCAAAAATGGGTACTTATCAGCAGAATGATATGGCATTGGCGGTGGTTGTGATGCCAACTCATCCGCTAATACCTGTTGACAAAGGGCTGCATTTGGTACTTGATGGAATTAATGACCCCGGAAATCTGGGCACATTGATACGATTGGCGGATTGGTACGGATTTGAGCAAGTGATCTGTAGTGCTGATACGGTCGACTGCTTTAACCCCAAAGTGGTTGCAGCAAGCAAGGGTTCCTTTATTCGCATACCGGTAGTTTATGAAGATTTGAAATCGGTTCTTTCCAAATGTAGCATACCGGTCATAGGCGCTGTCATGGAGGGTAAAAATGCTCATCAACAACCCGCTGTTCAACATGGCTGCCTGGTGATTGGAAATGAATCTCATGGGATAAGGCCAGATTTACTCCCCTACCTGAGCCACCCGGTAACGATCCCCCGCTTTGGACAGGCTGATTCGCTGAATGCGGCCATGGCCGGGGCAATTCTCATGGACATTTTACGAAGACCCAAGACTTAAAAAAAGCCCTTACTTTCCTTACTGGCCTGCTCAGAAAGCTCTTCTGCTGCCTGTTTACCCAGGTACGCCTCGATTCTGGTATGCACAAGATAAAGCAAAGGGGTAAGTAATAAGGCTACTGTAAATTTATAGAGGTAGTTGATCAGGCCTACAGCCAACACCATTTGGATCGACCAATTGCCCAGCAAGTAAAATGCGATTCCAAGAACCAAAAAGCTATCGATGAATTGAGAAACCAGAGTACTGCCTGTAGCTCTTAACCAAATCCATCGTGAACCGCTTAGCATTCGAAGGCGATGGAACACATAAACATCCAAGAGCTGCCCAACAAGAAATGCAAAGAGTGAGGCGACAATAATACCCATACCCTGACTGAAAATCGTATTGAAAGCATAGTTGATATCAAATGTCTTTCCTGAAGAGTCTAGGCCATTCACTTGAAGCCAAAAATCCGCAGGTGCCAGTCTATTGACAAACAACAGGATGATAAAAGCATAAGCAATAAGCCCGGCAGTCAGAAAACTGATGAGTTTTACACCTGACTTTCCAAAATACTCATTGATAAGATCAGTAGTGATAAATACCACTGGCCAAAGGATCACTCCTGCCGTCAGGTTCATGTCCAATGACTCCAGCCCGAATAGGGTCCAATCAAGTGGAAGGAGCCCAAAGGTTTTTTCGAGTGAAAAAATTTTAACACCAACGAGTTCTGCCAGAAGCGCATTGCTGATAAAAACTCCTGCGAGGAGTAGAAAAAGGATTTGTTTACGGTCTTTCAAACGATTGATGCGCAGCTATTGAATGGTAAAACCCATCATAAACTGCGAAGGTTGCAGAAAATATTTCTTTTGCTTCCGCTAAAATTCGTTCCGGGCTCTCATATCGGCTTGAAAAATGCCCAATCAGCAACTCTTTGACCTTTGCCATATACGCAATTGTTGCCGCTTCCTGACCCGTGCTGTGAAGTGTAAGCCGGGCCCTTTCTACCAGATCTGACGCAAAAGTAGCCTCATGATAAAGCGTACCCACTCCTTCGATCCATTCGCAAAGGTCAGGCTTAAAGTTGGTATCGCTGCAATAGGCAAAGGACCTCAGACCGGGAGTTTCTGCTTCAACATCGGCAGGGTGAATCCACTGTCCTTCTGGCCCTTTCACGGACTCAGACCTTGCCAGGGCAGCTTTTTGTTGATCTGACAGGAAGGAAGGTAATTTATCCCGGTCGAGTTTAACTCTGGATCGTCTCTCTTTGATCAAAAAGCCAGCACATGGAAGCTTATGGTGTAGCGGTATGGTCATGATTTCCAGATCTGGCTCATCAACAATCAGGCTTGGATGAGAGGTGTCATGCTCAATCACTTCAAGCGGGTATTTCCAAAACGTTTGGGTGAGTTTAGCAAGGGTATAAAGCCATTCTGAAAGTCCGGTGGGACCATGAATGGTTAAGGCTTGCTTACGGTCGTGAAGATTGAAGGTAGAAAGTAAGCCAAAAAGGCCCAAACAGTGATCTGCATGCAGATGTGAAATCAATATTCTGCTGATCCGGGAGACTTTAATCCCATGTCTCAATAACTCATATTGTGTACCTTCCCCACAATCAATCAGGAAAGCCTGATCATGATAGGTGATTAATTGAGCCGGAGATCGTCTGTCGAGACGGGGTGCAGCTGAGCCGCTCCCCAACACCAATAGCTGAAAATCCAAAAGATTAACTTTCCGGGCTGTTCTCGTTTAATTGCTTTTCAATCTCGTTCATAAAGATAGCATCGACAGCCTCTTCATTGGTTGGAAGCAGTTCAAACACACTGTCCAACTGAGATATACGGATCAGCTTGAATACATGATCATTTACGCCGGTGATAACGAACAGCCCTTCGTTTTCTTTGCACACTCTATGGCCAACCAACAAGGCACTTAAGCCTGAGGAATCTATGTATTTAACTGCTGAAAGATCAAGTACTAAATTGGGAAATCCTTCTGCACTAAGTTTCACCAGCTCCGACTTCAGTTTGGGTGCTGTGAGCGACTCCACTTTTTCTTCTTCCAGCCTGAGGATGGTAAGCTTTTCACGCTTATCCAATGAGAATTTCATGTCCGGTTTTTTTTCAAATATAGTGATTTAATCCAATAAGGGCTTTAAGCGGTGCAATATCCTTTGATCAATGGCTTGTGATAAATCGATCTCTGGAAGCTCCTCTCCGGTGAGTTGCTGGTACAGTTCATGGTATCTTGAGGAGATACTTTCTACGACTTCATCCGTCATTTCCGGGATTTGCTGACCTTCCTTGCCGCTAAAGCCATGGTCCATGAGCCATTCCCTGACAAACTCCTTGGATAGTTGTTTTTGCTTCTCTCCCTTTTGCTGCCTTTGCTCATATCCCTCGGCATAAAAGTATCTTGATGAGTCGGGAGTATGTACTTCGTCTATGAGGTAAATGCCACCCTCATGGCGGCCAAACTCATATTTGGTATCGACCAGTATCAATCCTCTCTGGGCGGCCATCTCGGTACCTCTTTGGAAAAGAGCAAGCGAATAACTGCTCAACTGATCCCACTCCTCCGGATTTACAATGCCTCTTTTAGTCAGTTCCGAGGGGGTAGTATCTTCATCATGACCCTCATCGGCTTTGGTGCTTGGGGTGATCAATGGTTTCGGAAATGGATCGTTTTCCTTTAGGCCCTCTGGAAGATACGCTCCGCATAATTTACGATGGCCGGCTGCATATTGCCTCCAGGCATGGCCAGCCAGATAACCTCTCACCACCATTTCAATTTTAATTGGCTCACAGGCAAGGCCAATGCTGACATTTGGGTCCGGCACTTGCAATAACCAGTTGGGAACCAGGTCTGCCGTGGCTAGAAGGTTTTTCGCAGCAATGGTATTGAGAATGCGGCCTTTGTCGGGGATCGCACGGGGCAGGATGACATCAAATGCAGAGATTCTATCTGTTGCCACCATGACGAGCCGCTCTCCCAGGTGATAAACATCCCTTACTTTGCCTTTGTAGCAGGCCAACTGACCCGGTAATTCAAAATGGGTGGACGTGAGTACTGGTCTCATGCTACTTCTTGCGCTCCGCTGTTTTCGTTTGCATCAGTTTATCGTATCGATACGTTTCTGTTTTGATTAGCTTCTTGTTTGCGTCATAATACTTCCATTCTCCGTTTCGGGTATTGTTAAGAAAAGTCCCTTCATGGCTTAAAACACCCCCAGGCAAATAAAACTTGAATAAGCCCTGCTTTCTACCCTGCTGAAACTGACCTTCTTCCTTTTTTGAGCCGTCTTCATGGTACTCAAGAAAAGGCCCTGATTTCTTTCCTTCTTCATAGCTTTCGCTGCTTTTTTGTTGGCCGGTTTCGTAATAAACAGTCTTTTTCCCCTCCAACTTACCCCCACGATAGCTTTCGTTTTGTGCCAAACTTCCATTCGGATGGTACCAGTTCCATTCACCGACAGGCAAACTGTCCTGCCATGACCTTCTGGATGATACTACACCTGTTTCGAAATAACTTACCTGGTCGATGTTTCGCTCCTGATTGCTGCATTTCATCACCTCTTTGAGTTTGTTGCCGGGGTAATAACTTTTGTTTGTCCCCTCCTTTCTCCCCATCAGATAAAAAAACTCATGGCGGGGGCTGCCATCTTCAAACCAGGCTTTGTTATCTCCATTTAAAAAATTCTCCTTGAAGCTGCCCTCCATCATTTTCTGACCTGTAGCATTGAAAGATGTAAAACTACCGTTCTTCGATCCTTTTTGATTGAATGCCTCAGTATCCAATTGTCCATTAGGGTGGTAGGTACGGAAGAAACCATCCAGGTCTCCTTTAACATACATTTCTTCTGTTTTGAGTACGCCGGTGGGGTAAAAAGTGCGGGTAAGACCGTTGGGCTGGTTGTTTTTGTAGGTGATTTCTTTAGCTAATTTTCCGTTGGGATAATACTCTTTGATCAATCCCTCGGGTTTACCAGCCACGAAACTGCCTTCTGTGCGAATAGAACCTGACTCATAGTAGGTCTTAAAAACCTCTGCCAGCTGATCCCCGGTATACATCCCCTCTTGAAGAATAACACCGCTTTCACTAAAAATCCGAATGGGTCCATCCTTTAGGTCATCTTTAAAGTTGGCCTGGAGTTTTAGCTTTCCATTAGGATGATACTCTTCATATAGGTTTTGTTTTTTACCTCTGTCAAAAGTCATGATGGCAGCCAGTTTACCATCAGCATAGTATCTTTTGTAGGGACCGTGATACGTTTCCCCATCTTCAACCAGCACTTGGAACTCCTCATAAATCTGAGTTCTGGCGGAGTCAAAATAGGTTTGCACTTTGGTTTGTGCAAAAACTGCCGAGTAGCCCCAGAAGCTACCCAGCAGCAGGCATGTTTTCATTAAAACACGCAGCATAGTTGGTGATTATACTTTTTCGATCACCATAGCAGCAGCACCGCCACCACCATTGCAGATGGCCACAAGGCCGTATTTGCCGCCTTTGGTCTGAAGAACATTAGCAGCAGCACCAATGATTCTCGCACCGGAAGCTCCTAGTGGGTGGCCGATGGAAATGGCACCACCAAACTGATTCACCTTCGCAAGGTCAAGGTTAAAATACTTGACAAAGGCAAGTACGACTGTTGCAAAAGCTTCATTCACTTCAAAAACATCAATATCCTTAATGTCAAGACCTGCTCTTTTCAGGGCAATGGGGGCAGCCAACACAGGGGCTGTGGTGAACCACTCAGGCTCCTGCGCAGCATCAGCAAATGATACAATTCGGGCAATTGGCTTAAGGCCTAACTGCTTAACCTTCTCTCCACTTGCCAACACCAAAGCGACTGCACCGTCATTCATGGTTGAGGCATTGGCAGCAGTGGTGGTACCGTCCTTGGTAAATGCAGGCTTGAGGCCCGGAATTTTATCAAAAAACACTTTTTTGTATTCTTCATCCTCAGTCATCAAAAGGGCATCCCCTTTCTTTTGAGGGATCGAAATCGGACTGATTTCATTCGCCAGATAGCCTTTCTGTGTTGCTTCTGCTGATCTTTTATAGGAGTTGATGGCAAATTCATCCTGCTGCTCTCTGCTGATGTTGTGCTTTACGGCTGTAGCGTCAGAGCATACGCCCATTGCCATATTTCCATAAGCGTCTACAAGGCCATCTTTAGCTAAACCGTCAATGATTTGTCCATTGCCGTAGCCATAGCCAAAGCGGGCTTTATCCAGATAAAAGGGAGTGTTGCTCATGCTTTCCATTCCACCGGTAACTACGACATCCGCCAGTCCCAGCATGATCTGGATGGCACCGAACATGGTTGATTTGGTTCCGGAAGCGCAAACTTTATTAACAGTAGTGCAAGGAACAGATTTATTTAATCCTGCTCCCAATGCAGCCTGACGGGCAGGAGCCTGACCTAAGTTAGAGGCGATTACATTCCCAAAAAATACCTCTTGTACCTCAGCGGCCGGCACTCCTGCTTTCTCAAGTGCTCCCTTAATAGCATGGCTACCTAATTGAACAGCAGAAAAGCCTGACAAGGCTCCTCCATAACTTCCCAATGGTGTTCTTGAACTTGCTACGATGAATACTTCTCTCATGATGTTTACATGTGTTAACGAACGAACTAAACAATAACCTGATTTTGAGCTTGTTGAAGCATCCTAATCTATTAAATGGCCATTGCAAACATAACCAATCTCCTTCAGATGTTCAGGAACAATCTGAGTCAAAAACTGACAATTACCAGCCTTTTTGATTTTTATTGGTTGGCTTCTTTGGTTTCTTCTTCATTTGCTGAAGGTATTGCTTTTCGTTATTCTTCATTGCCTCCAGCAACATCTTCGCTTTCTCTTCTGATATCTTTATCTTTTCAAACTGTTCCTTTCTGGCCTGAGACTGCTTTTCCTCTTCATTTTCTTGTTCTGAGGCCTGTTGTTCTTGTTCCTTTTGCTCTTCTTTTTTCTGTTGCTGTTCCTTTTTTTGCTCTTCTTTTTTCTCCTCTTTCTTATCCTGCTTCGAAGACTTATCCTGCTTTTGTTGTTGCTGTTTTTGCTTCAGGGCTAACTCATAGTCGTACCTGGCCTGCTCATTACGAGGATCATTCAATAGTGCGTTTTTAAACTGTTCAAGTGCTTCCTCTTTTTTATTGTCCTTCAATGAAAGCAATCCCAGTTGCTGATAGGCTATTGATTTATGTTTCTTGTCTTTTCCTTTGAGCACTTGCTGGTAGGCGGTCTGACTTTCTTTCCACTTCCCGGCCATAAATGCACTCAGAGCTTTGTTGAGATGAATGGATGACGTGCTGTACCTGAGGGTATCGGTCAGCTTTGAATATAGCAGATAAGCCTGCTCATAGGATTTCTTCTGATACGCCTGCTCAGCTTCCTGGCTAAGTTTATTGATGCGGGCGATCGAATGAACATCAAATTTGGACTTGGTCGCAGTACTATCCCCCCCTGCCACCAGCCAGGTGATCAAAAGAAAGATTTTCATAATCTTATAATTCTGATTTTGATAAGTAAGTCAAACAATATCAAGACCATAGCTAAAAGCAAAGGGTACATGTATTTATTGGTAGAAACATCAAAAGTACGACTCTCTCTCACCGTTCCTTCGAACTTTTTAATTGAGTTGATGAGTGCATCCAGCTCGCTTTTATCATCGGTAATTTCAAAATAACCGCCACCTGTATCATCAGCAAGTTTGCGCAATGAGGCATCTTCAAGCTTACTGATCACCACGTTTCCTTCTTCATCGTTCAAATAGCCTCCCTGACTTGACGGTATTTTTCCTCCTGCTTGGGTACCGATACCAAGTGTAAGAAGCCGAATACCGTTCTCCTTGACCTTTTCCATAGCCTGCTCCGTCTCTTCACCAAAATCTTCTCCATCGCTTATTAGTAATATCAACCTGGCAAGTTTCTTACCGGGTGTACCACCATCTTCATTCATCAACTTCTTCATGGCCAAATCCAATGGAGGGCCAAAATCTGTTCCGGATGAGGGCAACAGATCCGTATTCATCGTTTCTATAAAAAGCTGAAGTGCACCCTGATCAAAAGTGAGCGGGCATTGCATAAAGGCTTCATTGGAGAAAATGATCAAACCGATCCGGTCTCCTTTTAATGAGGAACTGAGTGTCTTTAATGCGTACTTCAGTCTTGACAGCCTGGAGGGGCTGATGTCGTTTGCATTCATGGACTCACTCAAGTCCACACAAATGAAGATATCTCTTCCAACAGCCTTGACCTCTTTCTGCACTTCCCCAAACAAAGGCCCCATTAACGCAAGGATGATCAGACTTAAATAAAGGCTACGGATCAGCAATTTGATAACAATGGCTGCGGTATTGACTTTGAGTGTAGCCGCTATGAAGATGTTCTTTGCAATAAACACCAATGAAAACAGTCCAAAAACGGTGACCAATACCCATTCAGGCCTGGAAAACTCACGATACCAACTCAAATCCATTCCTGTAATACTTTGCTGTAATTAACCATGTGAAACGGTGAAGACAAAATGTAATGGCAAAAATAAGCAGTACAGGGAAAAGTAACAGCCACCATGCCTCCGGATTGGCTTTAGCAGATAAAATCATCCTTCCCCAGGTTGCTGCCTGAGGAGGCAAGCCTACCTCCAAAAAGCTTAAAGAAGCTTCTGCCATGATGATGCTTGAAAACGAATAGCTCAGTACCACTAACGTAAGTGGAAAGATTGCTGGGAAAGCATACTTCAACAGCCGGTAGCTTTCAGTAAAACCCATCGCAATGGCTGCATCCATATAGGGTTGAGCATACACTTTGCGGGTTTCAGTCCAAACCACCCTTGCAAGGCCTGCCCAGCCACTCAGGCCCAACAGAAAGATCAGGCTAAGGGTGTGATTGGAAAACATTGAGGTAAACACAAACACAAACAATAGCCTTGGAAACACAGACAAAAACTCAATTACACTCCGGGCCCATAGAGCAATATGAATGGTGACTTTAGCCTGTGGGCGAGGCAAGAAATGCCATATAAGTAAAAACAAGAGTACGATAAGAATGAATGCAATGAGTGTTGAAGGGATTTGAAATGGCATATAGAGGAGGTAATAGGCGGCCGGCCCGGCAGCGGCCAAGGCTGCTGCCGGCACCTGCCTGGGCAGGTGTAGCCGGGCGTAGCCCGGCAGGCCGGCCAACAGACCAAAACTGATCCCTAGTAACCAAATCATAAGGCAAGAAGGTAAAGCCACTTGCAGGCTAAGTCCGGTTCCCTGAAATAGCATTGCAAGTACATCCCTACCTAAAGCATCGGTGCCTAGCAAATGCCCAGTGGTTCCCGGAGGTAGCAAACGCTCAGAATTATCCCCCATTTTCATCTCTGGTGGCCAGATGATGGCGATCAGCCCTGTCAACAGGAAAATCAGGAGAATACCTGCATACAGCCTAAGCCAGCTCTTTTTTCCCCTCATTTTTCCAGACGAATTCTGGGGTCAGCCCAGGCCAAAAGGATATCCAACATGCTCCAGACCAAAACAGCTATGCTGGCTTGAAAACAAAACAAAGACAGCAAAGCTGCAAAATCCTTTTGTTGCCAGAGGATCATTAACTCTCTTCCCATTCCAGGTATGCTAAACAGGTTTTCCATAACCAAAGAGCCCGATAACAAAGCCGGTAAATAAACCACCATCACGCCCATGGGGGCAAAAAGTGCATTTCTGAGTACATGACGAGCCATGCCAAGCCCTTTTGACATGCCTTTAGCCCGCAGGGTTCGCACATAGTCTTGTCCCATCTCTTTGCTGATCGATTGCTCCCAAATTGCGGCGAGGTAACAGGCTGGTGCCAGGCCAGAGGCGAAAGCTGGAAGCCATAGCTTTTCTGCAATTTGAATGGGAGAATAATAAAGCAAATACCTAAAGTCAGGAGCTGGAGCCACAGGCAAAGCCACCCCCGGCGCCAGTAGCAAAAACAAGCTAAATACCATTACCACGATGGCAAATGAAGGAAGACTGTAAGAAAAGGCACTCAACAGCCTAAATAAAAACGGGGCTGGAAACCAAACCAATAGCAAGCCTAACGCTGTACCAAGCACCAGACTAAATAGAAAAGTAGCGGCACCAAGTGCCATCGACCAAAGCACCATATCGGTACTTGGGAAACTGGATAAACCACTCACAAAAAGCCACTCATGGAACCTGCATGAAGCACCATACCAACTGAACTTGGGTAAAAATCGATCCAAAGAAGATTGCTGCTGATGTTGCATCAGCTTATTGCAAAGGCCATTCAGAACTACATCTTTCAGCTCGGGTTTGCAGAAGCACTCCAGCAGATCATCAGGATTTTGGCTTTTCAATGCTTTAAAATAGGCAGACCGTCTGGATTGATTTTCAGCCCATGAAGACCTAAGGGATTGGAGATGATGGAACCAGTCATCAACCAAGTGCCGGTTGCCCCAATGCAGTGCCAAAATCTGACTGCTGTTCCTGCTTAATGCATCAGCATCAGTAGCGACCACAGGAAGGGAAAAGCTACCGATTTCAACATAAAACCAGGGTAGTTTAAGGCTAGGATGGTCACTCTCTTCCCAGTCCATTCGCTGAGACCCGGAAGAATTTGAGACGAAAGAGCTTTGTGTAATGGGGCTAAGCTGTAAAGCAATGAAACACATAATATAGGTCAGGGATACGAATAGTACCATCTGAACTAATCGCCTGATAATAAAGTGCTTCACTTTTTAGAGGGTATGCGTAGGGATCCCACCCAAAGTCTGGGAAATACGGAGGAGGTAACAACCCCTTCAAACTTATTGTTGACAATAATCCGGTCTTTGGGGTGATACAGAAAGATAAAGGAGGCATCCTGATGCAACTTTGCCTGCAGTTGTTTGCTCAATTTTATGCGTTCTTTTTCAGGAGAAAGCTTCATTTTTTCGATCCAGGTGTCGCTTTGTTGGTCACCAAATGACACGTAGTTTCCTCCACTTAAAATGCTTTGGGTATGAAAAGTGCCTTCAGGATCATCTGCCAGCGGATGTATGGACCTGCCAGCTACCATTAATTCAAATTCTTTGCGTTTTAGCCTTTGGGTAAATGTTGCAAAGTCAACTCCTTCCAATTCACATTTGATCCCACAGGTAGCTAAACTTTCCTGTAGAAGCAATCCGATAGTTTTACGTTCTTCGTTACCCGCAGGAAACAAATAGCTGAACTCCAGGGCGTATTCCTTGCCTCTGATGGTTTTCTCTAATGTTCCATCTTTATTCAGGTCACGCCAGCCGTCCTCATATAACAACTTCATCGCAATGGCCGTGTCATACACATAGGGTTTGATTTCAGCATTGAAATATATGGATCCTGGAAGAACAGGGCCCCTTGCTTCAATGGCATAGCCTCTATGAACAAAATCAACAATCTTTTTCCGGTTGATCATGTGCGCAATGGCCTGCCTTGTTTTCACACTGCTGAGCTTGGGTAACTGACTGTTGCAACCCAGGTAAAAAAAAGCCAGTACTATCGGAGAGCTTGTCTTGAACTTGGACCGAATGAGACTGTCGGCCATGATCCGCTCAAACCGGCTTGCAGGGACTGAACGCATCACATCCAACTGGTTAGTTTTCATGGCATAGATGGAAGCATCCAAATCAGCTATATGTCTGAATACCAACATCTCCGGATAAGCAGTAAATGAAAGGCCTGAAGATGCCAGTCGATCACCCCACCAGTTCATCCTCTTTTTGAGAGCTACTTCAGCTGTTCTCCACTCCTGTAGCTCGTAAGGGCCAGAACCTGCCAGAGATGCGGGAAACTCCTTATAGTCCATTGAATTAAACCTTTTTGCAAAGGCCAAAGCTTTTGCACCTGCCGAGTCCTCTTTGAGCAAACTCAGTTGATCAATCCGATATGCCTTTAGCAAGCCTTCCGGGTCATAAAGATGTTCAGGTAAAACATCAAAATCACCAGAAGTGCTTTCAGACAGTATAAAATCAGGGCCACATCGCAGAACAAATGAAAGGCTGTCTCCCTCTTTCATGATGATGTCTTCGATATAGCTCAGGTAACCCCGCAAAGATTCAGCTGATACAAAAGGATTTTTGATCACTTTTAATGAAAAGGCCACGTCACGTACTGTAACAGACCGACCATCAGGCCACTTTGCCTCAGGTCGTAGGCGGTATTTAAAAAATGTAAGGCTGTCCTGAATCTTCTTTTCAGGCCTTTCTTTGGCGAGCACAGGGAAAAGTTGCCCACTACTCAAGTCAATGCGAAGTAATGGCTGAAAGATGTGCTGGTTAATAAAAAGCTCATGCTCTCCGGTTGATCGGTAAGGATGAAGCTGGCTGGGCGGATTTCCCATGTGAAGCAATACAATACTCTTTTCCTGAGTTTGATCTGCCACCCTGGTACCACAGGAAAAGAGCAGAAACAGTAACGCATAACTAAAGTAGTAAAGTCGCATAGCCCAAAAAAAAGGAAAATTACCCTTATTGAGTGTAATGATCAGCCGCTTCAATGATTTTTTTGAAACTATTGGCTTGACGTTTTCAATCCTCTATATTTGCACTCCATTTTTCGGAGAGATGCCTGAGTGGCCGAAAGGAGCAGTTTGCTAAACTGTCGTACGGGCAACCGTACCGGGGGTTCGAATCCCCCTCTCTCCGCTGAGGGCTAAGTGACCTAAGCTCTCTGTGATGGGATGACGATACCTCTAAGCAAGTAGAGTCTTCCCGGCTAAATGAAAATCGGGGTGTAGCGTAGCCCGGTCATCGCGCCTGGTTTGGGACCAGGAGGTCGCAAGTTCGAATCTTGCCACCCCGACTCCTCTCGGTGAGCCGAGAATCTCAATTGAAGTCCGCTGTCCTACCAAGTTCAGCGGGCTTTTTTTGGCCGGTAGATTTATTGTAGGCCATCTTATTGGTCCCGTAGCTCAGTTGGATAGAGCAACTGCCTTCTAAGCAGTAGGTCTTTGGTTCGAATCCAAACGGGATCACACCATCATGAAAAACCTCTCCGTTTGCAGGAGAGGTTTATTTTTTGGCTTTTGGGAGCTTAATTGACTATCAGTTTACGTCCAACTCTTTTCTTAAAACAGCACATCAAATCCTGGCCTGATACGTGTACAACTGGAAGTATCGCCCTTGAGCTGAAATCAGTTGATCATGGGTGCCTCGTTCGACAATCTCACCCTGTTCAACGACCAAAATCTGATCCGCCTGACGAATGGTGCTAAGCCTATGTGCAATTACGATCGTAGTTCTTCCTTTCATAAGTTCTTTGAGACTGGCCTGAATGTATGACTCACTTTCAGTGTCCAGATTTGATGTAGCTTCATCCAGAATAAGCACTTTGGGATCAGCAAGTATGGCCCTGGCAATAGCAACCCTTTGCCTTTGCCCACCTGACAATTTGATCCCCCTCTCCCCTATCAGGGTATCGAGGCCTTCCGGAAACCGATCGGTGAATTCATGAACATGGGCGGCATGAACGGCATGCAACAGCTCTTTGCTGCCGGCGTGTGGTCTGGGAAATAGTATGTTCTCCCGAATTGTCCCTTCAAACAAGAAATCATCTTGCAAAACCACCCCAAGCTGTGAACGATAGTTTTCCAGCATCACTTTGGTGATATCCTTTCCATCGATCAGAATTTCGCCTTGCAACGGCTTTAAAAAAGATGCTACCATTCCGGCAATTGTGCTTTTGCCAGAACCACTCGTGCCTACAAGTGCTGTCACAGACCCAGGAGGTGCTTCAAAACTGATTTCGTGCAAGACTTCCTTTCCTGCTTCATAGGCGAAAGACACCTTATTAAACTTCAGGTCACCCTTAAGGGAATCAAGTGCAATAACTCTTTCCTCTTCATTAGACTCGATGGGCACATTCATGATTTCTTCCATCCTGTCAAGGCCTGCAAAAGCCTCTGTAAGCTGACTGCCAATGTTACTCATCTGTACAATTGGAGCAATCATAAAACCCAGGTACAGGGTAAACGACAAAAATTCACCAAAAGTGAGTTTACCGGTCATGATAAACCAACCTCCGACGCCCATGATCCCTGCACTCGCCAATCCGAGTAAGAGAGTGGCTGCACTTGTCACCAAACTTGTCGTGAGCAAGGAGCTTTTGATGTTGTTAAAAAGTTTCATCGCCCCGTTTTCAAAGGTTTTGATCTCCTGAGCTTCAGCATTAAACCCCTTGATTACCCTGATTCCGCCCAAGGTCTCGGTCAGCCGGCCTGTGACTTGAGCTGTAAGTACTCCTCTCTCTCTGAAAATTGGCCTGATCTTGCCAAAAGCTCGTATGGAGATCAGTCCAAAAACTGCAACAGGCAGTAAGACAATTCCTGTCAGCAAAGGGCTGATATTGATCATGATGACCAAACAAACAATGGCTGCCAGGCTACCCCCGATCAATTGCGCAAAGCCGGTACCAACCAGATTTCTGACACCTTCAACGTCTGTCATGATACGGGAAACCAACTCTCCGGTCTTTGTATTGTCAAAATAGCTGACAGGCAGCTGCATAATGTGTTTCTGTACTTTTACTCTTAGCTGAGCAATCAGGTGCTGAGCTTCAACACTGAGTATTTGAGTGAGAATGAAAGAGGTAACCGACTGAATGATCAAGGATCCAACCACCGCTCCAATCAGCCAGAGGAGCAATTGCATGTCTTTATTCGGTATGACATCATCGAGCAGATATTTGGTCGCCCCCGGCAATACCAATCCTGAAAGCCTGCTGATAATGATAAGCACCAAGCCGATGATCAAATAGCGTCTCCTGGGCCAAATGATCGTTTTGAATACATGTGCTATGGTTACTCTTTTTACTTTCTTGTCGGCCGTCATGTGTTTTAATGATTTTGAGCAATTAACTAAAACTTCCTCTTTGTTTAAGGTGTTCCGAAGCTATGAGTACTGAAGAACTTTCAAGAATTATTGAAATGGCTTGGGAAGACAGAACGCCCTTTGAAGCTATCAAGGTACAGTTTGGTCTTGATCAGCAGGATGTGATCCGATTGATGCGTTCAGAGCTAAAAGAAACCTCATTCAAAAGGTGGAGAAAAAGAACCGGAGGGAGAAGTACCAAGCATTTAAAAAAACGAGAATTTGTTATTGGCAGACATAAATGCTCCAGACAGCGTGAAATTAGTTCTAACAGAACAGGAAAATTGTTTTCAGCATCTAAACCATCCTGAGTCAAGTTCGTCATAGGCAGGTAATTTCCTGCTGCACTATGAAATATCTCAGCCTGACTTTTTTGTTGATTTATGGACTAAGTCAAAAGTCGTTTTCTCAAGGAACCTACTTCCCACCTTTGATTGGGCCGGCCTGGGATACCCTGAGCCCCTCAAGTCTCAACTGGTGCCCGGACCGTATAGATACTCTGGAAAACTACCTGGCGTCCAAAAACACCAAAGCATTTATCATCTTAAAAAATGGACGCATCGTTCTGGAAACCTATTATGGCAGTTTTACCCGAGACAGTGTTTGGTATTGGGCCTCAGCCGGCAAGACTCTAACAGCAGCACTTGTAGGCATTGCTCAGACGGAAGGACATTTAAGTATTGAGGACAGCAGTTCGAGGTTTCTTGGAACTGGCTGGACCAGCCTTACAACTCAGCAGGAAAGGAAGATCAAGATCAGGCATCAACTCAGCATGACCACCGGCTTAAGTGATCTGGTGACAAATCCTGACTGCACACTGCCCTCCTGCCTTCTCTACTTGGCTGATACAGGTACTCGCTGGGCTTATCATAACGCACCCTACACCTTGCTGAAGGATGTAATAGAAAATGCTACCGCCGTTAACATTAATTCCTACACCCAAACCCGTATCAGGCAAAAAATTGGAATGACAGGTCTATGGCTACAGACTGGAGATAACAATGTGTACTACTCAAGTGCCCGCAGCATGGCCAGGTTTGGGTTGCTTATCATGAACAAAGGCATTTGGAATCAGGATACTGTTTTAAAAGACACCACCTATTTGTTTCGTTCTGTGAATACTTCACAGTCCATCAACCTCTCTTATGGTTTTTTATGGTGGCTGAATGGTAAAGGGAGCTATCGCCTTCCCCAATCTCAGTTTTTGTTTCCTGGAGATTTGATTCCTTCCGCCCCTGATGACGTAATATCAGCTTTGGGCAAGAACGATCAAAGGATTTATATCTGGCCTTCTGAAAAGATAGTGGTCATCCGATTGGGAGATGCAAGTGGGCTAAGTCCTTTGGCACTCTCCGATTTTGACAACGAGGTATGGGCAAGAATTATGAGTTTGCCCTGCACGGTAACATCGACAAGCGTGGAAAGCCTAAGTGCCCAAAACCAAAAAATCAAGCTATACCCACAGCCTGCTAAAGATGTCATTTGGACAAACAAGCCGGATGCACCTTACCGGATTTTAAACCTTCAGGGCAGGCAGGTCAGAAGCAATCAAACCGACTCAGAAGGTCGAATATATGTTTCAGATCTACCTCCAGGCATGTACCTTTTATCGGTAAACTTGAATGGTTTTCATCCCGTAATAATCCAATAATGACTTAGTAATAGGTAAGAATTGACTAAAAATTGAATATTTTTTAGCTTGTTTTTCAGCCAGTTGAAGACAAAAAGCCCTTCAACCTCTAAAAAAATGGTGTAAGTTTTTTGCCGTTTACGAAACTGATTCTACCTTGCTTGCGTACAACGGTAACGAACAGACTAAACCTTCATTCATTAAAAAGAAGCAAGCCACTCCATTTTGGAGTGGCTTGCTTGTTTATGGCCAAAATGTGAAAGGCCCTTAAGCCCTATTTAAATCGCTTATGGATTGACTTCGGAAAACAATGTAATCACCTGTCTTGAATACTTAGGGTCATTACTGAACACAGTCACATTCTTGTTACTCTTTCCAAATCTGCCTTTGCTGTTGAAATTCACTTTGAATTTACCCACCTCTCCCGGCTTTAAAAAGTATTTATCCGCACTCACTACTGTACATCCACAGTCGGCTTTTATTTTTCTGATCTGTAATTCTTCCTTTCCGGAATTACGGTATTCTATTTCCACAGAGGCTTGTTCACCTTCTTTCAATTTTCCAAAATCGTGGGTAGTTTTTGACAAGACCAGCTTAGGTGCCAAGGCCAGTTGTTCGGCAGTCATGGGTGGGAAATAGTCTTCTATGGTAGCGACTACAACCAAGTCCTTTTTGGGCTGATCTACTTCATCGGTAAACAATTGGATTTGATCCTGAATATAGCCATAATCATTCTTCAGCTTAGCATTGTATTCCAGACTTAGCATAGCTTTTTGCCCGGCGGCTATGGTTTTTGGTGTAACAGTGACTTTGATATGAGGTGGAGCAGCTACCTGATCCTTGAATGTGACAGGCTTATCACTTTCATTGGCAATGGGATAGGAATAGCTAAAGGGTTGGTTGGTTTTTACTACCCCCATGCTCATGAACTTGGTTTTAAAACGGATGGCTCCAATTTTCTCGGGAAAATCATCTTTAATAGTTCTTGGCTTAGGGTTAACATTTCCTTTGATGTACAAGGTGAGTACTGGATTTTGGGTCGAATTGCTTTCTACCTGAAGTGTTTTGCTGAAGGATCCCGGTCTGTTGATCGGATTAAACTCTGCCTTGACATAGCCTGATTTACCCGGAGGAATAGGTTGTCCTGACCAACCTGGGGTTGTGCAGCCGCAGGAGGCAACTACATTGTTGACGATCAAGGGGGAAGAACCGGTATTGGTGAATTTGAAATCATAGGTTACCGGCCCCTTTTCCTCGATGATGGCACCAAAATCATGTACCGTTTTCTCAAACAAAATCTGTTGAGCCTGAGAAAAGCTGAAAGAATAAAGAAGCAATAAAGTAATTAGGGTTTGATGAGGATTCAATTTCATGGGCATGTCCAATGTGCGACCGGATTAAAACAAGGCAAGGTGAAGCGAAAATCGTGCAAACATATACTTTTGTAGACTAACGAACTGCCATGCCCCGAATATTAACAGGTATCCAAAGCTCAGGTCGCCCCCATTTGGGCAACCTGCTCGGAGCCATTATGCCCGCCATTGCCCAGTCCAACAAAACCGGAAATGACTCCTTTCTTTTCATAGCTGATATGCACGCACTCACCACCGTAAAGGAGGCTCAGTTAATGAAAGAAAATACGCTTGCTGTGGCAGCAGCATGGATGGCCTGTGGCTTTGATACCGAAAAACATACGTTTTACCGCCAAAGTGCCATACCTGAAGTATGCGAACTCACCTGGTATCTCTCCTGTGTCACTCCTTTTCCCATGTTGGCAAATGCTCATTCCTTTAAAGATAAGTCTGATCGACTTTCGGATGTCAATGCAGGGCTGTTTACCTATCCGGTTTTAATGGCAGCGGATATTCTCCTTTATCAGGCGGAGCTGGTGCCCGTAGGCAAAGACCAGAAACAACATATCGAAATGGCTCGTGATATTGCCACGGCTTTTAATCTAAGGTATGGGGACTTGTTTACTCTTCCCGAAGCCCAAATTGATGAGCAGGTGATGACTATTCCCGGAACGGATGGCCAAAAAATGTCCAAATCATATCAGAATACCATTGATGTGTTCTTACCGGAAAATCAGTTGAAGAAACAAGTAATGTCCATCATCACCGACAGCACGCCATTGGAAGAACCCAAAAACCCGGATACCTGTACAGTTTTCAAACTTTATTCTTTACTAGCTGAAAAAGAACCGATTGCGGAATTGCGCAAACAGTATTTGGGGGGTAATTTTGGCTATGGACATGCCAAGAAAGCACTCCTGGATGTGATTCTGGATCGATTCAAAACGGAGAGATCGCACTATGATGAGCTCATGAAAGAGCCTTTACAATTGGAAAATGCACTAAAAAATGGGGCTGAAAAGGCCCGAAGTATTGCGGTACCAACACTTCAGGAAGCCAGAAAACGGATAGGCTTTAACTAAGTTTCCAAAGCTCTTTTTGCACTGTACCTGACACGTTAAACACCAACCGGGTTGGATTGGGCAACAGCACCAGCCTGACTTGTTTCTTAGGGAAATCTTCGGCATCCACCAATACGCCGTCGGTTTTACCGGGTTGGAAAAATGGCTTGCCTTCTGATGCCATCCCGATCAGTTGGGGAGCTTTTACCAAATAGGCTATAGGTTCCAACACTTCACTGTCAGGGCAATACTCATCATGTACTTCTGTGATGATCTGATCTAAAAAGGTGCCGTACTCTTCAAGAAACTTGTCTTCAAGATCGTGTAGCTCTTCCTCCAAATCATCATAAGCCGGTTCATCGTACTTCAGCTTTGAGAGTTCGTACCTAATGTTGGTCAGATCGAGCAGGGATTGCTCCAGTTTGCGTTGGTCCATGGTAAATGATGTGCACAAAAATGCAAAAGTGAATCCTTCTGCCAAAAAATCAGTCTACAATTCTTGATATCACCAGCCTTGTACCAGCACATCAGCCAGATGCATGGTTTGAATCGGTAAATTGTTTTTACCAATGTAGCCATCCAGATGCATCAAACAGGATATGTCGGTTGAGACAATGAATTCAGCTTTGGTTTGCAAGGCATGTTGCACTTTCTGCTCGGCCATGCCAACTGAAATACTTTCATACTTTACGGCAAAGGTGCCTCCAAAACCACAGCAGGTCTCGGTATGATTCATTTCTATCAATTCAAGCCCTGCCACCTGTCGCAGCAAGTTTCTTGGACCTTCCTTGATCGAAAGTTCCCGAAGAGCACTGCATGAGTCATGGTAGGTCACTTTATGTGGAAAATGTGCGCCCTCTACTTTTTCAATCATCAGAACCTGTGTGATGAACTCGCTCAGTTCAAAGATGTTTTTTTGAATCTGCTTGAGCTCCAGATGATTTGACGTATTTTCAAGCAGGTCGTTGTAGCTGTTTCTCACCATGCCTGTGCAGGAAGCACTTGGACAAACCACATAGCGGGCGGTAGGATGACTGAAATCCTGAATAAACTTAAGAGCCACTTCCTGTGCTTCCTGAAAAAAACCGGCATTGTAAGCAGGTTGACCACAACAGGTTTGTTCGGGGTTGTAATGCACTTCGCAACCCAGCTTTTCCAAAATCTTAACCATGTTCATGGCTGTTTGTGGAAATACCTGATCCATAAAACAGGGCACAAAAAGGTCAACTTTTAGCTTTGAACTCATGTCAATTCAGGAATGAAATACTTCAGATGCTTTTTTTTGAGCTTCCAGCAGAGCCAGAAAGTCAAGCTTTGGCTGCACCTCTTGTTGCTTCAGAAAAGTAAGAAGAGTCCGGGTATCAATATTGCCTGTAAGCTGATCCCCAGCCATTGGACATCCACCATAACCCAGCATCGCTGTGTCAAACCTGCGGCAGCCACTTTCCCAGGCAGCTTGCAACTTGCTCATGGCATGATCTGCTCTGGCATGTAGATGAGCACCGAAACTCACCTTTGGGAATGTGGGAATAAGTGTATTGAACAGGAACCGAATATCATCTTCTTTAGCCTGACCTACTGTATCGGCCAAAGAAATGGTGCTTACCTCCTTACTGATCAGTTGGTCTACAAAGCGGATTACAGTATCCCGGTCATATGGGTCACCATAAGGATTGCCAAAGCCCATCGATAAGTATACCACCAGTTCCTTCCCTGACCTGGTACAGAGTTCCATGATTTCATCAATGGTAACCAAAGCCTCTTTTATGCTTTTATTGGTATTCCTTTGCTGAAAAGTTTCTGACAATGAAAGTGGAAAGCCTAAGACATTTACTGGACGATGGGAACAAGCCATTTCAGCACCTTTGGTATTGGCAACAATAGCCAGTAGTTGGGTCTCGCTGGGTTGCAATTGCTCCAGAACTTCAGCAGTATCTTTAAGTTGTGGAATTACCTTAGGAGACACGAAACTCCCGAAATCAAGCACATCGAAGCCTACTTTGAGTAAGGAATTAAGATACTCGATCTTTGTAGCGGTCGGAATCCACTCCTCAACTCCTTGCATGGCATCTCGAGGGCACTCAACCAACGTAAGGGGCATCATGGTGCAAACCTATTGAAATTAAAGATTAAAAAACGGCTGAGGCAATTTTGAAAACGGCTTCTGACTTACCCATGCTATAATAATGCAGCACTGGCACACCTGCATTCTTCAATTCCTTGCTTTGTTTGATTGCCCACTTCACACCAGCCTCTTTTACGGCTTCGGAAGATTTACAGCTTTCTACATCATCTGCCAGGTCTTCAGGAATATCGATATGAAATATGCTGGGAAGCAGGTTGATCTGGCTCTTTGCCGTTATGGGCTTCAGCCCGGGAATGATGGGAACCAGGATGCCATTTTTACGGCAGATCTCTACAAAGTCAAAGTACTTTTGGTTGTCAAAGAACATCTGCGTGACGATATAATCTGCACCCATGTCTATTTTCTTCTTGAGCCACTTGATATCGGTTTTCATGTTGGGGGCCTCAAAATGCTTTTCAGGATAGCCGGCTACTCCTATGCAAAAGTCAGTAGGTACAGCGTTCTGAAGCTCTTCATCGAGGTATAATCCTTGATTCATTTGCTTTACCTGTCCGAGCAAATCGGTTGCAAAAGCATGTCCTCCTTCTTCAGACACAAACTTTCCTTCGCTTTTGATGGCATCACCCCGTAGCACGAGCACGTTGTCAATTCCAAGAAAATGCAAGTCAATCAAAGCGTTTTCTGTTTCTTCTTTGGTAAAACCACCGCAAATAATATGAGGCACGGCATCTACCTTGAAACGATTGATGATGGCGGCGCAAATCCCTACAGTTCCGGGGCGTTTTCTGGTGGCTACCCGTTCTAGGAGCCCATTCTCCCGCTTTTTATAGGCATACTCCTCCCGATGATACGTAACATCAATAAATGGCGGTTTAAACTCCATCAGAGGCTCAATTGCCTTAAACAAGGTTTGTATACTTTCACCTTTCAGCGGGGGCAAAACCTCAATCGTAAAGAGGGTTTCGGTTGCATTGGCAATATGTTCTGTTACTTTCATTTGCGATATTTCCTCAGGGGCAATTTATTATTATTGATAGTTGAGTACCGGTGCCAGCCATCGTTCTACTTCCTGCAAGGCCATACCTTTTCGACCTGCATATTCAGTTACCTGGTCTTTGCCGATTTTGCCTAAGCCAAAGTAGCGTGACTCTGGGTGAGCGAAGTAAAAACCACTAACTGAAGATGCAGGATACATGGCCATACTTTCTGTAAGCTGAATACCCACTTCTTCGGTGGCATGTATCAATTTGAAAAGCTTTTTCTTTTCGGTGTGGTCAGGACAAGCCGGATAACCGGGTGCTGGGCGTATTCCACGATAGGCCTCTTTGATCAAATCTTCATTGCTCAATCCTTCTTCCGGAGCATATCCCCAATAGTGACGTCTCACTTCAGCATGTAACCATTCAGCCATTGCTTCTGCCAAACGATCAGCTACGGCTTTGAGCATGATGCTCTTGTAGTCGTCATGATCGGCTGCATATTTATCCAACAGATGCTCTATGCCAAGACCAGCAGTAACGGCAAAACAACCTAAATAATCCTTAAGGCCGCTTTCAGGAGTTGCAACAAAATCAGCTAGTGAAAGGTTGGGAACCCCGGAACCTTTCTTTCCCTGCTGCCTCAGAAATTCAAAAGTCTCTATGATTTGGCTTCTGCTTTCATCAGCGTAAACCGTAAGGGTATCTGGCCCGGTGCGTGCCGAAGGGAACAGCCCAAAAACACCTGCAGCCTTAAGCTGGTTTTGCTCAATCAGCTCATCCAGCATCCGGTTGGCATCCGTATACAACTGCTTTGCTTCCTGGCCTACCTCCGGATGATCAAATATTTTGGGAAATCTGCCCTGAAGCATCCAGGTCTGGAAGAAAGGAGTCCAATCAATGTACTCCCGCAGCAAAGTGAGTGGAACATCTTTGAGTACTTTTACACCGACCAAACTGGGTTTTTCAGGTGGAGTGCTTCTCCAGTCAATTGGCATGGCATTTTGAACGGCTGAAGTGTAACTGACGTAGTTTTTTTCCTCTTGCCGTCCTGCATGCTCAACCCTGAGCTGGGCATATTCGGCCTTTACCTGTATCCCAAAGTCGAGTTGCTGTTCTTTGCTTAGCAATGAACTTGCTACCGGCACCCCTTTGGAGGCATCCAGCACATGAATTACCGGACCGGAGTAACATGGGTCAATTTTCACTGCAGTATGAATTCGTGAAGTGGTTGCACCGCCTATCAACAAAGGAACTCTCATTCCTAGCCTCTCCATCTCTTTGGCCACATTCACCATCTCATCCAATGAGGGCGTGATCAATCCACTTAGACCTATGATATCGACCTGTTCCCGTTGCGCAGCCTCTAATATTTTTTCAGCCGGAACCATTACCCCTAAATCCAGAATTTCAAAATTGTTGCATGCCAATACGACACCGACGATGTTCTTCCCTATATCATGAACATCTCCTTTGACCGTAGCCAATAAAATTTTACCGGCATTTTTTGCGGTATTGCCTGTTGCCAGTTTTTCAGCTTCAAGATATGGTAATAAATAAGCAACCGCTTTTTTCATCACCCTGGCGCTTTTAACTACTTGAGGTAGAAACATCTTCCCTTCTCCAAAAAGATCCCCAACCACATTCATTCCGGCCATCAGTGGCCCTTCGATTACTTTCAGTGGCTTATCATACTTTTGTCTGGCTTCTTCTGTATCAGCGTCGATGTATTCAATCAAACCTTTCACAAGTGCATAGCTTAACCGCTCTTCTACGGATCCACTTCGCCAGGCTTCCTCATCGACTTTAGCCTTGCCTTTTTGCTTTACATTTTCGGCAAAATCAAGTAATCGCTCTGTTGCATCATCACGCCGATTAAGCAGCACATCTTCCACTCGTTCGAGCAAATCAGGAGGAATATCACTGTACACTTCTAGCATAGTAGGGTTGACAATTCCCATGTCCATTCCTTCTTTGATCGCATGGTACAGGAAGGCGGAGTGCATGGCCTCTCTTACCGTGTTGTTTCCCCTGAAGGAGAAGGAGACATTGCTGACTCCACCGCTTACATGTGCTCCGGGTAAATGCTCACGTATCCAACGGGTAGCCCTGAAAAAGTCAATTGCATTGTTTCGGTGCTCCTCGATACCAGTTGCCACCGGGAAAATATTAGGGTCAAAAATGATGTCCTGCGCTGGGAATTTGACCCGATCCACCAGCATTCGGTAGGATCGCTCACAAATCTGTATCCTTCGTTCATAGGTATCGGCCTGTCCTTTTTCATCAAAAGCCATCACAATCACAGCCGCTCCAAATCGCTTAATGGTTTTGGCTTGTTTGATAAACTCTTCTTCACCGCCTTTCAAACTGATGGAGTTTACGATGGCTTTACCCTGAACGCATTTAAGGCCAGCTTCAATAATGTTCCACTTTGAGCTGTCAATCATTACTGGAATTCTGGCGATTTCAGGCTCTGCAGCCAGCAAATTGAGAAAGCGGACCATCGCAGCTTCCCCATCAAGCATGCCTTCATCCATATTGACATCAAGAACCTGCGCCCCTCCCCTCACCTGATCCAAAGCAACTTCAAGTGCATCTTCGTACTTGTTATCCTTGATTAGTTTTAAAAATTTGGCAGAACCGGTCACATTCGTTCGTTCACCCACATTCACAAAATTGGAAGCCTTGGTTATGATCAAGGGTTCTAGTCCGCTAAGAGTCAGCGGTGGCAGTATATGCGTTTCTTGGTTACTCACTATAAGAGTTGTCTTTAATGGAAATTAGTTCATTTCAGCAGAAATCCAGGCAAGCTCGTCCTTTGGCTTGCGAGGGGCATACTTAGAAGCAATTTCGGCGATCACTTTAATGTGTGCCGGAGTGGTTCCACAGCATCCCCCGATGATATTCACCAGGTTTTCTTTAAGAAATACTTCGATTTGAGCGCCCATTTGCTCCGGGCTTTCATCGTACTGTCCAAACTCATTGGGCAGCCCGGCATTGGGATGAGCACTTACAAAATTAGCAGACTTGTCGGCCATGGTCTTAAGGTAAGGGCGAAGGGCAGAGGCCCCCAACGCACAGTTAAGCCCTATGCTGATCATGGGGATGTGCGAGATGGAAATCATAAATGCCTCCGTCGTTTGTCCTGAAAGCGTACGACCGCTTGCATCTGTGATGGTTCCTGAAACCATGATTGGGATGTCACGGTTCAACTCTTCTCGTAGCTCGTCAATAGCAAACAATGCGGCTTTTGCATTGAGCGTATCAAAAATGGTCTCTACGATGAGCAGGTCCACCCCACCGTCGAGCAGAGCGATGGCTTGTTCACGGTAAGCTTGCTTCAGCTGATCAAAACTCACAGCCCTGTAGCCCGGGTCGTTCACGTCAGGCGAAAGAGAAGCCGTACGATTGGTAGGACCCATTGCTCCTGCCACAAACCTTGGTTTATCGGGGTTCATGCGGGTAAATTCATCAGCTACTTCTCTGGCGATTTTTGCCGACTGGAAATTCAGATCATATACCAGATGCTCCAAATGATAATCTGCCTGAGCAATGGTGGTGCTGTTGAACGTATTGGTCTCCGCTATATCTGCTCCTGCTTCAAAATATTGGCGATGGATGTCTTTAATGATTTCAGGACGAGTGATGGAAAGCAAATCGTTATCTCCCTTCAAGGGATGGGGATGAGACTTTAAGGCTTCGTTTCTAAAGTCTTCTTCAGTTAATGGATGTTTCTGGATCATGGTGCCCATTGCACCATCGAGCACAAGAATTCGCTTCTCCAGTATTTCTCTGATGTACACAGTCATGCTTTGGTCTAATTTAATTCTTACCGGAAAGCGCTGTTGAATCTCAGACACCTTATCTGTCTCCTGATAGCGGAAACTATCGGAGTGGGAGTTAGCACCCTGCAGCCAGGGTTGCTAAGACGTCGACGGGCCCAATCCCTCAGTCTTTCCTGATAAGAGCTGCAAAGTAACAGTACAAAAAACGGATATGCAAAACTGTGGTCAAGAATTCATCCAAAGCCTTAGCCGCTGAAAACTTTGCCTAACTTTGGAGCTACTAAACCACCCCTTGAAACTAGCCGCTATTGATATAGGCTCCAATGCCATTCGCTTTCAAATCACGAGTGTTCACAGATACCAGCAATCTTATACCTTTAAAAAGGTAGAGTACATTCGATTTCCTATCCGTCTTGGGGAGGAGGTCTTTATCAAAGGCACCATCAGTACATGGAAGATGGAAAAGATGGTTAAGCTATTCAAAGCTTTTTCCTTGTTGATTGACTTGTATGAAATTGACCATTATCTCGTGTACGCTACTTCAGCCCTACGGGAGGCTAGCAACGGGCAGGAGGTAATCAAACTGGTTGAAGAGCATACCGGCATTAAGATCAAGCTGATTGATGGATTGAAAGAAGCTGAAATCATCAATCGGGTGGTGCAAGAGCATATGGGAGTTGGCTCTTATTTACACATCGACGTAGGGGGAGGCAGTACTGAAATTACCACGTTTTTGAACGGGGTGAAACAAAAATCTATCTCTTTTACTTTAGGCTCCGTTCGCAGGCTAGATGGACAGGACAGCCCTGAGGTATGGAAAGAGATGGAAAAATGGATCCAGAAAAATACCTCCGATTTCAGTAAGCAACGAATGGCTGTAGGAACCGGCGGAAACATCAATAAAATAGCTGAGCTTGCCGGACATCGTGGTAATAAAGCTCTGGATATCAAAAAAATACAAGCAGTGGTCAACAAGTTAAAGAAGATGACCATCGAGCAAAGGGTGAATGAGTTTATGCTTAACCCTGACCGTGCTGATGTGATTGTGCCGGCGGCTGATATTTACTTATCCGTAATGAAATGGGCCGGAATCGAACAGATCGAGGTGCCGGTTTTGGGTCTTAAGGATGGCATGATCCGCATGCTGTTTGAAAAACATGCCGGAGAAGTTAAAAACTTTACTGCAGATCGCTAAGTCAAACTTTTTCTCTTTTGCTCGATCCGGTAGTTGCTGATGAGCGAGGCAATGATACTGGTACCCAGGATTATCAGAATAACAAATAGAGAATGATGAGGTTTGAATCCTAGCATCTTAAGCCAATGAATAAACAACATTTTAAGGCCGATAAAGGAAAGTAAAAAGGCCAGGCCAAGCTTCAAGTACTTGAGCTTATCCATTACAGCAGCCAAAAAGAAAAACATGCTTCGTAAGCCTAAAATGGCGAAGATGTTGGAGAAAAACACAACGTATGGGTCTTTGGTAACTGAAAACACTGCAGGAACTGAGTCAACAGCAAAAATCAAATCAGTGAATTCGATGATCAATAAAACCACAAAAAGAGGTGTAATCATCAATCGGCCCTCCCTGCGCACAAAGAAACGTTCCAGAACAAAACGTGGATATACGGGGAAGTACTTTGATGTAAAACGAACTACCGGATGGTTTTGAGTATCGATATTCTCATCATCATCTTTCTTAAAAAACAATTTTAAGCCTGTATAAAGTAAAAAGGTACCGAAGACATACAATATCCATTCAAAACGATGGATTAGGGCACTACCTGCGAAAATAAAGATGAAGCGCATGACCAAAGCGCCTAAAATTCCCCAAAAAAGAACTCTTTTGTAATAGCGCTTGGGCACACTAAAAGAGGTGAATATCAAAATGATAACAAAAATATTGTCAGCAGAAAGGGCATACTCGATCACATAGCCGGTAATAAATTCGAGAGCCATGTTTTTGTTGTAATTGGCCTTGCTCTGCTCAAAATTTGCTGGGTCAATGTCTACATGCTCAGCATATTTCTGCTCGATGTGATGTAGCTCATCAAAATTGTCTACTCCGTGAACAAGGTCTCCATGCGATCTAAGGAAAAAGAAAAAAGCTATGGAGAGGCCGATCCAAATAACACTCCAAATGGTGGCCTGTTTGAAAGTAACTTCATGATTCCCTTTACTGAATACCCCTAAGTCAAGAATAAGAATGGTAAGGATGAAAAGGATAAAACAGGAGAAAAAAACAATTTCATTCATAGTATAATGCTCCTGGTAGTGGTATGTTGAAGGTCAGATTTATAAAATGCACGCAAAGGTCGGGCTAAACTGTTAAATTTCCGAATAAATATCAGCGTTTTAGAGGATGAGCAATCAGATTCGAAAAATTTCTTTGCTTGGATACGTCATATGTGTACTAAAAGTTTGGAAATAGAAGCAGAAATCAAGGTTTTTGAACAAATTTGATTAACGTTGAAAAGCTTAATTGAATGATGGACAGTCTACCCTTCAAAGAATTAACCTTTTAAATACCAATAGCTTGCTTTATATTTCGCATTGTAACCAACCCTAACTCTGAGAAAAATGAAAAAAACATTACTCTTATCCTTTTGCATGTTTTATTGGGTGCTATCTTCAAATGCCCAGTATTACTACGTTCCTTTTATTAATGCTGGTACAAATCCCAATGGACTCAATGTAGATGCAGAATTCCCTGTAGGCGGAGGACTTACTACCGGCTGGACAACTATACTACCTGCATTTTCTACAGCATGGTCCGTCAACCAAACCATTCCTTTTGCTTTCCAATTTAATGGAAGCGCTGTAACCGGGTACAAAATTTCGGCCAGCGGCGTGCTTACTTTTGACCTCACAGCAACGGCTGTACCGGGAGGCGCAAATACCACCATTCCTTCTTCTTTAATTCCCAACAATAGCGTCTTGATTTGGGGACTAGCCAGCTCAGGTACAAATGATGTTGTGGCGAGCAAAACATTTGGAACTGCCCCTAATCGCCAACATTGGGTCTTTTTCACTTCCTATTCAGCAGTAGGTATCCCTACTACTGCTTGGACCTATTGGAGTATCGTTTTAGAAGAAAGCAGCAACAAAATCTATTTGGTAGATCAGCGTACCAACAATCCTCAAACACTCAGCCTTACATTAGGTATACAAATCAATAACTCTACAGCTATCCAGGTAGCCGGTTCGCCAAGTATCAACTCTTTGACTACAAATGCTTCCGATCAATCAGACAACAGCTATTATGAATTCATCCCTGGTACAAATCCCATCCAGAGAGACCTGAGCCTCACAGGCACCAATTTGCCTGCTCCATTTATTAGCCCAACTTCGAGTCAAAGCCTTACGGTGAACGTCAGAAACAACGGTGCCATTGTGATCGACTCATTTACGGTCAACTACACCATTAACAATGGATCTGTCAACAGTTTTCCTCAAACAAATCAGGGGATCACCTATTTGAATACTGTTACCATCAATCCCAATATTTCTATTCCTGCAAATACTGTAGGCTACCGTAAAATGAAAATCTGGCTCAGTGGTGTAAGCGGAGACCAAAACGCAGCCAATGATACCTTATTCACAGGCTTTACTGTTGCCAATGATAGTATGCTGACCAATCGTAAAGTCTTTATTGAAAGCTTTACCAGCTCAACTTGCGGCCCATGTGCCTCAGTTGCTCCCAGTTGGAACACTTATCTTACAAACAACAATGCTAACACGACGAGTGGCAACCTTACCGTGATGAAGCTTCAGCAAACTTACCCTGCTCCCGGCACTGACCTTGCTGCTACTCAGGAGGCCGTTTTCAGGCACAATTGGTACGGGGTCAATAGCATTCCACGTACATTGGTAGATGGTATCATATTCAATGGTAGTCCCAGCACCTTAATTAGCAGTACAACTATTGTGACCAACCGACAAGCTGTAAAATCAGCTTTCGCATTTAATCTAAATTCAACATATACTGGTAATACCGTGACTGTAAGTGGCGGAGTCACCTCTTTGGTTGGCTTTGGATCTGATCAGATAAGAATATTTGCCGCTGTGCTTGAAAACCAATACACCAATACTGTGGGTGGAAGCACCTCAGAATCGACCTTCTTTAAAGTTTTAAGAAAAATGTTGCCTGACAGAAATGGAGTACTGATTTCTAGTGTTGAGCCTAATCAATCCATAAGCCTCAATTTGAGCCACACCTTTGTAGTAGGTAATGTAACTCAAAATTCAGGAAACATCTTCAGCAACATGGGCAATCTGTCCTTAGTAGTATGGGTGCAAAACGTAGGCACAAAAGAGGTACTTCAATCTCACTGGCAGCCCATTTCTACCGTTTCAGGAGTTTCCGCTGAGCCCTCTACTTTCAATGGATTTGAAGTATTCCCCAATCCTGCCACCGACAGAGTGCAGGTTCAGTTCACCCTTTCAGAGCCAAGTGAGACCATCGTGACCTTCACTGACCTCAAAGGATCATTGGTAAAACAGGTGAACTTGGGTGCATTGGCTGCAGGAAATCAGCAAACCGAATTGACTACCCTAGGTCTGACACCAGGTCTCTACCTCATCAGGCTTAATGATGGAAACAGTCAGGTTACCCGAAAAATAATGATCAGCGAATAATCTGATCGTATCATTAACGAAAAAGGGGCCTAAAGCCCCTTTTTTATTTTTGATAATCTTTTCACTATTGACCATTAAAGGTAATCACCACATAAGAAGAGTCTTTTGGACTGTCTTTGTCAAAAAACACATACATGTATTTTGAAACTCCGGTAATTCCTTTAGGAATATAATCAGCCTTAAAGGTGGTATCAATACCATTTGGAGAAATGGTCTGGTAATCGGGCGTTTCGGTTATGTTTGGAGGATAGCAAAAAGCCCCCCAGCAAATGCTGTTGTCAGTACCTTCAATCACGGATATTTCATATCGCTTTACTTTGATTGACTTGCTTACCGTAGAGGTGTTGCGAACATTCAATCTGGCTTCTATCAGTGATCTTGACGCAGGAGCTGCGATGCTGTCTTGTATATTTTCCAATTTAATGGATTTGGAAGAAGTCGGCGTAACATCTTCTATTTTGGGGTCATCTCCACCGCAAGCAGTAAAGAAAATGGCTGAAAGCACTAAAAGAGCAACGGAATTAAATTTGGCAAAAAGGGCAGAATTCATGTGATGTTACAATAGGTAGGCCACAAAGATGAGATTTTTTTTTGAAAGCTGAATAATGTGTACGTTTGTGTTTGTTTCCATTTAAACAAAACAACAAATCCGAATGAAGAAAATTCTACTTACCCTCTGTGCAATGGCTGGAGTATTGTCGTTTTCCTACGCTCAAGCCCCACGCTTAATTGTTGTCGAGCACTTTACTCAGGCTTCCTGTGGCCCATGTGCTGTTCAAAATCCTGCCTTAAAGGCCTTGTTAGATCAAAATACGACCAAAGTCGTTCCCATCAAATACCAGACTTCTTGGCCTGGTGTCGATCCGATGAATGCCCACAACCCTACTCAGGTAGCTAACAGAGTGACCTATTACAACGTTAGCGGAGTTCCTAGTGTCAGAATGGATGGTAATGTAGTATCCGGTTCTCCAGGATCCATTAACCAAACCAATATCAACAACAGACACGCTGTTACCAGTCCATATGAACTGACGGTTACCAAAACCATTAACGGCAACAGCATTGAAGTCAATGCTAAAATCAAGAAAGTGGGTGCCAGCTCAGTAAATGCTGTCCTGCAATTGCTTGTTGTTGAAAAAGAGATCATCTTTCAAACGCCTCCAGGCAGCAATGGTGAATTAGGCTTCCATAATGTGATGAAGCAAATGCTTCCAACTCAGTTAGGTACCACAGTACCGGGTACAATGGCAGTAAACGACTCCATGTCTGTAAGTGCCAGCTGGAACATGACGAATGTGTACAATAGGGCAAACATTGAAGTAGTTGGCTTTATTCAGAATAATGCTACCAAGGAAATCATCCAAGGAGGATATACCGGCCTGGCAACTATCACAGGCACAGAAGCAAGTTTAACACGTATCGTTGATCAGCCATCAAGCAGCTGTTCAGGCAACTTTACACAGAGACTGAGAATTCGTAACAATGGAAGCACCAATTTGACATCAGCTACTATCAATTATGCTGTAAACGGTGCAACTGTGGCTTCACAGCCCTGGGCTGGCTTTCTTGCTCCAGGTGCATCAGCTAATATTGTATTGCCCACCCTATCTATGGTAAATGGAGCAAACAATTACCTGGCCTATTTATCAAATGTCAACAATGTCGTTGATCTTAATCAGGCTAACGATACGATGGCCATCACCTACAACTACACAGCTCCTGTGATTGACCAATTGACTTTGTCCAGCAGCACCTTTACGTTTGAATTAGCTACTGATCGTTATGGTTCAGAAACCACCTGGAGCCTTACTGACAATACTGCAACGGTGCTTTATAGTGGTGGTCCTTATACTAATTTGGCCTCTAATACCATTCAGGTTCAACCCACGCAAACATGGACATTGCCACAAGGTCAGTGTATCAATTTCACTATTCTGGATTCTTATGGCGATGGCATTTGCTGCGGATTTGGGGCAGGATATTATCGTTTGAGGCATAACGGAGTTAATGTTTACACAGGTGGAAGTTTCACGTCCGCTGATCGTAAATTTTTCCAAATAAATGGTGTTTCAGGACTGGAAAATGAGCTTGGCGGTGGCAAACTAGCGGTTTATCCAAACCCTTCAAGCGGCTTAGTTCGAATTGAATTACCCTTAAATGGTACTGCTCAAATCGCTCTTCAGGTCTACAATCTGATGGGTCAGGAAGTGATGAATGTTCAGGACGGACAAGTAAATGGCGAGTTATTCGTAAGAGAGCTTGACCTGAGCCAATTGGCTGGAGGCATGTATCTGATACGCCTCAGTCAAGATGGAAAGCAAGTAGTTAGAAAAATCGAATTAAGTAAATAAATCAACCTCACCCGGGAAGTGCACAACCCTTCCCGGGTTTTTTATGCCCTATGAAGAAATCTGCTCTCGCTCTAATTCTGTTGATCATTATCCTTGGCACGGCTAATTCCATTGTTTTAGCGCAAGCTGAGCCCGATATTAAAAGACTTCCTGCTGCTATTGTCAAAGACCTTAAAGGGGCCAATGTAAATAGCGCCAGCTTTGGAAACGATGGTAAGCCTTATGTGCTTAATTTTTGGGCGACCTGGTGTAAACCCTGCATCAATGAGTTGATCAACATCTCAGATGTTTATGAGGATTGGGTGAAAGAAACAGGCGTTAAAATCATCGCCGTGTCCATTGATGATAGTCGTAATATTGCCAAAGTTGCCCCGCTTGTGAATGGGAAAGGCTGGAGTTATGAAGTGTATATCGATCAAAATCAGGACTTGAAAAGGGCCATGAACGTAAATAACATCCCGCACACTTTTCTTTTCGATGGCAAAGGAAATATGGTTCATCAGCATAACTCTTATACCGAGGGCGATGAAATGAAACTATATGAAAAAATCAAAAAACTGACTGAACAGCCCAAGGAGTAAATTTGAACATGCCTATTTTTTTCATCAGGCTTTCCGGCCTGTTATTTTTTTATTTTCTCTGCACCAGAGCATTTGCCCAATCCAATGACTCCAACCTTTTGGGAGGTGAAATTCGTGGAAATTTCACCATTGATGCCCAGTATTACCGTCAGGACTCTACCATAGGGGCTGTAAAAGTGGATGAACGTATGAGGTTTATGGGTGTTGGAAATCTGATTTACACTCGAGGCAAATTCACAGGAGGGGTACGTTTTGAAAGCTATGAAAAAGCCTTGCTAGGGATTGATCAGGGTTTTAACGACGGCGGAGGTAGAAGTGGTATCCCCTATAAATTCGCTAGTTATATGGATGACAACATGGAAATTACGCTGGGGAATTTTTATGAGCAATTTGGTAATGGTCTTACCCTGCGGGTTTTTGAAGATCGAAATCTAGGCCTAGACAATTCTCTGGAAGGATTTAGGGTACGATATGCTCCAATGAAAGGAATATATCTCAAAGGCTTATTTGGCAAACAGCGGTTTTACTGGTCACTTGGGCCCGGAATTGTGAGAGGTGGGGACGGAGAAGTAGCTGTACATGAGCTGTATGAGCCTCTTGCTGAGGCAGGATGGATGATCACCACCGGAGGAAGTTTCGTCAGCCGATACCAGGAAGATCAGGATCCTACCTTTAATTTCCCATTGAATGTCGCTACGGGAGCAGGAAGGCTTACTGTTCAAAAAGGTGCGGCACAGTTTAGCGGGGAATACGCTGTAAAAAACAATGACCCCTCAGGCACCAACAAATTCATTTACAACCGTGGGCGGGTTCTTTTGCTCCAGGGCAGCTATTCTGTTTCCGGCTTGGGCATCAGCCTAGGCTTTAAGAGTGCTGATAATATGGAGTTTCGCTCCGACAGGGGAGCTCAAGATCCCAATATCCTCTTTATCAACTTCCTACCTGCCTTGGTGAAGCAGCATACGTACAACCTGGCAGCAAGTATCTACCCCTACGCTGTGCAACCCTTGGGTGAAATTGGCGGACAATATGAGCTTAGTTACCGCATCCCCAAAAACACATTTTTAGGAGGTCGATACGGTGCTGACTTTGTCATCAATATGTCTGCGGTAAATACACCATATCGTACACCTACAGACTCAATTACTGCGGAACAGAAAAAGATATCTTACAACAATTCTCTTTTCAGACCGGGAAAACAGACCATTTTCAGAGATTATAACATTGAGTTCAGAAAGAAGCTCAGCAGTAAGTTGAAAATGAATTTGATGTTTATGTACACCGAAAACGATACGAGACTTACTCTAGGTGATGCCAGAGGCACACTTGTGAAAGCCAATATCATTGTAGCAGATTTCACCTATAAAATCAATAGCAGTCATGCCATTCGATTTGAAGGACAAGTGCTTGAGACCGCTCAGGATCAGGGAAGCTGGGGCATGGGTTTAGTCGAATACACCGTTTCACCGCATTGGTTTTTTGCTGTTTTGGACCAATACAATTATGGAAACCCTAATGAAAGCCGAAGGGTACATTATTTGCTAGGTTCTTTCGGTTACACCAAAGAGGGCATGCGCATACAGTTTTCCTATGGTCGGCAGCGGCAAGGAGTGCTTTGTGTTGGCGGAATTTGCCGTGTAGTACCTGCCACCAATGGTGCAACGATACAAATCACCAAAACGTTTTGATGATGAGATACGAGCTTCAATTCACCCTCTTAGTTGCATTTGCATTGAGCCTCATAGGCTGTGATGAAGTCGCAAACCCTATTCAATCGAATAACTTAAACCCAGAAGATACGGTCACTATCGTTGGGAAAAGAGCAATTGTGCTGGAGGATTATACCGGCCAAACCTGTTCCAACTGTCCTGATGCTACCAAGACTGCAAAAAATCTGGAGAAACTTTACGGCTCAAGGCTGATCGTGATTGCACCTCATGTAGGCTTTTTTGCGGATCCAAACCCGCCTGATTTCCCTGCTAATTTTAAAACGTCAGTCGGGAATGAAATTGATCAGTTTTTTGGCATCAACGGAGTCTTACCCGCTGGCACAGTTAACCGACGTCGAGTCAATAATTTCTGGAAAGTAAGCTACCCTAATTGGCCAACAGAAGTACAACGACTGGTTAGCCTGGAAAGCCCGTTTTCCATGACAGATACCCTGGACTACGATACCAGCACCAGAGTACTCAATCTAACCGTAAAAATAAAGGTTGAAAGTAATCCCGGCAGTGGCCCCTTTAATCTTATGGTTTATTACACTGAAGATAGTGTGCTCAGTCCACAGCTACATAAGCCACCATTGGGAACGGTTCAAAACTATTATCACAGCTATATGCTAAGGGGTTCGCTTAACGGGACCTGGGGAGAGGCCTTAACTGTTAGCTCTGCATCTGTAGGTCAGACCATTGCAAAGACGTTCAACTTCACTTTACCTGCTTTCATCAACCACCGGCATGTGCATTTCATACCGATGGTTGCTATCAACACCAGCAGCAACAGGGAAATCCTGCAAGCAAGGAAGATAAAACTGGTCCCCTAAACCAATACCGGCTGCTCGACCAGTCTGGATTTGTTTAAATTGAAAAACTCCTGATGAATGTTGAAGGTTTCTTCACCTTCATCTGGGATCATCTTCAGGTAATTGCCACTTTCAAGCAACACATACGAGTTGTAATTATCTCGCAGGTTAAACTGCAGGATGGTGATGGCCTGTAACTTAGTGGAAGGGTCTAACAGCATAAACATAGACTCCACCCTTCGTTCAAAGCTTCTTACCATCACATCAGCACTGCCTCCATAAACCAATGGGTTGCCATTGTTGTGAAAATAGAACAGTCTGGCATGCTCCAGAAAATCGCCTACTATGGATTTAACGCTAATGTTTTCACTGAGCCCCTTGCGTCCCGGTCGAAGGCAACAGATACCCCTAACGATCAATTGGACCCTTACTCCCGCCTGACTTGCTTTGTACAATGCATCAATCACCTGCCTGTCTTCCAGTGAATTGATTTTGATCACGATACCCGAGGCCAGCCCTTTCTTCGCATTGCTTTCTTCTTGTCTGATCAAATCAATCATTTTGTTGCGCATATCCCTTGGCGCAGTGATCAGGTTCTGATAGAAACTTGGGCTGCTATGCCCGGTAATAACATTGAAAAACTCTGATACATCCTGCGCATAGACCTCATTGGTCGTCAGCAAGCTTACATCTGTATAAAGTTTAGAGGTGTCTTCATTGTAGTTACCAGATGACAAATGCACATATCGGGTAACTTTCTCCTCTTCTTTCCGAACTATGAGCATCAATTTGGTGTGGGTCTTCAGCGAGCCAAAGCCGAAGATGACAAAACAACCTGCCTTTTGCAGTCTCTGGGCTTCTCTGATGTTGTTTTCTTCGTCAAAACGAGCTTTGAGTTCAAACAATACCGAGACGTGCTTCCCATTTTCAGCCGCCTTTAACAAGGCTGCGGTCACCCGGGAGCTCTTTGCCAAGCGGTAAATGGTGATTTTAATGGCCAATACCCCCGAGTCTTCTGCCGAGCGCTCGATCAGATCAATGACCGGCTGAACGCTATTGTAAGGATGATGGAGCAGAATGTCCTTCTGCTTCAGAAACTCAAAAATATCATCCTTGAGCTGCTCACTGTGCCCAATAGGTGGCACCTGACTGGGTCTTGGCTTCATTTTCGACTTGAACGCCGGGTGACGTATGATCTGGCTGAGGCCCGTGAAATCGAGCGGGGCAGAAGAGCTGAAAATGTTATCGTCGTTGAGCTCCCATCGCTGCTTGAGAATTTTCAGCATCCAGTTGGAGGGATTGGCGTCAGTCTCGATGCGCACGACCCTTCCCGTTTTGCGGGTCTTCAGCTTTCGTCTCAATTCTTCAATAAAATCCGCTTCCAGATCGTCACTCTCTTCCAGCGTAAAGTCTCCGTTACGGGTGATGCGAAACAGGTTTACCGACAGTATCTCAATGTTCCTGAACAACTTGGCTATCTGCCAACGGATGATTTGCTCGATGGGAACAAAGAGCAGAGTGTCCGAACGCTCCACTTCAAAAAAACGGGGTAAATTCTGAGGTATTTGGACAAAGGAAAGCTTCTTCTGCTGCTTTATATCTTCACTGCTTCGGGTCACAACCCCAAATATGAGCAGCTTGTTCATCAGCATCGGGAAGGAATGATAACTGTCATACACCATCGGGGTAAGCATGGGAAAAACAGTTTTCATGAAGTAATTGGAAACACTCAGTTTTTCCTTTTCCGTCAGTTGGTCTATCACTGCAATGCTGAAGCCCTGTGCCTTAAACTCAGGCTCCAGTTTATCCCAAAATACCTGTTGCTGGTCAGCAAAAAACTGTTGAACGTCTCCTAAAAGCTTCTTCTTGAATGGAATTTCTCTAAGGCCGGAGTAGTCAATGCGCTCTTTGTCGAAATCAATGTAATTGTACAAACTGCCTAGCCTGATGGTAAAAAACTCATCCATATTGGAAGAGGTGATTGTGAGAAACATCAGTTTTTCAAAGATGCTTCTGTTCTCGTTGTTCACCTGATCAAGCACCCTGCGGTTAAACTGTATCCAGCTCAGGTCTCTTGACAAGAACTTGCTTTTGAAGATCTGTTGTTCTGTTTTGTCGAGCACAGGTGTTTCGGTAGATTGCGACATAGGCCTCATATTTCAATGAAAAAGGGTTCTGAAATGAACCCTCCCTCTGACTTCAAATCACTTGCCAATCAAGCATCGATCTTTGCATATTTGGCATTTTTCTCGATAAATTCTCTTCTGGGGGCCACTTCATCACCCATGAGCATAGAAAACAGATGGTCAGCAGCTGCGGCTGATTCAATGGTCACCTGTTTGAGACTTCGGGTTTCCGGGTTCATGGTGGTAGACCATAACTGCTCCGGGTTCATTTCGCCTAAGCCCTTGTAGCGTTGTATGCCAACACTGTCTTCTTTTCCTTCCTTGGCAAGCTCCTTCACCGCCAGATCACGATCTCTTTCATTCCAGCAATACTTTTCTTGCTGACCTTTCTTCACCAAATAAAGGGGGGGCAGGGCAATGTACACGTAACCCTTTTCGATGAGTTGCTTCATGTACCTGAAAAAGAAAGTAAGGATCAGTGTACGGATGTGACTGCCATCGATATCTGCATCGGTCATGATGATGACCTTGTGGTACCTCAGTTTCTCCAGGTTGAGGCTTTTCTCATCTTCAACTGTACCAAATGATACACCCAAGGCGGTGATCATGTTTTTGATCTCTTCGTTTTCGTAGATCTTGTATTCCTGAGCCTTTTCAACGTTGAGGATTTTACCACGCAGCGGAAGTATGGCCTGGAAAGCCCTGTTTCGGCCTTGCTTGGCTGAGCCTCCTGCAGAATCTCCTTCTACCAGGTAAAGTTCACATGCTGCAGGGTCACTATCTGCGCAATCGGCCAGCTTGCCGGGCAGACCTGTGCCGGAGAGTACATTTTTACGCTGAACCATCTCACGGGCTTTGCGAGCCGCATGTCGGGCCTGGGCAGCGAGAATAACTTTCTGAACGATGGTACGTGCTTCTCTGGGGTTTTCCTCCAGATAAATGGTGAGCATCTCCGCCACGCAGGCATCCACAGCTCCCATAGCATCGTTATTCCCTAGCTTGGTCTTCGTCTGACCTTCAAACTGTGGCTCGGCTACTTTCACCGAAATCACAGCTGTAAGTCCTTCTCTAAAGTCGTCACCACTGATCTCAATCTTCAACTTTTCCAGCATGCCTGACTTATCCGCATAGCTCTTAAGCGTACGGGTTAGTGCCCTGCGGAAGCCTGCGACGTGTGTACCTCCTTCCAGCGTATTGATGTTGTTTACATAACTGAAAAGGTTCTCTGAATAGGAACTGTTGTACAGCATGGCCACTTCCACGGGTACCCCTCCCCTCTCGCCTGAAATGGTGATGGGCTTGGAGATCAGCTTTTCACGTGTGCTGTCAAGGTACTCTACAAATTCACTTAAGCCTCCTTCTGAAAAGAAACGCTCATAAAGTGGTTTTCCCTGATCGTCCAACTCCCGGTGATCCGTCAGTGTGATGATCAATCCTTTGTTAAGGAAAGCAAGCTCCTTAAGTCGGTTGGATACTGTTTCGTTTTTATAAACTGTCTCGATGAAAATGGTATCATCGGGTATAAAATGTACCGTAGTACCGGTCTCCTGTGCTTCACCGATGACTTTAACATCGTATTGCGGTACACCTTTTTTATACTCCTGCCGGAACATCTTCCCTTCCCTCCTAACGGTTACCGTCAGGTGATTCGACAAGGCGTTTACGCAGGACACACCTACTCCATGCAGACCTCCTGATACTTTGTAAGTGTCTTTATCAAACTTACCACCGGCATGGAGCACCGTCATGACCACTTCGAGGGCTGAACGCTTCTCTTTGGTGTGCATGCCCGTAGGGATACCCCGTCCGTTATCAATCACGGTGACACTATTGTCAGTATGAATTTCAACGTTGATTTCGGTGCAATAGCCTGCCATTGCTTCGTCAATGGAGTTGTCGACCACCTCCCAGATGAGATGGTGAAGCCCTTTGACCCCGATATCTCCGATGTACATGGCAGGTCTTTTTCTTACTGCCTCAAGCCCCTCTAAAACCTGAATATTATCAGCTGAATAATCAGCTTTACTCTTCGCTACAATTTCGCTCATTACTCTCGTTTTCGACCCTGCAAGTTAGCATAATTTATGCCTATCATTGGTACAAAATACGAAGCGCCGCCCCTATGTCCCTGAGCATTTATCCACACCTGAAAAACAAAAAAACAAAGCCTGCCCATTGGATACTTGTTCTGCTTTTGGGTACTCAAACGGCTTTTTCAGGGCTGCTTTTTGCCCAATCTAAAGATCAGACTTATTATTTACAAACTCTAAAAAGAAGTGGCTATGTGTTCGTGAATGAATTGAATAGCCGATCTGCTGATAGCGTGCGGCAGCTGGCCTTCAGTGGGGAAGAGCTTCAACAGATGAACTACAGGCTGCCTCCACTGCCCAATCTTGAAAAGTTACTTGTCTTTCAGAGCCATGGGAACCGTTTGAAAATTGATGCCAGAAGCAACCCCGTCCTGAGCCTTATTGAAATCAAAAACCACCGGGATCAACTAAAGTCCCTAAAAATACATTGCCCAAGTCTCAAAACCTTGCAGATATATGAGAGCAGTCTGAAAGATCTCTATCGACTGAAACAAACAAAGCAGCTGAACCGGATACTGATCTCCAACTGCAAGTTAGAAAAGGTAAGTCTGCAAAAACTTAAAAGGCATCCCTCCCTCAGAGAGCTCTCCCTGATGTTTGACAGCCTTAAAACGGAACAAGTCAACTGGAGCCCCATGCCTCGCCTTATCAAGTTGAACCTAACGGGTAACCTATTGTACAAACTGCCTCCCGGGCTCGAGCGCTGGGACTCTTTACAAGACCTGAACTTTGCCAGAAACAAATTCAAAGAGGTCGCCGGTGGACACCCTTTGCCTCCAGGTCTGAAAAGCCTGAGTTTTTATGATAATGCCCTGAAGACCCTTCCTCCTGATATGGTGATTCCCAAGCAGCTGGAGATACTGGACTTGTATTACAACCAAATGAAAGAGCTACCGGAAGTGATCGGAAAGTTTAAGTCACTCAAAATCCTTTATGCCTCATTTAATGAAATTCAGGAATTGCCGGAGTGGCTTAGTCGTATGGATAGTCTCAAAGCACTTTATGTTCACCATAACAAAATCACACTATTGCCACAGTATTTAAGCCGCCTGAAAGGTCTTGAAGTGCTGCATGTCAACAGCAACTACCTGTTGCATTGCCCGGAATGGGTCGGAGAATTTGAGCTTATGAATGACCTTGATCTGGCCAATAACCTGTTCGAGACATTGCCCTTAAGTCTGAAGAAACTTGAGGCTCTTGAAGTCATTAATTTAAGGGGCAATCCTTTCCCGGAGGGGGAGCTATCCTCAGGGCCTGTGTTTGAGCTATTGAAGCACTGGCGGGAAAATGATGTGCAGGTGGTAAGGTAAATGTACTTGAAGTTGTACTGGATACTTCCCGACAGGAACAAATGACTTAAGGCCAGGTTTGCGGATTATTCTGGTGTTTTGACTACTACCTCTACACTCAAAACAAAAAGTAATTTATGCTTTAGGATAGGAACAAATCGATTGACTGAAAGATGTGAATAGTTGATTTTCAGTTCTCTTACTTAACTTCAACGGGTCCAGGGCTTAAGTCTGTTTTTAACACCTCTTCTACTTTATGAACTAATTGCTTTAAGGTGAGGTAAGTATTATCCGAAGCATTTAGCACGATAACTGTTACCGGATACTTTGAAAAATTCTGCTGGTACTGAAGGTTTTTATCAAATGTGATCAAAGCATCAAAGTTGTTCTCAATTAGTAAGGCCAGTAATTCACCATTTGGAATTCCCGACCAACCTTTTTCCGCAACTGTGTAAACTTCTTGTTCCGTAAATTCCTATTTCAGTCTTTTGGGAAGGTTTTCATCAAGCAGCAGCTTCATAGATTTGCTCGATATTCCTTGAGGTTAAAATTTTACCTGCGATCTCAATAACCGCAATTGCTTGCTCCTTTTTTACGGTTGGGAAGTCTTCAAGGAACTCATCCAGAGATATTCCTTTCTCCAAGTGATCAAACATTGACTGAATAGAAACCCTTGTCCCTTTAAAAAACGGGTTCCCCGATAAGATTTCTTTGTCAATGCTAATGAAGTCTCTTACTTTATTCATCATTCAAATATAGCAATTCCATTACTGCCGTAGGGTTTACCTTTCTAGCTAAAAACGGTACTGAAGTCTATTCTCCAGGCAGATGGTAAGTGCATTTGACTACACAGCTTCGCTTCTTACTGTTTCAGGATTATTCATAAAATCTGATCTTCGTCAGGTTTTTAGGTGGTTTAATCGCTAGCTTTGTCTATAAAGTAATCAGTATATGAAAAAATTATTACTTCTGATCTGTCTTATAAGCTGGCAAGGTACAAGCGCTCAGAACTGGGAAATCATTCAGCCCGGGGTGAATAGTAAGTTTCAGGGGGAATGGAGGTATCAACTTGGCATTGATGTTGATCAGAACTACGTTAAAAGCACAATCAACATATTTACTGACTCTATCGTAACGGCTGGAACAGATCAATATCTTTATCTTCGAAGGGATCAGGAAATCGCTCCCATAGCCAACAGTTTTTATTGGGGTCCGCCATTCTTGTATATAGGAATTAACCAACCTGGCAGGTTTGGGAGTTTGGTGATGAAGACCACCACAGGCGAATACAAATTTCTAAGTCACTGTGGCGACACATTGCTGTTAAAATCTAGAGCTCCCCTTAATCAACCCTGGATATTTGCTCCACTAAATTCAGGTAGAATTCTGGAGGCTTCAGTCATTAATGTACAAGTTGGGTCAGTACTTGGGGTAGTAGATTCCATAAAAACCATCGAAATCATCGCAAAAGATGGACAAGGTCAGATATTAATTTCAGACAAATGGAATGGAAAAACCATTCTTTTGAGCAAACAGCATGGATTGGTAAGTGCCCCTGCTTTTCACTTTGTAAACTGCACCGGAAATGCCTATCAGTACATATTGGATACCATTATCTATCATCTAGTGAGCTATAAGTTTAACAATCAATGGTTAGGAAAACGAGATATCACTATTGACGAAGTCTTTAATCTCACTATTGGAGATGTCTTTCATTTCTATAGCAATAGGAATTCTTCAGGGCCTGGAGGGACTGGTATTTTTGTATTCAATTCCAGGAGTTTTTCAATTGAAACACTGATATCAAAAAACTATTTCCCGGCTGGAGACTCTTTGCGACTGAGTTTTGATCGAATTTCTGTTGACTCTGGCCAGAGTTTTCAACAAGGATTAGTTTATCATAACGTTGTAAGAAAACACGATACCCTCAACAAAGTAATTCACTTAAACAAATTACGTTATATAGATGATTTGGACTCAAGCAATACTAGCCTTTCACCAGTTTACTTTATTTCTTATGATACTTCATTAAATGACCGTATCAAAGTAGCAGCTGATCCTGTCGCAAGTCTCCATCCTCAATATACATTTAGTCTGTCATGTTCACCAAATAGTTCACAAGGTATGTCATTCAGTTATGTTGTAGCCGCTAAAGATCTGGGGATAATTCAAGAAATTATATCCAATCCTTCATTTATAGTTAATAACAATTGTAATAACTATTCAAGAAGTCTTCAATACTTCCGAAGAACCGGAGAAACCTGGGGAACACCCTTTGATACGCTTTCGATTTTAGGATTTGAGGAGCAGACGGTGAAAAAGCAGTCCGTCGAAGTCTTTCCAAATCCTGTCAAGGTTGGGGATGTGCTGCGTTTTACGCAAACTGAAAATAGTGAAATACGCATTTTTAGCCTGCTTGGGCATCAGGTTGGCTTTTACCAGGGAAATGAAGTGCCTATTGCCCCGGCCATTTTTCAATCTGGAATTTACTTCTGGCAGCTAACCGCCAACGACAAAAGCAGTGCAAGAGGCAAGTTTTTGGTTGAATAAGGTGAAGACTAAAACATGGTTTCTGCAAGATGCTAAGGTCAAGGGAGGGTAATTTTATAGAACAATAACGATAGCAGGGACAGATATGTCATATGAGGATACCTGCCATTGAAGAAATAACTCCCTAAAAACATGTATTTTTAGTGAGTTCACTCTCCAATTATGTATATATTTGGTGAATACATTTGGAGTATATGAGACCTTTGATCAAAAGAACGTTACAAGAACATATTGAAAACAAGTGCTTTAAGGGTAAGATTATTCTTCTCATCGGGCCCAGACAGGTAGGCAAATCCACATTGCTGCACGGGATATGCAAAAAGTTTGGTGAGTACCTGTTCCTTGACGGGGATGATCCTGACGTTAGATCCAAATTGGACAACCCAAACTTTGAACAGCTCAAGTTGCTTGTTGGTCGATACTCTTTAATTTTTATTGATGAAGCACAAAGGATCAAAAATATAGGCCTAATGCTCAAAATGATCCATGACAGAATGGCCGGGGTACAGGTATTGGTGAGTGGTTCCTCTGCACTTGACCTAAACGCCCAAACTCAAGAGTCTCTTACAGGCAGAAAATGGGAATATCAATTGTATCCTATCAGTTGGGAAGAATGGTATCGCCACCTCGACTACCTCTCTTTATCGCAGCAACTTGAAAGTAGAATAGTGTATGGTATGTACCCAGAAGTTCTCAATCAGCCAGGTGAAGAAAAACAAATTCTTAAAGAACTTACCATGAGTTATCTCTATAAAGATATTCTTGCGTTGAGTGGAATAAAAAAACCAGATGTTTTAGAGAAGCTGGTGGTAGCTCTTGCCTACCAAATTGGAAGTGAGGTAAGCTATAATGAACTGGCTCAACTGTTGAGAATAGACAAAAATACTGTGATGAATTATATAGATCTTCTTGAAAAAGCGTATGTAGTATACCGATTAAATCCATTTAGCAGTAACCAAAGAAATGAAATCAAAACTAATCGCAAAGTTTATTTTTATGATACAGGAATAAGGAATGCCGTAATCTCCAATTTTGATAACCTACAGTTGCGCCCTGATAAAGGAGCTCTTTGGGAGAATTTCGTGATTAATGAACGAATGAAATACCTCCATTATCATCAACAAGATGTTCAGCATTTTTTTTGGAGAGCTATTCAAGGGGGTGAAGTAGATCTTTTAGAGCAAAAAGGTAATCAACTTCAGGCATATGAGATTAAATGGAATTCTAAAAGCAAGGTAAAACTTCCTGCTTCGTTTAGCAAACACTATGATACTATACCTATTGCCGTTCACCCCGAAAACTTTATCCACTTCGTTGTAAATGAATAGAGCATAATATACCCACCCATGAGGGTTGTCACCATCCGACCACGGACATTCCTTCTCCAGCTGACACGATGGAAAGCAATCCTTTAAACTTCTCAAAAATAGTATTGATGTATTTGTCAGCTTGTGTCTCTCCAAACCTCTCCATTCCAAATCTATGAATACGAATTAGATCCTCTTTGGCAACTTCGCTAAGGAGGTAGCTAGCCATTTGACATCGATTTTGATCGACTGATGATCTCCTCTTTTGTCTCTTCTGTAAAACCACTGTTTTCTGCTGCTTCCAGTTTTGCACTGATCCAGTCAATATGAACCTGTTGCTTTCTGGCTTGCCTGATCAGATCATTCACCAATTCACTTTTGCTTGAATATTCTGCCTTTTCAACCTGTTCTTTCAGCCACTGGTCGTTTGACTTCGTCAGTGAAATGCTTTGCTTGGCCATAGGATCCTATTTGGTGTAAAAATGCACCAAATCGCCCTCGTTTACAATGAAGGCGACCGGGAAACTCCGCCTGCCTGATAAAACAATCCGCTGCATCAACTCCTGGTGAACAAGTCAGTGACTACATTTGAAGTCTTTCCGGGACATGCACGACGAGCCTATTTCGTCTGATGCCCAACGAGAAATTTCAGGTCTGCAAACAGTCATTCATGATTCCCTCCAAGCCCTTAAATCTGAGTGAAAACAGCTTGCCCCTTTGGTCGGTGGTGATCCCAAGTTGGAACAACCTCGAGTACCTGAAACAGTGCGTAATGAGCCTGCGAGAGCATTCGCAAATCCCGCTTCAGATTCTGGTACATGTCAATGAAGGTACCGATGGCACGGCAGAGTGGTGCACCAAAGAGGGCATAGAGTTTAGCTTTTCCTCTGAGAACATTGGGATCTGCTATGCTGTAAATATGGCTGGCGCAATGGCCAAGGGGGAATATCTGGTTTACATGAACGACGACATGTATGTGCTGCCCGGCTGGGACCTGGCACTTTGGCAGGAAATCAAAAAGATCGGTCATACCCATTTCTTTCTATCCTCCACCCTGCTGGAGCCTGTTGCCACCGGCAATCCTTGTGTGATAGCGCCGGCTGACTTCGGGCAAACCTTGGAAACTTTCAACGAAAAAGAGCTGTTGAAAACGTTCAGAAGTTACAAAATGAGCAATTGGTTTGGCGCTACCTGGCCACCCAATATTGTGCACATCAGCCTTTGGCATGCTGTGGGAGGCTATTCTGTTGAATTCAGCCCGGGCATGTACTCAGACCCGGATTTTTCCATGAAGCTATGGCATGCCGGAGTACGGATTTTTGCAGGGGTAGCCGATAGCCGGATTTATCATTTTATGTCTAAATCCACGCTGAAGCTAAAGAAGAAGAATGACGGTAAACGATTGTTTCTACACAAATGGGGAATAAGCAACCAACAGTTTCGAAACCAAGTGATCTTAACAGGACAAACCATCCCTGATGAAGTACCAGCCCTCGACGATACAGATCTGTCAGCACTTAGGAGAAAAGGACTTTTTAAAAAGCTATGGTACTTTTTGGGGTCTTAGTGACTAATTAAGATAAGTGTAGTATGTGAGGTTGTGATCCCCTGTCACCAGATAAATATACCCATTTCTCGACATCAATCGATCGTTGGAAACGATCTTCTCCTACCCCCTAGTTGCAAATGAGAGTGATTGCAGTTAATATACCTGCTTTTGTGGATCTTGCCTATTATCGCTAAAACTAAGTAAAACAATTTTTCCAGGATTGACCTCGTAATATAAACTTGTCTGACTACTCACTAAAGCCCGGTGAATTTCCTGATGTTTGGAACGTGGATAGACAAGTGGATTATTCTTGATTAACTGCAATACTTCTTCAGTGCGATAAATGAAATTTCTGACTTCCCTGTCTGTCCATTTTTGCTCTAGATACAACAAGATAGTTGTGTATGTAATTTCAGCCTCTGATGTCCATTCAACAGAGTAACTCATGCTACTTTATAAATCGGGAATTGATTTCATCCATGACTTGGTGGTGAGGACGAGTATTTCCCGCTAGGGATTGCGCCTTGCCCCGCAAGATCGATTCTTGAGTTTTTTTATCCAGCTCTTCCCAAAAATCCTTGCCAGAACCGGTCAGGATGACCTTTACCTGATCCAACAGAGCATCATCTTGAGTTTGCATCAACTTTTCCAAAAGCTTATATTTATTTGTAATATCCATGCTTGATTCTGTTTTCCGGTGTATAAAAATGTTGCAATTTTCTTTGTTTTTGCAAGTTATGCAATTTTCAAAGCATCACCTTTGGCAAGCTAAACTATGCCAATGCCCTCCTATGCAACTAAGGTGATTGTGAGGTCGAGATCATGTACAGTCTCGTCAATTACCGGTAGTCATACTTGGTAGAAGTCTTTGCGAAACGCTATGAATAGAGGGAGTGGAATACCTTTTCTAATCCCTATGCTCCCAGCGTTTTCAAGGCCTCATAAACGAGCAGAGCCGGCCATACGATGGCTTTTAAGATCCCAAGCACTCCTTGCCAAAACCCAGTGGCGGTTGAAACATAATATACCGCTGCACCAATAAATCCTAAACCATACACCACCCCCGATGCTCCTGAATTTTTTACCTCTGTTTTCATAAAAAAGTGATATTAAAAACACAAGTTAAAACTTTTTCAAGAGATGGAAAATGATCTTCTCAGGTTTTTCAGAACATAAAACCAGCCCCATCACCCTCGTTGCAAACGAGGGCGATTGCTGATGGGTTTCACAGATGGGTTTTCCCTCAATCGCCACAAACTCGTCAGATATCAGCAAAATAGAATGGATTGCCTCAAAAACGGGGTAAGCAAAGGAGATGGTCTCTCTGTGGGTGGTGAAACAGGTGACCCTCATGACTGCGAAATGGGGTCAAATTGACCATGCACCTTGATTAAGTTACCCCAATGTTAAATTATTGTTAGAAACTCAGGAAACTTTTGTGATTTAAAATGTTTCCATACATTTGCCCCCGATTTATGGAAGAAGCAGAAGTACGGGAAAAGATTTTGAAAGGAGCTGAATCACTGTTCTCACGGTTTGGCGTACGTAGCGTGTCAATGGACGACATCGCACGGCATCTTTCAGTTTCCAAAAAAACCTTGTATGCCCACTTTAAAGACAAAGATGATTTGGTAGTCACAATGGCGCAAAATCATCTGGAGGGCGATCGATGTGCATTTGCGGACATTTCGAGTGGATCAAAAAACTCGATCGATGAATTGTATCAAATGTCTATGACCATTAAAAAGGACATGGAAGAAACAAACCCTTCAATGCTTTTTGATCTTCAAAAATTCCACCCCAAAGCATGGCAGATATGGTTGGATTTTAAGCAAGATTTTATCAAACCGAGCATTGTCCGTTGCATTGAGCGGGGAATTGCGGAGGGGAATTTTAGGCCGGAATTAAACCCTGAAATCATGGCGATCAATCGCCTGGTATTGATCGAGGCCACCTTTAACCCGGATGTTTTTCCGAAAGACAAGTTTAACATGGTGGAGGTGACCACCCAATTTTTTGATCATTTCATCCAAGGTCTGTGTACCGAACAAGGATTGAAAGTTTTTAAACAATACAAATAATTAAATACAAAATGACAACCAAAACAACCCACTCAAAATGAACCGATTAAGTAAATTACTATTGTCCACCGTTGCTTTTTTGGGGACAATAGTAGCTCAAGCGCAACAAGATGTTTCTACTTCTTTTACACTTGCGCAATGCATTGAGTATGCACTTGCCAACTCTATCAACAACAAGAACGCACTGATAGATCAGCGAATCGCCGATGCCAAAGTAAAAGAAACCATTGGTATTGGTTTACCTCAAATCAATGGTTCCGCAGGGATTCAGCACAACCAGAATCTGCGGAGATTCTTTTCCAGGTATTCCACGGCGCAAGGGTTTGCCGGTGTCAATGAGGCTGGGGATCCAAATCTAAATATCCCCGGTGTGTCTGCCAATGATGTAGTGGCATCTCAGAACTTCTTTCAGTTGAAAAGTAGCGGAGAAATAGGACTAACCATCAGTCAGCTCATTTTCAGTGGCTCTTATCTCGTAGGCTTACAAGCCTCCAAGGCATACAAAGACTTATCTGTAAAAAATTCAGTTTTGACCCAAGAGCAAGTGGTGGAGCAAGTAACCAAGTCATTTTACGTGGTGCTGATCAACAAAGAGCGGTCAAAATTATTTGACAACAACATAGAACGGGTAGATTCTTTGTACAGAAATACCAAAGCACTTTTTGACAATGGTTTTGCAGAAAGCGTAGATGTAGACAGAATACAAGTGGCACTAAACAATCTGAAATCTGAAAAAGAAAGGTTTATCAATTTAAATCAATTGGCAATCGAACTCTTGAAATTCCAGATGAACTATCCAATGAATCAACCGATCGCAATAGTGGGAAACATGGAGGACATCAACATTGACACAGAAAATCAACTAAAATCGGAGGGTGCCGACTTTAAAAACCGCTCAGAGTATAAAATTTTGGAAGCGAACAAACGCTTGCAACAGTTGAACTTAAAGAACCAATATGCGGGAGCATTGCCAACCATAGCGGCATTTGCCAACATCGGTTACTTTTCTCAATCGCCGGAAGTAGCAGGTCTGTTTTCTACTAAAACTGGTTTTTCTGACAATGGCACTATCGGCCCTGATAAATGGTACGGATACTCATTGTTTGGCATCAGCATGGAAATGCCCCTTTTCAACGGACTTCAACGCAGGTATAAATTGCAGCAGGAAAAACTTACCCTATTAAAGATCGAAAATGGGTTTAAAAGCTTAGAGCAAGGATTTGAGCTTGAAAACAAACAGGCCATTGCCAACTACAACAACTCAGTGATTGCTTTAAAATCTCAAAAAGAAAACATGGAGCTCGCCGGTAAAGTGGCAAAGATCACCAAGGTGAAATTTGAACAAGGCATAGGCTCCAACCTGGAGGTGATCGATGCGGAAAGCAGCTTGCGCACTGCACAGGTCAATTATTACTCAGCACTATTCGATGCTGTACTTGCAAAGGTTGACCTTGACAAAGCCAACGGAAGATTATTACAAACACCAAATCAAGAACTTAAATAAAAAACACACGAACAAAAAATGAAAATAACACATTTTCAATTCGCCTTGGCAGCTTTGATTGCCACCTTTACGGCAAGTTGCAATGCACCTGCCGATAAGCCAGCTCAACTTAAAAAATTAAAGGAGCAACAAGTAGCTCTAGCCAAAGAAATAGCCGGGCTTGAGAAAGAATTAGCGGGAACAGACACTACAGAAGTAGTTGGAAAATCCAAAGAAGTGGTGATTGCCGCATTGGCTCCCCGTCGATTTGAACGCTATGTACAAACCCAAGGTGCGGTAAAATCGACCGACAACATCATGGTGAGCGCACAGTCCATGGGTCTAGTCACCAATGTGTATGTGCGAGAAGGAGATGCCGTAGCAAAGGGGCAAACGCTTGCTCAAATAGACAATTCATTGATCGTAAAAGGCATCGATGAGGTAAAATCCAGCATGAGTTTGGTCAACACCATTTTTGAGAAACAACAAAAGCTTTGGGATCAAAAAGTAGGAACCGAAATACAATACCTACAGGCTAAGAACAATAAAGAAGGAATGGAGAAAAGACTTGCCTCCCTTTATGAACAATTGGACATGGCGAAGATCAAATCACCCATCAATGGAACCATCGACATGGTGAACATCAAAATTGGGGAAAATGCTGCGCCAGGCTTTCCTGCCTTTCGGGTGATCAATGGCAACGACTTACAGATCACGGCTGAAGTTTCTGAGGCATATATGAATTCCATTAAGAAGGGAAATAAAGCGGAGGTGTCTTTTACCGAGTATGACCAAAAAATAACCGGACAGGTCACTTTCGTAGGACGCACCATCAATCCGCTCTCCCGGTCGTTTACGGTAGAGGTTAAATTGCCCTCCTCCAATGATTTACGTCCAAATATGACGGCTTTAATTCGCATCATTTTTAAATCCGAAGAGGCTGTATTGTGTGTGCCCGTTAATGTGGTGCAAGACATCAATGGAGAAAAAGTGGTCTACATCGCTGAGACTAACGGAAAGCAAATGGTGGCACGCAAGAAGGTAGTTACCATCAATGGGGTTTATGACAACATGGCTCGGGTGGTTACAGGACTAAACACCGGTGATAAAATTATAACCGTTGGATACCAGGGGTTGAATGACGGTGAACTAATCAAAATCTAAAACATAAACTAGATCAGGCTGCTGCTCAACATAGGAGGAGTGTGCCGAAGTCTTAAAAATTATTGAGATGAAAGATCTTGAAAAAGAATTTAAGCCCACCAGTTGGGCGATTGACAACCGGGTAGCGGTATATGTGGCGGTCTTTTTTATCTGCGTGGCAGGTATCATGACTTACAACAGTCTCCCCAAAGAGAATTTCCCGGAGGTGGTTTTGCCTCAAATCTATGTTGCAACGGTATTTCCCGGTGCATCACCCTCAGATGTGGAAAATCTGGTTTCTAAACAAATTGAGAAACAGGTAAAGTCCATCGAAGGGGTAAAAAAGATCTCCAGTAATTCGGTGCAGGACTTTTCCAACGTCATCATTGAGTTTGAAACCGATGTGGAGGTAAAGGAAGCGAAGCGAGAAGTTCAGGAGGCAGTAGACCGTGCCAAAGCAGATTTGCCACCTGTCCCTTCCAGTCTGCCAGACGATCCACAAGTGATTGAAATTGACCTTTCTGCTTTGCCAATCATGAACGTGAACTTGTCTGGAGATTATGATTTGCAAACCCTGAAAAAGTATGCCGATCAAATGCAGGACAGAATTGAGGCACTGAAAGAAATACGCCGGGTAGACATCGTGGGTGCATTGGATCGTGAGATTCAAATCAATGTGGACATGTACAAAGCCACCTTGGCAGGGGTAAGCATGGACGATATTGCAAATGCCATCGGTTACGAAAATAGGATTGTTTCCGGCGGTCAGTTGTCAGTGGATGGCATGAAGCGTTCTGTAAGTGTGAACGGGGAATACACCAATGCCGAACAAATTGGCAACACGGTGATCGGGTCGATAACTGGCGGAAAACTTTACCTCAGGGATATAGCAGAAGTAATTGATTCCCATAAAGAACAAGAAAGTTTTGCTCGTTTGGACAAGAGCAATGTAATCACCCTGAACGTGGTAAAGCGGGGGGGCGAAAACCTGATCGATGCCTCAGACCAAATCAATGAAATTGTAAAAGAATTTGAAGCGAACATTTTGCCTCCCGGGGTAAAAGTGACCATCACCGGCGATCAATCGGAAAATACCAGAACCACCTTACACGATTTGATTAACACCATCATTATCGGTTTTGTGTTGGTTACTTTGATCCTCATGTTTTTCATGGGAGCCACCAACGCCATTTTTGTGGGTCTCTCAGTTCCGCTTTCAAGTTTTATCGCCTTCCTCTTCTTTCCAACGATGGATTACACGTTAAATCTGATGACGTTGTTTTCGTTTTTATTGGCCTTGGGAATTGTCGTAGATGATGCGATTGTGGTGATCGAAAACACGCACAGGGTTTTTGACAATGGAAAAGTACCTATTCGTAAAGCCGCCAAAATTGCAGCCGGAGAGGTTTTCTTACCCGTATTTTCAGGTACCATGGTGGTATTGGCCCCATTTATTCCTTTGGCATTTTGGCCGGGTACCATTGGGGAATTTATGGTGTACTTACCGGTTACGCTGATTGTCGCTCTTTTGGCTTCATTGGTGGTGGCGTATCTGATCAACCCGGTGTTCGCTGCAGACTTTATGAAAGTACACAATCATGACCATACTCGGCCAAAGTTTACCAGAGGTTATATGATTACCGGCGTGATCTTTATTGCCCTGGCAGCGGTTTGGTACCTGACAGGTTCCTTTGGCTTGGGCAATTTCACCCTCTTTCTTTTTGCATTGTATTCCTTACACAGGTTCTTTTTAGAAGAGTTGATTTCTAATTTTCAAACCAACGGTTGGCCAAAAGTTCAGCAAGGGTATAAAAGATTACTTACTTGGTGTTTAGAAGGTTGGGGACCTGCTTTGGTCATATTAGGGGTGGTATTTCTGTTTATTTTCTCCATCATCTTTACCGGAATCCGTAAACCTCCGGTGGTATTTTTTCCACAAGGCGAACCCAATTTCGTTTACACCTACATCACGATGCCTATAGGTACCGACCAACGGGTGACAGACTCCATCACTCAGATTGTTGAAGATAAAGTGCTTGACGTTGTTGGAAAAGACAACAAGATCGTAGAATCCATTATATCAAACGTAGCCATTGGCGCAGCTGAGGACCAGACCTCAGGGAACAATGCCCAACCTCATTTGGGAAAGGTAACGGTGGCTTTTGTAAAGTTTGCAGAACGTGAAGGCCAATCAACCAAGGTATACTTGACAAAGATTCGTGAAGCGATTAAAGGGATACCCGGTGCAGTTATCTCGGTAAATCAGGAGCAGGGCGGGCCACCAACCGGCAAGCCAATCAATATTGAAATTGCCGGAGATGAGTTTGATATTTTGGTAAAAAATGCAGACAAAGTGAAACGCTTTTTGGATTCACTTCAGATTCCGGGAATTGAAGACTTGAAGTCTGATTTCCAGAGCGATAAGCCAGAGATCTTGATCAATATCGACCGTGAAAAGGCCAATCGGGAAGGAATTTCGACAGGGCAGATAGGTATGGCACTCCGCACCTCTATTTATGGGTTGGAAGTTTCTAAGTTTCGAGATGACAACGATGACTATCCGATACAGCTGCGATTAAAGGAAGATCAGCGCAACGACATTAATACGTTGATGAATTCACCCATTACCTTTCGTGATATGACCTTAGGCGGAGTGGTGCGCCAGGTGCCCATGTCGGCAATAGCAACAGTTGGCTACACGAATAGTTATGCAGGAATTAGACGGATCGACCAAAAAAGGGTGATTACCTTATCTTCAAACGTATTGGCCGATTTCAATCCAAACGATGTGGTTGGGGAAATCAATAAGAACTTGAAATCCTTGCCTTTAGTCGATGGAATTGAGATAAAAATGACCGGTGAACAGGAACAACAGCAAGAGACGGTAGCCTTTTTGGGCATGGCAGCTTTGACTGCCTTTGGGATCATTTTAATGATTCTTGTCTTGCAGTTTAACTCAACTAGTAAGCCGATTATCATATTGTCAGAGATTTTATTCAGTATCATAGGAGTATTGATTGGATTCTCCTTGTTCAAAATGGAAATCTCCATCGTCATGTCAGGCGTGGGAATACTGGCGCTTGCCGGCATTGTGGTTAGAAATGGAATATTGTTAGTTGAGTTTACGGATCTGTTGATTTCTCAAGGGGTAGAACTCAAGGAAGCAGTCATTGAAGCTGCAAAAACCAGGATGACCCCCGTGTTGTTAACAGCGATGGCCGCAACTTTGGGTTTGATCCCATTGGCAGTTGGGTTTAATATCGATTTCGTGACTCTGTTTACCGAATTTGATCCCCATATTTTCTTTGGAGGAGACAACGTTGCCTTTTGGGGACCTTTGTCATGGACGATGATTTTCGGATTGATTTTCGGTACCTTCTTAACCTTATTTATGGTTCCGGTATTGTACCTGCTCGTCGCAAGATTAAAACGCAGAATATTTAAGAAAAAGCCTGAGGAAGTGGCTCATGTTTAAAAATAAAAATTGAAATTTTTAAAATTCAAAAGTCCCCATTTGGGGACTTTTTTTGTTTTTATTTCCAGGCTCCAGATGGAGTGATGAGGTGTTGTGTTGTGGTCTCAGCGAGACGTTAAGACCGGAGGGGTTTTTGGGCGTGCCCCTTTGGGTCGGGCTATTTGCTACAAGTCCTCGCTGTGCTCCGGGCTTTCCGCTACTATCCCTCACGCTGGGGTTCATAGTTTATCAATTACACTACGTTATAATGCTTTTGGCAGGTGAAAAAGTGAATACAATAACCTTTTTGCTCATGTCAAAGACTTGCGCAAGAAGGGGATACTGAGTTGAAAACTAAATATTGCTTATTTTACAATCAAGGAAAGCACGTGAAATTAAGAATATAAATATTTCTTAGACATTGAAAGGATAGTATAAAAAAATAAAAAAGAAACACATACATAAGAAAAAGCCACAAAAATTATTGCCATAAATCTGCTAAATTTATAGTTTGAATATTGACTAAGAATTTTGTCAGAATTTCCGAATATGAGATATTTCCTTGCGTAGAAAAATAAGTAAAATGCAATGATAAATAGTAAAATACACAATTCTAACTTTCCGAAAACGTTTTCACTAACTAAGCTTAAAAGATGAAAATAAATTGATACAAATAGAAAAATATTCATAAACAATAGCATTTGCTCTCGACCACCACCGCCAGTAGCTTTATCAAATATAAAGTACAAAAAATCATGCAATCTTATCATAGAAACCAATGCTAAAAATAACTCAAAATTAATTTCCCAATCGCCCTCGTTTGCAACGAGGGAGACCGAGAAATTCGCTTGCAGCGAATGCATGCTCTGTTTTCATAGTAAGCAAACATACACTAGCCCTTTGAAACTACAATAATCAATAGCACTTTAGAATCTTGCTGAGCCCAGTTTGACCAATAGCGAGGTTATGATCTGTTGCCATTAAGTAAATACACTAATTTCTCGACACCAATCAATCGTTGAAAACGATCATCTCCTACGCCCTCGTTGCAAACGAGGGCGATTGGGCTCTCTTGCCATTAAGTAAATATACCAATTTCTCGACATCAACCGATTGTTGAAAACGATCATCTCCTACGCCCTCGTTGCAAACGAGGGCGATTGGGTTTATTCTCTAAATGTTCGATGAGCACGGCCAAGTCACTTTTAAGCGAGGGATATTTTTTTGCAAGTCGTTTAGCTTGCCTATCAAATACCGGTATTGAATAAACCCTATAACTCATCAAGAAACTCTCTTGCAGGGCGAGCCTTGAGT
>JAIYAX010000030.1 GCA_027488815.1 Cytophagaceae bacterium | reverse complement strand
GTGGGGCGATTAAGAGTACCAACAAATTTACTAGGCACAACCTACTTTACCTACCAGACCTCCCCGGACCTCAACACGAAACACCACCTGCGCCTGGTCTCCAACGATCACATTGAGCTACGGGAGGGAGCCACCATCGGAGGGCTGGAAGCTGAAAGCAGAGTATCGATCTTCACCCTTGACCCTGGGGCATTTTGTACTACCTTTGATAATACCGATATGCCGGGCATGAAGTACCATACCTACGACCACCTGGGCAATTTGCGTGTGACCTACCGCAGGGTGGGTGCCAGCCTGCCCGTAGACGCCCTCTACGAGTACAGCCCCTATGGCAGAGTGGTGCAGACCTACCAGGCAGCAGGGCGAGACCGCTACCTGAGCACAGGCCATGAGCGTGAAGAAGCGACCAACTACGACTACCGCCTCGCCCGCCTGTACGATGCCGAGCTGGGTAGGTTTTTGGGGGTGGATGCGTTGGCGGGGAAGTTTCCGGGTTGGAGTGCGTACAGTTATGTATTTGCTAACCCGATAAGGTTTGTCGATCCGGATGGGATCAAATCTTTAAAATAGGAGTAGGACAGTGATAGAGTATATTCGCCATATCGAAGAGTACTTTGTTTACGGACAATCTTCTTTTTCAAACCTTCTTCCATCGGAAGAATGGGGGAATAAAAAACTTGCTGAAAAGTATTTACAAAAATATTGGTTGACGAAGCAGGAATATTTAAGCATTTGGAAACCGTTACAGGATAGTATATTCATTCAAGGCAAAAGTTTACCCGATTTAATTTATCATCCCAAATTTGCTATAATAGCATTAATGGGTGGTTGCTTATTCTTAGAAGAAGATTTTTTGCAACTACAAAAAACTTTGCAGGAAGTTGGCGAAGAATATTTTGTAATTATTCAGCATTCACAAGCCTTTACAGAAGGTGAGCCAATGTTTAGAATGAAGTTCCCCGTAAACATCACATGGGAAGAACTACTAAGCGGAAACTATATATCAGCCGTACTTTTAGAAATGAGTTACAATGAATATTTTGTTTTTGGCTCAAAAGGTAATTGGGGTAAGTATTCTGCAAATGATTATGAAAATCCACTTGATATAATTGGCTTTGAACCTAAATTAGAACGCTTTTTTAAGGAACATTTTAATCAATCAAAAAAAGAACAGGAAAAAATCCAAGAGTGGTTACCCAAGGAATACAAAGGACTAATCAAATGACAAAACCCTGCTGTCGCAAGACTGTGACTTGCGCCTTTTTATAATCTTTCTGTCCTTTCGGGTGTTCGCACCCGACGGAAATGGAAGACGACTTTTATGTATGTAGTGCTTTCCTGTCATCCATGTGCATAGTATTTCCTTAGTCTTATCTATTCCCATGGCATTATCCTTACTTGAACTTTCATTTTATAGCCTTTATGGTTTTATCATCAATAGCTTAATCCTTTCTTTTCAATAATTTAAACACCTTTCTCTTACCGGCATTTTGAAGCATGATAAAATAAAGCCCTGAGCTAAGGTCAGGTATTCGTATACTTTGTTTTTGATGCTTTTGAGTCAGTTCTGTTTGAAATACAGACCTTCCCAAATAGTCAATCATGTTAAATGCAATGGGTTCACCTTGAGAAAGGCTATCGTAAGCTCCTGTATATTCTAGATGAATTTCATCGTTAAAGGGATTGGGATAGATTTGGTAATCCGACAAGATGCCTTCGCCTATTCTAAGAGCCGTGATCCGAAGGGATGATTTCAGACTATTGCAGCCATTCTGAAAATGAATCACTGAATAAGTGCCGGTATCTTGGATGTAAATGGCGTTACCAGTGTAGCCCATCATAAAAGAGTCATTCAAATACCAGAGATTGTTGCTCTGTGTTGAACAAAAGAGTGAGTCGCCCAATCTTGTCAATTCTGGTTTGGTAGGTCTCGGTAAAGCTTCCAGTCGAATGCTGTTGGAGATCGCCTGATTACAACAGCCCAATTGTTCAAGTTGATAAGAGCCGGTATCTGCCATAGAAATTTCCGGAAGGTTCAATTTAAGGGTGTCATTTGCCCTAATGTTGTAGTTATAGACTATTTTATCTGAGACAGGTTCTCCATTTCTTAGCCACCGGTAAGTCATGTAGTTAAGAAAATCAAGACTGTCTACTAAGCATTGTAATACTATGCTATCACCTTCGCATTTTATGGGAACTTCAAGTAAGTCTAATAGTTGTAGTGAAGGTGTAGGACAAGAGATTGAACAAACTTCTAATTGTACACTGAAAATTTCGCCTGAACCACCAGTAGCCAGATCTTCAATAGAAAGCTTCAGAGTATTACAATTATGTAGATAGGGGAAGTTATTTAGGTTGTTTCCATCAACTTTAATTATTGTACTATCCATTTCTTTACAAGAGTAGGATCTCTCAGAAGCATAGTCAGAGAAACTAAGGTTAAATTGGGTTGAATTAAGTTCACATTGTGGAGTGAAATTGAATAATGGGCTGCGCTCACCTATAACTCCAAATTCAAAAGATAAGTCTTGAAATTTCTGATGAAATCCTTTTAAATTTTTGATACTAGCTGAAATATACATGGTGGGGACATCGAAGTAATAATCTACTTTTCCTAAGTCAGGTATTGCTTTTATAGAATCATTTTGTAGGGTTTGACAGTTTATGTAAGGATTATAATAAATATATATAAAATTAGACCACGGTCCATATCCACAAGAATTAACTGCTCTTAGTTTTAAATAATAATAATTAAGACCGTTATCGGCTAAATTAATGTCCAAATATTTATAAGTGTCTCTTATATTATTATATGAGATTATTGTATTTGATGATTGTGGGTCAATAATTTCAAATTCATAGTGTTCCGCATTTATTACTTGATCCCACTCAATTACTGGGTTTTTGAATAACGAAGAAAAATAAGTTTGCGAAATTGTGCCTGGAAGCCCGGGTGGAGCGAAAACACTTCTTAAAACAAATGAATGATATTGATCTCCTGCTGTAGAGTTGATATAAATAGCAATGCGATGGTTATAATGGAAGTAAAAGGTAGAAGCTTTTACCCATAAAAATATGGTGTCTCCTGGAAGTATGGTATCTTCTTCAAGTCTTAGTGTGATAACCTGATTATTAACATAGGGAGAAATGTATAGTGGCATTGCATAGCTTTGTTCTGATCGGGTATAGATGGGAACTCTGATGCTATCACTGATACAAAGGTATAAGGTGTCTTGAGGCGGAATGATGGAATAATGAGGGAAAGAAGGTTTGGTTATTGTAAAATTGTAGTTAGAGATATCAAAAAAAACCTGATCAATGCCTTTGACCATGACTCTACATTTTTTAGAACTTAAGGCCGGTACTAGTACAGTGTCTACCCCATCATTAGTAGTTAAAGAATTAAGCTCATAGGGCCATGTAATACCCCCATCGGTAGATAAGAGAATTTTTACATACAAGCAGTTAAATGGGGCGGTTGCAGTATTGGCAGCATTCCAACGGATAGCTTGCTGAGTACCTCCTTGCCATACATCGGTTACTTCGTTAGGAAATACTACATGGAAGGGGTCTGAACCATGAACATTGACAATCGTTGTCGCCGTGTCAATTGCTGCGCCATAAACTGCATTGTCCCTGAGTGTGACTTTAAATGTTAATTGGGTAGGTTGATCCGGCAGGAATTCGGAATTTGCAGTTGAATTTTCCAATAGATGATTAAATGCAGGGAAAGTTCTTGCAGGATCAGCAATTGGTGGATAGGACCGGAAGCGAGGAGAATTGGGAGTTAATGGGATATTGACACTATTCGGAGGGCCCAGATCGAATTGCTCCCAGCAGTATGTCAAGGTATCATAGGGGTCAGGGTCTGATCCTATTGCTGTTAAGGTAAATGGAGTATTTGGCGGAATGAATACTGTATCATTAGCAATGACAATTGGTTTATGATTATTTGTCAAAACGTTTTGGCCACACATTGATCCCGAACCGGTTTCAATGAACTCTCTCATTTGTTTGATGCTCGCAAAATGAAAGTAAGGATCTGATCTTAAAGAATATTGGGTTTCGGGACAAGAAATTTGATATAATGCTGAAAGCAGGGTATTGCCATTGCCTATCTCATATGCGCTTAGCGAGTCTCTCCCCCAGCCACAAAAAAGTGTATTGGAATTAAAGGTATTAGAGGCTCCAAATTGGTAAGCAATTATTTTTGCTAACTGTAGTAAACTAAAATAGGGGTCATTTGGAAAGAAATATGTGTATGCTTTGGCTTTTGAAGAAACATTGCATACCACAGCCCTTTCCGCATTTGATAAAATATTAGGGTAGGCCATGAAAAAATGTCCTATATCATAGTTATCAAATCCGATCAAACTATCGATTAGATATTGAGTAGCTTCATATGTGTAGTTTGGCCCTGTTGGTATAAAATTATGGGAAATTGCATTTTCAGAAACGATAAGATGATTGTTAGCTACAATGGTAAGGGAAACACCCAAATCTCGCTCAAGAATCAAGTTAAGTCTATTTACATAATCAATAATGGAAGAAAGAGCATCAAATGCTGTCCCACCAAAATTGTTTATAAAGTCACCAAATGCCAAAACAGCTAATCTGTATTTTCTGACATTGGTAAATGAATTAATGCCTTTTTGTTGTGCAGGATATGAAACACCATCTGAAAAAGCGGTGTTAAAATTTGAGCTTGAATAATCAGAAGTGGGAATAAGGTCTTTAATTTGACTCGTTTTATCTTTGTCATGATTATTTAAAACAACCCTTAAACTCTTGTCTTTGAGGGTTAAGGGTTCAATCATATAATTGACATCATTCCCAATTACCCAGGCTTTAAAGCCGTGGGAAGTATAATCAGCACGAATGTTTGAGCCATCGCTGCCTTTTCCAAGAAAGGTCATTATAGTAGGGAATAACTTTTGAAGTCCGTTTTCCATCATGTCATACCTAACAATTGAGTATCTGATTACTGAGCCATTTGGTTCCGGTAATTCGATAGACAAGCCCTGATTCTCGATATTCGATACTCGATCGATATGCGGTGCTTTTTGAAGGTAACTGTACAGTTCGCCATCATTAACATGATAGACTGGGCATTCTTTGCACTTTATTATCAAAGCGCTGTCTGACAAATCCGGTATTGAAGAACTTACTGTAAAGGCAGGTTTTTTGACCTGGCCATAGCTTAATACGTCTAATAAAAGTAAGCTAAGTAAAGCTAGTATACGTAAAGGCAGCATGTTTATAGACAAAATAAATTTTAATAAAAGTATAAAAATCTGCTAAAAGAGGAAATAAAATATGAAGAATTGTTGAGTCCAACAGTTCCAATACCACACTTTATCCTCAACAAACCTCCGAAATCAAATATTCTAATGATAAGTTTTCCAGAACCTTAAAAACCTCGTGTAAGCTCCCCCTAAACAATGCAATTTAAAAGTAGACAAATACAGGCTTTCAAAAGGCCATAATCACTTATTCCTGATGGACCAATTTATATACACTTTGCCCAATACCGTCCCGAAGTATGAGAAAGTACAATCCGGAACTCAGATCATCTACTTGCAAAACAAGTCTTCCTTCTTGCCGGGTGGCATGGCGGATAGGCATAGTCCTACCCGTATGGTCAGTCAACTCTGCTGCTAGATTTTGCCCGTTGGTTGAAAAGCTTTCAGGGTCAAAGTCTATGAACAACTCATTTTTGAACGGATTAGGATAAACCCTGATGTTCAGTCGGTTCTTTAGTTCATCTTTGAAGCCTGTGATGGACAAAGATGCCGGCATGCTTTCACAGCCATTTTGTACATGAATGACAGAATAGGTGCCAGTATCTTGTATCAAAATATACCTGCCTGTCAATCCGGTCAAAACATTTCCATTTAAGGACCAGATATTATTGGCAATAGTTGAAGAGAACAAAGTATCTCCAACCAGGCTAAGTGTAGGTGTTGCAGGCAAAGGCGCAATCTGTAAGCTTACAGCGTTGCTGGTGTCTTTGTTATTGCAGCCTAATTGAATCAATTGGTAGGAGCCGGCATCACCTGAAGCTACACTGGGTATAGTTAACCTAATTGTATCATAATAAGGCAGAGACAACTTAAAATAAACTGTGTCAGTAATTGGGTTGCCGTTTTTAAGCCAGTTATAAGCTAGGCGGTCAACGCCAGTATGGTTGGTTACTGCACATTCTAAACTTACACTATCTCCGATACAGACTTGCTGAACAGGCAAAAGTGTATCTATCGTAAGAAAAGGCGGTTGAGAATTTATATAGCAAACCTCTAGCTCAGCTCCAAAAGCAATTCCACTGCTTCCAGGAACAAGATCAGTAATTTTTAATTCATGCCTGTTACAATTGTAATAGAACAATATAGCGTTCCAATCTTCAGGTCGACTGATCACACTATCTTCTACATTACATGACCAAGAGTTCGCAGGAGCGTAAGTTAAAAATGATAAGTTGAAGAAAGTGGAATCGCTCATACAGCCTTGTCCTCTTAATAATATAGGCGTAGACCAACTTGTCAATTGATTAAATTCGAATTTTAAGTCACTAAATCGTTGATGCACTCCGGATATATTTTTAATTGAAACTGAGGCAAAATCATATGGTATATCAAAAAAATAGCTAACGGATCCAAAGCTTGGAATAACTTTAGTTGTTGTATCTTTTAGACTAAAGCAATTAGAGATAAAATTTGGAAAAGTAAGCTCACTCGACCATTGACCAATACCACATGGATTGATTGCACGAACACGAACCTCATAATTCGTGTTGCTGATTGGTAAAGGGTTAGCGATCTGAAAGTAATTTTTCTTAATATTTGTATAGGTGTAGAGAGAAGTAGTTGCACCTGCAAATCTTAAGTCAAGTTCATAGTATTCTGCACTTGAAATTCTTGGCCACTCAATAATCGGTTTGTTTGTCTTATTTGATTCAATTGTCCTGCTTGGGGTAGGTACTTGAAGAGGAGAGGTATTAGCATTTTTTACGTATAAGCTATAGCCTATTGTTCCTATGGCACTTACAGCTTTTATGCCAATAAGATATGTACTGATAGGTACATTTGTGGTTGTTTTAATCCATACGAAAGCTGTGTCACCTGGAATTAAAGTACTATCTTCAATTCTAGTAAATACACCTGGGCTTGTATTTGTAATGGATACTACAACCGGAGCATTATAGTTAAAGTATGATTCAATTAAAATAGGGCATCTGGTACTGTCTCCATTGCAAACATATTGAGTATCATTCAACGCTGTTACATCATAATGAGGTATTGTTGGCCTTCTTATTCTGAAATTGAAATTTGAGACATCAAAGAAGATATTGTCAATTGACTTAACCATTACCCTACACCTTCTTGAATTAACTAGCGGAACCTGAATGGTGTCTATGCCATCATTGGGGGTTGAGTTTTTCAATATGAAAGGCCAGGTTTTCCCTCCATCAGTAGAAAGCAAGATCTGTACCTCCGTACAATTGATAGGGACTAGATTGGTATTGCCTACAGCCCATGAAACTACTTGATTTGTGGCCCCATTCCAAATGATTAAGCTATCATTTGGAGAAGTTACACTAAATGGTGTACCACTTACCACCTGCACTGCAGCATTAGCCGAGTCGACCCCTCCACCATTCGATTTGTTATCTCTGACTGTAACTTTAAAATCAAGAATTGTCGGAAGATTTGGAAGGAACTCAGAATTAGAACCTGCATTAGCAAGTAGGGTATCTAAAGCTGGGAAATATCTTGTAGGGTTTGTTGTTGGATTATATGAGCGAAACCTTGGGGAATTTGGATTAATAGGAACATTGCTTGAACTGGCTGGGCCAAGGTTAAATTGCTCCCAGCAATACGTAATGATATCAGTTGGATCCGGATCGCTACCAATTGCAGTTAGAGCAAATGGCGTTAAAGGAGGGATTGAAAAGGTGTCAGTTGTAATTACACTGGGTTTATTGTTGTTACTGATAGCACTAAGTCCGCATGTTGAGCCAGTGTTTACCCGTGTATAGTTATAAATTTGATTGATGCTGGCAAGATGAAAGTATGGATCGTTAAATCCTTGAATATTTGAGCTTAAACATGAGCCTGCATAAGACATAATTGTACTTCCAGAACCTATTTCATATGCAGTTGCTGCAAACCTGTCTGCACCACAAATGCTAGCGGAGGAATTAAATGAATGGGTTGCTCCAATTTGATGTCCGATTTCATGAGCCACAAAGCTGATATTGAAGAAATCACCCACAGGAGGATTAATTCCAGAGTATCCTCTTGCTTTTGATGAGTTGTTACATGCAACTGCCACACCGGCTTGTCCACCTCCAAAACTGGTAAATAAATGTCCGATATCATAATTTGCTGCTCCAATGATATTGTTTATCGTTGTCTGAACTACATTGAGCAAATTTGATGGAGGAACATTGTACGGTGCCAGAGTGCTAAACATAATTTGTGTATTGTTCGAAATAAGGGTGAGTCGGGTTGCTATATCGACTTCGTATACTTGATTTACTCTGTTTATAGTGGTAATCACTCCTGAAAGAGCATTTGAAATCCCACCATAGTAGTTGTTATATTGGAGATTGGTTGAGACAGCAATTCTATAGGTCTTAAGTTGAGTAACTGAAGAGATACCCGAAGAAATCTTGGGTTGGTTAATAACATTTTGGGTGCTTGTAGAGGGAAATTTATGGAGGCTTTCAGCGATACAGGCTACATGATCCGTTTGGGTGTTTTCCCTTTTTAATTTTCCAGAGTACACAATTCTTATATTCTTATTGGACAATGTCAATGGCTCTAGCATAAAGTCATTTCCTATTCCGGTTGACCAGGCTCGAAAGCCCAGGCTTGTGTAATCAGCTCGCAATTGGGAGCCGTCACTTCCAATTCCTATAAACGTCATAATATGTGGGAACTGCTTGTAAAGTCCCTTTTCTACCATGTCATATTTTACAATGGTATACCTTATCATTTTCCCTTCAAGATTTGGTATTTCAAGAACCAAACCTTCATTCTCGATAGTTTTAATTTGATCTATGTGTGGTGCAGTCTGCAAATAGTTGTAAAGGGAATTGTCATTAACGCTGTACAAGGGACAGTCTGAACAGTCTATGAATTTTTGCTCACGGACAACATGTGAATTTGCATTAGCGGGCGAAAAATGAGGAGTTTCTTGTTGACTGAAACTCGATTGAGTAGTCAAAATAATGCAAAGAAGAGCGAAATAGGGAGTTTTCATGGGAAGAAAGAAGAGAGTTCTTTTAATTAAAATGCTATCTTGATCAATTTAATGCAATTAATAACAGAATTTTCAGAAGAGCAAACCTTTGGACTAAGTTTTATGAATTTTTAAAGCATTGACAACCAGTATAATAATTGGATTTAAGTTCTTTAAGTTAAAAATAACTTAAGACTATCCTCATATCAGATATTTCCTTGAATCAGATATTTGTACTCATTTGAAATAGTGGTAGATATATGGCAATCAAAATAGTACCAACGATGATTCCTAGTACGATGATTAGCAAGGGCTCGATAACAGTGCCTAGAGTTTTAGTCTTAAAGTCGATTTCATGATGGTATTGTTCTGACAGTTGTTTGAAGAAAAACTCAAGTTGGTTTACTTCTTCACCTACTTTAATCAATGTTAAAAATTTTTTATCGAAAACAGGGAATTTTGCCATGCTTATGTGCAACGGTATACCTGAGGTAATGTCTTTCTCAATGATTAAAAAGGATTGACTAATGGGGTAAAAGTCAACCATCTGCCTTACAAGCTCCATGGCCTTAAGGAGAGGCACTTTTGCTCCGATTAGCAATCTCATAGAATTGCAAAGTCTAGCTAAATAGATTTGTAGAATTAAGTACCCAAAAAATGGAATTGCCAATATCGCTTTCGAACTTGCTTTCATAAACCATGCTTTGTTTCGTTGTGTATACAATACAAACATGCAGCATAGGGTTATAAGCAAAGTTATCCCAAAGTAATTTTTTGTAAAATAGGATACCTCAATAAGTATTTTAGTTATCCTAGGTAAGTCTGCACCAACTCTTTTGAATACATCAGTAAACATGGGTATAATAAAATTCATTAAAAAAAGTACTGCTCCTATTGCCGTTGACATTACTATTGACGGGTAGGTGAGTGTATTAATCATCTGTCTTCTTTGTTGAATTTGATTCTTATAAAAAGCAGTAAGCTCTTTTAGCATTTCAGTACTCTTTCCACTTTCTTCTCCTATTCTCAGGCAATGGTATTCATAGTTTGAGAATCTGCCTGTTAACCTGATCGCTTCTGAAAGCAATGCTCCTTTGGTGATCTCTTGTAAAATAGCTTCGATCAAACTTCTATCTTTAGCTTTGGTTTGTTCATCTTTAATAAGCTCCAAGGCAGTTCGAATATCTACTCCTGAAGATATCAGTGTGCCTAACTCAAGATAGAGCCCTTCCTTTTTTTTGTCTCCCCATTGATTTCCAAATAAGGAAATCTCTTTGTTAAGCAATTCATCAAAACTAAAATTACTTCTACCTTTTGTCGGTGGATTAATACTTGAAATATTTATTGCCATTGACTAAGTAATTTTGTTTTCTCTGCTTTAATCAATGCGCTTGCACTGTAAGTTTTTCTGGCACATAAATTCCAGATTTCATTATGACGAAAACCACTCAGGTATATTAAATCAAGTAACTTACCTTCTTCGATGATCTCGGTATTCGATATGGTAAAGAACAACTCTAGTTCTGGGTTTTCCAGAAAAAGAGTATCATTTTGGCCCTTGCTCACCTTAACAAAGTAATTTTCTCCTTTTGTATAAGTCGAAATGAGATTGTTGTTTTGTCTAAGTTCAAAACCATTTATCGACGAAATTGCAAGGTCTGATCTAAGTAAATCTTTATTTAACTCGTTCCGCCAGGTGCTCACTTTCGTTACGAAAGTTTGATTTTCCCTAAACTTAATGTAACTTTTTGTTAATAGATCCAGGCTTATATAGGCGATGGTAACCGCTATTCCGGAGATAATCATCGCCACTGTGATTTCAGGAATTGTGAAAGAAGCAAAGGTTCGAAAAAATTTAGATTTCATTTGATCTACTTTTTACAACATATACTTTTTCAACTAGGGTTTCATTTGAGCTGCTTTCAATGATGATTTTAACTTCTATACATTGGTCTATTTCTTTTATTTTGACAGTATAAAGATAATTCTCAAAAGTCCCACTTTTATTGTAGTAAGACTTCTCTCTCAAAACATCATTTATAGTTTTATCTTGCAATAGATCAGCTTTAATCTTAGCGATTGAATTATTGCTATCCGTTACCTTTATGAAAATAGATATTGCAATAAGAAATACTATTGAAATAATTACAACTGAGATAATTACCTCTATCAAGCTCGAAGCCATGAGTTTTCTATTCAAGCCACTCAACAATTTCTTTTTCTTTAGAATTAGGTAAAAACAAATTGGTATTTACAAAGTACTTAGACAGCTTTATTGAACTTATTGAGACGTCCAATAGGTGATTTTCATAAATAGAGCTGTTCTTTACAAGAATAAAGCGATCACAGCTCAAAGAGCCTTCTATGTCTCCCTGTAATTGTACATAGCCATTGACCCAGGCATGCCCAGTCACTTTAGCATTTTCAAACAAATGCAACATTGCCGGGTGAAAAGGATCTAAAGAGCTTTCTATATAAACTGAACCATTTACTACACTTCCATTCCCAACCAAAACTTTGGGAATGGAATTATTGTCAATAAATAATGAAGAAAGTAAGCTTGGATATTCCAACTCACAATTTTCTCCAATCACAATGCTATCATAGGTTATGAACTGAGCTTTGACCTTGACACCATTGTTGAAATAGATCTTTTTCGAGTATACCAGTATGTTATTTAATTCATTGTTGTCTCCTATAATCAGGCTATCTTTTGAATAGAGAATTATTTTACCTTTAAGATACTTTTTTTCAATTAAGCCAGAATGTTCAATAACTAAAGTTTTCTCGGAGAATGACCTTTGAATGGTATCTGTCATGGGCCCTTCATACATTTCAAAAGGCTCTGTAAATCTTTTATTTAGACCATTTTTGAGCTCTTCGACTATGCTGTAACGAATCAATGGCATGCGTTCAGTACTTTCTTCTGTTGAACCATTGATGAGCTTTGACCTATTAAAAGAGATACCATCAACATAACCTCTTTTGATTCCTGATTTAGGAATGAAGCATTTCCCTTCAATGTCAGTATCCCCTACAAGTGTCAATGGCCGATTGATGTCTTTAAGCCATAACGCATATCTTTCTTCCTGTTTCTCCTTATAGCCAACAAGTGCAATTCTATGGTGATTGGTTCTGCCTGATTTGTAAACCGATACAATTACTTTAAACACCCCCCAACTAAACTCGGAGACACTAGTGCTGTCTTCACTGTGAGGAGTATCCTGTGCATTGCCTAGACTAAGGAATAGCCTGTTTTCTGCTAGTCTAATGGCTTCATACTCAAGTTTATTTTTTAATTGATATTGCCTATGCAGGCCTGCTTCAATGATAATTGTACTACAAATAATTGCAATAAGGAGCGCAATAATTATGACAGAAAGCAATGAACCAGCCTTTAGCATTTTAGTCTAGGTACTTTTCTTGGGGTTATTTTCTCTCTTCTCTCTTTCTTTGGGTCTCTCTTTTTTAGTAATTATCTCTTTTTTTGAAGATTTATTAGGAACAATAAAGCCATTCTTGTAAATAATATATGAAATAACTTTTCCATCCACATCTAGCTCCTTTGCAATGCCATGCTTTAAGCCATTCTTAAACTTACCTATGATTCTTAATCGTCCTTGGCTGTTGTATTCAAAGTAGTGGCCATGCTCAACTCCTCTTTTGTATTGAACCCTTCTTTTCAAGCTTCCGTTGGTATGCCAATCTTTCCATTCACCTATTTTTAATCCATCTTTCAAGCTGCCACTTTTGAGAATAGACATCTGCTTGTCAAACACTTCATATTTCCCATTTAGTAACTTGCCACTTGCGCCACCTTGGGTTACTTTTACCTCTTGGTTGAGTAGGTAGTGGTAGTACTTTGTATTATCATAAGCTATTCTCTTTTGCTCTGTGACTAGACTCCCTTTAATTACACTATCTGCTTTGGCGATCGTAAAGCTATTGGTGGTCTCAGGCAACTTGTTTAATTGCGAATTGCATGAATATAAAATAGCTGTAATTGATAAAACAATTAGAATTGAGTATTTTGAGCAAATATTCAATTTTGTTAGAGAATAGCTTAGCATAAATTATATTCTGAAAAGAGAACTATTCTCAAATATATCAAATTTGAATTGGGGTTTTGGCACTAGGCATTTTATTGCAGTACATGCACTTGATCGGCTGCTTCAGACCTGATCCCCTCTACCAGGTATCATGTTCATTTCAATTATTGGGTCTGGCAAGTATTTGGACTTTGCTTAAAACTTGTTAATTAATATCTCGTGTTCCTTTCTCTTTATCTTGATGTGATTTTTATTGATTTCTGTAACAACATAATTGTTTATTGTGTCTCCTATTTTTTTGAATTCATTCTTATTGGAATTTTTTATGATTGCAAGATGTGTTTTCTGTTGTGAAATTATAACGCCAAGATATTTGATTTGGCTGATCCATAAGGTATCAATTCTAGATATAGGTGTTTTAATTTTAGTGGATACTTGCTTTCGAATGGGTTTGCTGGCGTTTTTTAAAAATGGATCCGGGTAATTTAGTTCTAGCTTGTAGTCCAATGTATCTAGGTCAATATAGTTGCTCTTGATAATGCTCTTTGCACCATCAACTATCTTATCTTCTTTAAAATAGTGCTTATACAGTTGAAATAAAATCATTCCCCAAACCACAATTACAAGAACAATAAGGGCATACTTTATATTTCGATTTTCTTTCATTAGTTGTTCGTGAATTGCCTTCTAGTGCTTTTTGGGCCCCTGTTACCGACTTTGTCTATGGCACAAACATCCCAAAAGACTAAACCGTTTGGAACGGCTATTCTTAATGAGTCAATTGAAAGTGATAAAGGATACCCCGGAATTACAGAGGTGCCAAGCGAATTATACATAGTGAGTTCGTAAATAGTAGCATCTGAGATAGATACCCAATCAAATGAAACAGTGTCAATTGTTGTTGTGAATCCATCAAAGGGAGATAGTAGTGTGGGTGTAATGGGTGGGATTTGGTCTACCAATACATGCCTGCTTGTAAATGGAGTAAAGGTTCCATTCTTAGCCGCTCTCACCTCCCATAGCAACCATTTATCCGTGGGAACCTGCTTTAACAACTGATTTGATCTAATAATTGTATCAAAGAAGTAACCTGAAGAACTTATTTGAAATACATAATATTCAGCGGCAAATATGGGATTCCACCTGAAAAAGATTCCGTTAACATTTATCTGCAAACTGTCTTGGGGGCTGACTAACCTTAGTTGAGTGCCACTTAAATCTGTTGCAGTGTCAACAATTAAAGTTCTGGTGGTATACTCTGTTGAGTAGCCGCTGTTTTCACCTCTTACCCTCCACTGATAGGTTCCCGGATTGAGATTTGTTACAAAGGATGTAGCCTTTATAAGGGTGTCGTAAAGAAAAGTTTGACTTTGGCTGAAATCGGGTTTTGCAATTTCCAGTCTGTATTGTTCAATCGCTGAACTTGGCCGCCAACGAAAATTTTGAGTATAATCTCTTGTTACGACGTTGTCCCCGGGAGAAATCAACTCTATCTTTAACTTAGTGATGTCTTCTTCAAATATTTCCGAACAACCTACTATCAGTATTGATGTAAGAAGCAAATAGGTGATTCTTTTATTAGAAATTAAGTTTTTTGCTCGTTTCATAAGAATGATTTCCGTTGAATGTTTTGAAGGTATATATCGGCTTGCAATGTTTTTTGCTTGTCTTGGATTCCTTTTACAAGATAGTAGTTTATAGATGTTATGCGGGCAATTTTCAAATCGTGTTCAAGATAATGTGTTAATCTTAATATATTCTTAAAGCTACCAGATACCGTTGCTACATTCGTTAGGATAATGATTTCATTGTTCAACACAGGGTTAATATAAGGAAAATCGCATATTTTAAGATTGTTTTGGTTGCAGAAAGAGCTTAGCACTCCTAGTATCTTACTTCTTATTTTGATGGAGTCTGAATAGTATGGACTTAGTGAGCTTTCAATTAGATTAATTCTTTTGTCAAGCTCAATGACCATCGATTTATTTCTTTCGTATTCAGCCATCTTTTTGCCCAACACTTTATTTTGACTTGTTAGCTGCGCGGTCTTTCTAAAGCTTAGAAAATACAGCATAGGTATTGATGCCACACATATTAAAACTAAAAGTGTAAATTTTATTTTTGGATTCATGCTATACTATCTGTTCTTGATAGAAACTTCGATTTTGAATTTAGTATTGTTACTAAGTTGATCTATTTTATATTCAATAATTTTGCTTGTTGAAATCCATTTCAGGGCTAAAAGGTCATTGTTGAACCGATTTAAATCAAGTGAATTTATAACAACACCTTCAATGATCACCTTTTCATATTCGAATTCATTGTAATTATTTTCGACGACATTTCTTTTTCTTATTGGGTTGACATTTAGTCGGGTTAATAAAAGATTTTCAGGTGTACACTTTCCTATTTGATCTAATAAGAAAGATGTTTGATACTTATTGGCCCACCCGGTTTCTTTTATGAGTTTCAGCTTTGCTTCAATTGTGTCATTTAGCTGTGTATGTCTATCCATCGCTATAGACAATGCAGAAGTTTTAGCTAATAGTTCTTCGTTTACCGATTTGCTATTTAAATACCATAGTGTATTCACAATTAGTGAACAAAAGACCAGGCCTAAGAAAATCCAGCCTAAGTTTATAAAGGCAAATTGAAATAATTTAGTTTCTCCGTTTAAATCTATTTCTCCTAATGTCGAACTCAATAATGGTAGCTTCAATTGGTAGGAGATGGCTGTGGTAGCTGACGTATAACAGTTTTCATTTATCTTTTCGCCTCCAAGGGAAATGTATCTTGGAAGATTGTCTTTGCCCTCCTGTATCAGTTCATATTTGGCTTCATCAGATAGCGTTATTCTATGTATGCCAAATTTTAAAGCATAACTTGTTTGATGCTCTTGCTTATATAAATTTATGGCATCAACAGGGCCAATATTTAGTTTTACTATGTTGGCTCTAGCTATTTGAAACTTCTCAAGTAGCTTTTCTATGACTGACTTTCTTGCTAACCAATTATGTGTTAATTCATTTAATTGTACTGACGAAATAATGAAGTCGTCTTCATCTATTTTACCTAAACTATCAATTAGTTTTTCATTAATCGTAGTGCATTTATATAGCACGTTATATCCTGAATAGGTCAGTGCAATCGGGTAACTCTTTAAATAGGGTAATACTTCATTGAGGGAATTGAGGTACTCCTTTTCAGATTCTATGATTAGTGACTTGCCCTTTTGACGTGAAATAGATACGTTATAGATGAATTCATCTGGCTTTATTTGAATTATTTCCAGTCCGGCAATCTTCTTGCTCTTTCCCAGGTAAGAGGCAATTGCTTTGATCATCAATACACTATGGTTGGCTTTATAAAGATGATGAGTCTTGATTTACGTTTGCTATCGCTTCTAGAGCTAAAGAGCCATTTAAGAATAGGTATCCTTGATAAGATAGGCACACCTCTGCCAGATCGGCTTCTTGATTCTTGTTCCAGACCTCCTAGCACCACCATTTCTTCATTCCTTACCCTGATCATGGATTTAAATGACCTGGTTGCATTGCCTGGTGGCACAGCGGCTGATGAGCTGGGAATAAACTCAGAGAACTCTGCCGATATCAAAAGCGTAACTTGATCATCCGCTGATATAATGGGATCTATGGTTATTTTGGTATCAGCACTTGTCTGTTGGAATTGCTGCAGAATGGTTGTTTGTGGATTGTTTGCAGCTATTACATTTTGCGTTTGTTGCACATAATATATTTTTTCGCCGATCGTAAGACTGGCCTCATGTCCATTTAGCGTTGCAAGTTTAGGTGTCGATCTGATATTAATATCTTCATTCCGTTCTAAGGCTTTTAATGTTACATAGAAATTGGGGGTGACTCTGCCCAGATTCAGTACTCCTGTTGAGTTAAGATTAGTAAGTATCCTATTGATTGAGTTTGAACTAAAGTTATAATTGAGCTCTGGAAACAGAGTGCCTCCGGATGCTATACTGTCAGAAATCCCAGCATTTATGCCAGTTTCAATGGTATAACCTTTTCTAATATCTACTAGTATCACCTCAATCAGAACCATAGGCACTGTTTTGTCAAGGTGGTTGACAAACTGTTTGATTTCAAGAATTTGTGGTGCCGAGCCTGATAGCAATAAAGTATTTAACTCCTTAAACAGTTTTATCTCTACACCTTTTTTGATTTCATTTGGAATTACATCTATTATCGCATCAGCCGACCTGTACTTCAATTGTAGCATATGGCTATCTCTCAGACCTTCAATGTTTCGCTCTCCAACAAGGTAGACATTTCCTTGTTCCTTAAAGGTGTATTCTGTGCCACTTAATAAATGGGACAGAAATGATTTGAGGGGTAATCGGCTAAGTTTAAGTGTCACTAAGCCTTTTAGTTCTGAGAACAAATAGTAGTTAATTCCTGTAATTTGAAATACCTCTTTGACTACTTCTGATAAAGAAGTATTTTCTAGATCAGTGGAAACCACTAAGCCAAGCGTAGTATCTTTTTCAATGACTAAATTTAGCTTTCCGGTACGTTTATTTTGAATTTTGCCTTCAGAAAAACCTACTGATCTGCTGGGAGATTGATTAAAGTTGGAATTATGGTCCGTCAATTCTAAAAGGTAAAAGTTATCTTTTGTAAGCGTTACGTGTAAGTTGTTTGAAAATGCAATTTTGTCAAGAGCATCATTAAAAGGCATCCTTTGAATAAATGAATTGATCAACTGATTGCCAAGACCCGGAGCCAAAACAATATTTTTCCCTGTCAAACTGGTGATAGTTCTGGCGACCTGCTCAAGAGTGTCATTCTTTAAATCTATCGTGAGTAGGTCATTGTATGGGTTGTATTCCAATTTGATCGCCTTAGGAACATATGCCAATTGCTCAGGCACATACTTGAAAAAAGAAATGATAGAGCCAGACAACTTTATATCAAGTTGGTATTGGTCACATAAAAAGACAAGTATGTTTTTTGCTGTTTCATTGCTGAAGTTATTGTATACATAACCTTCAACTGAAGGATCTATACTGACATTTAACTCCGCCGTTTCTGCAATGCCTTCGATAAACTCTTTGAGGGGTACACCGGAAACAGCAAATTGAATTTTCTTCGATAGCCCAACGGCTTCCTTTGCCGATAAGCTGTCTAGTTTTAAACTAAGAAGGCCAATCCTTTCTGAATTGCTTATTGATTGGCTGAATAGAGGCTTAATGCCAATGAAGAAAAGGAGCGCAAAAAGTAGCAAAAAAGATTTCATCTTCCTGAAGGTACTACCATTATTGTTTTGACTAACTGTTGGTACAACTTAATAGTTCATTAAAAGCGGATAGATTTCATCAACAGTTGTTTCTCCTTTTTCTACCAATTCAAATGCGTTCTCCGATAAAGAAATAAATTTCCGTTCATTTAGAAGTGCATCAACATTTAACTCACTGGATTTAATTTTATCACTCAACTTTGAATCAATTGCAATCACTTCATAAATGGCTTTTCTCCCTTTGTAGCCAGTGTATTGACAATGTTCGCATCCGTTGGCAATATAATGATTCTTCAATTGTCTATAAAGCTTAAAGTTTTTGGGAAACAACTGTTTAGAGGGTGGGCCCTCCATTAATTTACATTTCGGACAGAGTAGCCTGACTAACCTTTGAGCAACTGATAAATTTAATGTACCGGCCAACAAAAAAGGAGCAATACCCATATCGATCAACCTCGAGACTGTACCCCATGCGGAGTTGGTGTGTATGGTTGAGAGCACCAGGTGGCCGGTAAGTGCAGCTCTTATCGCCATATTGGCCGTTTCCACGTCTCTGATCTCGCCCACCATGATGATATCAGGGTCTTGTCTCAAAAAGGTACGCAAGGTGTTCGCAAATGTTAAACCAATGTTTTCCTTTAATTGCACTTGGTTTATTCCCTCAAGGGTGTACTCGATGGGGTCTTCGATGGTAAGTATATTACTTACTTCTTTGTTTAACAGTTTCAGTGTGGCATATAGAGTCGTTGTTTTACCTGATCCTGTGGGCCCGGAGATTAATACAATGCCATTGGGCCTTCGAACACCTTCCAGATACTTCTCCTTATCTTCTGGAGAAAAACCAAGTTTCCCGATTTCTATGTTTTCAGCACTATTGTTTAGAAGCCGAAGCACAATTTTTTCCCCATGCAAAGTAGGCAGCACCGATACCCGAATATCAAACTTGCCTTCTTCACTTGAAAAGTAGATCCTTCCATCTTGAGGAAGTCTTTTCTCAGAAATGTCAAGGTTTGCCAATATTTTAACTTTATTCACCAAAGCTGGGTAATTCTCTTTTTCCAATACATATTTTTCAACCATTTTACCATCTATCCTCAGCCTGATCCTCGCACGTTTTTCATATGTTTCAATATGTATATCACTAGAATTCAACATTTTACTTTCTCTCACTATTGAGTTAAGCAGGTCATTGTCGTTGAAGACGGATTTGCTGTTTAGGCCATTAAAGTTTTGTCTCGGATAGCATTTAATTAATGCTTTATGTATCGTTTCAGTATCGACATATTCAACCTCGATTTCTGTCCCTAAAATGATCGATAGTTCTTGCGAAATAGGTTTTAGCCTATTAGCGCTTATCACTTTTATACTGCCTTCATTTTTATAAACAGGCACTATCTGATATCCCCAGGCAAGGTCTGAAGAAATTTGTTGCAACACCTCTATGGGTATTTTATCTAGATAGCTCGCATTATCTTCCATCACTGAGCTGTTGATCTGAATTTATTGAAGATCATAGACAAAGCTACCTAAAGTTATACTCATTTCATTGTCCAGAAACATCTCCAGGATAAACACAATTAAGAAGAACACTGAGGCTAAACCTGCCAGTGGCACAGTGTTGTATCGTACAGACCAATAGAATTTGATCAAATACCAAACCATGAGAGAAAAGACAAGGCTAAAAGTATACACCAGTATGAAGGCCTCTACCTTAAACCAAGTGACAATACATAGAAAAAAGACAATGTCGCCTATGCCTAGGCTTTTATTGATCGGATTGTAGATTTTACCTCTCGAAGCCAGCAAGTACAGTAGCAATAAGCCAAACTGAAAGACAAGAATAAGGTAGTTTATGGTGATTTGCTGAGTGAATTCGGCAAAACCGGACTGCTGGATATGATAGGCTGAGCCCAAGAAGAATAGTATTGCAAACAAATACACAGAGACCTCTCTTGACCTAAAGTCCTGAACAAAAATGGCAGCAAGTGTCAAAGTTCCAAGTAGGAGTAAGGTTGTTTTCAATCTTGAACAGCTTCCCTAAGGTTGTTTTCTTGATTGATTTCCCAAACATTCAGTGTACCATCGTTGTCAAAATCGACTACAGAAGAAGCCCGAGCCAGATATGCAGCATTTCCTGCACTTACGATTTCTATAACATAGTTTGCCCTGCCTCCTTCTTCCGAAACTAGCTTTTCTTGCACAAAGCCCAGCACGGCCAGGTCATTGGAATACCTGGAGTGCTCATAGTAATAGGTCTTTTGCAATTGATGTAGGTGCTCGAGCTGCATTTTGGCCTCGGTACTTTTGGCCTTGGTGATCAGTGGTAAAAGATTGGGCAAAGCAATGAGGATAAGGATACCGATGATTACCAGCACCACCAATAGCTCAGACAGCGAAAATGACGGAAGGGAAAGGTCATTTCTCCCGTTTTGATCATTTTTAAACTTATTTCGTTGATCGACAGATACTTGCACGATAATTCTTTTTAAGGTGTTGCAAGTTATGCTTTTTATCAATTATTTGCAATAACATATCGAGTATGTGTTGTTTTTAGGCTATGCAGTTGGTTACTAGTTGCCGTAAATTGAGACACCTTTTTTAGTCAAGAATAGATGTGATTAATTGTGGATTTCATTAAGTTTAGTCGGAGCCCTCAAGCGAACCGAGCTGGTCGGCAATCTGCAGGGGATCGACTATGTTTACAATATCAACGGAGCCTTGAAAGCAGTCAACCATCCTGAACTAGACCCAACCAAAGACCCAGGCAGAGACGGCACTTCCGGCTCCGGCTTTTTGCCCGATTACTTTGGCTATGTGATCGATTACCACGACCAGGATTACAACCGACCCTTTGCAGACTTTAAGTCAGGGGTGAATTCTACAGCTACAAGTACGTATTCAGGCTTGCCCCGTTCCACTCGCTGGAAAACCTTGACCAATGTAGGCATCAGTGCCCATCAAAGTATGTACAAATACGATTTTGATGACTTAGGTCAGCTCAAGGAAGCCCGGCTGGGTACCTACACCAATAGTACCTCACTTTACGCCCCTGTAGCGCAGCCACATGATGAGTACGACATCCTGTATGACCCCAATGGCAACATTACCGGCCTTAAGAGAACAGCTTCAGGTACTCAAAGCCATCACTTAGCGTATAACTACACCCCGGAGACTAACAAGTTGGCCACGGTAACCAATTCATCCACTGCCTTCAGAACCTACAGCTACTATGCCAACGGGCAGATAAGCTCCTATATCGAGCATGTCAACCCAAGTACTGCTTATTATCTGAAGTACGACGATGCAGGGCATGTATTGGAAATCTGCAAAGCGGCTAATTTTACTTTGCCTGTTGTACGCTTTGAGTACAATGACCTGGGGCATAGGGTGGCCAAGCACAGCTACCACCCACTACGTACCAACTCACCCAAAGTACCTTTTATCTGCGAGACCCCTCCGGCAGGCTGCTGAGTGTGTACCAGAAGGCACCCGGCCTCCCCGCACAGGAGCGTGAGCGCTACCTCTACGGCATGGACATGATTGGAGTGATGCAGATGGATGCCTCAGCACAGCAACCCGGTAATGGAGAAGAGCAATGTGAAGGCTGCCCACCTCCACCCCCACCGCTTTCAGTAGGCCTGAGCTGCAACGGACAGCGCATGTACTACCTCAAAGACCAGGTGGGCAATGTGCGTGTGATCTTGCTCAGGGGTACCACAGCAGGTACTCCTCCGCTGGCTTTCCAGAATTACTATCCCTTTGGCATGAAGCAGCCGGGCGGCTTGAGCAGTTCCCATACCCAGCGCTTTGGCTACCAGGGCGAGTATGCCGAGCAAGACCCTGAGACTAAGCTGGCAGCCTTTGAAGCCCGTATGAACGATGCCGTGACCGGCCGCTGGCTGGCGGTAGACCCTCAGCATCAATACCACTCGCCCTACCTGGCCATGGGCAACAACCCGGTGATGATGGTGGATCCGGATGGGGAGTTTGCATTTCTTGTTCCCGGATTAGTAGGTGGTTTGATAAATCTTGCAATTGCTGGTATGCGAGGTGAAATTCAAAGCTTTAAAGATTTCACCCACACATTTGCAAAGGGTTTTCTGATGGGCTCTGTTTCAGCGATGGCTGCAAGCGGACTTGGACTTGTAGCAGCAGGAGGACTACAGTCATTAGGAGTTGGAGTGAAAGCAGCTAACTTTATTGGTGGTTTTGCTGGAAATTTTGCAGCGGGAAGTCTAATTAATGGAGGTGTTCCCAAAGATCTTGCAAGCTTTGGGACATTAGCAGCCACGTCGACATTAGCTGGTATGTCTTATAATGGACTTCCTAAAAATGTATCATCTCTTTCCGATGCAGATGAATTGGCTCAGCTTCGGCAATCAGGTTTAACCGATGCATCATTCATTACCCCAACAGTAAGAATCGAAGATTTACAATCTGGCAATTATCCTTTGTGGTGGGGTGAAACCAACTGGTTCTTGTATAAAGCTAACATTTTAGGTCTTTACTACAATGGCATAGCTGATAACGTCTCAAGATTTTTCAATGGTAATCCTAGATACACTATTTGGAAAGATGCAGGTGATGGTCGATATTTACAGCTACCAGATCCATCACAACCTAAGGTAATTGCTGGCGAATTCCCAAATTTTTTAGGGGGTGGTGGGATAGGCAATATTGGTAAAGGGTACAAATATGCTAAAACAATTGGAGGTAAGTATCACCAATATACAAAAGTTGTGAAGGCTAATAAGTTACCGGGTCAGGCTAGGGCAGAATGGCACAAAATATTTAATAATAAGGGACAACTTATCAAGAAATATGACGATGTTTATAGAATAGATGGAAGGTGGTTAAAAAGATCTATAAAGAAGCCTGGATTTCCAGGCACAAATAAGTACTCATATTAATAATTATGAAGCCGTTGTTTCTTTTAGCCTTTTTAAGAGAGGAGATGAGTGTAGAAGATTTTCTTAAGCCCATTAAAACAGAATTATTTGAGTATATTAGAACTAGGAGGAAACTCGGAGCATCTAGCCATATAGTTTTTGAGGGTGAACTACATCCCAATGATATAGATCAAAATGACTTGATCTATATCATGGAGAACTATTTGAAAGGAAATCTTGGTGAATGGGAATTGGAGTACTTGTTTATTTGGGTCGAAATGTCCGAAGTTTTTGAGGATAACGTAAATATTGAAAGGATACTGTTCGATTTTTCAAATCCAGAGATTAATTACCCCATCAATAAAGGGAATATTAAGGAAGCACTACTATTTCTTAAGGGAGAAAAAGCGTATCTTAATTGTTCAGGGCATTATGATATAAATACATATTCTTCAGTAATAGTTGACAAGTAAATCTTCATTTAACCAGTGGATATAAAAGTGTACAATGCCTTTTGATCAACATATTGTTTGCATCACCTCTTTCAATTGGGGGGGGGGTACAATGCTTTATATATCCGTCTACAAAACATTTTAAATCATCGAGCACATCACAAGTTTTATAGACCATGGATAGAGAAGTAAGAAAGTAACTCTTAGTATGAATTCACCAGAAAGAGTTTTAGTATTTTTACTCAGTATGAATTTTCATTTTGTTCCTAAGTTATCTCTAGAGTATCGCAGCTTTCTTTATTATATGAATTAAACTATTAAAATGCTTGTGATTTTGTTTCAATAAAAGTACTGAACACTTAACGGCTAATTATTAAGTATGTATTCAAAACTTTTGAAAGCTAGAAACAACCCAGAGAATCAATGCTATGCATATGATGATGAAATTTTGACATTAATACCCACAAAGGTGCTCCCTAAAAAGGATTGCAAGTATCATTTTACAGGTGTACTATCAGGAGAGAAGTCTCAATATGGCTGGGTATCTGAGGTAGAAACATTTACCCTCGACGACTTTATTGAAAAATATGGTTTCGGAACTTCCGATGTGATGGAGAAACTTTATATAAAAATAATGCTAGATTCGGTTTCAAAGCAGGAGACTAATACTCCAATGGCAGTTGATTTTGTACTTAGGGGTGTCATGGAGAAACAAATCGTTCTTACAATACACAAAGTATTCTTCTATGATTCTAAGTACCCTTCATAGCTAAAAGTGTACTTAATTTTGTTATAATTGTCTCTCTCAACGTAAACGACTACATAGATGTTTTTGACTTTTTAGAATAATGAGTATGAGATTAGAGAATTTTAGACTAGTAGAAGTTAAAAGTTAACAGATAATCGAGATAGATTATTTAGGAGATATTTATGATTTGCATAATGCAGCGGAGTTTTTAAGAATTGAGTATGTAATAAAAGCGTCTACACTTACATTATTTTGGAAATATTATCTCGCTAATAACAGTAGCATGCTATTCAAAATAATATTTGTTGATGTAGTCCATTTTGAAGTTCATCCTCGGGATAATGAAATACCGATAGAAGAAGATGACTGTTTGAGCGAAATGGTATTCAGCGATTATTTTGAATTTATATTTATGAGTGGGATGAGAATAGTAATAAATTCAAAAAAGGTTTACTTTGAAACATAGAAATATTTAAGCCCATTTGCTATCGATCAGCTATTGTCTTTCCTATCTTTGCGAGGCGCTAATACTAGAGAAGAGTTCTCAATATCACTCGTAAATCTCTAGTGAGCCAAAATATATTCAATAATGCGAAGAGAATTGTTTTTCAATCATGTAAAGAATAGGTCTTTTATTGATGATGTCGAACTCCAAGAAGAGATTAGGCAATACATGAGTCAAAAACTAGCATCAAAGGATAGTGTAAGCATATATTCTGACCTTAGCGAAAGTGGAAAACAATTTGATAAGCAAATTCTTATTGAAATTTTTGGTTACTATTTGAAAAGTAAGATTGGCGAATGGGACCTTGAATATTTACTTAATTGGATTGAAATGTCAGGCTTTGAGTTTCAAGGAGATATTCATGAAAAAGTAATCTTTATTTTTTCTACTCCAGAAATCAATTATCCAATTAGCAAAAGAAATGTAATGGAAGCACTACTATTCCTTAAGGGAGAAAAAGAGTATCCCAGTTATTCAGGGCATTATGATATAAATACATATTCTTCAGTAATTGTTGATAAGTAAATCTTCATTTAACCATTGGATATTTTGATTATTTCCATACTTTTCAGCGTAAGGGGAGACACGTCTTTTTTGGAAAGACACGTTAAATTATAAATGATTTGTGAACGAGTATTCAGTTTTATTGGAAGGATTTGAAAATCAAGATAAAGGTTATTTTATCAATATTGTTGTTGCGGCATTATCAATAACTAGTGCAAAAAATATTGCATTAAAAAAAGCGTTTGAAATAGGGCTAAGAGATGTTCAAGTTGTAGAAATAGAAAAAAGTAATCCTATTGATTTTGTAAATGAGAAAGTATTGAGTGTAAGCGGTAAATCCTATTATTCCTTATAATAGTATGGCCCTGCTGACGCAAGTCTGTGACTTGTGCCTCCTATAGTACATGTCATTAACACTCTTGTGCCACCTATAATTCATGTCATTAACTTGTACTGTTCTACTTTCAATTTCTTTGTTTTGTAAGAGTTGCATCCTGGCCCAGCATTTCCGTCCTGTGGGGTGTTCCCACCCGACTGAAATAGACGGGAGATGCCTTTTTTAGTCAAGAATAGATCTGATTAATTGCGGCTTTCATTAAGTATAGTCGTGTCAGGTGGGGACACTTGCCACGGGGTAGAAGTTTTAGATTAAACCCACCTTCTTCAGCAACTCGAGAATCTGATCTTTGATCAGGTTATCGAACTGTCCTTTATCGTAGATGGATACAAGATAGACCCTTTCATTTACGACCTTTACGAAAGTGATAACCCTTGCACCACCTGATTTCCCCTTGCCTTTAGAAGCAATGGCCAAACGTACCTTTTACACATCATAGCCCAAGGATATGCCAGTTGTCAGGTTTTCGACAAGTTCATTGCCGAGAGCTTCCAGTTCAACTTTAAGGGATCGGTATTTTTTGGTGAGCTTTTTAGCCTCTTTTTTGAAAAGTTCGGTAAGTTCAATGCTAAAGCTCATCGAGGAACTCTCTAAGCGGCGTGCTTTTCATTTTGCCTTCCTGGATCAACTTCACTTCCCTAAAGCCCTGCACAAGCCCTTTAAGAGCTTCCTGGCTGGCTTCTACAGGCTCTTCCTTCACCTTTTCCAGACCCAGGTTTTTAACCAGTTCCAGAAAAAAGGAATACTTGTTATCAGGTATGTTTATGGTAATCTGTCTCACGATGCGTAAAGTTACATACGCTTTTAGCAATATGCAATGTATCTAGTTGCCTGCCTCACTCGCCCACGTTTGCAACGGGGGCGAGTGAGATATTCGCTTGCAGCGAAGGCATTTTTATACCTTTCACAATATAATAACTTTAACCATACCCTCAGTCACTCGGCAGACTCAAGCGAATGAATAGTAAAGTAGATGCCATTCTGGTCTGCTATTCGATACATATCACCTGACATACCATAAATGAACTATGTATTTGATAAGGTTGATCGTTGCAAACGATCTTCTCATTCGCCCCCGTTGCAAACGGGGGCGAATGGGTATGGATCAGCTGCATTGGGTACCTATCTTGAAAACCACGATCGAATCAGTAAAATCAAGCCTTGATTGCTATGGTTTTAGTCATTCAGCCTGCCGACCAATGTAAAAAGGCCGTAATGATTTAGCTTGGGGACGATTTCATTAAACATTCTCATTTTATGCAACCCAACAGCCCTTCTCAACATTGCCTCTCATGCGGAGGAAAGCTCCATGGAAAGTATTGCAGCCTTTGTGGGGAGAAAGTCTTGGATAAGAATGAGTTAAGTTTGCAGCATGTGTTGGGGAACTTACTAAATGCTTTCACATTCGCAGAGAGTAAACTTTTTAAGACTATAGCCATTCTTTTTAAACAACCGGGCAGGTTAAGCCTTGATTGGACCGAAGGGAGAAGGGTAAAGTGGATGAGGCCGGTAGCCTTTTTCTTCATGCTAAACTTCTTGTATTTCCTTTTCCCAATGTTTCAAACTTTTAATACCAACTACTACAATCAAGTATCAGGGCAAAACTATTCCCGATGGATTGTTCCATTAGCCGAAGAAAAGCGCTCTTCTCTTAAATTAAACATTGAAGAATTTGCGAAAGTCTATAACGCAGAGTCAGCCTCTTATGCCAAGCTGTTGATTGTAGTATTTGTCTTCATCCAATCCCTCTTTCTTTTGTTGATTTTCGCCTTTTCTAAGCGATTTTATGCCGAGCACCTGGCTTTTGCCTTTGAGTGGAGTAGTTTTAATTTGTTAGTGAACGCCATTCTGCTTTGGTTGCTTGCACTGTTACTTTTTTACATATCCGGTTGGTTCGGCATCAACCTCAATGGGATGAACGACAACACCTACAGCCTGATTGCAATGATCACAAATATGGCTTTTATGTATCTAGGGGGTAGGCTGTTTTACCGGTTAGCCGGCATCAGGTTGATCCTTTTTTCTGCTGCTTCGGTTTTTATTCTTTTTGGCAGCCTGTTGGCTTACAGGCTGATGTTATTTTTGGTGACGATATACACCCTCTAGCTAAGTATCCACCTCATCAGTCGGTTTTTGAGTGTTGTGTAGGGTGGATACATGAATGGTAGGTCCCAGGTACCAGGGTAGTACATGACCGATTTGAAATGAGTAAAGGCATCAAAGCCAAATTTTCCGTGGTAACGCCCCATTCCACTGGCAGCCAGGCCTCCGAAAGGCATATCAGGGTTAGCCAAATGCAATAGGTGATGATTAATGATCCCTCCACCAAAAGGTATCTGCTCCATGAGCTTCATCGCTCGCTGCTTGTTGGAACTATACACATAGCAAGAAAGTGGATTAGGATGTTGTGCCACAAATTCAAGCATTTGTTTCTCATTTGCCATGCCAATCACGGGGAGAATAGGCCCAAATATTTCATCATTCATCAGCCCATTTCCTGGCAGGTCCGGCTCCATCAGGGTAGGGGAGATGAACCTTTCAACGGGGTCATAGCTGCCTCCAAAACGCACTTTTCCCTGATCTAAATAGCCTATCAACCTTTGGAACTGTCGCTCATTGATGATCCTGCCATAGTCGTGACTTGCTTTGGGTTTACTGCCATAGAAAAGTTCTACCTGGTTTCCGATTTCTTCAATCAATTCTTCTTTGAGCCGGTCATCAACCAGTACATAGTCAGGGCTTACGCAAGTCTGCCCTGCATTGTAAAATTTACCCCAGGCAATTCTCTTCGCTGTCACCTTCACATGTGCATCATCCAGCACCAGGCAGGGACTTTTGCCCCCAAGTTCAAGTACAACAGGTATAAGTTGTTCGGCCGCTTGTTTGGCAATAGCCCGCCCCACCGGAATACTCCCTGTGAAAAAGATAAAGTCAAACCTAAAGTCTGAGGTAAGTTGTTGAAAAACCTCTGCACCCGGGCCGCAGGCGGTAAGGACTACTTTGGGGTCAAAATAGTTTGCAATCAATCGTTCCGCCAGCGCTGAAGTGGCAGGCGCCTGATCGGAAGGCATGAGTACGGCTGTGTTACCTGCCGCAAGGCAGCTGATCAAAGGGGCCAATAAGAGCATCATCGGATAGTTCCATGGGCTGATGATCAGATTTACACCACGCCCCTCCTGCAAGATGTAACTCGTACCTGGCCATAAAGGCATTGGAGTACTTACCTTGCTGACTTTGGCCCATCGGTCCAGATGCTTAAGAGTGTGGCGTATCTCCTGGTAGATAAAGGCTACTTCACCGCTATAGGCTTCTGTTTCAGGCTTACGCAGATCGGCATGCAATGCATTGATCCATTCCTGCTCATGGTCTCTGACTGTTTTTTCAATCAGAAGCAGCAAAGCCTTTCTGGTTTCTACACTTCGCAATGCCCCACCATCGAAGTAGGCCTTCTGTTCACGGAGCAGCTTGATCATTGCCCAAATTTACCCAAATGTCATCCTGAACAAATAATTTATGAGGCTTGAGAGATAAAGTCCAGACCTGCATCACTGCAAATGAGTTCCACCACATTGCGCCCGCTAAATGCAGCAGGAGGCATGCCACCACCCGGGTGAACCCAGTGACCGCAAAGATAAAATCGCTCCAATCCATTCAGTTGGTAAGGAATTCTTACCTGTATCGCTGCCGGAGTAGGCAGCCAGCCTTCATAACTGCCATGGTAGTTGCCCGTCTCATTGACGTAGGTCATGGGAGTAGCCGCATCCGCAAACTCCAATTTTCCTTTCAGATCTGGAAAGTGCTCGGATAGATTTTTGACCAGCTCATTCACAATTCTGTTTCTTTCATTGCGATACTCTTCGCCACCTTTCCTGTACAGTTCTTCCCAATAGCCATAGTCAGTTTCAAAAATTCCCGTCACAAGAGTATGGCCCGGGGCGGAAAGGGTAGGGTCAAAGTTGTATATCTGAAAGCTACCCATGGTATGCCTGGTATAGCCGATATCGACCGGTTGTTTTAGTTTGATCAAGGTGCCTGATATAGCAGGATTTACTTCAGGGAAAGAGTAGTTGAAGCCTGCTGAGAAGTAAAGGATACCGGGGAAAGGCTTGAGACTTTTAAACTGTTCAAGCACCGGTGCGGTGATTTTTTCATCAACGACGATCTGTTGCAGGGCGGTCATGCCATCCATTGCAGAGACTACATAATCGGCAGGGAAAACCTGTTTGTTTTCAAGTAAAATGCCGGTACATCTGTCCTCTTGTCGGGTGATACCCAAGACTTTATTGTTGGTGTGAAAGTGCCCGCCAAGGTCAAGAAAGCGACGTAACATCTTTTCGATAAAAGGACCTGATCCTCCAAGTGGGTAGGAAGCTGATCCCATGTGTGCATAGGTCATTTGCATCGCCAGAAAGATCATCGTCATTTCCGGATTCCATAGGTTGGAAAAGAGCTCTCTTAGTCTTGGATGCTTAAACCGTGCAGCATACTCACCAAGAGAGACTGGAGCCCAGCGGATCATTTCTCTGATTATGGGAAAGTCCAGCAGCGCCATTTTGGCCATGTGCCCAAACTGTTTCCAGATACTGGCATGTGGGGCTGGAATTTCATGTCGGGCAAGCGTGCGGATGCTTTCACACAGCTCGATGATCGGGCCACTGTCATCAGGTGATATACTAAGTAAGTTTTCTTGTAGTCGGTCTACATTTGTATACAGGCTGTACTCCTTGCCATCATCAGCCTGATAGGTAAAAAACCGGTCATGCACATGAAAGCTGCTGCCTTCAATCACACCCAGTTCTTTCCATATTTCATAGTAATCGCTTCCCGGCCCTGAACCCATCAGCCAATGGATGGACCCATTGACAGAGTATCCGTTTCTGTCCCAACTTTGACATACACCACCGGCTTTGGAGCTTCTTTCAAAAATATGAACCTCCATACCATTAAGGGCAGCATAAATTCCGGCAGAGAGCCCACTGATTCCTCCACCGATGATACCTACTCGTTGTTGTTCCATGGTTTGATCGCTTTGGTACTAAGGTCACACTTATTAAATCGCATTGCAATGACCTTCGTCAGAGAAATAAAAATCACCGGCTAAACTTACGCAGTAGCATTTCCAAGGGCCCATGACCAAACTTTTTTTGCCACCAATAACTGAAAGCCACAGAAAAGCTGAAGTAGAGCAAACTGAACATCAGGATGTAGGAAGGAAGAAGTGGTTCGATCGGAAACTGATTTTCACCAAATGTGGAATCACTAAGGATTGCAAAGAGCAACATGCCCAGTGTAGTATGACTGATGTAGTGACTGAAGGTCATTTTACCTGTGTTTTGCAAAAGACTAAGTACAGGTGATCCTTCCAATCTGGCAGCGAGCCACATGCAGGCACTTAAACTCAAGCAAGCCAACGAGGAAGTACCAAGGAAGAAAGGAAGAAAAGGAGGAAGGTAGTCGGCAAGAATAAACTCAACAAACCCATTCTGGATTGAGAATAATGGAATGAGGCTCTGAGCTAAGATAACTAAGAGATAAATACATGCTGCCCATATTGCCAGCTTTTTGAGAAATGATTTTTTCGACCAGTCTTGCCTGCCTAGCCACATACCCAGAAAGAAGAAGCCTGCCCATGGGAAAACGGGGTTCCATCCGTTGTAAAAAGTGTTTCTAATCCATCCATTGAGGGTATTCAGGTCTTCATATCGAAATTCAGCCCAGTTCCAGGCAGTGTCATAAGGGATGAGCAGGTAGAGCACATGAAATCCCAGAACAAACACAATCGCCAAAAGAAGGAGTGTACGGTCTTTGGCAAACAGAAAAAGTGAACCAATAGCCATGTAGAAAGCATAAAAGTGCAGGATATCTGCAGGCCACCAAAGGTTGAGCACAAGCCCGGCCACGAGTAGAAAGCCACTCCTCTTCAGAATGAGCAGTCTGATTCTTTTTTGACTGATGAGATCAGTTGATTTAGAGGATAACAAAGAGGTGCCCATCCCGGCGAGGATGACAAACAAAGAGCTTGCGTTGCCATTGAACAAACTCAGAAACCAGGCTAAATGACTTTGATTGGAGTGGTCTCCAAACACCATATTAAAGTTAACGAAATACATACCGAGAATGGCAAATGCCCTTGCTACATCAAAGCCCTGAATACGTGTCTGCATTGGATTGTTTTTTGGACGCAAGTACAGGAGGACGAGTTTGGCCTTTTTTGATGTAAATCAAAAATTACATCGGAATCTCAACTGCTTACCTCGACCTGATGCGACTTAAGGTCTCCTGGCTGATCCCCAGGTAGCTTGCGATATAGCCTAAAGGAACATGAAGTAGCAGTTTGGGCTCCTTCTTTAGAAGCTTCTCATACCTGCCTGAGGCATCGAGGGTGTAAAGGTCCATAAGACGTTCTTCCAACCACAAGGCATGGTATTCAGTGAGCAGTAGGTCCAAGGTGGTGAATTCCGGATATGCTTTTTTAAGTTTTTCAAAGGCATCGTAATGAGTGACTTGTGCTACTACATCAGTAAGCGCCTGAATACATTCCTTACTGGGACTTTGCAGCGTATAGGAGCCAAAAGAAAGTACAAGGTCATCCGGCAGGTAAATGGCTGTGGTGATCTCCCTGGCTTCCTGATTGAGGTATTTTCGGGCTATTCCACTCAGCATGAAATAACTGAAGCGGCTGTACTCAGCTTCTCTGACCAGAAAATCCCCTTTTTTGAATGACCGGATGACAGATATGCGATCGAGCTCTTGCCTTAAATCAGCAGGCAGCGACCGAAGGTATGTTTCGATACGATCAAGTGCTGACATGGCAAAGCAAAAGTCTAAAAAAGAACCGCTTTTCGAAGTTCCTCGATCTCAAGGTCAAATCCCTTACTGAGTATCGGGAATCTGCACCAGGTCTTTGGGTCTACGCTGAAGTCATCCAAATGGAAGCTGGGTGCGAGTCTTTCCCGTTTCCATTGGCTGCGGCTCCACAGGCTGAAAAAGCGGGCAATGTGCTTGGCAAGGGTGACTTCATCAACTCCAGGAAATGGACGTAAGGCATGAAAGGTCTCTAATGGAGATTTCCAGGAGGCAATTGCTTCACGCTCAATCGCTGCCAGCAGCACGTAAGGCATCAGGTCTTTCTCATCGGTCTGGCCTACCTTTAATGGCCTCAGTTCGGCACTTGGCTCCAAGGCACATACCTTTTCCAGACCCAGATACCCCAACTCTTTCATCGCATAGAGTAGCCATTGTCTGATGAAGTGCTTATCAATACCTCCCAGCGGTGAAAGGCTGCCTGAAGTGTCACCATCCATGGTAGCATAGCCTGCATCTGCTTCGCTGCGGTTGGCTGTACTGAGCAGCAGGTGTTCATGCACGTTGGCCAGCATCCAGATACCCGGACTTCGGCTCCGGCTTTGAATGTTTTGCAGAGTAAGGTCGTCGTGGTCCCAGGTTAGTGGTTTTCCGGTTGACTCCTCCACAAGATGAGTATAGGCATTCACCATGGGCTCAATGTCCCAAAGATGAAAAGGCACTTGCAGAGAGTTTGCGAGGTTATGAGCCGCTTCTTTTGTTAGTTGTGAAGAGTTGGCTGTAGCCTGATATGCACAAACAAGGCTTGGTTCAAGGAGTGGTCGATCGGGTAATTCTTTTTTTACTCTCTGAGCCATGAGGTGAACCAACACTGCGCAGGCAGCAGAGTCAGCGCCTCCGCTCAAAGAAAGTGTATAGCCCTTTGCCCCGCTTTTACGCAAGTAATCATAGAGCCCAAGTGTAAGAGCACGGGAAAACTCTTCATTAGGCGGATAGTGAACAGGGGTTTGTGCTTCATGACCTGGGTTCCCAAGGTCGCAATAGCTTATCTTCCAGTCTCCCAGCTCCAGTCTCTGCTCAGCACTGAGTTGCCAGATACCTTTGCTGGCGGCCAACCGGTCACCATCGTAAATGGCTCTTCCGGCCTCATTGCCCATCAGGTTGACATAAGCAAAGGTGCAGTCGTAATTCAGGCTGCTTTTTAAAACGATTTCTTCACGGGTTTTGGCTTTGCCCAGTGCAAAATGGCTGGCGCTGGCGTTGAGTATAAGCCCGACACCTGATTGCCGGTATAGTTCAGCTGGCCGGTCTGTATCTCTCCAACTGTCTTCACAGATTTCGATTCCAATTTTTCTGCCCTGCCATTCATAAATGCCCTGCCCTAAAGGAAAAGAGTGCCCCAATAATTGATAAGAGAGGACCCGACCAGCCTCCCAGGGACTAAACCAACGAGGCTCATAGTGAATGCCTTCGTTAGCCAGGTGTTGCTTTGCGGTAATACCAAGGATTTGACCCTCAGCGATCAGGGCGACGGTATTATGCCTTTTTCCATTGACCTGTAGCGGCAAGCCCAACGTGACCGCAATTCCCTGGCTTAGCGGCAACAACCGCTCAAGCATGCGTACGGACTGGGTGTAGAGATGATCAGCAAAAAACAGGTCTTCGCAGCCATAGCCGGTGATGCAAAGCTCAGGAAGAAGCAGCAATTTTGCCTTTTGAGACTTGGCTGCATCGATAGCTTCCGCTATTCTGCGCAGGTTTCCCTCCCAGTCCATTGGGGTCTGATTGAGGCTTGCACAAGCCAATACCCATGAATTTTGCATTAATCTTTTCTTTTCGGAGGATTTTCGGCAATCATCTTCCATGAATTTTCCGCCGCTGCCTGCTCGGCTTTCTTTTTACTAAACCCTTTGCCTGTCCCAAAAGGTTCATCGTTGATCAGCACCTGAGCTTCAAATTCTTTATGGTGATTTTTCCCCTCTTCACGAAGGATGACAAATCGGATTATATGGTTTTCCTTTTGAGACCATTCGATGATCTGGCTTTTGAAATTGGAAGGCGCACTTACAACAACGTCCATGTCGAAGTAGCCTTGCAGGAGTTCCTTTACGATGAATTTCTTGCATGCCGGGAAGCCAAGATCGAGGTAAACAGCTCCAACAAGGGCTTCCATTGCATCACCATATATGGAGGTGCCAGATTTGGATTGGTTTTTTCGATGGTCGAAGCGAACAAACTTATTCAAGCCTATTTTAATTGCCAGGTCATTCAGTGACTGGCGGTTGACGATCCTGCTCCTGATTTCAGTCAGAAAGCCTTCATCCTTAAATGGGTATTTTTTAAACAAGTATTCCGCCACAACAGCCCCAAGGATGGCGTCACCCAGGTATTCCAGACGTTCATTTGACTCGGCGCCTGATCCATTGCTCATGGAGGTGTGTTTCAGGGCAAGTTTATAAAGATCAAGATTGAGAGGGGAGGTGCCGATCATTCGGTACAGGTTACCCTGCAAGACTTTATCTTCAGCTTGAAGTACAGAAAAAGTGGAACCTAGTTTTCGTAGGAATGCAAGCACCTACACTTTACGGATTGCAATGGAGCAGTTATGTCCACCAAAACCAAAGGTGTTGCTGATGGCCACGTCAAATTCTTTCTTTTGAGCCTTGTTAAAGGTCAGATTAAGCTTTGGATCAAATGCTTCATCATCAGTGAAGTGATTGATGGTAGGCGGTATGATCTGGTTTTTTACTGCAAGCAAGGTGGCTATAGCCTCAATCGCTCCTGCTGCCCCGAGCAAGTGGCCTGTCATTGATTTAGTAGAACTGATGTTCATTTTGTAGGCATGCTCTCCAAACACTTCCTGAATAGCCTTGATCTCTTGAGGATCACCGATTGGGGTGGAAGTGCCGTGCACGTTGATATAGCCTACTTCATGTGCTTTGATGTTGGCATCGTTGAGAACATCGTTCATCACCAGGGCGGCACCCAAGCCATCCGGATGTGGAGCAGTGATATGGTACGCATCAGCCGATAAACCACCACCTATGATTTCCCCGTAGATTTTGGCTCCTCTGGCGATCGCATGCTCATACTCTTCAAGGATAAGGGCTGCAGCACCTTCACCGAGAACAAAGCCATCTCTGTCTTTGTCAAAGGGTCTTGAGGCAGTTTCCGGTGAGTCATTTCGTTCTGAAAGTGCTTTCAAGGCATTAAATCCGCCCACACCCGCTTCCGTCACCGCTGCTTCAGAACCACCGGTCACAATGGCGATGGCTTTGCCCAGTCGTATGTAGTTGTAGGCATCAACGATCGCATTGGTCGCTGATGCACATGCCGATACCGTGACAAAATTGGGTCCCCTGAAACCGTATTTGATCGAGATATGTCCTGAAGAGATATCAGCAATCATTTTAGGGATAAAGAAGGGATTAAAGCGAGGGGTGCCATTTCCTTTGACAAAATCAGTGACTTCATCTTGAAAAGTACGCAAGCCACCAATCCCGGAGGCCCAAATGACACCTACTCTGTTTTGATTAACCTTATCTTCAATTAGTCTGGAGTCTTTGACCGCTTCATCGGCAACGACCATAGCATATTGTGTAAAAGGATCCATTTTACGGGCTTCCTTTCGGTCCATGAAGTTGTTGATGTCGAAGTTTTTTACTTCGCAGGCAAATCTGGTCTTAAAAAGGGATGCATCGAAGCGGGTGATAGGTGCAGCGCCGCTCTTGCCGGCAATCAGACCATTCCAATATTCTTCTACGGTATTACCCAGTGGGGTAAGTGCCCCGCAGCCCGTTACGACTACCCTTTTTAAAACCATATGAGTTATCCTAATTGCAGAGGAAAAAATGAATTACTTACCGGCATTCGCCTCAAGGTAAGCGATAGCCTGACCAACAGTTGAAATGTTTTCAGCCTGATCATCTGGGATTGAGATATTGAATTCTTTTTCAAATTCCATAATAAGCTCAACGGTATCCAAAGAGTCAGCACCAAGGTCGTTAGTGAAGCTTGCCTCAGGGGTCACTTCCGACTCCTCAACGCCCAACTTCTCGATAATGATGCTCTTAACTTTCTTCGCAATCTCTGACATTTTCGTATTTTTTAGTGAGAAACAAGCGCAAAGAAATGTATTCCATTAGAAATTTTCAAACATTTTTTCTTGCCCACGACTTCTCTGCCTCATTCATCGGTGGTGCCTGAGTGCTGAATATTGGCTGGTTGCCTAACTGGTCGCTTATTTCCTTCCCGTTATGTAGTTTTGGCACCGTCTAAAGATGATTTTATTATTTGCAAGGTCATCGAATCTATGAAAAAGTCGCTGCTCGAAAAGGAATTACCCGATATGCCTGATGCTCTGGGCATTGTGACTTCCTGCAAAGAGTACACCCTTGCCTGGCAACTTGACAAAGCACTTCAGGCCAGATTTGTGAAGCAGGAAGATATTAGCATCGAGTTTAAAAAAGGGAAGGCCCTTCAACTTAGCCATTTGTTGCACAGGGAGCCATTCATCAGTTACAGGCTGGTACGAAACAAAGGCACTGAAACGACTACTTCTTTAAGCTGGATCATACCTGAATTCAAGCAGTTTGACTATTTTTTACTTATTGAAAACGAAACTGAAGAGCCCGGCGTTCCGGAGATATTGGAAAAAGTGAAATCCTGCTCCTGTGTACAGTTTGGGAGTATTATCAACTTTAATGAAGTGAAATCAAAAGAAAATCTGTTGTTTTAGTTTTTAGAATTTGACCTACCCTTCTTCGCATCCATGAGCATCAATTACAACAAGACCAAGATTATTGCCACTGTAGGCCCCGCTTGCAACACCCTGGAAGGCCTCACCAAACTGGTTAGGGCAGGTGTTGACGTGTTTAGACTCAACTTTTCACATGGAAGACATGAGGAGCATCAGGAAGTGATCAACCACATCAGGGAGATCAACCGGAAGCTTGGCACAAGTATAGGTATCCTTCAGGATTTGCAAGGACCGAAGATCAGGCTTGGAGATGTAGAGCCTGGGGTGGTACTTAAAAGAGGAAGGCAGGTGATCCTTACCACCAATCCCTTGATCGGAGATGAGAAAATGCTCAGCACCATCTATAAACCCTTGCCCAAAGACGTGAAGCCCGGTGAGTCTATTTTGTTGGATGATGGTAAAATTGAACTTAAGGTAAAGGAGATCAAGGGCGTAGAAGTGATTTGCGAAGTGATTTATGGTGGACCTATCAAGTCAAAGAAGGGGATTAACCTTCCGGATAGCAAGGTTTCGGCACCCTGCCTCACAGATAAGGATAAAGAAGATTTGCTTTTTGGCTTGAAGAACGATGTGGAATGGGTCGCACTTTCATTTGTCCATAGGGCAAAAGATGTGGTTCAGCTCAAAGACATCATCGCCAAGCAGGGTAAAACCACCCGAGCAATCGCCAAGATCGAGCGTCCTGACGCTCTAAAAAATATAGATGAAATCATTGAAGTCTCTGACGGTATAATGGTAGCCCGTGGTGATTTGGGTGTCGAAATCTTGTTTGAGGAAGTGCCAATGGCGCAAAAAATGATCGTGCATAAAGCCAACCTGGCCGCCAAACCGGTGATCGTCGCCACGCAAATGATGGAGAGCATGATCGACAACCCAAGGCCTACACGTGCAGAAACCAATGATGTGGCCAATGCTGTGATGGACGGGGCTGATGCCCTAATGCTCAGTGCTGAGACAGCTGTAGGTAAATACCCTATCGAAACCATTCGCAGTATGACCCGCACGATTAAAAGTATAGAAGACAATGCGGATATCTACGACAAACAAATCGTAATTGATGCTGATCACCCAGACGCCATTCACGATAACCTGGTGTCGACCGCATGCTACCTTGCCGGGCGCACCAATGCCAAGGCTTTGGTGGGCATGACCGTGTCAGGCTATACGGCCTTCAAGGCAGCAGCCCATCGCCCAAGAGCAAATATTTTTATTTTTACGGAAAACAAGCCTTTGCTCAATACCCTTAACCTGGTTTGGGGAGTAAGAGGTCTGTACTATGACCGGTATGTTTCGACTGACGATACTTTTGAGGATTTGAAGGAGATGTTGCTGGAGCGTAAATACATCAAAAAAGGGGATGTGTTTATCAACATGGCCAGTATGCCAATGAAAGCAAGGCTCAAAACCAATACGATTAAGATCGCCAAAGCATAGATTAAATGTGCATTTGTCGATGAGAAAGAGAAACCCTTATCTTCGTATCACTAAATCTTAACTCTATGTCGCCTCTCTTGTATTTTGGGATGATCGCCGGTGGGTTATTACTGGCAATAGTAGGTGCTAATTGGTTGGTCGATGGAGCCAGCTCAATTGCCAAAAAACTTAACATTTCCGAACTGGTCATAGGCTTAACGATTGTGGCCTTTGGTACCTCAGCTCCTGAACTCATCGTAAGTACCTTATCAACGATTGAAGGCAACCCTGACATTGCTATTGGCAACGTGGTAGGGTCAAATATTTTTAATGTCTTTGTTATTTTGGGATTGGCAGCGATGGTTTATCCCATAACCATAAAAAGTAGTACGGTTTGGAAAGAGATACCACTGAGTTTGCTGGCAGCCTTGGTATTGCTGGTCAGTGTGAATGATTTTTACTTTGATGGCACCTCCGTTTCCAGTCTGAACAGGATCGATGGATTTATTCATCTGGGTTTCTTTATTGTGTTCCTGTACTATTCATTTTATTCGGCTCGTAGCAAAAATGATCCAGAGCAAACCAATACTACCGAGGTTACACCCACCCGTTCATTACCCATGTCGAGTGTGATGGTTTTAGCCGGTTTGGTAGGCTTGTTTTTCGGAGGTAAGTTTCTGGTAGAAGGTGCAATTCAGGTAGCCAAGCTGTTCGAAGTGGATGACTCCATTATTGCTTTAACCATAGTTGCCGCAGGCACCAGTGTTCCCGAACTGGCCACTTCGGTGGTTGCTGCATACAAGAGAAACAGTGATATCGCCATAGGCAACGTGGTGGGCTCCAATATCTTCAACATCTTCCTGATTTTAGGCGTTTCTGCTTTGATACATCCTCTGCCATTTAATACAGTGATGAACGTAGATATCTTCATGGTCGTTCTTTCCAGCGTGATGATGCTCATTTTCACATTTATCGGAACAGCCCGTAGAATCACCCGCACGGAAGGGGCTGTTTTGTTTTTGATCTATGTGGTCTATGTCGTCTATCTTCTCAAGGTAAGAGTCTAGGAATTTCATCTCCCAGCCCGTACTTTAGGGCACAAAAAAAACGATGGTCATGAGAAAAACTACTGCATTCTTCATGCTGTTACTTGGCATTCAATCCTTTGTTTATGCTCAAAACAGCACCTGTGATTATGTCAATTACAATGATGGCAACTATGCCTCTGTGAATGGCATCAGGATATACTACAAGTCCTTCGGCGAGGGCAAACAAACAGTACTTCTGTTGCACAGTGCCTACCGCTCCATGGAGCAATTCTGTGAGCAGATCAACCTGTTAAGCTCACGCTACCGAGTGATCGCCATGGATACCAGGGGGCACGGTCGATCCACTGACAATGATCAGCCTTACAGCTACAGTCTTTTTGCAAGTGATGCTGATGCCCTGCTTAGCCAGTTGGGGATCAATTCGGCAATGGTGGTGGGCATTGGAGATGGGGCAAATACAGCCATACAGATGGCATTGACCTATCCGAAAAAAGTGGAAAAATTGGTGGTGGCCGGTGCTAACCTGACTGCTGACAGCAAGGCCGTTTCTGACAACATACTTCGCTCAGTGCGTGTGGCTTCTGCCCAATCGCTTGACTCAGCTATCATAGGTTACTACACCCGTTTTTCACAAAACCCTAAAGCTTTTCCTGCATTTTTCGAGAAAATGAAGAAGCTTTTGCTCACGTACCCCAACCTGAGAGAGACAGATCTGAAAGCGATTCAGGTACCTACTCTGGTGATTTCCGGAGACCATGATTTTATCCTCCTCGAAAACACCATTCGCATCTTCAGAAACATCCCTAAGTCCAACCTGTTTGTGGTGCCCGGATCCGGACACTATGCTTTTCAAGGAAATGAGATGGTTAGTGAGTACATGAAAACCTTTTTGATTGAGGACTTTCAGACACTCACCAAGTATTAATGAAAAAGGGGCTCAGCCCCTTTTTTTATGCTCCGCACCTTTTAGCTGCCAGAATGTTAGGCTTGCAGGGCCTGACTTACTATTTTGCAACCTCATCTCTGGCTTAGATCCATCCCTTCCCCTCCTTTCAAAAGACCATGGCTGACATAAAACCGGTACAAAACTCCATCAAAGCAGAAATGGAGTATTTCGAGGACAAGTTCAGCCAGTTAATGAAAAGCCAGGTATTCCTGCTGGATAGTGTGATGCGGTACATCGTGAAACGAAAGGGCAAGCAGCTAAGACCGATGTTTGTATTGCTCAGTGCCAAAGCATGTGGACCCATCGGGGAACCGACATACAGAGGTGCTGCTTTGATTGAACTGCTGCATACTGCGACCCTTGTACATGATGATGTGGTGGATGATGCCAATTACCGTAGAGGTTTTTTTTCCATCAATGCACTTTGGAAAAATAAAATTGCTGTATTGGTTGGGGATTACCTGCTTTCAAGAGGTTTGCTTTTGGCAGTGGACCACGGGGACTTTGAATTGCTGAGGCTGGTGAGCAGAGCCGTGCGTGAAATGAGCGAAGGGGAGCTGCTTCAAATAGAGAAAGCCCGAAGGCTGGACATAACTGAGGAGGTTTATTTTGAAATCATCAAGCAAAAAACAGCCTCCCTGATTGCCTCTTGTTGTGCTGTGGGTGCAGCGAGTGCCGGTGCCTCAGCAGAAACAATTGACAAGGCAAGGCTTTTTGGCGAGCAGGCAGGTATGGCCTTTCAGATGAAAGATGATTTGTTTGACTATGGAGAAGAGGAGATAGGTAAGCCTAGAGGAATTGATATCAAAGAAAAGAAAATGACTCTCCCCCTTATCTACGCCTTGCAGCAGGCCGATTGGCTGGAAAAGAGGGAAATTATCTCGATTGTAAAGTCTAACCAACCCAGCAAAAAACAAGTGCAAAAAGTGATCTCCTTTGTTTCTGAAAAGGGAGGGATCAGCTACACCCAGGAGGTCATGAAACACTATGTGGAAAGTGCCAAACAAACCCTTGCCACATTTGCCGATAACGAAAGCTTTCAGGCCTTGTCTACACTGGTTGACTATACCATAGAACGAAACAGGTAACTCAGGCCAATTCAGGTTCCAGTCTGAGTTTTATGATCAGCAATTCACTTAGTCGACTGAATTCATGAATTAGTTCTGATAGTTGATGCGATGGCTTAGGCCTTTTGCTTTCTTGCTCAATGGAAATACACAATTGGTATAAGGCTTCCATTTTTAGCATACCACAGGATGATTTAAGTTGATGAGCAATTCCTGCGATTTCTGAATAGTTGTTTTCAGACAGAAGCCGTTGAAAACCTGTGTTGAATTCACTCAGTTGATCAATAAACATGTGAAGTAAGTCAGTGACAAATCCGGGATTTTCAGAACCCATTTGTCTCAATTCGGTGAGATCATAATCTTCAAGAGCTGATTTTTCAGGTTCGGTCAAGATCGTGTTTCTGTCATATTTCTTCAGGATAAGGTGCCCTATTTTTTCAATGAGTTGTTTCTCTTTAAACGGCTTGGAGAGATAATCTGTCATTCCGGCTGACAGGCATTTAAGATCATCTCCCTTCAGGGCGTTGGCAGTGATGCCCAGAATAGGAAGAGATCGGTGGATTTGTTTTCTGATCACCTCAGTAGCTTGAATACCATCCATTTCAGGCATTTGCACATCCATTAGCACAATGTCAAACTCATCCTCTTGTAATTTTTCAATGGCTTTAAGACCATTGTCTACTATGGTGGTTTTTGTGTTGTATTTGTCCAGAATGGAAGTAATCAGGTACTGATTTAAACGATTGTCCTCTGCGATTAAAATTCTTAATCCTTTCATCCAGCTTAAGTCCTGCTCATCTTCATGCGATAACTGCTGCAATAACTCTGGATTAGCCTTTTTGAGTTTTAGGCTGAAAGTAAACACACTCCCAATGCCTTTCACACTTGAGGCATATATACGGCCCCCCATCATTTCGACCAGCTTTTTGCAAATGGCAAGTCCTAAACCGGTTCCACCAAATTTGCGACTAATATGAGAGCCTTCCTGACTGAAACTTTCAAAGATTTCATCCAGTTTATGGGCTTGGATGCCAATGCCGGTATCAATGACATGAAATTCAACTTCTTGCTCTTCACTCTGATTATCAAGCAGCCTGCAGTTGAGGTTTACACTACCTTCTTCAGTGAATTTGACTGCATTGCTCATGAGGTTGAGTAAAATTTGAGACATTCTTGTGCGATCCCCATAAACGATGTTGTGAATTCTGGGGTCAATGCTTGATGAAATTGAAATTGACTTGTCATGACTTATGTATTTCACACTGGTCACGGTATTGTTTATTACCTCTTCGATGGAGAAGGGAAATTCATCAAGTGATAGCTTTCCTGCTTCAATTTTTGAAAAGTCCAATACGTCGTTGATGATTCGTAACAGGTTCTCGGCAGAAGTATGGACTGCCTCGAGATAGCTTTTTTGCCTGTTGTTCAGATGGGTATTATCCAGCAGCTCCGTCATACCTATAATGGCATTCATCGGGGTTCGGATCTCATGACTCATGTTGGCCAGAAAGATTTCTTTTGCCTGAGCCGCCTGCTCAGCTTTATCTTTTGCGATGATAATTTCTCTAGACTGCTTTTTTTGACGAATGGCACTTGCAACGCCATTGGTATAAGAAAGTAAAATGTTTTTTTCAACTGAAGACCACTTTCTTTCTGTAACACAATCATCAAATCCAATAAAGCCTTGAAAATAGTCATCGACAAAAAGTGGGAACACTAATATGGATTTAATCTCCTGAGCTTCAAGTGCAGCTTTAAGACCAGATTCGAAATACTTTACCAGGCCTTCAAGCGCCTGATGCTTAAGCAAAGGGTCAAAGAAGCTCCCAAAATCATCAAATGGAATATTTTGGAGAAGAGGATTGTTAATTTGGGCAGCAGAATCACCAGCATTCCATTCCATTCGCTGGCTGGTGTACCAGGTATCAGCGATGGCATCATAATGATTCTCAAAGAAGTAGACCCGGCTTACTTTAGTGGCTTTGCCGATTAAAGTCATTCCGTTGATGATAGCATCGCTTAAATTTTCTTCATTAAGCAATTCACTCAGGGCTTTGGAAACTGCTGAAAGTAATTGGTCACGGTTGAGCAGATCGTTTTCAGCTGCAAGTCTCTGAGATATATCACGGGAAAGGATCAAAATCAGCTTTTCATGATGGTTTTCAAAGAGTGTTGCTTCTAGCTCCAGGCCTTGATTATGTCCTTGAATGAAATCCAATTTCGCTGAGCCGCTCTCCTTTGCCTGCTTCAGAAAAACCTTAAATTCTCCTTCTTCAGAGATTAGCTTTTTGTATAAAAGGCTGAATGAGCTCTTAACACCATGGAGTTGCTGCATTTGACCAATAAAGGCGGGATTAACAAACAAGATATCTTCTTCGACCGATCGAATGACCATAGCGCCCTCAGTTCCTGTTTCAAATAGTTTTTTGAGGAAGCCAAATTCACCCCTCTTTGAAGTATCGAAAGTATGGTAACGAACAGAGCCGAAAACAAGCTCCTCGCCACTCTGATTGATGCTTACATGACCCTGGAATGTAGCAGAAGAGCCAAGACTGGAGTTTACCGGAAGCTTTAACTCAAACTCCTTATGGAATTGAGCTAAATTTCGGATGAGCAGTGTAAGTTGAGGTTGGGCTTGAAAAGCCAACGCTTTAGCCAGTCTGTCAGGACAATGCGTCCTAAATTGTTCAACTCCTAAAGCTTCCTTGAGTGACAGGCTCATGGAGTACTCTTCTTTTTGAGAGTCGTAAAACCAAAAATGGGTTGGAATTAAACCGCTTTTCATGGGTAATAAATAGGTTAGGCTTTCAAGATGGATCATTTGGGAGCAAATGGTTGGATGGAAACAGGGCTTGTTTTACAAGTGAAGGCCAGTTTCTTACCATACAAGGACGCTCAAGATATAAGAAGACCAAAAGAGAAGTGAATACTGTTAGTGGGATAAAAAAGAGCGATTGCAATAAAAAGTTTATGCCAAAATCACTTCCAATGATAAGATACTTCCCCAGTTTCATCCAAGCTTCTGCCAAGGGCAGATGCAGCAGGTAAATGCTGTAGCACATTCCTCCCAGGCCTGTAATCCAGGGTAAGGTGATCACTCGGCGCCAAAGCCCTGACCTGAAAGAAAAGTAGAGAAGCATAAATAGCCAAAAAGGATACGTAATCCAGGCTATGGCTTCATGTTTCCGGAGTAGAAAAGTAAAGCAAAGAGCCAGCGTAAACAGTATGTCTGCGGTCAAAGGATTTATCGCCCTAATTTTGGCATGATTGACATACAAGTCGGCTGCCAGAAGTCCAGCCATGAAAAGATGAAGGTGGCCCCAGACATGTAGCTTTGAAGGAACCAGATAGGCCATCGTAACATGTTGAAGAATACCTATCATCACAATGAGAAATACAGTTAGCCACTGGCGATGCTTTGATGACTTGAGGTGCAACAGTAGCCAGAGAAGCAATGGGGCAAGGAGATAAAATTGGATTTCAACCTCCAGCGACCAGGTCACCGGATTGATTGGATTGTATTGCTCAAACCAGAAACCGTGTGTGTAAGTAATTGCAGCAAGAAAGTGGATAAGATCCTCGGTGATCAATTCCCGTTTTACCCCCAGATAACCTATGAAACACATCAGCATGATAATCAAAAAAGGAGGCTCTAATCGGCTTAGCCGCCTTAGCAGATAAGCACTTAAAGAGGGGCTCTGAAGGCCTGATTTCGCTGCTTGATAAAAAGGTAGGGATATGATAAAACCAGATAAGGCAAAAAAGAGAAAAACCCCACTAAACCCCCGCCCGGCAAGGAATGAGAATGCATCTCCCTGCAACGGTTGCTGCAGTTGTACTGATGCATGCTGAAGTCGTTCTGCAAGGTGTTGCAAGACAACCGGTACAATGGCCAGCCATCGTAAGCCATCTATCTCAGGAATTAACTTCTTAACCCCCGGACGGGAAATACACTGAGGTAAGTTTGCCCACCATCGATTTGATGGGAATAGTGAACTAACAGATGCCATTGTTGCTAAACGTTTTCTTTTTGCAGCAGAGCAGGTATGGTCATCAAGAGCAGGCGCAAGTCAAACCAGAAGTTGCCTTTTAGCGCATAGGTATTGTCCAACTGTTTTCGCTCTTCTTCAGACATTGAAGCAGCACCTCTTTTGGATACTTGCCACAGTCCGGTGATGCCCGCAGGAGCAAGAAATCGAACAGCCCAATGATCTGTTGTAAGGTACTCGGCTTCATACAAGGGGAGTGGCCGGTTACCAACAATTGACATATCTCCACGCAAAACATTAAACAATTGAGGCAATTCATCAATACTGGTGTTACGTATGAATCGACCCACTTTTGTAACACGAGGATCATTTGCAATTTTGACAAAAGTGCCTCCTGCTGATGAGGCCTTTTTAATCAGCCAGGCACTTTCAGGAATACTTTGATTTCCATCGTGCACGAGCAAGGTGTCGGGCATTAACGTTTCGGGAATGCTTTTTTCCAAATCATTATTTGGCAATGAACTACCATATTGGTTGAGGTGCCCCAGGTCTTTAAGTCGCTTATCAGCATCTAAGTACATAGATCGAAATTTGATAAAATCAATCAGTTGATAGCCCCTTCCCACCCGCTTTGAAGTGTAGAAGATGGGTCCTTTTGACTCCAGTCGTATGGCCAATGCGGTGATCAGAAGTAAAGGAGACAACAAAAGCAATAGTATAGAAGAGACCAGCACATCAAAGCATCTCTTAGCAAAAGGGATACGATAGTTGTCATCCTGATTTTTCTTGGTTTCCTTTTGTTTATAACCATATCTCATGGCGATGAGCTTACCGTGGGTCTTCACTCTATCCAGAATATAAGCAGAGTGAATTTCTTCACGCAACATAAGGTCATCGGCCCAGGCTTTTTTTGCTTTAATGACCAGTTGATCATCGATTTGTGAGCTTAGAATAAATACCGGGCTAAAGTCCCACAATAGTTGCTCCTTGAGCATCGCACAAAAGTCGATGCCATTAATGCCACTCAGGTCTTGCTGAATGATGATGGCAAAAAGGGAGCTGCCTTTATGTTTTTTAAACCAATCCATTGCCGCTCCGCTGTTGGTCAGTTGCACCAAATGATAGTGTATGCCTGAACCTCCGGTGAGGTCATTGGGCAATCGGTCGCCCACATAAACCAGCAAGGGCAAATATCCGTTGCTGGGCATTTTTTCTTCAGATAAGATGCTGTAAACGGTCATGGTTTTGTGATTAAGCGTTTTTTAAGGAAAGTAAGTTTTGTATGCGAAGGCTTAGCTCTTCTGGGTTGAAGGGCTTGGAAACAATGTCATTGGCTCCGAGGCGCAGGCATTCTATTCGCTCCTTTGAACTTTGTACCCCGGATAACATGATAACCGGTATGTTCCTGAAAAAGCCGGAACTGCGGACCTCTTTAAGGAAAGAATAGCCATTCAACTTGGGCATATGAATATCTGCCAAGATGAGGTCAGGATGTGAGCCTTCCTGCAACCATGCTAGCGCCTCCATGCCATTGGGCACGATATTGACTTCGAACCCGTTTTTGAAATAAGTTTCAAGAAATTTCCTGGTGAAGGGATCATCTTCTACAATCAGCATACTCTTTTTCATGACTTTAGATTTGGTGTGCCGAATTACAGGCAAAAGCCAATCCTGATCATGAAAATGCCCTCAGTTCATAAAATAGCGATTTGTCGAAGAAGATTAATTCCCAATATAGGAATTGAGTATTATATCAGGAATTGTTTCCCGAAAATTTTAATTCAATCGCCTCCTTGATTAGATGGTGATCGATAGGTTTTGAAAAATAAGCATCAAAGCCTTGTTTGAGAAAGTAAGCCCGGTCTTCAGGCATGGCATAAGAGGTGACAGCATATACAGGCAAATCTTCATACCCCTTCATGGTTTTGATGATTTTCATGGTTTCCGTCCCATCCATGTGATGGTTGCCCAGATTGATGTCCATAAGGATCAAATCAAATGGACGGTTTTGAAGGAGGTCAAGAGCCAACTCGCCATTTTCGACCAGTTCAATAGCGTAATATTTGCCCAAAAGCTTTTTCATGATGAGCCCATTGATGGGGTCGTCTTCTACATAGAGTATGTTGATCTCCGGGTTCATAACTGTTTTTAGTTCAGGAGATCAGAGGTAGAAATAGCCTGAAAGTGCTGCCTTGATTTTTTCTTGAGCTTACTTCTATTTGTCCACCAAGTAGTTCTATGTATTTTTTTGTAATCGATAGGCCTAGTCCATTGCCCTCATATTTGCGTTTGTGGCCTGTGCTTTCTTGCTCAAATGGTGAGAATATATTTGGTAAAAACTCTTCTGAAATACCTATGCCGGTGTCTTTGATGCTGATTTCCACGAATGGCTCATTTCTGCGGCTGACAAAGTTGTTACAACTGACCATAACTCCGCCCTGCTCCGTAAATTTGATGGCATTGCCGATCAGGTTATTAAGTATTTGATGAAAGAGTGGGCCATCACTAAGTATGACCATTTGCTCATCTGATGGGGAGAAATGAAGGTAAAGCCCCTTTTGCATGGCCATAAGCCCATGAGCAACCAAGTTTTCTTTCAGCGCAGGAATGACTTCGAGCGGATTTAGTTCCATTTGTGCTCCTTCGGCTTCAAGCTTCGAAAGGTTGAGAATGGAATTGATGGTTTCCAAAAGCCTTTTGCCACTTTGCTTTTGCAAGTCAACAAAGTGTTTAATCTCTTGATCGGTTGTCATTTGTGAAATGACTTCTGCAAGGCCAAGTATACCATTGATCGGTGTCCGTATCTCATGGCTCATGTTGGCCAGGAAACTACTTTTGAGCTTATTGAGCTGCTCAGCCTGCTGCTTGGCATGCCTTAGTTCATCTTGCACTTTAATGATTTCGGTGATGTCTCTGATTACTCCATTGAAGTAGTTTTTGCCATCAATGCCCTTGGTAAGTGTGCCACTCACAATCCCCCAAAAGGTACTTTCGTCCCTGCGCCTGAACAAAACTTGTTCATTCCTAAAATAGCCATCCCTTATGATTTGCTCACTCAGCTCGTTTCTTCGGTCAGGATCATCATAGAGCGATATGGAATTCAAGTCCAGCACTTCCTTTTCATCTCTGTAGCCAAACATCTGAGCAAAGGCCTTATTGACATAGACCAACCGCCGGTCGGGCGTACTGCGGTAAATGGCATCCTCAAGGTTTTGGTTGATGGACTCGATCAAGCTTTCATGCTCATAAAGCAGCTCCCTTGTTCTGATATTTTCTGTGATATCTGATATAACTCCCACCAGCTTCAGTTCTTCTCCTTCAATTTGAAAGCGGTGTTTTGTGGTAGATAAGATCCTCTTTTCACCTTTTGCATTGGTCAACTCTTCTTCATTGACCACCACCGTTGCACCATTGAAAATTACTTCATCCTTTTCCCAGAAAACTTTGGCCTCATGTTCAGGGAAGAAGTCAATGTCCAATTTGCCCAGTAATTGTTCTTTACTGAAACCTGTAAGCTCGCATAGTGGCTTGTTGAGGTGGATAAAACGATGCTCTCGGTCCTTAATAAACAAAGGGTTTGGAATTGCTTCAATGAACAAATCCATGTATTCTGAGAGTACCGCTTGTTCCATTTGCCTTTCATCAATGTTGCTTAAGGAATGGGTAAAATTCACACGTAGTTTTTTGTCTGTGACGGGATGGCTCATAAGGGTAGAGAAAACATAGACCCAGATCAGGTGCCCATTTTTCCTTTTGCGCTGCTCTTTGAGGTAAAAGTGCTTTAACTCCCCGCTGAATAGCTTTTGGTGGTTTCTTATCTTAGTGTTGATGTATTCCTCTTGTATATGCTTGGTCACCAGGCTGTTGATGTACTCCTCCCGGGTATACCCCATCAATTCACATTCCGTTTCGTTAAAGGTTATTATCTTCAAATCCTCATCGATCAGAGAAATGCCCAATGGCATCTTCTCCCAATGTTGGAGCTCAACCAAGGCCTCCTGGCCCGGGCAGATCAAATATCCCAATACTTCTTCATCATGTTTTAGGGTTTCTATCCAATACTCACTAATCTCTGAGGAGCCATCTTTTTGTAAGAAAATAATTCTTTTTTGTTCTGAAAATTGAGACAGTTTCTCCACATAAACAGCTTTCATCCATTCCGGTAGGCTGCCATTCGGCTCAGGCGCACCGTACTTTTTAAGCCAGCGGTCAGAGCACCAGATCACCTGACCCACAGGATCAGTCAGTAAAGCAGTAAATGAAGCATACCGAGCCACTGTTTGAAAAAGCTCCGAACTGTTGTATAAAGGCATTGAATTGGGCTGTTGTTAAAGTTAGATTATTTGTCGGTAAATGGATAAATCCACTTATGCTAATACAGACAATCTGTGTAAGTTTTGGGTTCATTTACAAACAAATTGGTGTAGGACCAAAGCTGCAAAGTTGCAACAGGCTCGTATATTTGAATAATTATTCCCAAAATAATTCCTGCTTCCTGAAAGTAGAATTTTAATTGATCTCTAAACCTGACTCAACTGACCAAATGGAGCCTTACAAAATATTTATTGTTGAAGACGACCGGTTTTATGCAGAAATGCTATCCTATCATCTCTCGTTAAACCCTGACTATGAGGTAAAAACATTTTTTAATGGCAAAGATTGCCTCACAAACTTATATCAGAAGCCCGATGTGATCACTCTTGATTATTCCTTACCGGATAAAAACGGGGGAGAGGTACTCAAAAAGATAAGGGAAGTCGATAATGAGGTGCAGGTTATCATTATTTCAGGTCAGGAAGATGTAGGAATAGCGGTGGATTTGCTTAAAAAAGGAGCTTACGACTACATCGTAAAAGATGCGGATACGAAAGACCGGCTTTGGAATACGGTAAGCAATATCAGAAAGAACCAAAACCTGAGAAGAGAGATTGACACCTTGAAGGAAGAGATTGGGCAGAAATATGATTTTGAGCGATCCATCATTGGGAAGAGCGAAGCCATCAAGAAGGTCTACAGTTTGATCGAGAAGGCCTCCAAAACAAACATCACCGTATCAATTACAGGTGAAACAGGAACGGGCAAAGAACTGGTAGCCAAAGCGATACATTACAATTCTGCCCGAAAGAAAAAACCCTTCGTTGCCGTCAATGTGGGAGCCATCCCCAGAGAACTGATTGAGAGCGAACTCTTTGGACATGAGAAAGGGGCCTTCACAGGCGCAGTTGCCCGTCGGGTAGGGAAGTTTGAAGAGGCCAATGGAGGTACCATCTTTCTTGATGAGATTGGTGACTTGGACCTCACCCTGCAGGTGAAGCTGTTGCGGGTGCTTCAAGAGAAAGAAATCACCAGAGTAGGTAGCAATGAAGTCGTCTCTTATGATGCAAGGGTGATTGTGGCCACCCACAAGAATCTGGCTGAGGAGGCCAGGAAGGGAAATTTCAGAGAAGACCTGTACTACAGATTGCTGGGATTGCCTATCACACTGCCTGCCTTGAGAGAGCGTGACAAAGATATACTTGTCATAGCCAAGCATATCATCGATCAGTTTTGTGAAGACAACAAGATTAAGAAAAAATCCTTGAGCTCCGAGGCCCAGCAAAAACTACTCTCATACCCTTTCCCGGGCAATGTAAGAGAACTAAAGGCCGTCATCGAATTGGCTTGTGTACTCGCTGATGACACCTCCATCGACCATGAGCACATCAACCTCAATAGCATTAACACCACAGAAACGCTGCTCACCACAGAGCTTACCTTGCAGCAATACACTCAGCGCATCATTCAGCACTACCTCGATAAGTACCAATACAATGTGTTGAAAGTGGCCGAGAAACTCGACATCGGTAAATCCACCATATACCGCATGGCCCAAAACGAAGAGCTTGTGATTAAGTAGTGTGCTATGGCTAAGGCAGAAGGCAAAACAACTCGTCAGTTTAGTCCCAACATCGATCAACTCGATGAGGAGCTTCGTAGCTACATCATCAGGCAGGAAAAGCGCATCCAGCAATTGGAGGACTTGCTGGCCAACACCAAAGTAGAGCAAAGCGGACTAAGCACCAATAAGCAATTGCTGCATATTTTCGATCAGCTCAACCACGGAGTACTTGAGGAAGACAGTCGTGGTGTGATCACCAATGCCAATCCCAATTTCTGGAGGATTTTCCGATTAAGCATCCCTCCTGAAGAAATCATTGGAACTCCCATCGAGTATTTGCTTCTGGAGCTCAAGAACCTGTTCCGCAATCCCACTTATTTTGAAAAATCTATCCGGGAAATTATTCAAAACAAAGAGTTGGTTATTTCTCAGGCTTTTGAGCTTAACACAGGGCGTATCATTGAGGTGGAGTACCTTCCCAACTATAGGGCAAACACCTACCTGGGGCAGATTTTTGTGTTCAAGGATGTCACCCAGATCAGGCAATCCAACGTTCAGATTGCACAGTTAAAAGCCCAACTTGAAAGTATTCTGAATGCCTCCACCTCAGGCATCATTGCCTTTAAGTCTATTCGAAATACAGATGCAGAGATCATCGATTTTGAGGTGATCGCCAGCAACAAAGCAGCCGAGAACAAGCTGGGCCGCAAGCTGGTGCTGCAGATGTTGGGCAAAATTCTGATTGACTCCCTATCTCAGGACTCAGAGAACAATCTGTTTGAGTTGTACAAACGAGTTGTGGAAACGGGTAAAACACTCGACCATGAATACAGCATTCAAACCAAGAACGAAACGGTATGGGTTCATTCTGTTGCTGTAAAACTGGATGATGGTTTTGTTGTGACCTTTTCAGATATCACGACAGCCAAGGAAGCAACCCAGCGCTTTAGGGAGCAAAGCAATGTGTTGAGCGGCATCACCGACAATATGCCCGTGGTGATTTACAAGCTGGACAGCCAAGGAAATTACAAGGAGATTTTCGGTTCCGGACTTAAAGCATTCAGACTCAAAGACAATGACCTTGTTGGCCAAAGTGTGTACCAAAAGCAACCCCATTTCAAGCCTTATATCGACAGAGCCCTTCTAGGTGAACGGGTTACGTTTGTCAACCAGGGGCAAACAGCCAGGGAAGAATGGTTTTTTGAGCATCATCTGTTCAAAGACCCTTACTCGGAAGGGATCATCGGTTTTGCATTGGATATTACCGAAAGCTCCATTGCCGAACGAGATTTGAAAGAGGCGAAAAAGATAGCAGAGGACTCGGTAAAGGCTAAAGAAATCTTCCTGGCCAACATGAGCCATGAAATACGAACCCCCATGAACGGCATTTTGGGCATGGCCCAGCTCCTGTTCAAAACTCCGCTTGAAGAAAAGCAATCCAATTACCTCAATATCATCCGCAAATCAGCCGAGAACCTGCTTGTGATTTTGAATGATATTTTGGATCTGGCCAAGATCGAGTCCGGCAAGCTGGAGATTGAGCACATTCCATTTGATTTGAGGGAAGTAGTGGAAACAGCCATTCAGTCCTTTATTTATAAGGCCGACGAGAAAGCCATAGGACTAAGCTTCAACCTAGGCAGCTTACGGGAACGTTACCTTATTGGCGACCCTTTCCGGCTCAATCAGGTGTTGGTCAATCTGCTCAGCAACGCCATTAAATTCACCGATCGTGGTGAGGTTAAACTGGAGGTCAAAGCCCTTTCAAATGAGGAAAACCATATCTCTTATGAGTTTTGCATTTCAGATACAGGCATAGGCATCGATCAGGAAAAGATAAGTCACCTTTTTGAGCAGTTTACCCAGGCCGACAGCGGCATAGGGCGCAAGTATGGGGGTACTGGTTTAGGTTTGAATATTTCCAAAAACCTGATCGAGATGCAGGGCGGCAGGATTTGGGCAGAAAGCAGCCCGGGGCTTGGCTCCAGGTTTTACTTCACGCTGAAGTTTGAGAAAGACAAGAATGCGACAGACCAAATCCCAGCCGCTGAGATCAATAACGCCAAGGAAGTGATGAAAGGGCTTCGGGTGCTGTTGGCTGAAGACAATGAGGTTAATCAGTTTTATGCCAGGACGGTGCTTGAGTCCTGGGCCTGTGAAGTAGAGGTAGCGGCCAATGGACAAGATGCGGTACATCTCTTTAGTCTCAAGACCTTTGACATGGTATTGATGGACATACAAATGCCCAAAATGAACGGAATAGAAGCAACTATGTCCATCCGCAACCATAGCGATCCCCGTAAGGCCAGGGTGCCGGTGATTGCGCTTACCGCCAATGCCCTCAAAGGTGACCATGACCAATACCTGGCCCATGGGATGAATGACAGCGTAACCAAACCTTTCGATGAAGACACCTTATTCAAGGTGATGATCAAGGCGCTGGGCAAAAGCCAGGTAGGAGAGCAGAGGTATGAAAGCCGCTCTGAAGGCCGAGACGGTGCCTTGTATGACCTAAGCCAGCTGGAAATGGTCTCCAGAGGCAATCCGGATTTTATGCGCAAGATGCTGAGTATTTTTATAGAGACCTCATTGGAGAGCATTGCCCAGATGGAAGATGCCTTGGCGCTTGGCAACTGGAGTGTGTTGAAAGAGGTGGCACATAAGTTTAAGTCGTCTATCGATACCCTGAACATCGAAAGCATACGCAGCACCATCCGGCAGATCGAAGGGCTACAAGCTGATCAGGCCACGCAGGCATCGGTAGCACCCTGGATGCAGCAGTTGAAAGAAGTGATCTTAAAGAGCCACGAGCAACTCAGAAGCCATTACCCGGAGTTGGGCTAGGCATGGGTGAGGCTTTGGGTAATTGAAAACACTTGGTGAGCAACAACAATGTGTATCAACAGCAGCATAATTCAATCACTATAATCCCAATATTGGAAATAGTACCAAAATGAAAATTATATCTATTTTTTGGTATTTACTTATAGGGCTGAAAAACAGGTAGATACACAGCCGGGCATTCTTTAGGATAGTTGCCGGGCATGTGCAAAAGAATATTGCCTTACCTGATGGCCTTGCTGGCTACCTTCGTTACCTCCGGGCTAAAAGCCCAGTCGCTGGAGGAGATACTGCGCTCAGCAGATACTACCGATCAGCTGTATATGCCTGAATTCCAGGTAGTACTGGATAGTGCCTATATACACTCTCCATTGCTCAAGGTTCAGCAGTCACTTATTGATCAGAAGAAAGCCGAGCTCGAGATCCAACGAACTCGTTGGCTTCGTTCGCTCTCAATAGTTTCAGGGGTATACTATGGCAATATGAACAGCTTTAGTTCGGGTACCAGTTCAGACGGAGCCTTTGACGACCAGTTTCGAACAACCACCGATGCCCGTTACAACCTGGGGTTGAGTCTTCGTATGCCCATAGAGGAGTTTTTGGGTAGGCCCAAGCAGGTAAAAATCCAAAAGATGGCCATCGCTGAGGGTCGGCATCGCAAAGAGCAAATCAGTCTGGAGTTGGAACAAAAGATAAGCTACCTGTACCATGACATGCAACTGGCCCTGAGGCGGCTAAAGATCTATTCTAGTGTATACCAGACCGCCATGCTGCACCTGCAACTGGCAGAGAAGAACTACTATGAAGGCGAAATACAGGTAGGGGAGTTGTCGACAATTACCCGGCAATCCTCTCAGGCGGTGCTTGATCTGGAGCGTTGCAAAAAAGAAATCCTGGACCTGATGTCTGATTTTAAAGCACTGGTCGGAATCGAGATCCAATCATTTTATCCCGCAGAAAAACGATGAGCCTCCATTCCTTTCTCCGGCTTCTTTACCAGAACATCCGCTTTATTCTCGGAACGGCTATCGTGCTGGCGACCCTTACGGTACTACTCACCCGAAATATGAAAAAGGTGTACAGCTCTGAAACGATGATCAACACCGGGCTGGTGAGCGGTTACACTTTGGAAAGCCAGGACCGTGGCAATGTAGACCGCACCTACACCATGAATGAGCTTGATAACATCCTCAACACGCTGACCTCCAGAGAAACCAAAGAGGCCACTTTGGAACGTCTTATCGCCTTGTGTCTTTTTAGCCAGGGCAAAGAGGGCAGCATCATCAGCAGAGAAGCGCATAAAGATTTGGTGCTCAAGTTAGGAGAGGCGACCGTGAAAGAGGTGCTGGTACCCCGTTCCTATGAACTAACCTTGCTCAAACTGAGGGAAAAGAAAAACAAGGACAGCAAAAACAGTATTTATGCTTTGATCCATGGTAATGATGAACTCTTCTCGCTGAAACAACTTTCGGGTATAAAGGCCATTAAGCTGGGCTTGAGCGATATCATTCGGATCAACTACTCTGCCTCTGAGCCCGGTATCTGTCACCAGACATTGAGGTTGCTTTTGGAAAGTTTTCTGGAGCGTTACAAAAAAATCAAAGCGGCTGACTCGAATAATGTGATTGAGTACTTCGAGCGGCAGACGGCCGCTGCTGCTGCCAAGCTTGCCCGTGCAGAAGACCGTTTGCTGCGTTTTGGTACCGAAAACAAGATCATCAACTACTACGAGCAGACCCGATTTATCTCTGCCAAAAAGGAAGACCTGGATGAGCTTTATCAGCAGGAAGTGATGAAACAGGCCAGTGCCAAGGCCTCATTGCTCAAGCTGGAAAGCAAGCTAGATCAGAAGGAAAAAATGAGCCTGACCACAGGTGAGATATTCCGATTGAGAGAGCAGATCACCGCCATCAGCCACAAGATCATCACCACTGAGCTTGATCCTGCAAAGGCCAAAGACAGCCTTGCTCAGATGAAGGTAGCGTATGGACAGGTGGAAGAGGCTTTGCAGCAAAAAACCAATGCACTATTTCGCATGGGTCGCACAGTGGAGGGGGTTCCTATGAATGATATCCTAAAGGAGTGGCTGGAGTCTGTGCTGGTGCTGGAGTCCGCTAACGGAAGGCTGGAAGTGATTGAAGAACGTAGAGAGGAGTTCAACAGGATCTATGAAAAGTTTGCACCGCTGGGCTCTACTCTAAAAAGGATTGAACGGGAGATCGAGGTATGCGAAAACGAATACCTGGAGAACCTGCACTCCCTCAACCAGGCAAAGCTTCATTGGCAAAACGCCCAGTTGTCAAGTAACCTCAAGATTGTAGATGAGCCTTATTTCCCCTCCAGGCCTGAGCCATCCAAACGGCTGGTCTTGGTGCTGGCTTCCTTTTTCTCCGGGTTGATATTGAGTATCTCCCTGGTATTGGCAGTCGAGTTTACCGACAGCGCCATCAAAACACCTGAGCGGGCTCAGTTGCAAACCGGTTTGCAGATGATGGGTGCTTTTCCCCGATTGGTCCAAAAACGCACAACGGTAGACTTTGATTTTGTAATAAACAGATCAATGGAGATGGGTACTCACCTGCTTCGGCATGCGGTGGAGACCAATCAAAGCAGCAAGACCATTCTCATTTTCAGCCTTCGTGAGGGGGAGGGCAAAACCCTGACTGCTTTGAATTTAATGAAAAAACTACTTGCTGAGGGTAATTCGGTAAACCTGTATGTACCGGAAGGTCATGCGGTTGCATCGGAAGGCGTCAGCAGCTATCCATTGCTCCCCATATTTGCTTCCTTACAAAACCTGTCGGACTGGCTTCCGGATAGGCAAGCTGCCGATTATACCCTTATTGAGATGCCTGCCTTATTGAGCCACGCCTACCCGATGCAGGCGCTTGCAAAAGTTGATTTGGCCCTGATGGTGACTGCTGCTGCCCGTAGCTGGGGTGCTGCGGATCGATCCGCATTGCAGATCATGAACTCATGCCTGCCTAAATCTGCCATGCTTTGGTTGAACGGTTGCCGGGTAGAGGCATTGGAAAGTACTGTAGGCGAAATACCCAAAAAGAGGAGCTATCTGCGCCGCTTTTTCAAACGAATATCAAGGCTTCAACTCAAGTCAAACCGACTGTTTTAATGGAACATAAACCTATCGTGTGCCTCGCTTTGCCTGCCTGGAAAGGAGACTATGCCAAGAGTACAGTGGAGCTTATTTCAGCTCTTGCGGCATGGCATCCCATTTTGTATGTGGATTACACCTTCACCTGGAAGGATGTTCTGAAGCATTTTGTTGGGCAGAAAAAGCACATGCCCTTGAAACGAATGTTGGGATTAAAGAAAGCATGCAGACAGGTGCAAACACGTCAAGGTCATCAGATCTGGTTGTTGAGCCCTTTTCCCATTTTCCCGGTGAACGCTTTGCGTGAAGGGCTGCTATACCGTTTTTTCATGAGCCTTAATGCTGCCCTATTGGTTTGGCAAATCAGGCGGTGGATGAAGAGGTTGGGAATGAACGATCCTGTTTTTCTTAATGCTTTTCAACCCGGTCTTGGGAACAGAATGCTTGGCAGGTTGAATGAGAGTTCAAGTTTTTACTACTGCTACGATGAAATCTCGGCCGCCCGATGGGCAGGCAAACACGGTAAGCGTGAAGAACAACACTTTATGAAAAGAGTGGATGCTGTGTTGGTCAGCTCACCCGGATTGCTTAAGAACAAAATGCCATATGCACAGCGAATCGGGAAGGTTTACAATGGAGTAGACTTTGAGCTGTTTCACCAGGCTTTCCGCCGAACTCTTCCTTCAAAGTTTACCGTTGGCTATGTAGGCACAATCGATGAAAGGCTTGATTTTGAGTTATGTGAAGCTCTGTTTCAACAACAGCCAGAGGTAAAGTTTCAGTTTGTCGGACGTGTACTTCATGATCGGGCAAAGGGTTGGTCTGCTAAATTCCCAAATGTTAAAATGATGGGATCATTTTCCACTAATGAATTGCCATTCTACATAAAGGAATTTAGGTGTGCAATTATCCCATTCGTGGAAAATGAGTTTACGCAATCCATTTATCCGCTTAAAATCAACGAATATTTAGCGGCTGGAATTCCTGTTGTTTCAACTCAATTTACTGATTTGCAGGAGTTTGAAAACGTAGCACACCTTTGTAGTACCTCAACTCAATTTGTTGATCAGGTCATGGCATGCCTCATGCACCCTGATGAAGAACGAAGAGTACTTGGCTTGGCACATGCCCTTCAATGTGATTGGCAAGCGAGAGCAAAGCAACTTCAAAACCATCTTTTTGAACGATAAACGTATGTTACCTAAAGATCAAGAAATTTCAAAAGCCCAGTATGCCCGGTCTGCGAAGTCCTGGTTGTACGAAAATAGCACCTGTATCCGAAACTGGTCAAAACGTCAAGATCTGGCCATGTTATTGGATCAAATACCGGTGGAAAAACCGATAACTCGTATTTTAATTGCGGGTCATTGTTCTGCTCAGATGTTGGAGCACATTCGACGTAGGTTTCCTCATGCCAGGGTTTGTTGGTTGCAGGAAGCCCCAATCGGTAACCCCCAAAGGTTCGGCGATATGCTTTATACCTTTCAAGGTAGCCCGGATGAGTTGCCCCGAAGCAGCACTTTCCATCTTGTTTTCAGATTTCATTTTTCGCCACTTTATCCCTTTTCAGCTTTGTACCCTTTCGTTGAGGAAGGAGGGTACCTTTTGCTCAGACAAAAAAACGAACTCATCAAAAAGTCGAACACTCTCGGTTACACAGGAGTAAAGGAGGCGGATGTCGAGCTAGGCCCAAAGGAGCAGTTGGAAGAAACTCTTCATAAGCTCTGTGCAGAAGTAATGTATTCCGGTCCTAATCCCAGCTGGCCTGCACGTCTCTCTTTTGTGATCAGACGGAATACCCGGAAGTATTCGTTGACCAGCTGGGCAGGGGTTTTTGTCACAGAGTTGTTGGATGGCCTGGATGAAATGCTTCGAGAGTCTGTAAGCAGGTATCAGGATCGACTTGTAAGAAAACCATCAGCCTACCAAAGCTGATCGATGAACAAGAATATAATCTCATTTATCGGGCAATTTCTTGCTGCTTTGACGGCATTGGGCACCTTTATGTTGCTGGCTCGGCTAGTGAGTCCTCAGAGTATGGGAGATTTCCTGCTTTATCTGAGTCTTGCCACTTTTTTGGAGATGATCAGATTAGGGATACTTCATACAGCTGTTGTGAGAGGTTTGCAAGCAACTAATTGCCAAAAAAGCAAGCTTATTGGAAGTGCCTGGGGATTGGCATTGATGATCACCGGGGTACTGATTTTAGCAGTCTCAATTCTGTCTCTCATGGTAAGTGCAGGCAATGGGTTTATGCTGTTTTTCAAATGGTATTGGTTGTCTGCCCTGGCATTGCTGCCCTTTGATTTTGGGTTATGGACTCTTCAGGCAGAAGGGAAATTTGGGAGGCTAACGGTTTTAAGGCTGGTCAATTTGGGTGGATTTTTACTCTTTGTCTGCTTGGGCTGGTTTTATTCCTGGAGCAGTGAGCAACTGGTTTTGGGTCATATTCTTAGTAGTGGACTAGCTTCGTTTTGGGCAGTAACTTCAGCTGCATCGGGACTGAAGCATTTGCGACAGTTTCAACTAAAATCGGCAAGTGAACTATGGTCTTTCGGGCGCTATTCTATGGGTACATTTTTGGGTACTGCTTTGCTCAAGACTGGAGACACCGTACTTATTGGCTGGTTTTTGGGAAGCAGTTCCGTGGCTGTTTATGCTTTAGCTGCCAAGGTGCTCGAGGCACTTGAAGTACCCTTGAGAGCAGTTGTCTCAGTAGCCTTGCCACAACTTTCTGCACTTGGCGGACAAGGCAAAACCGATCAATTCCGGATTCGTTTTTATCGCTATTCTGGTTGGCTTGGATTACTTTATGTACCCATAGTGCTCTTTCTTTTTTATAAAGCTCCAATTATACTAGTATGGATCGGAGGTCAGCAATATGGGCAGGATAGTGTAGAGGTGTTTCGAATTCTTTGTCTATTTGGACTGCTCTTGCCTTTGGATCGGATGTTAGGCATTGCTCTGGATGCCTTGGGAAAACCCTCCCTCAACATGTTGAAAGTAATGTTGATGACTTCAATCAACTTTGTTGGGGATATAATCGCTTTGGTACTTGGTGCAGGGCTTGCCGGGGTGGCACTTGTTTCACTGATCAATATTGCTCTGGGTGTGGCTATTGGTTTTTTTCAGCTCAACCGGATCCTTCACCTGGACATCAGGATTTGGCTACGGTTGACCTTTGAGTCTATGTATAAGTTCAGGAGGCCCTGGCAGTGGTTCGCAACAGATAGTCGTTCCTTTTGAAGATGGATAAAGCGCTTGGATACGAAAGATTATACCGACCCAAAGGCCTGATTGGTCTATTGGTGTTGTTGTCTGTATCGGCCGTTTTAGTAGCTCGGTTTCAATTACTGGGCAGCATCTTGCTCATTGCCGCTCCCTTGGTCATCTTTTTCCTGTATCGGCTATTTCGTGATCCGGCTTTTGGGCTGTGGAGCGCAGTATTTTTGGGTTTTGTATCCATGGGTTTGAGCCGATATGTTCCAGGCCCACTGGGCTTGTCCATTGACTTTGTCCTCTTTCTATCTGTGCTGGCGGTACTTTTTCAACGGTTTCAACAAACCGATTTTGCGCCGATACGAAATGACCTGATGCTTGTGGTGTTAATATGGATGCTCTATCACCTGCTGCAGCTTTTTAACCCGGAAGCCAGAAGTTTTGAAGCCTGGTTTTATGCCGTAAGAGGGGTAGCACTTTATCAACTTTTTGCAGTTTTTGCTGCGCTAATGCTTTGGAAGAAAGCAAGAAGTCTGGATGTATTCCTTCAGATGGTATTCTGGATAAGCGTGGTGGGAATGATTTGGGGCATGCGGCAGTTGCTGTTTGGGGTCGATGCCGCAGAGCAGCAATGGCTTAATGAAGGCAATGCAAGCACCCATATCTTATTTGGAAAATTAAGGGTCTTTTCATTTTACAGTGATGCTGGTCAGTTTGGCGCTTCTCAAGGCCATGTGGGTCTCATTGGGCTCATCATTGCGCTGGGTTCGGCCATGCCTTGGAAGCAGCGAATAGCCTATGGCCTGGCCGGTCTTGCTTGCCTCTGGGGCATGATGGTTTCAGGCACAAGGGGGGCGCTTGCAGTCCCAGGCCTGGGCTTTCTGGTTTTTCTGATCATGAGTAAAAATTTCAGGCTCTTGCTCACAGGATTGTTTTTTGTGGCCCTGGTCTTTTACATCCTCAAGTTTACCTTTCTCTTTCAGGGGGTGGAGCAGGTGGCTCGAATGCGCACAGCCCTCGATCCTGAAAATCCATCTTTTCAAACCCGACTCAGAAATCAGCAAAAGCTTGCTGATTATTTAGAGCATCGTCCATTTGGAGGAGGAATAGGCACTGCAGGTTTCTGGGGATTGCGTTTTTCGCCAGGTACCTTTCTCGCTGAAACCCCAACCGACAGCTGGTATGTACGCATTTGGGCTGAGGAAGGTGTTGTGGGAATAATGTTGCATATCGGGATATTGATGTTCATAATGGGAAGAGCCGGATACCATGTCTGGCATCTAAATGACCCTGTATTGAAACAGAAGGGTATTGCACTCTATGCCGGCATGGCAGGAATACTTCTTGCCAGCTACGGTAACGGTGTGTTTGGTCAGATGCCAACCGGAATCATCATGTATCTAACCATGGTGGCGCTGTTTAAAATGCCTGAATGGGATACACCAACGAAAGAATCTAAAGAATGAAAGACACCTCTCAAATGCCACTGGTTTCCATCTTGTCAGTTAACTGGAACCAACCTGAACATACTCTGGAGATGCTCCGGAGCATCAGCAGTATGGATTTTGAAAGTTACGAAGTGGTTTTAGTTGATAATGGCTCTGACCCGGGCCAGTCAGATTTGTTCAAATCGAAGTTTCCGAATTTGAAACTGATCAGAAGTGAAAAGAATTTGGGCTTTGCTGGAGGAAATAACCTTGGTTTGCCACACTGCAAAGGCAAATATGTTCTTTTACTTAACAACGATACTGTTGCTCCCAACCATTTGCTGAGTCGTTTAGTAATGGCAATTGAAGACGATCATGCCTGCGCTGCTGTAAGCCCCAAAATTTACTTTTTCGATAGGCCAAACATCTTGCAGTATGCCGGAACGACAGCCATTCACCCCATAACAGGTAGGGGTAAAAAGTATGGCTATGGCGAAATTGATACCGGGCTTTTTGACCGATCAGTTATTACGGCTTACCCAAATGGCGCCTGTATGTTGCTTCGTACAGATATACTCCGCCAACTGGGAGGGCTTCCAGAGGACTATTTTCTCTACTATGAAGAGCACGATCTCGCAGAACAATTAAAGAGAAAAGGATACCATATTCGGTATGAGGCCTCTACATTTATTCATCATAAAGTATCAGCCTCTTCAGGTGGCTCTACCAACCCGGTAAAGACCTATTATTTATTCAGAAACCGCCTTCTTTTTGTCAGAAGGAATGTCAGTGGTTTGATGCGCATTCTGGCCCTGGCCCATGGGCTACTTATCACGTTTCCAGTTCATTTTCTACGTCATCTGGTCAACGGACGCTGGAAACACCTGCAGGCCCTGAGCAGCGGTTTGATTTGGCATTTTCACTCCCCCGACAAGCAATGGAACTGACGATTTTCAACCTATTTGGCATCATTGCACTGGTAGTGCTGTCATACCTCATGCTATCTGTGGCTTATTTGTTTGTGATGGCTTTGGCTTCCCGGTTTTATCGGCCTGAAGAGAAGCTCACGGTAAAGCCCTTTCGGAAAATGGCTGTTTTTATTCCTGCCTACAAAGAGGATGCAGTGATCCTGAACGTCGCTGAAAAGGCATTGGCGCAAAATTACCCTTCAGACCTGATGGAAGTAATCGTGGTGGCTGACCAGTTGCGTCTTGAGACCTTGCAAAAGCTTAAGCGTCTGGACATAACATTGATTGAAGTATCGTTTGAACAGAGCACCAAGAGCAAAGCACTTCGTGAGGCACTGAAGCAGTGCAAGGATCGTTATTTTGATATTGCCGTCGTGTTGGATGCAGATAATGTGATGGCTCCGGACTTTTTATTAAATATTCACGATGCCTTTGACAGAGGTGCCAGCATTGCGCAAGGCAGGAGAGTAGCCAAAAACATGAACACCCCCACCGCCGTCATGGATGCGTGGAGCGAGGAAGTAAACAATTCCATGTTCAGTGCAGGGCAGAGGGTTTTGGGACTGTCTTCCCGATTGGCCGGATCCGGAATGGCCTTTGATTTTCAGCTTTTTAATTCAGTCATGGCAAGCGTGAACGCCATTGGAGGCTTCGACAAAGAGCTGGAGCTCAAGCTGATCCGAATGGGCTACACGGTGGAGTACCTCGCTGAAGCCATCGTTTATGACGAAAAAGTCTCTGACACCCGTGTACTTACCCGGCAGCGCAGCCGCTGGATAGCTGCCCAATATCACTATGCCAGACATTATTTTCCTATGGCCTGCCTTGAACTGCTAACGAAGGGAAAGCTTGATTTTTTCAATAAGGCCTTTCAAATGGTGCTCCCTCCCCGCATGATTTTACCCTTGGCACTTTTCTTCCTAAGCCTGCTTTTCTTGTTATCTGGCAAATGGGAGACAGCCTTGCTTTCATCGACATTTCTGTGTTTGAATTTTATCGCCTATGTTGTGGCTACACCCTCTTACATGCTGAATACCCGACTAATCACCTCGATGAAAGTGATACCAATGGCCATGCTCCGATTGTTGCCAGCCTTGTTCAAATTAGGTGAGGCCAACAAGAAATTTATCCATACCCCACATACCAGTACCCACTAAATACACCATGAAAGATCTTATTTTAACGGAATGGCATAAACTAAATGCCGAACACTTCGGACGCTTTCGTCCTCTGCTGGCCATGCAGCTCATTTTCCGGCTTGTTTCATTGGCTTTTCAATGGCTGATCACACGGTACTACCTGAGGAGCTGTAAACTTCAGGGTAAGCTGATCTTTACTCAAGGCAAACCGAAAGTGGTCAACAAAGGAACCATACGTATTTCCAACAGGGTAAGAATTTGGTCAACGGTAAATCAGACCCGTCTGTCAGTGGGCAAGGGAGGCCTTTTGGAAGTAGGAGAAAACACCCGCCTCAATGGACCCACCATATCCGCCACACATGAAGTCCGTATCGGAAAACACTGTCGGATCGCTCCACATGTCATCATTATGGATGGAGACTTCCACGATGTGAATGACCGATTGAGTGAGGGTAAAAAGCAGTCTATCATCATTGAGGATCATGCCTGGGTAGCCACGAGGGCCATGGTGCTCAAAGGGGTGCGTATTGGTAAAGGGGCAGTCGTAGCAGCAGGATCGGTCGTGACCAAAGATGTGCCCGACTACACAGTGGTTGCTGGTGTGCCCGCCCGAATTGTGAAAACCCTAAAGCCTGCTCAAGTATAAAACATGCCCTGGTTTTGGATTTCAATCGCAGCTTTGATAGGCCTGATCGCTGGCCTCGTTTCCGGTGCTAAAGCCGCACAGAAGCGCAACTCAAACCAGGATTAAATTGAAACCCCTCATTGCTATAGAGGCACAGCGACTGCTTCGCAGGGATAAGCATGGCCTTGAAACGGCGGCTATCTCCTGGCTTTTGGCCCTCGATGAATTGGATTTACCCTTTGAGATACATCTATTCGTAAATAAAGGGCCTGATGAAGAACTTAAAACTCGCTTTAAACGAATTCGGGTAATCAGTTCTCCCCCTTTGCCTTATGCGATATGGGAACAAATATGGCTGCCTAGGCAACTGCTGAAGCAGCCTTACAAACTGTTGCATGCCACAGCCAACACAAGGCCCTTGTTTGTGGCAAATATCCCGGTTTTGCTTACCCTCCACGACCTTATTTTCTTTGAAGCAGAGCAGCGACCGGCATCGCTTTACCACAGGCTCGGGAGGATTTACCGCAAACTTCTGGTGAAACACACCCTTCATAAATGCAGGCAGGTTTTTACCGTTTCCTCAGAAGAGGAGAATCGCATCAAGTGCTTGTTTCCAAAATTAAGCAGTAAACTAAGCGTCATCCCGAATGTAGTCAATGAACACCAACTTCGGCAGAGCCCCAAAGAGACAGCCGTTGATGGACTGCTGATGTTGCTCAGTAGAGAACGCAGGAAGAATAGCACTGCTGGACTTGAGGCCATTGCGATTGCCATCAGGTCAGGCTTGCAGCCGGGTCATATCACCCTGGTGGGAGAGTTTTCTGAGAAGAACGAACAATTTTTGGAAACAGCTCCACTAATGGGAATAAAAGTAAACAGACTTGCCCACCTTAGCGCAGAGGAGCTCTTCAAGCAATACAGAAAGCACAAGGTTTTTTTGTTTCCATCCTTAAGAGAAAGCTTTGGATTGCCGGTATTGGAGGCTTTTTTCAGCGGATGCAGGGTGGTTTTGGCTGCTGAAATTCCTTCTGCCGGGCTGGTCAGCAGCAGTCGCCTTATCAAAAAGAGCGGCGATCCGATCGATCTGGCTCTAGGCTTGATGACTGCTTTTGAAGATCAGAGGGATTCCGAAGAAATTCCTCCTATCCCCTTTACCTCCGGCCAGCAGGCAGAGGCTTACCTTATTCAGTATCAACCCTATTTGCAGTAATCTCTTATGCAGACTTTGTTTTTCAGCTCATTTATTTTGTTGTTCTACACCTACCTGGGCTATGGCCTGTTGCTTTGGCTTTGGCTGAAATGGAAAAAGATCAGCAGTCCACCTTCTGCGCATACCGGCTTTGCCAGAGAAGAATGGCCAGAAGTCACCTTGGTAGTAGCTGCTTACAATGAAGGACAGTGTCTGCGTGAGAAAGTGGCCAATACCAGACAACTGCTGTACCCAAGTGGTAAGCTAAACCTTGTGGTCGTTACTGACGGCAGCACCGATGGCAGCCCGGAATGGCTCAGCCAAATGGAGGGAGTTCAGGTGATGCATGAGCCCCAGCGCAAAGGAAAGGTGGCAGCCATCAACAGGGCCATGGCGGCCATGAGTTCTGAAATCGTCGTTTTTTCAGACGCAAATACCCTTTTACCTCCAAATGCGCTTTATCGTTTGATTGCGCCTTTTTCAAATGCTGAGGTTGGGGCAGTAGCCGGTGAGAAAAGAGTCATGACCGATAGCCATAGCCAGGCAGTGGGAGGGGAGGGGCTTTACTGGAAATATGAGTCTGCACTCAAGCGAATGGACGCTGCCTTTCATACCGTTGTAGGGGCTGCCGGAGAACTGTTTGCGATACGAAGAAAACTGTTCAAACCCACACCCACCGATACCATTTTGGATGATTTCATGATCTCGATGCATATCGCAGCACTGGGATACAAAGTGGCTTATGATCCGGAGGCCTATGCCATGGAGAAGCCATCTTTAAATATGACCGAAGAACTCAAACGCAAAATCAGGATCAGTGCCGGAGGGATACAGTCCATCAGCAGGTTATTGCCATTGCTCAACCCTTTTCGATTTGGTAAGCTAAGTTTTCAATACATCTCCCATCGGGTATTGCGCTGGACCCTGGGGCCGATTTGCCTCTTGCTTTTATGGCTTAGCAATGTGTTTTTGGCCTTGAATGAGGCCGCAGCGGTTTATCAATTAAGCTTATTCATGCAGTTGTTTTTCTATGGATTGGCTTTGGCAGGCTACCTCAACCGTTCAGCAAAGGTCAACATCAAAGGCTTTTATGTGCCTTACTACTTTGTATTCATGAACTGGGCCCTGGTGCTGGGTATGCTTCGCTTCGCAAACGGACAATCAACAGCAATCTGGGAAAAAGCCCAAAGAATGAACTAATTCCCGTTTTGGGATAAATGGAATTGATCTGTATTCTTTAAAGTATTGATTTTCAGCATTCTAAATTTTGTTTTAGTTTAGGTATGTTCCTTGATAGTACTTTGGCATGAGAAAGATAAATCAACTGCTATTTTTATGTATAGCGTTACTATTAATAGACTGTAAGGGTCCGGAAGATGTCAGACTGAATGAGTCATCAGACCTGGCTGCACCACAGACATTTGGGGAACTAATGCCCAAGCTTGGGTTTCGTTTTGAGAACGGTCAGGCTTCAGGTATCTCCGCTACCGTTCAGGACAATCAGGGAAAGGCCATGGAGGGGATCCCATTGTATTTGTATTCAGCACTTCCGGAACAAGGAGGTGCCTTAATGGCTTCCGGAGAAACAAATGCCCTGGGCAAGCTGGACTTAATGTACCAATATTCAGCCCTGAGCAACAGGCCCTGGCTTTATACACCTTATATCGGTTTGCCACAGTGGACAGAGCTTCAGCCTGACCCGTCAGGTGCGGCAAGTATTCTACTAGGCGGATTGCCTGAGTCTTCTTCCGGGTCAGGGTTGCGGTTATCCAATAGCCCCGGTATGTTACTTGGCTTCAAAACCTTTGGCTCCTGGACCCAGATGGGTTTGCCCTCCTACCTGACGGGGGCAAGAGATGTGATCGATCAGCCATTTCTGGATGATATCAACCTGTCATTGCCGGAGCGTAGGCCTGTGCCTTCTTTTAATCCACAATACCTTGCCAGTGGCAATGACATCGATGTGAAACTAGTCCAAAGTGCAGACGTTTGGGTCACTTTTATCCATGAAGGTGCCGGACACTTGAATGTACTGGGCTACTACACCTATCCCCTTGCAAACCCACCGGCCAGCAGGCAACAGATCGATACGTTAAGATTGATTTTTCCAAACGTTTCGTTTCTGAACAGTGGAGGAAGTCTGCGTTCAGGTGATAAAGTCTATCTGGGAAACTTCCCACCCAATACAGGCATAGGATGGTTCATTATCGCCAATGGCTTCTCAACCGCCACTGGCACACTCAGGCAACCCATTCAACAGATATTCTATTCTAACCCCAATTTTAACCCTGAAAGTACACCTGCCAAAAGGCAGCATAACGTACTCTTGGTCGATCAAGCCAGAAAAAAGGTAATTCTGGGCTTCGAAGACCTTAACAGAGACGGTTCCAGTGATGACGATTTTAACGATGCCATTTTTATGGTGACGACCAACCCCATCTCAGCCTTACAGTATGGTAACATACAGCCCATCAGCTTCGGAGGCCGTACCGATACCGATCAGGATGGTGTGCCAGACAACCAGGACGCCTACCCCACAGATGGCAGGGCAGCCTTTGATAACTATACCCCATCGGAGCAGGGCTTTGGCTCTCTGGCTTTTGAAGATCTATGGCCGGCACAGGGAGACTACGACTTTAATGACCTGGTGGTGGACTACCGCTTTCACTACATTTCCAATGCGGATAATGAAGTGATCCGCATTCACGCCGATTTTAAGGTAAAAGCCATAGGAGCCTCTTACCGCAATGGATTTGGCTTTGTGCTTCCGGTATCCCCCACGTTGATCAGCAGCATCAGCGGACAGCGTCTGAGCCGAAATCTCATCAACCTCAACGCCAATGGCACTGAGCAGGGGCAACAGCAGGCCACCATCATGGTATTTGATGATGCTTTTGAAGTGCTGCCACGTATTTCAGGAGGCTTAGGGGTGAATACCCTTCCCAATGAGCCTTACCGGCAGCCGGACTCCATCAGGATCACGATTCAATTTGGCAACCCTGTACCGGTGGCTAGTCTGGGCCTGCCTCCCTATAATCCCTTTATTTTTGTAAATGGGGAGCGGGGTAAGGAAGTTCACCTGCCCGGCTATGCACCTACAACTCTGGCTAACCCGGCTTATTTCGGCACCCTCAAAGACCATACTGCGCCCACGATGAACCGTTTTTATCAGACCAAGGCCGGCTTACCCTTTGCTTTGCACATGCCCAATAGCTTTGACTACCCATCAGAGAAGAATGACCTGATGCAAACCTACCCCAAGATTGCACCCTGGGTGACCTCCGGAGGGCAGCAGTATTACGATTGGTTTATGGATAAACCCGGCTATCGAAATCCGGCCAAGATTTACAAGAAATAGTGCAGTAAAAAGAAAGGGCCTAGGCCCTTTTTTTATTTCTGATCATTTGGAAAATGTTCGACCCTTGCCGTGGTTCGTGTCACACGAACCACAAGGGTCATTCAAACATTCTTCGCCTGGGTTCGTGGCTTTCGAACCATTCAGTGGTTACTTAAAATAAAAAAAGCCCAGAGTTTCCCCGGGGCATAAGTTTTCACGACGGAATAATCCTTATTGTGATTTGCTTCATTGCAAAAGTATGGAATAGTCATTAATATGCAAAAAAAATTATGTTATGAAAACGATAAAAGTAGGATTAGACATAGGAGTTAGTTCAGTTGGGTTTGCGGTCATTGAATATGACGATAATTCTAAATCAGCTGATTTACTGCATCTTGGAGTAAGGATAATCAGTGAAGACCCTGATTTTCATGGTAAGTTCTACACAGGAAACTCGGCAAGTAAAAACGCTGGCAGGAGATTGAAAAGAATGATTAGGCGTGGATACAATCGTTTTCAAGATAGAAAAAGAAACCTAATAGATGCTTTAGATGATTTGGGTATTCTTCCTGATGAGGATATGCTCACTAAATTATCAAGTCTAGAAATTTATGAGTTGAGAGCTAAAGGCTTGTCGAAAAAACTCAGCCCTCAAGAATTTGGCAGGGTTCTTCTTCATCTGAACAACAAAAGGGGGTTTTTAAGCTCCAGAAAATCAGCCAGTAAAGAAGAAAACGAGAGTGACTATTTAAAGAGAGTTCATGAGCTTGAAGAACTTGTAAAGGATAAAACCATTGGCCAATTTTTCCTTGAGAAGCTTCAGGTGAACCCACTAGCTAAACTAAAGCAGAATATTTTTCCAAGAAAAGAGTATCAAAAGGAGTTTGACTTGATCTGGATTGAACAATGCAGACATTACCCTGAACTACTAACTGGAGGTCCCGGCAAAGAAAACAAAGGCACAACTTATCGACTTCTTAGAGATGAGATTATCTTTTACCAAAGGCCACTTAAAAGCCAAAAAGGTTTAGTTTCAAAGTGCCGCTTTGAACCGAACAAAAGAGTCACCCCAAAGTCACATCCTTTTTATCAGGAGTTTAGAATTTGGCAACAGTTAAACAACTTAGTGATCAGTGATAAGCTTGGGAATAAGTATTCACCAACAATTGACCAAAAAATAGGTATAGCCCAATTACTTCATAGTCCAAAGGATTTAGATAAATATGGAAATCTAACCTCAACAAAAATTTTTAAATATCTCAAGTTTGACAAAGACAATCATGAATTCAACTACGAGAAGCTTGAGGGCAATAAGACCTATTTCCAGCTACACAGGGCGTTGACACAGGCGCAGATCCCTAACCCAGAACAACATCTCTTCTTCAATCGTGATGTAGACCAGGAAAAAGGAGGTTTGCTTGAGTTATGGCATATAACCTATTCATTGCCTACTGAAGATGAAGTGAAATCTGCATTGGTCAAGCACTTCAACTTTTCACCAGAACAAGCAGCGGATGTTGCGGCTAAAGTCAATTTCACTTCTGACTTTGGGTCTCTGAGCAACAAAGCTATCAGGAAGATTTTACCCGGGCTTTTAGAGGGTTTACATTACGATAAAGCCTGTGCTAAAGCAGGTTATCAACATACCGAGGATCCAAATTGGGATGAAACCAGACCTTTAAAAGAGTGCCTTGACCTGATTAAACCAAACACCTTAAGAAATCCGGTTGTTGAGCAAATTCTCAATCAGGTGGTCAATGTTGTAAATGAAATATCAACAGCATTTGGCAAGCCCGATGAAGTAAGGGTGGAAATGGCCAGGGAACTCAAAAGCAACGCCAAGCAAAGAGACAGAATCACCAAAGTCAATAAAGAGTTACGGAAAATTAACGAAGAAATTACGGAGAAACTTCAAAAAGAACACAACTTTAAAAGGGTGAATGGCAGAGACTTGCTTCGCTACAGATTGTGGGAGGAGACGAATAGCCTTTGTTTGTACTCAGGTAAAATCATCCCATTTACGGATGTTTACAATGGGCAAACAGAAATAGAACATATTTTACCAAAGACAAGGTCATTTTCAAATGGCATGAGCAATCTCATTCTAGCTTACACTAGAGAAAACAAGGCCAAAGACCAACAAACAGCATTGGATTATATGGCCTCAAAAGGCTCTGATAGTTTGGAAACCTTTACATCTGTCGTACAGAAGCTTTACAAAGACAAAAAAATCTCTAGAGCGAAGTTCGAAAACTTATTGTGCAAAGGAGAGGATATTCCAAATGACTTTCTGGATCGGCAGCTCAAAGACACTCAATACATTGCTCGGGAGACCATTACGCTATTAAAGACTACAGTAAAAAAGGTTACAACTACTACAGGAAGCGTAACAGACTTTCTAAGGGAAAAGTGGGAATTGAACGAGGTGATGCAAGAAATAAACCTTGATAAGTACAGGCAGATAGGCAAGACAAAAAATATTATCGTAAAAGACAAGCAAGGCAATGATAAACCCAAAGAAGTCATTGAAGATTGGAGCAAAAGGGACGACCATAGGCACCATGCTGTTGATGCTTTGGTGATTGCTTTGACCAACCAGTCAATCATTCAAAAGTTGAACAACTTAAATCAGCAGTTTAGCCAATACAAAGAACTCAAGGAAAGCATTTTGAATTTCCCTTTGCCGGTACAAAACCTACGGCACAAAGCAAAAGAGCACCTTAATGCCGTACTGATCTCATTCAAAAAGCCGAACAGCAAGGTGTTGACCAAGAAAGTCAATAAGACAAAAGCCAAAGAAGGGATAAAGACACAAGTCACCTGGGTGCCCCGTGGTTCACTTCATGAGGATACTGTTCTTGGAAAGATGAAATGGTATGAAAGAGTGCCGCTCAATAAAAAGTTTGACAGGTTTGATGATGTTGTCAATCCTGAACTGATGCAAATCCTCAAAGACCATTTGCAAAAACACCAAAATGACCCTAAGCAGGCTTTTGGAAACTTAGAACGAACACCTGTTTTGTTTAAAGGCATTCCAGTTAAAGAAATTGTGGTATGGCAGCATAAATTCACCAAAAGGGTTGAACTATCAGACTCCTTGACGCCTGCACAGGTTGGAAAGATATTGGATAAGCGAATTAAAGACCTGGTTTTAGAGCGAATTGAGTCTGCGGGTAATATTAAACTGGCATTCAAGGAGTATAAGAATAACCCCATTTATTTAGATAAGGCCAAAAATATCCCGGTTTACTCGGTATCTGTCGCTGACGAAGGCAACCTAACTCCCGTACGGAAAGGCTTTGTATACACCAAAGGGAATCACCATGCCATTATCTACGCCGATGGTAAAGGCAATTTTGCAGAAAAAGTAGTGTCCTTTTGGGAGGCTGCTGCCAGAGCCAGACAAAACATTGAATTGACAGGCAGACAAAGCCCGGTCATTGATCTTTCTCCAAATGAGCAAGACTGGCCGGTATACACGACTTTGCAAATCAATGATTTGTTTGTATTTGATCTTGACCCTAAGGAGGTTGATTTATTTGATCCAAAGAATAGGTGTCTGGTTTCAAAACATCTCTATAGAGTTCAACAAATTTCTTTGGGTTTTTATGTATTTAGACATCATTTAGAAACGAAGATTGGGAGTGTAGAGAAGTATGCCATGAGACGAATAAGAACTCCCAAAGATTTTTTAGGCCTACAAAAAGTAAGAGTAAATAAATTAGGTCATATAATTTGGGTGGCAAAGCAGCATAACTAGAGGTGTTAAAGAAGACTATTTACTTTGGAAATCCAGCTTATTTAAGTACCCGGGAGGAGCAAATGGAATTGCGCCTGCCTCAGGTTGAGAAAAATTCGAATTTGCCACCAGTGATCAAAATGGAGGCAAGCCGTCGCTTCCCCATTGAAGATTTGGGCGTTGTAATTCTTGACCATCCCCAGATTGTCATTACACAGGCCCTGATGACCAAGCTGTTGGCCAATAATGTAGCCTTAATTACCTGCGATCATCGCCACATTCCCACAGGCTTAATGCTCAATTTAGAAGGGCATCTGCTTCAGTCGGCTCGTTTTAAGGCCCAAATCGAAAGCAGCCTCCCGCTAAGAAAGCAGCTCTGGCAGCAAACCGTTTCAGCAAAAATCAGAAATCAAGCTACTGTTCTTAGGAATTTGGGACATGAAACTGGAAACATGGAAAACTGGTCAGAGCAAGTACGCTCAGGTGACCCTGACAATCTTGAAGCAAGGGCAGCAGTATATTATTGGCGAAAGCTTTTTCATTTTATTCCGGAGTTTACCCGAGATCCGCAGGGTGTATATCCTAATGCACTGTTGAACTATGGATATGCCATTGTAAGGGCAATTGTAGCCCGTTCTTTAGTGGGCTCTGGTTTATTGCCCACTTTAGGAATTCATCATCGTAATCAATATAACCACTATTGTCTTGCCGATGACATCATGGAACCTTATCGACCTTTTGCTGATGCCTTGGTTCATGGACTAGTGAAAGAATGGCCCGGCACTATGGATGAGCTAAGACCGGGAATAAAGCAACAATTGCTTGCTGTGGCTTCGGTAGATGTGGACATTGATGAGCAAAAAAGCCCACTTTTTGTGGCTGCTCAACGCACCACGTCAAGTTTGGCACGGTGTTTTGAAGGAGTTCAAAAAAAGATACTCTATCCCAAATGGCCATGAGTCATGGAAGCCGAACGCATCAACCAGTACCGTACCATGTGGGTTATGGTTTTTTTTGACTTGCCTACGGAAACCAAAAAGGACCGTAAGGACTATACCCAGTTTCGCAAAATGATGCTGAAAGATGGGTTCAACATGTTTCAATTTAGTCTGTATGTTCGATTATGTGGCAGCCGTGAAAATGCAGAAGTACACCAAAAGAGGGTAAAAAAATGGCTTCCTGAAAAAGGGCATGTGGTCATCATGACCCTCACAGACAAGCAATTTGGGATGATGGAAATCTTTTTTTGTAGGGCAAAACAAGAAAAAGGAGAAATCCCTCAGCAACTTGAAATGTTCTGAGGGATTTTTTTCTTGAAGCAAACTCCGGCTAATCGTCTTTTGATCAAGCACATACTAACATTGTACTGTTTGTGATACTCAAAGAACGAAAATTTGAAAGCAAATCACAACGAAGAACGCTCTGCTCTTTCAACTGGTGCTACTGTTTGTGATACTCAAAGAACGAAAATTTGAAAGCAAATCACAACAAACAAGGAGTTTTGGGTTCCTTCTCTGGTACTGTTTGTGATACTCAAAGAACGAAAATTTGAAAGCAAATCACAACATAGATCATGGTGTATCGAATGTTGCTATGACTGTTTGTGATACTCAAAGAACGAAAATTTGAAAGCAAAT
>JAIYAX010000005.1 GCA_027488815.1 Cytophagaceae bacterium | reverse complement strand
TGCACACATGGCTGTGAGACATACTACAGGAAATGTAGGTATCGGAACGGTTAACCCAAGTGCAAAACTGGAGGTGAACGGTCAAATAAAAATAAACGGTGGTGCACCGGCTGCAGGTAGGGTACTTACCTCAGATGCTACAGGTTTAGCAACTTGGGCTACCGTTCCTGCCGGCCCTGCCGGACCACAAGGCCCTGCCGGACCTACTGGAGCAACTGGTCCTGCCGGTGCTGTTGGAGCAACCGGCCCTGCTGGCCCTGCTGGCCCTGCCGGTGTAATCGCTAACGGAAGCGCTGCTGGAAATACTCCATATTGGAACGGCACAAGCTGGGTGACAAACTCTAGCAATATCTTTAACAATGGAGGAAACGTGGGGATTGGTACCACCAACTCTTTTTCTAGATTAAATGTTAGTGGAAGTCTACAGTTTACTGGAGGATTTACATCACCAGCAGGTGTCATCATGGAAGAATCTGGTGGATCTATTGTCAACCTATCCATGAACTTCAGAGAACCAAACAAGAATGATGCATTAAAAGGAGGTGGAATACGAGTAGATGGTAGAGCCGGATTTAATACTATCCAATTTTTTACTCGTCCTGCCGGTTCATCTGTTGAAGTTTCACCTTTGGTTATCTCTGAAACCAACAATGTGGGTATTGGAACCACAAATCCCGGTGCAAGACTTGACGTAAACGGTCAAATCAGAATAGCCGGAGGTACTCCAGGAGCCGGAAAAGTGCTAACCTCTGATGCAACAGGTCTTGCCACCTGGGAGGCTGCACCAAATGCAACAAAAGTTTACTTCTCGGCTATCAACAGCAACAACAACACTGCACTTCCTGCATGGGGTACCAATAAATCAAACAATCTGTTGGATACTAAAGTGGGTAATTCTAATATCATTGTTGTGCAGCAAACCGGCTTATACCTGATCAGTTGTAGTGCAACATTGAATTCTACAGATTTCCAATTCAATTTGTTTGTTAACAATACTCAACGATTTGGGACCAATGGATCTGGTGGTTATGTAGCTCCTTCTGCCACTTGGGGCAGTGTATCAAGAACCTGGTCAATCCTACTTACTGCCGGAGATGAAGTTGAAGTCAGAACCGCAGTTGGATCAATTTGGGATGGAGCTGGCAACAACGATGTCATCACCATGTACAAATTGAACTAAGTTCTTTTCTCGATTAGTCTTTATTGGGCTGTCTCAAAGTCAAATTTGAGACAGCCTTTTTTTTGATACGCCCTTATGCTATCTGTGAATTAGAATAACATTTTCACAGTGTCTATGGCCTTGAAATTAAACATATGAAACAAGTACACCGAGTAGATTGATCAATGTTCAACTCTGCAAAGCACTACACTCGATGTAGAGCCCATCATTAAAATACCCTGACTAGTGCTGAATAAATTGGACTGACTAAGTGATTACTGATATAGGAATAAGACCATCAGCAGAAAGAAGCCAAAAAAATCTAGATTATAAAAATCCCCTTCTTCAGTGCATAAAGCACTAAACCAGCCGTATTCCTGGATTGAGTTTTTCGGAGTAAGTTTATCTTATGACCATTCACAGTCTTTTCACTAATAAACAAGCGCTCACCAATCTCCTCTGCTGTTAACTGCTCACATACGAGCTGAAGTACTTCTATTTCTCTTTTGGTTAAATCTTCATAATGTGGATGCTTTCTTGAAGTCACTTCTATCTTGCCTTTCATTTTGTTTTGAATGGCCAGTAAAGTTTTTTGATTGATATAAGAGCCTTTGGCATGAACCGATTTGATTGCTTCAATGACTTCATTTGGATCGCAATCTTTTGCTAAGTAGCCATGTGCCCCATGCTCTATCAGTTCAGAGATAAAGGTTTGATCATCATGCACAGATAAAATTATGACTTTCATCTCTTTATACTCTGCTAAAAGGGCATCGGTAACATGAATTCCGCTATATTCTCGCACTCCATCAGGAGGCAGAGATAGGTCAACCAACATGACATCAGGCACAATATCCATTTTGGCTAACTGGCCCATTACGGAGAAGCCGTCCGCTGACTCAAAAATCACCTTGAAATCGGGCTCAGAGATTAATATGGCTTTCATCCCTTCTCTGAAAAGTTTTTGATCTTCTACCAGACCTATTTGGACACTAGTGTTCATCGCTTGTTCTTAAGGGTATAACTACTTTAGCAGAAAAGCCATGTTTTTCTTCAATGGTGAAAGTACCCCCTAGTGCCAGAGCACGAGCCTGCATACTCTTTAGTCCTAACCCAACTGTAGCGGGGTTATACTTATAGCCTTTGCCATTATCTTGATAATTCATCGTTATCTCTGAAGCACTGCCTACGAGACTAATCGCTATTGTGCTGGCATTTGCATGCTTCACAGTATTGTTAATGAGCTCCATGGTCATACGGTAGAGACCTACTTCGATCTGCCAATCCATCCGGGCTACTCTTTCTGAGAAAAACTCAACTTGGAGTTGATTTGACTGATTGACTTGATTTATGACGCTGTTCAACGTATTGATTAAGCCAAAACTATCCAATTGGGCTGGCATTAGCTCATGGCTGATACGGCGCATCGATGAAAGGGCTGTCTCAGTGATGGTGCGTACATTAATCAAGGAAGCTTTTATACCCTCGTCAATACCTTGCATTTGCTCCATTTTGACAAGGTGCATCCTTGAAATAGCCAAAGTTGCCCCTAGCTCGTCATGTAAATCACGAGCTATACGCTTTTGGACATTCTCCTGAACAGAGATACTGGTTTTAAGTAACTCCTGCTGCTGCTTATTGATTAGCTCTTGCTCTCTAAGCTTTTGATTGCTTAGGTTTCTCCTAAAATGCTGATTGAGAAAGAGTACACCCAAAGCGATCAAAAAGGTTATCCCCAAAAGGGGAATGAGAACATTAATCAATTCGAAACTTTGGGGCTCTTCCATAGTCCAATAAAGAAACAGCAATACATCACCATTAAAAAAACGACATGTATACCCCATAGATATTGATTGATTAATGATGAATAATCAGCAATCAGTAACTTACCAAAGTAAAAGACCATAAGACTTGAAAGATAATATACAAAAACACCTGAATTTATCCAATTGAGAAAAGGATGTAGTTGAGAACCTCGGTCTTTTACTATATCATTCATCAAAACTATAAATGTGAATATGCTGAAAATAATTAACAAGACAGCCTGTACAGAAAGCGCAGTAGAATTGAAATTGAAAATAGTTTCAAAAAAAAGAGAGTTTACTACAGTAAATAAAGCAAATGATATTGTTACAAAGAGAAAAATATAGTCATGTATAAACCCAACCAATACCGAACGGTAAAATCTGATAATCAATAAAAAACCAACTAAAACGTATAAATGGAGCAGTGGCAAATTGTTTTCGCCTCGATACCAAAGAATTTTAGAAATAATTTCAATGATACATGAGAAGAAGATAAAATAGCTGATGTTCCTTGCCTGAACAGTTAACTTGCGATATACTAAAGCGGCATAAAGCCCGGTTATCAACTCAGGAACAAAAGCATACTCTATTAAAAAGACCGCTAAAGGCTCCATTTATATCGTTTCAATACGTACTGTTAAGGCATTTCAGGTTCCGGGCAAGTTTTAGGACATGGAGCAGAAAAATCCATCACGTACTCACCCTCTTGTACCTCGCCTGTAGTACCTTGAAATGCACCTCTCAAGAACACATCCTGCCCCCCTTTAGGATTGGTTTCAGATAGCTGGGCATTGACTACTGGTGTCAAATAAAGCTTAAACTGGTTGTTTGAATCCAACCCCAGGTAAATACGGGCATGCTCGTATTTAATAGCACTGCTCAGTTGTAAACTGTCTATAGGCAAACCCATTACTTCCAACAGATCTATTGATCGTATGGTAAATGCCCTGATAGGAACCAGGTCTTTTGACATTTCCGGATTTCCTTCGAATGCTTTTGTGAAGATTTCTCTGGACACATTGGCAAAATGCTGAGTATCCGCTTCCATTTGTGACTTAGGCACTGCATAGAGAGAGGGTCCTTCATTGTTCTCAGGTAAACTAAAAAGGGTCTGCTTTTCAGTTGTAGGTTGGCAGCTGAGCAAAAAAGCTAAGAATGCTACTGGTGAAATTTTTAATAGTGTTTTCATGTTGTTCATTTTTTTTCAAAGCTAATCCCACATGGTGTAATAAAATACCTGTAGCTGCTAAAACAGTTAATTTTACTGATCACAATTTAATGGACCAGGTACAAATACCTGAAAAAGCCATACTTCTGATAGGGGGTCTTAGCGAGACTCTAAGAGAAGATGCGGTAAGCCAGGGTACAGCCCCATTTTATACAAAGCCTTATATTTTGTCCCTAAAAACCGCTAGCCCAGTGTAATCAATAAAGGCTCAATTTTACAAACAAGCTCAGGGTAAACACCAGAGGCATGCAAGGAGTAAATAAATCCCGCACATGTGGGAGCATCCCTGACTTATTACCTGCGCAAGTACATGATTTTCAGCAGGTTAAAAACCGTCACTCAGGCAGCAGAGCTGGCAATAGGAGCAGGGAAGACTATTTTTTCACATTTAAGGCACTTTCCCGTCTTCTTTAGAGCCCTTAGGCACTATTCATTTTTAGTGTCTCTGAACAAGAACTCAAGATTAGCCTTGCCTACAAGTGATCTATGAAGGCCGTTTTTGACAAATAGTTAACCGAGATTAGATTTCTAGGATAGTTCCCGAAGTATCGGGACAAGTCGTGCGACAGTTACCGATGTTGTCAGCAGGTTTTGTTTTCATCATATTGTTAGCTCATTGGTGTACAGATTTCAATTAGAAATCCGTCAATATCTCGCACATAAGCAACAGTTTGTCCCCATGGTTTTGTTCTTGGGTTTTCAACAATTGTCGCACCAGCACTTAACGCTGTCGAAACGGTTTCTTCTACGTTTTCTGTTGTAAAGCCGATTTCAATTCCAAATGGTTTGTTTGTCAAATTACTTTCTGTAAAACCGTCTGTCAAGTTTGATTTGGCTAATGTTGTAGAAACAAAAGAAAGGGTTGTTTCTCCAACCAAAAGTTCACCATAGTCATTTTCTGGAGTTACAAATTTTCGGGTAAATCCAAATGCATTTTCGTAAAACTCTACTGCTTTTGTCACGTCTTGAACGTAAAGAATTGTGTAAGCAAATTTTATCATAGGGTCAATTGTCTGATTTACTATTTAATGTCTGATTTTTTTGTCAGTGGTGTCTTTTGTTAAACTTGCTTCTTACGTTTTTCATATTTTGCGAAGGCGGGGATTTTTAGCACAAATGTTCATTTGAAAAACTGAACTTGAACCTTGCACTTCACTTTCATTTGAGCACGCCCCCCGCTTTTGCAAATATAATGTTAGCGGTTCGGGCATTTTGCCTTTTCATTGAGTTCTTTCTTTAATCAATTGAACAAAACTTTTAGTGTCTTCAAGTTCTGGGAAGTGTCCGCAATTACCAAATTCAATGATTTCGCAATTCTTTATGTGATTTTTTATAGTGTTCTTATCTGTTTTTCGATGAGAAAAATCTTTTGCTCCCCAAACTAAGGTGGCTGAAACATCTGTCAAATTCAAAGTTGTACTTTTTTCAGCCAAAAGTCCTTGGACAAGTGAAGAAAGGCAGAAGCATCCATTGTGGTCTAAGCATTTATGAGACGTTTTAATAAATTCTTGTTTTTGAACGCTGTCCTTGGGTAGTGCTTTTCCATACCAAATTTGTGCTAATTTTTTTGAAGATACAGAATTAAAAATTTGTCCAACGATTGGAATTTTTAACGGTGTGGGAATATTAATATCGGTCCACGCATTCATAGAAATGATTGAAGGTGTCTGCGATAAAAAAATATGTTTAAATCTGTCAGGATAATAACTTACTGCCTTTATTGCGTAAAATCCGTTTGAACACGAAAAAAGTAAAATAGCATTTGGGATATCAAGCAAGTCCATTACTTGTTTCAAAAGTTCAGCTCCGTGTTTGTAAGAGTAATCAAATTTTGAGGTAGGATATGAAAAACCAATTCCTGGATATTCAAAACAAACAACTCTAAATTTTTTAGATAACTCTCTAATTAACGGTAACTGATGTTCAATAGAATTCGGTCCGTCAGGGACATTTATTACAACAGGTTTTTTTTCTTTTGTATCTAATGTTCTGATTTTACCGTAGTCTGTGTCCAAAAATAAAAAATCGCCCTCTGTCTTTGGCAAGGGTTTCCACGCAAATCGGATGCCGTCAATAAAATTTCCTTTCATATCCTTTTAATCTTTGTCGTTCGTGTTATTGTCCGTCTGCCTGACCGCTAACTTCGCTTTACCCACAGCATTGCGCACTATTTCCTAAAGCCGCAACTACCCGGGCTTCAGCATCACAGGGCTAACCCTAAACATGAATTTAGGCTAAGCTTGATCAAAAGTAGCGTTTCTGCTAACAGGTGTCAAGTATCATCTAAAATGCAACTTGTATACACCTGCTAATCACTTGAATCGCCCTGAACCACACCACACTATCCATTATCATGACCTTCTTAAAGACAAACACCTGAAAATTAATGTCTTACAAAATATATATCAGATTTATACATATATATTACTGATATATATGTTTCTGATATATATTTGCGGCAACCAAAGTTCAGAACCCCAATGAAAAAAGCCCTCCAACTCATCCTCCTCCTACCGGCCTTTTCCTCCTGGCTGGCGTGCGCTCAACGTGAAGAGGTGAAGCAATATGCCGCCATAGAGAAGTACCCTGCTGATACACTTTTAACCTCACTGACCCCCGGGCGTGCCATGGTGCTGATAGCGCATGATGACGACATGTGCGCCATGACCGGCACCCTTTCGATCCTGAACAAGAAAGGCTGGGTAATCAAAGTGCTCAGCATTGATAAAGGGCCAAAACGAAATGAGGCTCACCGAAAAGCCTGCAGGCATTTGGCAGATACGGTTTCGTTCTTACCACTCAGGCCCGATCAACTGCGAAGAGACACAAAATCCGATCAACCGCCCTACTACGCCTTGCCAAAGTCGGCCTTCGATACGGTGTTCATCGTCGGGAATGTGAAACCCCTGCTGCTGGCCGAAATCTCAGGTTTTAAACCTGATGTCCTGTTTACGCTTGATCATGAGTTGGGCGGCTACGGTCACCCTGAGCATGTTTTCATCAGTGACCTTGTTTTTCAAATGGCTCAACAGGGCGAAATCACGCCCCGATACCTCTATCAAAGTGTCTTTTCAGATCACATGGAAGTAAGCATCATGGGCAGGCACCGCAAAAGAATGATTTCCTGGGGATTCCCTGGTGATGAATGGGATAATGCCAAAGAGGTCTATCAAACACCCAATGGCATGCCTGAGCCTGATGTACAAATCACTATTGTTTCAGAAGCTGAAGAGAAAATGCAGTTTCTCCAGTCATACAATGAACGGGAGAGAAAAACCCTGGGCTTCTTTATCCCTGCTTTTCAGGAATACACGGCTCATGAATACTTCAGCATTTTCGATCGGGAATTCTTTAGGATCATCAGAGTTGATAAACGCTCACTCAATGGGATTCAATCCAATAATACCCGTTAGCAGTAACTGCTTAAGCGATGCTGAGGTAATGCTACACGAATAAAATAACCACAAGTGCAGTTTTGGTGTTGAGTAAAGAACCGGCTAGCAAAAAGGTCGGTTGAAGACCCAACATGCGCAATGTCAGTACTCTGCACTTTTGCAATTCATAAAAACCCTGGGCTGATTGGATAAGCCTATCGTCTATGATATCGCCATCATCGGCGATGGCTGCGCATCTTGGATGCTGCTGGAGGCTTTTTCCCGTCAAAAGGGCTTCGCCGATGTGCGTGTCTTACTGATCGGCTCCGGTGAGGTACTCAACCGCACCTGGTGTTTCTGGGAGGCCGACTTGCCAGAACCCTACCAAATCATGGTGCAGCGCTCCTGGTCTTCCATGTCATTTGCCTCTGATGAGGTGCTGCATGTGCAGGATCTGGACGATCGCAGCTACCACCACCTGCCGGGTGAGCATTTTTTTAACTATTTCAACCATCAGTTTCTCCCCCGGCATCCCAATATCATCCGGGTTAACTCCAGGGTCGAGGGGATTGAGGGTGCTCCCGGCAACTTTACAGTCCGTTGCGGGGAAAGTAGCTACCGCTGCAAACAGCTGTACAACAGTGGGTTCATGGCAAAAAGGCCACACATCGGCATCTGGCAACATTTCAAAGGCTGGGTGATCGAGTTGGAAGAAGGGCATATTGAACCTGAGGTCGTTCGACTGATGGACTTTAACCTTACCCAGGAGCATGGCTGTGCCTTTATGTACATTCTGCCCTATTCAGCAACGACGGCCCTTGTGGAGGTGACTTTCTTCAGCCCACAACTGCTTCAAGAGAGTCAATACGAGCACTTTCTGAAGGAGTACATCGCCCGAACTCTTGGTGAAAAGTACAACATTATCGATCAGGAGTTTGGGCAGATCCCCATGCAGCAGGGGGCTTTTTCTGCCAACGGTCCTAATGGTGAGGTAAACTTAGGCACACTAGGCGGCATGGTAAAGGCCAGTACCGGTTATGCCTGGCAGCGTATGCGGGCTGACAGTGAGCAGCTTGCGCAGGCTTATTTCACAGGTCAGAAAGCCATTCGTACGCATGAAAAAACGAGGTTTGGTTTTTACGACTCGCTCATGCTTTGGATCATCATCAACGAACCTCAGGCGTGTAAAAGGGTGTTTACCCAATTGTTCAAAAAGAAAAAACTGCCGCTGATCACCCGGTTTATGGACGAAAAAACCACCCTAGCCGAAGAGATCAGCATATTCGCAGTACTGCCCTTGGGTTTATTCCTCAAGGCACTCTGGTACCGATGGTGCGCTCCAATCAGTAGATCGTACATGCTTTCCGTCATTTTATGATCGGGCAACTGACCTTCACCCGACTGAGCCGTGGCATTTCCCTTGCATCGGGCATGGCTTTGGCTTTGGCCCATGGCTTTGGTGAGGTACCCTCATATATAGATCTGGCCTTTTTCCTGTTGATGATGGTTTTTGTGGGCATTCCTCATGGCGGTGTGGACCACCTCATTGCATCAGAGTACAGCAAGTCCGACAAAAAACCTTTTCAGCTTTGGAAGTTCTTACTGGGTTATGTGCTTCAAATGGCCGCATATGGTCTTGCATGGCTGGTTTTCCCTTCCCTGAGTCTCTTGATCTTTTTACTGATCTCGGCCTGGCATTTCGGAGAGTCTGATTTTCATCCCGCTCCCCGGCATTTTCTTTGGGGCCTGGCTCAAATGACGCTGGGAACCCTTGTGCTGCTGTTCATATTGCTCCGTGAGCCGGCGTTGACTGCTGATATTCTCCTCAGAATTACCCGGGGAAATACTAGCTTGGTTGAGGTGTGGAAGAGTATCACAGCATTCCAAAATAGTATTTACGCCTTATTGATTGCTTTGCTCGCCGGGCTGATCGTTTTCGCTTACCGGTTTGAAAAAGTGGTTTGGGTTCCGGGCAAATGGCTCGCTTTTGCGCTAATCCTTTTCATCGTGTATTTCTTGCCCTTATTGCCTGCTTTTGGTTTGTACTTTGGCGGCTGGCATGCGCTGAACACCTTCGAACATATTCATCGTTTCCTGCCCAAAAACGGTTCGGTATTTAACCTTTGGAAAAAATCCATGCCCCTCACCATTGTGGCTTTACTGTTTATGTTGATCACGGGGCTGGTGTGGAGGTACGCCTATTCTGACCTGGACCCATTGCCTGTGCTGTTCATTTTTATCGCTATGATCACCCTTCCTCATTTATTGGTGATCCACCGTATGCTCGGCACAACTGCCCAAGAGCTCCCGTCAAAGGTCTGAACATTGCAAGCTGCGCAGGTCCTGACCGAAGGGTACTCATGTTAGGTAATCAATTTTTCACCCAATCGGATTCAAAATCCGGAGGCAGCTTCGTTTATGCAATGTCACTCCTCATTTGGCTGACTCAAACTTGTTGTGAATGATTAAGATGAGTAAGCCAAAAAGTATTGCAGTAATGATCAATACCGTATTTAGTAATCCACTGACAGAAAATGACAAGCGTATCAGGATGGTTGAAATAATAAATCCTGAGTTGCGAATGACCTTGTGAAATTCATCAGTGTAGAAAAAAGAAACCAGCAGTAAAATGACATCAGCAATGATGAGTATGGTAAAAAATTGCTCAAAAAAGATGCTGTTGATGTTCTCAAAAGTAACCCCTGCACCGGCACCAGGTACCAGCAGATTAGCCACCCAATTCACAAAAGAGTACGAGGCCAAGAGGATCAAAACCGGCACCATTAACCCGGCAAGCAGTTTTTTTATCTTGATAAAGCGGTCTACTCCATCACTCAAGCTTGACTCAGAAATACCATTTAGTGCCGGTCGCACACTTTGTTTGTGGAATTTATAAATCAGAAAAAACAAGAGTACCGAGGCAATCAGGTCATAGGTGAATTGCAGGTCATACTTTATTTTAAACCAGTCAGAGGACAAGGTGAGGTTTGAGAGGTCCTTAAACAGTCGCCTGATGATGATCAGGGTTATGATTTCGTACTGCTTACCGATGTAAGTGGTAATAGACTTTGGCAGGTAGTACAGGAGTAAATACACCTCGTATACCAGTATGAAGGAAAAAGGGGTGTAGATCGCAGCGATTGGATTACTAAGCAAATCACCGCCAACCTCTTTGGGGATGAGCCCGAGGTCTCTCAAGAAGATCAATAGAAGGTGGACCAGAAAACTGACAATGGCAATCACCAGAATGATGCGCTCGCTTCGTTTACGGGTTTCTTCCGAAAGCAGCTTATTGTACACGTTGCTCCAGACTGATGTTGCCTTCACCCTTTCATGAGATTATGGTTTGATAAGGAAGAACCTCAACGGAGGCACAATGTTTAACAAACTTGATTAGAAAGGACAAAGAGCATTTTATAATGAACTATGCTCTTGACTATGTTCAAGCAGCCAAGCTTGTTAGAGCCATTCAATCTTACACTAACTAAACAGGCCGTATTTTCACTACTGCTTTATCAACTTCTTATTGAGGATCCCTCGCTCGCTGATTACTTGCAAAAAGTAAGAGCCTGATGCCAAGCGTTCAGTGGATATGATCTGGTCACCTGCCAGCTTCTGGCCCTTCAGTACCACATTTCCTAAAATGTCTGTCACCACAAAATCAAAATCTAGCTCCGATTTTACATGAAGCTCCTCTCCTATTGGGTTGGGGAAAACATCTACTGTACTTGGGTTTTGTAAGTCAGTTTCACTGCCTGATACTATAAACACGACCGGAGCAGATACACCCACACAACCTTGGGGGCTTGTAACCTGTGCTGAGTAATTGCCGGACACTGTAGGTACAAATAGGCTTGAGTTCGCACCTGGAATAATCACACCATTTAACAGCCATTGGTAAGCCCCAATAATGATACTCGCTCTCAGGGTGTCGTTAACTATCGTTACCACTACATTGGGCAACAAGTTCACGAGTACAGTCACAGGCGTTCTTGTGCTGCTTTCACAACCTGTTGCTGAAAGAGAAGAAACAAAATAGGTAGTGTTGGATGACAAAATAGGGGTGACATAATTCAATACACCATTGCCTCCTGCCAAAGGGCTACCTCCTGTGGCTGCTGAATAAAACCGATAAGTAGAGCCTCCAGCTGAAGGAATTATACTGGTGTTTGTCCCGGAGCAGATTTCTGTTGGAGCAGGTACCGTAGGTGCTGGTGGTAAAGGATTGACCGTAACAGTTACAGGAGTTCTTGTATTGCTTTCACAACCTTGAGAGGACACGGAGGCCACATGGTAGGTCGTGGTATTGGATAAATTCGGGGTGGTGTAGCTGGCAACACCATTCCCTCCAGCTAATGGGCTGCCTCCTGTGCTATTGGCATAGAAACGGTAGCTCACTCCACCTGCGGTTGGGGTGATGGTAGCCGAGTTGCCAGGGCATAAGCCTGAAGGTGTAGGAACAGTAGGTGCTGAAGGAAAGGGATGGATAGTAACTGTAACAGCAGTTCGGTTATTGCTTTCGCAGCCAAAGGAGTTCACCGAGGCCACATGATACGTGGTTGAAGCTGTTAAAACAGGAGTGGTAAAGCTAGTTACTCCATTACCACCTGCCAATGGACTGCCTCCTATAGAGACCGAATAAAAGCGATAACTCACACCACCTGAGGAAGGAACAACTGCGACGGAACCCGGCCCACATCTTGAAACAGTAGATACATTTGGAGCTAATGGTAACTGTCTAACTGTTATAGTGACCGCAGTTCTTATCGCACTTTCACAGCCTTGGGCTGTAACAGATGCTACGTAATAAGTGGTATCTGAACTTAAAATTGGTGTTTGAAAACTTGTTACTCCGTTACCTCCCACTAATGGACTTCCTCCTGTTGGACTTGAGTAAAATCGATAGCTAACACCACCTGAAGTAGGGATAATCGTTGTAAAATTACCCGAGCATATGGCTGTTGGTGTATTTACTACAGGATTTGAGGGAGAAATTACATTAAAAGTGACTAAAGGACTAGTACATCCTCCAACTTCATTGTAAATAGATACATTCCCACCACCTCCATTTGCTATATACTGGTTCCCGATGATACTGCCTGGGCCTGATGCTATTACAAAGGAACCACCCTGAGTACCTGTTAAAGACTTTGAAATCCCTGCGCATATAACCGAAGTATCAGTAGAAATAGTAATTGTAGTTGTACAATTCGAATTGAATAAACGAGCTATTCTAGATCTAGGAATACCATTATATCGAAAAATACCTCCTATTATGATAAGTTTGTTATTCGTTTGAGCCATACCAAGCAATCTTCCAATATCACTGGTATCAGATTTAAATGATGTGTCCAACTTCCCATAGTTGTTTAGGCGAAAAAAAGTATCTCGGACGTCTCCATTGAGCCAAAAATAACCCCCGACAAGAACCTTTCCGTCATTTTGTAATTTAATGGCAGTAGCTTTAAAATTCGCTACTGTGCTTGGGCTAAAAGTAACATCCAAGCTGCCATCCCCATTCAGGCATGCAATTCCGTAGCGAGTAATACCATTATAAACAGAAAAATCTCCCCCAATGATTATTTTACCATCAGGCTTGACTAAAGTTTTGTTAACAATATCATTAGCTCCAATGCCTGGATTAAAGGTCATATCCAAGCTCCCATCTGGATTTAAACGAGCTATCCTGTTTCGTGCAGTGCCGTTGAAGCTCATAAAATTCCCCCCGATGATTATTTTCCCATCAGGTTGAAGGGAAACAGAGTGAATCGAACTATTAGATCCTGTTCCCAGTCCTGGGTTAAATGTTGAATCAAGACTCCCATCAGCGTTTATACGAGCTATCCTGTTACGTGAGATGTTATTGTAGCTTGAGAACCCCCCCGCAATAACAATTTTTCCATCTGACTGAATAGCTGCGGTTCGAACTATAGAACTCGCCCCACTACCTGGGTTAAATGTTACATCAAGGCTTCCATTCGCATTCAAACGAGCTATTCTCTTTATCAATGTACCATTATAACTATCAAAATCACCTCCGATGATTATTTTCCCATCTGATTGAAGGATAGTAAATCTAACCGAGCTGTTTGCTCCGCTTCCAGAGTTAAAGGTGCTATCCAAATCACCAAATTCATTCAACCGTGTTATTCTCTTACGTAATTTACCATTGTAGTTGTCGAAGTCTCCTATAATTATCGCATTTCCGTCTGTCTGAATTGCGATATCATTAATAGATAAATTTGCTCCTGTGAAAGGGTTAAAGTTCTCATCTAAACTTCCTTCTGAAGTAAGGCGTGCCAACTGTTTATCTATTCCATTGTATCTATTGAAATCTCCTGCAATTATAATTTTCCCATCAGGCAATAATGATAGGGCTCGAACTATGTCATCTGCACCAGAGCCAGTGTTGAAGCTAGGATCAAAATTACCGTTGGTATTCAAGCGAGCAACTCTGGTTGGAGAGAAACCGCTGCCGAAATTACCACATACTAAAATCTTTCCATCCGGTTGAAGAGAAATACTCCTAATTCGATCGCTTACAAAAGAAACTGGATTAAATGTAAAATCTCGGCTGCCATCTGTATTCAAGCGGGCAATCTTATTAAAGGTAGTAAGGCCGTTGAAGCTGGTGAAAAATCCCCCAATGATCACCTTCCCATCGGATTGAAGGATGGTGGAATAAACTGCATTATTCGCTCCTGTACCTGGATTAAAGCTAATATCCAAGCTGCCATCCGCGTTCAAGCGGGCTATTCTTCCTCTAGAAGTGCCATTAAAGTTCACGAACCCACCCCCAATGATCATCTTTCCGTCTGGTTGAAGAGAGATAGATTCTACTCGACCGTCTGCACCCATTCCAGGATTGAAGGTTGTATCCAAACTGCCATCGATATTTAATCTCGCAATTCTATTCCGAGTTATTCCATTATAACTAATAAAATCACCTCCGATAAGCAATTTCCCATCTGGCTGAAGTGCTAGACAAATAATTGTTTGTAAAAAACCGCCAGGCCCATTAAGTGGATTGAAAGTTGTATCAATACTACCATTCTGATTAAGACGAGTAATTCTATTTCTTGGCGTGTTGTTGTACAATGTAAAATTACCACCAATTATGACCTTACCATTTGGTTGAAGGATAATGCTATGTATAGTTCCATTTGCACCGCTATCGCCTTGATCGAAGCTTCCATCTAAACTGCCGTCAGAATTTATTCGTGCAATCCGGTTGAGATTTATTCCATTGTATTCATTAAAATCTCCACCAATTATTAATTTCCCATCTGGCTGTAGTGCAATGGCATGAATCACAGCATCATGGTTAAGCCCATATCCAGGAAAAGGATTATTCGGATCTGTGAAAAAACTATGCGGTCGTCCAAAATTAAACGTAGTATCCAGCTCACCCGGCTGTGAAAATTGGGCGAAGCTTTGTAATTGAATTAAAACTAAACTGGTTAAGGCAGCTAGTATAGAATAAACCTTGTTCATAAGACATATTTTAGTGCAAGGTAGTCAAATGATCAACCCAATAAAACTGAAAAGTATTCTTTAACCACTATTTATTGCCAGTAAATCTAAAGATAGCCTACTGGTTAAGCCGTCAAACTAGATGCAACTGTCTTTTTAATAATCCTCCACAACTCTTAAAAATCGCTTTATATGGTATTTAGTTGCCCAAAACCCACTTTTTACCACCTTCAAATTACAGCGGCTTTTCCCTCTCAACATTACCCCAATGTTAAATTCACTTAACAAAAACATAGCATAAGCAATGTGATCACAGGCTTGCTTCTCTTGCTTTGAAAACTACCTTTGCGCATCTATTTAAAATCATTCTAAATAATGCTGCTTCGATCCATTTGCTCCCTACTCTGCTTATTCATGCTTTCCAACCCCCTCATCGCCGCTTTTGACGAGGAGAAAGCAGAAGTGAGGGGAAAAATCACAGAAGCGAATGGAACCCCAGTAGAAGCAGTAAGTGTGGGTATCCCTTCTTTGTCCAAAGGAACTTTTACCGATAAAGAGGGCTTCTTTTCCATCAAAAACCTGCCCTCAGGCAGCTATCAGATCAGCTTTTCTGAAATCGGATACAAAACCATTACCCAAACCATCTTGTTAGAACCTGGTCAGAAACTGGAGCTCAACCTCATTATGGAGCCGGATGTTGCCGAACTCAATGCTGTGTACATCGAAGCCCCTGCCCTGACCGACCGCAGCACCCTGCCTGACATTGACGGCGCTGCCCTCTATGCCAACAAAAAAACAGAGGTCATAGCTCCCGAACGTCTCGATGCGAACTTGTCCATGAACGTCAGTCGGCAGGTGTTTGCCAAAGTGCCTGGGGTGATGATCTGGGAAAATGATGGCTCCGGCGTTCAGACAGGGGTCTCCACCCGAGGCCTCAGTCCCAACCGCAGCTGGGAGTTCAATGTGCGACAAAACGGCTACGACGTAAGCTCTGACCCTTTTGGCTACCCGGAAGCTTACTTCAACCCTCCCCTGGAAGCGGTAGAGCAAATTCAGGTGGTACGTGGTGCAGCGTCTCTGCAATATGGGCCACAGTTTGGAGGTCTGCTCAATTATGTCATCAAAAAACCGACCGTCGGTAAAAAAATCAGTGGTGAGTTAAGCAATACCCTGGGCTCCTTTGGCATGAGGAACACCTTTATCGGTGTTGGAGGAACCGCAGGGCGCTGGAGTTACTATGCCTATGCCAACAGCCGTAGCGCAGAGGGCTGGAGACAAAACAGCCGCTACAACATCCAGAATGCGTACATCAACCTAGAGTATGCTGCTTCTAAAAAACTAAGCCTGGGCATGGAACTCACCGCTATGGACTATCAAAGTCAGCAGCCGGGTGGCCTCAGCGATAGCCTTTTCAAGATAGACCCCAAGCGCTCTGACCGCAGCCGCAATTGGTTTGGAACACCTTGGCTTGTACCTGTGCTGAAAGCCAAATGGGCCATAGATGAGCAACAAGTGATCGAGCTAAAAGTGTTTGGTTTGATGGGTGAACGAAACTCCATCGGCTTTGTAAATGCCGTTACCCAACCCGATAGCTTCAATGTTTCCCAAGGGCGTTTTGCCAACCGACAGATCGACCGTGACCGCTATGGCAATGTAGGTACTGAGCTGCGTTACCGGGGCTCTCTGCGTGTGATCGGCCTGAAAACAACCCTGGCTGCAGGCCTCCGCTACAGTCTGGGGACCACCCTCAGGCAACAGTTAGGAAGAGGTGATGCCGGTTTTGACTTCAACCTCAACTTACAAGAGGAACGTTTTAGAAGAGAGCTCCGCTTTGAAAACCGAAACTTTGCTGCCTTTGCAGAGTGGCACCTGCGTCTTGGAAACCGGCTTTCTTTCACCCCGGGGCTCCGGTTTGAAAATCTGAACAGCAGTGCTGAGGGACGCCTTAACCTTAATGCCGATGGAAGCGAGCAGAGGATTGAAAACCTAAACAGGACACGCAGTTTCGTACTCGCAGGAATAGGTGCCGGCTACAAATTATCGTATGCTACTTCCTTATATGCCAATTTCTCCCAGGCTTACCGACCGGTGCTATTCAGTGACCTTACGCCACCGGCTACTACCGATGTAATTGATGAAAACCTGAAAGATGCAGGTGGATATAATCTGGACCTGGGCTACAGAGGCCGACTGGGTAGTTTTTTACAGTTTGACCTGAGTGCATTTTTACTTAGATACGAAAACCGTATCGGCACCATTAGGCAAATCAATGCTACCAACACAAGCAGTTTTCAGCTAAGAACCAACCTGGGTGCGACCGAAAGCAGAGGGATTGAAAGTTTTGTAGAATTGGATATACTCGGCATGATCAAAAAGCCAAAAGCCGGTCAGTTACTGGTATTTGCCTCGGCAACAGTAATGGAAGCCCGGTACACCGGCTTCAGAACCAACTCGGTCAGCGGCACATCACCCAACCTTAGACTAGTAGAAAGTGATCTCAAAGACAAGAAAGTGGAATATGCGCCGGATCATATCGTAAGATGGGGACTTACATATCGACTAAAGGGCCTCTCTGTCACCCTGCAACAAAGCAGGACTACCGAAGTATACACCGATGCGAGCAATACCGAGCTACCCAATGCGGCAGCCACAACTGGAAAGATTAGTGCATATAGCCTTTGGGATGCCTCTTTGAGTTACTTGTTCATGGACAAATACCGTTTTACCGCAGGACTAAATAACCTGACTGACGAGCGCTATGCCACTCGCCGGGCGGGAGGATATCCCGGACCGGGCTTACTTCCCGGAGAAGGGAGAAACATTTATGCAGGTCTTTCCATTCGCTTTTGATCAATTACCTTAACGAACCTCAGCGTATGTAGTACTATCCCATTCATACGGGGAAACTATCTGGGGTTTTGAAAAGCAAAAAGCGCATCGGTTTACGGTGCGCTTTTTTTATACCTGACACATCAGCACCCAGCTTAAACCGTATTCTCTAGCTTCATTTTGGCCTCAAATCAAAGTGAAAAAAGAATTTTTCTAAACCATTTAGCGCATTGCTAAACTTGTTAAGTTTGTTCATAATCAAGCATTTATTGTTCTGACAAACAAACCTTAAAACCAATAATCTGATGGATACTTACAAACCTTCAGGGAAGTTCTCTCCCTTATCCTTTGTCATTCTAATCGTTTCCAGCCTTAGCCTTGTCCCCTTACTTTCCTGGCTTTATGTTTTGGTATCTACTGGACTGATGTCAGTCGGCATCGTATTCTTTTACCTCAACTTTATCGTAACACTCATCTTCGGAACCTCAGTTGGGTTGTTGGTAATGCACTTAGCAGTAATTGATTGGGGGAAAGTGCGTAATGCTAAAGTAGCGACAGTTTTTAGCCTTTTGGCAGGGCTTATGGCCTACTATTGGCATTGGGTATTTTGGCTAAACAGAAATTACTACACAGAGGATAATTGGTTTGATATTTTTATTAATCCTCAAGCAGTTCTTTTAGCGGTCAATGAGTTGAATGAGATGGGAACCTTCACACTGGAAAAAAATGTGGTCAATGGATTTCTTCTTTTCATCGTATGGCTAATTGAAGCTGTTCTTATTATTTGGCCGATCGTCTTTGTTGCAAAAAGAAGGTCTGAGAGACCTTTTAGCGAAAAATCAAATAAATGGTCGAATGAAATTAAACTCAATCCTCTTAAGTACATCGAGAAAGCTGAATACCAACGCCTTCTTGAACAGGACTTTAGTCCTCTCTTGCAATTAAAGTTAGCTTCTGATGAAAGCCATCATTGTATGATCACCTTGTACGACTGTTTTGATGGTGAATGGTATGTTTCCATCATTGATAAATATGCCAACAAAGACGACAAGGGTAAAGTGAAATTTGAAGAAACAGAATTGCTCAGCTATGTAAAAATTGATGCAGAAACGGCTGCTTACTTGCAACACCCTGATAAAAACAACCCGCCAACCACAGTCACAAAAGAGGCAAACGACACTACTTCAGCTTCTGAATCCTATCAAAATCTGTACGATACTGAAAAAACAAAAATCATTGTTGAATTACTAAAAGCACCTAATGATAGCAGGAATGAGGCTTGGGAAAGAGCCTTTTATTCCTCCATTTTGAATGCCTCATTTACTTGTGGCGATCCACAGATCAGGCAAGGGCCAAATGGCCTTCCCTATTTCTTTTTGCAGTATCCTGAGTCAAAAAAGCCCTTTAATCCATACTCATTGCTAAGTATTAAAGATCACTTGTTAAGCAACGGGTATGGTGTGGCCCTTAGTCCAGATGGTAAACAAGTGATATGGAGCATCCCTCATGGTGCAATGGTCAACCTTCATTTAAATGGTGAATTGTTTTCTCTAGCTGAACAGGGTCAACTTCCAGAAAGAGAAGTGCTTACGGAGCCTACTCAAGTACTGATGGCCGAGCCTTCAGAGGAATACCTCCCAAAAGTTACCCGTGAGGTAATCAAAGACTTCTTACAATCCTCAGGTATTGCTGAACCTAAAGTGGCATTATCCATGAGAGAATACAACGGAGAAATGATTAGCGAGTTAATTTTCAATATCCATGAGGAAGATTTTGAAACTGAAGAGCAATTACTGGGGTTTATGAATCAACTTAAGTGGTTTTTACCTGGTCATTATGTGGTCACTTTGTTACCCAAAAAGCCGGAATTTGTGAAAAACTTAATTCCGCTGTGAAATAAATACTTTCAATAATGGACAGTAATTCAGCTATTTACATCAAACGTAATCATAATTGATTACAAACATTTTGTTTCAATTGACTTGAACTTCTGATAATGATATAGTTAGATGAATTCTGATTTATTGAATGGCCCTCTGATTATTGACTATTTAAACAAAGACCAATCAAAGCCCTGAATTTTAAATTCTTGTGAAATAAAACATTACTCTGTTGCGGAAATCGAAAAATATTGGCACTTTTGCTCACACACATATTTTTGAGAAATAATGAAAAAATGGCCGATATTACTGTTTCTAGCTATCATCTCTTGTAAAAATGATGATCCTGCTCAACCCCGTAACACAAACAATCCTCCTGTTGATACCACTTTGAGTACTCCGGTATTAATCAGTCCAGCGGCAAACGATAGCACTTTGAATAAACGGCCAAGGTTTATCTGGACCAAAAGCAAAAATGCAACTTCTTATGATTTGCAAGTATCTTCGTATAATTTCTTCCCTGATAGCAGCAATTACTCAATGAATTTAAGTGATACCACCTTCTCATTTAATTTAGATTTGCCAACAAGAATTTTGTTTTGGAGAGTTAGGAGTGTAAGGCAATCTTTCGTCAGTGCTTGGTCGATAACGAGAAGTTTTAAAATATATGATACTGTACCTCCTGTAGACCTAAGCCCTCCAATAATTGATGGTACCATTAATACTATTGAAAATTATACCTTGATCGGCACTTATGGTCCAGGAAAGGACAGTACTGGCTTTGGCCCACATGGTGTGATCCATCTATATGCCAAAAAGTCAAATGACAAGATTACCTTTTTTCTGGCTGGTAATGCAGAGAGCAATGGAAACAACCTGGCTATTTACTTAGGTGCAAGTGGAGTAGCAGGTGGCATCACTGCAGGTTCACAATTGCCGGCTGCTGATGATCCTGATGGATGTTTTGATGCTTCAAGGCCTACGCTAGATTTTGAATGCGATATGGCAATCCGTATTGGCGCAAGTGGCGACAATGGAGGAAGCTTTTACATGTCAGCTGTGAACTATGCTGCACCGGTAGCAAGCAAGTACATAGATGTATATCTTGGTAATCAGCCAAACAATGGCACCACTAGAACTGTTAACCAAATTGTTAAGCAAATAGGTGGGGTTAATCAAGCAGCAGTGACTACTTTTAACAATATTCGTACAGCTTTTGTGCAGACGGCCAATCTCAACAGCAATACTGCTCTTGACAAAGGTTGGGAGATTGAAATCCCAAGGTCAGCTGTAGGTAACACAGGAACTTTGAAGATTATTGTTTCTTATTTTTCAGGTTCTGGAGACTTTTGGTCAGCCAACACAATCCCTGCTAAACCTAATAATGGATCAAATAATTTAGCAGGGAATCCTAACTTGGTAGTGGCAGGCACACAAATGCACATCAATATTACTTTATAGTCAATAGTTCAACAGAAATAGGTTTCTGCCCCACCCTTGGTCTGTGGCTCACAGACCAAGGGCTCAATCAAATTCGGTACTCCCGCTTCAACCAAAGCTCAAACGCCGGATCCAAAAACTCATAGCCCAGTTCGGTATCATCGATCAGATCGGCTTCCTTTAGTATCCTTCTGTTTTTTAGCACATTGGCAGTTTCACATGGTGCCAAAAACAACAAAGTGGGAGGTCTGGATAGTACCACACAGTTACAATATTTTATTACCTTTTGGTATGTAACTATTTAGTATGTTACTATCTGGTAATATTTTTTGACTTTAAAAACAGCCATAATATACTCTTAATTCAACCCGATTAACTCAACAATTGCTTAAACAGTGATGGTATAAACATAGGCTGGGGCCAATCTTTTGCAAATGCTGTGGATTGGCTACCTTTCAAGCCATCAATTTAAACACAGGCAGCTTCATGTCAACATTTCACAAGGCTTCATTGTCCGGTTTAAGGGTATTTCAAGTAAGTGAAAACGGCGAGCAAATCACGGAAGGCTCCGGCCTGAGCCTGATTCAACTCTCTGAACATTCAGCCTGGCTTGATAAATGCCTGCTGGGGCCTTTTAAAGTACCTGCTTACCACCGACTGGGCGCTACCTCAGCACTGCTGCCTTGGGTTAATGTAGATTTTGGCAGTGATCAGCCTCATGAATGGCTCAAATCAACAGCTCTAAATGGAATCTGGATCATCGCCACCTACAGTGAATTGGGTAGTGATGATGATGATTCCCCCGCCATTGGATTGTATTTTTTTGAAGAGCAAGCACATGTATGGGCCCGCTTAAATGAGGAGGGTCAACTCATAAATGGATTTCTGCTGGATAAACCTCTGAGGGCCTGCCTCATATTTAAAATAGAGGAAAGAGAAGGCTACAAGGTTCAACTGTACGACCGGCTCCCCAAATCACCGGAGGGGGAGTTATGGAAATCGGAGATCTTGAAAGCAGAGCCTCGACAAGACCCTTTCCACCAAACAGCCCAGTTCATGGAAGTCACCCGATCCTTTGTGAAAGAGGAATTCCCCCAGCAGTTTGAGGCCGACAAAACCGATCAGGCAGACTTTATGAATCGCACACTTGCCTACATGAAAGCGCATGAGACCTTAAGTCCTGATGACTTTGCCCGTGAAGTATTTCGCCAGCCGGAAGTAACCGAGGCCTTTGAACGGTTTGCTGAGCAGAAGCAAATGAACATCCGGGATGAGTTTACCATCTCAGACCATGCTGTGCGCAAAGAACAAAGAGTGTATAAAAGCGTACTAAAGCTGGATAAAAACTTCCATATCTACATCCACGGTGACCGCCAACTTATCAAAAAGGGATACGACGAAGAAAAAGGCCTGCACTTCTATCAGGTTTACTTTAAAGAGGAGCAGTAGGCTCTTTTCATTACTTTTTACACCGCTGCGAGACAAGCAGAAACTGCTCCCAACAAAAAATCAAAACGACAGGAAGCCCTGTTTTTGAGGCTTCAAACAGGGCTTCATGGTCTTGCAGACGCAAATCACGCTTCAACCACACTACGACAATCGGCTCCATAAACCAGCAACAACCGCTTGTTTAAATTAGTTGTGGCACCGTCTGTCATTCTTTATTCCGGTGGCGATTGATCTTAAGTATTATTTTAGCCGAAATTTTTAAAGAACCTATGAAGTTTAAGCTGCTGAACAACCTCACCGGTTGGCTGACCTTTGTCATTGCCATGGTGGTCTATACCCTCACTGTAGAGCCTACGGCAAGTTTTTGGGATTGTGGTGAATTTATCGCCGTATCCTACAAGCTCATGGTACCACATCCTCCGGGAGCTCCTTTCTTTTTGCTGGTGGGTCGTTTGTTTTCCCTCTTTGCATCCGATGTTACCCAGGTTGCTTTTTGGGTGAATATGGTTTCAGTAGTCAGTAGCGCATTTACTTCCTTGTTTCTCTTCTGGGCAATCAGCCTGTTGGTCATTAAACTGATGAATAAAAAGCAGGAAGAGCTAACACTAACCGAAAAAATCCTGATCCTGGGCAGCAGTACAGTAGGCACCTTGATTTACACTTTCTCCGACACAGCCTGGTTCTCCGCAGCAGAGACTGAGGTGTATGCCATGTCCTCTTTTTTTACGGCGTTTGTTTTTTGGGCAATCCTGCGCTGGGAGCGGGTTGAAGATGAAAGCACCGCTAACAAATGGATCATCCTGATTGCCTACACTGTCGGCTTATCCATTGGAGTTCACTTACTAAACTTACTTGCTGTACCGGCCATTGGATTGGTTTACTATTTCAAAAAGTACAAGGCCAATGCTAAAGGCATTGTTCTTACGTTGGCCATCAGTGCGGGTATACTGCTTTTTATCTTGTCGGGAATAATCCCCGGCCTGCCAACCCTTGCAGGTAAAGTTGAGATCTTCTTTGTGAACAGTCTTGGTGCCCCATTTGGATCAGGTATCATCGTCTTTTTTGTGCTGTTCATCGCTGCACTGGTTTGGGGAATACGCTATTCCATTCAAAAAGAAAATGTATTGCTCAATACCGCCTTGCTCTCATTTGCTTATATACTGATCGGCTACTCTTGCTACGTGATGGTTTTGGTTCGCTCAAACTACAACCCTCCCATTGATGAAAACGACCCCGAGAATATCATCACTTTCGTATCGTACCTCAAGCGTGAGCAGTATGGAGACCGGCCTTTGCTTAATGGCCCCACCTATCTTGCTGACGCTATCCGTCAGGAAAGAGAAGCCCCTCTATACCGCAAAGGTGAGGACAGCTATGAGATATTTGACTACAAAATGAAGGTCATCTATGACCCCAAACATATCGCTTTGCTGCCCCGCATGTACGACCGCCGGGCTGACAGAGTGGAGGCATACGCTCGCTGGGCAGGCATGCCCAAAGGCAAAAAGCCTAACATGACCGACCAAATCGTCTTCATGGTCAGATACCAGATTGGACACATGTGGTGGAGATATTTCATGTGGAATTTTGCTGGTCGGGAAGGAATCAAACAAGACTCTGACTGGCTGAGGCCTTGGGAAAGCAACAAAAACCTTCCTGAAATTCTCTCTCTGGATAAGGCTAGAAACAATTTTTACATGTTGCCTTTCATCCTGGGGTTGATGGGAGCATATTTCCATTTCACCAAAAATTCTAAAGATTTTGCTGTCGTAGGACTCCTTTTCTTCTTTACAGGAGCAGCTGTGATCCTTTATCTAAACCAGCCCCCAAATGAGCCAAGAGAACGGGACTACACCTCTGTGGGATCTTTTTATGTGTTTTCAATATGGGCCGGGATGAGTGTGCTCTTCCTCTACGAATTGCTTGGTAAGTTGCTGAAAGCCGCCACCATCAGGGCGGGTCTGGCGATCGTACTTGCATTGGCGGTTCCTTTACAAATGCTGGCCGTAGGCTATGACGACCACAACAGAGCCGATCGTTTTTTTGCAGTTGACAGCGCCAGAAACATGCTCAACTCCTGCGCAAAAAATGCGATCCTGTTTACTGGTGGTGACAACGATACCTTCCCTTTGTGGTATGTGCAAAATGTGGAAGGTTTCCGCACTGATGTACGGGTGGTGGTTCTTAGTTACCTGACCGCTGACTGGTACATCAAGCAGCTCAGGGAAAAACACTACCTGAGCGATGCACTGCCTATTTCTCTGAGCCCAAAAAACACCATTCAAGGTACTAACGATGCCCTGCCTTACGTGGAAGCCAGGCAGTTACGTGGTCAGGCTCTGGATTTGCGTCGCTACCTTCAGCTGATCAATGAAAACCATCCTGCGATACAAGTGCCATTGATGGGAGGAGGACTGGCCAATACGGTTCCGACCAAAACCCTGTTTCTGGATGTTAACCGTGATCAATTGCTAAACGGCGGAATCATCAGAACAGCAGATACTGCATCATTGGCTTCAAGAATTGAAATCGGTATCAAGAGCAATACCATTTTCAAAAATGACCTGATGATCCTGGATATCATCGCTACATCAAACTGGGAGAGACCCATCTATTTCAACAATACTTCTGTCGCTACGACCAACCTGGAAATGAAGAAGTACATGCAAATGGAAGGTATGACGTATCGTTTGTTGCCTGTCAATGGTAATCCAAATGACTGGGAAAGGGTGGCCTCAGATGTGATGTATGAAAATGTGATGAACAATATGTTCTGGAGAAACCTGGATCGCTCTGACATCTTCTTTGATGAGGAGCACACCAAATTTGTACTCAACAGCCGCAATTGCTTTATCAAACTTGCTGATCAACTCATGAAAGAAGGTAACATGGATAAAGCCAAAGTCGTACTGCAACGTTGTCAGCAAGTGATGCCTGACAAGGGAATTCCTTACGATGTAACCACCCCAACGATGGTGCAGCTCATGATCAGGGCAGGCATGATGGAAGAGGCGGCTGGTATTGCTGACCTTATGAGCAAGCGTGCAGATGACCTTATTCAGTACTACCTCAAAAAGGGAGAGAAAAGAAATGATCGGATGCAGGAGCAAATGTATATCCTCAACTATTTAGCTCAGGTATACCAGACAACTCAGGAAAAAGAGCGGTTTGAGCGAATCAATCAGCTTTTCACCCGAAATGCCCAATCGATGGGGGCGATGTAAATCTTCCTCAGAACTCTTAAAACCCGGCAAGCCGGGTTTTTTTTTGACAAGTTATTTCATCTGGCTTTGTTGAGTATGCCACAGGCATTTATGTTTGTGATGAATAAAACTGCAGCCATGAGAAAAAACTATCTTTTCCTGATCGCATATGCACTTGTCCTGTTGCTGGCACAAGGCTCTAAAGCCCAGACAGATACTACTTCAACAGAAGAAGAGGAAGATTTCAGTCAATATGCAGATTTTGGAGAAGCTGAAGAAGGTGCAGCAAAACGCTATTGCACTTCAAAAGTTCTGGGATTAAGCCCTGCTAAGTTGATCTCTCTGGGATTTGACTTTCAGGGAGCTTACAAACTTACCTCGGAGCGCTCAGAAGATAGTCTGATTGCAGGTAAGGAATCCAACATAAGAAGCAATCATGGCATTCGTTTCTCAGCCAATACCCCACTTATCTCAAGAACTGATTTGTTGATCAATGTCGGTGTAAACTACCTGGAGAACAGATACACCTTTGAGCAAACAGACTCTACCTTATCTCACCCCTTACATCAAGCCCTCAACCGCAATGGTTTACGCAGCACAGGCCTTAACACCACTATTTTTAAACCATTTAACGAGCGCCAATTTATCATTATTCAGGCAGCTGCCGATCTCAATGGAGATTATAGCCTTGACAAGTGGCAGCCTCTGAGATATACCCGATATACAGGAGCTTTCATTTATGGCTGGAAACCCAATGATCGTAAAATGGTGGGTTTTGGACTTTCAAGAACCTACCGTGCCGGGGCATTAAACTATATCCCGATTATGTTCCTCAACTACACCCATTCCAGCCGTAAATGGGGTGCCGAATGTCTTTTCCCGGCCAGAGCCAATTTCAGATATACTGTCAATGCCCGCAACATGCTGTTTGCAGGCTATGAACTGGAGGGGCAAAGTTACCGACTTGGCAATGGCTCCGATTTTGCATCCAGCCGCCTCCAAAGTCCGGAATTACGCAGGTCAGAGCTCAGGCTGAGGCTGACTTACGAAGTATCGCTTTACAACTTCATGTGGCTAAGTGTGCAGGCAGGTTATCGTTACAACTGGCTATTCAATGTGGATGAGGGAGATTTCTTCAGAAGTTTTTTTGATGATAAGGCTTTTGCAATTGAAAACAGCCTGGGGAACCCCTTGTATTTCAACGTGAGCATCAATTTAGTAAGCCCATAAAAAAGGCTAAGACTGAAACACAGCCCTAGCCCTGGTCAATTCTATTTTGGACTTATTTCTTTATCTGACGAGTCCACTCATCAGTCCGGCCAAAGACCGAAACGCCTATAAATCCACGAACCTCTAAAGTATTCTCATCCTTAAGGTTGATAGTGCAGTTGTAGTCGCTTCCATTCTCAGGGTCGTAAATCATTCCGTTTTCCCACAGGCCATCCCCTTTGTAGTCAAATTCACGCAAAATTTTGAGGCCTAGCAAGGGTCTGGATTTAAGTGATTCCTCAGGATTGTTCTTGTCAATCTTGGCCTTTCCGACCTCATCCTTAGGGTCTCTAAGCCATACTATACGACCTTCGTACTTGCCTGTCTTAGGGTCTTTGGCAATTTTAACTTTGGCTTTACCGCTGCCGGAAAGCCATACCCCATTGATTTTGTCGGCTTTGTCGTCGTTTGTAATGGCAGCTACGGTGAGCCAACAACCTGTGAAGATCAGCAGGGCACTAAAAAGGATTGTTCTCATGTGGCGATCAGTCTTATGTGGGTGTAAAACTAAACGTTGAACAATTTGGTTGCCAAATCTGGCAAAGAATTAATTTATAATCGGGTTCTTTTTGAACAGATCATTAAAAATAAACCGGCTACGGTTCCATCGTTCATTGTTTAATGAATAAATTACGGAGGATCCCCTCGCATCAGCATTTACGATCCGGGCATCTTTGAGTTCTTTGAGGTGCTGCGAAACAGTGGATTGGGACAGTGGAAGTCTTTTTACAATTTGACCACAGGTGGCTGTATTGGCCTCAAGTAAAATTCCGACGATGCATACCCTGGCAGGATGTGCGAGGGCCTTTGCGACTTCTGAAAGCTCAATTTCCGAAGGACTGAATTCCAGCGATTTTGTGTACGCCATGTTGTTGTTATAGTGATTAGATAGGAATATACAGATTTGTATATGTGCCTCCTTTTACGTCACTTGTGGGGCAAAAGGTTATCCTCTCTATCGTAAAATTGTATGGACTACGTTTCGTCAAGCGTCTATATGCGCTCATTTCTTGCTGATCTTAAGGTAAATAACAACCGTGAATGGCTGTATTCGCAGGAAAAAAGATATCAGCAGGCAAAGAAATATTTTCTTGAACTGACCGGTTTTATACTTGAAAAACTTCAGGAAGTTGACCCACAGCTCTCAGGACTTGAAGCAAAATCCTGTGTGTTCCGGCAAGCCCGTGATATTCGTTTCAGTAAAGACAAAACACCCTACAAAACCCATTTTTCTTTCGGAATTGCTTCAGAGGGCAAGAAAGGAGGTTTGGCAACCTACTATTTTCATTTTGACCCTTCAGAGGCTTTTGTGGGAGGAGGAGTTTATATGCCGCCAACTCCGGTTGCCAACCTTATCCGACAGGAAATCGACTATCAGGCAGAAGAGTTTTTGTCTATCATAAATGCAACTGATTTTCGAACCTTCTATGGAGAGCTTGATGATGAGCGAATGAGAAGTATGCCAAAGGGTTACGAAAAAAGCCATCCTATGGCCGAATACTTGAAATTAAAGAGTTTTACAGCAAGCAAAATACTCACACAGGGAGAACTCACGTCGGCTGGCTTACCTGATCATCTGGTAAGCCAGCTCCTAAGCCTGGTCCCCTTTCTTCATTTTATCAACAGGGCACTTGAGCCCGCAAGGGAGTAGTAGTCACCTGCCATATTTTTGGCTAGAATTGTGCACTGAAATGCTGATGGAAAGAAAATTGCCCCCTTTGAGCTGGTTTTATTTGGCTTCTCTTGCTGTAATTACGGTCGATCATATTGTTAAACTTTGGGTTCATTTTGCTATGCCAATGGGCTTGCCCGGTCAAATCAGGGTGTTTGGTGATTGGTTTAAGCTCCATTATACCCTCAACCCTGGTATGGCCTTTGGCATAGAGCTGGGTTCAGAGTATGGTAAACTTGCCTTGACTGGTTTTAGACTTTTCGCAGCAGCAGCTATCATCTGGTACATCTGGCATTTGTATAAAACCAAACATCATCCGGGGATGATTTGGTGCATGGCATTGATTCTGGGAGGAGCCATTGGCAACCTCATTGACAGCATTTTTTATGGAGTATTGCTTGAGAACGCCCCTTATGGCGTTAGCAATCCCTGGTTTCATGGTCAGGTAATTGATATGTTTTACATTGACATCTGGGAAGGCATTTTGCCCGATATGATCCCTTTTATCGGAGGCCAGTATTATTCCTTTTGGCCAATTTTCAACATAGCAGATGCAAGCATCTTTATAGGTGTTAGCCTTTTACTGATCTTTCAAAAACGCTTCCTACCCCATCCTTCCGATGAGGAAAGTAAATCCTAAGTCATTGATTCAAAAAAAACGCCTATGATCAAGCTAAAAGTATTGCCCACCCTCCTGATTGCTTTTTTGCTTATTCAAGCTACTTTATTGCCTTTGCGTGCAGAAGAGGGCATGTGGCTTCCACAGTTGATCAAGCTGCTAAATGAAAAGGATATGCAGGCCAAAGGCATGAAAATCAGTGCTGACGATATCTATAGTCTGAACAGGTCCAGCCTTAAAGATGCCGTGATCTCATTTGGCGGGTTTTGTACCGGAGAGTTTATTTCTTCAGAAGGCTTATTACTTACCAACCATCATTGTGGGCTGGATGCATTGCAAAGTCATGCCTCTGTCGAGAAAGACTATGTGACCAATGGCTACTGGGCGATGAACAAACAAGAAGAATTGCCAAATCCAGGCTTGTTCATTACCGTGATCAAAAGAATTGAAGATGTCACGGCAGCCGTAAATAGCGGAACTGAACAATTAAGCTCTGCTGAAGCAGAAAAGAAGAGATCATCAAACATTTCCGAATTGGAGAAAAAAGCCGTTGAGGGCAGCCATTTCAAAGCTTTCATACGATCCTTCGCCTATGGAAATGAATACTACCTATTCGTTACAGAAACCTTCAATGATGTAAGGCTGGTGGGTGCTCCACCAAAGTCCATCGGTAATTTTGGTGGTGACACCGATAACTGGATGTGGCCAAGGCACAATGCTGATTTCATGGTGTTCAGGGTTTATGCTGGGAAAGACAATATGCCTACAGACTATTCAGCTGATAATGTCCCCTACCGGCCGGCACATCACCTTCCTATTTCGTTAAAGGGCATTAAGGAAACCGATTTCACGATGGTGATGGGCTTTCCAGGCCGCACACAGGAATATCTAAGCTCCTATGCGCTTCGCCTTATAGTTGATCAGACCAACCCAAACAACATTGAGATTCGCACCAGGAGACTCAAAGTCTTAGATGAAATGATGCGTAAAAGCGATAAGACTAGAATACAGTATGTCGCCAAGTATGCTAGCGTGAGCAATGCATGGAAGAAATGGCAAGGGGAAACCCGTGGATTGGTACGATCCTCCGCTATTGCAAAAAAGGAAACTCTGGAAAATGCTTTCGGGCAATGGGTCTCCGAAAACGCTGAACGTCAAAAGAAGTATGGTCATATTTTATCTGGATTAAAGATGGTTTATGATAGCTTATCAAAAGTGAATCTTGCCGCACAGCTCTATCGGGAAGCCCTTTCAGCCCCGGAAGTGCTAGGTCCTACTTCGCTCTTTTATACAGCTTTGAATAGTCCTAAGCCCGATACTGCTTTGGTAGCAAAACAATTGAGTATGTATGAGGCTAACCAGTATTTCAAAGATCTGGATTTGGAGACAGACCGTAAAGTCATGGAAGTAGGTATCGGCTTTTACAGGTCGGTCGTTGGCAGTGATTTTCACCCACAAGCAATGGCACTGGTAGACAAAAAGTTCAATGGAAATATTACTGCGTTTTGTGCGGACATGTACTCAAAATCGGGCTTTACAACTGAAAAAGGGATTAGAGAATACCTGCAACTGCTCAAGAGCAATAAAACGGAAAAGATCAAAAAAGACCCTTTGTACCTATGGTATGCTGCTATGGCTGCAATCAATGCTGAAAAAATAAATCCAACCGCACGATTTGCCAATACTCAGATCACTCAGTTGACCGCTGAATACATACGAGGGCTAAGAGAAATGCAAAGCAACAGGACATTTTACCCGGATGCCAACTCCACGCTGCGGGTGAGCTATGGAAAGGTAGAAGGCTATGCCCCAAGAGATGGCGTTCAATATATTCACTATACCACCACAGACGGTATTGTGGACAAAAACATGACAGGCGCAGAAGATTATGTCATTCCAGGTCGATTGAAAGAGCTGATTTTGGCTAAAGATTTCGGTAAGTACAGCCGTCCGGATGGAACATTGCCAGTGTGCTTTATCGCTAGTAATCATACCACTGGTGGGAACTCAGGCAGCCCGGTGATCAATGCAGAAGGCCACCTGATAGGCACCAATTTTGATCGCAACTGGGAAGGGACCATGAGCGATCTGAACTATGATGTTAGCCAGGTTCGAAATATCGCTGTGGATGTTCGATACACCTTGTTTATCATAGATCGTTTTGCAGGAGCGGGCTACCTTCTCAAGGAAATGACCCTCATCGAGTAAAAAAAAGAAGCAATTGCTTGACTAAGTGTGTTACAAGATGCTACATTTGTGGCCCGAAAAATAAAACTTTCGGAACTCCGGAAGGGAGTCGATTCATATTAATGCGGGAATAGCTCAGTTGGTAGAGCACGACCTTGCCAAGGTCGGGGTCGCGAGTTCGAGTCTCGTTTCCCGCTCAAAAGCCCTAGCGGGCTTTTTTTTATTAGCCGGGATGGTGGAATGGTAGACACGCAAGACTTAAAATCTTGTGTCCGTAAAGGATGTGCGGGTTCGAGTCCCGCTCCTGGTACTTATAAATACATAAACTATTAGGTGTTTTCACTTAGCTTGTAGGTAAAGACCCCTTTGTTTTTTTGGGGTTTTTCAAGGATGGATTTGCTTTATAGTAGGGCCTACATTTGTACATCTCAAACTTAGATGTACTCTCTCTTGATTTTTGACTACGAGCCCAGGTTTCTTAGCCTGCTAATTGCCCTACTAGGTGGTAGTATGGGAATGCTCTGGTTATTGGTCAAACAAAGACGAACTCAAAAATCTGAAACTGATACGAGCGAAAACCACAACTGGACTCAAAATAAAGACCTGATACAAGGCCAATTGAGGACTTTGGCACTTGGATCAGAGCTGGAAGATCGCCATCAGGACTTAGATGGGGAGACTGCTGACTTGCTTAAAAAGCTTCAGTTCAGACTTTTCAGCAATGATCAAAACTCAGTTGATTGGTTAAACTATGGGCTTAAAGAGCTGAATGGAATCATACAAAATTATTTTCATGAAGACGAGAGCGATTATCGTCTGCTTCGTCAGATAGTAAGATACTCTAAGTCTGTTCAAGGAGCATTGTATCTGATAGAAGCTGATTTTGCCGAAGGAGCAATTTCACTTCAGTTGAAAGCCGGCTATGGTTTACCTGAAAGTTTACAGAAAAATAAAGTTGAGATCGGGGAAGGGATGATCGGACAAATAGTGCTTGATAAAGAGCCTTACATAACCGAAAATATTCCAGAAGACTATACTATTGTAAGTTCAGGTCTTGGAGAATCCGTCCCGGCTTATCTGGGTATCTTCCCTTTGATTTTTAAAGATGATGTGTATGGGGCTATTGAATGTTCCTTCCTCGCCAAACCTGAGAAACGACACCTTAAATTTATTGAAGCAGCTGCAGCTTGTTTGGGGGCCCATTTCTTCAATATCAATATTGCCAAAAAGCAAAAACTGCAATTAGACCAACTAAAGGCACAGCAGGAACAACTTTGGGAATTGCAAAAGCAGCAGCAAGAGGCTTATCTGCAAATGGAGAAAAGCCTGGAAAGAATGGAGGCTGAGAAAAGGAAGAACGAAGCCATACTTGAAGGTTGTAGCGATGGATTTCTAAGCTTCAGGACAGATGGCAAAATAGAGTTTGCCAACAAAGCAGTGGGAGAAATACTTGGGTATGAGAAAACCTACCTGCTTAGCCTTAACATTACTGAGATTCTGCCCGTAAAAGTCATATCTCAAAACAATCAGATTTCCGTTTGCATGGAAGGCGATGTCAAAAAAGAGATCAAAGAAAAGACAGAGTTACAGGTATTTGATGCTAATAAAAATGAAATTAGCCTTTTGGTGAGCCTAAATGTAATTAGCTATGATAACAAACTATTTCTAACCTTTTTTATTCAGAAAATATCTATAGACATGTTTTAAACTATTTATTATAATATATTTCCTAAGTATATGAGCAAATAAATATATAACTTTTCTGTGTACATTCTAGTTGTCTTCAAATGTTCATTTTGTTAAAGTGAGTCTGAGGTAAGTTTTGTGAGGAACTTGATTTGGCAAAGTTGAGTGTTCAAAATCAAGAGGCAGTTCTATATTCAAATTCCCACAAACACTTTTAGCAATAGCATTGCATCTATCTACAAAATTAACATTTACATTATTTATATGTGCTTTATTTGAATATCTAGTTAAATCTTTACTTCTAATCAGTTCACCAATGAATGTACCTTCCAAAAAGCAGTCGGGTAATAATCCAAGGTTATTTCACACATTTCGTCAAAGCAGACCACTGACATTTGCTCAATCACTGCTAATAAATATTTGACTATGATGCGTTTCACCAAAGCGCTGTCTTTCTTCTTGCCCAAATGGGCATCGGAATTACATTCCGGAAGGTCACAGCCTACATTACATTTTAATTTGTCATCATCTGAAGTTTTGATAAACAATCTTGAAGTCGATCATTCTAAATCAAAGAGCGAGAGTAAAGTTCCAATCAATAACTATGCCTATGACAACTACCATAATATTGAAAATCAAATAAATACATCAATGGAAGCGATTCAAAATGCACAATGGATTTCTGAGACCTTCGCTTCCTTCTCAAGTGCGTTACAGAAAATTTCTGATGATGAAAACCTGTTTATAAGAGACAGCCTTCGCCTTTTATCAAAATCAATAAGTGCCAAGTATTCTGGTTACTTTGAAATTGAAGAAGGAGAAAATGCTGTTAAGGATTTTCGGTCAAGAGCCAGCATCGGCTATGATTTTTCTTTTCTTAACAATGTGCAAACGCAACTAAGCTATGGATATCTACTGCAATCGAGCAAAGATTTGGAGTGTATCCTAATACATGATATTCCCGATGACTACCTAAAAATTTCTTCTGGCTTAGGAGAATGTACCCCCAATTGTCTCTTGCTGTGCCCTGTACATTTAGAGAAAGAATGCTTTGGGGTTTTTGAGTTTGCCTTTCTAGGCAAGGTAAAAACCAGAGAAATCGAATTTGTCAAAAAATGCGCTGAGGCAATGGCCTTTGTGTTTAACAGGCGCAGAACTTTTGCAAATACAAAAGCCTTGCTTGAGACCAGTCAGGAGCAAGCAGAACAGCTAACTCTAAGCAGAGGAAAGCTTGAGAATCAAATGTTGGAGATCCAAAAAAACAAGGAAGCTCTTGATGGCCTTGTTAACAGTCTCAGGGACAAAGAAGACCAACTCTACAGAATCATCAACGGCACTGAAGACATCATCTTCACCTACAATGATAACCTTGATGTAACCCTGTTCAATCGTGCGTTTGAAAAAATGCTGGGGCAAAACAATCGTCGGGCAAAGTTCGCATATCATGCCTCTCATTTGAGCTTTGCCTTAAACCACGACTTAAAAGAATACCTGGCACATGCCTTTAAAGGAGAAGAATTTGCCACTCAAATAGAAGTCAACCAACTTCATTTTCTATTAAATGTGTTCCCCATCTCAAAAGACCATGAATTAATTGTTGAAGGTGGAGCTTATTTAAAAAATATTACGCACTCGGTTGAAAAAGTAAAGAGAGATGAGGAAGTAATCAAGCAAAAAGAACTAGAATCTACTTTACAAAAAACCAAAGCCACTTTAGCCAAACTGGAAGAGGAGCAAAACAAGAACTTAGCTATCATCGATAGTTATGTGGATGCCTTCCTGTGCTTCAATGAAAAAGGAGTAATCGAATATGTAAATACAGCATTTACTAAAATGACTGGTCATAGCAGAGAAGAACTCATTCTTGCAAAAGTGGAGGATATATTACCTGTGTACTTTGAGCCTGGTATAGGTGAAGTCCGATTGAAATCGAAAGATGAAATTAGCACGGTCATTAGTGAAAAAACGGAGATCATGATAACTATCAAAGATGGTACAAATTGCACCGTACTGGCATCAGCAACATTGATCAATCTCTCCAAAAGTAAACTAGTCACATTGATCATGCAAAAAATATCTGTAGACCTGTTTTGATTAACTAAATTCTGTGAGCAAAAATACCTCAGCCAATCCTTTAATGGAACACTTGTGCGAGCTCTCCAATGAGATTATGAGAATAGAAATGCTCATGATAATCGATTTGCATAGGATCCTAAAACATCTGCAGCAATTAGTAAAAGATCAATCATTCAATGGAAAAACCGACTATGTTAAAATCAACACACTAATGTCCATCACCCAAAACATCGATGTGATAGAGCAAAGAATAAGCCATATTCTGGCTTTTCATGGTCATATCCTGAAAACCAAAAAACAGTCTAATTGTCTGAGCTTTAAGCACAGATTAAAACTTGAACTTTGCAGTTACCAGCTTTCAAAAGTCTTTGATGTGTACGGTCAATCTTTCGTTGAATTGAGTGCTTTCATTGCGAATAATTCTGAGCTATTTCATGTGGAAAACCCTTTTGAAAATGAGCAGCAGATCAAAAAAGTATTAGAATGGTGTCAGACCATCGGATATCCGGATTTATTGGAATGCATAACGGAAGAAAAATCGTTTCAATCAACAACTCTACTACACTGTCATAAATTCTATACCATGCATTCCGAAAGGCAAGCCCACCAGGAATTCATTTCAAAAAAATCAGGCGTAACAAGTAAAATTCCAATTAATCAACTAAATGACATGGAGGTCGAATTGTTCTGACATGAAAAATTTTAAACTCATTATCAACAAAAAAAGAGAGGTGACCATTACGTTCAACGGTCATGTGAATCATGAGCAACTCAAAGAACTTATTGATGAGTTGAATGTGCATTTACTCAGCTATAGTCCTTCCTTAATAGAAGTAAAATCAACAGATAAAGTTAAAGCTGAGTATGTCTATTTTCAAATGAAGAAGTGTTTGAGTTCATACGCAAAAAAACAGGACATCAAAATAGCCTTTAACTGGGCTTTTTCAGATGGTGACATTAGATTGATCGAACAACTTGAACCTTCGAAATTTTTCAGCAGTATTTCAACATCAATTGTTTAAGAAAATGAGTAAGAAAATTTTAATTGTTGACGACTCCGAAAGCATCAGGGAACTGGTGGGTATGACCTTGGAAAGCTCCGGCTACCATGTGACCAAATCAGTAGATGGAGAAGATGCTCTGGAGAAGCTGTCTGGCCACTCCTTTGATTTAATCATCACAGACTTGAATATGCCAAAGTTGGATGGCATTGGATTGGTGAAAGCCATCAGGGCCATGAAAGAACTGGCAGGCTTGCCGATACTTCTGCTCACAACTGAGTCACAAAATGAAAAGAAAGAAGAAGCAAGAAGTGCCGGAGCGACTGGATGGATTGTCAAGCCCTTTGCGCAGGATAAACTTATGGCCGTAGTACAAAAAATCATTCGCTCCTGATGGATCAGTTACAGGAAATATTCTTTCAGGAGGCTCGGGAATTACTTGCTGAGTTGGAACAATCCCTTCTGGACTTTGAGCAAGATCTGGGGAATAAAAATTCAATTGAAACCATTTTCAGGTCACTACATACCCTTAAAGGCTCAAGTGGGATGTTTGGTTTTCATGCCATGAACGAGTTCACCCATGAGCTGGAAAATATTTTTGAAGAGATTCGTTCAGGGAAGTCTCAGGCCAGCCCTAAACTTCTGGAGATTTGCCTGGTCTCTCTTGACCATCTTAAGGCTCTGCTTGAAGATCACGAACTTAAGGATGAGTCCAATGCCGCCCGACAATTGCATTTGCTTAAGCAGATAGAAGAACTTCATGGATCAAAAGAACAAGCATCATCTTCAATCCACATAGTTGAGGAAAAGAACGATCTGAAGTCTTTATTCTACATTCAATTCAAACCAGGTAATGACTTAATCTCAAATGGCACTAACCCTCTATACCTTATTGATGATTTATGTCAATTGGGTAAGTCCTGGGTCATAACTGACTGTAGCCGACTGCCGGAATTAAAGGATTTTGTAGCTGATCAGTCCTATCTGAGTTTTGAAATAGTTCTTTGGACTAGCAGCAGCATCGCTGAGGTCAATGATGTGTTTCTTTTTGCTGAGGGACTGGCCACAATTACCATTGAAAAAGTAGCAGAAGATCAGCCAAATGAGTCGTTCATTTTCTTGATAAATGAGGCCATAAAGAATGAAAAGAGCATTGGGATTGAGGCGGTTCATAAAGCACTTCTTAAAGATGAAAAATCTTCTCAGCCTGATACACTAAAAACCCAAAGCTCCTCCACACAAATCAAAGAACGCAGCTCAGGATCATCCATCAGAGTAAGTAGTGAAAAGTTGGATGAGCTGATGAATCTGGTCAGTGAGCTTGTGACTTCACAGGCGCAGCTCAGCATGCATGCAGAAACTATTGCACAGGCACAGCTCTCAGGTATCGTAGAAAACATGGAAAAGATCACCCGTCGGCTACGTGACAATGCTTTTAGTATCTGCCTGCTTCCTATTGATACTCTTACAATCAGGTTTCAAAGGCTGGTTCGTGATGCTTCCAAAGAGCTAGGGAAAGAAATTCAACTGCTGACCGAAGGTACTGATACCGAATTGGACAAATCCGTAATTGAAAACCTTAGCGATCCGATTTTACATCTGATCAGGAATTGCGTGGATCATGGGATTGAATCTCTGGAGAAAAGGCAAACAAACGGAAAACCAAGACTTGGAACCATCATGCTGAAATCATGGTACTCAGGCACAAAGGTGTTTATTGAAATCAGTGATGACGGGGCAGGAATTAACAAGCAAAAAGTAAGGCAAAAAGCAATCGAAAACGGCCTGATCACTGAAGATACCGTTCTGAACGAGCAGCAATTGTATGATGTTTTATTTATGCCGGGCTTTTCAACTGCTGCAAGTATCAGCGAGCTATCTGGGCGGGGCGTTGGGATGGATGTAGTCAAACGTAAAATACAAGAGCTCAAAGGAAGCATTGAAATCAGTTCAATTGAAGGCCAAGGAAGCCGATTTACCATAGGCCTGCCACTTACACTTTCCATCATCGATGGGCTACTCGTGCAGGTGGATCAGGCTACCTATGTCATACCCATGAATCTGGTCGATAAATGCTATGAAAAACCAGCAGCCTTATTACAAAACAGAGTTCAGTTTATCACATTGGACGGGGAACGCACACCAGTGTATTCGCTCAGAGATGTTTTTGGAATAAGCAATCAAGCACCGGAGATTTTACAAATCATTAAGGTGTTTTATGACCAGACCTCCGTAGGCCTTGCCGTCGACCACATCATAGGTGAGCACCAGGTAGTGCTTAAGCCTCTGGGAAGTCTATACCATGGACACAACGAATACAGCGGAGCTACCATACTTGGCGATGGAACTGTGGCTCTTGTTTTCGACACCAATACCCTTTTTAACAAACTCATTGAAAACTCTAACATCTATGGAAACAAGCGTTCTGAGCAGTCAGTCCTATCTCACCTTTAAGCTCGATCAGGAGATTTTTGGGTCTAGTGTAACTCATGTTCTGGAAATTCTGGAGGTACCGAAGATCACCAAAGTGCCTCGTTCTCCCGATTACTTGCGAGGAGTGATCAACCTACGTGGCTCGGTTCTGCCAGTGATTGACACCCGAATAAAATTTGGCTTACCCCCAATTGAAGATACGGTCAATACCTGTATCGTCGTCTTGAACCTAAAGATGGATGGACAAGAAATCACAGTAGGTGCTTTAGTAGATGCCATCCAGGAGGTAATTGAGATTGAAGAAAACCAAATAATGCCTCCCCCAAGCATTGGGACCAGCTACGCAGACGAACTCCTGAGAGGGATGTTCAAGCTGAACGATGAATTCATCCTGATCCTCAATATGGATCAACTTCTGAGCATTTCAGAAATACATCAGCTTAAAGACAGTCAAAACCTAATCAACAGCAATTAACCCATCCTTTTCACTCAAAATCACTTGTAAATGAAATTCTCCATCAAAACCCGCCTCATCTTTGGATTTTCCATCCTTATCTTGCTTTCAGGCGCTATCTATTACTTGGGCAAAGACAATGCGAATTACCTCAACAATTCTCTCAATTCATTGGTAGACAAAGAGGTACGCCGAATTATTCTGGCACAAAAATCAGCAGAGCTTGTCCAGCTCATCACCAAAAGAGAAAAAGACTTTCTGCTTGAAAATGAGCTAAGCGGCAAACTAGGCTATACTAAAGAAATCGAAGAGCGTAATGCCGACCTGCTTGCCAATCTGGAGCAACTTAGAAGTATTTCTGATGAGCGTGGCCTGCAGATTATTGAAGAATTCACCTCGAATTGGGATGACTATTTCAAGGTGCTTGAGAAGATAAAATCGATTGCAATGGAGAATACAGAATCAGCCTCTGATGCAGCTTATCAACTCTCAAAAACGGAAGCACGTGCCGCTGCACTCAAATCCATCAAAATGATGGGTAAACTCGTTGCTAAAAATCAAACCGCTCTGGAGCAGGCTAAAATCGATTCTGATGTTCTCTATGCTCAAGGGGCATCTAACATGATGAACTTGTTGATAGTGAGTGTCATTTTATCCATTGCAATCACCACTTGGATCATTTTATCTATTGTGAAATCGATCAATCAGGCTAAGAGCATCGTGAACGAAGTGGCTCAGGGAAATCTCACCATTCAGATTGAAAATACTTCTAAGGACGAGATCGGTGAACTACTGGTCATTTTCAAAGACATGGTGGGTCGACTCAAAGAGGTGATCTCATCAGTTGCCGGAAGTGCCGATAACATTTCAGCCGCCAGTGTGCAAATGAGCTCTACTTCACAAAGTATGTCTCAAGGCTCTCAGGAGCAGGCTGCTTCAGCTGAAGAGATTTCCTCCAGTATGGAAGAGATGGTGTCCAACATTCAACAAAATACCGACAATGCCCAACAGACTGAAAAAATAGCCCTCAAGGCCGCCGAAGACATGAAGGAAGGTTCAGAGGCTGTTGTGAAGACCGTTGACAGTATGAAGAAAATAGCAGATAAGATCTCGATCATAGGAGAAATTGCAAGGCAGACCAACCTATTGGCCTTGAACGCAGCAGTAGAAGCTGCCCGTGCAGGAGACCATGGGAAAGGTTTTGCAGTCGTGGCGGCAGAAGTACGTAAGCTCGCTGAGCGCAGTCAGTCAGCTGCTTCGGAGATCAATGAACTTTCTACCTCAAGTGTTTCCATCGCCGACAAATCCGGAAGGCTACTGGAGCAAATCACGCCAAACATTCAAAACACAGCCAGATTGGTGCAAGAGATAAGTGCCAGCAGCATGGAACAGAATAGCGGAGCCAATCAGGTTAACAATGCCATACAGCAATTCAATCAGGTTATACAGCAAAACGCTGCAGGTGCCGAAGAAATGGCTGCAAGTGCTGAAGAGTTATCCAGCCAGGCTGAAAATCTTCGCTCTATCATTGGGTTTTTCAAAATTGACAATTCTATAAGGGCTAACCAGTCAAATCGCCCTTCTTATCTTTCAAAGCCCAACACTTCAATTCGTAGCAGCTACCCATCAAGCAATGGCAAAGCCGGACAAAAGCTAAGCAAGAGCAATGGAGTAGTGCTTGAATTGAATGGTGATGCTTCTGATCACGATTTTGTAAAGTATTAAAAACTGACTACAAAAGTGATCCGACTAAGTGACAGGGATTTCCATAAGTTAAGTGAGGAGGTATACCGGTACGCCGGTATACACCTTACTTTGCCCAAGAAAAACCTTCTGGAGGGGAGGCTGCAAAAGCGATTAACTTCATTGGGCTTAAACTCTTTTGATGAATACCGAAAGTTGCTCAGCAGCGCAGCCGGAACAGAAGAGTTTGTTCATATGATCGATGTGGTATCGACCAATAAAACTGATTTCTTCAGAGAGCCCGCACACTTCGATTTTATGAACCGGGTAGCATTGCCTGAACAAGTGCAGCAAAAAGGCAATAAATCCATTCAGATATGGTGCTCAGCCTGCTCAACCGGCGAAGAGCCATATACCATCGCTATGGTGCTTCAGGAAGCCATGCAGCGTCTCGGAATGTATGAGTACAAAATACTGGCAACCGATATTTCAACCAGAGTGCTTCAGTCAGCCAAAAATGCCGTTTATCCCAAGTCTAAGGAGCATGACATTCCAAGCGCTTTGTGCCACAAATACCTACTTAAAAGCAAAGACCCGGCAAGAGATTTGATCAGATTTGTGCCCGAGATTCGGCAAAAAGTTGAATTCCAAAGATTTAACCTGATCAGCGATGAACTCCCGTCAAATAAAACTTTTGACATCATCTTCTGCCGGAATGTGCTCATCTACTTTGATAAGCCTACTCAGGAAAAAGTCGTATCCCGCCTTTTAAAAAGGCTTAAACCTGGAGGATATCTACTCATCGGCCATTCTGAGTCGCTTTTTCACATGAACTTACCGGTCAGGCAGATTATGCCTGCCACCTTTCAAAAAATCCAACAAACATTTGAAAACGATGGAAAGACCCATTGAACTAATCGAACTTGAAAATCAGCTTCAAAAGAAAACGGAAATGGAGCAAGTGCTGTTGAAAGAGATTGAAAGGCTCAGTACCAAAGTGCTTCATGCAGAGCAACAACGCTCTCATTTTTTGAGCAATATTCTTAATGAGATCAATAATCCGCTGACCAGTATTCTGGGGTTATCAAAAAGCATCATGCATGCTGCCTATGATAATGCTGAATTGGTACACAAACAGGCAAATCTGGTCTTTGAAGAAGCTTTTGATCTGGACTATCAGATGCGAAATATTTTTGCCGCAGCCAAAATTGAGGCCGGTCTGTTGAGTCCAAAGCCAGGTAAGGTAAATCTGAACAAGCTTGTCATTAACCTGCTCAATGATTTCCAGTTCAAGGTTTCAAAAAAGAAGTTGAACCTTCAGGTAGAGCTTGATCCTGAAACACCACAGTTTTATTGCACCGATGCAGCACTATTGTTTGGAATTCTGATCAACCTGATCGGAAATGCTATAGAATTTAGTCCTATTGGGTCGACCATTTCCATCAAGGGTCAAATGCTTGAAAATGAATTTTATATCACGATCAAAGACGATGGAAACGGAATAAGCGATGAAGACCAACTGACCATTTTCGAAAGGTTTCGGCAGTTGGATTTCGGACCCAATAAGTTACACAGAGGCAATGGCTTGGGATTGTCAGTAGTGAAAGAGTATGTTGATGTGATCGGTGGAAGCTTGCGACTGGAAAGCTCAAAAGGCAGAGGGAGTACCTTCTATCTAGCGATCCCATCAATGGAGCATCAAAAAGAACAAACGGCAGAATCGAAAGAGGTGATCTTTGGCGAGGAAGAGCTCTTTTAAGCCATGGAACAGCCTGAGGTAGCTCTTTCAACCCATTTCTTGTTTCCTTCAACTCTTTTTGCTGTGGCAAAGCCAACTATAGTACAAACGGTCCTTGGCTCCTGCATAGCAGTATGCCTTTTTGATGCGAGACTGCAAATAGGAGGCATCAACCACTACATGCTTCCTTACTGGAACGACCAGGGTCTGGCAACTCCAAAATATGGCAACATAGCAATCCCTAAGTTGATCGACAAAATGATCTCTTTAGGGTCCGACCCTTCTCAATTGGTTGCAAAAGTATTTGGCGGTGCACATCAGTTGTCAGACAGCAATGTGTATGAAATCGGCAAACGGAATACAGAAGTAGCTTTTGACTTTCTGGCCGAGCGTAAAATAAAAATCCTCAAAAGTGACACAGGAGGCAGCCGTGGTCGCAACATCAAGTTTGTGACTCATGAAAATCTGGTGATGCTCAAATATGTTTAAGCCAACCTATATATGTCATTGATCAAGAAAATCAGAGTGCTCATCGTTGATGACTCCGCACTGGTAAGGCAGGCTTTGAGTAAAATTCTCTCTGCTGACTCAAGCATAGAAGTGATGGCCACAGCGGCAGACCCATTTATTGCGGCACAAAAAATCAAAGACGAAATACCGGATGTCATCACCCTTGATCTGGAAATGCCTCGGATGGATGGGCTTACTTTCTTAAAAAAAATCATGTCGCAACACCCGATCCCTGTGGTGGTCATCAGTAGCCTTACAGACCTGGGAGCAGAGTCTACCCTTAGAGCACTGGAATATGGGGCAGTAGAGGTTCTGAAAAAAAATGCCATTAGCGTTGATAATTTCATCGATCAGGACCAGCATATTATTCAAGTCATCAAAGCAGCGTCCAAAGCCATTGTAAAAAGAAAATCTCTGGCCGATCAGGTGAGTTATACAACTTCAGCATCTGTAAAAAAAGCCTTCCCGGCGCAGACCAGCAGCAAAATAATTGCCTTAGGAGCCTCAACGGGCGGTACCGAGGCCATACGTGTGTTTCTGGAGCAAATGCCGGTGGATTGCCCGGGTATCGTCATCGTGCAGCACATGCCAGAGGTTTTCACCCGCTCTTTTGCGGAGCGACTCAACCAGCTTTGTAAAATCGAAGTGAAAGAAGCAAGCTCCGGGGATGCTGTGCTTCGAGGCAGGGCACTGATTGCTCCCGGAAACAAACATATGGAACTGAGAAGAAGTGGCACAAGGTATTATGTAGAGCTGCATCAACAAGAACCTGTAAACAGACATCGACCCTCAGTAGATGTACTCTTTTACTCAGTCGCTCAATTTGCCGGTAAAAATGCAGCAGGTGTGATCATGACCGGAATGGGTGCCGATGGTGCTAAAGGGTTGCTGGCAATGCACGAAGCCGGATCACCTACCCTTGCCCAGGATGAAAAATCTTGCGTGGTATATGGGATGCCCAAAGAAGCGGTCAAACTAAATGCTGTAGAGAAAATATTGCCTCTGGAGCAACTAGCGCATAATGCCTTAAGCTCTCTCAGGTACCAGATGGCCTGACTTGTTGTATATCGGCGTTTCAAATCAATTACTTAAAGAATTTATTAAAATTATGCAAATAGCATCGAGTAAGTAGATTCTTAAATATGTTATTGTTTTGACATATTAAATGCAGAATTTAGGGTCGTTGCTTTATGAGCTTTTTACAAATCGACACCTCTACTCGGTCAAGTTCTGCACTAAATCCAGAAGCATTTGAGCTTTTGGTGGGTAGCTCATCAGAAGCCTACCTGCTATTTGACCCGCAATCAGATGTAATAATCTATCAAAATTTAGTGTGCAGGTCTTTGTTTTCTTTTCTGGGAGAAGAAATTGTAGGACAAAAGTTTGGGAATTACTTTGTCTTTCAAGCGTTTGAAAACGATTATAGCGGAATATTGGTGCCCTTAATTGCTCCGGAGGCTGCATGCAAAACCAGCTTTTCAGAGTTTGGCTTTGAAGGCCGAAAAGTTCTGATTCTTAAAATACTAGACCCCACTCAAAGCATCAAGAGGAAAATCTCGACGATTGTTGAGCAGTTTCAAACCAGCATCAATATACTGACTGATAGAAGAGGACACATCATTTGGGTAAACAAAGGATTTGAGCAAATGACCGGCTATTCATTCCGTGAAGTGATAGGTAAAAAGCCGGGAAGTTTTCTTCAGGGTAAGGACACCGACCCAAATGTGGTGGAGTATATGCACTCAAGATTGGAGCAGGGACATGGTTTTCAGGTAGAGATACTCAACTACAGTAAAAAAGGAGAAGCGTATTGGCTGTTGCTTCAAGTGGAGCCTGTTCATGATGAGGAGGGCCAGCTGAACTACTTTTTTGCCTATCAGACTGATATTACCGAAAAGAAACGTTCTGAAGGCCAGCTAAGCAATAGGCTTGATGGCGTAAATGCAGAAATGAGAATGCTATGGAGCCAGCTTTTGGTCTTGTTTCAAAGTACAAATGACGGGCTTATATTAGTTGATCGAAACTTTAGGATAAAACTTTTTAACCAAGAGGCAAATGAGTTGTACCAACGTTTTAGCCTTGAGCAACTAAGGGTAGGACAAGATATGGCTCAATATGTTTTTCCTGATCAAAGGACATCCATTTCTGATTCAAAAAGCGATACTCAGGAAGGTAACTTCGTTGAATTCCAAGGCAGTTATACAGATCTCAAAGGAGAGCAGGTAGTTATCGAATCGAGCTACTACCCTGTGAATAGTGGACAGGGATCTGACGATGGGTTGATTATTCATCTCAAAGACCGCATAACATTCAAAAAGAAAGAGGCTGATCTGGCCCAAAATCTACAATACGTTCAATCGCTTTTAGAGTCGAGTACCTCCTACCTGATCCGAACAGATTTGGATGGTAAATACACGTATGTCAACAGGCTGTTTTGTGAGGTTTTCGGATTTTCTGAGGCAGAGTTGATTGGAATGACATTTACTGAAACCGTACATCATGAAGACATTTCAATTTGTATGGAAGCAGCTATCAAGTGCCTGACTAACCCTGATAAAATTGTACAAGTTATCATTCGCAAACCCAATAAACATGGGGAATTTCTACACACAGAATGGGAATTTAACTGCATAAAAGACTCCAATGGCAATCCATCTGCTATTCAGGCCATGGGAAGAGATATTACCCGACGATTAAATGCTGAGAAAGAGCTTATAAAGGCTCAAAATCTTTATCAGAATTTAGTTGATAACCTTCCTATTGCAGTCTTCAAATCAGATTACAATACACTTGTTCCAACTTTTCTGAGCCCGGTTATTGAACATATTACAGGCTACACACCTTCAGAATGGATTATAACACATGGTGCCTTTCGGCACATTCACCCCGATGATCTGGATCAAGTAAAAACAAAGGTAACTGACTGTATCGAATCAGAGCAAACCACATTGATTGAGTATCGGTCTCTGCACAAAGAGGGATATTTCAAATGGCTTAGAACGATCATTAAAGTCATTAGAAATCAGGAAGATGATAAGCCATTTGTTCTGGGGTTTACAATGGACGTGAATGAGGAAAAACTCGTTCATCTTCAAATTGATGGATATGAAAACAAACTAAGGGCATTTTTTGAGTCCAGCCCCGATGCTTCTTTGCTCGTAAATCGGAGGTACAGGATAGAAGCCATCAATCAAAGGGGTATCTCATTCTTTCAATGGTGGTCAGGCACAAGCCCTGCTTTTGGAGAAGACCTCAGGGATCACCTGCCTGAATTTGAAAAGGAAATATACCTACAGCAAATTGAGCAAAGTTTAAGAGGAGAAAGCCTCATTGATGAGCTAAATGTGCGCTCAGCGGATGGCATTCACCATTGGTATAGAATATCAATCAATCCGGCTTATGACTCTGATCAAAAGATCATAGGTGCCGCACTCAATATCAAAGATATCGCTTACCGGAAACAAGCAGAACTTGCCCTTAGAGAAAGTGAGCAACGATTCAGAACCCTGGCTGATATTGCTCCGGTAGGGATCTGGATGAGCGATGAGCAAGACAAACCTGTTTATTACAACAAGGCCTGGCTTAAAAACACAGGAAGAGAGCTCGAGTCAATCATCAACACTTCATGGGAAAAGCTACTTCACCCGGATGACCTTGATGAATTTCTTCCCTGGGTGGAAGAGCAGTTTAAAAAACAGGAAGAGTTTACCATGAGCTACCGATGCAAAGTTGGTCATGAATTCAGATGGCTTTTTGATCATGTAGTACCCCGTTTTAACGAAATGGGTCAGTTTATGGGTTTTCTAGGCTCAAGCACAGACATCAGCCTTCAGGTACAATCCATCGAAGAACTTAAAGCCAAAGAGAGTGAGCTAAAGCAACTTTTGCTGGAAAAGGATTTGTTGATAAAAGAGCTGCATCATCGGGTTAAAAACAACCTTCAGGTGATACTTGGCGTTATCTTTCTTCGTACTCAAGGAATTGAGAATCCTCAGGTCAAAGGCATCCTTACAGACATCAGCAGACGATTAAGGTCAATTGCACTGCTTCATGAAAAACTTATTCAGAAAAACCCTCTTGAAAAGGTCTCCATCAAAAGCTATTTTCAAAGCATTGTTGATGAACTTACGATGATGCACTCCGGAAAGGATGGACATGCTCAGATACATTTGAGCATTCAGGAGGAACAGATTACAATGGATATGGCGGTTAATCTTGGGCTTATACTTCATGAGTTACTGACCAATGCCCTTAAGTATGGCCAGGTTTCCGGACCTAAAAAGCCTATAGAAGTGACATATGAATCCTCTGATGAAAAGCGCAAACTCACGGTAAGAGACCATGGTTTGGGTTTCCCGGATTTAAACACAGAGCAACTGGCAGGTAAACTTGGATTTCAGTTGGTAGAAATACTGGTTAGTCACCTTAAAGGAAAACTAACCGTAGCAAACGACAATGGTGCCTACATTCAAATTGACTATTGATGAAAAAATCAAAAATCCTTGTCGTGGAAGACATGGCCATCGTTTCAACCTTCATCAAATCGGTGTTGGAGCGTGCCGGCTATGAGGTAGTAGGCACTTTTTCCTCAGGTGAAGATGCAGTTGCTTTCTGTGAAAAAGAAACTCCGGATCTGGTATTAATGGATATCATGCTGGATGGGCCTATGAATGGAATTGATGCAACAAAAAAAATACTTGCCATTTGTGATTTACCCATCATTTACCTCACGGCCCTTTCCGATACAGCTACCATGGAAATGGCCAAAAGAACAGGACCTTTTGCCTACATCATCAAGCCCTTTGAGGAACATGACCTTTTGAATCGTGTAGATCTGGCACTTTACAAATTCTCTCTGGATAAAGAACTGGTCCGTGACCGCCTCAAACATCTGATCGAAGGGCAGGAAATGGAGAGAGCCAGAATCAGCAGGGAACTTCATGATGGATTGGGCCAGATCCTGAACAGCATACGCTTCACCCTTGAGTCAAGTGTCGCTTACGATGACCAAAAAGCCATCAAAGCCAATCTAATCGAGCTCACTGAAAAAGCCATCAAGGACATGAGGAGCATCATCAGCAACCTCATCCCCCTCCGGCTTCAGGACTTTGATCTAAAATCATGCATCATATCACTTGCAGAGGAATGCTCACGTCCCGGGATAAGCTATGATTTACAAATTGACCCCCAACCGCTTAGAATTAATCAAGCCCAGAAAACCGCCATTTACCGAATTGTTCAGGAGAGTTTTCAGAATATTCTAAAACATGCTCAAGCCAGCATGATAGCCTTGCAGTTATACTCGAGAGGCAACATGATCAGTCTTTCGATTGAAGATAATGGGAAAGGATTTGATCCAACCCTGAACAGCCCTGGTAACGGGATCAGAAACATCAAAGACCGGGTAGAAGTACTTCTTGGCACTTATTTACTGGAGAGTGAGCCAGGCAAAGGCACTTACCTGAGTATTGAAATACCTATCGATTGAAATGAAAAAGATAGTGCTGATTGATGACCATGAGATTTTTAGGGAAGGGATTAAGCTTTTTCTTGCCCAGCAATCCGATCTTGAGGTATGTGGAGAGGCTTCTAACCTAGCGGCTGCCATCCAACTGATCGAAAAATCAAAGCCTGACCTTGCCTTGCTGGACATTAGCCTTGGCGATGAAAGTGGCATCGACTTACTCAAGCACTTTACCAGACACAAGACGGATACCCGAATTCTGGTCCTCAGCATGCACGATGACCCTACCTACCTCAAGCGCTGCCTAGAGCTCAATGCCAAAGGTTTTGTTCTAAAAAGTGAAGGAGGCAAAGAGCTTTTATCTGCTTTGGAGCATGTGATGGCAGGAGAGGTTTACATTTCTTCCTCGCTGTCCAGGCAATTAGCCAGAGCCTATGCCCAAAGCTACAACCAGGAAAACCAACCCTACAAAGTCACCAGCAGAGAAGTGGAGATCATCAGGCTGATCAGCAAGGGTCATACTTCGCATCAGATTGCTGACATCCTCCACATTTCTTACCGTACTGTTGAGAGTCACCGCAGTAATCTTTTCAAAAAACTAAAAGTGAGTAACTCCATAGAACTGCTGATCAAAGCACAGCAATTGGCAATACTGGATGTTTAGCTACGTTGTAAAAAACTGTCCTATTTTTGGGAGTTAGCAAATTCTGGCCTTGAATAAAAAGACTTTTGCGTTAGTTCTGCTCTGTCTGTGTATAAACTTTAGCCATGAGGCTACTGCACAGTCAGCTACTCCTACTGATACGCTAAAGTATATCCTCACCGATATGCAGGTACAGCTCGATGCTACACAGGCGGTGAACGATCTGTACAATTTTAAATTCCCCAGGGCTGAGCGTCAATTCAGATGGCTCAGGCAACAGTTTCCCCGTCACCCGCTACCGTACTTTTTACTGGCGCTCAGCGAATGGTGGAAGATCGTACCCAATCCTGAAATAGAAGAGTTTGATGACCGCTTTATATCCTACCTCGATACATCAATCTATTTTTCAGAGGAGCTCTTGTCAAAAAATGAAAAGAATCATGAAGCCTTGTTTTTCCTTGCGGCTGCTTATGGTTTTAAAGGAAGGCTTTATTCGGATCGAAAAAACTGGAGGAAAGCGACATTTGCGGGCAGACTTTCAGTAAAATACATGAATGACAGCCGGGGTAATCATGCCCTAAGTCCTGAGTTTCTTTTCGGAGAGGCACTCTATAATTACTATTCCGTTTGGGTGCCTGAAAACTATGTGATGCTAAGGCCTGTGGTGGCTTTTTTCCCCAAAGGTGACAAAGCTCTGGGGTTGAAGCAACTTAGAGAAGTGGCTCAAAATGCCTTCTACACCCGTACTGAGGCCCAGATTTTCTTGATGAAGATATTGGCCTCTGACGAAAAAAAACCAGCCGAGGCCTTAGAAATTTCATCCTATCTTGCTAAAACCTATACGGATAATGCCTATTTCCAAAGGTATTTTGCCCGAATGCTATTTACGGAGGGTCGCCTGTATGACTGCGAGCGTGTCTCTACTGAAATATTGCGAAAGCTGGATTCAGGCTATATGGGCTATGAGGCGGTGAGCGGCAGATACGCCAGCTTTTTCCTGGGTTTCATTCAAAAAAACCTATATAGAAACAACCAACTATCCAAAAGCTATTACAAGCAAACGGTTCTGTTTTCTGAGCAGTCCAAGTCCACTAAAGCAGGTTATTACTTGTATGCCTTAAGCTATCTGGGAAAACTGTATGAAGAGGAAGGTAATCTTTTTCAAGCCATGATCTGCTACCAGAAAATCATCGACAGCAAAGAAAAAGAAAGCCCCGTTTACGAAGATGCCAAAGACTTCTTCAAAAACAACAAACGCAAAAAGCTTAAGAAACTTAAACCTGTGGTAGAGGAATAGAATGACTCTCTTTGTAAGTCGCCAGCACCACCATAGTTTGTGTATTGGCTACTCCATCGAGGCTGCTCAGCTTTTCCAAAATAAACTTCTGATAGCTGCTGATATCTTTGGCTACGACCTTGAGCAAGAAATCACCGTTTCCAGTCACATGATGGCACTCGATGATCTCATCTATAGATTTGATCGACTCCACAAAGCCAAAGAGATCGTTTTTCTTATGGCTGTCAAGGTGCACAGTGATATAAGTCGTTACCCCGAGTCCTATTTTATCATTGTCAAGTTTAGCATGATAACTTTTGATGATCCCGGAGGTTTCCAGTTTCTTTACCCGCTCAAGTGTCGGTGCAGGTGATAGGCCAATCTCTTTCGAGAGTTGAGCATTGGTTATTTTCGCATCCTCCTGAAGTATTTTCAGAATTTTCTTGTCGGTAGGGTCTAGTTTTATGCTTGCCATGGTATGATGAAAAGAGATGTTTTAATTCATAAACAAATATTTACTTTTAAAGGTGTATTTCCAAAATATTATTTGGTGATTAAGCATTCATGATGGGATTTGCTGATTTATTGGTCACCCCAATACTGCTACTTTTGGTTTATTCTCTGGCAGTACTGGTCAAAAAGCGGGTAAGCACAGAAGAAAGTTCGGTTTATTTTATTCCCGGGCTGTTGATCAAAGTCGGCGGAGCTCTTTCGCTTGGCATCATTTATCAGTTTTATTATGGAGGAGGTGATACGTTCAATTATTATCAGCAAGGGACTTTGTTGTACGATCTGTTCTTCCGAGCACCTCTATCCTTTTTCAAACTCTATTTCATCCATCAGCCGGTTGATGAGCATATCGCCCCACTCCTGCCCTATTTGTATTGGTGGAACGCTCCTTCAGAGATGTTTGTCGTGCGAATGTCTGCTCTGTTGGGACTGATTTGCTTCAATACCTACAGTTCGATTGCGGTACTGTTTGCAGTAATTTCTTTTTCGGGGCTTTGGGCGATGTACACTTCATTTGTAAGGCTGTTTCCGGGGACCGAAAAAACGATGGCCATTGCCGTTTTTTTTGTGCCTTCAGTATTTTTCTGGGGCTCCGGCCTGATGAAAGACACCCTGGGAATAGGCGCTCTTGGTTGGTTGATCTATGGGTTTTATTTTCTATTTGTTGAAAAGCGAAACATCATCGGCGCCAGCCTTGCCATATTGCTCTCTGTATGGCTGTTATTCCAGGTAAGGGTCTACATCTTACTATCATTTTTACCACCAGCTTTATTTTGGATTATTTTGGAAAATAACCGAATGATCAGAAACAAAGTGCTTCGATGGTTGCTAAAGCCAGCATTTATAGGTTTAGGAGTGCTTTCTGCCTATGTGGGCTCTCAAATCACAAGTGGCCATAGGAAGTATGACCTTGAAAAAATAGGTCAGCTGACCAAAATAAATGCGGAGTACCTCTACAGTCAAAGCGTGCTTGAGGGTGGAAGTGCCTATTATTTAGGGGAATTGGATGGCTCATTAAGTAGTATGCTCTCACTAGCCCCATCAGCATTGGTGGTATCCCTTTTCAGGCCTTATGTTTGGGAAGTAAGAAACCCCATCATGCTTATCTCCGCCCTTGAAAGCTTGTTTCTCTTATTATTGTTGCTTTATTGCCTGATTAGAGTGGGTCCCTGGCAGTTTTTTGTACTGGCTTTGGGCCGGCCATTTCTACTGTTTTGCTTTAGCTTTACATTATTGTTTGCTGTGGCTGTGGGGCTGAATTCTTTCAATTTTGGTACGCTGGTACGTTACAAAATCCCCTTTTTACCACTTTATACTTGTGGCTTGCTCATGATGCTGGAGTATGTGAAGTTGAAAAAGGATATGGCAATTTCTTCTTAGTATTTCCTCAAACACGATTAGCAAAAATTTACGCTGTATTGATCTTGCGTCGAATATTTTCTATGTTTGGCCTCTGCTTTCTTGGGAGCTAACTACTAAAATGTAAACTAGAAAAGAGCGATTCGTTTTATAGTTAACTAGTATGTTCGTAATCACTTAGTCAACTATCCCTACTATCCCAAACTTTAGATAAGGACTGGGACTTAACAAAAACAAGGTGCAGATCCAACTATCTGAAGTATTTAGGCTACCTGCTTGAATGGAAAAAAAGCCCTGATCTCTCAGGGCTTTTTGCTCCCCCTCCTGGGCTTGAACCAGGGACCCCATGATTAACAGTCATGTGCTCTAACCAACTGAGCTAAGGAGGAATTTGGGCTGCAAATATAGAAATGCTCAAAATTCATTACAAACCTTTTTTTGAACTGCCTTCAAATAATTTGAAAGTGATTATTCCCCATTCAATACCACCACCTACCTTTCATCAAAATCTCGCTGACAAAACGACCTGCTGAACTGAATTGGCAAAAAACTTGTCCATAAAAGGAGGTTCATTAATGAAAAACTAAGTCGAGATGATCAGTACACGTCAATTTTTCCTGGGCATAATGCTTTCTGCTATGCTCAGTGCCCTATTGGTAGCTGGAGTGCTGCTCTACACCCATTCAAACAAATCAGAAGGCACCCAAAGCTTTCAGCAAAACAATAACGTAAAACTTTCAAGCTATGATAAAACTGACATCATAGTGCCGGAAGGTCTCAATTTCATCAGAGCTGCTGAACTGGTTACTCCCGCAGTGGTGCATATCAAAACCACGATGAACAGCCGCAGCACTGCTTCAGGCCGATCACAAGAGGATATCATGCGTGAGTTCTTTGGTGAAGCGCCAAATGGTTTTCATCAGTTCCCAAATCAGGGGCCTGTTTTTTCTTCCGGTTCAGGTGTTATTTTGAGTGAAGACGGCTATGTGGTCACCAATTACCACGTGATCAAGGAGGCATCAACACTTGAAGTGGTATTGGATGATAAACGAATCCTTGAAGCTAAAGTAATAGGAACAGACCCTACAACTGATCTGGCCCTTCTAAAAATAGAGGCCAAAGGATTACCATTTGTCAAATTTGGTGACAGTGATAAACTCAGGGTGGGTGAATGGGTACTCGCCATTGGTAACCCTTTCGACCTTACATCCACTGTGACAGCCGGTATTGTAAGTGCCAAAGCAAGAAACATTGATATACTCAGGTCACAGGAAAACCAACTGGCGATTGAGGCATTTATCCAAACGGATGCTGCAGTAAACCCCGGCAACTCAGGAGGAGCACTGGTCAATTTGAATGGGGAATTGATTGGCATCAATACTGCCATAGCCACCCGCAATGGAAGCTATCAGGGCTACTCTTTTGCTGTGCCCATCAGCCTGGCACAAAAAGTAGTGGAAGACTTACTCAAATACGGTGAGGTTCAAAGGGCATTACTTGGCATACAAATTCAGGATGTCGACGGCAAAATGGCCGAAGAGAAAGGACTGAAAGTGACCGAGGGAGTGTATGTAGCCAAGGTAAATGAAGGCGGTGCCGCTGAGGCCGCCGGCATCGCTGAAGGTGATGTGATAGTGAAACTTGGAGATAAATCCATTGCTTCCACTTCTGAACTTCAGGAGTTGGTGGCAAGAAATCGCCCCGGTGATAAGATCAGCGTGACGGTAATCAGAAATGGCAAAGAAAAAACCCTCAGCGCAACCCTTAAAAACATAAGAGGAGAAACTGCTCCATCCAAGAAACAACCAGTTGTTCTTAACAAAGCATTGGGAGTAGAGCTGATGGAACTGAGTGAGATTGAGAAAAAAGCGATGAAAATCGACTCAGGAGTAAAAATCAGTAAAATACTATCTGGAAAAATTAAGGATGATACCAACATCAAGGAAGGTTTTATCATCACTTCCGTAGACAAACGTAAAATAAACAAGCCCTCTGACCTTGAAAGTATACTTTCTAATAAGACAGGAGGCTTACTGATCGAAGGGCTGTATCCTAACGGAGAAAAAGCCTACTACGCCCTGGGCTGGTAAGTTTTCGTCCAATATGACTAATCAAAAAGGAGATCTGGGTCTCCTTTCTTTGTTTTATGCCTTGCATCTTTTATCACCATCATTGAATTCAATCTGTGGCCTTTAGGTTTTTTTTTACCTTTGTCAACTATCCTCTCCGTACATGAGCACCCTTCCAAAAATCTTTAAAAATGACCTGCTTACAGATGTTTTGCGTACTTTAAATGTTGCGCAAATTAATCCCAGCTACAGCACTGGTCAGCAATGGAATAAAGTAAATGAAGGACGGGAAATAAAAACCATTAATTCCCCTATTGATGGTACTAAAATGGCCTCAGTTTATCTGGCCAATGAGGAAGACTATAACCTTGTAGTAGCTAAAGCCATTGAAGCTTTTAAGGTCTGGAGCAAAGTGCCAGCTCCAAAAAGGGGAGAGATTGTAAGACAAATTGGCAATAAGTTAAGAGAGAACAAGGAAAACCTTTCAAGGTTAGTAACCTTTGAAATGGGCAAGATCTATCAGGAGGGCCAGGGTGAAGTGCAGGAGATGATTGATATTTGCGATTTTGCAGTTGGTCTTTCCAGACAATTGCATGGTTTGACCATGCATTCGGAGCGCCCGGAGCACAGGATGTATGAACAATGGCATCCTATCGGACCGGTTGCCATCATCTCCGCTTTCAATTTTCCGGTGGCCGTTTGGTCATGGAACGCTATGCTGGCTGCTGTTTGTGGTGATGTTTGCATTTGGAAGCCATCAGAAAAAACTCCTCTTACAGCCATCGCTTGTCAGCAGATTGTAGCTGAAGTTTTGAAAAAGAACAGCCTTCCTGAGGGAATATTCAATTTGATCATCGGAGATGGAAGTGTTGGTGCCCTGATGGCCGCCGACACAAGAATTCCACTTGTTTCAGCAACAGGCTCTACACGAATGGGTAAAAAAGTGGGAGCTGCTGTAGGAGCAAGACTGGGAAGAGCTTTACTGGAACTAGGCGGAAATAACGCCATCATCATAACACCTAATGCCAATATCGATCTTGCTTTGCGAGCGGTTGTATTTGGAGCCGTAGGAACCACAGGGCAACGATGCACCACCACACGAAGACTGATCGTACATGAGGATATCTACGAAGATGTGAAAAAGAGTCTTTTAGCCGTTTATGACCATATTCCTATCGGCAACCCAATGGATAAGAGTACGCTAGTCGGACCACTTATCGATAAAGATGCCGTTGAATTGTTTAAAAATGCAATCAGTTCTGTTTTACTGGAGGGAGGCAAACTCCTCTTTGGTGGCACAGTATTGGAAGGTGAGCCATTCACCAATGGTAATTATGTGGTGCCGGCCATCATTGAGGCTCAAAACCACTACCATATGGTACAAGAAGAAACCTTTGCTCCTATTCTCTACCTTATCCCGTACAAAGGAGAGGTTACGGAAGCTATTGCCATTCAAAACGATGTCAAGCAAGGTCTTTCTTCTTCCATCTTCACCAATCATCTTTTAGAAGCAGAGCGGTTTTTAGCCGCTTCAGGATCTGATTGCGGTATTGCAAATGTGAACATTGGAACCTCTGGCGCAGAAATAGGTGGCGCTTTCGGGGGAGAAAAAGAAACCGGAGGAGGTAGAGAAAGCGGATCAGATGCTTGGAAAAGCTATATGAGAAGACAAACCAATACCATCAATTATAGTCTTGAACTACCTCTAGCTCAAGGCATTCAATTTGAAATTTAACAATCAACAGTTTATCGAAACAATACAGGCACATGGCAACTGATCAATTCAAATACAACTCTGTCATGCTAATTGATGACAATGAGATTGATAATCTCATCAATCAAAAAATGATTGAATCTGCGTCGCTTAGTAAGCACATCTTTTCACACACAGGGGCCAAAAGTGCTATAGAGTTTTTACGGAATGTTGAGAAAGTGAAAGACAGCACCATGCTCCCCGATATGATCTTTTTAGATATCGATATGCCTCTGATGGATGGTTTTCAGTTTTTGGAAGAGTTTGAAAAACTGACCGAAAAGACTAAAAAACACTGTCGTATTGTGATGCTCACCTCCTCCATCAATCCTCAGGATGTAAACCGGGCAAAAAAATACCCTTACGTACAGCTGTATCTAAATAAGCCTCTTACTTCTGATAATCTGGAAAATCTTAAAAAGGCTTAACTAAGCCTGCTTACAAAATCCTCATCCAGTTTGATGAACCTGCCTACTGAAAAGGCAGGTTTTTTTATGCCATTGTATCGTTCCACCAATTGCTTGATCTTGGCACCTTTTGTACGACTACTTTCGCTTAGTGAAGTTTTCAGGATCTTGGTAAATACAATGATGTGATCGCAGGAATCTTTGCCCATCAACCTTACCTGCCTTTGGATACTGTTGATGTGTTGGTTAAACAAATCGAAATCATTGAGCAAACAATATTGCAATGCAAGGATTGACTTGATCTCGATGAAGGCCTGAGGATATTTTTTCAAGCTCATTTCATTAAGTAAGATGTTGATCCAACGGGCAGCTTCGTCATACTTAGAAGCATAGTAACAACTTACGGCTCTGTAAAGCACATAAATGATGTGTCTTGGGGCGTCAAGAGTACTTGATTCAAAATCTTCAAATAGCTCGATATTTTCCTCATACAATTCTTGCTGAGTGCTCATACGAAGACTTCGTTGCAATTTGGTGATTAAAAACTGTGCAGGAAAAGTAAACTGAGCAAAATTGGTTAATACAGTTGAAGCCTCGTTGTTCATCTCTTCATAATAGCGCTCTGCTTTGCGGTAAACCTTGTAATAACTGTAATACTCCAGTTTCAAAAACTCAAACACCAACTTCAAGTGGTAGTAAATGCTATCCAGGTAGTATTGTTCAAAAATTCGCTGCACATTATTAAGTATATCCTCGATAGGCTCTTCATCTTCCTGTTGGGAGTCATCGGCATCCACAAACAACCTATGGAAGATATGAAGGCAGCTCTGATATACATAAAGCCTATGTGACTTATACAATTGGCTAATATTGGTAATCTCATCCTTCAGGATGGAAAGAGCAATTTTATCCCCTGCATTTTCAGTCAGAAAATAGTTGCCATATTTTTTAAAGAATTCAGCAAGTATATCCTCTGCCTTATCCACAGCTAGCATATAGGCTACATGCCTGTTGTATAGCTGCGAATAGCTGAAATAGTCAGGTGAATTGAGGTTTAATTTCTTAAGGTTCTTGTAAACGATGGTAAGCTCATTCGCCAGATCATAATCGAGAAGCTCCTTCTCCAGCTTTTTGAGTGTGGCTGCGGCTATAGCGCTCTTTTTAGTAAAAACGATTTCATTGATATTGGCTACTTTTTTCAAAAGATCCGTTCTGGGGTTCTCCATTTGTTGGAGCAGATACTCTTCTATCTTCTGATTGAGTCTTGACCTGAGGGTATAATAAGCATTGGTATTTACATCCAATTCCTCCATGATTTTAGCATCAGACATCTGCTTTTCACGCATGGACTTAAGCAATTGGGCTGATTTATCGGCGTTATGCTCTATCAGAGAGTCATGTATCTTTTGATAGTCAGTGTCAGACAACTGCTTAATGATATTCTTCAGCTTGGCCATTTTAGTGGACAGGTTTAGGTTTTACTTGGCAATCAAATATAAGGGTTCATAGCTTACCTTCAGTTCAGGATATTACTTGGTTTGTACAGGAAGGCCATCCGCCATCCATTGATAAATACCTCCCTTCATGTTGTATACCTGAGTATACCCTTCTTGCGTTAACCTTTGCGCTACTCTGGCACTTCGGCCACCCGCAGCGCAATAAATAAAAATTGGTTTCTTTTTATCAACCGCTTTCCGACTTACTTGTTCGCTGAGGTCTTTAGAATAGGCATCAACTCTTACTGCTCCTTTGATAAAGCCATCTTCTTCCCACTCCTGAGCCGTCCTCACATCCAACAACAACCCTCCTTTTGCTTTCCATAACTTCTCTACTTCCTGTGGATTTGCATTTATTACCGTTGCAGTGATTTGAGCATATGCGCTTTGAAGAGAACACCCAAGCATGATTACGGACAAAGTAATGAAAACTCTTGAAATTGAATGTGGCATAAATGTTGGCAGTATGAGGCAAAAGTTAACGAAACTTCACAATAATATAACCTCAATCTGAGGAATTAGTGAATTAACTTTGTTCCTACAACACTCATTGAGTAACGAAACTATAACACTTTGGCCATAAGTCTACGCAAGCAGCTCATGATTTCTTTCATGAGTGTGGCATTGCTCTTTGTCCTGTTTTTGATTCTGTCTTTCTTTCTGCTCGACAAGGGCGACACGATAAGAACTCAAAAAAGTCATATTGAGCTTTTGAATAAGAACATTCAGATGCTGATTTTAAAAGATAAAGACTTTTTGCTTTACTCTTCGAGAGACGAGGATTTCTATATCAGTGAAGGCCTAGAGTACTTTCAAACCAGAAAGTCTCAGTTCAATGAGTTAGATAGCATAACCCTAAGTTTAGCCACCAATCCTATTGTTAAGGAATTTGGTGTCACACGTGAAATCAGAAAGCTTGACAGTTTATTGCTTGCTTATGAATATGGCATGAGCCGTATGGTTAAAAGTATGCGTGAGAGAGGTTACAAGGACGAGGGCTTGGAAGGTAAAATGAGGACTTCAGCTCATTATTGTGAAGAGAGGCTTACCGGTGAAAACAAGATATTGCTGCTGCAACTAAGAAGAAATGAAAAAGACTATATGCTCAGGAGGGAGCAGGCCTACATCGACAAGTTCAACCTCAATTCTATAAAGCTCAAGGATAATCTGGATCAAATGCCAGCCTCTATAGACAGTGTGAAACTGGCACTGGATCGATATAGAGCCACTTTTGCAGAAATGGTGAAGATCGACCAAATCATTGGAAATAGCATAGATGAAGGTCTTTGGGCTGAGCTTCGAAGTCTTGCCACCTTACTCGAAGGCACCTCTGAGGTCATTGTTGAAAATGCTGAGAATTATGGCTCACTTACCCTGAGAAACCTCCGATACCTTTGGGTGTTTGCTGTTGTCATCTTTCTGATTGGCAGCGTCGGTATGGCCTATTGGCTGACACAGGTCATTTCAAGGCCTATCAAAAAAATTGCCAACAACCTGCCCAGAAAAATCGAGTCGGTTCAGCAACTACCTCCTCAGATTAACATTGAAACCCGCATAAAAGAGATTCTCTATTTACAAGAGAGTTTCAACGCCATGCTCTATGAACTTCAGGGACTGATTGATGACCTTGAGGAAAGTCGATCCAACCTCAACGCACAATTTGAAGAGTTACAATTGATCAACGATAAGCTTAAAGTTTCAGAAGTGTCGCTTGTAGAGACCAATAAAATCAAAGACAAGTTTTTCTCCATCATCGCACACGATCTCCGGGGTCCTATCGGAAACCTCAGTGCCTTTTTGCAAATGCTAGTTAAACATCAGGACAGCTTTACAAGAGATGAGATCAAGAAATTTGCACACGATATGCTTGCTTCGGTGAGTAATCTGAATACTTTGTTGACCAACTTGCTAGAGTGGTCAAGAAGTCAGATGAACATCATTGAGCCTAAGCCTGCCAGGGTAAATATTGCAGAAGTCACCTATCGAAACATCGCTTTGTTTAAAGATATCATACAGCAAAAAGAGCTATTGGTGAACGTAAATGCGGATCCGGATATGTTTATCAACACCGATCAAAACATGCTCGACTTGATCATCAGGAACCTTTTATCAAATGCCGTTAAATTCAGTGAGAAACACGGAGAGGTGAGGCTGAATGCTTATAAAAAAGATGAAAGAATCTACTTCGAAGTCGCTGACAAAGGTCTGGGGATGCTTCCTGAGGAACTGCAACTTCTCTTCAGACAAGATACCCATTTCAGTAAAATAGGCACTATGCAGGAGAAAGGCACCGGCTTAGGCTTGTTGCTTTGTAAAGAATTTATTGAAATACTGGGAGGTGAGTTGAACGTTGACTCTATCAGATTCAAAGGCTCAGTATTCCGCTTCTATTTACCGATACAGGAAGTCGGTAAATCAAGTGATGCTAGAATCCAACAAGTCAGACTAGAGAACTGATCACTAAGGCTTAAGCAATACTGCTTCCCTACTGATTAATCCGATTCGGTACTCCAGATCAGCTAGGCCTATGTCCAAGACATCCTGGTTTTGTCCATTAACAGAGAAATTTGCCATTGCCTGATTAAAGTCTTTCAGCTCAATCAGCAATGAGTCAACTAATTGGCAGGTGGATGGTTGCATGTCTGGACATTGAGTTGCTTTCCACTTCACAAACCTATCCTCAAGCAGAGCGGACTCTTTTTTAAGCTCATTAAGCTTTTCTTGAACCAAGCTTTCAGCACGGTCCTGCACACAAGCCGTTGATGTAAGTAGCAAAAAAAAAGCAGGAACCAGCCCTGCTTTTTGAATGACGTTAATCTTGATCAACTGTTTACCCCAGGTGTTGTGTCTCTGAAAATGATGTAAATCAGGTACACAAAGAAGGCAGCTAAGAGAATAAATGCTTCCCACTGATCAAGCTTCTTCTTTTTACCTGTAAACATGGCGATGAAGAGCAGTGCTGTTCCACCCATGAGGCAATACAGATCGAAATCCAATTTAGGGTCAAATGGCATTGGGTTAACGAGGCCACCAATCGGTAAGATGAATAGTAAATTGAAAATGTTTGAACCTACCACACTAGCCATTGCAAAATCCGCTTTACGACGGAAAGAAGCCACAGCGGCAGTACTCAACTCAGGAAGTGAAGTACCAAATGCCAGAAGGGTAAGTCCTAAAAACTCATAACTAATATTGGCTGATTTTGCCAGAGTATGAATATTCGAAAGGATCAAAATGGTACCGATGGTCAAACCCAAAACACTTACGATAATATAGGTCCATGCTTTACCGGCACTCACTACTTGTATACCAGGGAATGCCAGATGGCTGTTATCCTCTGAAGCTGAGCTTTTGATGATAAAGTAAAAAAAGGCAACAAAGCCTATAAGCATGATAATGGAGTCAATTCTGGAGAGGGAGTCGCCAGTCTCAGAGCCAAAAAACATGGTATCATTCACCAAAACAAAGAAAAGCAGTGTGATACCTAATGACATTGGGATTTCTCTCCACACCGTTGGCTTCTTGCAATTCAAGGAATGGATAAACCCTGCGATACCCAGCACAAACATGGTATTGAAGATATTGCTTCCTATGATGGTACCTATAGCCAGATTGGGCATCTTCACATAGGTTTCTGCGTCCATCAGGCTAAATACACTGGCAAAAATGGTGATGAACATTTCAGGAAATGAAGTACCAAAAGCAACAATGGTCAATCCGATAAAGATATCAGACAATCCATACACTTTTGCCACTGAACTTGCTCCTTCTACCAGATAATCGGCACTTTTGATTAAAATGAAAATAGAAAGCAAAACAATCGCCAAAGCGACGAGGGGGTGCGAGAGCAACGCTGTCATAAGGGCTTAGAGGGTTAGTTTATAGCGGGAAATTTTGATCGTTTTTTTTAAAAAGTCAATGATCCGGGACAAATTTATGTTATTCCATTCCATATCAATCATCCATCCATTCTTTTCTTTTCAAATCACCCCTTTTTACTGACTGAATAAACTGCGCCCAGGCAAAGGGATTGAGCAAAGAGAAAGTGGGTTGGAAATGTCTGTTTTGTGGAAACTGCGCATTATTACGCATGTAAACCTTGTAATTCTCACTTCCGTCAGCCGCTGTATTGTAGGTCATTCTGGCCAAAGTTCGGCGGTTAAGGTTTTTCTCCATGTTTCGCATGTTTTTATCCTCCTGTATCTCCAGTGCCAAAAAAGCCTCTTTAAAAAGCTGTTCTGTAGGGTATGGCAAAATCTGTACCTCAGGCAAAAAGGTCGTATCATCCTTTAGATTGATAACAATAGAAATGGTAGCATCTTCAACAGGTGGCACTACAAAATACTGTCTCTTGTACCCTACGGCAGTGATCATCACACTGTCACCTATGAGTGAGCGAATACTGAAATAGCCGTAAGGATTGGTGTTTGTTCCTCGTCCGGCTCTTGGGATAAATACGTGAGCCCCTGATACACCATATTGCTCTTCCCCACTCACCACCAAACCATTGAGCGTAACCAATGGTCTGCTGTTTTGAGCGTGGGTGTTCATGACTACTGCCAAACACAAAACCAAAAGAATGAAAAATGACTTCATCAATAGGAATCCAACCTAAGCTGATGTAAACCTACAAATAAGCAGCCAAATATAAACCCATGCCGTGCCAGCGAGAGTAAAATGTACCTTTGCAATGCCATGAGTAAATATAAAAAACACGTTTTTGTCTGTACCAATGACCGGGAAGCTAAAGCAGCATGCGGGAGTGTTCGAGGTATGGAGTTGATCAATGAATTTAAAGAACTACTGAAAGATCATCCTGATCGGGCTAGTATACGAGCCCAACGTGCAGGCTGCCTTGATGTATGTGCTCTTGGTCCTGCCCTTGTCGTTTATCCTGATGCAATTTTTTATGGGCATGTCAGTAAAGAAGACATCAAAGAAATTGTGCTGGAGCATTTGATCAATAACAGGCCAGTAGAGCGTTTAATGCTAAAATTTTGACTAGGAAGGCCTATCCATTTCTGTTCTTTGACCTTGATCATACCCTTTGGGACTATGACCAAAATGCTGCCGATACCCTTCTGGAAGCCTATGATGTGCTCCATTTGTACCGTTTCGATATCCAGCCGCAACAACTGATCAGTGACTTTCTCCGATCCAATTCAGACTACTGGAAGCTGTTCAACCAGAATAAGATTACGAAAGAGGAACTTCGTTTTGGCCGATTCAGTGAAATTCTAATGGAAAAATGCAGCCAGGAAAAGATCCTCGAACTTTCCCTCTATTTTACAATACACTGCCCACAAAAAAGTGCCCTTTACCCGGAAGCCTTTGAGGTCTTACACAAACTAAAAGACCAGGGTCATAAAATGCATATTATATCAAATGGCTTCGAACAAGCCCAAAAGACAAAACTTAAAAGCAGTGGAATTGATCACCTCTTTGAGACTGTTCATACCTCTGAAAGCAGCGGATTTCGGAAGCCGGATCCTCAATTCTTCCGGTTTGCACTCCTTAATGCCAATGCCAATCCTATAGAGTCACTGATGATTGGTGATAACCCCGAAACGGATATTTCAGGAGGCAGATCTGCAAGCCTGGATACCGTCTGGTTCGCTCCTGCTGCCTTATCAAATACCTGTCAGGCCACTTTTCATATTCGTAAACTCACAGAGTTGACCGAAATTGTATAGTGGTCATATGCTTATTTTAACTTTGTGTTTTCATCACTTACGATAGCGCCATGTCTACTGGATTTTTCACTACTCCCAAACCCATCAATGAACCCATACTGAGTTACGCACCGGGCAGTAAAGAACGGATTGCCTTAATGCAAGCCATTGCCCAAGCCCGCTCTGAAACCAGGGATATTCCCATGTATATCGGAGGGGAAGAGGTGCGCACCGGTATCAAAAAGAGAATTGCTCCTCCTCACGACCATCAGCATACGCTAGGTTACTACCATGAAGGGGGTAAAACAGAAGTAGAGCAAGCCATTCAAGCGGCCTTAAACGCTAAAGCGCAATGGGCCACTTTACCATGGGAACAACGTGCAGCCATTTTTATAAAGGCCGCAGAGCTTTTGGCCGGACCATACAGGGCAAGGATGAATGCAGCTACCATGCTGGCACAATCTAAAAGCCCCTTTCAGGCCGAAATCGACTCAGCATGTGAACTGATTGATTTTTTCAGGTACAATGTGGCCTTTATGGAGAAGCTTTACCATGAGCAGCCTGAATCGGGACCTGGCATGTGGAATCGACTTGAACATCGGCCTCTGGAGGGTTTTGTGTTTGCACTTACACCCTTCAATTTCACTTCCATTGCTGGCAACTTGCCATGCGCCCCTGCCATGCTGGGCAACACGGTAGTCTGGAAGCCCGCCAATACGCAGATTTATTCAGCTCAGGTCATCATGGAGTTGCTTATGGAAGCCGGTCTCCCTGAGGGGGTAATCAACCTGGTCTACGTAGAGGGTCCGATAGCTGGTGAGGTTATTTTCAGCCATCCTGATTTTGCCGGAATTCACTTTACAGGAAGCACAGGCGTTTTTCAAAGGATTTGGAAAACCATTGGTGAAAACATACAACGTTACAAAAGCTATCCCAGGATCGTTGGTGAAACAGGTGGAAAAGACTATGTGATTGCCCACAAGAGCACCATTCCCGCACAGGTGGCCACTGCCTTGATCAGGGGTGCTTTTGAATACCAAGGGCAAAAATGCAGTGCCGCCTCACGTGCTTATATTCCTTCCAACCTATGGCCGGAAATTAAGGAACTGATGATCAAGGAGCTTAAAACGGTCAAAATGGGAGGGCCTGAGGATTTCTCAAATTTCTTCAATGCTGTGATCGACGAAAAAGCATTTGATAAGATCGCTTCTTATATTGAGCAATCACGTTCCAATCCCCTTTGTGAAATCGTTTCCGGAGGCACTTATGACAAGTCCAAAGGCTACTTCATCGCTCCGACATTGATTGAAAGCAAAGATCCCATGTCTTTGACCATGTGTGAGGAAATCTTTGGGCCGGTGCTCACAGTGTACGTGTATCATGAAGAAAATTTCGAAGACACCTTAAGCCTTGTTGACCAAACCTCGGTTTATGCTTTGACGGGTGCTGTTTTTGCCCAGGACCGATATGCCATAGAGCTGGCTTCTAAAAAACTGGTAAACGCTTCAGGAAACTTTTACATCAATGACAAGCCTACTGGAGCTGTGGTAGGACAGCAACCCTTTGGGGGAGCGAGAGCCTCAGGAACTAACGATAAAGCGGGCTCTATTCTGAACATGCTGAGGTGGGTTTCACCCAGGGCAATTAAAGAAACTTTTGTGCCACCAACAGATTACAGATACTCATTTTTATTACCTGACTGATCCATCAAATGACCTCTCCATTGGCTTACCCTTTCAGGTTAACCTTATTGCTGATATTGCTGATGGTCAGCTCCATAGCCAGTTCTCAATCAATACTATCGATAACCGGGGTCATTGACAGTTTGGAGAAAATCATGAAAAAGGAGCGCATCCCCGGGATGATGCTTAGTGTGGTAAAAAATGATAGTTTGTTGTTTTCCGGAGGCTTGGGTATGGCTGATGTTAAGGCGAAGGTCAAGGTAAGTGGGCAGCATCATTTCCGTATGGGATCAGTAACCAAGTCATTCACCGCACTAGCCATCAAAGTTCTCGAAAAACAAGGCAAAATCAACCCACAGGCTACCGTCAAAAGTATCGCCCCGGAGCTGCTTATCGATAATCCCTGGGAGGCTGATGCCCCGGTTCGGGTAATTCACTTGCTTGAACATACCGCTGGATTTGATGATATGCACTTCAGCGTCATTTACCGGAGGGCTGAAGATGGTCTTAGCCATTTGGAGCAGGTTAACCGACATGAAAAATCCATGCGCTGCCGATGGAAACCAGGCAGCTACTACTCCTATTCAAATCCGGGCTATGCGGTACTGGGTTACCTGATTGAAAAGGTATCTGGCAAAAAGTATGAGGACTTTGTAAAGGAGCAAGTACTTGTACCCATTGGCATGACCAATTCTTTCTTTATCGGATTTGAGCCTAAAGCTGGTTTTAAAAGAGTGACCGGCTATGCCTTACGACCCAAGAATGAGGTAAAAGTGGCTGAAAGTTTCGCCATCTATGGGAATGGTGCCGGAGGGCTCATCTCCACAGCTGATGATTTTAGCAAATGGCTTCTCTTTTTAAACTTACCTCAAAGAGCCGTTCAGCCACTTTCCATCACTTTAGAAGACCTCTCTCAAATGAGAAAAGCATCGGCAAGTTATGCAGCTAAACAAGGGGTAAATGATGTATATGCCTGGGGGATTTCTCCCGGGTTTTATGACAAGCCCCAAGCGGTTTTTGGCCATGACGGGGGAATAGACGGCTTTGTCTCCTACTATGGCTATGTACCGGAAACCCGTTCAGGGTTTGCTTTAAGCATCAACTGTATGGAGTCCGCAGGGAAACTTTCCAATTTACTATCTTCATTTATCACCCAGGAGATCAGCAGAAAAGAAGTTGTAACTCAGAAATTACCCACTGAACTGAAAAAAGTACTTGAAAAGGTTAATGGCTCCTATCGATTGATTAACCCAAGGAACCAGCTCTTTTATGCTTCAGAGCTCATGTTTAGTTCTATGAGATTTAAGTATTCGTCCGACACACTTTATGCCTCCCAATTGTTTAACGATCCGGTACCTTTTGTTTATACCGGTGGTCAGTCCTTTACTCGAGTTGGGAATTGTTGCCCATCCCTTCATCTGGTCCAGAATGAGGAACAAGAGTGGATTTTTCTATTGGATGACTACTTCGCAAAAGAGAGTTTCCCCTGGGGACTTTTTTGGAGAATAGTTTTCTTTTCCGGATTTCTTTTAGGTATGGTGCTTGCTGTTTTTGGCTTAATCTGGTGTATCATGCTAATTATGAAAGGCATAAACCTTCATGAATTCCGGGAGCGCATGATCCCTGTGTTGGCATTGGCTTCTTTTATGGGCCTTTTGTTTGGTATCTCAATGGCCTTTGGTAACTTGATCGAGGCAGCATCTGTTAATCCTCTCACATTGAGTATTTTTATATGCTCTTTGGCTTTTCCTGCATTTTCCTTTCTAGGCACTTTTATCTGGGGAAAACGATTGATAAAGAAGGAGTTTAGCTTCAACTCTATCTTTTTGTTTATCAGTAGTCTGATCATGGCCTTGTTTTCTAGCTTGCTGATCGGTACCGGTATTTTTGGTCTGATGATTTGGAATGGTTGAAGAGATCTCATTCCGGCTTGCCCTGAGTCAAGACCTTCCATTGATTTCAGAATTAGCCGCTAAAGCCTGGTGGGCACATTACCCTGCGATCATCAGTAGTGAGCAGATAGCCTTAATGTTGGAACAGATGTATCGGCTGGAAGCACTCAATCAGCAAGTGAAAGATGGGCACCTGTTTATTATGGCAGAGAGCCATCGTGATCTTTTAGGTTTTGCATCCATTGGCGTTCACTCGGTCAGCAAAAAAGTCTGGAAGCTGCACAAGCTCTACCTTGATCCTGACTACAAAGGATATGGACTGGGAAGAAAGCTATTATCTACAGCCGAAGATTGGTGCCGACTACGACAAGGGAAAGAGCTCATATTAAATGTAAATCGTAAAAACCCTGCCTTTGGGTTTTACCTTCAAATGGGGTACCAGGTGCTTGAGGAAGTTGATATTCCTTATTACCAATTTGTCTTGAACGATTACGTTATGAGCAAAAGCCTATACTAAAAAAGCCCCTTTCCGGGGCTTTTCTGTTTCTTAATCCTTTCTCAAAAGAGCAATTAGCTCTTCGGTTTGCTTTTTAAGGGCTTCGATCTTAACTACTCCCAAATGAATAGCATGTAGGGAGAAGATTTTTGCAATTAAAATCAGGTAGGAATATGGTTCTACTAAGTAGAAACACCCTTACAGAACAAACCAATTGGAGCCTACTTATCCGTGTTTCTTGCCTCTTCTCCCACTATTTTTATGACATGATCTAACTGTTTTCTGAGCGTAACCAGATCGTTTTCATGTTTTAACTTGATTGCCGATACTTCTGTGCTCAATTGGCTTCTCAATTGTGTGTTTTCCTTTTCAAGCACTTCTATTTTTGCATGAAGCTCTTGTGCTGTTTTAATCAACACCGGAACCAGATCAGCGTAGTTCAATCCATAAAACTCTTCTGCACTTTTAGGACTATGCACTACTTCAGGAATCACTTTTTCTGCTTCCTGCGCTATGAGGCCTAGTTTTGTACGTTTTAAGGTATCATCTATCCAGTTGTAAGACACCGGCCTAAGTTCCAAAATGGATTTGAGACCATGATTAAGGTTAGTGATATTCTCTTTCAATCTGGCATCAGAAGTATTGATGCTTCCATTGGTTGCAAAGACAGTAGTCCATCTCCTTGTGCTTGTTCCAAGTGAACGTACGTTGTTTGTTTCTGGCCTAATATCAGAATTTGTCATGATTTCAGAAGCACCACCATCAGCAAAAAATTCAACTGAGCCAAAGTATACTCCACCAGTGGCATCAATATCGCCCACTACAGATAATTTCCGGGAAGGTGTTGCGGTACCTATTCCAACATTTCCGGTTCCTGTGATCCGCATCAATTCGGAACTTGCAGTTGTAGAGGTAGCAGCATAAAAAACGTGACTAGCCGCTGTTGCGTCCACCTGATATCTAAGCGTACTTGCGGTTACTCCAAACCCATAATACTGATGGTCGTTATTGGCACCTTCAAAGAGTACAATCTTCCGGTTTACCAAGCCATTTGAAAACTGCAATGGAGCATTGGGTGCAGTAGTACCAATACCCACATTTCCCGGTTCTGTAATAGTCATTTTAATGTCATTTGCACTGATATTTGGTATCGAGTTTGGCTTGATTGCAAAGTTTAGTTCTCCTGCTACAGAGGCATTCATTCGGTAGAAGAGAGCTGCATTGAATCGCTCGTTGGTGGTAATTGAGTTAACTTTGAATCGTATTCCTGACAAATGATTAGCAACACCGAGAGTATTTTGTATGTCTATAAATACACCTTCATCCAAAGCAGCGGTAGGAGCTATTCCCCCATAAACACCTAGTAAACTAGTAGGATTTGTTGATCCTATACCCACATTTCCATTCTTCAGCACGGTCATTGCATTGCTACGGCTTGCGGTAGCAGTCCCATTGCCGATGGAAAAGATTCTATCATTGGCATTGTAGGCAGTTGCATTTACAGGAACATAGTCGCTGCTGAACAACCCTACTACCGTTTCTCCAAAGGACCGGGCCAAAAGTCCTTCTCCACCGGGAATAGCACTACGAGCACCGCTAGCCACATTAGTCAAACCACCCCCAATGCTAGACAATCCACCGGATGCGGTATTGCTTTCACCTCCTGTGATAGCCGAACGTGCACCAGATGCAAGATTGGAGAATCCACCACCTATAGTAGAAATATCTCCACTGGCGTTGTTGCCGAAACCACCTGAAACAGTTGACTGTGTGGCACTTGCTATATTCTGCCAACCTCCGCCAACAGTAGCAGCCGTTGCATCTGCGACCGTACCTGAGTTATTACCGGCACGATTCTGTAAACCCCCACTCACTGTGGAGTAGTTATCAGTCGCAGTGTTTAGTTGAGTGGTCAAGGCACCGCCCATAACAGTAGCACCATTCACACCGGCAGTCACCGTATTAGCAGGCGAGCCAGTTATCAAATTAGGTACAGTACCAACCTCCAGGCGCAGCCCCCGCACGCTATTGACCTGTAGCTCAAGTGCAAAAGCATTGATGCTGCCGATGTTCATGGTCGAGGCTACGGTATTTCCGCCAAGTAGAACTGAATTAATTACACCATTTGAAATATTGGTTGTACCCCAGAACAAATTGCCACCACTTGCATACAATTTATTGCCTGCAGCAGTAGTTAATTGATTAGGTAGTTGGATGCGGCCTTCTACTTCTAACCGTTCAACTGGTGCAGCGGTACCAAGGCCTATATTGCCATTACCAAGTATACGCATACGCTCTGTATTATTGGTCAGAAACTGCATGCTGGTGTTCTCGTAATTTCTAAATATCGCATCTCCGGCAGCTAGTATACCCATCTCAAAACCATTGCCAGCACCAATGAAGGTGTTGGTGTTGGTGTATTTTGACAACACCTCTATCCCAGCTCCTCTGTGTACATGTAAGGGAGCCTCAGGAATAGAAATGCCAATACCTAGTCTCTCGTTGGTATTGTCCCAAGCTAAATTAGAACCAGCTGCAACTGTACTACCAGTGTTCCAGTAAGTTAATCTGTTGATCAGGCCTGAGCCTGCCACAGCTGAACCAGAAACAGAAACATTACCTGTTGCATCCACGGACAAAAGTCCGGGGCCTGTTAAACCCTGAAAGCGCACACTGCCAGTGGTATGTAGTTGGGCGGTGGGGGCATTGGTACCAATACCAAGGAAACCGTTAGAGCCCAACATTCGCATACGCTCTGTAAATGCTTGGCTGGCTCCACCAGACTCCCATACAAAGTTACCGCTAGGGTTAGCAGCAAAGTTTGAAGGGTCGATATTACCGCCTGACCTCATGACAATACTACCTGGTGAGGTGCCAAAAGATTGATCGAACTTATGCCCGGCTTCAATAATGACAGAGCCACCATCCATAGCAAAACCTCCTGCACCCGCATTTCCTGCTTTTAATTGTAAGCTGCCTCCTGTGGCATTCGTCGGTGGCTGTGCTACAGAAAAGGTTCTGTTGCCTTCTCTCAAAACAATATTACCATTTACATCCAGTCGTTCAGCAGGTGTAGCGACTCCAATTCCTACATTTCCTAAACTGTAGTGGATATTCGCACCGTTTGTGATCCACTGGCTGCCACCTGTGTTTAGCTGAGTTGTACCCCAGAAAAGGTTACCTCCATTGGCATATAGCTTGTTTCCAGCCAAAGTGATGGCCTGATTGGGCAGTTGGATGCGACCGTTTACTTCTAAACGCTCTGTCGGACTTGTAGTGCCTAATCCAACATTTCCTAATGCATCAAAGTGCATCACATCGGTTGCTGCTGTTCCATTGTACGAGCGCAGTGTCAAGTCATTTTGCAAAGAGGCTGTGCCAAATGCATTGCCATAGGCCAAATACTGCCAGCCCCGGGTGGCTGTGTTATTTACCCCTGTGGCCCCATTGCCTAAAGTCAACAGATCCAAAATTGTTCCGGTGGTATTGGTACCTTCAATCGCCATTCCGAATGTGGAAGGGTCTACTACATGTAATCTTCTGGCCGGAGTGGTTGATCCGATACCTACATGAGAAGTGGCATGTACCAATGACATAATGGTTCCTGCGGTAAGACCAAGGCTTGTATTGCGGGTAAATATCAATTTACCAACTCCTTCGGAATTGGCTGATCCGGTAGAAATCATTGAAAACACCTGACCCCCGGTGCTTGTGTTGGAAATCTCATTCCAGGCACCAATCGTACTATTGCTCACCAATGCCTGTATTCGGTTGGTGGTACCTTCCACCATCAATCGACTTACCGGGGTTGAAGTACCTATTCCAACACTCGCATTGTTGCCTAAAACCAAAGTATTCGATTGTGAAACGCTCGCATTGGTACCAATCGCAGTCGCATTGGTCAGGTTATTCACTGTTGCATTGGCACCATTTCCCAAAAAAGTATTGTCAGATCCGGAGGTATTAAATGCACCAGCACCTACCCCTATCGCTACGTTATTACTTGCAGTGGTGTTTTGCAAGGCTTGAGAACCAATCCCCACATTAAAGTTCCCTAAGGAATTGCTTAATAAACTTTGATATCCAATGGCCACATTGTCATCGCCTGAAGTATTTGCATTCAAAGCACTCATTCCCATGGCCACGTTGCGTAAACCATCTGTATTGGCGCTCATTACTCCATACCCAACCGCTGTGTTTTGACTACCAGTAGTATTTACCAATAAGGCATTCATACCCACGGCTACGTTTTGTATAGCATTGTTCGTCACGTTCATCGCCCTATACCCAATTGCAGTATTTTGACTACCTACTGTTGCTGCTCGAAGTGCCTGATACCCCATGGCAGTAGAAGTGGAAGTGTTTGGCACGTTCAAACCTGCTTCAAAACCAAAAAAGCTGTTTCCATTCAAGGAAGGTTCCAATCTGGCAGATCGGATATTATTGGTGCGGATGGTAAAAGGAACGTTGTCTGAAGTTCCGATATAGTTTGTGCCGTCAACTGTGCCTCCGTTTCCTAATAAACTCCATCCAAAAGAACTCGGATTGGTCCATGTTGGAGTGAGTCCAGCGCCATTGGAGGACAAAACTTGTCCCGCTGTTCCTGCTATATTGTTTGGCATCAATGCTCCTGAAAAACGAACATTGCCGGTCACATCCAAGCGTTCAGTTGGAGCTACGTTTCCAATTCCGATGTTCCCGGCGCTTGAAATGGTCATGCGGTTTAAACTATTGGTACCAAACTGTATTGGATGGTTCGATGAAGTCCATATATTAAAACCGGGTGTAGTATTGCCCATCCCATTTGCTGCACCTGTTCTGTTTTGAGAAATAAATCCGCTGATATCCGGATTGGCTAAATCTGTGTTTGTTAAATGAATCTGCGTATAAAATGAATTTTTTTCAAGATATAAATCGTCATTCGCATCAGGGATTGTCAAACTATTATCTCCAAATTGTCCCCTGCCCACTACGCTAAAAGTGGAAGCAGGAGTTGCAGTTCCAATCCCCACATTACCCCCAGAAAGTATGCGCATACGTTCTGTACCGGAAGTTCTCATTACTAAAGGTTGTCCATCACTGGTTCCCAAATAATTGATTGCGGGATTGATGCCTGCATTTCCAGTCAACCCCCATCCGAAGCTATTTGGAGATGCCCAGGTAGGAGCAACTCCTGCGCCATTGGAGGACAAAACTTGTCCTGCTGTACCTGCTATGTTGTTTGGCATTAAGGCACCGGAGAAGCGGATATTACCTGCCACATCTAGTCTTTGGCTTGGAGTTGTTGTACCAATTCCCATATTTCCACCAGACTGAATGGTGAGGAGTGTATTTCCGTCAACACCGTTCCAAAAGCCACCTAGTTTAAAACTGTTATTATCAGAATTATCAATACCTAAAGAGTACCCGGCTTCTCCAGCTATGTCAAAGGAAATATATGGATCACCGGCATTTGTGCCTGCAACACGAGCTGTGATAATGGCATCCTGACCTACTGAGTTATTAGTGTTTGCTACAAGTATTCCGTTTGCATCAGGATTTGTCCCGCCCGAAGCCAGGACCTGTAATCGGGCTGATGGGTTTGTGATACCTATACCTACATTGCCAGCAGAGGTAATTGCCAGGCGTTCTATGTTATTGGTTCGTATCCGTAAATCCTGAGCATCTGTTGTACCAATAAAATTTGTACCTGCAACTGTTCCTGTATTACCAGTCAGTCCCCAGCCGGCAAATGTTGGGGGATTTACCCAGGTAGGAACACCTGCCCCATTGCTTTGTAATAGCTGTCCCATAGTACCTGCCGTGGTAAAAGAGTAAGCAGTTCCTGTCCCATAAGCGATGGCCCCTGCAATAGGTGTGGCTGTACTATTGGTCCCGCCCTGAGTGATGCCAAAAGTACCTGTAGTCACTTGCGAGGCATTGATGGCTATAGCCTGATTGGCTACAGAGGTCAGTCGGCCGGTGGCATCAACTATGAATGTTCCTACTGCTGATGCCGTACCATAGGAGCCTGCTGTAACACCTGAATTGGCCAAAGATATAGTACCAGTAGTCGTGATTGGCCCGCCTGTTAGTCCTGTTCCTGTACCAATTGAAGTGACTGTTCCCAAGCCACCGACTGCGGTCCAAATAGGTGCTGAGCCTGAACCCTGAGAGGTGAGTACCTGGCCTGAAATGCCTGAATTCCCATTAGAAATCAAAGCCCCGCTAAAACTTAACTCACCATTGCCAGTGCTATTTGCAATCACTCCTGAGGCTTGGTAATTAATCCTGAAATCCAAATCCCAACCTGTTGATACAACACTGTTAAAGAACCTGTCCCCGCCGGTATAAGGGTTTGAGGTTGAATTGTAAAACGAAAAGCAACCGGAAGGAATTATTTTAAAGGCATAAGTGCTTCCGTTGGTTACTGGGAAAGGTGTACTTAATGGAAATGCAAAAAAGCCCTGTGCAGGAACTGCAGCTATATTAAATACTTGAGAATACGCTGGTACCCCCGTATTGGTCAGGCCATTGTAAATTTCAAGGGTGACATTACCCACTGAAAAACCACCGAACAGATCTATCTCGATGCTTGTAATATTTCTTGATTGGGTTGCTGTAAATCCTTGTCCTGCTGTCTGTGGGTTACAAACATTGGTTGTACCTGTTCCGGCATCATTAACAATAGGAGCAGGAGCTGATCCAACTGCTGCAAGAGAGCCGGAAACTTGCATTTTGTAAGCTGGCGATGTAGTACCTACTCCAACGTTGACACCATCATCAAAAACTTGTGATGATACCAAGGCTGTACCGCCGGAATTTCCTCTTATCAATAAGTTAGCCGGTGTAAAAGCATTTTGTTTGTTGTTAAATGTTGTCCAATCAGCAGCAGTGAGTAAACCCGGCTGTGTACCGTTGGCATTTTGTATATTAATTGTCGCACCCGTTCCTATAACTGCACCGGCACCTCCGGTAACTGATAATCCACTGGTAGTAGTCGTTAAGTTACCAGTCGGAACTTGAGTAGCAACATTGCTGGCATTTCCAACTAATACACTTCCATTGTTTAAGCTTGTTGTTAAAAAAGAAGGTAAAGTAACCCACGTAGGTGCACCTGTACCATTGCTTTGCAAAACTTGGCCGGGTGTACCTGCAGCGTTAAATGCATAGGCCCCTCCAATACCGTATGCTAGTCCTCCATCAACCGGAGCTACAGTTGAATTTGTACCTCCTCTATTTATAGGAAGTGTTCCCGAAGTGATCTGGCCAGCACTAATAGCTATTGGAGTAGAAGAAGCTGAGGTTAGCCTACCTGTGGCGTCTACCGTGAATGTTCCCACTGCTGATGCCGTTCCATAAGTGCCTATTGTAACTCCGGAATTGGCCAATGAGATGGTTCCTGTAGTTGTGATCGGCCCGCCAGTTAGTCCTGTTCCTGTACCGATTGAAGTGACTGTTCCCGAGCCTCCGACTGCGGTCCATGTTGGTGGCAAGCCCGGCCCAGCAGAGGTGAGCACTTCACCAGTATTTCCGGCCAGTCCGTTTGGCATAAGTGCCCCAGTGAACCGGATGTTGCCTAAAACTTCCAATCTCTCAGTAGGGTTGACGGTACCAATTCCTACATTGTTTGAAACGCTGACCATCAAACCTGGAAAAGGTTGATTATTTGTGTAAAACCACAAGGGGTGATTGGTGTTGGTTCCAAACCAACCTGCGGATGCATCTACAAAGGTTCCCATTTCTGTAATGCCGTCTGTATGAATTAAACCATATTGGCCTTGCACAATTCGCACTCTACCGGCAACATGTAATCGATCTATTGGGTTGGAGGTGCCGAACCCTGTGAAACCATTTTGCTGAACAGTTATCAAAGGACTGGCGGCAAGACTATTCCATGTGGCGCTTAGTTTAAATTTATTCGTGTCGGCATTGTCAATCCCCAAGGAATAACCGGCCTCTCCTGCGATGTCAAAGGATACAAAAGGGTTACCGGCACTAGAACCTGCTACACGTGTTGTAAGTATTGCATCTTCACCGGGGGAATTAATCGGGTTGTTTACATAAAGTCCATTTGCATCGGGATTCAGCCCTCCAGATGCTAGAACTTGAAGTCGGGAAGTAGGATTTACAACTCCAATTCCTACGTTTCCAATTGAAGTGATAGCCATACGCTCGGCATTATCTGTTCGGAAACGTAAGTCCTGTAGGTCTGTCGTTCCAATAAATTGAGTGGCAGGTGTAGTGCCTGTGTTACCAGAAAGTAACCATCCTGATGAAGCAGGAGGGTTAACCCAGGTTGGTGCTCCAGCTCCATTGCTTTGCAATACCTGACCTGAAGAGCCTGCAGCGGTGAATGCATAGGCAGTGCCAGTTCCATACGCTACAGCCCCTGCAGTTGGTGCGGCGGTTCCATTGGTTCCACCTCTTACTATAGGGATTGTTCCTGAAGTAATGATCGTTGCAGGTAAAGAAGGGATATCACCTGCCACCAATGCCCTGAAGCTAGGTGTGTTTGATCCTGATGTAGGCCCTGCAAAGACAGTGTTTTGTGCCTGATTGATAAGAGAGCCAGTCAGTGTACCACTGCCAATAACCGGGGAACCTGAGACTGAAAAAATTCCGGACAGAGTGAGACCCACGCTTGTAACGGTACCTGAGCCTCCTGCGGAAGTCCAGGTTGGAGGTAAGCCGGGACCTGAAGAAGTCAATACCTGACCGGAGGAGCCCGGCTGGTTGTTAGGCATTATGGCTCCTGAGAATTTTAAATTACCTACAACGTCTAGTCTTTCTGTAGGGGTTTCTGCGCCAATACCAACAAAACCAGCACGGTTGACTACAAAATCATACCCAATGTTGTTTCGGCCTATACCAAAAAAATCGTTGTCACTCGGTGTAGCTAATTGGCTTAAACCTAGTTGCCATCTTGAATCCGTACGATTGTTGTTTCCATTGTATCTGCCCGTACTGAATTCAATATAATTCTGCGCCTGTACAGTAGAATTGGTCCTGAAAAAAGAAGCTTGATTTAACGTATCAAATACTTCAACGCTCCTTGAATAACTGATACCTGTTACTCGACTATTTCCCACGACATGTAACCTCTCGGTAGGTGTGATGGTACCAATTCCTACATTCCCGCTGTTATAAAAAATATTTGACCCATTTGTGATCCACTGAGAGGTGGGCAGTGCTGCAGTATCCAAAACCCCTGTGTTGTTGGTCACAATCATTTTGTTGCCTCCGCCTCCAAATCGATTTACACGAACTCCACCTGAGGCTACGTTTAAGCCTAAGCCTGTTCCGGCATTTTCGATAATCACAGAAGGTTGATTACTAGAAATACTTGTATTTGCAAATCTGGCTGCCGTTGAATTGTTACCTAATCCAAAACTTACCAATGCCGGTCCGGTACCAAGAGTATGGGAGTAAATTGCCTGATTTGTGGAAGCCGGATTATTCTTGACGAAGTAGCCAGCAATCGCATCTCCGAATGCCTCTACACTCATGACAAAATCGGTTGAGAGCGGGCTTGAATTGGTTAGCCTGAAGGTCGTCCCAGGACCTGTCTGATTTAATTGAAACTGCGTGCCTGCTGCTGCAACTGTTTCATTTATCGGGAAAATAGTGGAGGAATTGACCCAATCAACCCCATTATATCGAAGGTAACTACCAATTGCAGGTGCTGTAAGTGTCACATCCGACAAGGAATTTAGGCTAGTTGCCCCTCCTGAACCCATGCTAATCCACAAGGTGCCGCTCCAATATTTAATCTCATTGGTCAAGCTATCATACACCATCAATCCTCTATCAGAAGCTATCACTGGCATTGTATTAATTTCAGTAGTGGTAAGCTTAGGCAAGAGAAAGCCCTGATTCTGACCTGGGCTTACCAGTTGAAGTACAGCTCTTGGATTGGGCGAATTCGTACCGATACCGACTGATTGCTGAGCATTGCTGAAGACGGGAAGCAGGATCGTGATAGCTATGAGGGACAGGTGTAGTCTAAAATTGTTCATTGCTGGTTAGTCAAAGGCGTGTAAAAATAACGCTTATGTTTAATAATTTAAAATCAAATGTGTAACCGGAAAACATATAATGTTGAGGCAAATAGCTCCTTTAACTAAACAACTTTTTCATAACAGACCCGACCATTTTGTCTAGCCGAGCCCTGTTCTTTGCTGTTACAAAGCTGTAAATAGTGATCATTAAGTTTTCTGCAAAAGCCAAAGAGCGCATTTTCATCCCTGAAAATTGAAAGGGTGGGTAATACGTGTATTTCTTTCGGGTCTTCACTGGCTCAGGAGCGTAGTAAAATGTGCTTAAGGTAAGCCGGTGAACTCCTTCTGGACAATCAATACAGTCGGGAACTCCGTGGTATTTAAATGCATCGTTTTTAAAGACAAGGGCTTGACAAAAGGAAGGACGAAGATTCAATGAAGGAGGCTGATCAGCTTCATCATAAAATTGTGTATGACCTTGCCAATCCTCTTTCCATACCGGACTTAAGTGAATGATCAGGTTTAATCGTCTCTGCAATTTCTTTGATGGATGATGAGTAAAATCTCGGTGGACGGCTAAATAATCTCCCCTACCCATGCGGTGAATTCCTGATCCGATTAACTGAGGATCAAATACCAGATGATCAATTCCAGAAAGTTGACTCAGGAAATCGATAAACTCATTGCTGCTTAATTCAGACAGCACCTGCTGCCAGGCGGGCGGCAATTCCTCCCAGCTCTGAAAGGCAGATTTCCTCTCCATAAAATGCCGGTAATCTACCCAACCTGACTTCAGCTCCATGGCTTGCCGGTACAGATTGGCCCCCAGTTCTTGAGAAATGATCTCATCGATCATCCAAACACCTTCGGCAACCGAGTGTGTATTCAATCTGGCAATATCAAGGACAGTTTCCTCCAATGAGTTTTTAATTCAATTTTACATGTAAAAACCAAAGGTGCCCAAAACGATTGACAAGTTTAAAAACGTTTTACTGAGCTTCAGAGTCAGGGAAGTGATCCCCAAACTTGCTTTTGTCTTGATTGGATGCATGATCCCCATGATTGAAGAAGGTACTGTGTTTCGTTTATCGGTATTTCTGCTTGCGCTTTCCAGTTTCTTTTTTGCTACGGCTATTTACGGCCTTAACAGTTACTGGGGTTTTGAATCAGATCAAATCAATCCTCGCCTTCAACCTACTCTGAAGCTTAGCCGCTCTCAATACCTTCATTTTGCCTTGGGATTTATGGCATGTGGTTACGTTTTGCTTTTCTTCCTTCCTTTCAATACCCTGCTGATTGCCCATTTGGTGCTTGCCTTATGGATTGCCTATAGCATACCCAAAGGCTTGAAAGGCATTCCCTGGGGCGGACTAAGTCTGGCCTTCATCACTCAGGTTGCTCATTACTTTCTGGGTTATTCGGTGTATCAAAAAGAACTCACCATGACAGCAGGTTTACTTTCGATTTATTTTGGCCTCATGGTCGCTTCCGGCCACATGATTCATGAATATGTAGATTACGAAGCGGATAAACGAAATGGGGAACATACTACAGCCTGCAAAGTGGGTGCTGATCGTGCACTCTGGTTAAGCTTTTTGCTGCAAATGGGAGCGCTATTCACCTTGGTAGTAATCCCTTTTTTAACACAACCCGGAGTGCATTTGATGTTGATCATTCCTAGCTTTATGCATCTCATCATTCACCCTGCCTTTAACCAGTTTATGAGAGCAAACATCTTTACCTATCGCAAATTGTACTTGTTTCATTATGCATTGGTCTGTCTGTTAATTTTGATCGTGGGTCTGGTCATTCATTCAGGTAAAGCAGATGTATAAAAAGAATATTCTTTGGGCGGGAATTATCATCCTGATGGTAAGCCTGAATTTCGCAGGTGTCCTCAAACTGGGATTTACCAACTGGGACGACAATTTATATGTCACTGAAAACCCTGAAATCCTTCAAAAAGATGTTAGGGGCATTTGGGACAGCTTTACTGTAGGGCTTTATACCCCCATCGTTTCCCTTTCCTACATTCTTGAGATGCATTTTTTTGGCCTGAAAGCCAAATACTTTCATTTGACCCAATTGATTCTTCATGTCCTTAACGCACTCTTATTGGGCTTTCTTTTGAAGCAATGGTTTAAGTCCGAATGGCTTGCATTTTCAGTTGCCCTTTTGTTCAGCATTCACCCCATTCATATCGAGCCTGTCGTATGGATTTCATCAAGAAAAGATCTGCTTTTTAGTCTTTTTTACTTGCTGGCGGCGATCGCTTACACAGCGTTTATTCAGAAAAACTCAAGAAAAGGATACTTCCTGTCGCTTCTTTTCATCGTACTTTCTTCCTTAAGCAAACCTACTGCGATGACCTTTCCGGTAGTGATGCTGGCGTTCATTTGGTTTGAGAAGAAAGGGTTAAAGATTGCAGATGTACTCCCTTTAATGCCCTTTTTTCTTGTAGCCATAGCCACGGGGATTGTGGCCATTTATGGTGCAGCACAGCTCGATCTGAGAAAAATGCCGGACACGGGATATCATTGGTATGAGTACTTGTCGCTAGGAGCTTATACCCTACAGTTTTACTTTCAAAAAACAGTGCTCCCCTGGGGATTTTCGGCTTATCATGCCTACCCATTACCCGGACAGACAGTGCCGTGGTACTATATAACCTCCCCTGTGTTTTTGATTGCTTTGGCCATTCTAATGGTCTATACCTTCAAAAAAGAACGAACAGTATTCTTTTGCCTTTTGACCTCTGTCATCTTGCTTGGGCCAACCATCCGAATTTACCCTGCCGGGTATCCTATGGTAGCTGAAAGGTATTTTTACCTTGGCCTGTTTCCGTTGCTTTGTATTCCTTTCCATGTGCTGATCAGCCGTTCTAGGTCATTCAAAATCATCACAGTTCTCGTTCTGGGCATTTCGTCAATCGTTTTTTTCAGCATCAATACGCAACACCTGAAAACCTGGAAAAGTGATGTGTTGATCTGGAGCAATGTCTTAAAGCAATATCCTGAGCTCTATTTCGGATACATGAAGCGAGCGGAGGCTTATGAAAAAGTAAAGGAGGTCGAAAAAGCCTTTCTGGACTATAAATCTGCCTATGCTTTACAGCCGGGTGATCCCAAGGTGTTAAGTGCATTGGCCATACAGGCGGATGCATTGGGCAAAGATCAGGATGCCTTAAAACTCTATGATGAACTCATCAGGCTTCAGGAAAGTCCGGTGAACTTTTATAACCGGGGTAACTCGTACAAGAAGCAGGGGATTTGGAAGCAAGCCATTCAAGATTATTCTGCCGCATTAAAACTGGACCCCCAGCTTGCCGAAGCCTGGAACAACCGTGGAGTTTGCAACATCATGAGCTCCGATACCCTAAGTGCCTATCGTGACTTTACGGAGGCAACTAATTTGGACCCGAACAACCAAATGTATCTGGATAACCTTACAAGGATCAAGGCCCTGATGGCACCCTGATGGGTTAGGGCTTTTTCAAGAGCTCTTCTACTTGCTCCCTCAGGAGTTCAATTTGTTCCTGTTGCTCTTTGATGGCCTGGGTGAGGATGGGGATAATGCCTTGGTAGTTTACTGATTTGATACGAACGCTTCTCGGTTCACTAATAAGCCCTTTTCTCTTCTTTTCAAGATCCTCTGGGACAAAATGCTCACTATCATTTACATAGGTTGGCAACACCTTTTCAAGATCTTGGGCCATAAATCCGTATTGAATTCCTTCTGGGAAATTGAAGCTTTTATATAAATCATCCTTTTTATATGAGTAAGAATAAGAAGGGATTTGCTGAACAATTGAGATCGCATTTTTTATCTCGGAAATGTTCTCTTTCAAATTCTGATCAGAAGTTCCCCAAGTACCCGCAGTAATAAAAGCTTTATCATTGCCATAAAATGACCATCTGTTTGCAGCGGTACCTCCTGATACACTGGTAAAAATACCATACAAAGTGCCCGTTGAGGAGTTAGATGTGGTGTTGTAAAGTCCCCATACAGTACCGGCTGAAGTTCTGTTATTGGCTAACCACATTCCGTCAGAGAAACTGTTATCTGTATTTCTTACGTATACTTTTGATGATCCTGTTGGGGCGATACCTATTCCAATCTTATTTGTTGTCACTGACAAAGCGCCAATGGCCATGTCACCTGTGCTTCCATCAACGGTGATTAAGTTGCCTGAACTTAATGAACTTAACGCAAATGAACCTGAGGGAAGGCTTGGATGTGCACTACCTGCTGTTACCAATTGGTAAGCAGTTGATGAGGTAGAATTGCCAATGTTTAGTGCCGTTCCCCAGGTATTTGCCGAAGTCATATTGACAATGGTTTGAGGATCAGTAGCAGTTCCAACAACATCAATCAAGCTATTGGGAGCGTTAGTACCAATACCCACCCTTCCTGTGCCGGTGATCCGCATAAGTTCTTCACTGGTAGTTGCTGATGTACCTGCATAAAAAACATGGTTAGCAGCAGTAGCGTCCACCTGATACCTTAAAGTAGCCCCATTTACACCAAATCCATAGTATTGGTGGTCATTGTTTGCCCCTTCCCAAAGTACAACTTTTCTATTCACCAAAGCATTGGAGAACTGAAGCGGGGCATTTGGGATGGTTGTGCCAATACCCACGTTGTTACTAAAATAGTTCCTGTCTTCACCGATAACATATAACCCATATTCAATTCCTGTTGTGGCTCCAATGGAATTAGCAAACATTAGGTAGGAGTCCCCTGTTCCATCATTGTCAGATATCACATACTGACCATATACCGTTCCAGGCTGAGCAGCTGCCTTATTGGCATCAATGTACGATCCATAAACCGTACCCGAGCCCGAATGATTAGTTAATGAGTGCAAACCATAAATAGCTGATGTATTCAAATTTGATGCTGATACACTGTTATATGTACCGTACCTCTCACCAGTTCCAAACGAAGAGATAATATTTGAGGCCCCAAAAGCATTTCCTGATCCATTTGGTATAACATCATTATTAAGACCAAAAATAGGTGATGTATTGCTTGCACCAGCCTCTACAAGAGCATAATTGCCATACCTAGGTCCAGTACCGGCAGCTTGTACTACATTGTAAGTGCTATAAACGGTACCTGTACCTGCTGGATTGATAAATGAATGAAGTCCATAAATAGCCGATGCATTTCCTGCTGCTGTTCCAATGGAGCTGTAATACCCATATCGCTGACCGGTGCCTGTTCCTGCAAATAGGGTGGTTCTGCTTCCCATTACCAAACCGGTACCATTTGGCGTAATGTCGTATCTGGATCCATAAAGCTCCCCGGTGGTAGTGGCAACAGAGCTAATGGTGCTGTAGTCCCCAATAACTCCACCTGGGCCTCCACTTCCTAAGCTGTTAAAGGTTCCATAAATAATGGATGTATTTGTTGCTGAGGAGGATATATTATTGAATACACCATATCGAATTCCGGTGCCCAAATTTGCAATAGTATTATTAATCCCAAATGTTGTACCGGTTCCTTGTGGATTTATGTTATTGCTAAATCCAAGGACTTGAGCAGCAGAGCCTACTGTACCGCTTACAATAGATTGAAGTCCAGTCTTTGCACCAGTTCCAGTTCCACTGACTGTAGTAATAAAACCGGTTTTATTACTAGCCCCAATATGATTGTTTGTTGAAATAATCGTGTTGGCAAGTGTTGAGACAACGTCTACTAATGAAGATGCATCTGGAGTTGTTGTTCCAATGCCCACATTTCCAGCAGCAGAGATCCGCATCCTTTCGATATTACTCGTTGAAAACTGCATGCTGGTAGGTTCCATGTTTCTAAAAATGGCATCGCCTGCCGCCAAAATACCTACTTCAAAGCCGTTTCCTGCGCCTACAAATGTGTTGGTATTTGTATATTTTGAAAGTACGTCAGCCCCTGCTGCTCTGTGAAGATGAAGTGGATGCTCAGGAGCAGACCATCCAACACCCAAAAATTCGTTCGCATTGTCCCAATAAAACTGTGTTGATGAACTTAAGGTAGATGCGGTGTTCCAATAAGCAACCCTGTTGATCTGTCCCGAACCAACAACTGTACCACCAGAAACCGAGCTTACATTTCCTGAAGCATCAACCGTTAATACTCCGGGACCGGTGAAAGCCTGAAATCTGACTCCTCCTGTGGTATGTAGTTGTGCTGTGGGGGCAGTTGTACCAATCCCCACATTTCCGCTTGCCAGAATTCGCATGCGTTCGGTCGTCACCGTGCCTGTTCTGGTACTCATCGTGATAAAGCCGGGATTGTCGCTTGTATTGAAATTTCCCCCACTTATGATATTGACTGCTCCTCCTGATCCTGCTCCTCCATTGTTCCAGGCATCGCCTGCTTGTAAAGTAATTGAACCCCCACTTACTCCGAGCCCGCCAGATCCGGCATTGGATGCATTCAGGACTAAGTTTGACCCGTTGGCAGAAGGCGTTGTCCTGTTTGCTACCTTAATAGTATGATCATTATCCTCCGCCAGGTTTAGATCGTTCTGTAAGAAAATATTGGCCCCCACATGCAGACGTTCAAAAGGTGCGGTTGTTCCTAGTCCCACATTACCAGCAGCATCAAAGTGCATTACATTGGTGCCTCCTGTTCCATTGTAGCTAAACAATGCCATATCATTCTGCAAAGCCAATAAGCCAAATGTATTCCCATAGGCGATCCATTGCCAGCCTCTGGTAGCTGGATTATTTACAGGAGACGAACCGTTACCCAAGGTTAAAAGGTCAAGAAGTGCTGCGGAGTTAGATGGAGCTTCCAGCACCAACCCTCCTGAGCTTCCAGTCTGCTGAACATGTAGTCGACGGGCTGGTGTGGAGGTTCCGATACCCACATTGGCATTGTTACCTAATATGATAGTGTTTGATTGGGAAACGGTAGCATTCGCACCAACTGCTGTCGCATTGGTCAGGTTATTTACTGTGGCATTGGCCGAGCGACCTAGAAAGGTATTATTTGTACCGGAAGTATTGAATGCTCCTGCTCCTATACCTATTGCTACGTTGTTGTCAGCTGTGGTATTTAGCAAAGCCTGAGAACCAATGCCTACGTTGAAGTTTCCTAACGAATTACTTAACAAACTTTGATAACCTACTGATACGTTGTCATCGCCTGTAGTATTTGCGTTAAGTGCACTCATTCCAACAGCCACGTTCCTTAATCCATCAGTATTGGCGCTCATTGCCCCATAACCCAAGGCGGTGTTTTGGCTACCGGCAGTGTTCAATAACATGGCATTCATCCCCACCGCCACGTTTTGGATCGCATTATTGGTAACGTTCATCGCTCTGTATCCTATAGCTGTATTTTGAGACCCAACTGTAGCTGCTCGCAAAGCCTGATATCCCATGGCCGTTGAAGTGGAGGCATTTGGAACGTTTAGCCCGGCTTCAAAGCCAAAAAAGCTGTTTCCGTTAAGCGCAGGTTCCAGCCTTGCTGATCGGATATTGTTGGTGCGGATGGTGAAGGCGATATTGTCTGTTGTACCGAGAAAATTGGTGCCATCAACGGTGCCAGTATTACCTGATAATGACCAGGAATTTACAGCAGGGAGTGTTTGCCAGGTGGCATACCCTCCGGCATCTGAGGTAAGCACACGACCCGCAGCCTGTGTGCCATCTACTATTCTCACATTACCTTTTACGTCTAAAGTGGCAAGTGCAGCCTCTGCAAATCCAAAATTTCCAATACCCACAAAAGGAGTTCCGTTATCTGTGATATTCAAATGATTGTTACCTGTACGTGTATTGAACAATCTCACTTTGTTTACTCCACCTGCAAAATAAGCATCCATGATCCAGTTGCCTGTACCTCCTCCTGGGGCCAGGCTTGGTTCTCCGAGTGCAAATTCACCCCCTTCTTCCCCATTTACACCATCCCTTGCGGTTCGAATTGCACCACTAACATCCAGGCGCATAGCGGGGTTAAAACTACCGGCAACCGGATTAGTGTTGTTTATCCCCACTACACCCGCAGCAGAAACACGCATACGCTCAGCACCATTGGTGTTAATTCTTAAGGGCTGGGCATCTGATGTTCCGATATAATTTGTCAATGGATTGGTGCCAGCATTGCCTGTCAAGCTCCAAGCTAATGCGGAAAGATTACTCCAAACAGGTGCAACACCAGTTCCCTGTGAGGTAAGTATTTGGCCTGAAGTACCTGCAAGGTTGTTTGGCATGAGTGCGCCGGAGAAACGAATATTCCCAGCGACCTGTAGTCTTTCAGTAGGACTGATTGTTCCAATACCTACTTCGCCGGTATTGGTAATCCGCATTCGCTCAAAGGCTGTACCTACTCCAGAGGAAAAAGCGACATCCCCAATTTCATTACTTAGGTTTAATGCTGTTGCTGCAGGATCTCCATAACCGATCCACCCGGTTCGGGTTGCTGGGCCATCGTTAAAGTACTCCAGATAAGCATGATCTACCCCTTCAATTCTTATCACGGCTGCATTTCCAGTCACATGAAGCTCTGTAGCAGGTGTTGTAGTTCCAATTCCTATGTTCCCTGTTGGGGTAATTCTCATTCTTTCTACTCCTCCAACACCGGTGGCAAAGCGCAAGGGCTGTGCATCTGTTGTGCCTAAGAAATTCGTAGCGGGATTAATACCTGCATTTCCTGTCAACCCCCATCCAAAGCTATTCGGAGATGCCCAGGTGGGAGCGCCTACTCCATTGCTTTGCAAAACCTGACCTGTTGTGCCTGCAGCGGTAAATGCGTAGGCGGATCCTGTTCCGTATGCGAGGGCTCCTGCCGTTGGTGCAGCTGTTCCGTTTGTTCCACCTATTGCAATTGGGAGTGTCCCTGAAGTAATAATTGTTGCGGGTAAAGAAGGAATGTCTCCTGCCACTAATGCTCTAAACGTTGGAGTAGATGTACCCGTTGTAGGTCCTGCAAAAACAGTGTTTTGACCCTGAGCTACCAGCGTACCTGTAAGCGTACCCGAAGTTGTAACTGGCGAACCTGAAACCGTGAAAATGGAAGGCAAGGATAGCCCCACACTAGTGACTGTACCCATTGATGTTGCAGTGCTTACGGTAAGCCAGGCAGTGCCATTCCAATACCTTATTTGTTGAAGAAGTGAGTCATAAACCTGTAAGCCTATATCACCTGCCCCCAGCGAACTTCCAAGGCTGGTGATCTGGGCTGTGGTCAGTTTGGGAAGTAAAAAGCCTTGATTTTGCCCAGGGCTGACCAACTGTAGTACCGCTCTGGGGTTTGGAGTATTTGTGCCTATGCCAACAGATTGCTGGGCATACACCGCACAAACGTTCAGCAAAACAGGAATAAAGACTAGTGAAGTACGTAGTAGTAGCTTCATAATGGGTTGGTTAAAGTAACTTGAAATTTCAGTTGTTCATTTATACTCCCAACTCAAAAAAGTAAGTCGGAACATCCAATAATTAGAAACAAAAAGGACTGTACCTTGTACGTGATCAGGGGGATCAAAGTTATTCAATTATACATACTCTGGATCAGGAACCCAGAGTAAAGCCCTCTAAAGCATCATTTCTTTTCTTTGTTACCCGGTCTCAGATGGGCTGGCATGCCATAGAGCTCTGGGTGCAGATAAGTACCTTTTTCTTGAGCCGGCTTTTCTACCACATCCACTACCCGGTTGGCATTCGCAAATGGGTCTTTGCGAACTCCGGTTACTTGCCAGCTTACTTTTACCTGAGGCTCGCTGGTTTTTACTTTGAATGAATTGGCCTGCTCATGGATCTCTTCAAATACTATTGCCTGAGCAAAGGTACCGATCACAGTAAGTTGGTAGCGGAAGTCTTTGTTGAGCACATTAAAATAATCAGGGAGCTGAACCACTGCTTCTCCATTTGCATCTGTTGTAATATTGCCGTTGTAGATATTCATCATGTCCGGACTTTCTACAAAGCTGTGCACAAGGTATTTGTTGGACGGGTCAGAGGGATGGTCGATCTTGAAAGTACCTGAACTTTTAGAAAGTGCTCCGATCACCTGCACGTTTCCATCAAAATAAGCTGCATTTGTAGCACCATTTGCATTAGCTCTTAATGCAGTAAACCCTCCTGTACTTCCCCATGCATATGCTCCTATGTAATTGCCACGTGCTTCAAGGCCAATACCCCAATTGGTAGAGGTATTCGTTGTTTGCGCTAAAAGTGCAACACCATCAGCAGAGCCTGTAAAAGAGTTAATGAAGCGACCTACATATTGTCCTCCAGCAGAAATTGATTCCTGAACATGCAATCTTGATTGCGCCACATCAACACCAATCCCCGTATTGCCAGCAGGGCCGATAGTAAACCGATATGCAATAGCGTTGTCATCGTAAATACCAAAGTAACCTGCCCCCATGTTTGAAAGGCTGCCTGTGGAACCAATCAAATTATACGTACGTGCTCCAAAATCGGGATTGGTGAAACGTATGGTGGCTCCAGCTGTGCCTAGTGAGGAACTTACATGAACAGGTGAAAGGTTGTAATCGGCGTTGGCGATATGAAGCCTTCCAAGCGGATTTGTTGTACCAATACCTACGTTACCCCCATTGGTAATACTCATACGACTTGCTGAACTAGTGTAAAAATCTATTCCAAATTGGTTTGTGCCAGGAGTTCGTCTGCTCCCAATGGCTTCGCCGGAGGCTGAACCGAATTTAATACTATTGCTTATCGAGCCAGCATTTGCGTCAGCTGCATCAATGTTCATCCCATTCTGCACAGTTAAATTTTCTGTAGGGCCACCTGTGCCAATTCCCACCCTGCCAATGGCGTCAATCCTGATCCCTCTTCCAGAAGCAGACCATTGCCCTATAAATAGAGCACCTGTTTCTGGGCTGCCGTTGCTGTAAAGTATCGAATGATCTCCAGTAGATATCATTGGACTCCAGCCAGGTGCCGCATTCGTATTGTATTGCGTCCATTGGCTGCCATCGCTATTGTACATATCTGCCACGATGCTTGCTCCGGCTGCTCGCTGAACATGAAGTCTGTAACTAGGTGAAACTGTAGTACCAATTCCCACATTCCCATTTCCATCGATTCGCATTATTTCATTGCTAGAAGTGGAGGAGGTACTTACAAAAAACCCAAATCTTTCAGATGTCGCCGGCAATTGAAATCTAAGTGTATTTGGATTTATTCCGAATCCAAAATATTGATGTTCGTTATTTGCTGCTTCCCAAAGAACTATCTTTCTATTAGCAACTGTATTGGCAAAGTGTAAAGGAGCGGAAGGGAAAGGATTACCAATACCTACATTACCTGCATTGTCGATTCGCATCCTCTCTGCTCCATTTGTATTTATTCCAATAGAGCCATCTAAAGCTCCAACTCCTCTATAAAATGAAAAGCTAGATCCATAGCCTGAACCTGAATAAAACATACCAAAATCAGCTTGCTTTGTTCCTACTCCTCCAGCCACTCCGTTGGAAGCGGTCAGTTTAAACCCCCCGTCTGTCACACCTTGGGTAAAATGCGCTTGTAAGTTGTTGGCAATCGCCCCAGAAAGATGAAATCTGGCTGCCGGTGAAGAAGTGCCTATACCAATATTACCTGCATTATTGATAAAAAGTCGGTCTGTTCCCGAAGTTTGTAAGTGGAGAGTACCTGCATTGGCATCCATAAATAGGTTACCGCTGCCACTCCAAACAAAGGTCTGCTGCAAGCCAGCAGAAAGCCGAATCAAACTACCTCCTGCTGCGGTACCTTGAATGTTGACATTTGCGGATGAAGCTGTATTTACAACCCTAAGAATGTCTGAACCAGCAGAACTACTTGTAATGGCAACTTCAGATCCATTATCAGTAATTGAAGACGGTACTAATCCTAGTCCATTACCTTTTGGAATACTATTTAAAGTACTAAATCCTGCTCCTGAAATATTGGTACCGTTCCAAAACAAGTTACCCCCATTGTTGTAGAGTTTATTAGTAGTGGGTGCTGGTGGGTTTACTATGTCAGCTAAATGAACATCGCCGGCAATATCAAGTCTGGAAACTGGTGCTAATACACCAAGGCCTATGTTTCCATTGTTTATTCTTAACATGCTGACATTTGTATTATCAACAAAATCTAGAATTCGGTTGCCGGAATTAATGAGCCTAAAGTTAAAATCTTCGGCAATCCCGTTACCGAAATGAAAATCGATGTATGGGCCTGCACCTACGAGCGGGTTAGCCGTAAAGTTATTGCCACCCAATTCTATTGATCCACCCTGATCGGATTGCAGCCTGTTGGTTCCGGCATTTGGGGTACCCCAGCCAATTTGCCCAATTACCGAAAGGGGCTCCGGTGGTGCGGTGGTGCCGATACCCACATTACCCGTGGAGGCCTGAATGATCAAATTTCCCGTATTATCATTTGTGAAAAGTCGCAAATCATGATTGGATTGTGTACCCAGCCAGCCCCCTGCAGCATTGACATAGGTACCTACTCTTACTCCTCCCCCTTCATGCACAAAGCCATAGCCTATTGATCCAGCTACTAAGTGCGCCGGATAAATCGGATTGTTGGTGTTTAATCCTATTCCATTCAGTCCAACAACCAGATTTCTCGTTGGGCTTGAAACGGCAGCATTGGCAACTCCTGTAGGATGAATGGCCAACTCAATAAAGTTGTCATCCATGAACAAGACATTGGCAGGGCCGTTGTTCAGATAGAAAGGATCATCAGCGTTATCGATATAGATATTGCGGGTGAGTGCATTGAAATCATCCACGGAAGCAGCGACCAATCCCATACGGCTGCCAATTTGTAAGCGGCTTCGAGGTACGGTTGCCCCAATGCCGATGTTTCCGTTGGCAGCCAAAATCATGCGCTCCAGGTTATTGGTTCTAATCCTGAAATCTTGTAGATCGGTAGTACCGATAAAATCTGTTGCGGTCGTTCCTGCATTCCCTGTTAAACTCCAACCACTAGAAGAACCACCCAAATCGACCCAACTGGTTGAATTTCGATAAAAGACGCTGTTGCCATCGGCGTAGATATCGCCTTGATTGGGTGTAGTAGGTGGTACTCCATTGCGTAATCGAAGGGCAGCCCTAGCGCTGGTATTGGATGTGATGTCCAATAAGGCAGTAGGGGATTCAGTGGTGCCATTCAAACCTATTCCGACTCGCCCAACCAGGCCAAGGCCAAACTCTGAGGCCAAGTATAAGTTACCGTTGGTCGAAAAACCATCACCAGGTGTCATAAAAATATTTCCACCCGTGCCACCGGATGAATTGCCTCCCCGTATAAATGTACTTCCTCCCTGTGCACCACCATCTCCTGCGGAAATGCCCACATTACCTCCTGCAAACGTGCTTGATGAACCCCCAGTTATACCTGCACTACCGCCAACCCCTGTGCTGGAAAATCCACCGGATATGCTGACATTTCCACCCGCCAAAACAGCTCCTGAGGTAGCTTCTCCAGAAATAGCCAAACTGCGGCCTTGTAAAGGGCTAAAGCCAGCCGGAAAGCCAATGAAACGGTCAGCACTGTTGTCAAAGCGCAAGTCTTGATTGAAAGCCGTGGGGTTAGTCAGGTTGCTCAATGTGAGATTTGCGCCACTGCTACCAGCTGAAATATTGGTACCGTTCCAAAACAAGTTACCACCCACATTGTATAGCCTGCCTGTTGTAGTGCCCGGAGCAGTTATAGGGTTCAGTAAAGCTGGACCGTTGATATGTAAAATTTCCTGCGGGTTATCTACCTGAATACCTAGTCCAAGAGTGGTAAGATTGAGGCGCATGCTTGGAGTGCCTGCAAGGATGTTTCCTGCTGTGCCAATGGGGAATGTAAAGAGTCCTACACGCTCGCTACCAAGTGTAAGGGCGCTGGACGAGTTGGTGGTGACATACCTAAAGTCGGTTCCGTCATTGTAAACGTTGTTGGCAATAACTTCTTGAGAAGTGCTCGGGTCAGTGAAGATGCTGAGTTTGGTCCCCACTTGAAGTGGCGAAAGTGGTGTGACGGTACCAATGCCCACGTTTCCGGTGGTCCCATTTACAAACAATCGTTCGGAGCCGGCTCCTCCCGGACGCACACTGAAATCACCAGCCCCACTAACCACCAGGTTAAATCCTGCCCTGTTTATGTTGGTTGCTCCGCTAAGCGTCCCGCCCAGAGCTATGTCATTCACAGTTCTGGTGAGGCCATTGCTTGCCGTGAGGGTAGCGGGTGGATTTATCCAAATGGGTGCCCCTGCGCCTGTGGATTGTAGTAATTGACCGTTGATACCAGCCGATGTAAATGCATAAGCAGTACCTGTGCCATAGGCCACAGCTCCGGAAGATGGAGCAGCTGTTCCATTAGTTCCACCTCTTGCTATTGGGAGTGTTCCTGAAGTTATGATCGTTGCAGGTAAAGAAGGGATATCACCTGCCACCAATGTCCTAAATGTTGGAGAAGCTGAACCTACTGTAGGCCCTGCAAAAACCGTGTTTTGTGCCTGATTTTGAAACGTAGCTGATAGTACACCCGAAGTCGTCACCGGTGAGCCGGAGACGTTGAAAATGGCAGGCAAGCTTAAACCTACTGAGGAAACAGTTCCTGAAGCTGCAGATGTACTCAATGTAAGCCAGCTACTTCCATCCCAATACCTGATTTGTTGCAAAAGCGAGTCATATACCTGCAAGCCCTTGTCTGCAGCTACGAGTGTTAAACCCAGTGAGGTTATTTGCCCTGTCGTTAACTTAGGAAGTAAAAATCCCTGGTTTTGCCCCGGGCTTACCAGTTGAAGGACTGCATTTGGGTTTGGGGTGTTTGTGCCTATGCCCACCGATTGCTGGGCGTACAGAGGGGTAATTAGTAAGCTAAATAGCCCCTGCAAAACCAAGAGCTTATATCTTTTGCAGATTTGGTCAAAAAAACACATCGGATTTGGCTGGTTAACAAAGGTTTAGTATTTAACAAAGTTAATGAAGTAATCTGATTGTTGATAAACTTCCAACTATTATTTCATACCAACTTAACCACCACCGAACAGATGCTTTTCATGTGGCTTTTAAAGCCTCTTTCAGTTGTTCGCCAATCACTTCGAGACGCATGCCCCTGGAGCCTTTGATCAAAAAGACAGAACCTGCCTGGTCCTTGGTCAAAACGGCTAGTTCAACTTCAGCTGTGGTTTTGAAAAAATGAAAATGAGGGAAATGGGACTGGTGTTCAAAAAAATGCTCACCCACTAAACAAGCCTTGTTTACACCGCTTTTTGCCAGTGTTTCCAGAACTTCCAAATGAACCTGTTTTGCAAATGCCCCCATTTCAAACATATCTCCCAATACGACTACCCAGTTCCTGCTGCCGGCATATGCTTTCGCAGCCTCAATTGCTGCCTTCATGGATGATGGGTTTGCATTGTAGGCATCGAGGATAAGCGTGGCATTTTGGATATGTTCTATTTGAGAACGGTTGTTTTTGGGGACATAGGATTCGATCGAGCTTTTGATCTTTTCAAAAGGCACATGGAAAAACTGACCTATTGCAACTGCAGCAGCGATGTTTTCAAAGTTATGCCTGCCTGGCAAAACGGAGCTAATGGTTCCCATGCCTTCTACTTCAATGATATTGCCTGTAGCGGTTGATTTACTGATGATCCGGTAATCGTCATGATTTTCAGGGAAGCTCGACTTTGAGCTTACCTTGGATCCGAATTGACTGAGCTCTTGTTGATAGCTGTTCAGAAAAACATGCCCATTGTTCCTTTCTAAAAAATCATACAACTCGGCATTGGCATGCAGCACCCCTTCAACGCTGCCAAATCCCTCCAAATGATCCTGGCCCACATTGGTGATATACCCATGGGTAGGTCGGCAGATTTCACATAAGTCAGCGATTTCGCATGGATGGTTTGCGCCAAGTTCCAGTACCATCATCTCACAACCGGAACCGACTTTCAAAAGGCTCAAAGGAACCCCTATGTGGTTATTAAGATTTCCGGGAGTACTGAATGTGTTGTAATGCGAGGAAAGAACGGCAGCTACGAGCTCTTTAGTGGTTGTTTTGCCGTTGGAGCCGCCTATGGCCAGAACAGGGACATTAAACCTGCTTCGGTGATACGATGCCAGCTTTTGCAATGCCAGCAACACATCAGGCACTTTGAAGAACGGAAACTCATCAGGAAGATCTGAACGATCAACTACAGCAAGTGTGGCACCATTTTCAAGTGCCCGCCGGGCAAACTCATTTCCGTCAAACCGCTCCCCTTTCAAAGCAAAAAACAACTGCCCCGGCAAAACCGATCGGGTGTCTGTGGTAATCCCTGAACTTTTTACATAAAAATCATACAGGCTTTTAATTGTTTTTTCGGAAATCTGTTTTAAATTGGTGTCTCGCATTTAATGATCGTCTATGAATAGGTTCTATCTACTGCTTTTAGTCTTGTCATTGCCCTTTTATGGGACACAAGGTCAACAGGTGTTTTTCAAACACCGGACGAATATACCTTTATCCATAAATAACCAGCAACTGCCGAATGCATGGGCAGGTGGTTTAAACAGCCCTCAGTTTTACAAAATGCGATTGAATAACGACACAGTGGAAGACCTGCTTGTCTTTGATCGTACAGGAGTACACAAAATTCAAACTTACCTGGCTGTGCAAAACGGCGGCGTATGGTCATGGAAATATACGCCTGAATACGAAGCCTTCTTGCCCCCCGTCACTTTTTGGATGTCTGTAGCTGATTTTAACGGTGATGGCAGGAAAGACATTTTCACCTACACCATCTATGGTATTGCAATTTATAAAAACAAGACCACCCCAGGGCAATTTCCTAGTTTTCAACTGGCATTTGATCCATTGGAGTATGATTTTCAAGGGCTCATCTTCAACATTCCTTTTAATCCTCAAGACCTGCCCGGTTTAGTCGATATTGACAATGACAATGACTTAGATGTATTGGTTTTCGACTTCTTCGCCGGTGGCACACTAGAATGGTATAAAAACCTGCGCACAGAACTCAACTTGCACCCTGATACCATGAGGATGGTACGAGCAGATGCCTGTTGGGGAGACTTCTTCGAAGGAAACACTTGTTTTACCTTCACTTTTAACTACAGCTGCCCTTTAAAACCAGCCCCTACGGGGCCTTTAAGTGGGGCGAAAGGCTCTTCGCCTCTGCATGCCGGCTCAACCGTAAGCCTTTATGACTACGATGGCGATGGGGATAAAGACCTCTTCATGGGTGATATCAGTTGCAATGAATTGTATTACATGCAAAACATTGGAACTCTTGCGAATGCAGTCGTAGCACCGCCTCCTACCGCCTTCCCACCGAATACATTACCTGCTATTTTGCCCAGATACCCCGCTGCCTTTTTTGAAGATCTGGATTTTGATGGCAAAACGGATATGCTTGTGGCACCCAATACTTCAAACGATGAGGCCAATCAAGTCAACTTTCAGTTTTCTTCCTGGCTTTACAAAAACGTGAACCCAGGCAATGGAACCACCTTACAATTCAATAAATCCAACTTTTTACAAGAGGGCATGGTTGACTTGGGTCAATTTGCACGCCCGGTACTTGAAGACATCGATCGTGATGGTGATCTTGACTTGTTGGTAGGAAATGACGGAAGGCTCATCAGTGCCGGAAACTACCGAGCCAGCCTTAGCCTTTTTACCAATGTGGGGAGTTCCACAAATCCAAGCTTTTCCTTAACAGACCCTGATTATTTGGGACTAAGCAGCCTTAATCGAACCAGCCTTACCCCCATCTTCGTTGATTTCAACAATGATGGCAAAAGAGACTTGATTGTGACTTCCTTAAACAGCAGCCTGGGACAAGGTCAGGTAACGCTCTACCCCAATACAGCAACCAGCAATCAGGTACCCTTTCTGTTTAGTATTACCAACAATCAAATCCTAAACGTTCCATATGCGGTTGGAGACTTGCATCATTTCCATGATATGGATAACGATGGAGACCTTGATCTCCTGATCGGTAAAGCGACAGGCAGGTTGGTTTATATCCGCAACAACAATGGGGTGTTTTCTCAAGTTACCTCTACTTTTATGGGGCTTGATATAGCTGCATTCGACAGGGGTATCGCACCTTTTGTGACCGATATCAACAATGACAGCCTACAGGATTTGGTGTATGCCACAGCGAGAGGGGTCGTTTATGTCATTGACCACGTGAAGCAAAACCTGCTTGACTCGCTCCCCCGCTATGAAGTTCAGCTTTTCAACAATCTCTCGGGTCTCACCAATCCTATGAGCAATGGTAACTTTAATTCAATAGCCATAGGAGACTTGAATGGTGATGGTGCCAGGGACATGATCGTGGGTACTTTCACAGGTGGGTTGCATTATTTGGAAAACACCAATGGAGTATTGGGAACACCTGTAAATCAGCTTAGTAAGTCAGAACCCCAGTTCGAACTATGGCCAAATCCTTCCTCCGGTCAATTTAGTTTTAAGACCAACGAAAGTGGTTGGTTAAAAGCATTTACAGCGGAAGGTAAAGCCATCGGTGCAGAAAAGTGGGTCAATGCCCATCAGGAAACTGCCATCAGCAGTGAGTTAAGTCCCGGTTTGTACATCATGAGATTTACTTCTGATCAGTCTCAAAAAACCATACACAAAAGGCTGATCATCAGGCCTTGATACAAGGTTTTTTATACTTCAATACAGATAGTATATCGACCTATTGGGAGCCTGAGGTCTTCAATGAATTAAGAAGTAAAGGACATCAATTCCCGATGCTTGATTTGGATTCAGGCTCTGAGCCGGAGCTATACATGGCTGCAGAAAAAATGATGGATGCACTACAACCGATTTGCATTTACATCAGAGGAAAAGGATCATTATCCGCTCCATTAATCAGATTGCTTGAGAAACTGAATACAACTGAAAATGAACTCTTTTTTTTTGCAGACCCTGAAACCCCTATTCAGGAATTTTTTGTCCACAAACTTCAGATAAAACATGTGGAGGAAAGCCTGATTTCTGAGCAGGTCCTAAAGGTCTTTTAACTCAAAATGATCCCTGTCGGATAGAAAGTTAAACTTACTTCGGAAGTCTTTTAAAGGCTCTAGTTGTATCGTGCTGCTGATTATTTGCTCTGCATCTGAGCCTTGTGAAATGACCTGACCAAGAAAATCGCAGATCATGGAACTACCCGGAAATTTCCATTGATTGCCATCGGTTCCTACCCGATTGACCCCAACAGAATAGCATTGGTTTTCGATTGCCCTGGCCTTCAATAAAGTTTGCCAGGCGTAAATCCTTGCCTCAGGCCAGTTAGCGACGTAAAGTAATAAGTCATAGCCAAGGTCGTTCCGGCTAAAAACAGGAAAGCGGAGATCATAGCAAATCTGAGGGAAAATTCTCCATCCTTTATAGTCAATTATGTTTCTCTCTCTGCCTGCAGTATAGGTTTTATGCTCATCTGCCGGACTAAACAAATGTCGTTTGTCATAGTGCTCAAACCGCCCATCCGGGAAGGCCATTAGCATACGGTTGAAGAATTTACCACCATCAGCACACATGATACTGCCGACCAAAAGTGCGCCAGTATGCGAGGCCATTCTTTTCATCCACTTGCCGCTAATCCCGTTCTCATGCTCTGCAAATTCTTTGGCCTTCATGGAAAACCCGGTTGTGAACATCTCAGGCAATACAATCAAATCTGTCTGATCCCTTAATGACCAAATTTTCTCCTCCTGCATCGACCGGTTGGCTTCAGGCTCACACCAGTGAATATCAGTCTGTACAAGTGTTATCCTAAGGTCTGACATAGTCTTCTGGCTCCTTCTTTCAGCGTATCATCACTCTTCGCAAAGCACAGGCGAAGCAGTTTTGGGTCATAAGCATCGTGGTAGAAAGGAGAAAGTGGGATCACCGCCACTCCCGCCTCTTTGACCAGTTTCTCTGCAAATTCAAGGTCTCCTAATGCATTTGAGGGCATACCTAACAATTGGAAATAAGTGCCTTCACTGGGCTTAAGCTCCCTGTCATGCGTACGAAATGCTTCTATAAGTACGTTTCTCTTGCTCAAATACATGCTCCTCAGGGCATCATACCAGCTATGGTCAGCCAATTGATCTGCAAGAGCTGCCTGAGCTGCGGTAAAACTGGAAAAGGTTACAAACTGGTGCACTTTCCTGAACTCTGCCATCAATGCAGCTTCAGCCACTGCATAGCCTAGCTTCCAGCCGGTGTTGTTAAAGGTCTTACCAAATGATGAAACTGAGATGACATGCCCCTTCAATCGGGGGTAAGTAAGCATGCTGTTAAAGGCCTGCTCGAAATAAATATGTTCATAAACCTCGTCACAAATTAGCAGCAGGTTATGCTCCAAAACGATTTGCTCAATTTGATCCAGATCTGATTTTGTCCATACTTTCCCACATGGGTTCATGGGATTGTTTAACAGAATAGCCTTTGTTTTAGGAGAAATCAGTTTTCTGAATTCCCACGCATCAAAGTGAAAATCAGGCTCGGGGAGTCGGTAGTAGACTGGCCTGGCTCCTGCAATAAGAACAGCGGGAGTGTAGCTGTCATAAGCTGGCTCTATGATCAGTACTTCATCACCTTGCTTACAAAAAGCCAGGATGGCATCAAACAAAGCCTCAGTGGCTCCGGAGGTTACGGTGATTTCCTGTTCAGGATCAAAACGTGTCTTGTTAAAGACTTCCAGCTTTGAGGCGATGGCCTCCCTCAGGGAGAGCAAGCCTATCGAAGGGGCATACTGATTGAGGCCTTTTTTTAAATATTCATGAATAGAGTCAATCAACGCTTTTGGGGGGTCAAACTCCGGAAAGCCTTGTCCCAGATTAATGGCCTGGTGCGCTTTGGCCAAAGCCGACATGGTACTGAATATGCTGGTACCCGTTGCCGGAAGTCTTGATTGAAACGTAAATGGCATTAGACTTTTGCAGGAAATTTCATGCGGTACGATACATCTACCTTGCCTTTGCTGATGTTCTGCATCTTTCCTTTGAGTAGCCTTCTTTTAAAGCCTGATAAGTGGTCAGTAAATAAGATGCCCTCGATATGATCGTACTCATGCTGGATGATTCTGGCTCTGATCCCTTCAAAATGTTCGGTATGCTCAATCCAATTTTCATCCACATACTGAATGGTCAGCTTTTCACTGCGGTAGACATCTTCACGTATGCCGGGTATGCTCAGGCAGCCTTCTTCATAAGCCCATTCCTTTCCTTCTTCATGAACAATGGTAGGATTGATAAACACCTTTTTGAAATCCTTAAGATCTTCATCGTCAATTGGGGCACCGTCAACCACAAAAAGCCTGACGTTCAGCCCAATCTGAGGTGCAGCAAGCCCTACTCCACTGGCTGCATACATGGTTTCAAACATATCGTCGATAAGTACACTGAGCTGAGGGAAGTTCTCCACGATATCAACTGACTTTTTCTTTAAAAGCGGGTCTCCGTAAGCAACTATCGGGCGGATCATGTAGGATTTCGGGCTAAAAAGTCTTGCAAAATAATAGCTGCACTCACTTTATCCATGATTTTCTTATCACTTCTTTGTTTTTTACCTGCGCCGGCTTCAAGCATTGACTTTTTCGCCATCACGGTGGTAAAACGCTCGTCAATAAGGTGAATATTGATCTGTGGGAATTTGCTTTTCAGTTGCTCATGCAATCGACGGGCCGGCTGGGTGGTGTGCGTTGGCTGATTGAACAAGTCAACCGGCATACCAAGAACGATATCGCTTACTTCCTCCTTGCTCATGTAATCTGTCAAAAACTGCATCAATTGATGCGCCGATACGGTGAGCAAGGGCTGAGCAATCATTCTGAGAGGATCCGTTACCGCAATGCCAACCCTTTTGAGACCGTAATCAATCGCCAGTACCCTGGCCATTAATTCAAGACTGAATGCCTGTGGATGAAGCCATTGACTTTGTACTCCAACTCAAGTGCCTTGGGGAATAACAGTTCATTTTCCACCTGGGCATGGTGAGCCAGCTCTTTTTCAAACTTCTGTAGCCCATCGTACAACAGCACTAACGTAAGCGGAGCTTCAGGATCTAAGAAGTATTCTTTGGTGAGGCTGCGTATTCCGGCCATATCATCGTCATCTTCTGCATGATGAAGGGCCATGCGATGCAAAGAAGAAGTGCTCAGTCGTTTGAGCATGGATCCGTAACGGCGTGGGTCTTCCAGGAAAACCAGCATTTGCCTTACAAAAGCAAAAAGCTCATCTTCTTCTTTGTAAACGTGCCTGATGAAATCCTCTCGGAAAAGAGGGAAAGCCATTTTAAGATCTTCAATGACCACTTTATAGTCAGGATGGCTTGTTCCTGCCGCTTGTATCAGCTCTGCAAAGTAAGGTAGACGGTGTTTGATAAACTGACGGTGATTGTAATCCAGATAGGCGAGTAAAAGATGAGTAGGCAACTGGGCCAGATAGCTCATGTCAAGCAAACGGCTTTCAAAGGCAAGCTCAACTGTTGCCATAAAAATATGCTCCTCTATGCGATACCTTTCCATCAATTGAGTCAAGGTATCGTCCTGATGGAGGTGAAACCGTACCCCAAAGTCAAAAAGAATCTCTCCAAGAACAGGCTGATCTTGCAGAAGAACTCGTATCGGCTGGGAGGTGCTTATCATTTCCCACAAAACTAAAAAAAAGCCACTCGAATAAAAATGACTTTGGATCAGGGGATTGCTTGCTTAATTCGAACCTGCCTCTGGCACTTTATTTCTTTATCTTTGTTTCTACATCTCAATTTGATCCATCGTGGCTGATTATAAGAATTCCAATTTCTCCATACGCTTACCTCTGTTGCTCTCTATCGCATTAGCCTCAGGCATCCTGATTGGGGCAACTGTTTTTAGCCCTGGTCCAAGCAAAGACGTGTACCAGATCTCTCAGAAATTCAGAGATATTCTGACCATCATTGACCGGGACTATGTGGACACCGTAGATACCGAGAAGATCGTGGAAAATGCCATTGCTGAGATGCTAAGTGAGCTTGACCCTCACTCCTCCTATATTCCACCCAAAGATCTAACGATTGTTCAATCTCAGTTGGAGGGCAATTTTGAAGGAATAGGTATTGAATTCAACATCATAAAAGACACCATCTATGTGGTTTCTCCCATCAGTGGTGGCCCTTCAGAGTCAGTGGGTTTGCAAGCAGGTGATAAAATCATCAAAGTAGACGGCAAAAATGTGGCAGGAACCTATAAACGCAAAGACGAAAAGGGAGTGGAAAACGAAGCCAAGATTCAAAACAGAGATGTATTTGATCTGCTTCGTGGGCCTAAAGGAACCAGGGTTGAGGTTAGCATCATGAGAGGAAAGTCTTCTGATCTGATCGACTATACCATTACCCGGGATAAAATACCCAATTACTCTGTGGATGTCAGCTACATGGTGGACAACCAGACAGGCTACATTAAAATCAGCCGATTTGCCGCTACCACTTATGATGAATTTGTGAATGCCCTCAGCACCCTTAAGAAAAAAGGAATGAAGCGCCTGGTTTTGGATTTACGTGGCAACCCGGGCGGTTACATGGACCGGGCCACAAATATTGCCGATGAGTTTTTGGGTGGCAATGAACTGATCGTGTATACCAAAGGAAAGCAAAGGCAGTACAACTCAGAGGTGAGGGCCCTTAGGCCGGGTAATTTTGAAAAAGGTGGCCTGATCATTATGGTAGACGAAGGCTCGGCTTCAGCTTCTGAGATTGTGTCAGGTGCCGTTCAGGACAATGACCGTGGCTTGATCGTTGGAAGGCGTACGTTTGGCAAGGGCTTGGTTCAATATCCTTTTGCCCTGAGTGACAAATCAGAATTGAGGTTGACCATATCCAGGTACTATACCCCAAGCGGCAGATCCATACAGAAACCCTATGTCGGAGGAGGCGATGAGAGCTACGAAATGGACCTGATGAACAGGTATAAGCAAGGGGAATTTTTCCATTCCGACAGCATACATTTTGACGAAAACCTCAAGTATAAAACGCTAAAGGGAAGAACAGTGTATGGTGGTGGTGGCATTATGCCTGATTATTTTATACCTAGAGACACGACCGACTATACCCAATTGTATGGAGAGATGATCGTGAGCAATGTGTTCAGAGAATATGCGCTGAATTACTACAACGCCGAGAAAAAGCGTTTTGCAAAAATGAAGGTGGAAGAGTTCATAAAATCTTTCGAAATCACAAAGCCAATGATGACAGAAATCATGGCCCTGGCAAAAACAAACGGGGTGAAAGTGGACGATAGTCAATTGGCCAAGTCTGACAAACTGATCCGCAATGTGGCCAAAGCATTCATCGGAAGGTCAGCTTTTAAAAACGAAGGGTTCTTCCCGGTTTTACATCAGGCTGATGATGAGTTTATTCAGGCCATGAGGCTTTTTGACAAAGCAGAGAATATCGCTAATCAGACAAACAACTAAACGATGTCATACTACCACCGGTTGGGGCAAATCCCTCCCAAAAGACACATCCAATTCAGGCAACCCGATGGAAGCCTCTATGCAGAAGAGTTGGTAAGTTCCCATGGCTTTTCAGGTATCTACTCAAACCTGTACCATATCGTGCCGCCGACACAAGTCACAGAGGTAGGTGAGCCGCTTCCCTATGGATTTGAGCTGTTGAAAGATCGGGCTTTGCTGCAAACCCACCTACAGACCTCCAAGGCAAAGCGTACCGGTGTTGACTTTCTGGAATCAAGAAAAACGCTGCTCGCCAATCAGGATGTGACGCTTAGCATCTGTAATCCGTCTTCTACTGACATGGATTACTTCTATAAAAATGGTGAAGCAGATGAGGTGCTCTTTGTGCATGATGGGAGCGGGTATCTGGACTCCCAGTTTGGGAGATTGCATTTCAGGCAGGGAGACTATGTGTTGATCCCACGCACCACCATCTATCAGCTTCACTTTGACCAGGCTGATACCCGACTGCTCATCATCGAGTCCTTCAGCCCGGTGGAGACGGTGAAGCATTACCGCAACCAGTTGGGACAATTGCTGGAGCATGCCCCCTATTGTGAACGTGACATCAGGCCGCCCTCAGAGCTCATCACCCGTGATGAGAAAGGCAGGTTTCTGCTGAAGATCAAAAAGGGAGGCTATATGCACCATTACTACTATGGTCACCATCCTCTTGATGTGATCGGCTGGGATGGCTTTTTGTATCCCTACTGTTTCTCGATCCATGATTTTGAGCCGGTTACCGGCAGGATACACCTTCCGCCACCTGTGCATCAGACGTTCCAGGCGCACAATTTTGTGATCTGTTCTTTTGTGCCCCGGCTGTTTGACTACCATCCGCTTGCTATCCCTGCTCCTTACAACCACAGCAACATCGACTCGGATGAGGTGCTCTACTATGTGGAAGGCAACTTTATGAGCAGGAGAGGCATCGACAGGGCTTCCTTTACGCTACACCCCGGTGGCCTGCCTCATGGCCCGCACCCCGGCACGGTAGAGGCCAGCATCGGTGCAAAGGAGACCAATGAGCTGGCTGTGATGATTGACACCTTCAAGCCTCTCTATCTGACATCGCAAGCTCTTGAGTTTGTGGACGAGAGCTATCCAAAAAGCTGGTTAAAATAAATTTTAGTCAGTTGGGTAACCTTTAGGTAGCTGAAGCGTATCAATGGCCGGATCATATCACCAGCTGTGGCCCATAAAAGCAAACGAAAAAACCCCGGGAAATCGGGGTTTTTTTATGCTTTGGTTCTGTCAGGTGTTCCCACCTGACAGAACCTGAAGTCTGTCGGGTGTTCCCACCCGACAGCACTTTAATGCTGAATAATAATCTTCTTTGTGATTAGCTCCTGCTCAGGGCTATCAGGTGAGTACAGTCGGAAGATGTACATACCCGATTTGAGCTCCTCTGTCCTGAGCTCAGTCTCCTGCGTATCCGCTTGCAGCACGCCTTCGAGCATGGTTTTACCCATCAGATCGACGAGGGTGTAGTGCATAGGCTTTTGGATAGGCTCGCTAAATCGAAGCGTCAGCTTCTCATTGGCAGGGTTAGGGAAAATACCCAGCTCCGTGGCATCGATGAGGCCATCAGGAAGGCCAACGATGTTCCAGTTGGCTGATCTGAAAATGGCGGCCTGTTCAACTTCTTTAGTTTGGGAGTTTTGTACAAATGCAACTACACCCAGCCTACTCAAATCATTTACCAGCCCATCCTCGAGAGTGTCTGTAAAGCTGTAATAAAGTGTGTCACCAATACTATTGAATGAGGGGTTAAGTAATGTCCCTGCTGCATTTGGTAGCATTTTTCGGAGCACCCAAGAATACGCTCTCAATTGGCTTGGGTTATCAAAAGCCGGCACATAAACCACACTCTCTACCAAGCCCACATGTAATCTGGCGTTTGGAGGAATACTGTCTTTTGCCTCTAACTTAATTCCTACGGTGGATGTCACCTGGTTTGCACTAAACCCAACTACATCAAGTTTCAATTTGGGAGGTAAAAGTGATTGCAATTCAATTCTCTTAGGGCCTACACTGTCACGAAGGGCCAAAGGGAACACCCCTTTACCGTTAAACACTACTTCGTTTGGAGAACTTATACCATAGAACAACGCTCTGGCTGATGGATCAGCCGGATTTCGCTGGTTAATGGGATCATTGTTGCCGCTGAGGTAGTAGGCAGTACCCACTGCATCTTTTTCCATCTCCTGAATAATGGAGGCATAAACCGAGTTGTTTGTTGCTGAGAATGCGACATTCACGTTGTTGAAATATTCCAAAAGCACCAGACGAGTTCGGTCTTCGATGCGGAAATTGTCAATGGCAAATCCTTCTGCTTTTGTAGGAAGGCTTGCTGCATCAGACCCGAAGAAAATACGGAAGCGAACTTTTTTCTGCAAATCAGGATCTGAAAGTTCTTTAATTACATCTAGTGAATGTCTTGCGGTTTTCCATAAATCTGGTGTGGTGTCATTCCAGCCAAAGTTACCGATCAATTGCCCGCCAGGGTTACCTGAAAGATCTCGTCTGTTGTACCAGTTTATACCAGAATTCAGGCTACCCAGCAACAACCAATTGATTCCCCCATCAATAGAATACTGGATCACTGCCCCATCTTGACCAATAGTGGTTTCATTTTTATAATCAAACACCAACATAGGCTTCTCGAGATTTTCAAAATTCACGCAAGGTCCGTTAACAAATGAAGCCTGATTGTTATTGTAGATCGTATCATTTAGTGATGTCATCCAGTACCTATCCGTAGGATACTTAGGCACAAAATCTTTGTTTGGATTTGTGGTCTGTCCGTAACCCCAATCGTTATTCACTCCACCAGAAACCCAGAAACCATTGTTGGAGTCGAAATCCTGTACGTAAGGGGCCAAAGGAGTTGGGCTGGTGCTGGCCAGGATGTTGACCGTTCTTGATATGGAGTCCAAACACCCGAATTGGGTTCCAAGTACCAAACGGGTCGTATAAGCACCAGGTCCGGGGTACTGATGCCTAATGGTATTTAAACTAGAACTACTGCCTTGTATGACAGTCCCGGTACCAAAAACCCATCGACGGAATGTAACATTACCGGCTCCTGCTGTGACTGAAAGTGAGTCACTATAGAACGTAGAGTCAGCCGGGCAAACAAAACGCCAGAAAAAATCAGGTTTAGTACGTGCCCCTATCGCAAAGATCGAATCTGCTCTGCTGGTGCAATTGTTGTTAGTGGTCACCGTTAAAGAGGGTCGTTTCAGACCAGGAGTGCGGTAGAAGTAAGAGGGGTTTTGTAAGTAAGAAGAGTCACTAGGTATACCTCCAATACTGTCTTGGGCAATGCTGCCGAGATCAAAATCCCATGCCCATGTCACAATGCTATTGGGTGAAAACTGTCTGGAAATGTCAAGTCTGGACGAGTCAGAGAACAGCAGAGTGTCTCCCTGGCAGGTTCCACTCCATTTTAAAGCAGCTCTCGGTTGGGGGTGAACTACAATGTTAAGGGTTGTATCAGAGAAGCAATCACCTTCTGTTGCCAATCGGGTGAAAGCATATGTTATAATTTTAAGTGAGTCGCCTGCGACCGTTGGATTAAATGTAAAGTTTACGCTGGTGAAATTGGTAATTCCAGGCCCTGAGACTGATGCAATGCTTGAAGGCAGAGATGGCTTTCCAATGATGCTTGCATTTAGCTGACCAGTAATCGGTATTGGGAGATTACAAAACTGAGTATCTGGCAATGAGATATTCAGGACCGGGTTTGCATATAAGCTTATCTGTACAGTATCTGCCTTAGAAGGACATGAGCTACCCGCTTGAGTTGCTGAGAATAAAATCAGATTAAATACAGTATCCTGAAATAACTGAGCACTGTCAGGAAAATAAACTGCATTTAATGCATTAAGATTGTTAAAATTATTTGTTCCGCCAGACCATATTGCTGAAGTTGCGGAGCCGCCTATAGCGCCAAAGAGCTGAACAGTTTGAGAGGCACAATAGGTAAGGTCTGGACCTGCATTAATTACGACTGCAGGATCAATACGAAGAATCACTTCATCAAACACCCTACCACAAGGGCCATTTAAGGTTTGATTTATTGAGTCAGGGTCATCAGTAGTTACTCGTAAACGTACAAATACTGTCGAAGTAGAGTCAAGTTCTCCAGGCCCGGGCAGATATGTAGTGAACCTGTTTGCTGTAGGGCTAAAAGTACCGGTACCTCCTGACCATGTCACCGTAGTTCCCGGCACCGAAAAACCAGCTGCTAGACGATATTCTGCTCCTCTGCAATAAACAATCGTATCTCTTCCGCTTGTATCTGCAACAACCGTTCTTATCCGGTTTATCGTCAATGTTTTAACATCAAACACACTATCGCATGGCCCGGCCACGGGATCAAAGCCATCAGGGTCATCAGAAAACAACCTGAGTGTAATGGTAAAATTTGGAGTTGCAAGCGGTATTTCTGAAGGATGGGGGATGTACCATGCATTGGCAGCGTTTCTATTCGGCACAAAGGTGCCAAGCCCTCCCTTCCATACTACCGCTGTGGTACTACCGGAGAATGATCCGCCTAACTGTGTACTGTCACCAGCGCAAATCACCAGATCAGGGCCGGCATTCACAATGGGAATAGGATTGACCCGAATAATGACCGTATCTTTTACTGGAGCACATTGGTCAAAACTGTTTGACTCCAGAATAAGTGTAATAAACCGAGGTTGATTCGGTGTGTACTCATTTGGATCATTAAGGTTTGGAGCATAAGTTACGGAATTCAGAACTGCTGTAATGTTTCTATTCGAAAAGGTACCCGTTCCACCTATCCAGGTTGCGACGCTGGCAGAGCCTCCTAAAACACTCTTCAAACTGGCTGTTTCATTGCTACAAATAATAATGGTGTCTCTGCTTGCGGAGTCTGCACGTACCGTAGGTATTCTATTCAGCACCAAACGTTTATTCAAAGTTTCAGCCTGACATGGGCCTGCACTATCAGGATCGTTGGTAGCCAAACTGAATGTGATGTTTCGGAAATTAGTAACAAGTGGTATCTCGGTTGAGTCAGGTGTATAAGTTGCAGTTGGTGATGATCTGGAGGGGTTAAATGTGCCTTGCCCCCCTATCCAGGTAGAAGAGGATGCCCCACCTCCAATAGCTGCTGCAAAAGTAAAGGTCTGTCCGGCGCAAATGGTATCACTTGTATTCCCAACCTGTATCGTGGCTTTTGGATTAATCGTAATCAAGATATCATCTTCAATTATCGGACAAGGTCCGGTGGAGTCGGTATCGTTGGTCTGCCATCTTAATAAAACAGTTGTAATTGCTGTTGCAGAAATTTCTGATAAGGCCGGGGTATAAAGAGCATCTGTATACAATCTTTTGTTTACTAGAGGGCCTTGCCTGCTAAATGTTCCGGCACCCAATGTCCAGGCTCCGGCTACATTACTCGATAGTATTGCATTCAACGGAACCGCACCATTGGAGCAAATGGTTTGATCCACCCCTGCATTTACTCTGGGCCTTCGGTTGATCTGAATTCTGATGGAGTCAGAAACAGGAGTACAGGGTTCTCCACCGTCAGGGTCCAGTGCGGTAAGCACCAGCCAAACAAATCCTCTTTGCACATCAGCAGCACTTGCACGATAGGTACGTGCTCTTGAATTGTCCAATCGATACAATGAATCAGGCAGGTTAGAGGCATTGACAAAGCCATTGTGGTTCCCATTGGCTGACCAGATCAAAGGCGTTAGGGGATTACCAGAAAAAGTTACTCCAATTGTGCTTCTAATATCAATGTTTGTGATCGTATCAGCACTTTCACAATAGACAGAGTCCCTTCCAGCATTGAGTATATTTCTAGGGTTTACCCTGATAAACATGGTGTCTTCTATTGCGGTACAAGGTCCTGCATTATCCGGATCATCTGTGCGAAAGATCATCCGAACCCTTGTAGAATCAGTTGGGCTCAAAAAACCATTGCTGGGTGTGAAATTTTGCTGTGTCGGCACTGTAGCCCCTGATGTAAAGATGCCTAGAGTGTCCTGAGGAAACCATCGCCCACCCAGTGTAGTAGGAGTAATGGCCGGCCGAAGAGTCATAGGAGAGCCTGCACAAATTACCGTATCATTCCCTGCAAAAAGCGAGGCCACCTTATTGATGATGTGTCTTACTTCAGCTTCTTGTTCCGGGCAACCTCCGGGCCCATCAGGATCAGATGTTGTGAGTTGTACTCGCACAAAGCCTCTGTTGCGATCTGCCAGGCTAGGGGTATACGTGACCCCCGTAAGCAAGGTGGTATTAGTAAAACTTCCCGGGTTGGGGGTAGCCGTGCTCCATGAGGTTGTAAGTCCAACGGGTGCATTGCTCACGATACCGTCAATGGGTATAGGTTGTCCTTCGCAAACGGTATCAGCAATTCCTGCATTTGGAATAGGTGGGTTGCTTATTCTTACTATGATTGATGCAGGATCGCTAAAACAATCTGACAAAATCCTTTGACGAACATACAATGTATCAGTTACCTGAAAGGTTTGAGTTCCGCTTCCACTTGGTGGATAGATCGAGGTATTTGATGCAATGATGCCATTGGTGGTGGAATTGGACTCATTAAACCAAAAAATTCGTGTTATGAACGATGATATTCCCGTGGTATCAATTATAGCATTAAAGGTTGGCAATGGCACTCCCGCACATAACAAGGTATCATCTGCAGGGAGAATAGGCTGGTTTGGTTGTCTAGTAACAGAAAATGAATTGCTAGTAGCACCTGAGCAACCCGTTCCACTCTCTGTAAAAACTATTGAGGCGGTTCTCGTTGAAGGCCAGAGAGGAAGAACCCCGTTGTCTTGAGTATTATATCTCGCTCCTCCGCCCGCAATGGGTGTTACTGCATTAGAGAATGAAAATGATCCGGGATTGTTTGGTGTTACACTTACTTGAATACTGTCTTGTCTGGTTCCTTCGCAAATAATTCCGGTTAAAGCGTTGGTGATGGTAATTACTGGGTTTGCATTGATTCTAGTGTTCTGAACTGCTGATTCTTGGATATTAAATACTGGTGAAAAACTGTATGTCCTTAACACAACTCTTTTTGTTCCAATGCCCCCATTCGCAACACTACCCAGAGTTGAAGGCAAAATAATTGCACGAACATTAGAGGCTGTAACAAGTATATCTGCTGGTGGAAAAGGAACAAAAACAGCACCATTAAAAAAACCGAAATCAAAGAATATTCTACCAGGAGGAATATCAGCAAAAATGGTGTCTTGGGGTTCATTAAAGCAATAGGCTGCAGCTAATCCTGCGATAGGTTGATTAGGATCAAAGAAATTAAAGGTAACCGGTGCTGAAGGATTAGATGGGCAACCATTGACGATTACACTATATGTAATTGAAGTTGAAGTGGCAGGTGCTACTTGCGAAGGAAATAGAAAATTTCCTATAACTCCTGTTCCGCTATATGTACCTCCTGCCAGGGTACGAGTTCCAATACTATCAAGTTCAATCGGAGGCGCATTATTGGCGAAGTTTTGTGTAGTTGCTGTCCATGTTGGTGTTGCAGGTATGGGATTCACCCTGACTCTAAAGAAGTTAGTAGCATTCACACAACCTGCTCCACTAGCTCCGCTAAATACCCTAGCTCTAATTGTATCACCATTGGCTAACGAAGTGGAAGTAAAAGAATTGGTAGCCGTTGCAGAGGCACCCTGAAGTGTATTGTTCACCAGGAAACGATAGCTTGCCCCACCAAAAGCCTGAAAAGAAATGGGCTGACCGGCACAGATCGTAGTATCAGCATCTAAACATACTAATGAGGCAATAGGCAAGGCTTGAAAATTAATTTGAATGGTGTCCGTAACAATTCCACAGGTTCCTCCTACAGAGCTTAATACCAATCGTACAGAACCACTGTCATAATCAGCGTTACTAGGGGTATAAACCGGATTGACGATAGTGGTTGCTGAAAATGACCCAGCTGGCGCTCCGGGTACTTTACTCCAAGATAAGGTGGCGGATCCTAAGTTTGAAACAATAGCACTCAATGAGACAGTTGATCCCCTACAAACCGAAAAATCGGTTCCTGCATTGATGGAGGGTCGGTTCTTTGGGTTTGAAACCAATCGAACCGAATCCCTTACAGACTGGCAAGCTGCAACTGTAGAAGATAATGTCAGGAAAAAGCCTGAACCGCTGATTTCAGCTGCCGACGGGGTGTAAGTTGCATTCAGAGTGGAATTATTAGGTAAAAAAGTACCTGCTCCACCTGACCAAACACCACTAGCTGTGGCTACTCCCTGAACAATGCTCCCGTTTAATTGAAATGGACCGTTTGCACAAACGGTATCAGCGGGACCAGCCTCAACCTGAATTCGTTTGCTCAAGGTCAAGAACAAAGTGTCCTGAAGGGTGGTAAAGCAATTATTGTTGTCAAGCCTAAATCTGATTTGAATCGGCCCCGCCAAACTAGTGTCAGCCGGCGCTGGTGTGTATACTGTGTTTCTTGAACTTGTGCTAGAAAATGAACCTGCACCATTGGTAGTAAACCACAATACAGTATCTGCATAAGGATAGGTAAGGTTAAGACTTCCACTCAGGGAAAAACTCTCAGGAAAACACTTGGTTTGATCAAGGCCTGCATTGATGCTCTGATTAGCACTTGTCACACTGATAAGTGTCGCAAAAGTGATGTTATTGGCCACTTGAATATCAGGCCACGCACTATTTCCTCCAACTCTAACGATTTCTGCAACTCCCGGAACAGTTCCTTTGGCTCGTACCCGAACCCCTTGAATGGTAAAACGGTCTACACCTCCATTGGTCGAGCCTGTAAGTCTGTAACGAAACACCAGAGTGTCTCCTAATGCACCCCAGGTATACGTTCTGGTATCTGCAAGAGTTAATGAACCGGAATGAACGGTGGTGGCGTTATCAGGCACTTCAAATTCAAATCGATTACTATTGGTAATCCTAAAAATGATGGAGTCGGTAGAGCCGGAAGTATTGGGAATAGCAGTATTAACAGCAGAAAGTTCTTCTATCACAATATCACCTAATGGAATGAAGGAGGTGTTTCCAATACAGGGATAGGCTGAAGGTGCGATGATCCGAAGAGAATCCTGTGCCTTAAGCTGACCTAAAGTCAACAGGAAAATAGAAAAAGAGAAAATAATTTGTAAAAGTCGCATCGTTTCTTTTGAAATTTATTCAATAAATCCGTTTTGGTCTGTTTTGATGAGGCAAATCATAGGTATACCTTCAAAGCCTAGTGTGCCGGTAAGCAAATAGCCGCCATCGGATGTGGCAATAGCCATTTTCCCCTTGTCATCTCGGTCTCCTCCAAAAGCTCTGAACCAGGAAAGAACACCCTGCCTGTTGGTTTTGATCAATAGCATGTTTTCTCCTGCGTTCCCTTGTCCGTTGCCTCTGCCTGTAGCTGCCAGAATGTAGCCACCATCTGGAGTGGGCATGATTGAGTTTACTTCACATTCACCAGGAATTGGCAGTTGAATAAACCCAAGATTATTGTTGGAAGTTGCCAAAGGGTTAATTCGACTGATGTAAATTTCGTTATCACCAGTATTTCCTGCAATCACTACTTCATTTGGGCTCACTACTACCATATCTCGTGCATCAGAAAGCTCAACTTTGGGATTAGTGGGGTTAACCTGGTTGTCAGATTTAGTGGGGGCATTATTTGAACCTATAGTCCCATCACCTTGAAGGGCAGCCTTGATAAAAACCATATCATCCTGGAATTGACCCGCAATGGGTTTAAGCCGGCTGCTGCCAATCATAAAAACCGATCCATCTGTTGCCTGAGTGGCTGTCATTCCAATATCCACCCCCGTAAATCCTCTTGCGAAGGTATGTGTAACCAACCCCGCTGCATTCGTTTTGAAAATGAGGAATTGAGTAGTATCTAATGCTCCTGTAAAGCCGGTACCGACCGTGTCATTAGTCGTTCCTGCAAAGCAAAGTCCACCATCAGCTGCCCTCCTTACCCTTTGAACAGCATAGTCCAGGTTTCCTGAACCAGATCTCCGAACATCAACAGAAGACTTTAGTGAGCCTTCGGGTGAGTACGTTAATAACAAGGAAGAAGTGACCCCATTCGAACCCGTCTGTTGGCAAGCAATCAAAATATCTCCATTGGGCTCAAGTTCCATGCTCATTCCTTTGGTGAAAAGTCCGGAGCCAATGGTTCTTGTCCATCTGATATTACCGTCGGCTTCAGTGGCAACAAGATAAGCCTGCTGCTGATCTGTAGCGGTTATGGTTCCAATTACAGCATAGCCACCGTCCTTTAGTTGTATGCATTCGGAAGCACTCTGCCCGTCTGCTCCACCGTATATTTTCAAAAACCTCTTCGTGAATTCCGGGTTTTTTACAGCCTCAGGCTGACAGCTTTGTAAAAATAATCCGACAATACTGAGTATTGCCAACAGTGATCTAGCGGTCATTGAATTTCTTATTTCGGCGTATGGAGTAAAAGTTTTGTAGGAACCCTACTGAAATCATCAGATTGTTTAGGGAGTAGTCACTGTCCAGATGGCCATACCTGAAGACGAGGTCTTTGTCGCTTAGCCTTTTATCAGGATTATTGTTCACCATCAATCCATAGTAGTAACGGGCTTCTGCAAATACTTCTGCTTTTCCGAATTTCCTTCGTACTCCTATTGATCCGAAAGCAGAGGTTTGTATCGAGTTTCGAAGGTTTAAAACAGAAAACTCCGGGCCCACGGCTTCTCTTGTTCCATCCAGTTGATTTCTTTGGACAAGTGCATTTGCTTCAAGCAGAAAAGCTGTAGCGACACCAGCCTGAAGATAGGGTCTCGTTTTTCTTTTACCAAAAAGATAAGTTAGGCCCAAAGGTAATTCCAGATAGTTCTGCCTCTCCTCGTAGCTGACAACAAAATCAAGAAAGGGATCATTAATTGAGTAACCCCTGCCAGCATAAAGAATATCTAAATTCAAGTGGAGATTCTTGTACAATGCAGTACTGGTAGTAATTCCCAGGCTAAGAGAGGTTAAATTGTCATATTTTACTTCGTTACCTGTTGTATTGCTGAGACTATAGGTATTCAGAATCCTGTTTCGAGTGTTGTTAAATCCTCCTCTGATACCGATTGCAAACCTCGGCACAGCTCGGTAGCTATCGTAGAGAATGATGTATTCAGAAGGGTCTACGGCTCTATTAGGCAAATAACTCGGCTCCTGTTTAAGCAGCTTTACCATCAACTCCCCTGCCTGCTCCTGCTCATCTTGAAAGAGAAGGGAAAGGATAGAAAGCCGGTAGGCCTGGAGCTTTTCAGCCTTGGTAAAGCCCGTCTCAAGACATTTCTCAAGTAGCTTATTTACTTCCATCAATTGTCCCTGATCGTACTTACGTTGAGCAGCAAGCAGGTTCTGACTGCAAATGTTCTGAGCAGACAGGCTTCCTGTCAAACCTAGCAGGGCGATAAGCAGAATAAGTGATCGGATTTTGTTCATGGTTACTCTTCGTTGCTGCTGTCTTCAGTTCCTTTTAGTAAGCCTTTGCAGGTACTTTCATAGGGTATGTCGGTTGCCACATACTGCTCCCATTCTTTCTGGGTCATGTTACGGGGCAGCAGACTACAAACTTGAGAAGCCATCTGGTCTATATCCGTTGGCCATACCCGTATCAGATTGTCGACGCACCCTGCTACTATGGTCTTATTGTCCCTGCTGAAAGATAATGACCAAACCCAGGAGTTATGGTCTTTCAGGTCAATGGGCTGATCGTTGAAATTCTCCAGATTCCATAGTTTGATGGTGTTGTCGAAGCTTCCGGTAGCCAGCATTTTATCATCATAGCTGAAAGCTGCCTGGTTTACTCTGGCTCTATGGCCCACAAGGGTTTTGATCACTTTCTTTTCACGGTAGTTCCAGATTTTGATGGTACCTGTCCCTACGCCTACTGCCAGATATGGTTTTTCATGGGCAAAGGCTAGGGCATAGATTTTACGGCCTCCGGTCTCGATTAAGGTGAGCAATTGATTGTCTTTGGCCCGGTTCCAGATCATCACCTGACCCAGGTCGCTTACGGCTGCAATCAGGTTTCCGTCGTAGCTCGTGGCTACAGTGTTAAGCTTGCTGTTTGCGGTGCCGATCAGGCTGCCTTGCGCTTGAGGCAGGGTCCAAAGTCTGGCGCTGCTATCGGTGCCCACACTGGCCAAAAGAGTAGTGCCGGGCACAAATTCAACCGAAGTGACCATGCCGGCATGGCCTGTCAGGCGGATGGGCGTAGCAGTGGGCTGATCGGTATCGTATACCAAAATGCCCGGCTGCTCCATCGCTACTGCCAGGTACTTCCCATTGTCACTCACAGCGATGCTCCTGATCAAGTTACCGGTACTTACAAAATTTTCTTTGGTGTAATTGGCACCTTCCACTTTCCACCTGAGCACTTGTCCGTCAGAGCCACCTGTGTACAACACCTTTCCATTGGTGCTATGAGCGATGGACCTTACAGCATCACGGTGGCCGGTCAGTCGGTTAAAATCATCGCCTTTCAGCGACTTGAGGGCATAGTACAAGGCATCAAACACATCGTGGTTGTGCTGAGGCCCTTCATTCTCCTTGTTGAACACATAGGACTGCATGGCAACCACGCTTTTTCGCACCGTATCGGGGATTTGTACGGACTTTACCGCCATGGACTGTGAAATGGAAAGCAAACGGAGTCGGTAGGCTTTCTTTTCATTTTGCTCGGCTTTGAGGGTCTGCTCTTTGGCTATCTTTTCGTTTTCCTCAGCTCTGGCCTTTTCCTGTACAGCGATGTTCTTCTGACGAAGGGCTTCTTTCTCGTTTAGCAGAGCGATGTTTTTCTGACGCAGGGCTTCTGCGGCACTGGCTTCGGCCAACTGCTTCTGCTCTTCTGCGATGTTCTTCTGACGGTTGGCTTCTTCGGCTGAGGCAATCGCTTTCTTCTCACTTTCAAGGGCGATCAGTTTTTGCTCATTGGCCACCTGCTCATTTTTCTCTGCTCTGGCTTTTTCCTTGATTGCCAAGGCAGTTTGCTCATCGGCCTTTTGCTTTTGGATCACCGCAAAGACCAAGAGGAATAACGAAATCACCGTAGCCGTACCAAAGATCACAGCTATCAGTCTAGACTGGCGCAGTTTCTTGCGCTGCAGCATTTCTTTGATCCGTTGCTCTGTCTCAAAGGCGTTTTTACTTGTCTCGAGGAAAACGATTGCCCTTTCAAAAGCAGGGTTGTAGCGGCGGGCCCACTCGAGTGTTGGCTTATGCTCGTCCTGCCAGTTGAGGGCCAACTGCAAATCGGGTGGTCTCCAAAGGCCTGATTTACCGAGCTGATAAAGGGCTGCGGCCTCGGAAAGCCTCAGGTACATCTGTACGGAAGCACCTTCCTGATCCACCCAGTTTTTTAGCCTTACCCAGATACGCATCAAGCTTTCGTGGGAAATATCGATGATGGTTTCGGAGTGTAGGGCTACTCCGGCAGGCGGCATTAGAAGCGAACGACCCGGCTCCCTGAATTTATCGATGATTTGGATCAGCCTGCTCTCTTCAACCTGACAGATGGAGGCGATGGATTTAAGTTTTGTAGGTCTTCTGATCCCCTGAACGTCACCGCCTTTCTCGGTGATGGTTTTGAACATCCGCTCACAGATTTCCTTATCATCAGGGCTGAGTTCGTCATAGGCTTCATTGGCATGTTGAGAGAGTGCTTCTGCCATACGCCCGATCGCATCGTAGTGCGAGAGGTCCATGGCTTCATTGCCTTCACGGTGGGTACGCCAGAAATCCCAGGTACGCATGAGGGAGTGCTGCAGAATGGGTAACTGATCTGGATTGTCACCAAGGTCATTCAGCAACTGCTGCTCCAATCTGGCCGTGATGGTACCGCCACCCACAGCTACCGGCCCAATGATGGCCATACGCTTTTGCTCCCTCGTCATTTGAGGGATGAGGTAGTGGCTGTCGTTTATTTTTTTGGTCAGCTCAGGAAACTGTGCACACTCACCGATAAAGTCTGAACGCATGGTAAGTGCCACATAGATATGCGTATCCGGTGTAGAGATGGCCTCCAGCAGCAGGTTTACAAAAGCAAGCGATTCATTTCCGGCCTCTTCATCCGTTTTTTTGAAACGGAAAAGTTCTTCAAACTGATCGACCAGCAATAAGATGTTGCGGTTTTGGGTGACCAACGTTTGGCCTACGGCTTCCACCAGACCGTTGGTGCTGGTTCGAAGCAAAGTGGAGATGATCTTCTTCCTAATTTGCCTTTCTTCATCATCCGCTTCAAGGTAGGCTTCATCTTTGGTGAGAAGCACTTCAGCCAGGTTGTCAATCGGGCTGCCTCCGGGCCTGAAGGCCAGCACATCCCAGTTTGAGCCTGCCTCGGTCAGGAAGCCACCATATAGGATTGGAATAACCCCACAATACATAAATGAGGACTTACCACTTCCGGAAGCACCTATAATGGAAACGAACTTGTTTTCTGAAAGCTTGAGCAAGACCTCGTCACTTTGGCCTTCACGTCCAAAAAACAAGTGACTTTCATCAATACTAAAAGGCCTTAATCCCGGAAAGGGATTTGTGGTGATTTTGATGTGCTCAACCTTAGAGTCAGATACTTCTACAGAACTCATGATTTCTTACTTAGTTGGTTAAGGAATGGCTCTAATGTCTGGACGGTTCCTTTTTGCTCCTCTTCCAGTACCAAAATAGCATAGGCGGAAAGATCCGCACTGGTGATGGGCTTGCCTTTTGCGTGGAAAACACATTTAGGCGCCAAGGGCTTGGTTCTTCCCAAACCCGGTGCTTTTAAAGTGTCCAGTGCTTTCATCTGTATCCAGCGGTCGTTGACCTGATCTTTGTAAATCAAAAAAGCATCGCAATTCTTAAGGTTCTCGAGATGGCTATTTCTCATCTCCATGAACCCATGTGTAAAATCAGGAATGACCACATCAAACTGCATTTCTTCTAGCTTCTGAGTTAACATTTTGGCAGGCTGTTCATCCATGAGATCATAGATGAGGTAAATACTTGTTTTACCTGATTTCATCGTTTTACCACTTTGGGTTTTTGCTACTTTCTGGATCTCAGCATTCTTTTGATTGGTGTCAAGGCGTTCACGAAGAACAGCTTTAAAGTCTTCCAGAGGCATTTCCAGTACTTCAGCGCCTACACTAAGCTCAGGGTCTTTTCGGATACCTTCAATGTACTTCTTGAATGCCAGAGTTGATTGCTTTGAGTTATGGTCTACCCAGATCACCCGGCTCAGCTGAGATGCATTTTGAGGATCATGCTCAGCCAGAAAAAACTCAGAGGCTATTCGGTTTTGAAACTGCACGATTCCTTCCTGAGTATCTTTGATGATGCGGCCGGGAGTATCTGCCATCATGTGCAGGCTGAGTTCTGCTCTGCTGATATCTCTTTTGATCACCACTTCCAGCTCAGCAGCTTGATTTGGCAAAGTTTCATCTGGTAATATGGTAAAGCCATGACGGATCAAATCCCTTTTGATCACAGATCTGGAAACTGCCAATTCAGGACCTACTTCTGCTAAATAAATGTACCTGACATCCTTCTCCCAAAAAGCTTTTTTTCCACCTCCGGGACGGTTGTTTCTAATGGCTGCAAAAATGTCGAAGGCTAAATCTGCCAGCCTCATCCAATAGTCTTTGTCGGCGCTTCTGCTCAGGAAATCCTTAATTTCCTCAAACTGTCCGGAGGCAGGATCAATAGCAAACAAATCATAGTTGATAAGGCCTCGGGTACGACTGGGTTCATCAACAGTAATCAGAGGGTACTTAACTACTTTAAAAAACCTGCTTTTAAGCTCCAGACCTGACTGTGTACTAAGCTGGGCATAAGCATCTAAGTCTTCAAGACAAGAGGTAGAACTCACATAATCCGGTGAATAAATGCTGACCATAACCCCACAGGCAGCTAATTGGCTTTGCTGTGGCTTTTCGCCATTGGGTAAAAAAAGTACCCTTGGTTTTTCGCCTAGAAGCTGTGTGATCAATATTTCAATAAACTTTTGAAAATTGGTCACCCACCCTTTGCCACCATCGGAGGCCTGGTTGTCTGATGGACTGTAGCTGATGTAATAATCAAAGTCAAACATGACTTAAGGTTTTAAATGAAAGTACAGAAATGAACTAAAGTTATTGACATCATTCACATTATCAAATGTTTAGACAAGTTCATATGCTATGCCTGTTTAGGTTCCAGTTGAATTTGAGCTTTGTCAATAAAGGCAATCAGCACTTTGGCCATGTCGGTATGGGATGCAATTACCTCCAAAAACTTATCTTCGGAAAGCCCATAAAAAAAGGTTTGGTCTTGTGGGAGGATCTCTACGACAGGGTCTTCGTTATCCGTTAAAAAAGAGAAGCTTCTGGTGTCATTTGCCTGCATGATTTCTTTGTTTCCTGATTTTGTGATGACTTTAAGTTCACCCTTTTCAACCAGTAAAACCCAACCCTTTGTCAGGAACGAGTAATCCGGGGCTTCATCCAGCAAGGATCTTTCCGAGGAGAAGAGTTGCATGGATTTAAATAGTTCCATGATCAAATCTCCTGGCAACTCTTTGAACAATTCCAGTTTCTTGAAACGGTAGATTTTGTTGATCAGCAGTTCTTGTTGCTCCAAAGAAATGTCTGTCCTGTCAAGGTAGTCCAGCTTAGCTTCAAGCTCACTTTGCAGTTCATCGGGCAATCGCTGTAGGCAATCCACCAATTCTTCCCGATGGCCTCTAAGCAAGAGGTAAGCGGCCAATTCCCTTAAAAACGGATCCGGGTTAAAGAGATTTGCCATGACATCCTGAGCAGGAATAGGCCTTTGCCTGCTGGCCATCACATACAAGGCACAGGCTTTGGTGTACTTGTTCAGGTAGTTGTAGTCCCTGTTGATGATGTAGACCAATACTTCATCTTCTGTAAGGTCTTCCCTGGGGTAGTGAGTTTGCAGTTTTTCGTTACGCTCGGATTGGGGGATGTCCTCAAGCAAAGGAAACAACAAAGGCTTGATTTCATCAGAAAGGAACACATCCAATAGCTCAATGGCATAAACGAGACCTTCAACAGTGCCGCTATCAACCGAACTCCTAACCATCTGTACACTTTGTGGGTCGTACATCAGTGAAAGCAGCATGTATATTTTCTGATAATCGGCTGCAATCTCCTCCTCCATAGCTTCTTTCAGCATTTCGGTATTGTTGTCGCCAAACTCTTCCATGGCAGCAATGTTCCAGGCAACTTTACCAATTTCAATCTCTAATGTTTGCCTAATGCGGGCTACGTTTTCTGTGGTGGTCATAAAACCACAGGTGCTGAGGCTGTATAAAACTTGTGAAACGATCTGAGCATCAGGATAATCAATCTTATTCCAAATGGCATGTATGGCTTTATCAGTAGCTATCCGACCATAGATCTGTAGGATTAGGGTCATGGTTCCAGTGCTTTGCCCCGACCTGTAAAAAGCACCTTCGAGCAAGGGAATTGCCTCATCTCCGGCCAGAACAAGAGCAGAGGCTGCCGCTGCGCTGAATTCGGGGTTGGCCAGATTTTCCGTAATCAAGGGATAATAGTATGGATCATCCAGTCGGGTGGCCATGAGCAGGGCAGCTTGCCGCACTGCTGAATTGGGATCACGAAGCAGTGGATTGAAAAAAGGTCTTAGTTCCTCTCCTTTAAACTGCGGCACCAAAGCGATTGCCTTCAGTCTGTCTGAGTAGTTCCTCGATTTCAGACTTTGGCTCAACTCATTAAGTGAACCAACTGAGAACTTCGTACTTTCCAACTCATGGAGCTTTTCTTCTATTTCTTTCTTGATTTTGGTCGAATTCTCAGCGTTGAGCCTGTTTTTAACCAGGTCCTGATCAATCATAAAATCAAAGGGTGTAATGCTGTTTGTAGCCAATGACCTGATAGAGTCTGTCTTGTTTGAAAGCAATAAGCCCAACGAAAACTGATACTCCAGGGGGTTTAGTTTTTTTAACAGGCGTAGTCCGCTACCCAACTTTTTAAGATCGGAGGTTCTGATGTTCTTTTTAAGTAAGCCGGTTAGGTCATACTCCATGTTCAAATCAGTGTCGTCTTCTTTTTTGTGCTTTGAAAGGGTATTGGTCAGGGTTTTTCGGTATTCGTTGTAGATTATAATCAACAGAAAACCGTAATAAAGCATGGCAGCAGCCAATATAAATGTAAACAAGGCCTGACTAGCAAATTGCAATAGTCCCAATCCAATGAGTATAGCTCCCACCACAATCTTGGCCATTTCTCTAAAAAATCCATTGATCTTGGATTGTGCATCCAACTTGATATCAGCATCAAGGGGAATGAAAAGCGTTTTTGAGATGGGGTCTTCAAATGCATCAAATGTAGCATTGTGAAGCAGTTTGGTCATCGCTACGAATAGGAAAAAGAAGATAAATCCTTCAAAACTTGAAGAGGCTCCAAAGAAAAGGCCGATCACCGATGAAATCAAGGCTATTATGCCCACTACCAGTGGCAAAATCAGAAGAGATATCTTCATCCCATAGCTTGCAATTACCCGGTCAGCAACAAAGGTTTGAAGAACTAAACTAAAGATGGTAAGAATACCTCCATAGTAAGCCAGGAAATTTGCCAATGAGTTGGTATCAGGGTATTGCTGGGCAGCAACAGATAGAAAGTTATACTCCACCACCAATACTGTTGCTGCAGAAAGCAACGCAAAAGCCACTAACAAGCGCATGTATCGTTCACCAAAAAGTTGCCCATAGGTGATGACCTGAGGGCGGGTACTTTTTGAGCTTCCTGATTTAAACAGACGATCAGCTCCGGATACAGAGCCATAAAACATAGCCTGAAAAAGCAACACAATCAAAACGCTGGCACCGGAAATGAAGAGGTAGGCGGCTAAATCTGTGATAATGTTTTGAATAAAGGGAATAAGGAAGAAGGCGATGGTTAAGGCGATCATTTGACCCTGATCAACCGTACCTGTTATGCGTTTCTCGTCTTTCAAATTGAAGGACCTGCTCACTGTGCCGTAAAAACCCAACAACGCAAGCGTGTTGAGTGGCAGCATAAGACCAAAGGCAAGGAATATTAAGTTTTCGTTTTTCTGATTCAGTTCCAGGGATACTGCCAGCAGCACAGTGACCAGAAAAATGAAGATCTGATTGTAAATAGCCAGTCTGGAGAATGCAATACGGGTTTGCAGGAAACCAAATGCAGAGGTGAAAATAACCCCAAGGACACCTGATGTTATGAAACCTTCAGGAAGCCTTTTTTCGCTAAAAGTATCAATGAAGAGGGTACTGGCGGTTACATCAAAAGTGGCAAGAAATAATCCTAGAAAGAAAGAATTTAATAGCAGGAGATAAACCGGTCTTTCTTCGGCTTCACTAATGTCCAAAACTCCTCGAAGAGTAGTTCTCAAGTGGATTGTTCGTTTAGTTGATTTGTCCTAAAGTTAGGTGATTTTTTTTAAACCAAGTATTTTCTTCAAAAATCTAAAAGTCTATGGGCTAGACTTTATATCGTTGGCAGACTGTTATATTAAATTTTTGTTAAGGTTTTTCGAAAGCCAAATTTGCTCACTTGGACCATCTGAACTAAATGAGGAATAACATTTTATCTGCTATTGGAATACTACAAAAACTTGCAAAGAAGCATCATCCTAGATGAAATAATTAGTCAACAATAACTAGTTCATAGCCTCAACACGAGGCAATTTACTTTATGTTTGCCCTCAAAAAAAGGGCTCCCACAGGGTTTTGCCAATCATGAAAGGAAAGATATCTCTCTATTTGGAGCGTGAGCGCTGGTTTATACTAATCACTCTCTTGCTTTTTGCACTCGCAGGAATTGTTTATGGTTATGCTCCGGTGGCCATGTGGTTTGGGTTTGCCCTTGCAGCTTTCAGTGCTGTATCAAACGATAGCATCCAAACCATAGGCACTTTTATCTCTTCAAATGGGGACAAAAAATGGTGGGCTCTATGGTTGTATATCGGTGTCATTTTTGTCATCACGGTAACCATCAGTTGGGTGGTATATGATGGTGATGTAAGCTATCAGAGGCTATCCAGCAAGGGTTTTGAAAAATCTCCTGAACAGTTTGCCTATTTGCAACTAGTGGCTCCTATTGTGTTGTTGATCCTCACTCGATGGAGAATGCCGGTGTCTACGACCTTTTTATTGCTAAGCTCGTTTACCACAGAGTCGGAGGCCATTTTTAAGGTGATCTCAAAAAGCCTTTCCGGCTATTTTATTGCCTTCTTTATGTCAATTGCCTTGTGGCTGGTCTTCGCTAAGTTCATCAAGAGAATTCAAAAAGGAGAGGCTCATTTTGCATGGACAGTCGCCCAGTGGATCACGAGCGGCTTGCTTTGGGCTGTTTGGATCATGCAGGATGCCGCCAATATTGCTGTGTTCTTGCCTCGTCAGCTCAACCTAATGGAGTTTCTTGCATTTACCATCGTGATTTTCTTCGGGCTAGGCTTTATCTTTTACCGGAAAGGGGATAAAATTCAAGAAGTGATCACTGAAAAATCAAATGTTAAAGATGTAAGACCGGCAACTCTTATTGACTTCGTGTATGCCATCATACTGTTTGTATTTCAATACATCAGCACCATTCCTATGAGCACCACTTGGGTATTTATAGGTCTCTTGGCTGGTAGAGAGCTTGCTACCCATTACGCTTATGATATGCCTGAAAAAAGAGAGCTTAAGAAAACCATTGGCCTCATTGTCAAGGATATCACTTATACACTCATAGGATTGATCATCTCTATTTTATTAGCTGTAGCCGTCAATCCCAAAATCAGAGAAGAGTTCTTTCGACTTTTTCAATAATGGTTAAGGATGCCTAGATTAGGCATTTATTTTTCAAAAGTTGAATTCAAAATTCCTCTTATTGTTTGCATTGGTTTTCGCTTCCGTCATAGGAATGTCGTATACCATTGCCAAACACGCTGATCAGGATTGGTCGATTGACAGTCAAAGTTATCTAAAGATGGCTATGGGTGACTTTGAAGTGACCAGCACCCATCGTTACCGGCCGGTAGTTCCGCTCCTTTCAGGCTTGCTTGCCAACCTGATCCAGCAACCCGCCAAGATACTTTGGCCTCAAAAGGAATTGGATCATGAGCGAATTCTTCGCTATGCCTTCGTCCTGGTAAATGCTCTTTTTTACAGCCTTGCACTTAGTTTAATGGTATGGAGCAGCTTTCAATTACATCAGCACTTGATGGCTTCAGTTGTGGTGCTTTTGGCATTGGTCAGCAGCCGATGGACGATTTACATGGTGGGCATACCTCTCACCGATAGCTTTTACTTACTCAGTTTATCCCTGTTGTGGATTGGTCTCATTCATCAGTCCTTTCCGATGGTGTTGATTTCTTTTTTGTTGGGTCCGGTGGCAAAAGAAACCTATCCTCTCTTTTTTGTGGTCGTGCTGCTCCCTCATGCTTCCTTTATTTCATGGACTAAAAAACTACTGCTTCTTGGTAGCTCACTTGGTATTTGGATAGGGTTGAGATACGGTATCGACCTTGCATTTGGCCCTCCGATTGAGTCCAGCACCGAAAATCTGATGGTCCATTTGCAGCTTTTGCCTGAAAATCTCAGCAGTTTGCTTAGCCCAAATGGCATCGCACAACTTTTAGGAACTTTCGGACTGTTTAGCCTGCTGTTTTTGCTCCCCTTTGTGCAAAGGAAAAAGTATTTTCAGAATCAAGAATTTAAAAACAGGCTATCTCAAAACAGTGCACTATTGATCATATGGATAGCCATCATATTCATTCATGTTGTGTTGTCCGGAGATTTTAGCCGAATGATGTTCTTTGCTGCTCCGGCATTGATGTGGCTTGTATCGGAAATAATGTCCAAACAAGTGCCGCTCAAAAGCTGATGCAAGACAGATTTGCTTATGCCGGACTTGCATTACTGTTTCTTCTCAGCAGGTTAATTGCTTATTCTTCAGGGCTTAGTTTTGATCTGGGGCCACTCGCCTGGGCATGGCAGATCATTGATCCGGTATTGTTGAAAAACGATCTGTACCGTTCACTTTGGTTCGATGTAGCTCAACCCCCTTTGTTTAACTTATTGCTCGGGTTGACTATACAGCTTGGTGGCAGTGGATACGCCATATTATTCGCTTTGGTCTACCTCAGTTTGGGATTTCTGGTTGTCCTGTTCTCCTACCTTTTGCTCAAAGTGTATATAGGAAGACACGCCTTTTGGCCTTCAGCACTTTGGGCGATTTCCCCTGCCATGATAGCCATTGAGCAGGTATTGTTTTACGACTTACCCAGTTTGTTCCTGCTTTTGGGGACTTTTGTCCTGATCTATAAGTTCGAAAAACAACCTCGGACGATTCTATTTTTTGGGGCATGTGCTGGTCTTTCCTCTTTGGCACTTATCAGAAGTCTTTTCCATCCGGCGCTTATCGTCTGTTTAATGATTTTACTTTTTTTCTCAACAACCTACAGCCGCAAGGGGTTGATCACCCTGCTTTTCTGGTCTATATTGCTGATAATCATTCCGTTAAAGAATGGGATTCTGTATTCTAGTTGGGGGACTTCGTCTTGGTTTGGGATGAATCTGGCAAAAATTGCATTGAATGGATACTCCTCTGATGACTTGAGGTCGTTCGCAAAAACGCATCAACTGAATGAAGTCATTAGCCAGCCCTTATTTGAAGACTCGGCAGTGTATGCCGGATATTTTCAATCGACCATAAAGCCCTCTGGTCATGAAGTTTCCGACCGCTTTTACAAACGAAACAGGGTGAAAAATCTCCACCATGTTGCTTACGTGGGGCTCTCTAAGGAATATCTAAATGCCAGCACCCAAATCATTAAGGATAAGCCTCAAAACTATTTGAAGTCCGTTGCCATAGCTTTCGGAAAATTTCACTACCCGGTTGACGAATTGTCAGGGTATTCAGAGCGAAATGAGCGCCTCATGAGCCCCTATCAAAATGGGTATCATGCCTTGGCATTGGTTCAGCCTAAGGCATGGCTGGAACTTTTATTTGGCCCATCAGATCAGTCTCCAAAATGGGCAAAAGTAGCTCTGGTTCCATTGGGCTTTACTTTTATGTTTTTCGTGGCCTGCCTGAGCTATCTACTGACTGTATTAAAAAACAAAAATCAAATCAGCATACTGATTTCAATAACTGCCACCATTACCCTTTACCTCATTCTTGCAGGCAATCTGCTTGAGTTAGGTGAAAACATGAGATTTAGACTTCTGGCAATACCAGGGATTGCCATTATGATTGCCTGGCTTTTCAGAAATAAAGTGAAACCGAAACAGCAATATGAAATTGGTTAAAAAAACAGCCATCTCACAAATGATTATGATCGGTGATAAGGTGCTGATCAGGCCGAAAACCCCACAAGAGAAGACAACCTCAGGGCTTTATCTCCCTCCCGGGGTTGAAGAAAAGGAATTGGTTTATTGTGGCTATGTGATTAAAGCCGGGCCGGGATTTCCAATACCTTCGACCAAAGCGGAAGAAGAACCATGGAAAGAAATTCAGGAAAAGGTGAGCTACCTTCCATTACAGGTACAGGAAGGTGATTTGGTATTGTTTCTTCAAAAAAGTGCCATTGAGGTAATGATCAACGACCAAAAGCATTTCATCGTGCCACATTCAGGCATCCTGATGATCGAACGGGAGGAAGAGTTTCTTAACTAAAAATGAAGAGCTGTTTGTTCAATCAACTGGCAGCTTTCTTCCATTTGCTCTGAAGTAATCACCAATGGCGGAGCAAAGCGAATGATGTGGCCATGCGTGGGCTTTGCCAGAAGACCGTTTGAGGCCAGTTTCATACAAAGGTCCAAAGCAGTACGTCCCTTTTCCATAGGTTTGAGCGACACCGCATTGAGCAATCCCTTACCTCTGACAGCGTCAATAAAGTCAACCTTTTGTTGCAATGCCGTCATGCTTTTCCTGAAATATTCTCCTTGGAGCTCTGCATTTTCAGCCAGTTGTTCATCTTTCAAAATCTGAAGAGCCTCCATCGCCACTCTACAGGCCAGAGGGTTTCCTCCATAGGTAGAGCCATGCTCACCCGGGCCAATGGTCAGCATCACCTCATCGTCTGCCAGGATAGCCGAGACCGGCATAGTGCCACCTGACAGGGCCTTTCCTAAAATCAGAATATCAGGGCGTACCTCTTCATGATCGCAGGCAAGCATTTTCCCGGTGCGTGCCAATCCGGTTTGTATCTCATCAGCGATAAACAACACCTGATGTTTCTGGCAAAGGGCTTTTGCGGAAGCGAGGTATCCGGGATCCGGAATAACCACCCCAGCCTCACCCTGTATGGGTTCCAGCATGAAACCGGCTACGTATGGGTTCTCCAAAGCACTTGAAAGCGCATCCAGATCGTTGTAAGGAACGATCTCATAGCCGGGCATAAATGGCCCAAAATCTTTTGTACTGCTGGGGTCTGTTGAAGAGGAAATTGCCCCGAGGGTCCTTCCCCAAAAATTGCCGGTTACAAAAAGGACAATGGCTTTGTTCTCCGGAATTCCTTTCACTCTATAACCCCATCTTCTGCAAAGCTTTATAGCTGTTTCACCCCCTTCAACTCCGGTGTTCATCGGAAGCACTTTGTCATAGCCAAAATAATGAGTGACGTAGGCTTCGTATTCGCCTAGAACGTTGTTATGAAAAGCCCTTGAGGTAAGGGTAAGCTTCTCTGCCTGATGTTGTAATGCTGCTATGATCCTGGGGTGACAATGGCCCTGGTTGACGGCACTGTAGGCAGATAAAAAATCAATATACTTTTTACCCTCAACATCCCATACCTCTACTCCTTTTCCACGCTCAAGTACCACAGGAATAGGATGGTAATTGTGAGCACCATAGCGATGCTCAAGCTCAATGGCGTATTCTGTGGCAGACAAAGTTGTGGATAGCATGATGATGTCGTTTAATGTGCGCAAAGGTAAAACAATTGGAAAGAAGAATAGTTTTATGCCCGATGGAACTCAGCTCCAAAGGAATGGATCTTAAAGAAGGCATAGATTATGAGATCGATGGCAATGGATTATTGGTCTTTACCCGCCAATACCTATTGAAGAGAGGCTACTGCTGCAAAAACGGTTGCAGAAACTGCCCCTATGGTTTCAAAAAAAAGAATGCGTTCTAGTTGTATATCAATTCTTGTTTTCTGATATTTGCAGCCCATTTAGCATAACGTAAACAGCACATGGCTAAAGTTTGTCAAATAACAGGCAAAAGACCGATGGTCGGAAACAATGTTTCCCATGCCAATAACAAAACAAAGCGCAGGTTTAATCCAAATCTGTTGAAGAAGAAGTTTTATCTGGAGGAGGAAGGTATGTGGATCAACCTGAAAGTTTCGGCTAAAGGTCTCAGAACGATCAATAAGCTTGGTCTTGATGCCGCTTTACGTAAGGCTGCCCTCAAAGGAAAATTATCCCTTTAATACCTCATTACAATGGCAAAGAAAGGTAACAGAATACAGGTAATACTTGAATGCACTGAGCATAAAAACTCAGGTATGGGTGGTATGTCAAGGTACATCACGACCAAAAACAGAAAAAATACGACAGAGCGTATTGAGTTGAAAAAATACAACCCAGTTCTCAAGAAAGTAACGGTACACAAAGAAATCAAATAAGCCATGGCAAAGAAAGTAGTTGCGACCCTGAAGACTAAAGATGCGACCAAAGGATACGCAAAAGTGATCAAAGCGATCAAAAGCGAATCCGGCTCTTACACTTTCCGTGAAGAAATTGTGCCTGTAGATCAGGTTCAGGAAGCCATCAAACGATAATCCCATCTTTTGTATGACAAAGAAGTCCCGATGGGGACTTTTTTTGTTTAAACCCCACACATTAGCATGGCACTCTTCAGCTTCTTAGGTAAAGACAAGCAACAAAGCACTTTGAACCAGGGTCTGCAAAAGACCAAGTCGGGGCTGATGGGGCGAATAGGCAAATTACTTACAGGCAAAAGTGTAGTCGACTCGGAAATCCTGGATGAGCTAGAGGAGGTTCTGATATCAGCTGATATTGGTGTAAAAACGACTTTGAAAATAATTGAAAGGCTGGAGAAAAGGGTAGCTCAGGAAAAGTACCGAAATGCGGAAGAACTTAGCCAATTGCTCAAAGAAGAAATTGCGGCACTACTTGACCAAAAACCTTCATCTCATTCAGATATTTCTGCCCATAAACCCTATGTGATCTTGGTCGTGGGAGTCAATGGTGTCGGCAAAACCACTACCATTGGCAAGCTGGCATGGAACTTCAAGCAAGCAGGTTTTAAAGTTGTTTTAGGTGCTGCTGATACTTTCAGAGCTGCTGCCGTTGAGCAATTGCAGATGTGGGGCAAAAGAGTGGGAGTAGCGGTAGTGTCCAAAGGAATGAATACGGATCCTTCTTCGGTGGCCTTCGACGCAGTAAAAGAGGCAGTTGAAAGTCAGGCAGACCTGGTCATCATCGACACGGCAGGCAGGCTCCACACTAAGATTAACTTGATGCAGGAGCTAAGCAAAATCAAAAGAGTAATCGAGAAAGTGATACCGGGAGCGCCTCATGAGGTATTGCTGGTTCTCGATGGCAGCACTGGTCAAAATGCCTTGATCCAGGCAAGAGAGTTTACCAAAGCAACGGATGTTACTTCTCTGGCCATTACCAAGCTGGATGGAACAGCCAAAGGCGGAGTGGTGATTGGGATCAGCGATGAGTTTCAGATACCGGTAAAATACATCGGTGTGGGAGAAAAACCCGAAGATCTTCAGGAGTTTAACAGCATTCAGTTTGTTGAAAGTTTATTCTCAAAAAACTAATTGAAAACAAAAGGTAATCAATCGTACAAAGTCAACATCGTTACGCTGGGTTGTTCAAAAAACACAGTGGACTCAGAAGTGTTGATGGGCCAACTGTCTGCCAATGGGATTAATGTGTCTCATGAACAAGAAAGTGACGAGGCACAAGTGGTTGTGATCAACACCTGCGGCTTTATCGAGCGTGCTAAGCAGGAATCCATCGACACCATTCTGCGATATGCCGAAGCCCGGCAATCCGGTAGGATAGATAAGCTTTATGTCACCGGTTGCTTATCCGAGCGCTATCGTGATGATCTGCAAAAAGAGATTAAAGAGGTGGACGCCTGGTTTGGAACAAGGGAATTGCCTCAACTGCTTAAGAAATTTAAAGCAGACTATAAGCATGAGCTACTAGGTGAAAGGCAGTTGACGACGCCCGGCCATTATGCTTTTTTTAAGATTTCAGAAGGCTGTGATCGGCCTTGCTCTTTTTGTGCCATACCGCTGATGCGAGGAATGCACGTGAGCAAACCAAAAGAACAACTTGTAAAAGAGGCGGCTCATCTTGCCTCCAGAGGGGTTAAAGAGCTGGTGCTTATCGCCCAAGACCTCACCTACTATGGCCTGGATTTGTACAAAACAAGAGACCTTGCTGATCTATTGAAGCAGCTAGCCGGTGTCAACGGTATCGAATGGATTCGTCTTCAATATGCATATCCCAGTCAATTTCCCTTAGAAGTGTTGGAGGTGATAAAAGACCATGCGAACATTTGCAAATATCTGGATATGCCTCTCCAGCATATTTCTGATCCCATGCTGAAAAGTATGCGCAGAGGAATAACCAAAAGGCGAACCATCGAACTGGTAGAAACCATACGCAAATCCATCCCCGAACTAGCACTACGAACCACCCTGATTGCCGGCCACCCAGGAGAGACAGAGCAAGATTTCAAGGAATTGGCTGATTTTGTAAGTGAGCAGCGTTTTGATCGCCTGGGCATATTCACCTACTCGCATGAAGAAAAAACCCACTCTTTTTCTTTGGAAGACAATGTGCCTGAAGAAGTGAAGCAGGAAAGAGCAGATGCGATCATGGCCATTCAGGAAGGAATTTCATGGGATTTGAACCAAAAGAAAATCGGCAAAGACTTCAACGTGTTGATTGATCGTAAAGAAGGTGACTTCTTCATAGGCCGTACAGAATATGACTCACCTGAAGTTGACAATGAAGTTTTAATCCCTGCCCACAACATTTACCTTCCCACCGGCGGATTTGTCAAAACGAGAATTGTAGATGCCACCGAATTTGATCTATTTGGTGAGCCTCTACAGCCATGAAAAAAGAACTCATACGCCTTGCTGACGTTCAGGGCTATCCCAAATTACTTCTCGATTATCTCCAAGGGTCACTAGCTCATTCAGGATCCTTAACCTCAGGGCCTCCTTCAATGGAAGGGCTTAAATCAGCGGCACAGAAACGATTGTTTGACCCAAATTCAAGAGAGATATTGGTCAGAAGGTTAAGTTCTGCATCCTACCACACACATCCTGCCCAGGAGGAAAATCTACACCTGCTGGCAAAGGAAAATACAGTCACCATCACAACAGGGCATCAGCTTAACCTTGCCACAGGACCACTGTACTTTATCTACAAAATCATCAGCGCCCTTCGCCTTGCAGAGCAGTTTAATTCAACAGTGTCTGATCAAAAGGCCGTTCCTGTGTATTGGATGGCAAGCGAAGACCATGATCTTGAAGAAATCAGCTCTTTTTACCTTTTTGGTAAAACGTATACCTGGGCTGGTAAAGAAAAAGGAGCCGTTGGCCAAATGAAACCTCCTGATGAAGATTTTTGGTCTCAAATTCCTGATTGCCCCCAGTGGCTTAAAGAATGCTATTTAAATTCTTCCAGCCTCTCTGAAGCCCATGCTCGTTTGGTAAGCACTCTGTTTGGAAGCTTTGGCTTGCTCATTTTGGAGCCTGATGACAAGGAACTTAAGGCATTGTTTAGACCAGTGGTTAAGAAAGAATTGCTGTACTCCTTTGCCCAAACGGCCTTGCTTGAAAAAACGGCGGAGCTTGAAGAAATGGGCTATGAGCCACAGATCAATGGGAGAGAAATCAATCTTTTTCTGATCAGTAAAGGTAAACGAGAACGCATCCTTCGGAATGGAGAAGGATTTAGTACCGCTGAACATGGTCAGGCGTTCCGAAAAGAGGAGATGGATAAACTGTTGGCAGAAAGTCCTGAACGATTTAGTCCAAATGTGGTTCTGAGACCTGTTTATCAGGAATGCATTCTGCCCAACATTGCCTATGTGGGTGGACCGGCAGAGGTTTCCTATTGGCTTCAGCTAAAAGGCGTCTTTGAAGAAGTGGAAACTCCATTTCCGATCTTGTGGCCTCGAAGTTTTGTAAGCTTGATCCCTGCGGCAGTGGAGCAAAAAGCAGCTAAACTTAAGTTATCAGTTGACCAGTTATTTACGCCGGTGCAGCCACTCAAGAAAAAATGGCTGAGTGAGCAATCGGAAAACACACTTGATTTTAGAGAAGAAAATGAACTGCTGAAAAAGGTATTCGACGGCTACAAAGCGAAAGTAGAGGGCCTTGACAAATCACTTGTAGGATGGGTGGAAGCTGAACGTAGTAAAACCGAGAAACAGATAGAAAGTATTGAAAAGAGGCTGGGTAAGTCCCTTGAGCAAAGAGAGCAGCAACAGCTTCAACAACTGGAAAAACTGATTGAAAAGCTGTTTCCCGAAGGCTCTCTACAGGAGCGAAAAGAAAACATACTCAACTACCTGATCAACAGGCCGGAAATAATCAACCTACTCTACATGGCCTTAGATCCTCTTTGCTTTGACATGCATCTGATTTACCTTGACCATGAACAAGTCTGAATGCAGGGAACACTTTTTAGCGCTAAGGAGAAATTTAAGCAGGGAAGAATGGCAGCTTAAAAACGATCAAATGCTGGACAAACTGGTAAGATTGTGCCTCAAACTTAGTCCGGGGGAGGGATTATTGTTCTTTCCTATTGAGAAAAAGAGAGAAGTGGACTTGCGAAAATTACCCGACATGCTTTATGAAAATGGCAAAAGCTGGAGTTGGAGTCTGCCCGTGATGAATGAAAATCAGGGACTTAGCGCCTATCGCTGGATAAAAGACGAGCCACTTTTAGAAGCAAAATTTGGTGTCTTGGAACCACAATCCATTCCTGAGAGAAAATTAAACGGATCGGCAATAAGTTTGATCATCGTCCCTTTAATTATCGCTGATCAAAATGGCAACCGTGTTGGCTATGGCAAGGGATTTTACGATCGCTTTATGAGCTCAGAAGCCACCAATGCTCTTAGGGTAGGTGTATGTATGTTTCCTCCGATCCATGAGATTTCAGATATAAATCCCATGGATCAGAAACTACATATTCTCGTTTGTCCTGAAAAGTCCCTGGCTTTTGATCCGGAATTCAGGCATCTGATAGATTAAATGGATTGAAAATTCTGTTTAGTCTTTGATAAACCTGCGATAGCCGCTCTTATCTCCAACCGTCACTCTGATGAAGTACACACCGGGTGCCAAATGCCTCACCGGCATAGTGGCATTCAACTGATCAAAAGAAACCTCTCTCTGGTCAACCTGCTTTCCGGTAAGGTCCATCACCTGGATCTCTGCTGATTGATCAGACTTCTCTTCAAAAAGTCTTATATGAAGTACTTCAGATGCAGGATTTGGGAAGATTTCAAAAAGCTGATTGCTATCCACTAGTCCATCAAATGGTATTCCTACAGGGCCCAGATTAGGACTATTGAAGCGGAAATCATCAATGTAGAGGTTATTGTTTCGGCCGGAAATGGAAACAAATGCAAAGCGTAGTCGAGTTGTACTTCCTATAAAACTGGAGATATCAACCGAGTCACGAAGCCATTGGGAAGCAGTAGGGACGAATGCTGTGTTCGAGGTAGTGGTTTGAAGGGTTGAACCAAAACGTTCTCTCAGCAACGCCCAGCTTCCATCACAGTCTACTGAAACAAAAACTCTGAGTGTATCTGTAAAGCTTGCCGGCAAGGTGGTTCTGCGGCCATAGGCATAGCTCCAGGAAATATAGAGTGAGTCAATGGCATTGCCCATGAAAATCAATGGAGTAAATAAGGTATCTCTTTTGGCATAATCAGCTTGCTGATCTGAGAACATAAATCTGGCCACTGATCGTGTTGAACCTCCACTTGCTGGTCCTGTTACTCTTTTCCACGTAGCTGTGTCAACATTGTTAGTGTTCCTGCTGGCTGCCAATCTCCAATTGGCTGGAGGAAATGCAGTTCCAGTCTCAAAACCTTCTGCTAATGGTAAGAAACTGGAGTTTGGAGGGCTGATGCTAAAGGTAAAAGTAAGTGTATCGTTTGCTGGCCTTTGGTCTGTTGAATTGTTAGGGCTATAAGTAAAAATTTTGAGCACATGTGTACCTGCACCCGGGAAGTTGACCACCGGCAAAGTGACCGACTGCCAGAAATAAGTCGCTAGGTTGCCGGTCCATAGCGTATCGATGATGGGTCCATTGTTTACTTTCATTCCAATTCTAACGGAAGATAAGTTACCCAATCCAAAGTTTCTCAGGAATATCTGAGGTCTGATATCTGTCTTACAAAATCCTGAGAAAGAAGTTGGAGAAAGGAGGTTAACCGGTGCAGCATCGAACGTCTGTAAGGGCAATGCAGGTCCTCCCAGCGACTCAGTAGTTTTAAGCTCAGACCTAAATTGATCAAGGGCAATCCTCATACGGCTCACCTGCCCCTGGGTAAAAATGTTCATGCAGGCATCATTGGAATAGTCCATATAGTTCTGGAACAAAATACCATTGGTGCTGGCCAATGGAGAGCAATTGTCTCCTCTAGGGCTTACCGGACATCCTCCGCTTTCTTCATCTTGTAATGGTGTATCTGAAACCTGATCGTCAGTGGTACAACCTGCCAAATCCCCCCAAATATGTATCAATCCAAGCCAGTGACCAATTTCGTGCGTTGTAGTACGACCTCTGTCATTACTGCTTGAGAGGACAGGGAAAGTGCCAAAATTGTTTGAACCAAAAGCTCTGTACCACATGACAACTCCATCGGTTGATGGGTTACCACCCGGAAATTGGGCATAACCCAATAATTGACCTCCGCCTTGCCCCACAAAATTACAAACCCACATGTTAAGGTATTTGTCAGTTGGCCATGCATCAGAGCCTCCATTTGCTGTCCTTTTTACATCGTTTCTAACTAAAGGTGGGCTGATTGATCCGGACAATCTGTCCACCGGAGTATTAACACCCCCAAAGTCTGTTTGGAAGGTTGCTCTGCGAATGATTCCATTGGTAGGGAAACCCTGAGGGTCAATTCGTGCAATTCTGAACTCTATGTTTACATCTCCTCCTAAAGCCCTGAGTGCTGCGGAAATATTGTTTGCCGTGTCAGCATTCAAACGACGAAAGTCCCTGTTAATTGATGTGATCTGAGAATTAATTTGTGCGTCAGAAATGTTCTCTGCCGGAACAGATGGATTATGGACAACATGGACAACCACAGGTATAATTACTAAAGTGTTTTGTACACCAGCCACTCGTTGAAACCCTTCTAAATTTCTAGCGATGGAATTAAGCAACTCCATTCTTTGCTTATAAGCAGGATCTTGTTGCTCAAAAAACAAGTGATCCTTATGGGTGGCACACTTGTGTGAGGACTGGGCAGTGACATGACTCGTTGACAGACACAAAGCCAGTAGGAAGGAGGCAAAAGCAGCGTATTTGTTCATGCAGAATACAGAAGGTTATGAATGAGGACACGAATTTACAAAATGTTCATGACCTGCTCTTTAATTTTCTCTAGTTCCTCCTTCATTGTCACTACCATTCGTTGCATGGAGGCATCATTTGCTTTCGAGCCTATGGTGTTGATCTCTCTGCCCATCTCTTGAGCTATGAAGTTGAGTTTTTTACCATTGGATGCCGGTAAGTGTAGTGTTTCAGTGAAAAACTCAAGATGCTGAGTCAACCTTACTTTCTCCTCTGAAATGTCTAATTTCTCAAGGTAAAAAATGATTTCCTGCTCAAGACGGTTTCGATCTATTTGATCAGGTGGTATGTCGCTACGCTCTAAATGGGCAATGATTCGCTCTTTTACCTTTACTGCACGCTGGGGATCAATTTGTGCGATTTGTTGTAGTTGTTCACTGATCAGGCTTATCCCCTCTTCAAAGGATTTTAACAAAGCCAGTCCTTCCTGAAGCCGGAAAGCATCGCATGATTTGAGTGCTTCAGACAACGCTTGCTGGCAGGCATTCCACTCGTCCTCGATATGCTCATTTTCGGTATCAGAGGAGACCACCTCCGGAAGCTGCATCACCATTCGAAATAAATCGGTGTCAGGAGCACCCAAAAACACAGCAGTATCATACAATTCTCTGTAATACGCTTTGGCCAATTCTTTATTGACTTTAAGTCTTTTCTTGGTCTCCTGCTTGTATTCAAGTTCAAAACCAACACTTACTTTGCCTCGCTCAAGTACTTTGTTGATTATTTCTCTGGCTTCAAATTCCTTATCTCCCAGAGATCTTGGTAGCTTTAAATTAAGATCCAGAAACTTCGAGTTGAGGGATTTTACTTCGCAGCGAACGGTGAGCATTTGGTTTTCAAAAAGGCCCAGCCCGTAACCGGTCATTGACTTAATCATGCGTTTGGAATTAGGTAGTGCGGGCAATTTAGGCGAATAAAACGTACCTTTGCAAAGATCCCAATTAAACCTAAAGGAACATGAAATTTGGTGTAATTGTATTTCCAGGCTCCAATTGCGATGACGATCTGGTGTATGTGCTCAGTGAAGTCATGGGTCAACAAGCTATCAAATTGTGGCATAAAGATCATGATCTGCAAGGCTGTGACGGCGTTTTGGTTCCGGGTGGTTTTTCCTATGGTGACTATTTAAGATCAGGTGCCATTGCAAGGTTTTCTCCAATAATGAATGAAGTGTCTTCCTTTGCTAAAAAAGGTGGATTTGTATTTGGTATCTGCAATGGCTTTCAGATTTTGACTGAAGCCGGACTTTTGCCAGGGGCTTTGCTCCACAACCTCTCGCAGAAATACATCTGTAAAAATGTATACATCACTCCGGTGAATATGCAAACGACTTTAACTCAAAGCCTTGAACCCGGAAAAGCTTTATCTATTCCGATGGCTCATGGTGAGGGACGCTTTTATGCTCCTGATCAGGTTCTTCAGTCCATTGAAGCGGAGGGTCAGGTGGTTTTCAGATATACTGACGCTGAAGGGAATTCCAAAGCAGAATTTAACCCGAATGGCAGTCTAAATAACATTGCCGGGGTGTGTAACAGCAACAGAAATGTATTTGGTATGATGCCTCATCCTGAGCGTGCTGCGATGCCATTTCTAGGAAATGAAGATGGAAAATTGATTTTTCAATCCATCCTGGAGCATTTGCTCATAACTACCTGATCAATCTACCCCTGCCAGCCTAAATCCTTCGTCAAGATACCACCAGATATCCGCTGGTTGATTGTCTCTTTTTTCCTTGGTGCGGATATGTCCCAAACGAACAATAATCAGTCGATCCTGAGGAGAAACAAACAGGTATTGACCCAAAATACCCCGGGCATAGAATATCCTCCTCCCTTTATACTCCGGTAAAATCCACCACTGAAATCCATAGTAATCAGTGGGTTTATTCTCTTCATCTGGGTACATCGATGCGCTTAGTGACTCTGAAATGTAGGTACTGTCGATGAGTATTTTTCCATTCCAGTAGCCATTGTCCATGTAGAGTTTGCCGATGCGGGCAAAGTCCCTTGCATTGGAATACACACAACAGTAGGCCTTTTCCATACCGTCCTTTTGATCAAGACTCCAAAAGGCCGGATAGGTAGCTCCAATTGGCTTCCATACACGTTCTGAAAGGTATTCAGAAACCCTTTTTCCGGTAGCTTTCTCCACAATAAATGCCAAAAGCTGAGTATCGCCGCTCAAATAATTGTAGCGTTGGCCAGGTTCTGAAGTCACCGTTTGGCTCTTCACCAAGCGGTTTAAATCGCTTCCATAATAGGCTTCCGTGGTCATGCTGAATGGGCTGGAATAGCTTTCATCCCAGCTGAGGCCTGAGCTCATCCTTAACAAATCGATAATCCTGATTTTTGACTTTTCTCCTTCCTTAAACTCCGGTAAATAGTTGCTTACAGGCTCCTGAGTGCTTTTAATAAAGCCATCCGTTATTGCCGCACCGATCAGCATACTGACGATGCTCTTGGCCATACTAAAGGAGTTGGAGTAGGAAGAGTCTGAGTACCCTTCCCAATATTTTTCATAAGTCAAACTATCCGCTTTGAAAACCAAAAAAGCAACGGAGCGAAGCTCTTGATGTATGGAGTCAGCATAAGAGGAAGTTTCAGCCTTGTTGTAAGTACTACTGATCGGCCAAGGCTGTGGAACTGAAGCGGCTACCTCACGTTTTTCAAAAAGTTCCAGATCATCGATATTGACATAGTTGTAAATCAATGCTTTGTAGATAAATGTCTTGCCATTAATCCAAAGAATGACATGGACTAAAGTCACTAATCCCAGCAAAAAGAGTAGAATTTTCTTCATCATAATCTGTCAAAAGTCATAACCCAGAGAAAGATAGGCGGCTGGCCGATTGACCTGAAAATCCTCTACACCCCAGGCGAGATCAAACTTTAGGTAATAGCCGAAAACAAGCGTTCTTACTCCAAATCCCTGTCCTTGCAAAAAGGGATTGCGATAATTAAGAACATCAGCAGTAAAAGCTCCTTGTTGTACTGTACGGTTGTTAAAGCTGTTTCTTCGGTCAAAGGGACTTATACCAGTCCAGGCGGTACCAATATCGGTAAATGCCACAAGCTGAAGGTTTTTGAAAAAGCCGGAAGTGATCGGCCCTTTGTAAAGATATCGAACTAACGGGACCCTAAGCTCCAGATTGAAAAGTAGGAATTGATTTCCCCTAAGCTTGTTATAGTTAAAACCACGCATATTGGTTGCAAACTGGGTAAAGAGTAAGTCGCTTCGGTCTTGTATGCTGCTCAACCGGTTACTGGGAGTAACAATACCACCCTCTTCAAAGCGATTAAAAAACCAGTTATCTACTCCTCCAAAAAGGTAATTCTTTCTGGCTTCACCGAAAAACTGACCGTAGGCCGCCCTACCTGCAAAAATGATTTCCTGGTGTACTTTTTGGTATTTTCGAACATCGACATTGAGGTTTCCAAAATCAATTAAATCAGTCCTGAACCCATAAAACTGCTCCAACTTGATCTTGGCTCTTGAGCCCTCGAACATGTTTAGACCATTTACGACCGTTTTATCATAAATGTACTCCAGTTTATAACCTGAATAATGCCTGATGGCATCCCTATTCCCCAGTCCGGTAACAAAAACGTTTGTGAATCTGGTCATGGTGAAAAACGGAGCAAAGCTCAGCCTGGATGAAGCGGAGAAGGGATAAGTTGCTGACACTTCCCACCGGTTGAGATTGTAGCGTTGTATGATGTCAAGATTGTTGTTTACAAAAAGTGACTTCTTTTCATATCGGGCTCTTAGGTCAAACCTGTACGGTAGCAGTTCATATTGAAGGAACATATTGGAGCTTCTGAAGTCGGTTGCACCAAAGAGACCCCCCTGAAAACGATGATTTCCAAGCATGTCTGACATGCCCAGGTCAAGGAAAATTCCAAATCCCATTAAGGGGTCAATCTGTGCAGTTGTGGTCAGGTTATCAGCCCCTACTTTGGCCCAGGCAGCAAAAGGTCCGGCTAATTTGAGCTGATCAGGGCCTGTTCTGGAGAAACGCCTTCCTTGTAACCCTGAGCTCTCAGCTGCTGTTGTGGAAGGATCTTTCGCTCTTTGAGTAACTGGTTTTTCTATTTTCTCGATTTCAAATACATAATTGTAGATATCAATATCGAGCGGATCTTTTTGTACGTTCCTCTTGTTTGGATTTTGGACAGGAATGTCCGAATTAAGCTTGAGTGGTGATATGAGGTTTCGCTTTTTCGTGCTAATCCCTACACTACTGTCTTTGATTTCTTGCCTGCGGGTTTTGAGGTCAAGTATATCGGTTGAAGGCCTAAACTCTTTTTCAACGATTAACTTCTTTTTGCCCCTGTTGAGTGTAGTAAAAGCGATCAGATTGAGCTCATCGATATAATCAAACTCGTCCATATTGAACAAATAATTGGTACGAGCCTCTAATACATCTGCCTCCGGGTTGTAATCCGCCAAACTTCGTATTCCGTTTTCGTCAGATAAATAATAAACCCTCAGATCAGAGCCTACTTTAGCCCCACGCTCTACACCCGGGGCATGGGTGAGTTTGTAAAATCTGTTTCTAGAGCTGTCAGGATGGTATAGAAAAACATCAAACTCATCTTTTTGACTTGTTACCTGACCGGGAATATTGAGGGCAGAGTCGGCGGGTCGGTTTGAAACAAAAGTGAAGGCATTTCTTGTCTCTGGAACAAATCTGGGGTTTAAATCATCATACACATCATTTGTTAGCTGGAAAGTAGTTCCTCTGCGATCATTATAAATAAAGATATCGCTTTGCCCATTTCGTTCAGCGCTCATAACAGCTGCAGATCCGTCGTCACTATAATGCAATGAGCTTACTTGTGTCAGCCCGGGGAATACTCTTTTCTGAAAGCCCCAACTACCTAGTGTTTTCTCCAGCATCACCAAGTTGCTGCCTTTATGATCGATAATCACGACTTCGTTTGATGACTTCCATGCTGCCACAGGGGAAGTAAAATCGGGTGACTGATTGATAAGTTTTGTTCCACCATTGTAGAGCACCTTTCTCTTTCTCCTGATCACATGATAGGTCATTACCTTGTACCTCCCTTCACGGTTGATGATGTAGAGTACATGCCTGCCATCAGGGCTGAGTCTGATGTTGTAGATCTGGTGGTTATCTTTAGCACTGCTGATGGCTTGCTCCAATGGGATTTCCTCCAGTCCCGGGTCAGCCATTGACTGATAAAAATACTGCCATTCTTTTAGGAAGAACTCGTAACTCACCGCTAATGTGGAGGATACACTTACTTCTTCGTTTCGGATGATTCGGGTAAGGTTTAAGATGTTGGAAACATTGCTTTTGCCATATCGTTCAGAGATATAGTTCCAGACGGATTGTCCATAGAGGGCAGCCTCTTTGCTCTGGACATTGCTTGGTTTCTTCAATTTACGATTGACCACCAGGTCACGCATATAATTATCCAACTCCATGTCCCAGCCATAAGCAACATATCTGGCAGCACCTTCAGTGAACCACTCCGGTAAATTGAGCAAATAAGTGCTTTGAATCATATCACGAAGCGAGCCGCCGTACATCATATCGTTGATAAACAATCGGGCCATCTGATAGGTCACATCCTTTCTGAACTCGACCTGACTTCCATTGAAGGCCACCTCGATTTGTGATTTGACAAAGGTGGTTTTCCCGCCTACAATATAATCGACATCAGCTAGCCCAACATTGCTTTGCAGTCTGTCAGCATCAGATTGATAAACAAAAACCCTTGTTTTGGTGTAAGGCAGATAGCCAATCATGTCCGTAACCTGAGCAAAAGACTGCTCAGCGTATTGGGCAGTATTTCTGGCTAATTCTTCTCCTTTGTCGTAATAGTAAATGTCAAAATTCTTGGTGGTGAAAAGGCTCCAGTTGAATTTGCGGGATTGGACCCTGTTTTTACCAAAAAATTGTTGAGCGTTTTGAGCTAAGGCCTGATTAAAAACAAGACTTAACCCAACAATCAGCAGGTAAAGTGGCTTATTCTTAAGAATTAAAAATCTCATGATCTTGGTAAAACGATAGAAATCTGGAAATATTGATTTCCTTCATCAATTCCTTGCCGGAAAGCAGGTGCTCAGCTAACTCCTTAGCAAAGTAAGGAATCAAAGATACACCTTTCGAGCCGAATCCATTAAAAATATATAAGGCATTGCCGGAAGGATGTGCACCCAAAAATGGTCTTCTGTCAATGGTAGCAGGTCTTATGCCTGCTTTGTGCTCAAAAATCTGATACGATGCTAATCCAAAGACCTCTGCTTTCTTTAAAAGTTCTGCTTCAGCAGATTTACTGGGTTTATCGTCTAGTTCTGCCCAGCTATACGTTGCTCCAATTTTTAGCCGACCTGGAGTTAGAGGTAACAAAAAACAACCACGGTTTAAAATATAATTCGGGTAGCTCTGTTCAGTTAGCAATTCTAAAATCTCTCCCTTCGCCGGTTTCAATGGCAGGTAGTTGAACCAGGGATTTTGAAGCATCGAAATCCCTTCGGAAAAAATGACCCGATCAAAATGCTCTCCGCCAAAGATAAGGCCATGAATCGAAATATCGAACTGATCATAACTGATGTTCTGAACATGATACTGCCCTTTGTTGGTGAAAAATTCCCTCACTGCTTTCAGAAAGGGGGGGACGTCGAGCCAACCTGACTGAAGGGTAAAAACACCATCAGATAGCCTTAGCTGAGGGAAATTGCCTTTAATCTTACCGGGTTTCAGAAACTCTCTGTATCCTTCGCTGGCACAAAGACCTTCAAAATCATTCTGCTCAGCAATTGACATGGCAGGCCTGAAAACCGGGATCGGATGAAAGAAAGTTGCTCCCAGCAGTTGCTCCCAGCGTGGATAGGCCTGATTTAAGAAAGGGAAAAGATGTTCTGCAAGCCAGGTGATGGAAAGCCTACGGCCCGTAATTGGATTGGCGATGCCGGCAGCTACCCATGAGCTCCCTTTTTCATCCCCATTATCGATGATGACAAAATCATGCCCCAGCTCAAAAAATGTCAAAGCCAAAATTGATCCTGCAAGGCCTTGACCTATAATCAGGCTCCGATGTCTTTCTTTCATCACTGTGGCTGCAAAACAAACGGTAAAGGCTTTGGGTTTTGAATTGGCCTGCAAATAACAGATTTTTGCAGCCGCTTTATGTTAGACCTGTTTATCAAGTCCTTCGTTTTCAATGCCTTCATGGAAAACACCTATGTAGTGTATGACGAAGAAGGTAATACAGCCATTTTTGATCCCGGCTGCTATGAAAAAGAGGAGGAGAAAGCACTTGAGATGTTCATTGAGCAACACGGATTGAAGGTTCAGGCATTGTACAACACCCATTGCCATATTGATCATGTTTTAGGAAATGAATTTGTCAAGCGCCGCTGGAAAGTAGGTCTTCAAATACATGCAGTTGAACTTCCATATCTGGAGGCAGTGAAAAGCTATGCGGGCAACTATGGTTTTCATGGCTATCAGCCAGCTGAGCCTAATTCTTTTATAAAAGAAGGCAGCTCTATAAGTATCGGTAAGCATCAACTCCAAATACTATTCGCCCCCGGGCATGCACCTGGCCATGTTCTTTTTTATGATGCTGCTGGTGATCAATGCCTGGTAGGTGATGTCATTTTCAAGGGATCAATAGGAAGGACTGATTTACCAGGAGGAGATTTTGACACGTTGATCAAAAGCATAAAAACCCAACTTTTTAGTTTACCCGATCATACCCGTCTTTACCCTGGCCATGGTGAACCAACTACAGTCGGCTTCGAAAAAGAATACAACCCCTTCTGTGGCCGAAATGCTGGTTTTGAATCATGAAATACCTTCGCTTTCTACCCAACTTACTCACGCTAAGCAATTTACTTTGCGGGAGCCTGGCAGTAGTTTACGCCCTGCAAGGCGAGCATCTGATGGTAATCTATTTGCTTTGTACTGCGGCTGTCTTTGATTTTTTTGATGGATTTGCCGCAAGGCTCACGAAAAGTGAGTCAATGATTGGGAAAGACCTTGACTCCCTCGCAGATGTTGTCAGTTTTGGACTTGCACCAGCATTAGGACTTTACCATTTGCTATCCGGTGGATTACAAATGCCCTTCGAACAGCTATCACAAAATCGTTGGCTGCCATTTGTTGCATTTCTATTGCCAATTGCAGCGGCCTATCGCTTGGCAGTTTTCAATCATGACCCGGGTCAAAAACACTTCTTTCGGGGCCTACCCACACCTGCCAATGGGCTATTTTGGGCATTTCTGACTTACTCTGTTGCGAAAGGCACACAATTGATCTATTTCCATCTCAAGCCCGAATTTCTTGCTATACTGGCAATCATTTTTAGCTTACTCATGGTTTCAACCCTGCCTATGCTATCCTTAAAACAAGACAAAAAAAAGAATAAATGGCCATGGCTAACCTGGTTGATCTTGAGCATGTTTATTTTGTGTTTTGTGATTTGGCAGGCAGAAGGGGTTCCAATAGCATTTGTCGGTTATCTGCTAGCCTCTGTCCTTTTCAATCCTAACAAGAACCAATAGATTTCATAAATTAGAGTCATGAATTATAAAGCCAAAATTCAAATCCTTCCACATAAGGAGTTGCTAGATCCTCAAGGAAAGGCCGTATTGCTAGGGCTTGCTAATTTGGGTATCAAATCAGTTCAGGATGTACGGGTGGGCAAGTTTATTACAATGGATATTGAAGCAGCTAATGAAGATGAAGCTCGTCAAGCTGCCAAAGAAGCCTGCGAAAAGCTGCTGCACAATCGTATCATGGAGCAGTTTCAGTTTGAAATCGAAAAAATCTAAGGGATACACAATTTTTAACCTAAAGCTGTGTTATAGTAAGAGTCAAGAATAAAACTACTGTAATAACTTCTGCTTATGCGGGTTAAAAAAATTGTCTATCCACTTATTTGTATTCTTCTCCTGAGTTCAGGCATCGCTTCTGCACAGCCTTCCGCTTTTCAGGAAAAAGTTGAAATCCAATGGCTGGGCTTGATCAATATACCTGATACCCTAGGTGGTCAGCTAAAAGTCATGCACAGTAATCTAAGTCTGCCGCTACCTCAGGATAATCGATTACCTTATATCGTTTTGCGATGCAATGGGCATTATGAAGATCTTGAATTGGTCGAAACGAATTACACCGCTCTTTCAACTTCAGAGCTTGAAGCGGTTCAAACCAAGTTCAGCTCGGCCAGACTCAAAAAAACAGTTCAGCATGGGTGGGAAAAAAAGCAACCTGTCACCTTTTTTCAATTGCCTGCACTTAGTCAAAGTGGAGGAGCCTGGAAAAAACTAAGCTCTTTCACCTGGAAGCCCAGCTCACCAAAAGCAGTAGAGCAGGTCAGAGCGCAAAGAAGATCGAGCACTACCACCTCTATATTGGCCTCAGGTGACATCTACAGAATTGGAGTCACAAGAGAAGGAGTTTACAAGATTGATGCGGCTTTTCTTTCTGCCATGGGCGTCAATGTATCTTCATTAGATCCCCGCACAGTTAAACTTTATGGCAACCCCGGAGGTATGCTACCTCAGGAAAATGCTGCCTTCCGATATGATGATTTACCAGAGCAGGCTCTTTATGCTTTTGGAGAAAGCGATGGAGTTATGAATGCTCAGGACTATTTCTTGTTCTATTCAAGAGGTCCTCACTATTTTAGTTATGACAATTCAATAGGCCAGTTCAAATCAAACAGAAATATTTACACCGATACCTCTTACCTGATGATCAAAATAGGTGGGAACCAAGGCAAGCGATTGAGCAATTTTACTTCCTTCCCTACTCAGGCAACCATCTACACTCAATTTGATGATCGCTACATTCATGAGCAGGATTTGTTTAACCCGATGGTATCTGGAAGAAACTGGGTTGGTGAGAGTTTCAATTTTACACCATCAAGAAGCTATTCTTTCAATATTCCCGGTATTGCGAACAACTCCACAATCAGGATTACGAGCACTGTGGCCGGCCGCTCTCCTGCAGCTTTTGGAACCTTCAGTACCTTTAATCTTCAACTTGGCAGTACCCCGCTGGGTGTACAGTCATTGCCTGCTATAGGGGATATCGATTATGGAATTAAGTTCAGGGTTCAATCCAATACTTATCCGGTCAATAGTAGTTTGTTGAATGGCAATAGCAATCTGGTATTTACCTATACCTTCAACAAAGGCCCCTCATTCAATGCTGAAGGCTACCTTGACCATTTGCTCCTCAATGTGAAACGCAATCTAGCCTTGTATGGCAACTGGACCAGCTTTAGGGTGCCTGAAAGCACTATTTTTAATACCGTGACTTATCGACTAAGCAACTTCGATTCACTTTGCATGATCTGGGATGTATCTGATCCAACACGGGTGGTTAATATTGTCTACAATCTAAATGGTGGAGGCATTGGTGAGTTTAGTGTTGAAACGGATACTCTTAGAGAATATCTAGTGTTGAAGGGCAGTAGCTTCCCTAACCCCAGCTATATCAACAAAGTAGCTAACCAGAATTTACACGGAATGACCGCACCTGACCTGCTGGTAGTCACATTCCCGGGGTTTAAAACTCAGGCGCAAAGCTATGCCAGTCACCGAACTTTAAAGTCTAACATTACCGCAGAGGTCGTTACAACCCATGACATCTATCAGGAGTTTTCTTCAGGAGGTCAGGATCTGGTTGGTATTCGGGATTTTATAAAGTATTTGTACGACCAGCCTAACTCAAAATTGAAATATGTGCTCCTGTTTGGGGACGCATCTTACGATTATAAAAACAGGATTTCCGGCAATACGAATTTTGTACCTATCTACCAATCCTTTGAAACAAACAACAATCTGTCAACCTATTGCTCAGATGACTTTTATGCGTTCATGGATCAAAACGAAGGCAATTGGAATGAGTTTGGGTTTCTGGTCCCCCATACCATGGATCTTGCAGTTGGGAGGATTTCGGTAAGAAGCAATGAAGAAGCCGCAAATTTCCTCAATAAGGCTCAAGTTTATGAAAGCATGGCCTCTCTTGGCAACTGGAGGAACAGATATTTATTCCTGGCAGATCACAAAGCTACTGACGGACACTTCCATCTTGATGAAAATGAGCGATTTGTCAATATTCTTGAGAAAAAAGATAGTGCCGCCGTTCCATTAAAAGTCTACTTGGATCAATATGACAGAATCTCTACTGCCAACGGGGTAAATGCTCCCAATGCAGTGACTGATATCAACAACTATGTGCATCAGGGTGCGCTAGTTTCCCAATACTACGGCCACGGAAATATCGCTCAGCTTTCAGCTGCGCAAATGATTACCAAAGATATGGTCAACACCTGGACCAATATCAACAGGCTTTCATTTTGGGTGACAGCCACCTGTGATTTTGGCAGAATGGATGATCCCAGTATTACAAGTGGCGGGGAAGTGATGTTTCTCAAATCGAATGGAGGTGCTATAGGGCTTTTAACAACCAACCGTCCGGTGACAACGAATGTAAACTCTATTCTGGTAGAGCGTTTCATTGAGCGTGCTTATGACTTCTCTACTAAGATTTACACCTTGGGTGAGATCACCGCATTCAGCAAAAACAGCAGTTTAAATGCAACAGGTGTTGGTGGCCGAAATGTGATCCTGCTCGGTGACCCAAGTATGAAACTTGCCTACCCTGTCGAAAGCATGGAGATTACCAATATCCGCAGGCTACCGACAATGGTGGCTACCGATACCCTTAAGGCCTTGGCTGTCATGGAGATAAAAGGAAAAGTGCTGAACAGACAAAATAGGCAGTTGATGAGCAGTTTCAATGGTACAGCCAATATAGTGATCTATGATGCTCCTTCACAAGTGACCACTCAAGGCATTGGAGTGTTTATTCCAAATTCTACAACCGTTATTCAACGAAGGTTTAACCAATGGAAAAACTTTGTCTTTAACGGGCAGGCAAGTATTGTCAATGGGGAGTTTTCTGTTCAATTTATTGTGCCATTACAAATTAGTTATTCTAATCTGGCAGGCAGAATTAATTTGTATGGAAGACAGACAAATTCCACCACTGATGCCAACGGCTTCAGAAGCAATATTATCATCAGTGGATCAGATACCGGAATTGTTCTGGATAACAATCCTCCACAAATTAGGCTTTATATGGATGATGAGAGTTTTACATCCGGAAGTACCACCAGCCAAAATCCTAAAATGATAGCCGTTTTAACTGACGATCAGGGTATTTCAGTTTCCTCGGCGCCCGGCCAACAAATAGAAGCCACCATGAACCGCAAGGAACCGCAGGTGTTAAATGAGTATTACATCTCTAAGGAAAATAATTTCAGAGAGGGTAAAGTGGAGTACCCCTACCAAAACTTAAGCCCTGGAAATTATAGCCTTAAGATCAGGGCAAGAGACACTCATAATAACCCGGGAGAAGCAACCATTGAATTTGTGGTTGCCAACGACGAAAAACTGGTATTGAACAACATCTTCAATTATCCGAACCCCTTCTCAGATTTTACCTCCTTTCAGTTTGATCATAACCAGGCCGGCAAAGATCTCGATGTCAAAGTCGAAGTGTTCACCGTATCAGGCAGGCTGATCAAAACACTTATTGGCTACTTCCCTGCCAGTAAGACCAGAGTAAGTGAAATTAACTGGAACGCCAGAGACGAATTTGGCGATAAACTCGCCAAAGGCGTGTACATCTACAAACTTAGTGTACGCACCAGCCAAGAGAAAAAAGAAGAGTTCCAAAAATTAGTCATACTCAACTGACAAATACACTAACTTAGCACGCCCATCTGCAAGCAAATGAATAGATTAACCTACACCGGTTTTTGCATCGGACTTACAAGTGTCGCCTTATTTATACAAACGGCTCAAGCACAATCTAATCGCATCATCACAACAGCTGCTCCTTTTCTTAACATTGCCCCTGATGCACGAGCAGCAGGTATGGGTGATGCCGGTGCTGCTACCTCGCCTGATGCGAACTCCATCCACTGGAATGCAGCAAAAATGCCTTTCTACGATAAGGATTACGGCTTTGCGATCAGCTACACTCCATGGTTGAGAAGACTTGTCAACGACATGTCCCTTCAGTACCTCAGTGGTTACTACAGGCTTCGAAAAGAAGATGTGATCTCAGCCTCTCTCTTTTATTTCAACCTGGGTGATATCAAGTTTGTTGATGCGCAAAACAACCCGATCACTGACTATCGGCCCAGGGAATTTGCTTTTACCTTAAATTACTCAAGAAAGTTGAGTGACAAGCTAGGTGTATCCGCTGGAGCCAAGTTCATACGATCTGATCTGACCGGCAATATTTCTTCTGACCCTAACAATTCTACCGCCAAGCCGGGCAACACCGCTGCTGTAGATCTGGGTATATTTCATACCAATTCAATCCTGATTGGAGGTCGTCAGGCTGAATTAAATTTTGGAGCCAACTTGAGTAACCTGGGAGCAAAGATCTCTTATTCCAATAACCAACAAAGTGATTTCATACCCACCAACCTTCGTTTAGGAACTGCCCTTACTGCACCTTTGGATGATTACAACAGGCTAACTTTTGCACTTGATGCCAACAAACTACTTGTACCTTCTCCACCGGAAAGAGATGGCAGTCAAAATATACTAAGAGGCAGAGATCCTAACCGATCCACTTTAAATGGGGTTTTTACTTCGTTTGGAGATGCTCCGGGAGGGATCAATGAAGAAATGCGTGAGGTGATGTATTCCTTTGGTATGGAATATTGGTACGAAAATTTGTTTTCTGCAAGAGCCGGATACATGTATGAAGACCAGCAAAAAGGAGATCGTAAGTACTTTACATTTGGAGTTGGCCTACGATACAACAGGCTAGGAATTGATATAGCCTATCTTGTCCCTCAAAAGCAAAACAATCCATTAGAACAAACTGCTCGCTTTACATTGCTGTTTGATTTCGAGAAGCCAAAAGAAAATACATCAGTGACAGAATAATGAAATGTTAAACCATGGATGATATAACCATGGAATAAAAAAGGCAGCCAAACAGCTGCCTTTTTTATTTTTTATCCAATTGGTATTTTATGACTTGTCTGCTTTGCGTTGCTCTTTATCAGTTCCTGCAATGGAGTCACGCATTTCAGTATCTGCCTGAATGTTTTTCATTTTGTAGTAATCCATGATACCCATATTACCATTTCTAAAAGCTTCGGCCATAGCTTTGGGGATTTCAGCCTCCGCTTCGATTACCCTTGAGCGGGCTTCCACAGCTTTCGCTTTCATCTCTTGCTCCAACGCAACGGCCATGGCACGACGCTCTTCTGCCTTTGCTTCAGCCACCTTTAGGTCAGCACTTGCCTGATCGATTTGAAGTTTGGCTCCAATATTTGCTCCCACATCTACATCAGCAATGTCAATCGAAAGGATTTCAAACGCTGTACCCGCATCCAGTCCTCTTGCCAATACCAGTTTAGAAATGTTATCAGGATTTGCCAAAACTTCCTTATGTGTTTTTGCAGAGCCTATGGAAGTGACAATGCCTTCTCCTACCCTTGCAAGAATGGTTTCCTCACCAGCTCCACCGACCAACTGTTGAATATTGGCACGAACGGTAACCCTTGCTTTTGCAATCAACTGTATACCATCAGCGGCCACAGCGGCTACTGAAGGGGTATTGATCACCTGAGGGTTAACTGAAATTTGAACGGCCTCAAACACATCCCTACCAGCAAGGTCAATGGCGGTAGCTTGTTTGAAGGTGAGGTTAATATTGGCCTTATCGGCAGAAATCAATGCTTTGATGACATTTGGCACATTGCCACCTGCTAAGTAGTGGGTTTCCAAATCCTGGGAAGTGAGATCAAGGCCAGCCTTGGTTGCAGTGATCAACTCATTGACGATCACTCCGGGGGGTACTTTCCTAATTCTCATGAATACGAGCTCCAACAAGCCCACCTTTACTGAGGAAAACTTCGCAGTAATCCAAAGGTTGAAAGGAATAAAATAGATGACTACAAAAAAGATGACAATACCTAAGATCAGGTAAAACACCATCAACAGAGCTCCGGGCATAAAAAAGGGGTTTTCGTTATACTAATTGTACAAATATCTTATGGTTTTTGATCTCCACAACCTCTACCTCCGAATTCTTTTCAATCACTCCCATTCGGCTGCAAACCTCCATTCGATTGCCTTTAATTTCTGCTATGCCAACAGGCCTCAAAACAGAAACAGTGAGGCCTTTCTGGCCAATTTCAGGCAAAAGCTGATCGTCGCCTACGGTTGAGCTCATGGTGTTTTTCAAGGCAAAATAGTTCCAGGCGTTAGATCGCAAGCCATACCAAAAAGCAAGGCCGGTAGTAAGTACACTGATGCCCAGGGTAACGAAACCCGCCTGATTACCGAAATAATAAAAGCTAACTCCTACGGCAACCGAGCAGCATACAAAACCAATGATTCCAACGAATGTAGTTCCGGGAATAAAAATCACTTCGACTACAATTAAAGCGATGCCCGTAAGAAGAAGAAGAGATATGGCTAAAAATTCCATCCGATCAAATGTAACTTAATAAGCACGGGCAAACAACACTCTTTTTGTTGAAGGCATTCCGGTACGAATGCATTTGCCAGCTTCCTCCTTAGCATCAAGTGGAATACACCGGATGGTAGCCTTTGTTTCTTCTTTTATCTTCTCCTCTGTCTCCTTGGTTCCGTCCCAATGAGCCGCAAAAAAGCCTCCTTTTTCATCGAGAAGCTTTTTAAACTGCTCATAATCATCCACTAAAGTGGTGTTATCCAATCTGAATGAAAGTGCCCGATTATACAGGTTTTGCTGGATCTCTTCCAGCAATTGCTGAACTACTTCTTCCACCGATGAAAAAGGAATGAATTGCTTCGTCTTGGTATCACGACGAGCCAACTCAATGGTGCCCTGTTCAAGGTCTCTGGCTCCCATAGCAAGGCGCAAAGGCACCCCTTTAAGTTCATACTCTGCAAACTTCCATCCCGGTTTTTGAGTATCTCGGTTGTCGTACTGGGTGCTGATGCCCAATTTCTTAAGCCTGTCTCTTAATGGATACAGCATTTCATCCAGTTTAGCGAGTTGCTCCTCATTAAAATAGATCGGTACAATAACCACCTGAATAGGCGCTAACTTCGGAGGTAAAACCAAACCATCATCATCACTGTGAGCCATGATAAGCCCACCGATCAGGCGGGTGCTTACTCCCCAGGAAGTGCCCCAAACCAACTCCAGCTTACCTTCTTTGCTGGTAAATTGCACATCAAAAGCTTTCGCAAAATTCTGTCCCAGGAAATGAGAAGTCCCGGCTTGTAAGGCCTTGCCATCCTGCATCAATGCTTCTATGCAATAGGTATCTTCTGCTCCTGCAAAACGCTCATTGGCTGTTTTAACACCTTTGATCACAGGCAATGCCATGTATTCAGTAGCAAATCGCTCGTACACATCCAACATTTGGCGGGTCTCTGCTTCAGCCTCTTGTCTCGTGGCGTGAGCCGTATGTCCTTCTTGCCAGAGGAATTCTGCTGTGCGCAGAAAAAGGCGGGTACGCATTTCCCAGCGAACCACATTTGCCCATTGGTTGATAAGCAAGGGCAAATCTCTATACGATTGAATCCAGTTTTTGTAAGAGCTCCAGATGACGGTCTCAGAAGTTGGCCTGACTATAAGCTCTTCTTCAAGTTTAGCATCAGGATCTACAATCACGCCACTGCCATCCGCTGCATTTTTAAGACGGTAATGAGTTACTACTGCACATTCTTTGGCAAAGCCTTCCACGTGCGAAGCCTCTTTGCTTAAAAAACTTTTAGGGATGAACAATGGGAAATAAGCGTTGCTATGCCCGGTTTCTTTGAACATTCCATCAAGTGCAGCCTGCATTTTCTCCCATATCGCATACCCATAAGGCTTGATCACCATACAGCCTCTTACCGCCGAATTTTCAGCCAGATCAGCCCTTTTAATCAGCTCGTTGTACCATGCAGAATAGTCTTCCTTACGGGTGGGTAATTTATTGCTCATGTAATTATTTTGATTGTGGTATAAGAATTGCCATGTAAATTGACAAGGCCACAAATATAGAACATGGGTCACCCTGTTCAAGGTATTTGTACCTTGCATCAATTAAAACTTTATGACCATGAATAGGCTTTACAAAATGCTCCCGGTCCTGGCTACAGCAGCCCTGCTGATGCCTGAAAATGTTTTTGCTCAAACAGAAACGGATGATTTATATTTTTCAGCAAAAGACCGTAAAAAGGTTCAGTATGCTTCGGCTGAGAAATACAACAGTCCTGCTTTCAGCCGTAGTTCTGGGAATTCCCCTTCATACCGAAGCGGAAGCACGACCGCTGAGCCGGTTGAGAGCTATAGCCCCAGAACAAATAATCCTGACTACAGCAAATACAAAAGAAGTTCAGTTAATCCTATACCTGAACCATCAGCTCAGGAGTCACAGGATGCCACAATTGACAACAGTAATGTGGAGTACTACAGTGACCGCCGCTTCAGACAAGATGCCGAAGTCAATAATTGGAATCAAGACTATAACAACGGGCAGAGGTTTAATACACAAACCAATGCCTTTGCATTCCATGATCCCTTTTTCAACCCCTGGGGTGTAGGTTTCTTCAGGCCTGCTATTTTTGCCGGTGTGCCCATATACAACAGCCCAGGTCTTAACATAAGCCTTGGAGTCGGCTTTGGTGGAGGATGGGGTGGCGGTTGGAATAATTGGGGTTGGGGAGGTGGATTTGGACATCCTTATGCATGGAACTCTCCTTTTTATGATCCTTTCTGGGGACCTGGCTTTGGTTGGGGCGGTGGCTGGGGAGGAGGCTGGAACCGTTGGGGATGGGGAGGTGGATTTGGTTGGGGTTATGACCCATGGTGTGCCTGGGGCGGTGGCTGGGGTGGAGGCTACTGGAATGGATATAACCATGGCTTTCACAATGGATACTATGCCGGCGGAGGTGGAGTTACCCGATATGTAGGGCCTAGAATTGGCAACAGAAGCACTGCTTATGGCAGCCCTGCAGGCGGAGCGATCAGATCAAGTGGCAGTCCTTCAAATGGAAGAGCGTTAAGGTCAGCAGACCCAGGTAGTGCTAATACAAACCCTAGATCCTATACACGACCTGACTATTCCAATGGAAGAAGCAGTCAAGGAAGAGGATCCTCCGGCAGAAGCTATGAAAGATATAGCACAGGAAGTACACCTGCCTCGTACAGTGCCGGTGGCAATAGCAGCAGCACAACACGTGGAGGTTATACCCGAGGCAATGAAAACAATGTGAATATGGGAAGTTCAGAGCCAATCAGAAGCTCAGGACGTAATCAAACACCAAACTATTACCGCTATGATGCAAACAGCGGATACAATGCACAACCTGAGTATAGAACCAGAGATGCAGGTAGCCCTGGCAGAAATCAAAACTACAATGGTGGTGGAAGAAACAATAACAACAGTTGGTCAAACGCACCTGCTCCTAGGTCAAATCAAAACTACTCTGCACCACGCAGCAACCCTTCCTGGTCTTCTCCACGTCAGTCTGACAGTTGGAATGCACCTTCCAGAGGTGGATCATGGGGTGGTGGCAGTTCATCCCCATCAAGAGGTTCTTATGGTGGAGGCGGTGGTGGAGGCGGTGGTGGAGGCGGTGGAGGCGGTGGAAGTGCTCCCCGAAGAGGCGGCCGTTAAGGACCAACGTAACCTTTACACACATGGACTTAAAGCTAAAAGGAATCTTAGCAGGCTTTGTCCTGCTAAGTTCTAACCTCAGCATAGCACAATCATTAATCGATCCGGCTTCATTTGGATATTATCATGAGGCTTACCTTTTGTCGAGACAAAACATGTTTTCCTCAGCTAGATTTATGGGAATTGGTGGTGCCCGTACAGCTTTGGGAGGAGATGTCGGAACCATTTCATCGAATCCTGCTGGCTTAGGCTTCTTCACTAAATCTGAGTTTGCTGGTTCGGCAGGCTTAGGGTTTAATAATGCCAATACAGACTTTCTTAACAGCGAGTCCAGAGAAGGAATAGGAAATTTTAACTTCCCGAATTTGGGTCTGGTCATGAACTATTCAAAAGATGACATCGTGCCCGGAAAGTGGCGTGGGGGAAGTTTCGGGATCAGCATTAATCGGATGGCCAATTTTCAGCAGGAATTCACCTATCAGGGTCTAAACAACCGAAATAGCCTCATCGACTTTTATCTTGAAAGTGCCAGGCAATACGATCCCAATCAATTGAATGATGAAATCAACAATAATGCAATCCTCAGTTCAGATGTCTTAGGTTATGCTACCTATCTGGTGGATTATGGACCCTGGTTTTTTGACCCGGGGGACTCTATCCCACGTTATGACTCTGAAATACCTCTACCTCAGGATGTCCCTATGCTACAAGAAGAAACTGTAAGAACACGAGGATCCATCAATCAGATCGACATAGCTTATGGTGCAAACTACGATGATAAAATCTACCTGGGGGCTTCATTTGGCATTCAATCAATAAGATATGCCGAAACAAAAACCTACAAAGAAACTTCCATTCAGATCAATGATGCATTCAGCAGCCCTCTAAGCTCTCTTACTCTACGAGATGAGTATAATCTTTCGGGGGCTGGCGTGAATTTGACTCTGGGGATGATCCTGAGACCTATTGATGCGGTCCGACTTGGAGTTACCTATCGAAGTCCGACTTATATGGGATTGAATACTACGTTTAACTCAACTCTTGATGTTCGATACAATAACTGGAACTTTTATTCTCCTTCATTAGACACTTTTATCTTATTGAATGATATCAGTGCATCAACGGTACCCGGCAGCTTTAGCTTTAATTTGGTAAGTCCACACCGAATCAATGTTGGGGCTGCCGTGTTTATTGGAAAGCATGGATTTCTTTCAGGAGATGTAGAATTCGTTTCTTATAACCTTGCCGAGCTCAGAGCCCGTGATAACACCAATTTCAGTGCAGACAATCGGACCATTGCGAAACTATACCAGCCTGTGATGAACATCCGCCTGGGTGTAGAGTTTAGGATGGATAAGTTCAGGTTTCGAGGGGGCTATGCTATAATGCCTTCCGGTGTTGTGACCAGTCAGGAAAGACAAAAGGTAAACAGGGACATGGTGGCCATAACAGGTGGGGTAGGCTACAGATCTGATTTTTATTATGTTGATGTAGCCGTTGTTAATCAGCGATTTGAAAATCTTTACAGTCCATACAGGCTTGCTGATGGGACACAACCGGTAGCAATCTCAAAATTCAACAATACGCAGGTAACGTTTACTTACGGGGTTTTTTTCTAAGCAAGTAAATCCATTATTCGCATAAGGCTTTCTTCCTCTGTTTCTTCTGAAAGTATGGGGAGTCGGATTTGTGCTCTGAGGTAAATCGCCTCTCTTTCCTTCCCTATTTTGTCATAAAAATCCTCCGGACTTGTAGTTGATGAGGAGCTTAGTAAGGGCCTGTCTTTCTTCTGACTTTGTTTCTTCATTCGGAAAAGCCAAGGCTCTCTGGCGATGTCAAGGTAAATGACCCTGCTGAACTGAAGGAGTGTGCCCATGTTGTTTTTGTAGATAGGCAGCCCTCCGCCAGTTGCAATCACTTTGGCTTCGGTAGCTAGCATCAATTCTCCAAGAAGCTTGGCTTCAAGTTCCCTGAAATAAGGCTCACCCATTTCCAGAAACAGCTCTGAAATCTTCTTACCGGTTTGTTGTTCGATAACACTATCTGTATCAACAAATGGTAGGGAAAATTGTCTTGCAAGCAACTGCCCCAAAGTTGACTTACCTGAACAAGGTAGTCCAATCAAAGCAATGCTGCTGGTTTTCAAGCTTATTTCAGCCTTACTCTTGGGTCAATAAGCGAGTAGAGAATATCAACCGTAAGGCTGATAATAATGAATACAAACCCGATAAAAATGGTGGTCCCCATCACCACGGGAAAATCTAAATTATCCACTGCCTTGATCGTAACTAATCCAATCCCTTTCCAGCTAAAAATATACTCGATAAAGAAGGCTCCTGCCAGTAAAGAGGCCAGCCATCCCGAAATGGCCGTAATAACCGGATTGAGTGCGTTCTTCAAAGCATGTTTGATGATAATCACATTCCGACTTAGGCCTTTTGCCCTTGCCGTTCTGATAAAATCCTGTGAAAGCACTTCAATCATAGAGCCTCTAGTCATTTGTACAATAATTGCCAAAGGCCTGAGCCCCAAGGTAAATGCCGGCAGTATGATGTTCTTAAGTTCCAGATACCTGCCTTTGATGGGGTCAGAGACCCAAAGGGACCCGGTCAGGTTCAGTCCTGTGTAGTCTGCCAGGTAGTAGCCAAAGATCATAGAGATCAAAATACCTGCAACAAAAGAAGGAGCTGATATCCCGATGACCGAAAAGGAGATCATGGCATGGTCCCAGAATGAATTTTGCTTTAAGGCAGCAATCACTCCAAACAACACGCCTACGATACTGGCAAACAACATAGCAGCCAATGCCAGATACAACGTACCTTCAAGATGATCAAAAATGATTTCGTCTACCCGCTTATTGGAATGGAATGAGCGGCGCAGATACGGGGTTTTGGTAACCAAAACATTCTTTTCGCCCTGCCATAACACACTGTAGTTGTATTTCTGTTTGTTCTGTGGGGTATTCTCATGGAGCGAAACAGGTGACAGATCATTCAGGTACATCCCCAATTGAATATGAAGGGGTTGGTCCAGACCAAGCTCATGTGTCATCGCCTCACGGGTGGAAACATCTGTTCGCTGCCCACTTAACATAGAAACAGGGTCACCCGGAAGAGCAAAAAACAAAAAGAAAACGGTGACTACCACTCCCAGCATTACCAACAGCCCATAGGCTAGTCTCTTGAGGATATATGTAATCATGTTATTGGATCAGTTTTAAAATTTCTTCTTTATCTGGTGTGCTGTTGTAATGCCATTGGCCTTTTACGGTTCCATTCTGAAGCAGAATAAGTCCGGGATTTGACCTAATCATGGTTTTCAAAACAGTTGCATCAGCAAAATAGTAAGGAAAAGCCAATTGCAATTCGTGGCGATAGGATTTAAAACTCTCAAGCCCAGCTGAGGTCACAACCCATGCCTCTAACCCCTTCGTGCCTTCCAGTGAACGAGCCAGATCAGCAAAACCTTTTACAGCCTTTTCAGGTGCCTTTTCGATATTCTGAAGGATGATCAAAAGTTTTACCCCTTCAAAAGAGGCCTGAGTGCCTTCCCCCTCTTCGTTCCAGAGGTTATAATCCGTGATTTTAGGTTTGGCCTCAGGGTTCATCAACTCCATATTGACATATTGCCAGGTGGTATCCGTTGGATACTGATCGAAGTACTTATCTTCTGAACCTCTTTTCATTAAATATCGGTACTTATAAGGCTCAGAAGGTTGCATCAATGCTCCGATATCGTTCCCTGTTTTATATGCCCTGAAATCGATGATGGGAAGGTAATTGATGCAATACAATGCCAGAACAAGCGAAAAAAGAGTAGCCGCTATTGTCCCATAAGCAACGACATTATCTTCTGCCAGAGGTTTGAGGCTCTTTTGACCAGACATCAGGATCAAAATAAGCACAAGCAGCACAACATCTTTTGAGAAAGACTGCCAGGGAGTGAGCTTGATCGCATCTCCAAAGCATCCACAATCAGTCACCTTGTTGAACCAGGCAGAGTAAAAGGTGAGGCCTGTAAAAAAGACAATGAGCCCTAGCAATGCCCAAAGGGTAAGCTTTAATCGATACCCTAAGATAAGTGCCACACCCAAGGCCACTTCCAGCACCACCACAAACACACTGAGGTACAAAGCAAAGGGTACCATAAAATGAGTCCCGAAAACTTCAAAATATTCCTCGAGCTTGATGGCCATCCCCACCGGGTCATTCACTTTGATAAGTCCCGAAAAAATAAACAGTCCTCCTACCAGCCAACGCACCACTTGATAAATCATGTTCATCATACTTCTCAACTTTCTTCAGCCCATTTGATAAGGCAAAATACGGCATAATTGATCATATCACGATAATTTGCCTCTACTCCCTCTGAGACAAGCATTTTCCCCTGATGATCTTCTATCTGCTTGGTGCGGTATAGTTTCATCAGAATAATATCTGTCATCGAGCTGACCCTCATCTCCCTCCATGCTTCGTCATAATCATGGTTTTTCTTCAAGAGTAGGTCAAACGTTTTATCAGCCTCCTCCTGATAAATTTTACTTAACTGCTCTGCTGATAGCTCTATGGAGGCATCCGAAGGCATTGACATTTGTATCAAAGCAATGATGCAATAGTTGAGTATCCCAACAAACTCTGAACGTATATCATCCGGGACCTCCTGCTTGCCTTTTTCCTGAATGGAGCGTATCCGTTGTGCTTTGATCATGATCTGATCGGTAATGGATGGCAAACGCATGATGCGCCATGAAGTGCCGTAATCCCTTGCTTTCTTCAAAAACAAGCTTTTACATTCGTCAATGACGGCCTGGTACTGTGTCTGGGTTTGGTGGTTCACTTTTTTTACGATAATCTTGGCAAAAGCATGATCAGCGAAAGACATTCGATATCCGCCTTTACCTTTCAAATAAAGGGAAAAATACTTGATCTGTCGAGCCCGGTGGTGATGGGAATTTTGAATATCACGCCTGACTCATTTTATGCCGGATCGAGGCTAAGCCATACGGATGGACTACTCCCCAAAGCCGGTCAGATGATCAGCGAAGGTGCTTCCATTCTGGATATCGGTGGGCAGTCTACCCGACCCGGCTCGACTATGCTGGAAGCAAATGAAGAGAGGGATCGTGTCATCCCGGCTATAGAGCTCCTCAGAAAAGAATTCGGGCATGAACTCTGGCTTAGTATCGATACCTTTTATGCTTCAGTTGCACAGGAGGCAGTTCAAGCGGGGGCAGATATGGTGAATGATGTCAGCGGAGGCGATTTAGATCAGGAAATGTATCAGGTGGTTTCACAGCTCAAGGTCCCATATGTGCTGATGCACATGCGAGGGAAGCCTGAAAACATGAATGCAAAAGCTATTTACCAGGATCTTCTGACCGAGGTGATTGATGAGCTACAAGTGAAAATTACGGCAGCCAAATCAGCAGGAATTGAGCAAATCATGATCGACCCGGGGTTTGGATTTGCAAAAACAGTGGACCAAAACTTCAGGCTACTGAACCACCTGCACACCTTCCAGCTTTTTAATTTGCCTATCTTAGTGGGACTTTCCCGTAAATCGATGATCTGGAAAACCCTGGAGAGCACGGCAGATGAGGCCTTAAATGGCAGTACCGTTCTGAATACCCTCGCTTTGAGCAAAGGAATTCAGGTGCTAAGGGTGCACGATGTACGACCGGCGATGGAGGCAATACAACTGGTAAACAGAACAAGTAAAGCATGATCCTGCTCTTCAAAATAGGATTTTTGGAATTTAACTGGATCGATCTGATCGATGTACTTCTGGTCAGCATCCTGCTTTTTCAATTGTACCAACTTCTGAAAGGCAGTATAGCTTTACGGATATTTCTTGGACTTCTTTCTTTGTACCTATTGTACCTGATCGTTCGTGCAGCAAACATGCAATTGCTCTCTACGATACTGGGTCAGTTTGCCGGGGTAGGTGTGCTTGCTGCCATAGTCCTTTTTCAACAGGAAATACGCAAGTTCTTACTCCTCATCGGGAAGAGCACCTCGCTCAATGACAACAAACTGTTTGACAACCTTCCTTGGCGCAAAGTCACTCCCGGAGAGTTCGATTTAAGTCCGATCATCGATGCTGCGAGGGCCTTGGGCAACAGCCATACAGGTGCGTTAATCGTGATGGCCAAAACTTCAGAACTAAGGTTTTATGCTGAATCAGGCGATCCACTGGATGCCGTGCTTTCCAAAAGATTGCTTCTTTCCATTTTCAATAAAAGCAGCCCATTGCATGACGGTGCTGTGATCATTGCCGGTGGTCGCATAAAAGCTGCTCGCTGCATCCTGCCTGTCACGGAAAACCTTGACTTGCCGGCTAACTATGGCTTAAGGCACAGGGCTGCTTTAGGGATGAGCGATGCAACAGACAGTATCATTCTGGTAGTTTCTGAAGAGACTGGTCAACTTTCTGTGGTGGTGAATGGTCAAATCAAACACAACCTCACCCCTACCGAAGTCAAAAAAGAGATAACGAATTATCTTTTTGAAGACGAAGATCAAAAATCAGAAATCGTTGCTGAAGTGGCTAAGTAGCTGAAAGTTTGGCATTGCGGGGGCAAAAACCTACCTTTGCAGTCCGAAATTTTACCTACATGACTGAGACCCTCCCCTACAAAGTAAAGGATATCGCATTGGCCGATTGGGGCCGCAAAGAAATTCGTCTTGCCGAAGCAGAAATGCCCGGACTGATGGCCATTCGCAAAGAGTATGGACCATCTAAGCCACTCAAAAATGCTCGCATTGCCGGGTGCCTTCACATGACCATTCAGACCGCTGTGTTGATCGAGACACTTAAAGAGCTGGGTGCTGAAGTAAGCTGGTCATCATGCAACATCTTTTCTACTCAAGACCATGCCGCTGCCGCTATCGCTGCTGCGGGCATCCCAGTGTACGCATGGAAGGGCATGAATGAGCAGGAATTTGACTGGTGCATCGAGCAAACCTTGTATGCTTTCCCTGACGGACAGCCTCTCAATATGATCCTTGACGATGGAGGAGACTTAACCAACATGGTTTTGGATCGCTACCCTGAGTTGGTTCAAAACATCCGTGGACTGAGCGAAGAGACAACTACGGGCGTACATCGTCTTTATGAGCGTATGCGCAATGGTACCCTTCCTATGCCAGCCATCAATGTGAATGACTCTGTGACCAAATCAAAGTTTGACAACAAGTACGGCTGCAAAGAATCATTAGTAGATGCCATCCGTCGTGCAACAGACATCATGATGGCAGGTAAAGTGGCTGTTGTAGCCGGCTATGGTGATGTTGGTAAAGGATCGGCAGAGTCACTGCGTGGGGCAGGTGCCCGTGTGATCGTGACTGAAATTGATCCGATTTGCGCCTTGCAAGCTGCCATGGACGGTTTCTCAGTGATGAAAATGGATGAGGCTGTGAAGCATGCCAATATTTTCGTGACCGCTACAGGAAACATCAACATCATCCGTGACAGACACTTCAAAGCCATGAAGGACAAGTCCATCGTGTGCAACATCGGTCACTTCGACAATGAGATTGACATGGCCTGGCTGAACAAAAACTATGGTCATACCAAATCGGTGATCAAGCCACAGGTTGATCTTTATACTCTGGATGGCAAAGACATCATTGTATTGGCTGAGGGTCGTCTTGTGAACCTTGGCTGTGCCATGGGCCACCCCTCCTTTGTAATGTCCAACTCCTTCTCCAACCAAACTCTGGCGCAGCTCGAGCTGTGGAACAATCATAAAAACTACGAAAACAAAGTTTATGTATTGCCAAAGCATTTGGATGAGAAGGTAGCCTACCTGCACCTGGGTCATATTGGTGTGCAGCTGGAAAGTCTGGAAGACGATCAGGCCGTCTACATCGGTGTGCCCAAAAGTGGACCCTACAAATCCGAGCATTACCGTTATTAATCGGTATTTCTATCCATACCCTAAAGTCCCGGCTCAAGAAGGCCGGGATTTTTTGTTTAGGTTTGGTTGATTAAGCGATATGGGTTTCTTTTCTTTTAGCAGGCGTGAGTTGATCTGGGGTGGCTTGATAGGTCTTGTATTGGGCCTTGTGGCAGGTTATTTCATTTGGAAAGAGGTGCAGCGACCCAGCTTGTATGGCTTGCTAAGGCAGGAATGGGTAAAAAATGTGATCGGAAAACCTGCATTGGTGCTGGAAAGTCCTGAGCCTCTGGAGATTGCTACCGACCCCGCCGGAGCAAGTCTCAATGGCCTCATTCGGAATATGGTGACCGCTGGTTATGTTCATGAAGAGGGTTTTAGTATACAAGCCTCAGTGGTCAGTTATGTGGAGGGTCTGGATCCGGAGAGAGATGCTGCTGCTGATGGATTTTTAAACGAGTTACAGCATTTAGGCGTTTCCGATCTGGAATTCAGCCGAAGCGAAGGAGCCTTGGGGAAACAACAGGGGCTGTTGCAGAAAGGGCAGTTTAAAGACTCAGGAGGATTAAAACAGTTTGAAAACCATCTGCTGGTGAGAGGTGATCAACTATGGATGCTGACGCTTACCTATCCTTCAGCTCACCTTGCCGGGCCTGAGCTTTGTAGGCGGGTGGTGGAATCGGTGGAGTTGGTGATGGAATAAAGCCTTTTTTAGCTTAGCAACTGAATTTCTGTAGGTTGGGAACATCGTTTGGTTGGTGGCGGAACACCAACCAATGGGAAAGAATTGTTACCTTGAAATTTTACTTAACCTTCTCAAAACAAAGAAATTCATTGCCAACGAGATAAGTACAAGCAATACCAATACATAAATGATGACCCTATCGTATCTCAAAGAATCATATTTTATCTTGGCTTCTAAATTTTGTATTCTAATTAATTCCTCTAATTTTTGAATTCTTAAACCATTAACAGTAAAAAATAATTGATCAGCAATTCTTGAATCATACAAACTCATCACAATTTCGTGTTCTTCTTTAGTGTAATTTAATGGTCGTGGGGGCAAAATTTTTGAGCTGCCTTTTTTACTGTTAAAGCTTAAGCTATTAGAATAGCCACAACTACTTACACTAAGAATTCCTTTTCTCAAATGACCATAAATCAGCCACAGTTCTCCTTTTGATGGAATAATTGAACAAGTGCTTTCTTCAACTCTAAAAACAACTTGTTCTGTAAATGTGCTGTTCTTAAATATTTCAATTACCTGAACCTCAAAGTTATCTATATTTTTCTCGGTTATCTTTCCTAAAAATACCATCTCAGAGTTTCTCCACTCCTGATCTTGAGTGAACTCTTTGCAATTGCAAGCACTGGTAGAATAACCATATAGAAAAAGAAATGTAACAAGAACTATTTTTCCCATTCAATACAATGTTAGACAATCCCAAAATATGTTTTTCATAGGACATAACCCTTCAATAAATACCATTCAGAAAATTAGGGGTCTCGAGCGATATTTCATATTCCAGGTATCGTAATCCTATCCTAATGAATGATATATGATATACTTTAAAATACAGTAAAGCAATACTTAAGGCTTGACTACAGCAGTAAGGAATGCTATCCTATAGGGACTAAAGGCACTACCTCTTCAATATCCAGGAGTCAGGTATTCCTATTTCAGAAATTTTCTCCTGAGCATATAAAGCCTCTTTGTAAGTGGCCGATTTGAAGGCAATTACCCTTAAATAAGTCTCACCCGTCAATTCTACCTTTTGCAAAACAGGTTTGTATCCCACCTTTTCTAATTTTTCCAATTGGTACAAAGCATTTTTTTCTTGCCTGAACGAACCCGTCACCAAAAGCCAATCTCCAGAATATCCGGTCTCCTTATCTGTTTCTTCGGTAGTTTGTAATTTGTCTTTGGGCTCTTCTGCAACTTCTGCTTCAGTCTCTTGATGTGGAGCCTCAGCTATCTTTTGCTGATGTCCGGATTCATCAGTATGTGCTTCATGAGCAGATTCGTTGGAGTGAGCCTCGCCATGATGTTCGTGTTTGTGATGGTTGGCGTACATCCCTCCAAGCCACTGTTCACGGTTGAAAATCAAAACAGTGACACCGACCCCCAAAAGCATCGAAAACCCTAATAAAAGGTTCCAAAATCTGTTGAAAGGATTGTCCAAATGATCTTCAGTCATCGTTGACTTAGTGATGAGGAGAAATTAACGTGAATAAAACTTCAAAAAATTCAAAGCAAGCAAAAAAGATCCCTGTACCAAAGGTAGCACTTGCGGGATTAATGTTTCGAAGTGCATGTGGAAATGAGGTGATCAATAAAACTCCATAGGAAAGAGCAAGGAATAAAGATCCAACCATACTTAGCCAAAACCAAGGCGAAAGAAGTATGATCAGCATAGAAATAAATGAAGTGAAGACACTAATTACGAAAGAGGGGTAAATGCCTCGCTTTTGTGCCCATGAACTTAATGGCAGAGTTGCAATTGCTGTTACACACAACATTGCCGAGACATAGATATACTCATCAAATATTGTTTCAACTGCTCCAAACTTGGTTTCAAGTATGGCAGGAAAAAAGTGAAGAATAAGGCTATTGGCTAAGCCGGTAATCAAACCCGCCATCACTACAATGTGGAACCTGTTTGGTTCTTGTTCACCAACATGGTGGTTGCCGATTACCAAAGTCCTGGTTGCTTTACCAAACCAAATGCCTGTGATCACTAACACCAAGCCTCCGATCAAAAATGTAATTGACCCGCCCAACATGTCTAAGGATTTTAAAATGAGGGGCTTAGAAATATAAACCAACACAGATGCGATCGAAATAACCGACATTACCAAAGGCATGCGTGGACTTTGGCTGAACTCTTCTAAAATGGAATTGGCCGGGCTATGAAAAACATTCATGGAAATCAACCATAAAACAATCATGATAGGTAAAAGACCTGTCAGCCCTTGAAAGGCATTATCAGAAATGGTATACGAAACAGTCATGAATATCATGGAAGCCACACTGATACCCACTGCGTAAACCAGTAAGGTATTGAAATTCTTCTTTCTCAGATAATCAGCAAGACCCCCTGCTAACAATGGAACTAACAGGATCACAAAGCTTTGCGCATAGAGCACAAAACCATGCAAATGGTCAAAGTGAAACTTTTGAAGAAGCTTGGGTTGGAATTCATGATAGGCCAACCAACTGATTAAAATACTGGCATCTAATGCTGCAAGAGCAAATATCTGGTTCCAGTTGATATGTGTGGTTCCATGATCGTGTTGGTTCATCATATCTTATAGTTTAAGTAATCCATGCCATTATACGCATTCAATCATTTTAAGATGTAAACCACATGGCAGGCTTACCTGCATGATGCAATTAGCCTTATAATTTCTGTGGAAATGTACTATAAAGCATGTGATGATGGTTAGAAGCTTCATAAAAGACAATCCATATGAGCTGCAAATGACAGTTAAGTACAGCAGCTAAAGGTTAAGAGCAAAGAAATAAGATGGCTTTACATTCAAAACCATCTCTTACCCATAGAAGGGTCCAAAACTTATTTGAAATTCACAGAGTTTGATTGCAATTCTTCTAGTTCTGTCGGGTGTTCCCACCCGAAATGAGCGAAAGCACTCAACCAAAGAGTAAAAATATCACTTAAAACCTACCCATAAAAGCATTCTATTCTCCTTTCGGCTATATTTACGGTATGTTACGTCGGTTTCTGTTTTTAGCAATTGCCTGGTCACTTGTCTCTGTTTTTTCGACCAGTTGTGAGCCAGAGTGCACGTGTGGTCCGGTTGGTTCGTATAGAGTCTACACCCAGGGGCTCGACCTAATCGCTTATCAGACACAGGGCTTTGACATCAAGCCGGTTATTGATACCGCCTTCCATTTTGCATTTGGCATACAGGCAAAGCTCAGGCAATATGCGGAGCAAATCGCCTTTAGAACTAATTCAGGATCAGGCTTCTTTGGCAATGCCGCCTATGCATGTCAATGCCCCGAGCCTTTTTACGAGGTGCCTGACCCCGTTCATGATATCAATCTGTACCTGATTAATCCCTCTCAAGCTGACACTTCTCTTGTAAACCAAAAATTTATGTGCTTTCTCTACGATGGGCAAGAGTTGATTACCCTTGACTCCGCCATCCGTTTTTTAAGACTCAACTCGGAGGCATACTATTACCCAAACTTCAGCAAGATTACTTTTGAACTTATCGAACCTTCCCTGTTTAAAGGGAACAGGCAAATCCAATGTGTGACAAAGCTAAAGTCAGGTAAAACATTTACTGCATTTACTCAAGACATCTATTTTAAATAGCCACTTTCCAGAGTTTGTAGCAGGGGGAATATGTAACCGACTAAACCATCAACTTCAAAAGCAT
>JAIYAX010000024.1 GCA_027488815.1 Cytophagaceae bacterium | reverse complement strand
CTATTGTATGAGAAATGGGAGAAATAAAGTTAAAATGGGAGTTCCCGAAGTATCGGGACAAGTTGTGCAACAGGCACAGCGGCTTGGCGTAATGGCGGGTTCAGTGCTTCGTATGACAGTTTTGTGGTAGGTTCAAGTGTAGTTCTTCGATTGAACTTTTGTGCTAAAAATCCGCCACTACGCCAAGCCGCAAAACGTTATATGCCATTTTAAGACCGACATAACCTTGAAAGAAAATGCAATAACATATTTCTCTATTGACTACAAAGCGGACGACAACGGCTTCGTAAGCAATCCTCATTCGCATAGACACTACGAAATATTCTATTTTGAAAAAGGAAATGCAAGTCATTTTATTGACTTTGAGGAATTCGAGATTATAGACAATTCATTTTTTTTGGTTTCCTATAATCAAGTTCACTATATAACAGCAAAACCCAATACACACAACTTTGGATACGCAATTTCAATAGACCAAGAAATTATCCATCTTTTAGACAATGAACTAACTGGACTTTTTGGAAAATTTTCGCAATCACCAGCATTTTATCTTGAAAAAGATGATTTTTTTACAATTCTTTTTAAGCAAATCCAAAGCGAGTTGCAATTCAATAAACCTAAATCAACCGAGCTTACTTTCAGCTTTATAAAAATCTTACTGACTTATGTTTGGAGAGAACAGAAGTATATGCCAATAGATAAATCGGATAAGAATAATCCATATTTGGAATACATCAAGTTATTAGAAAACAACTTTACTCAAATCAAATCAGTTCAAGGATATGCCAAACTACTTTCCATCACAACAAAACAATTAAATAAAGTTTGTAAAGAATTATCAAACCAAACAGCTTTATCTATTATTCACGAAAGAGTAAATTTAGAAGCAAAACGCAAATTATTTTACAGTGAAAATCAAGTAAAAGATATATGTTATGAATTGGGATTTGAAGACACTGGACACTTCAATAATTTCTTTAAAAAAATGAATAATAAAACACCAGTGGAGTTCAGAACAGAAATGTCTCAAATCTTCAATTGAAAGGACTTTATTCACAATTAGAGAACCTTCTTGCTCACTACTTTTGCAGTACAATTTCACTTAACACATTAAAAAAATGAAGTACACAAGAGTAGTTTTAATTTTTTGCGGTTTATTGATTACAGCCGCATCCTTTGGTCAAACAAAAAAAGCAAGTAAGATGACAACAGAACAAAAAAAACAATTGGTGTCAAGGTTTATAGAACTAATGACAACCAAACAATCTGACAAATTTGGAGAAGTTATTTTCCAAGACTACCAACAACATAATCCAATGGTAAAACCGGGATTAGTGGGTATTCAGGAAGGTTCAAAATGGTTTGAAAGTATTTTTCCTGACATTTCAGCGAACATTGACGCTGTGGTTGTTGAAGGCGACATCATAGTTGCAAGAATTACATGGACAGGTACACAAAGGGGAGAACTATTTGGCGTTCCTGCATCCAATGTAAAGGCAACTTGGACAGGCACAGACTGGTGGCGTATTGAAAACGGCAAACTTGCCGAACATTGGGACGTAGTTGATTGGTCAAGCCTAATGCAACAAATTCAACCAAAAAAAAACTGATGACTGAAATTGAATTAGTAAAAAAATTCTATGAGCACCTTGCAACTGGCGACAGGCAAGGTGCTTACAGTCTTTTATCAGACGACTTTTTTTTAAAACAAGCTGCTTCGCTACCATATGGTGGCGAATATATAGGCGTAAATGGACTCAATGATTTCTTTAAATATTTCTCAGCTTTTTGGAAAGAGTTTAAAACCTTGAATACAGACTATTATTTTTCAGACAACAAAGTTTTTGCGGTTTCAAAAATTCGTGGAGTAGTTAGTAAAACTGAGAAGATTATTGAAACAGAAATGATACAAGTTTATGAAGTTGAACATCAGAAATTGACATCTGCACAACCGTTTTACTTTGACACAACACTATTGACAGCAGAATAAAACGGCATATAACAGCGGTTTGGCGTAATGGCGGGTGACGTTCTTCGTATGAACATTTATACTATATTTGAAGTCTGTGCTTCGCATGAACTTTGGTGCTAAAATCCGCCACTACGCCAAGCCGCAAAACGTTAGCACTCATTTTAAAAAGACACTATGGCTCAACATATAACAGCTTTTGCAGACGAGTTTGGCAACAACTCATTTGACTTCCAGACACAAGGAAGTCACTTTATCGTTGCGACTGTTATTACCAAGACCGAGAACATTGAAAGATTACAAAATGATGTAAACGAGATAAGACGCAAACACAACTTTCAGACTGGAGAGATAAAATCTAGTGGTGTTGCTCAAAATCATAACAGAAGAAAACGAATACTTGAAGACATTGCAAAATTGGACATCTTTGTTTATGCTGTTGTAGTTGACAAAAGAGAATTATCAGGACAAGGATTTCATTACAAAAAATCATTTTATAAATTCCTAAACAACTTACTTTATAAAGAGCTTTTCAGAACATTTCCAAACCTAGACTTGAACGTAGACGAACACGGTGGAAATGATTTTATGAGAGAGTTTAAAAAGTATGTAGAAAAGCATCATTTAAGGACTTTGTTTTCAGGCTCTGACTTTAATATTCAAAACAGCAAACAAAGCGAACTTATTCAAATTGCTGACTTTGTTGCTGGTTCGCTAGGTTACATATTTGACGAATTAAAAAAGTCGGAACATAGTGCAGAATTTCAACAAATTCTTTCTCCAATAATTAGCAGTCTTAACTATTTCCCAAAAGAACTATCATTCGAAGAATTTAAAGAAACAAACATTGACGAGACTTTTGACGAGAGAATTGCGGAAGTGTGCTTTCTAAGAGTTCAGGACTTCATAGAAAAAGAAATAGGAAACGACCAACAAAAGATAGATCAAATAAACTTTCTCAAATTATTACGTTGGTTACAAAGAGCAAATCCTAAAAACAGATATATAACAACTAACGAAATTTTGGGACATCTAAATCAAACCCGAACTGAAAAAATTCAAGAAGAATATTTTAGGACAAAAGTTGTTGGCAATCTCAGAGACAAGGGAGTTCTTATTGCTTCGGGCAGACACGGTTACAAAATACCAACTTCTGCAAAAGACCTTGACACGTTTGTAAATCACGGTAAACGGATCATTTTACCAATGCTAAATAGAATAAAAGAAGCAAGGTTAGCAATAAAATTGGCAACAGGAAATGAACTTGACCTATTAGACAAATTGGAATACACAGAACTAAAAAGACTGCTTGACGAATGAGAAAAACGAGTGCTAACACACGTAACTGTTGCACAACTAGCCGTTACTTGGGCAAACCGTTGTTTTGAAGTAAAAAATGGCCTTCATAGAGCACTTATAGGAGTGGCTGTGTTTTCTTCCGGGTTTTTTATCTGTAAAATTGGGTGTGGCTTAGAGGAACTATGGAAGCCATAAAACGGGCATAGAAATGTTGAAAATGCTTCTCTATCCTTACTGGCAATTCTGCTGCTTTTGCAATTGCTTTTAACCTTCTGAATTTTACGTACTTACGCAGGTTGTAGGTCAGGGCAGCCATTAATACATGCTTGTTGGCTCCCTGCATGCCCCGTGTGTTGACCCTGCGCATGTTGGTAAAATTGATCAACGTGCCCAACACGGGCTCCACCGTTTTTGACCTGATCTTGCTCACCCGCCTGGCATAGTCCAGGTTGTCCTGTAGGCGTTTGTGCATCCGGTCGTAGTAGGCTTTGTGGAGGCTGTCATCGATCTTCTTGAATTTGGTCTTTGCCCCACAGCATTCCTTTTGAAAAGGGCAGCCGTTGCAGTCTTTCTCCGAACTGCGGTAGGTCTTCTTGGTATAGCCTTTTGAGTCGGTTCTTTCGCCTTTAAAGGGCAGATATGCTTTGTTGCTACCCGCTCTGGTGCACTCGTAGCGATCGTGTAGTGCGTTGTATTCAAAGCCTTCCCTGTGTGGCTTGTATTGCCCAAAGTTGGGGATCCAGCCTTCCAGTCCTTTTTCTTCTAGGTATTGTAAGGCCTCTCCGCTGCTGTAGCCTGCATCGGCGGCGATCTGCTCTATTTGGAGGTCTTGCTGGCTAAGGTTCTCCACGGCCTGCTCTACGATCTCGTGCAGGTTTTGGCTGTCTCTATGGCCCGCACTGGAGGCGCAAGCTGCCGTTATCACATGATGGGCATCGTCTACGGCTAGCTGTCCTGCATAATTCAATTGTCGGGCCTTGCCCGGCTTGGTGCTGATCTTTGCATCCGGGTCGGTGGGGCTGTAGTGGGTGTGGTTGCTCAGGAACTTGGGGCGGATCAGGTTGCCGTTCTCGTCCACTTCGGGGTCGATCTGGTTGGTGTGGCCCGTCGTATTTACCCCGCCATGTTGGGTCTTGTACGCTTCTTCTTTCCATTTGTGGTGGCGGTCTACGGCTTTCTTTTTTGCTATACTTACCTTATAGTCAGAGCCTTCGTTGAGCTCGTTGGCATATGTTTGGGCATCTTCGACCACTTCTTTCTCCACCAGGCTGTCCATAGAGGCATTGGCTTTGATGTAGGCACTGTCAACCGCCTGACGTTTGCCTCTTACCATGCCCTTTGCTACGCAGAGGCTGAGCACTTTACGAAACAACTCCAAAAACACTTCCTCCCCATAGAGCTGCCGGGTACGGCTGATGGTGGAGTGCCAGGGCAGAGGCTGGTCAATGTCGTACTGGAGAAATAGTCTGATGGCTAAACTATCGCTGCAATGCTCAATGAGCTTGCGGTCGGAGCCTATGTTGTTGAGATAGCCGACAAGCAGTATCTT
>JAIYAX010000021.1 GCA_027488815.1 Cytophagaceae bacterium | reverse complement strand
TCCGCATAAAATATCAGCATTATGCTTTGCAGCGTTTACATCCAACCTGCTTTATGCTCAAAAAGTACCCACATCCTTGGTTCGTGAGACACGAACCATAGCATGGATTTTTTGTGCTCTGAAGACAGCTTCGGGCTTGTAAAAAGTTTGTATCTTCGAACAAGCTTTTGTATTGGGTAGCCTGCCCATCGCAAAGCTGCTTAACGTCAGCAAGTGTAAAAAGACACCGACGACATTGACCACCATGGCCTTACGAACGGAAAGAATGAACCCATTTTAAGGTAACCAAAGACATAGAAATGATGAAAGGACAACGAATCATCCTATAATTCGCCGTATCTTAAATACTAAAGTTGATTAACTCTATCCCATCCATTAAATAACTTATCAATTATGAATCTATCTTTTCAAAAATTATTTTTCTCAATAGCCACCGTATTTTTGTTTTTTTCATTCTTAATTTTAGCCAGGTCTATTCTCATTCCCATAGCCTTTGCTTTACTAATATCTTTTATGCTTTATCCGGTTGTGAAAAAGTGTGAGTCATGGGGGATGAATATAATACTCGCTGCTTTTCTCCCCATTTTCACAGTAATTTTAATCATTGCGGGAGGCGTTTTTCTTTTCTCATCTCAAATTATTCAACTTACGAATGAATTCTCTCACTTCCAAGATAAAATCATTCTTTCATTTACTTACCTTACTTTATTTATCAACGAAAATGTGAGCTTTGTTCCAAACTTGGAAAAAAATGAACTTTTCAACCTCGTTAAAGGTTGGCTTGATCAATCTACAGGGTCATTGATAAAACAAACTTTTACCAATACGGCATCGTTTCTTGGGGTTCTTTTTGCAACAATAGTATTTACTTTTTTGATACTGATTTACAGAAAAGGTTTAACCAGGGCATTTAGTGGTTTTTCTCCTGTTGACAAAAGAGAAAGAGTTGTCAAAATGTTTAAATCCGTTCAGCAAGTTGGATTAAAGTATTTGTTAGGAATGGTTATTCTTGTCATTGTTATAGGATTCGCCAATAGCATCGGCCTTATGATTATCGGTATTGACAATCCATTCCTTTTCGGATTTTTAGGTGCAATATTGGCCATCATACCCTATATAGGAACCGTTTCAGGTGCAATTATACCCATACTGTATGCTTTAATCTCCTACAATTCCTTTTGGATGGCATTAGCAGTTGCAGTTTTATTTTGGTTCGTTCAATTGGTTTCGGATAATTTTCTGAGTCCCAAAATTGTGGGAGGTAGTATGAATATTAATGCCTTAACTGCCATTTTAAGTTTGATAGTTGGCGCAGTTGTATGGGGCATAGCCGGAATGATTTTGTTTTTACCTTTTGCTGCAATGTTAAAGGTTATTTGTGAGGAATATGAAGAACTTAAACCAATTGCTTTACTAATAGGAAATCAGAATTATCAAGAACATGATGGTAGTAATAAATTTATCAATAGATGGGTTCACAAGATAAAAGATTGGTTTGCAAAATTTCATACCCCATCTAAAAAGTAAAAAAACGCAACGCACTATCCGAAATTAAAGAGATGTAATGCCTCTGGCACAAAAACCCATTATTGAAAATGGTTTACAAAGCCCGAAGACAGAACATCAAGAGGTAACATGCTGCATATTTTGTTGCCGAGTTAGTACATGTTTCAGCAATTCTGCAACGAATTGTTTGTAGTACTTCGAATGACCGTTTTGGGGCAGCAATCGTAAAAATGCCCAACCACTCAACCTCTCCGATCTTTTTCAGCCACAAGGCAACCTTCTCCAAAGAAGTCTTGACTATAACATTTAGTGCAGTTTAACTGTTAGTTTGATATTCTTTTCCCCAAATGAAATTCTTAAAGAACTATTCATTTCTACTTATGTCCTTGCTGCTTGTGCAAGGTACCTCCAATGCTCAGAACCAGAACAATCAGTGGAGGTTCGGATTTGCCGCAGGGGTAGCGTTTTTACCCAGTGGGCCAATTGCAACGGCTCCAGCTGCACTTGCCACTGGGGAAGGCAGCGCTTCCATAGCCAACCCTGTTACCGGGGCTCTGATGTTTTATACCGATGGCGTTACCATATGGACCGCCCTCAACCAGCCGATGCCCAATGGAACGGGCCTCTTGGGGGGTGTTTCACAGTTGTCCTCTACCACTGCGGCAGTGATTGTCCCTCGGCCACTTACACCCAACCAATACTATGTTTTTACCATCGACGAGCAGTTTTCAAACAATGGCTTCAGGTACTCACTGGTTGATATGACCTTGAACAATGGCTTGGGAGATGTGGTAACCGGACAGAAAAATATACCCCTACTGGCCACCCTCTCAGAAAAAATCCATGCTGTACCCAGCTCTGATGGTTGTGGCTACTGGGTAATCACCCACCAGACTGTAGGCAATACTTTCAACTGCTACAAGGTAACTCAGGCAGGGGTTCAGCTACCTCCTGTACTGAGTACGATTGGCTCTACACAAGGCAACGGTGCCGGACACATGAAAGTGAGCCCACAATTTAACAAGCTGGCAATGGGTAGTTTTTTTGCAAACACTGTTGAACTGTATGATTTTAACAATACCACAGGGGTTGTGTCAAACCTTGTGTCCTGGAATTTCTCATTCCCCAACGGTTTACTATATGGTGTAGAGTTTTCACCCAATGGCAACCTGCTGTATGTATCCAATCTTTTCCGAATTATTCAGTACGACATCACCCTCGCAACAGCTACACAGATTCAGAATTCAGCCTATGAAGTTTCATTTGGCACCTCAGGAATTTATAGTCCTGCCTCCTTGCAGCTAGGGCCCAATAACAAGATTTATGCTGCCTCTGGTGGATTGGATGTGATCAATAACCCTAACAGCCCTGGTTTTGCCTGCGGTTTTCAAACCAATATTCTCACGCTCCAGGGCTCTTCCAATTATGGTTTGCCTCAAAAGGTCTACTTACTTGGCCAGACTGCCCCAAATGCAATCACCTTTAGCGATAGCTGCCTTCAATCCGTCATTAACTTTACTCTTGCGGACACTACCGGGGTCATTAGCTATTCCTGGAATTTTGGTGACCCGGCCAGCGGCACTCAAAACACGTCTAACCTAGTGCAGCCTTCGCATCAGTTTACCCAGTCTGGTTCATTTCACGTTACAGCCGTATTAAACAAAGGTTGCTTTTCTGATACCGTAAAAACCACTGTTAACGTGGTGAACTGTCAGGTCATCTCTCCGGCATTTACCGGCCTTGTATTTAGCGGCGACACCTGTGAAGTGGGCACTAGTTTCTCTTGGAATGTCAACGGAAGCACCGGCTCAAGTTTCTTTTCGTGGAATTTTGGGGATCCTTCCAGCGGTGCATCAAACCTGGTGTTGTTCTCCGGGCAGCCTCCATTTCCACCGGCAAATCATGTGTTTTCAGGGCCGGGTATCTACAACGTATGCCTCACTTATCAAGAGCCAGGGCAGCCTGCACGGACTACCTGTAGGCTAGTGCGCATAGGCCTTTGCTGCCGACCACGGATACTTGTGACCGACACCTGCGTAAATAACGCAACACGATTCAGGCTTGCCGGGGCAGACACGTTGCGCACTGCTTCTTGGTTTTTTGGTGATCAGGCAGGCACAGGAACGGCGCAGCAGTTAAGCCCTACTTTTGTGTATAGCGAGCCGGGGTTTTACAATGTTGAGGTAACCTTTGTCGCCTCTTGTGGTCAAGGTAAGGTCAATAGGCTTATTGAAGTGATCAATTGCCGAAATGATTGTGAGTTAAGCTTCCCCAATGTGGTCACGCCCAATGGAGACGGCCTGAATGATACCTGGAAAATCGTGCAGCAATGCCCTGTGCAGAACTACAGCCTTACCGTATTTAATCGTTGGGGAAGGCCGGTGTTCAAAAGCAATGACGCTCAAGAGGCCTGGAAGCCTGTGAATGAAGAAGGTGGTACCTATTACTACAAGCTGAGCCTCATCAAATCAGGTGGTGAAAACCTGCAAGAGGAGTTTAAAGGCTGGATACAGATGGTAAGATAACTTTTAACGATTGTCTGTTTTGCTGAACTAAGGAGAAGAGAGGCCTATCGCTTCGTAAGTTGTGATTTGCTTTCAAGAAATGATCTTTGAAATCCTGAGTTCGTGAGACATGCACCAATGAGAAGTCGAAAGTACTAAAGCCCTTCCTTAGGAAGAAAGATAAAGGTATTTATATAGACTGAGATCAATCAAGATAACTGAAACATGTTAACTTTAACACTCAGAACCTAAGATTATACATTTATCCACATGAAAAAGATTGCTCTAGTTCTAGTCTATGTGAGTATCAGTTACATGTTATCTGCTCAAAATCAAGTAGATCCCATCCATATAGGATACTTTTTTGATATGAATAAAACTGCCATAGAAGGTGTTTTTGATCTGCAATATGATCCCAAAGTCCAACTGAATATGAGCCATAATGCAGGCTTTGGATATACTCCAGGCTGCTACTATACCTTAAGTGGAGACTGTATTCATGGGCTCATTTTATATACCAAATCTTCCTCTGATTTTAAATTCAAATCAAATGATGAAGCAGACGAAATCAAAGTAAAACCTGAAGAATGTCTAGGTTTTCTGGTGGGCCAGGACTCATTTGCGGTCATTCAAAATTTTGAATCCAATAAATTACTTGGAAAGCAAACCACTAAAGATAAAGCATTTGCAGAAGTGATTGATCAGATTGATGACAAAACCGTATATGTTTACTATTGGCAACCCTACCAGAATATCACCAGAACCTATTTGGTGAGTAGTGACGCAGGAAAGTCTTTTCTAACCATTAATTATGATAATGAAATAAATCCACAAGCCATAACTGAACTGTTTAGCATCAATGATCAGCTTGTAAAAAAAGTAAATGAAGAGAGAAAACTAGCAAGCAACCTGCATTCCTTTCTTAAATTATACAAGTATAATGTACATTTCAAAAAAGGTACTCCTATATTGCTCAATAGCTCATTTGATGAAATAAATAATGCAGATGAGGCAAAGTACTTGTTAAAAGTTGAAGACATTAAAAATGACCTGTATCGTATTTCATGCTCCAAAATGGATAAACGTAAATTGTATGAAGGCAGCTTTTCAAACGTTTATCCTCACAAAAGAGAAGGAGATTATATCCTGTTTTTCCCTTCAGGAGAGATGATGAAAAAGCTTATTTACAGGGATAATAAATTAGAAAATGGAAAAGATTATTATCCAAATGGTACTTTACACAGGGAGTATACTTTTGAACAAAACAGATACTTTTATACGAGAGTAAATGACCCAAGTGGGAACAATCTGTTAAGCTCTAGTTTTTCGGGGAAACAGATCATTTTCGACTCTGTCAACCAACGGTCCATTACGTATGAATACTATTTCAGAATTCTTGCCCGAACTCACTTTACAGATAAAAAGGAAAAAATGGTCTACCAAATGTGCCAAAAACCAGCATCACCTGTTTCTATCGAGAACCTTCAAAAGTTGTTAAACAAGGAAGTGATGTATCCTTCTATGGCACTAAAAGCAAGCAACCATGGGCTTGTACTTGTCAAATTAATTATAGACCCGATGGGAATGGTACAAGATTTTCAAGTGGTAAGGAGTACTGAACCCATGTTTAGCAATTCCTTAGAACCCTTTTTAAATACCTTAAAGACCCGGAAATACTGGACAATACCTTTGGATAAAGAAGTGAAAGTAACTCAGGAGTTGGTCCTTCCGATTGATTTTAGCATCAACTCAGCATCTGTGTATCGCAGCCATAATTATGTAAACTTTACACAAACCTTTATGATGATGCAACAAAATATGGGACGTCCCGGAGGGATGGGAGGGTTTTGAGGTCACATTGTCGGATTAAAAACCAGTTGTGATTTGCTTTCAAATTTTCGTTCTTTGATTATCACAAACAGTTCCTCCAGGGTTTTTCCCTAATGTTTGCTCGTTGTGATTTGCTTTCAAATTTTCGTTCTTTGAGTATCACAAACAGTCCGTAGGCTGCCCGGCCCATCTCTTTCATAGTTGTGATTTGCTTTCAAATTTTCGTTCTTTGAGTATCACAAACAGTTCAGTAGATGGCAAATGGGGCGAGGCTTGGTTGTGATTTGCTTTCAAATTTTCGTTCTTTGAGTATCACAAACAGTAGAAAGACAAGCGGAGTGAAACTCAAAACAGTTGTGATTTGCTTTCAAATTTTCGTTCTTTGAGTATCACAAACAGTGCTGTTTTCGTTAAACGATG
>JAIYAX010000010.1 GCA_027488815.1 Cytophagaceae bacterium | reverse complement strand
TAGCCAAATCCCTTGTCAAAAAAAGGCTCGTACTTCTCCACCACCCTGCCTTTGTTGTCGTACACCTGCCAGCCGCTCACGGTCACGTTGATGTTCGTTGCATGGGTGTTTTCCACGCCTACGGCATTGGCATTGGGTACATCAGGTGCTGCGCCAAGGCCTGAGCTGCCCAGTACCTGGTCACCGAAAATCACACGCTCCGCCTGGCTGCGGGTTTGCAGCAGCCTGCCAAAGCCATCCGAGTATTCGGTGGAGATGATCGTATCGTTATTCACCGCATCCTGCTGGTGGTGCTCCCTGCGTATGGTGCGCACCCATACCGGGCTTGCAGTGTTCAGGAAATTAAAAAAGTCGTACTCCATCCGCACCGATGGCTCGTAGCGCTGGTAAAAAGTGCCCGAAGCGGCTTTGTAGTCTCCCTGGGTGCCTTTGCCGAGCAGGGCGGTGGCCCGCAGCAAGCCCAGTGGGGAGAAATCAAATACGGAACTATTGTTGTTCACATCGGTGACCTGATCGGGCTGCATAAGCCGGTAATCGTACTCCGCCCGGGTGATCATCCCCGAAGGATCGGTCACCGTGAGGGGCATCAGCGCATAGCCATCGTACACCATCACGGTCGTATTTCCCATCGGGTCACGGCTCTCGAGCACCAGCCCTTTGGCGGTGGCAGGGTTTTGATGAAAATCGTATCGCTTACGGTCGCTGATGCTGTAGTAACCGGCCTCGTATACCGCTCCCGCCGTCGCCTGGTGCAGGTAGCCGCAGCGGGCAGGGTGCAGGGCCTGGTACCCTGCCGGATAGTCAGCAGTCCAGGCAGGGCTCTGCCGGAGTGGCAGGGGCTCTGAGCCATAGGCTGCAGTCACGTGTGCAGGGCTCATCATCAGCACTTCGGTTTTTACCGGAAGTCCGTAGTCTCCGAGCTGTCCGTAAGCCAGCCCGGTAAAAGCAGTGCCGTCGTAAAAAGTGACCGAGTGGCCCATCAACTGTAACGTAGCGGTCTGGCTGCTCACCGATAGTTTAAGATCGGTCAGCTTCTGGGTGCCATTGTTGACAATCTCATAGGCTTTCACACTTACCGGCCTGCCAATCAGGTATTTTTCATTATCACGGTTGGCAAATACTGTTCTCTCCACCGTTCCCAGATAGGGGCTTGCTGTCGTTGCCTGGTTTCGATAATCTCGGCCTCTGGGCACGGCCAATGCGATTTTCACACGGGGATTGCCGTAGGCATCGTAGTCTTCCGTAAAACTAAAGGAGGTCATGGGCTCATTGCCCCGCTCCCACTGGCTGCTGCGGCTGCCCAGTTGAAAGGAAAAAAAGATATGTCCGGAGCCGGCCTTGTTGTATTCCTGATCCCAGTCGGCACCGGGGCTGTGCTCCAGCCTCACACCGTACAGATTTTCAGAAACGGTATAGGGTCGGGCGGCAAGGGTGGAGCCGTCCAGGGCATACAACTCGGTACGCAGTACACTGCCTCTCATGGCCCGGAAAGCATCTCTTCTGGCTCTTCGGCTGAGGTTCTTCAGCAAGAGGATCATGTCGGTGCTTCTGCTGAGTACTTGTGGGTCTTCGGCCCAGTACTCCCCGCTGAAATCCGGCTCTGCCCAATCTCCATACTGCTCCCCTACCGGTCCCAGGTGGAACCAGGTGCGGGTTTCTGTTGCCGGGCTGAACTGCGACAGGCTCACATCCAGAAAGCTGGGGTCAAAGGCATCGTTGTACCGCTCAAAGGTCTCCGTATCCCGTTGGTCTACCCGACCAAAGCCCCTGAACTCTCGCTCTCCCCCGTCCCAGTAGCCGTGGTGGTATTGGTACACCGTGGTCAGCTTACCTAACGAGAGGGCATCAATCACTTCTACTTTGGCCACTACCTGCACCGGAAAGGGCAGCGGGGTCGTCCAGCGGGTCGCCGGCTTCTGCTGGTCACGGAGGTAATGCTCCGTAGAGCTCTCGTAGTACACCTTGGTGATGGCTCCCATGCCATTGTCCATGCTGTGCAGCAAGTAGGGCTTGGTTTTGCCGGTGAAGTCCAGGAAATAATAGCGGTTGCCGGGGTTTGCTCCTGCATCCCTTGTCCAGTACACCCCGCTGATGCCCAGGCCAAGCAGGTCGGTTAGCCTCACCGCATCCAGATCACTCACAGCAGGTGTACCCGTGATTTTGATCGGGTCAGACCAGCTGTTGCCGTTTTGGTTGATCCATAGGGTGATGTTGTTGTTGTCCACATACACGATATCATCCAGACCGTCTCCGTCCACATCCCCCAGCAACACCCTTTGCGGGTTGTATCCGTAGGGGAAGCGGGGGCTGTTTTTCATGGTAACCCTTCTCCCCCAGCGTCCATGCCCCAGGTTGGGCCAGTAGTCCACACTACCGTCATGCACCATCACAATATTCTGAAGGCTTGCACATAGCTTACCTGTTTTCACCCTTGGGTCTCTGAAACTGACGTTGGGAAAAGCGTTCAGAGGTCCCTTATTTGCCTGTGTGGCTTTGTACCAGCCCCGTTCCGGGTGGTTGTAAAAATACTCAAACCGGCTGCCATTGCGCAGCACGTCGGTGATGCCGTCTCCATCCAGGTCCATCAGCTTCACTTCGGGATCACTGAAACTGAAGGAGGGTGCCACATCGTATTTCTGAAAGGACTTGCTATCCCAGCGCCCATCGTGGCGGAGGGGGAAAAAACCGTTCAGGCCAGGCTTGCTTACCTGCAGGTCAGCCCGTCCATCTCCATCCGCATCGACCATCTGTACCTCCGGGTCGGCCAGTTGCAGTCCCGAAGGGGCCTCTTTCATCATTCTGGGTAGGTCATACTTCCCGTTGCCCAGGTTGCGCCAATAGCGGGCTACCCCATCCAGTTGAATGATGTCGGGCAGTCCGTTGCCAAAAAGGTCCACCAGCTCAAACTCAGGCCTGGCCAGTGAGCCATAGGGCAGGTCCTGTCCCTCGACCGGGAAAAAATCTCTTTTCTGAGGCTCAAAACCCGTGTATCCAAAGGTCAGCGGCGGCATGGACTCGGTATTCGGCGTATCACCCAAATCATGACCGATCACCTGTACGCTGTGCAGCAGGCTGGAGCCGTTGAGGGGCAGCCTTAATTTGGGTACCTCATCGGCATACGTGAATTGATAGGTCTTCACCTTAATGTCGTTGCCCCCTGCTATCGGGCTGTAGCCTTCGGGCAGGTCTGCATTTTTGGGGTGGGTATGCATGGTGACCTGAGCACAGCGCTTGCTGCTGCGCATCTCAAAGCCTGCATCGTAGGTGGAGAAGGCGTCGGACCGGTCTTCGTAATGAAAGAGCACGCTGCACAGGTATTTGGTACCGCTGTCCTGGTAGTCGGTATAGCGTATGCGCTGCAGGTAAAGCTGGTCATAGACATGGGGATCATCCGCCCGGTTGCGGGTATCTCTCAGGTAGTCATAGAGGATGTGGTTGCCAAACACATCTTCGGTCTTGAAAAGCTTCCAGCCAAAGACTTTGCTGCGGTTTTCCGGATCGCAAATAAGGGTATTGAGGGGGTTGGAGGCCGTGAGGGTCGGGTTTCCGTACCAGCTGATGAGTCCATCCTTGCTGCGAACCTCCCAGTAGTTTTCCCCGCTACTCTTGAGGTGGTGGATGATGCGTGCAAAGAGACCCTCTGTGCGAGGGCGGTAGCGGGTCTGGGTATGAGTGACCCCATTGGCCACTGTTTCGCTTTTCTGCACGGCAATGAGGTCTTCCGCTCCGGAGAGGATGAATACATCCTCTTCATCGTTGTAAAGGGGTATGCCTTTGCTCGTTTTGCGCATCACGCCCGGTACGCCCAGGGCCCAGCCGAGGCCGAAGGGACCATTGCCATTGCCGGTGCTGTAGCCGAGGGTGAGCTCAGGCTGTAGGCCGTTACGACCCGGAGGAACGGCGAAGGGAACGGAGAAATTGCCCGTACCGGTAAAGAGGTCAGGGCTGAATTTCTCGCCCATGCCCGTCACCGCCCCTCCCCCGGAGGGCAGGTTGATCACACTGTCGGCTGATTTGTTGCTCATGGGTTTACTGATTCAGAGCAGTAATGAATGAGGGAGCATCCCCTTTGTAGGAAATCACCAGGAAGATGTCTTCGATCTTCTCCTGCGCAAAGAGCTGTATAATCTGAGCCTGAGTGAAGGTGGCAGGGTCACCTAACACATAGTTTGCTTTGATTTCCAGTTCATATGTCCCTATGGGATCAATGGAAGTCATGGTTATCCATGCTGTTGCACCGGTTCGGGTACTTGAACGACCTCCATACGTACGTGTTTGTCCTCCGACAATTGTCTGGCCAAGTTTGTTCAGGATAAGATCCAACTCAAAACTCTCTCCGTCTTTTCTGACGATCATCATCGTGATATGAGAGGTTTTGATGTTTTTCAGGTTAGCAGGGAAATCAAACTTGTCGATATCGAATTTCACCTTCAACGGACTGGATGTTTGCAAGGCATTGCTCAGGTCATACCACTGATCTGGATAGTTGAGCTTAAAGCTGAAGGCCAGATCTCTGTTCACTTTGGTACCCAGTCGTTCGATGACTTTCAACCGATACTCTGCATTGTCAAGGGCAGAATACTCGATGGTGAGCAACACATCGGCAAGTGTGTTGAAGTCAAAGAAGTTGGATGCTTTGGGTAGCTCAAGGAACCAGGAGGTATCCACCCCTAAGCCTTCAAAAGGATTGAGTTTATTGTCCTGAGGATTCAGTTCTATGGATCCGGTGGCATCGATGGCATTGTTGAAGACGATACTTTCCGGGCTGCGCTGAATGGTACGCTGGGAGAACACAATCTTACCGCTGACCACACGGCTGATGCCGGTATTTGTTAAGGTGGCGTTGATACCTCCGGTAGTTGGGATAAGTCCGATCACAGAAACCTTCACTTTTCTGATCAGGCGCAGGTAATGCCCTGGGAAGTCACGATCAAACATGTCCATAGGAGTGGACACGATCAACCTTCCGGTCTCTCTGAACTTCTGGAAGTCAGCCGGAGACAGGGAGGCCAATGAGATGGTCTTGCTCAATTGAAGCTTCCGCTGATCGGTATCAATGGCAAACTGCTCCAGTTTGTAGATATCCCTGAGCAATCTGGAACTGCCGGTAAGGCCCCTGCGGTCATCACCTGACTCATTGCCGGAGATAATGGCTTGCTGACCTGGATTTTCACCTATGGTCCAGTAGCTGTTGCGAATGGTGGCTTGGGGCAGTTCCTGGCGTTCAAAAGCCAATTGGTTAAAGGCAAGTCGGGCGTTAGCAGTGGCTTCGTTCAGGAAGTAGGCATACACCCCCTCCATGATGCTGGACATCCAGGCATAGAGCTCTGCATTGGTGAACTTGGAGGTGATAAACTCCAGGGTATCTTCAGCCTGGCTCATTTGCAACTCCGAGATTTGCTTCTCTTGCGCCACCACGTTTACCCTTGCCTCGCTGATGCGTATTTGTTGGTCGCCAATCCGTTGGTCTTGTTGAGCCAGGTTCTTCTGAAACTCCCAGTCTTGTCTTCTGCGCTCGTAGGTTGCGTTTTGAGAGAAAAAATTGGAACTTAAGGATTGAAACTGAGCTTCGCCAGATCGCAGTTGGCCTCTTACTGCGAAAACGCCTGCGGATGCATAAAATGCAGAGGCAATAAATCCTTGAACTTTAAAAATCGACATAAATGCCGATGCCGCTTGGCCCGCTGCATTTAACCCTGCCGCAGCAGCCAAATCTCGACTTGCCAATATTGTAAGTTTCCTGGCATTATCGAGTGCTCTAACGCTATTTACCTCATCTGGTAAAAGGCCTGCACGTAGTAAGTTATCGAAGTACCCAAACTGAATATTGGTTCGGTCTTTTTGTAATTGAGACAGTGTAACTCCAAGTCGGGCTTCGTTGATCTTGATGTCCTGAAGTTTGATGGACTCACGTGCCAGACCAATCTCCTGCCTGGCTTTAAGCTGTGAATAGCGTTCTGAGTCATACTTTTCCAGTAGGCTTAAAAACACGGACTCCATCTGCTGGGCCATAGAGGCCAATTGCTTGGAGCGCTCAATCAGGAAGCTATAGCGGTACAGGCTGGGTTGTATGTTAAAGTTACCCAACGTTATGCCTCCTCCAAATGAGACACCCGGTAGCCCTGAAACAGCATCAGTGGGTGCTCCAAAGGGATCCAACTCACGCCGGAAGCCGGAGAGATTCATGCAGTTGCGTATCTTAAACAAGTTGACTTCCGCCCGCAGCCTGTGGTAATCTCTTACCGGGTTATCGGGTGTGCAAAACACATACTGGGCTAAAGGCGGGAAGTACATAGGACCTATCCCCCCGGTTTCTTTGAGATAAACCGTAGGATTATTCAACACCTGCTGGGTGCTGATGTTTTGCTGAGTCGTGGATTGGTAGTCAAATGACCGGTCTTGGTAAAAAGAGGAGCTTATGGTCGCATTTCCTCGATAGTTCGTATCCGTCAGTGATTTGACCTCTGAATTCACCGGCAAGAATACAGGCTTGCTTCTTAAAAAGCTGATTGAATTTCCGGTGTTAAGCAAACTATCTTGAGTAAATCCATATCGGTTGGCCACCGAAGTTCTTACCTTATCTCTGGCTTGTTTTGAAAGTTCCTTGATGGTCTCATCTAACTTATTGTCTTTTAAGACAGCCATATCCAGCTTCCTTAATGCGCTAGTCAACTGGGAATCCAGTTTATTAAACTCCGTAGCCTCCGAGCGACCGAGCAGCATGGGATTAATAAGATTAAAAATGGAGTTTAAATAGGCTCTGCAATGGGTATCACTAAAAACAGTGATGACTACTGCATTGATTTGGTTGATGACCGCTGTTAAATCAGCCTTTTTGCCAATTTTATGTAACATTTGAATGACACGCCTGTTTTCTCCCTCCCAAATCGTATTGGCAAGTTTGAGGGGTACTTTGCTAATCAGGCTCTCGCATTCTGTTGAATAGGAATTACCATATTTGTTCAACAACTGAATAGCTGTTTTATACAATTCCCTTGCTTGTGCTACACCTTGATTTGAATCCTGGGCAAAAAGAGAGTCGGCATAATCCAGAAGGCATTGGATCACAGAGTTTTCAAGAAAAAGATCATAGGCATGCGTTCTGACACCAGCAATCGCATGAGGATCTAAGGTGTCTTTCAGCCAGTATTGCATGCCAGATGTACTTGCTGTCCCACCAGCTGGCAATAAAAAGGGTGGAATAAATTTCTGGTTCTGAGTTGATTGTGTAAAGTCAAAAACCTTTTTCCACCAATTTAACGATTCTTCATAAAGGCCGAGTTTGTGCAAACGGCTGGCCACAAAAACAGGGAGGTGGTAGAAAGCTTCTGAATTGTATTTTTGACTAACAGGCTGAGTGGAATTTGGGTTTTTCCAAGGTAAATAGGTTAATATCTTATCTACGTGTTTTAATCCTAAATCAAAACTTGGGAAGGTCGGATTAAGAGTAAGCTGATTTTGAATACTAAGAGCATTTAACTGAGATGCATTTAGGTCTAAATTATATTGAGCAATTACAATTTTTCCATTTTCTTCAAGTAGCAGTAACTTAGGATAATTCTCAACTCCACTTGAGTTAAAGTTTAATGGTTTTTGATTAAAATAATATACTCTACTTATGGAATCATATTCCTTATCAAGTGTAAATAACTTGCCATATAAATTAAAATATCCATTCGAATACGAGATACCATTTGAAACAAAATGAGAATTATAATTGTTATAATAAACTCTAAATATAACAAACTTATTGGATATGTTTTTATCCTTGGCTATAGTGTACAACCCATCCTTATCTACAAAACCTCCAACAGGGTCACCCGCTAAAAACCCAGGGCTTGGAAAAAGGCTATAATGACTATGTACTTTCATATGAAGTCCCTTATTATCATTTCTAGGCTCCATATAAACAAACCAATTAATTGAATTAAACGAACTTATCCAAAAATACTTGTCAAGATTATTTTGATTACTAAACTTATTTAAATAAAAGCTTTGATAGCTCGTATATTCAAAATACTCAGATGCAGTGAAATTATACTCTGTATAAATCCAGTGACATTTCTCGTCCAATTCAATTATAAAAAGCCTTAAAGCATTGTCATTAAGATTTCCATCATTATCTATAAAATTTGAACGGAAACCACATGTGATTCTAATCTTTGAATTAACATTTTCAAATGATTTTGAGACTTTAATGAGTTCTATTTTTTCCAAGTTCTTTTCATATCCTGTAGCAGTAAAACCTGATAGCACTTGAATCTTGTTAATCTTTACTTTTTCTTTCGTTCCCCAATTGTGAGTTTGAATATTAAATATTACAAAGTTAATCTCATTCTCATCCTTTGATTTGTAGAAAAGATAAACTCCAGGGTCTTTTAACTCACCACTTCTAAAAGCAAGACCACCTATTAGTGCATTAGTAGGTATCTGATCAATAGGTTCCCAGAACTCATTATGTTCAATGTTCAGGTTTTCAATTGCTTCATTGAGGTAAAAGAGCCTTCCACTGGAGCGTGCTTTGGCAAGGATAAAGACCCTTGTCCGCCCTTGAGTCGTTTGTCCCTGGCAATTAAACTCTGTCAGCAGGCCTTCATCATAGAGCAAGGAGTCCAATAATTCCAGATTGGACACCTCTTTCATATATTCAGCATATTGCTTGAGAGCATGGCAAATTTGAGGCTCAGAGAGGTTGCGGCTGGAGCTCATGTCTTCAATAAGAGTCCTGAAAGCACCACTTTTTTGTTGTACAAACTCACTGTACAAGTAATTTTCAGGGAATAAATTGACAAACCTGGCCGACCTCCAGCTGGCATAGTTACCCATCCACTTCCAGTTTTCATCAAATTGGTCATCGACGATTGATAAAACCGGCAACAATTTGCTTTGACCGGTTCTGATCGTCCACAGCAAGGTCTGCAAGGTTTCCATGGCCTGAGCTACTCTGTTGGTCTTCTTACATGGAGCTGAAATCATATCAACCAGATACTGATTTTCAAGCTTTTGGGCCTTTTCATCAAGTGAATTGCCAGCATCATGGAGCCGTATCAGATTGTCTCTATAGGTACCTATTGTCTCCTCTTCCACTTTTCCCACAAGGCTGTAGTAGGACTTCACCAATTCATCGTACTGACCTATTCTGGCAGTGATCGCATCTCTGAAATCAACCCTGTCTTCGATACTGCTTCTCCACCTGTTTAAAATGACAGCATTTTCTTCCTCCATTGTCAGCGCCTTGAAATGCAAATCACTAATGGATTTAAATCCTCCGGTGTTTTCCTCATTTTTCCAAGTCACATATAAATTTTTCTCCTTGTGTCGTTGGACCAAAATGTCATATACCTGATTCCAAAGCTCTGTATCTACAGGTCTTTTAAGAGTAGTTAATTGCAGTACCTCTATGATGAATTTATAGGCCAGAAAATCAAGATGTAAAGAGACTAATTCATCGGGTAGTGCCTGACCCAACAAGGCCTTGGCCCAATCTTGTGCAAATTGGGCGACAGGCATGTTGAACTCAGATTTTATTAAACTACCTAAGCCTTTGGTCAGCTCTATTCGTAGCAACGCTCCAGGTGAGGATGAACTTATAACAAGTACATTTCCATGTGAATTCTGAACTAATCCTTTAGAATTGCTCATGCCTGAGTGTGTCCAGCTTCCGATAAGTTGTCCATTTCTGTCCAACTTGTACATCGTACCTGATGGCTCATTGCTAACAGCATATATATCCCCAGCATAATCACAATACACATGGCTTATCTCAAAACCTGCGGTAGTTTGTAAATTAGTGAAAGGCAATGACCACAAGACTTTATTCTCTATAGGAGACAACTTTTTAATGCAATGCTGATTGGCAATATGTTTATCAATAATCACTAAATTCCCGGCTGTATCTATACTTAAGGCCTCCGGTGTAATGCTTCCCTCTAAAAAGACTTTGTTGGGAGAAATCAGATAAAGCGAATTTGATGTTGCCTCTGAAACAACTATTTCTTGCTTTTTAGTGACTATTATATCACCTGTGACCGTTGCAGTGGATAATGATAAGAGTCCCAGCCATCCGTCAAGACTGTTATCCCAGATATAATCCACAATAAAATTATTCTGGTTTGATATTTTAGCAAGTTTAATTACTGTGCGATCGTTTTTAACTACGTATAGAAACTCATCTTCTCCGGATGCATTTCGTGTGATAAACGCTGATTTTAAATTACCTAATGGAACTGAACTTATGGTATGAAACGAAGTAATAAAATTGGTTTGCCTATTCCACCATAGCAAGGGATGAGCACCATTTCGGACATCAGAAACAATTAGATAATTGTTGTTCTTGTCAAGTACAAAGTTGTTAGGAGTAAGATCAGTTGGAAGGGCTGGAAGGGCTGGTACTAAATTGCTTGTTGTTAATAGATTAAATGCCACTGGATTTTGGGCTAGATCTACACTATATTCCCTAATTCTATCTTCTTCCCGGAAGAGAATATGCATTTTTCCTTGAGGGTCTATCTGCATACTTACTGGGAGACCTGTGACAGGGGGGGTACTTACAGGTAATGTATTCTCAGCAACAAAAAGGCCCTGGTTATTGAATATGCGTATCCTTATTGGTTCACTGCCGTTTTTTGACGCTATATAAATATTCTGATCCTGATCAAAGGCCACAGAATGTATCGTTTGTAAATTTTTTGTTTGCCCGGGATTTTGTTCATTGTGAAAGTCAGGGATAACAAAACTCTCATTCTCAAATTGTGCATCATCATAGATGAAAATCTTCGAATTGGCACTGACCACTGCAACCCGGCCTGAGTCTGAATAAGCCAATTTGGAAGCAGCAGTAATCCTGCTCAACGTTTTCTTTACTGGCCTTGGGAATTGTTGTATTCGCTTATTTCCATTCTCACTTATCCAAATGTCACCCTTAGAGTCACATGCCAGACCCCTAGGGCCTTGAATCTGACCTATATTTGGACCAGAACCCATTCCTATTTCACCACGAAATACTGCTGTATCGGCTAGAAGTGCCGGAGTGGTGTAAAACTTAATTTTGTTGGAGCCTTCACTGGCTACCAACAACAAATCAAGACCCCTATGAAAAGCAATTCCCTGAGGTAAATCCCCACCAATTGTCCAAGTAGTACCAGCAACAGCTCCTGTCCCATTAGTATCAGCTCTTCGGATTACCCTTGCAGTTTGATCGGTAATGTATACCCTGTCTTGGTCATCAATTGCGATATAGGTGCATGTAGTAGATAATAAGTTAAAACTTTTATTATCCTGATTGGTAATTCCATTAGCCTTATCCTGAACGTATTGAGCTTTCTTCGTATCAAGTGCTAGTTTTCTTTGTATAAAACGATCTATTGAGCTTCCAGCTACAGCTGAAGTAGGATTTGCAAAATCGGAGGGCACTAAAACATCAGGGTCGATAATGGGTTTTGACTGGTACCGGATGCTATCCTGTAGAACCCATAACTTTCTTAATTGGTCTATTTTTCTGGACAATACCAGGGGGACAGCTACATATAATACATCTAAATCGCTACTTAACGTTCCAACTCGGATATATCCTTCAAGCCCACTGCTATTGAGTGCAACGATTTTAAAACTTGAATTAGAAGTCAGGTTACTGGATTCAGCAACCAAACTATCTACACTGCGGCTTGAATTGGAGTAAAACGATACTTTAGTTGCCTCTATTTTTGCATAAATTCGACCATCTATATCCGTATTAAAGCCATACCTAACACCTTCAAAATAACACTGGATAATTTGACCACCCTGATCGTTATATTCAGTTGCGTTTGAGAAGTTCAGACTGGAACTAGAGGTAATTTGTTTAAAGCCAAAAACCCGCTCCAGATTAATCTCATCTAGTATTTTGTCTGTTGAGGCATGACCCTGTATAAGCTGAAGTTCGTTGAGCACATTTGCATGACTTACAGGATCAAATCCGAGCCGCTCGATAAGTTCTGATTGCTCAGAAGGTAATCCATTGATCGTGTTCTTTAGTTGGGAAGAATTAGTTCCTACTCTCTCAAGCAACTCCTCATAAGCACTGTTAACAAAACTCTGTTTAACTGAAGGAATGTTACCGGGGGGCAATACCTGAAGCAAAACTTCTATGGCCAATCTTGCCTGGTAGACCTGCTCTTTCAAGATATGACATGTAGCAGGGATGGCACCAAAATCCTGTTTCATTAAAGTACTAAAACTTGATAAGGTGTAAGGAGTATCACCATTTCTCAAACAAGTTAGAGTGTAGTTTAAAAGCTCAAACAGGTAAGCCATAGGACTTACAGCTGTAAGACACTCCTCGCAACTGCACTTATTTTGAAATGTAGATTGCAATAGAGGCGCTAAATTGGGATCAGCCTGATTTATATTGGAGTTGGTAATCTCACGTGTATAAATGTTATGATTGATGGCAGAACCAATAGCACCTGCTTGACGGCTTTCATATGCACCAAAATCTCCTATCATGGCATTAGCAGGTCCAGAACTACCATTCGCATCGCTTACAACTTTGTTTCTTGGAAGAGTAAGCATAGCGGTCACATCCGCATTGATGTTTTTTGTAAGCCCAATTAGTTGCGTAAGCGTAAGGTCACTCCTGATCAATTCATAATAGGATAACCTGTCCAGCAGTCGCAAATCTTCTTTAAGCTGACTTGATAAGCCTGAAGATTCGCCATGCACAGGAGAGTTATGAAATCCTCCGATCTTTCTGATATCAGCTAAGGTCTGAAAGGGTCGATCTGGAACTGTATTTAAATGCGCAATAACAGCATTTGCCCTTTCTACTGGTAACAGTCCGTTTGCCTGCAAAAGTGCATCACTTACTCGAATACTTGAAGCCTGAGGGAAAGTCCAAGCAAATGACATGGTCTTAAGGTCTCTGAAATTTACAAGTTGTATAATCCCTGAAGCTTGTTGTGGAGGGTTATTTGATCCAGCGAATGGACGAATGGAAAAGTTGAGCTTTTCCGGCCAAACTTCCCCAAGTATAGGATAGAGTCTTACCTCAACTTGAATAAAACCTTCCTGATTAGTTACTGTATTGGTGTACAATAGCCCGTTTTCTCCCTGACCTAGAAACTGAGCCTCTACACTGCTAACTTCAGTAATCGTGATATCGGTACTTGCCTGAGGAATAGGCTTTGATCCGCTGCTCGAAATGAGTTTAAACTGAAAAGAATAGGCTTTACTGTTAGCAGCAGCAAACTCCCTTGCCTTAATGGTAAAACCTGATCCAATTGCAACCAGTAATGGATGACTTACATTCAGAGCTACAATATGACCCCGAAGTTGGATGGTAGAAATACTTCTTAAATCATCAAAGCTGTTTATGATAGGTTGATTCTGTCCTTGAGGAGTATGGAGAAATTTAACCAATTCACGAATACCAGTAGTGAAATTGCTTGGGAGGGCATTGTAAAATGAAGGCCAAAGCTGATCCTCTGGGGTAAAACCATAAACCAGATCATTTGAAATGGTCTTTATCATCTCAGCAATGAGGTTGGCTTCAAAATTCAGATACTCTGTTGGAACTTGTTCATTAGACTTTAGACGTCCAGTCAAAGTCGATTCCCCAAGATTTGAGAACTTTTCAAAACCAAAATAATGCGCACTTTGGATTCCCTGTGATGTTAAAACGCTTTGTATAAACGACTCAACGGGTACTGTAGCTGGCTGAGGGAAAGTTGCTACAAACTTGTCGAACAGATAGGATATAGGCATTGTCAGGTACTTTAGGTTTGTTCCTCAAAGGACGAGATTACCACCTTCTTGCACAATCCGTATTTATACTACTACATTGATAATCAATCTATTAAATAATACAAATTATCTATCTTTTTGCTGTTCAGGCAGTTGGATAAACCCCATAGATCAGTTTAGTATTACTTAAAATACACTTCAATTACCTAGTATTTATACTAGTATTGAAAAATGAAAGCTAAATTATCTACTTGATTTTCAATGCCTTAATAATAAATTAAGAATTCCCTGATATACAATGGGCATACTAATTGACTTTTAATCCAGTTTAACTTATGTTTATGCTGAATTTGTGCAAAATTAAATGTTCCATCAAGCAGGTCATATGCTTATCCTTAGTGAAATTGGCTTGTATTCATCGCCCGGTGGCTTCTTCATGAAGCAAAGGTGCTTTTGTCCTTTATCTCAAATGCAGTCTATGTAAATCCTTTCCTAATCTATCGAAACCTAAGCAGACTAAACTATGATCAATGTTGCAATTGCCAATGAGCAGGGTATCTACTGTGAAGGATTGTCCAGCTCTCTAGAAAGGCAGCCGGATTTCAGAGTGGTGTTTACCGCCAGATCCAAGGAACAGTTCTATCAAGCACTTGAAACCCATACTCCTGACATCGTTTTGATCGACTTGAAAATGAATGGAATGGAAGGCTACTCCTTATGTGAAATGATTAAGCACAAGTATTCTAAGGTGAAGGTGATCATCTTGTCGACCATAAAGCATTTTGGAACCATTGCCGACTTGATTGCTAAGGGAGCAAATGCCTACATACTCAACAACTCCTCCTTATCTGAGGTCTATACAGCCATCAAGATGGTTCATGAAAAAAACTACTACTTTACCCCTTTGGTAAGTGAAGCCTTGGCCATTTTTTCCAAAAACCCAAACCAAACCTGTAGTCCATTAAAGCTTTTAGAAGTTCTTTCAGAAAAAGAAAAGCAGGTTCTAAGACTTATTTGTCTGGAATACACCACCAAACAAATGGCTTATGCACTCAAGCTGAGCCCCAGGACTATTGAGTTTCATCGGAAATCACTCCTGGAAAAAACGAATAGCGTTAATGTAGCTGGTCTTGTGATATTCGCATTTAGAAGTGGGTTCATTGAATAGTTGAATACTATTTTGCGTAATTATTAGCCAAATAAATATTTGATTAGTTTAATTTATATTGAATTTCTTTATTTCCTAGTATAAATACTAGTTTTAAGTTACCCTTTTAACGATACATTTGGCTAATAATTAATGAAATACAATTGATGATACCTATAGAAAAATCAAGTATTGCCACTCAGATAAAGAGGTTTTTTACTGAGGCTAACAGTATCATCGCCTTGGTTTATATCCCGGTGCTAACGCTAGGGTTGCTTATTTTCATTTTTTTACTTTGCTACCTGATCTTTAAAATTATCCCTCTTGACAATGGCGAACCCTTTAGTTTTTTGTCCAGTGATCATAAACTAAACGCCAAACCTGAATCAAAGCTATTGCTGCTGATCATGTTAAGCGGTGCTTTAGGAAGCTTTGTGCATTCCGCTCATTCTTTTGTGGTATATGTGGGGCTAGGGAAGTTCAAACTTTCTTGGGTTTGGTGGTACCTGATGCGTCCTTTTATTGGCATGGCCCTGGCAATCATCTTCTATTTTGTGGTAATGGCCGGCTTCATTTCCATTGAGACCGTTGTGAATGTAACTCCTGAAACAGATACTGTTGGTGTTGCCGCATTGAATTCTGGTATCGACACTACTGCTGTACCAGTTGCAAATACTGAAACGAAGTCTCAGAAACAAACAAATGCAGAGTTGCATGATGTAAAGCGCAGGGTGTATATCCTGCTTGCTTTCTCGGCGTTAGTCGGCATGTTTTCATCAAAAGCGATCGATAAACTGGGAGACATTTTCGATGTCATGTTCCAATCAAAATCGACCGAGGCGATCTATGAGAAAGATTCATACAAAAAGCCTGACGCAGCCTCAGATAGTGATTTCTTTGACCAAAATGCATTAGGATAATGAGCTCAATGATCATACAAAACCATCTGCTCTCCGGAGAAGGTACTTCATTCAAGGCATCTCCTAACGTAGGCAGTAAATTCAAGGCTGGAAGTCTGGATAGTCTTGTCATACATTATACAGCAGGGTCAAGTGCCGAGTCATCCGTTCGAACTCTTTGTGACCCAAATTCAAAAGCATCAGCTCATCTGGTGGTTTCGAGGAGTGGTGAGGTTATCCAGTTGGTTCCTTTTGATACAGTATCCTGGCATGCTGGCAAAAGCGAGCATCAAGGGAGAATTGGTATGAACCAATTCTCCATAGGGATCGAAATAGATAATGCCGGCTTGCTTGAAAAACATGGAACGACCTACTTGAGTTGGTTTAAAAGGCCATATAAGGAGGAAGATGTGGTTTTTGCAGTCCACAGAAATGAACAGGTTGCAAGATACTGGCATGAATATACCGAAGCTCAAATCCTTGTCGTGGAAGCATTGTGTGAACTATTGGTTTCTACCTACAAGCTCAAATACATTCTTGGTCATGAAGAAATATCCCCAGGTCGGAAGGTAGACCCAGGACCGGCTTTCCCATTGGATAAATTGAGAAATCGTATTTTAAATAATGATCGGGACAATGATGGCAAACCTGATGTAGTGGAGTTGGCCAAAGAAGGGATTACAATGGGCAGTTTACTTAACTTCAGAGACCAGCCAAGTACCTCATCAGAAATGGTAGCCAAACCTTTAAAAAATGGGACTTTGGTTAAAATCATATCCGAACAAGGAGATTGGTATCGGGTAAAAGTTGAATTAGAAGGATGGGTAAATAAGAAATTTGTTAAACCGCTATAGCCATGAATAATGTTCCTAAGCTCTTGATTTACCTTGTCATCATTCTGATCATTTTAAACATGGTACAAGGCTTCTTCCTGACAAACAATAAGATTGGAAAGGCACTTACAGAAATTGATAGCCTGAAAAAACAAGTATTGATCACTAAGCATTACGTTGAAGACGCCAACAGACATTCGGATACACTTTCAAAGATATTAGCCAATTATTCACTCTTTCTGGCCAATATTAATGTGACTGTGCAGACACTGGATGCATCAAGACGTCTGTCAGACCAAAGATACCGTAGTGAACGATCTCAATTGTCAAGAGAAATCGATTCCCTTGAAAACCAAATAGACTCCTTACGTACAAACCTACCTTCTATCACGATTTTACCATGAAGATAATAGTATGCTTAGGATTGCTTCTTTTCGCATTTAGCTATTCAGCGTCTGCTCAGGATCTATGCAATCCAACTACGTTTGCTGTAAAACGACTAAAACTTTCCGATACCTTAATAGGAAAATGTGACACCATCTACTACATGGGAAAACATACGTTTCAAGTTTACCATAATTTATATGAAGCCGCCAGAAACAACGATGTGAGACGATTAGCGGATGCTTATGAGAAGGGGCGAATCTTGTACGAAAGAAGGATTGAAGAGCAAAATAATGAATATCAGTTACTCCGAAATGAATTTTCAAACCTATATGATAAATCAAACCAATTTTTAACCTCTAGTACTGCCGCAAATGATAGCATAAAAGTTTCTCTTGGGCATGCCAACGAAAGCCTTGACAGGACAAATCAAATTGTCAATCAATTAAGGCAAACCCTAATTCAAGACAAAAAAAACAGCAATAGGTCAAAAATAATATATGGAGGAGGTGGACTTCTTGTGGGTATTCTTACAGCACTGGTGATTGCTCAATAGCATCGAATTGATCATTCGCTTGCTTCTAACATTGACTTGTCATTAAACTGACAACTGAACGATTATTATTTAAGAGGTTAAAAGCTTTCAATCACTTTGCGCAGACGATCCTCTTCGTTTTCCCAATAGCGAATGACTTCAAGTTGGTCTCTTACTTGTTGTTCCTTTTCATCAGGTACGTAAAAGCCTGAATTCATTTATTTCATCCATTTTCATCTTAGCTGCTCTTAAATTGGTCAAAGCTTGATCATACTCAGTTCTTAATGCTGAAAGTTTTGCTGCTCGCTGAGCCCTAAGTTCTTCTGCTTTTCTTTCTTCCTCAATACGCTCTTGCTCCAATAGTTTAGCGTTTTGAAGCTCAAGCTGATACTGTAACTCCTCCTGTTTTGACTTTTGATCAACGTAAATGAATACGAAAAATCCAATGAGTAAAACCAAAGCAATTGCTCCAGTCAAGTACGACTTGCTGGAATTTGATGCGTTCTTTTTTGTCTCACTAGTAAGGTCTTTTTGTTCAGGCTCTGCTTTTGAAACATTCTGCTCAACTAATTTTGAATGATTTACAGAGCTAATAAGTGGTGGCGGAATGACTTTTAATACATCAGTCAATTCAGCGATTTCTCCAGCACAAACCCAGAACTCAATCCCCTCATACCAAACCATTGTTTCTTTTGTTATACCCAGCTCCTTAAGTTCTTCTTTATTGAAAGGACCGGATTGAACGTCATTGATGTGAACAAAATAAATCTTCATACAAATAGAATAGTGGGGTTAAAATGCACCAGACTGTACAACTTCTTGAAACTGTCAAACAAACAACCCGCCATGATTTACAATCATGGACAAAGGTTGAACTCAATCATTCATCAAAAATAGCTTATAATTCTAAACAAACGTAGTAGCAATAAATACTTGTTGATAATTTACTCTAATTCCTGTATCTTTAAACCATATAAGTTTAAAAAGTATGTACCTTGACCTACACATTCACCCTACCCTAAAGCCTTATGGCAAGTCGTATGGTAAACCTCGCAAACCAGCAGACTCCACAAGTGAAACATCACTCTGGTATCAAAAACATATCACAGATTTCAATCGACTAATTGAAAGTGTTTTGGGCTTTGTCCCATACCCACAATCCAGTCTAAAAGATTTAAAAGATGGCAATGTAAAGCTAGCAGTTGTTAGCCTATACCCTCAGGAAGTAGGCTTTGTTAAAAACAAGCTACAACATTTAAATAACTCAGAGGAACTTGTCAATTTGATAGCTGCTTTCGGTGAGAATAGAATCAACACACTTGCATCGCCAGTATTTGATTATTACAAAGACCTTGAGGATGAATATGCTTATTTAAAGTTGTTAAATGGAGTGAGCAATCCGCAACTACCTGGGAAATATATACTTGTTGAGAACGGGCAGCACTTGGATAACTTGCTTAAAAATTCGGAAGAAAAAGGTACCATTCTATTGATCAACAGCATTGAAGGAGCCCACGTATTTACCCATGGCAACCAGCCCTTAAATCCCAACAATAAACAGCAAATACTTCAACTGGTCGATCAGGTTAAAAACTGGCAACATAGGCCATTCTTCATTACTTTAGCTCACCACTTTTATAACGGAGTTTGCTCTCATGCTGAAAGTTTTGATGGTCCGGTTGCAAAATTTTTAGACCAGAGCTACTGTTTAAACAACTTACATCCTAGTCAAGGACCTGGACAAATCACTACCATTGGCAAAGACCTTATTCGCAAACTACTTGACAATGATCAAAACAACAGGATACTGATCGATGTAAAGCACATGAGTTTGGGAGCTCGTTTGGAGTTTTATCAAATGATGGCCGAGGAATACAATAATCAAGTGCCTATTATTTTTAGTCATGGAGGGGTAATGGGTGAGAACTCAAACCGTTTTCATTTTTACAACAAAGATATCAACCTTACAAACGGGGATATCATCTCCATCGCTAAATCAGGAGGGCTGATCGGTCTCGAATATGACCAAAGGATCATGGGCATGAATGAGCCCGGATTTAAAAGCCGGCTGGGAAGAACAATTGGCAGTGTTTTTAAAAACAAAGCGGCTAAACAATTGCTTTGGGCAGAGCCTGTGTTTGAAAACATGCTACACGTAGCACTGGTTTGTCAGCAAAACAACTTACCTGCTTGGGACTGTCTGGCAATCGGTAGTGACTATGATGGTATTATAAACCCACTCAATCAATACAGGGTTGCAAGAACGTTTCCTGACATGGCTGGCAGCATTACGATACTGCTCGATCAATATCTCAAAGGTCCAGGCCAGAAATTAGGTAGTCAATATGGTCTAAATGCTCAACAGATTGTAGAAAAAGTCTTTTTCTCAAATGCTAAAGATTTTATAATTAAACATTTTTAACAGAATAAACAATGGATAACCAAAAATACCGCATACTTTCATTAGACGGTGGAGGTAGCTGGGCTTTGCTTCAGGTCATGGCTTTGCAAAAGATGTATGGGCTCAACAGACATTCTTATGAAGTTCTAAATGACTTTGATCTGATAGTGGCCAATTCAGGAGGAAGTTTAGTAGCAGCAGCTATGGCTGAAGGAAAGCCACTGAACGATATCTTAAATATGTTCATGAATGAAACGGATAGACTAAATGTGTTTTATAAACTTAAAGTATGGGAGAGAGACCCCGTTTACAGTATTCTTAGATTTATGGGGATTGGCCCAAAATACTCTACAAAGAAAAAGGGGGAGAATTTAGCGAAACTACTACCTCAAGTCTCGGTAATACCTATGAGCCAATTACCAGATAGGATTGGTGGAAGGAAACCACATTTCCTGATCTCAACCTTTGACTTTGATAGGCAAAGAGCAACTTTTATGCGTTCTGATCAAACCAGCAAAGGCATTGTAGGAAACATTAAAAAAGGGCAAAACCCAGGTTACATCACAAACCCAAAAGAGGTCTACATCACCCAGGCAATTCATGCTGCCTCAAATGCACCGATTAATTATTTTGACCTTCCAGCAGAGTTTAGTTATGTAAACCGACCGGATGTAAAACATAGGTACTGGGATGGAGCAGTGGGAGGCTACAACAATCCAGCGCATGCCGGGTTAATAGAGGCACTTGTCAACGGAAAAAAGCCTGAAGAAATTGAAATTAGATCCATAGGGACTGGGTCTGTCTATTTGCCTCTTTCATACACCCATTTTAAAGGGTATCCTGGAGAAGAATATCTGTTTGAGCCCTACCAAAAACCAGGCCCAGCCACAGATATCAAGAAAATGGTTGGGAGTATTCTAAGTGATCCGCCTGATGCTGCAAATTTCATCTGTTACTCCATTTTGAACCCTACCTTGCCTCAAAATTCAAATAATTATATTCGGATAAGCCCATTGATTCAACCTGTTTTAGTAAACAACAGATGGGTCTTGCCAACCGGTCTTAATTCCAAAATGTTTGAAGCTCTGGTAAAACTTGACATGGATGCAATTAAAGAAGATGAAGTAGAATTAATTCATAAACTAGGAGAGTTATGGCTTAACGATGATGTGCCAAATCAACCCATTCGAACAGATGGTGACATGAGTTGTGTTATAGGTCATGGTAGATTCAGCAAGGCAGCTATCAACTGGTTCTAGTCTGAAGTTTAAATGATTTAGGGTATTAATCCCATTCTCCCTCGTTTGCAACGAGGGAGACCGAGAAATTCGCTTGCAGCGAATGCATGTTCTGTTTTCATAGTAAGCAAATATACACTAGCCCTTTGAAACTACAATAATCAATAGCACTTTAGAATCTCGCTGAGACCAGTTAGACCAGCTAATAGGTTATGATCTCTTGCCATTAAGTAAATATACCCATTTCTCGACATCAATCGATCCTTGAAAACGATCTTCTCTTACACCCTCGTTGCAAACGAGGGCGATTGGGCAAGTAAGGCTCGACCTAGATTGCTATTCTTTCAAAGTATAATTATCCCAGTACTGTCTTGGTGTCACTATTTTTGTGTACTCAAACTCAGTTATTGTGAAGTCTTGGGTGTTACCTGTCGTCAAAAAGTCTGCTGCACTAACTGCTGCCAACTCTAAAAACTTGTTGTCACTTATGTCTGTCAAAACTTCTATTTTCCGGTTCGTTTGGTAAAAAGTAGCCACTTCTTTTATTCGATTTAATACTACTTCTGCCTTGCTTTTAAAGTTTGCAAACTTAGAGAATTTATCTTTGTTCAAAACTTCAATATATTCAGCAAAAACCTCTTCCGAAAGACAAATTTCCACTTTTTGAGTTAGTACCAATTCGTACAAGATTTTGGTAGGAATCGAACCAGAAATAAGTGCTGAAACGATGACGTTTGTGTCAAGAATGAGTTTTTGCATCTCTCACCGCTTTTATCTCGGCGTTGATTTCATCTATTGACAAATTAGAAAGCCCAACCTTCTTGGCGATTTCATTACACTCTATTAATGCCTGACGTGCATACTCTTGCTTTATCAGCTCTACCAGACTAGTGAATTTGATTTCACCATTTCCCAAATTATATTTTTGGAAGTCAGTTTCGCTCACTTTAATTTGAATTGTTCTCATATTACTCATTTAGAAGTTTATCTAATTACCCCCTCTGGTCTATGCGTCTCACTGAGATCAGTCAGGCCAACAGTGAGGTTATGATCTCTTGCCATTAAGTAAATATACCCATTTCTCGACATCAATCGATCCTTGAAAATGATCTTCTCGTACACCCTCGTTGCAAATGAGGGCGATTAGCCATCAAAACTTATATGTCAAGCCGATCGCCAATACCTGCTTAAACTGTACCCGGGGGCCGGTTTTCTCCGCAAACCCATCGTTATTGGAATCGATGGGGATGTTGATATTGTGGTCATAAATCAGGTTGGTGGCTACCGTAGCGGATATGTACTTGTTCACCTTAAATGCGGTAAGCGTCTCCCAGTTCACAATGATATCATCCGGGCTATCCAGGTAGTTGGAGAACAGGTCGAGCTTGGTCTGGAAGTTCACATTCTCCATGATCTTACGTTTAAACGACATTTTCAAAAAGGCTCCCAGCTCGTAGCGTATGTTTTCTCCGGGAGTAACCACCTGACCATTGGCATCGAGCACTGCTTTTTCCACTCCAAATGCTCCCTCATTAGCCAGTGTCTGATTTTGTACGATGGTGATACGGGTGGAGAGGGGTCCAAAAAACACCGCAAAATCATCGTTGGGCTTGTAGTCCATACCGAGACCGACGTTGATAAAGGCAGGGGCTAAAAATTCAGAGATCACCACCGAGTCGTTTGGCAGCTTGAAGCCGGGAGCAAACTGGGTCCTGAAGTTGAGGATAGCCGAATAGTAAAGGCTCTTACGGGCTTCATAGCCGAACTTGGAACCAAACTCGATTCGATCATCGGTCTTCACCGGTGTGCGTTCACCCTGCACCAGCCCTCCAAAGGCCAGGTCAAGGAAGTTGTCCCAACTTATTTTGTCCTTTTTGTACGTGGCACTGATGTTAAACAATGTATTCCCAGAAACTGAACTTTCGCCCCCTGCCACCCAGTTGCTCAGGTAGACTTGGTTGAAGTTGAGGGAGTAAACGCCAAACACCTTCCAGGGGCTGAGGGTATCGGCAGGAGCTGTTTCCTGAGCTAATGCAGCCGGGCTGTAGCATGCCAGCCCAAGAAACAGGCATGCAAGCAGGGTGAGTAGTTTTTGCATGTCCTTATTTTTTAAGCAAATCCCGGATCTCTGTCAGCAATTTGATGTCCTCAGGCGTAGGTGGAGGCGCCGTAGGTACTTCGGCCTGTTTGGCAGCCTGCGCCTTTTGCGTGTTATTATAGAGCTTCACCATCATGAAAATGGCAAAAGCGATAATGGTAAAATCAATGATGTTCTGAATGAACATACCGTACTTCAGGTACACGTCGGCTTGGGCAGCGACCACTTCAATTCCATTTTCAATCAATGCTGGTTTGGCTTCTACCAACCTGACCTTCAGGTCTTTGAAGTCCATATTGCCAATGAGTACTCCCAGCGGTGGCATCAAGATGTCGTTGACTAAGGAGTCTACAATTTTGCCAAATGCACCTCCGATGATCACTGCGGTGCCCAGCTCCAAAATATTGCCTCTCATGGCAAAGTCACGGAATTCTTTCAATATCCCCATACCTGGTTTATCCTTTAGTGGTTTAGTTCAAAGCCACAAAAATAGAAGAGTAAGCCATACTTTGACTTACAGGCAGGTGAAGAGCCCAAAAGAAAAAACAGGACTGGGCCGTAAAAACTTTTTTGCAGTGCAGCTGTTCTGTATATTGCTAAATATTTTAGCATTTTATGTACCTGAACTGTCATTCTCACTTCAGCCTGTGTCATGGGGTCATGAGCGTGGAGGAGCTTGCCGAGGAGGCCCTGCGACTGGGCATTGATCGGCTGGTATTGGCAGACATACACAACACTTCCGGCTGTTTTGACTTTGTAAAAGCCTGCTGTGAGCGGCAGATCACCCCCCTGCTTGGCTTGGAGTTTCGCATTGCCGGTCGCCTGGCCTACATCGGCATAGCCCGCAGCAACAAAGGCTTCAGGGAGCTGAACGAATACCTGTCGCTGCTCAACCTCAAGGCTCAGTCGCCGCCCGACAGGCCTCCCCTGCTCAACGAAGTTTACTTTGTGCTACCTTGGACTGATCGGCTGCCCGGCAGGCTGCGGGAGCAGGAATACATCGGCATACGTCCCTCGGAGGTGCTGCGGCTGGGCACCCATACGCTCAGCAAGCAAAAAGATAAACTGGTGATGCTCAGCCCGGTCACCTTCAAAGACAAGGCCGGCCACAACACCCACCGCCTGCTCAAGGCGATACAGGCCAATACGCTGCTGAGCAAGCTGTCTGCGGAGGGCTGTGCCCTGAGCGACGAGGTGATGGTGGATAAATACACGCTCATGAGTGCCTACCACACCCAGCCGCACATCATCCGCAATACCGAGCAGTTGCTGGGCTGCTGCAGCTTTCAGTTTGAATTTGGCACCGACAAAAACAAAAAAACCTTCACCGGCAGCTACTATGAAGACAGCCTGCTGCTGGAGCGGGAAGCCTGGAAAGGCTTTCGCTACCGCTACCCCAAGGGGAGCAATGAGGCCGAAGAGCGGGTGAAAAAAGAGCTGGGCATCATCCAGAAGCTGGGGTTCAACGCCTACTTCCTCATCACCTGGGACATCATTCAATTTGCAAGAGCACAACAGTTTGCCCATGTGGGCCGGGGCAGTGGGGCCAACAGCATCGTAGCCTACTGCCTGCAGATCACCGATGCCGACCCCATAGAGCTCGACCTGTATTTTGAACGCTTCCTCAACCCCTACCGCAGCAGCCCACCTGATTTTGATATCGACTTCAGTTGGAACGAGCGGGATCGTGTGATCAAGCACCTTTTTGAACGGCATGGGCAGAAGCATGTCGCCCTGCTGGCCACGTACAACACCTTCCAGGGCCGCTCGGTGATCAGGGAGCTGGCAAAGGTGTTTGGACTACCCAAACATGAGACCGATGCACTGGTAGAGGGACGCAAGCTGACCCAGCAGGGTCCGAGAGATGATATCCACAGGCTCATCATGAAGTATGGTGAACGTATGCAAAACATGCCACATCACCTCTCGATTCATGCCGGAGGGGTGCTCATCAGCGAGGAGCCCATCAACACCTACACGGCGGTAGACCTGCCACCCAAGGGCTTCCCCATCACCCATTTTGACATGATGGTGGCTGAGGACATCGGCCTGTACAAGTACGACATCCTAAGCCAACGTGGGCTTGGGCACATACGTGATGCGGTAGAGCTTGTCGCCCGAAACAAAGGTGAGCAGATCGATATTCACCAAACGGAGCCCCTTAAACAAGACCCGGCCATCAAGCAACTGATCAGGGAAGGGCGTACGATCGGTTGCTTTTATGTGGAGTCGCCTGCCATGCGCATGCTGCTGAAAAAGCTGCGTTGTGAAGACTACCTTACCCTTGTGGCGGCCAGCTCCATCATACGGCCAGGGGTGGCGAGGTCGGGCATGATGAAGGCCTACATCGAGCGGTTCAACAACCCCACCATGGTCAACTACCTGCACCCCAAAATGGAGGAACTGCTCAAAGAGACCTTTGGGGTGATGGTGTACCAGGAAGATGTGATCAAAGTGGCGCACCACTTTGCAGGGCTTGATCTGGCAGAGGCCGATGTGCTGCGCAGGGCCATGTCCGGTAAATTCAGGTCAAAAAAGGAGTTCGCTCGCATCGTAGATCGTTTTTTCGAAAACTGCCGCCAGTATGGCTACCCCGATGAACTCTCCAAAGAGGTCTGGAGACAGATTGAAAGCTTCTCGGGCTACTCGTTCTCCAAGGCACACTCAGCCAGTTTTGCCATTGAGAGTTTTCAGAGCCTGTACCTCAAGGCCTACCACCCGCTGGAGTTTATGACGGCAGTGATCAACAATTTCGGGGGCTTTTACCGTACAGAGTTTTATGTACACGAAGCCCGGCTCGATGGTGCTGAGATACAGGGCCCCTGTGTGAACCGCAGCGAGTACCTGAGCAGCTTGCAGGGCCGAAGCCTGTACCTGGGATTTATCCACCTCAAAGAACTGGAGTACACTGTGGCCCGTCGCATCGCCGAGGAGCGGCAGGCAGGGGGCGACTACACGGGCCTGGAAAACCTCATCAGGCGGTTGGGCATCAGCCATGAGCAGGTGAACATTCTGATCCGCATCGGAGCACTGCGGTTCACCGGCAAAAGCAAGCGCCAGCTTTACTGGGAGGCCATCGGCATCTACGGGCATGAAAAGCGCAAAGAGCCTCTGCCGGTCCTGTTTCAAACCGAAGAGCCTGTCTTTGAGCTGCCGCAGCTGCCTCATACTTTTCTGGAAGATGCTCAGGACGAGATCGAGCTGCTGGGGTTTGCCCTTTGCCACCCTTTTGATCTGCTCCCCCCACAGCCCAACATCGGCATCAGCCAGAAGGAGATGATGCAGCACCTGGGCAGGGAAGTGACCATGACAGGATACCTCGTCACCACCAAGGATGTACGCACCATCAAAGGGGAGCACATGCAGTTTGGTACCTTTATCGACTATCAGGGCCAGTACTTTGACACCACCCACTTCCCGCCTTGCCTGGCGAGGTATCCACTTCGGGGGCGGGGTTTCTACCGTATCGAGGGCTTAGTGGTCGCTGATTTTGGCTACCCTTCTCTCGAAGTGATCGGACTGGAAAAGCTGCCCATGTTGCAAGCCCTGCCTGAAAAAGCATGGGAACCTGCCTTGGAGCAGAGCACTTACTGAGTGGCCAGTTCTACCAGCTTCACCTCTACCCTGCGGCCTTCCTCTTTGCTTGACTCTGCCACCGTCGTAGAGCCATAGCCCATAGCAACTACCCTGCGGCGCACAATGCCTTTGTAGTTGAAGTACTCCAGCACCGTGATGGCTCGCTTGTTGGAAAGTTCCCTGTTTTTCTCTTCATCGCCCTCAGCAGAGGCAAAACCTGATATCTCAATGCCTAGCTCCGGGTGCTTATTTAGAAAGCTCAACAACTCATCGAGTGCCGGGTTGTACTGGGCTTTGATTTCGTTTTTACCCGCATCGAAATACACCTTAACCACTTTGTTGAGCATAGACTTGTCGGCCATGTCTTTCTTCTTTGGCATGTTTTTTTTTTTTTTTTTTTCCTCAGTCACATAAAAGGTGGGGAGGGAGAGTATGGTGTGTCCTTCTACCTGCTTCTTCTCAAACTTGCTCTCATCGCTCTCGTCGTAGTAGTAGGTGCGGGCGGCGGTCTCCAATTGGGAGTTATTCTTGTCTTTAAAGTTGACCTGTGTCACGGTATTTTTGGTCTGAATGGTGTTGATCAGGTTATCGATGCGTTTCTGGTCGGTGGCTGACATCAGCTCGATCATGGCCTCATATGCCTCAGCAGTGTTGGCCCCGGTCACTTTAGGGTCACCCGGTTTGGCTCCCTTGGCATCCTGCTTGGTGTCATAAAATGCATTCACCACTGAAACCTCTTGCCCTACCAGCACATCAAATTGTTTGATGGTCTTGAGGCTGATCAACTGAAACAATTCATAAAAGTAAGTCTGGTTGGGTACGTTGATGTTGAGGGTGTAGGGCAGAAAACCTTCGCTTTCAATCACAATGTCATAGTTTTTGGCAGGAGGCAATATCACCAGATAGGCCCCTGTTGTCGGGTCTGGGCTGTAAACGAAATCCAACTTTTTGTCGGTTTGTTTATCGATCACATACATTTTAGTTGAAATGGGTTTTCCGGTTTCACCATCCAAAATGCGCCCTTTAATTAGGGTAAGGGCCACATTACTTTCATCGGGCATATCGATGTAGTAAATGTCCTGAGCGCCCATGCCTCCCTTGCGGTCAGAGGAAAAATAGGCTCTTTTACCATTAGCCAATAGGCTGAAGTAGTTGTCATTAGCGGTGGTATTGACCGGGTAGCCCATGTTCTCGGGCTTGGTCCATATGTTTTCAATCAGTTTGGACTTAAAGATGTCCCTACCACCCATGGTTTTGTGACCGTTTGAGGTGAAATACAGGGTTTTTTGATCAGGATGAATAAATGGAGCATCTTCATCAGCATCGGTATTGATGGGCGATCCCAGATTCTGTGGGGCACCCCAGGTGCCACTGGCAGTCTGGGTGATGCGGTAGATGTCCAGGCCTCCTTTTCCTCCCGGGCGGTCGCTGGAGAAGTAAATGGTTTTGCCGTCAGGGGTGATGCTTGCGCCAGTCTCCATTGCAGGAGAGTTCATTGTTCCGGTGATTACAGCCGGCTTACTCCACCCTTCAGCACTTTTATTGATTTGAAACAGGTTGCCCGGATCATTGACCCCACTCATGAAAATGTACATCTTCTGGCCATCGGCAGAGATGCCGGCGGTACCTAAGTTCTGATCCGTATTCAGATTCAATACCTGCGGAGCAGCCCAATTGCTAGCCTCATTGCTTGAAATTTGTATCTCTTCAATAAACTTATTTCCGGTTACAGCTTTTCCGTTGTTTGGTCTTAATGCCGTAAATGAAAGTACACTTTCATCTGCCGATACCACTGGTCCATACTCAGTCAGATTTGAGTTTATTTCAGAGCCCATTGCTTTAACTATGAATTTTCTAGGCACCCTCATAAATGACTTGGCTGTTTCGCAGGCCTTCATGCCTTCTTCCGCTTTTCTTTGGGCAGTTCTGTCGGTCTTTGTAAGCTCTTTGTAGCGCTGGTAGCTGTCTTTAGCTTTATCTAGGTTTTCATTTTTCAGACAAGCATCGGCTAGATCCAGATGAACACTTACCGGCAGGCTCTTTTCATTTTTGATGGCATACTCGAGGTAAGGAATTGCCTTGATTTGCTGGTTTAGGTCCGGTGACTTGATGCAGCACACCCCTGCTTTGTAGTGTACCATCGGCTCTTTATTTCCATTTTTTACCTCTTCTTCAAAGAGTGGAAGGGCCTGCTCGTAGTTCTTTACACTGAAAAAACGCTCGGCGGAGGAGAGGCCTTTCGACTGAGCCATCGCATGTCCTGCGGTTAAGAAAAGGGCGATGATGAAAGAAAGGCCTTTAATGCTGTTGATTGAATAGTTAGTTATTGTTTTCATGGGGTTAATTGTCGCTCTGAAATCAGGACAATTTTAGCCCCATGCTCTGCAGCATACAACAGGATGTAAGGATCAACCTAAAGTGAATCCCGGGCAGTCATGTAAGTTTAAGATAATCTTGATGTGAAGGATAGCTGACCGGCAACCGCAAAAGACTCCGGCCCGATATTGTTCTCAAACAACTGCCCTGTTCCCAAACCCTGATGTAATCGCAAGTTGTAACGGCTGGCAAACTGGGCAAGAGCTTGCAGCCCATAATTGCTTTCTAAGGCTGAGGTGAGCCACCATTGAATGTCTTTACTTTCCGCCGCCTTTATCCATTGTTCCGTTTTAGTGAACCCTCCTACCAAGCTTGGCTTCAATACGATGTATGCCGGCCTCAAACGCATGAGTGCCAAATCAGGTTCATCCGTGTGAATCAGCTCCTCATCCAAAGCCACCGGTATGATGGGATCAAGGCATATTTCTTCCATCAAATCCCATTGGCCGGGCTTGATCGGCTGCTCAATGGAATGAAGTTTATAGCGTTTTAAGGCTTTTAGTTTGTCAAATACATCAGTTCGGTCAAATGCACCATTCGCATCAACCCGTATGATCAAATTTCCGGGCCCTGCCCATTTCCTCATTTCATGTAATAAGGCCAGTTCAGAGTCAAAATCAATTGCTCCTACTTTGATCTTGAGGCAATCAAACCCCTGTTCCCATTTTTTTCTGGCTTCGGATAGCATTTGCTCAAGTCCACTCATCCAGACCAGACCGTTAATCGGAATGGTCTTTCCGGCAATAAATGACCCATCAAACCAATAGTTGCCCCTGTTTTGAACATGGGCATAGGCCATTTCAAAACCCATTCTCAATGCCCTGAAGTGCTCAGGCAGATATGCCTCCAGCCAGGGCCTGCTGCCAACCGGTTCCCCGGATTCTTTTCCCAGCCCATTCTTTAATGCATCTCCCAGCCACCGTTCTGTTTCGTCAATGCTTTCAATGCTAAGCCCGTCAATGGGGGCCACCTCCCCTATTCCCTGATAGTCCCCTTGGCTCAGTTTAAGCAAAAGAATTGACCTGGTCTTCATTATGCCTCTGGAAGTACCGGCATCAAACTTAAACTTCAACAAATAGCGTTCGAATTCTATGTTCATATTGGTGAAATAGTTTATCAGAGCTTAAAACAGACAAACAAAACTAAGCCAAAAAGAATGCGAGGTAGATGCCCTTTCCCCGATGCTTATGGCAAAACTCCTTTTACATCCTTCGAAAAAAGGGACCAATGGTAATTGTCGCCAGGAGGATTTGCATACGGATCAACAAAAAAGGGTGCCGACACATGGACACCCTTTCTCTGTGGCGATCTTTCTTTTCTATTGTTTCATCACCTTAATTCGTTTGGTACTGTCCATACCCTTAAGCTCCAGCAGGTAACTGCCTTGTGCCAGGTCTGAGAAGTCCATCTTGAGTTGCTGCATTTCAATATCCTCTTCACTAATGATAAATCTCTTTAGTAGTGAGCCACTCAGACTGTAGAGCGAAGCCTCTTTCCAATGCGTACCTCCAAACTGTAAAGTTGTCCAATTCTCGGTTGGATTAGGGAACACTTCCGCATAGTCAATAAGGTTTGGCTGCATACCCAGGCCGGTAATGATGACACTTACCGGAAGTGTGAGGGTGTCTGAACCACAGCCATCGCTTACGATCAAAGTGACCTGATAGGTCCCTGATGAGTCGTATTCAACTACAGGATTTACCAGGTTACTTGTGTCTCCATTGCCAAATGCCCAAAAATGGCTCCAGGCAGGGTTTGAAGCTGAACTGAAGCTGACTGTCTGGCCAAAAGTACCACCTATGCTGAAGCTGAATGCTGCTGTTACAGTATCACTAGACAGGATGATAATGGTATCATTTGCCTGACAAACCCCATTGACCACATTAACCCAATAAGTGCCCGGTTGTACCAGTACGGTTTGTGTGGTATCGCCATTTGACCAGTTGTAAACGGAACCGATGTTGCCCGCATTCAGCAGAAGATTGGTTCCCTGACAAATGATGGTATCATCTCCCAGTTCAACGAAAAGTGGAGTTTGAGATGTGACAAAAATGCTATCGATAGATACACATCCTGAAACATTACTGATGGTCTGCAAAGTGTAAGTACCTGAGCTACTTACGACAAACGTACTTAATGTGCTAAGTCCTGTCGGCCATAAATAGGAATAATTACCTATCAATGAACTTCGTATAAAGTCTGATCCACAAAAAGTCGTGTCAGGCCCTAAATCTTCTACAAAAAGATCATAGCTGATATTGATGGAGTCTGAACTGAGACAGCCGGTAACAGTATCCAGCGCTGACAACACATAATTTCCTGCTGCATTTACCCTCAAAGTATCCGAGTTAGATGATCCTGAGGACCAATTGAGCTGTAAAAAGGCGCCTGAAACTGATCCCTGAATGAGGAAATCTCCTCCACAGAGAATGGTATCCGCAGGAAGATTGACTACCGGGGCTGGAATGACCTGTAACTTGAGGGTGTCTGATCCAAAACAGCCGCTCAAGGTATCGGTAACTGTGAGGAATACCGTTCCCGAGGTTGAAACAACTACAGTGTTGGAAACAGCACCTGTGCTCCAAAGGTAGGCAACTGAGTTTGAACCTGTGACAATAGGATTAATGAGTAAACCTGCACAAACGGTGTCATCTGCTCCAATGTTGACCAATGGAATTGAGTTGATCTGTACTGAAATGGTATCATCAGAAAAACAGCCGGTCGCCGGGTTGGTCACACGTACGCTGTAACTGCCACTCATTGAGGCGACAATCGCCTGGGTGGTCTGACCGCCGGGGCTCCAGAGGTAGTTGAAGCCTGCATTGCCTGCGTTCAGGGTAACCGTACCTCCGCATCGGGTTGTGTCAGTACCTAAATTGACCGTAGGTGGGGTGTTGATTGTCACCTGGATGGTATCGCTGTTGAAGCAGCCTGTGGTCGGATTGGTCACCCGCACGCTGTAGCTGC